>NZ_JBMDKP010000002.1:0-814535 GCF_057809775.1 Brevundimonas sp. FG128
CCGCGACCTCCGGCGTGACAGGCCGGCACTCTAACCAACTGAGCTACACCCGCGTTTCCCGGCCGAAGCGGCTGTGCGCCCCGGCGAGGGGCGTCGTTTAGGCGGGCTGACACATCGCGTCAAGCGACCTTTTCGGAGAAACGCGAGCCTCAACGCGACGGGGCTGTGGACGGGGCGATCGCGGCCGGCTGAGGCGGGCTGTGCGGGCCCGCTAGGCCGCCGCTTGTGGGCTCCTGAGCGGCCACGGCGGGGGCGGGCGGCTCATAGTGGACGCCGACCCCTGGCCCCAACGGCAGGTCGAAGGCGACCCAGGCCGCCACCATGGCCAGACCTGCGACCAGGAAGGCGCCGGCATAGGGCAGCATGGTCGCCATCAACGATCCCAGGCCGAATCGCGGATCCCAGCGCTGGGCGAAGGTCAGGATCAGCGGGAAATAGCTCATCAGGGGCGTGGCGATGTTGGTGACCGAATCCCCCATCCGATAGGCGGCGGTCGTCATCTCGGGCGAGATGCCCAGCAGCATGAACATGGGCACGACGATGGGCGCCAAGGCCGACCATTTGGCCGAGGCCGAGCCGATGAACAGATCGAAGAAGCACGAGACGAAGACGACGCAGATCAGCAGCAGCGGAGCGGGCAGGGCCAGGGTCTTCAGTCCCGCAGCGGCGTTGACGGCCAGGATCGGCCCCAGGCCGGACCAGTTGAACATGGCCACGAAGTGGGCGGCGAAGAAGGCCAGCACGATATAGGGCGCCAGCTGGGCGATGCCGTCGCGCATCATCCGCACCAGGTCGCGGTGCGACTGGATGGAGCCGGAACCGGCGCCGAAGGCCCAGCCCGTCACGAAGAAGACGATGGCGAAGAAGGCGGCCAGCGAGCGGTACAGCGGATTGAACCTCTGCTCCGGGTCCGCTTCCGGGTCGACGAAGGGTGAGGCCGGCAGGACGGTGATCAAGGCCCACAACGCGATCATGCCCAGCAGCGCCAGGCCGGCGCACTTCAGCCCGCGCGTCTCGGCGGCGGTCAGCGGCTCTTTTTCGGAGGCGGCCGGCGGAGCGACGCCCTCGGCGGGCTTCCACACCCCCAGGCGCGGCTCGATCACCCGGTCGGTCAGGAACCAGACGATGGGGGTGAAGACGAACACCACCCCGACGATGAAGAACCAGTTGCCGGCGATGTTCACCGAATAGGACGGGTCGATCAGGTGCGCCGCCGGCTCGGTGATCCCCAGGATCAGGGCGTCGCTGGCGCCGGGAAACAGATTGCCGGCGTATCCGCCCGAGACGGCGGCGAAGCCGGCCGCCAGTCCCGCCAACGGATTGCGGCCCGCCGCCGCGAAGATCACGGCCGCAAGAGGAATGACGACCACATAGGAGGCGTCCGACGCGTGGTGGGAGACCATGCCGGTGATCACGACGACCGGCGTCAGTATGGCGCGCGGCGCATTCAGAAGGGCGCCGCGGATCGCGGTTGAGAACAGGCCTGTCCGCTCGGCGACGGATGCGCCGTATATGATGGTGATGACGATCCCCAGCGGCGGGAAGTCCGCCAGGGTTCGCGGCATGCCGATGATCAGCTGTCCCAGGTTCTCCGACGACAGCAGGCTTTCGGCCACCAGCCGATCGCCGGTCACCGGATTGACGGCGGACCATCCCAGGCCCGCGCCGACCATGCTCAGCACAACCAATCCGCCGATCAGCCACAGGAACAGAAAGACCGGATCGGGCAGGCGATTCCCGATCCGCTCGACGGCGTTCAGGACGCGGCTGGCTGCACTCATTCGGATGACTTTCGGTTACGGGATCGGCGTCGCCATAGGGCTTTGTCGGCGCAAGCCGCGCAAGCGCGGGGCCTGCGACATATGGCCCGCAAAGTTGCGATCCGTTCTCAATGAAAAGCCAATGGCCGCAGGGGTTTGAACGGCGACGTTCTTGGGTCTAAGAAGCGCCGAATCCCGCCTCTCCCCGGCGGACGAGGTTCTTCGAATGAACGCATTCCTGCTCGAGTATCTGCCGGTCGTCATCTTCGCCGGCGTGGCCGCCCTGATCGGCATCCTTTTCATCGTGCTGCCGCTGTTGCTGGCGCCGAAGAATCCCGACTCTGAAAAGCTGTCGGCCTATGAGTGCGGCTTCAACGCCTTCGACGACGCGCGCATGAAGTTCGACATCCGCTTCTATCTGGTGTCGATCCTGTTCATCATCTTCGACCTGGAAGTGGCCTTCCTGTTCCCGTGGGCGGTGTCGATGTTCGACCTGTCGCACGGCGGCATGATCTTCGCCTTCTGGTCGATGATGGTCTTCCTGGGCGTGCTGACCATCGGCTTCATATACGAATGGAAGAAGGGAGCCCTGGAATGGGAGTAGTCGCCACTTCCACGCCGACGACCCTGGTTACGGCATCCGGCGCGCCGCTGGTTCCGGCCGGCGCCGCCGCGCGTTCGACCGTCGAGGGCTATGATCCCAAGGTCCACGACAAGTTCTTCGAGGCCGTGAACATGGAGCTCGGCGAGCGGGGCTATCTGGTCGCCGCCGCCGACGACGTCATCAACTGGGCGCGCACCGGCTCGCTGATGTGGATGACCTTCGGGCTGGCCTGCTGCGCCGTCGAGATGATCCAGATGTCGATGCCGCGCTTCGACGTCGAGCGCTTCGGCATGGCGCCCCGCGCCAGTCCGCGTCAGTCGGACCTGATGATCGTCGCCGGCACCCTGACCAACAAGATGGCCCCGGCCATCCGCAAGGTCTACGACCAGATGCCCGACCCGCGTTACGTCGTGTCGATGGGCAGCTGCGCCAACGGCGGCGGCTACTACCACTATAGTTACAGCGTCGTGCGCGGTTGCGACCGCGTCGTGCCGGTGGACGTCTATGTGCCCGGCTGTCCGCCGACGGCGGAGGCGCTGCTTTACGGCCTGCTGCAACTGCAGAAGAAGATCCGTCGCACGGGGACGATCGACCGATGAGTTCGTTGGCTGTTCAGGCCCAACAGGAAACCGCCCTGACGCCGCTGGGCGCGGAGATGGTCGGCGCCCTTGCCGGTGAAGGTTGGGGTGTCGAGGCGCAGATCGCATTCGGCGAGCTGACGCTGGTCGCGCCGCGCGAGCGGATCATCGAGGTTCTGACGGCGCTGCGCGACCAGTTCGGCTTCCAGCAGCTGCTGGACCTCTGCGGCGTGGACTACCCGGATCGCAAGGAGCGGTTCGAGGTCGTCTATCACCTGCTGTCGATGACCCGGAACGCGCGCCTGCGCGTCAAGGTGTCGACCGACGAGACCCAGCCGGTGCCTTCGGTCATCTCGGCCTATCCGGCCGCAAACTGGTTCGAGCGTGAAGCCTACGATATGTACGGCATGCTGTTCTCGGGCCACCCGGACCTGCGTCGCCTGCTGACGGACTATGGCTTCGAGGGGCATCCGCTCCGCAAGGACTTCCCGATGACGGGCTATGTCGAGGTCCGCTACGACGAGGAACAGCGCCGCGTGGTCTATGAACCGGTCAAGCTGACGCAAGAGTTCCGCTCGTTCGACTTCCTGTCGCCTTGGGAAGGCGCCGAATACCCCGCGCCGGTCCTGCCGGGCGACGAGAAGGCGGGAGGCCAAGCGTAATGGCTGACGGAAACCCCACCCTGCCGCTGGGCGTCGATGTGTTCGAGGACGACCTCGACACGCGCACCGCCCACGCGCGCGACATGGAAGACCGCAAGTTCACCATCAACTTCGGCCCGCAACACCCAGCGGCGCACGGCGTGCTGCGCCTGGTGCTGGAGCTGGACGGCGAGATCGTCGAACGCGTTGATCCGCACATCGGCCTGCTGCACCGCGGCACCGAGAAGCTGATGGAGGCGCGCACCTATCTGCAGAACGTGCCGTATCTGGATCGTCTCGACTACGTCGCGCCGATGAACCAGGAGCATGCCTTCTGCCTGGCCATCGAGAAGCTGCTGGGCATCGAGGTGCCTTACCGGGCGCAGCTGATCCGCGTCCTGTATTCGGAAATCGGCCGCATCCTGTCGCACATGCTGAACGTGACGACCCAGGCCATGGACGTCGGCGCCCTGACGCCGCCGCTCTGGGGCTTCGAGGAACGCGAGAAGCTGATGGTGTTCTACGAGCGCGCCTGCGGCGCCCGTCTGCACGCCAACTACTTCCGTCCGGGCGGCGTCCACCAGGACCTGCCGATGGACCTGATCGATGACATCGGCCGCTGGTGCCACGAGTTCCCGCCGGCAATGAAGGACATCGAAAGCCTGGTCACCGAGAACCGCATCTTCAAGCAACGCAACGTCGACATCGGCGTGGTGTCCAAGTCGCAGGCCCTGGAGTGGGGCTTCACCGGCGTGATGCTGCGTGGCTCGAACATCGCCTGGGACCTGCGCAAGTCGCAGCCCTACGAATGCTATGCCGAGCTGGAGTTCGACGTCGTCGTCGGCAAGAACGGCGACTGCTGGGACCGCTATCTGGTGCGCATCGAAGAGATGAAGCAGTCGGTGCGGATCATGGAACAGTGCATCCACAAGCTGCGCAACTGCCCCGGCGAGCCGGTGATGATCGAGGACAACAAGATCGTTCCGCCGCGCCGTGGCGAGATGAAGCGCTCGATGGAATCCCTGATCCATCACTTCAAGCTGTACACCGAGGGCTTCAAGACGCCCGAGGGCGAGGTCTACGCCTCGGTCGAAGCGCCCAAGGGCGAGTTCGGCATCTATCTGGTGTCGGACGGCACCAACAAACCCTATCGCGTGAAGATATCGGCGCCGGGCTTCCGCTCGCTGCAGGCGATGGACTGGATGAACCGCGGTCACCAGCTGGCCGACGTGTCCGCCATCCTCGGCTCGCTCGACATCGTTTTCGGAGAAGTGGACCGATGAGCGTTCGTCGTCTCGCAAAGGAACAGCCTGCCTCCTTCGCCTTTTCGAAGGACACCAAGGCCAAGGCCGAATGGTGGATCAGGAAATACCCGCAAAGCCGTCGCCAGTCGGCGGTGATCCCGGTCCTGTGGCTGGTGCAGAAGCAGGAAGGCTGGGTCTCCGAACCCGCCATCCGCGCCGTCGGCGAACTGCTGGGCATGCCCTTCATCCGGGTGCTGGAGGTCGCGACCTTCTACACCATGTTCATGCTGGAGCCGGTCGGCAAGACCGCGCTGATCCAGGTGTGCGGCACCACGCCGTGCATGCTGCGCGGCGCCAATGAGCTGATGCGCGTCTGCAAGGAGAAGATCGGTCCCAAGGATCATCTGTCCGCCGACGGCCGCTTCACCTGGCAGGAAGTCGAATGCCTGGGCGCCTGTTCGAACGCGCCGATGGCCCAGATCAACGACTATTATTTCGAAGACCTGACACCCGAGACGATCGGCCAGATCATCGACGATTTCGCCGCCGGCAAGACGCCGAAGCCGGGATCGTATGTCGGACGCACGACGTCCGAGCCGGCTGGCGGGGCGCTGACCCTGCTGGATCCGAAGCTGTACGACGGCTCGGCGGCCAAGCCGATCAAGAAGCTGCCGAACAGCGACCCGGCGCCGGTCGAGAAGGCGCCGGCCTGATGGCGCCGCCTGATCTGAACACCGACGAGGGCCGTGCGGCCTATCGCAAGGAACTGCGCGGCGTCGGACGTCCATTGCGGGCCGGCGGGCTGTCGATGGTCGTCGGCGCGGCCGTTCTGATCCTGATCTCGCGTCAGGGCGCGGTCGGGCCGTGGGCGGTCAATCTCTCCTACTTCATGCTGGCGGCCGGCTGGGCGATGGTCATCGCGGCCATCTGGATGCGCACTCGCCACCACAAGCGCCGTCTGGCGGAAGGACTCTGAGGGCCATGGTCGGCATTCTCGAAGACAAGGATCGCATCTTCACCAACCTGTACGGCTTCCAGGACTGGACGCTGGACGGGGCGAAGAACCGCGGCGCTTGGAACGCCACCAAGGACATGCTGGACCTTGGCCGCGACTGGATCATCAACAACGTCAAGGCCTCGGGTCTGCGCGGCCGTGGCGGCGCGGGCTTCTCGACGGGCCTGAAGTGGTCGTTCATGCCCAAGGAGGTGAAGGATCGCCCTCACTACCTGGTCATCAACGCCGACGAATCCGAGCCCGCGACCTGCAAGGACCGCGAGATCATGCGTCATGATCCGCACCTGCTGATCGAAGGCGCGCTGATCGCCAGCTTCGCGATGCAGGCCCATGCCTGCTACATCTATCTGCGCGGCGAATACGTGCTGGAGCGCGAGCGGATGGAAGCCGCCGTCAAGCAGGCCTACGAAGGCAAGCTGATCGGCAAGGACAACGTCCACGGCTGGGACTTCGACGTCTATATCCACCACGGCGCCGGCGCCTATATCTGCGGGGAAGAGACGGCCCTGCTGGAATCGCTGGAAGGCAAGAAGGGCCAGCCGCGCCTGAAGCCGCCGTTCCCGGCCGGAGCGGGCCTGTACGGCTGCCCGACCACGGTGAACAACGTCGAGTCTATCGCCGTCGTCGGCACCATCCTGCGTCGCGGCGCCGACTGGTTCGCCAGCTTCGGCCGTCCCAACAACACCGGCACCAAGCTGATGTCCCTGTCCGGCCATGTGAACACGCCCTGCGTGGTCGAAGAGGCCATGTCGATCCCGCTGCGTCAGCTGATCGAGGATCACGGCGGCGGTGTTCGCGGCGGCTGGGGTAATCTGAAAGCCATCATCCCCGGCGGCGCATCCTGCCCGGTAATCACGCGCGAACAGGCCGAGACGGTCCTGATGGACTTCGATTCCATGCGCGAGGTTCGCTCGTCGCTGGGCACGGCCGGCGTGACCGTCATGGACGAGTCGACCGACATCGTGAAAGCGATCGCCCGGATCAGCTACTTCTTCAAGCACGAGAGCTGCGGCCAGTGCACGCCGTGCCGCGAAGGCACCGGCTGGATGTGGCGCGTGCTGGAGCGGATGGCGGTGGGCGAGGCCGATCCGTCGGAGATCGACCTTCTGCTGGACGTCGCCAGCCAGGTCGAGGGCCACACCATCTGCGCCCTGGGCGACGCCGCCGCCTGGCCGGTTCAGGGCCTGATCCGTCACTTCCGTCACGAGATCGAAGACCGCATCGCCAACTACCGCAGCCGCCGCGCGAACTTCGCCGGCCATGCGATCGCTGCGGAGTAGGAATGCGCCTTTCGCCCGCCATCGTGATCGGAGCCTTCGCTCTCGCCGCTTGCGGCGAACGCGACGCTGCGCCCACGCCTGCGGAAAAGGTCTCGGCCGAGGTCAAGGCTTCGGACGCCGTGCAGACGGCGCCCAAGGTTCTGACCGTCGGCGAACTGCGCCGCGTGTGCCAGGCCGGTCTGGCCCAGGTTCACGGCCAAGAGCCGTCGGCGGTCGCCGTTGACGGTGTCGAGAACGGTGTGGTCCACGCCTCGTGGCGCGCGCCGGTCGACGGCGGGCGGATGCGGGCCGACTGCCGTGTCGAAAACGATATGATCGTGTGGAAGCCGCTCGATCTGCCCGATGCAACGCTCGTTCGCTGGATGAACCAGTCGGGCGACCCGGTGATCCGTTACGTCATGGACGGCGATACGATCACCATCACACAGACGCTCCCGGATGGGACCACGGAACAGGCCGAACTGGCCGTTCCCGCTGAAGAAGAGGCCCGCTGATGCCAGTCGCCAAGGTCAACGGCGTCGAAACCGAGTTCGAGCCCGGCATGACCGTGCTCCAGGTCGCCGAGCGCGCGGGGCAGGAGATTCCGCGCTTCTGCTACCACGAACGCCTGTCCATCGCCGGCAACTGCCGCATGTGCCTGGTCGAGGTGAAGCCCGGACCGCCGAAGCCGCAGGCGTCGTGCGCCCTGCCGGCCGCCGAAGGCCAGGAAATCTTCACCGACACGCCGATGGTCAAGAAGGCGCGCGAAGGGGTGATGGAGTTCCTGCTCATCAACCACCCGCTGGATTGCCCGATCTGCGACCAGGGCGGCGAGTGCGACCTGCAGGACCAGGCCATGGGCTATGGCCGCGACGGGTCTCGTTATGCCGAGAACAAGCGCGCGGTCGAAGAAAAGGTCATGGGTCCGACCATCAAGACCTTCATGACGCGCTGCATCCAGTGCACGCGTTGCGTCCGCTTCATCACCGAAGTCGCCGGCGTCCCGGACATCGGCATGATCTCGCGCGGCGAGGACGCCGAGATCACGACCTATCTGGAGAAGTCGGTCGCCTCGGAACTGTCAGGCAACGTCAACGACCTGTGCCCCGTCGGCGCCCTGACGCACCGTCCATGGCAGTACCACTATCGTCCGTGGGAACTGAAGAAGACCGAGACCATCGACGTCATGGACGCCCTGGGCTCGAACATCCGCGCCGACTTCCGCGGCTCCGAAGTGATGCGCGTGCTGCCGCGCGTCAACGAGGGCATCAACGAGGAGTGGCTGTCGGACAAGAGCCGTTATGTCGTGGACGGCCTGACCGCGCGTCGTCTGGACCGCCCGTGGATCCGTGGGAACGGCAAGCTGCGCGCCGCCTCGTGGAACGAGGCGCTGGACGCCGTGGCCGCCAAGCTGAAGGCCGCCCCTGCCGACCGGATCGGCGTGATCGCCGGCGACCTGCAGGACGCCGAGTCGATGAAGGCGACGTTTGACCTGTTCCGCGCTCTGGGCTCGAACAACACCGACTGCCGCCAGGACGGCGCCGCCCTGGGCTATGGCCCGCGCGAGGGCTGGCTGTTCAACACCGGCCTGGAAGGCATTGAAAAGGCTGACGCCATACTGATCGTGGGTGTGAACCCGCGCATCGAGGCGCCGCTGCTGAACGCTCGTTTGCGCAAGAGCTGGATCAAGGGCGACGTCGAGATCGGCCTGATCGGCGAACAGGCCGATCTGACCTTCGACTACGCCTATCTGGGCGCCGGTTCGCAGACCCTGGGCAAGCTGCCCAAGTCGGCGATGGACTTCCTGACCAAGGCCGAGCGTCCGGCGATCATCGTCGGATCCGGCGCGCTGAACGGGGAGGGCGGTTCCGCCGTCCTGAACGCCCTGGGCGCCCTGGCCAAGAAGGTCGGCGTCGTGACCGAGAGCTGGAACGGCTTCAACGTCCTGCACCACGCCGCATCGCGCGTCGCCGGTCTGGACATGGGCTTCGTCCCGGCAGACGGCGGCCTGACGGTCGCCGAAATGCTGAAGCCGGATGCGCTGGACGTGCTGTTCCTGCTGGGCGCCGACGAGGTCGATCCGACCGGTTCGAACGCCTTCCGCGTCTATCTGGGCAGCCACGGCGACCGTGGGGCGCACGGCGCGGACGTGATCCTGCCGGGCGCGGCCTATACCGAGAAGGCCGGCCTGTATGTGAATACCGAGGGCCGGGTGCAGATGGCCGAACGCGTCGTCTTCCCCAAGGGCGAGGCCAAGGAAGACTGGGCCATCATCCGCGCCCTGTCCGCCCGCGTCGATCAGACCCTGCCTTACGACACGCTGGAGCAGCTCCGCGCCAAGCTGATGGGCGATCATCCGACCTTCGGCCGGATCGACTATCTGCCCGCGCCGGCGGCGTTCGACGTGGCCAAGCTGGGCGCCAAGGGCGACCTGGGCGACCGGGTGTTCGCCTCGGCGATCACCGACCCCTATCTTTCCAATCCGATAGCGCGCGCCAGCGCGACGATGGCCGAGCTGTCCGCCCTGCGGATCGCGCCGGTCGCAATGGCGGCGGAGTAAGCCATGGACCCCGTTTCCTTCTGGGCCACGCCTCTGGGCTGGACGCTGATCACGCTGGGTCAGGTCCTGCTGATCACCGTCGGCGTGCTGATCGCCGTCGCCTTCCTGCTGCTGGCGGACCGCAAGGTCTGGGCTGGCGTGCAGATGCGCAAGGGTCCGAACGTCGTCGGTCCCTTCGGCCTGCTTCAGTCCTTTGCGGACATGATCAAATTCGTGCTGAAGGAGGTCGTGATCCCGGCCGGTGCGGACAAGGCGGTCTTCATCATCGCCCCGATCATCACCGTGATCCTGGCCTTCATGGCCTGGGCGGTCATTCCGTTCGCCCCCGGCTGGGTCGTGTCGGACCTGAACGTCGGCATCCTGTACATCTTCGCGGTGTCGTCGCTGGGCGTGTACGGCATCATCATGGGCGGCTGGGCTTCGAACTCGAAGTATCCGTTCCTGGGGTCGCTGCGTTCGGCCGCGCAGATGGTTTCGTATGAAGTCTCGCTGGGCCTGATCATCATCAATGTGATCCTGCTGGCCGGCACGATGAACCTGTCGGACATCGTCGACAGCCAGAAGGGCATGTTCTGGAACTGGTACGGCTTCGGCGGCGGCGCCGACACCTGGCCGCTGGTCGTGATCCTGTTCCCGATGTCGATCATCTTCTTCATCTCGGCCTTGGCCGAGACCAACCGTCCGCCATTCGACCTGCCCGAGGCCGAGTCCGAACTGGTCGCCGGTTATCAGGTCGAATACAGCTCGACCCCATACCTGCTGTTCATGATGGGCGAGTACGTCAACATCGTCTTCATGTCGGCGATGATCAGCCTGCTGTTCTTCGGCGGCTGGAACCCGGGTGTTCCGGTCGAATGGATGGACGCGCTGCCCGCCTGGATCGCCTATACGATCTATCTGCTGACCTTCATGGCCAAGACGGTCTTCTGGTTCATCTGCATCTCGATGGTGAAGGCCTTCGTGCCGCGCTATCGTTATGACCAACTGATGCGCCTGGGCTGGAAGATCTTCCTGCCGACCTCGCTGGTGGCGGTCGTGATCGTCTCGGCCTGGCGCGTGTTCGTGGTGGGGTCGTGATGAAGGGTTTCGTCATCGCCTTCGGCCTGCTGGCCGTGACCGCCGCCTGCGCGCCCGATACGCGCATGCCCGAGTCGAGCTATCAGTGGCAGCGCCGCCAGGACCGCATCGAACAGGACTGGCGCGCCAGCCAGCCCGCCCCAAAGACGACGCCCGCTCCCAAGGATAAGCCCTGATGTTCACCCGTATCGTCCAGGCGACCAAGGGCGCGATGATGCTGGACGTCATCGGCGCCATCGGTCTGTCGCTGAAATATATGGCGCGGCCCAAGATGACCGTGAACTATCCGTTCGAGCGGAACCCGCAGTCGCCTCGCTTCCGGGGCGAACACGTGCTGCGCCGCTATGCGAACGGCGAGGAACGCTGCATCGCCTGCAAACTGTGCGAGGCCATCTGCCCGGCCCAGGCCATCACCATCGAGGCCGAACCGCGCGCCGACGGAAGCCGCCGCACGACGCGCTACGACATCGACATGGTCAAATGCATCTATTGCGGTTTGTGCCAGGAGGCCTGTCCGGTGGACGCCATCGTGGAGGGGCCCAACTCCGAATTCGCCGTCGAGACGCGCGAGGAGCTGCTCTACGACAAGCAACGCCTGCTCGATAACGGCGACCGCTGGGAACGGCAGATCGCCAAGAATCTGGAACTCGACGCGCCTTACCGCTAGAGCGTGATCCCGAAAAGTGGCTACCGGTTTTTCGGATAAGATCACGCTCCACTCAAGTTGCCGTTCAAGACCTCTTCAAGAGGAAGAGGTCTTGAACTAGGCAGCTCACGCAAACGGGTCGGCGATTCCTGAAACGGGGTCGCGGCCGATACGAAAGGGGCTTCGTCCCGACATGCTGCAAGGCATAGCCTTCTATCTGCTGGCGGCGGTCGCCACGGTTTCCGGCCTTCTGGTCGTGACCGCGCGCAACCCCGTGCACAGCGTGCTGTGGTTGATCCTGGCCTTCTTCTCCTCGGCCGGTCTGTTCGTCCTGCTGGGCGCCGAGTTCCTGGCGATGCTGCTGGTCGTCGTCTATGTCGGCGCGGTCGCGGTGCTGTTCCTGTTCGTCGTCATGATGCTGGACGTGGACTTCCTGAAGCTGCGCGAAGGTTACGCGCGCTATCTGCCGCTGGGGGCGATCATCGCCGCCGTGCTGCTGGTGGAAATGATCATCGTCTCGGTCGCCGTGGTCCAGGGCGGCGCGGCGGCGGGCCTGCCAGCGCCGGGTGCGCCGGACGCCAGCGTGACCAATGTCGAGGCCATCGGCCGGGTCCTCTATACGGACTACGTCTACTTCTTCCAGGCGGCGGGGATCGTGCTGTTGATCGCGATGATCGGCGCCATCACCCTGACGCTGCGCCACAAGCCGCATATCAAACGCCAGAACCCCGGCGATCAGGTGAACCGCGACCGCCGCAAGTCGGTCGAGATCAAGCCCGCCGCCACGGGCGAGGGCGTCAGCGCCGAGGAGCTTCTGTGATGATCGGTCTGACCCACTATCTGACGGTCGCCGCGATCCTGTTCACCATCGGGGTGTTCGGCATCTTCGTGAACCGCAAGAACGTCATCATCATCCTGATGTCGATCGAGCTGATCCTGCTGGCGGTGAACATCAACTTCGTCGCCTTCTCGGCCTATCTGAACGAGATCAGCGGGCAGATCATGGCGATGTTCGTCCTGACCGTCGCCGCCGCCGAGGCGGCCGTCGGCCTGGCGATCCTGGTGACCTTCTTCCGTAACCGCGGCGACATCGCCGTGGACGACGCCTCCGTGATGAAGGGCTGAGCGTGACTTTCCATACCCTCGTCATTCTCGGGATATTCGCCCCGCTGCTGGGTGCGGCCATTGTCGGCTTCTTCGGTCGCCGGCTTGGCAACATCCCGTCGCAGGCCATCACGACCGGCCTGCTGTTCTTCTCGTGCGCCGTCGCCTGGACGGTGTTCGGGCAATGGACCTGGGGCCATATGGAGCCCTTCACCATTCGCCTGGCGCCCTTCATCAATGTGGGCGACTTCCAGTCGGCCTGGTCGATCCGCATCGACGCCCTGTCGGCGACCATGCTGATCGTGGTCACCAGCGTCTCGTCGCTGGTCCACCTGTATTCCTGGGGCTATATGGCCGAGGACGACAGCCGGCCGCGCTTCTTCGCCTATCTGTCGCTGTTCACCTTCATGATGCTGGCGCTGGTGACGGCCGCCGACTTCATGCAGATCTTCTTCGGCTGGGAAGGCGTGGGCCTGGCGTCCTATCTGCTGATCGGTTTCTGGTTCAAGAAGCCGACGGCCAGCGCCGCCGCCATCAAGGCTTTCGTCGTCAACCGCGTCGGCGACTTCGGCTTCGTGCTGGGAATCATGACGATCTTCTGGATGTACGGCACGATCGAGTTCGCCGAACTGTTCCCGATGATCGCCACCAAGGCGAACACGACGTGGGAGTTCCTGGGCGTCCAATGGTCCGCCCTGGATCTGGCCGGCTTCCTGCTGTTCATCGGCGCCATGGGCAAGTCGGCCCAGTTCTTCCTGCACACCTGGCTGCCGGACGCGATGGAAGGCCCGACGCCCGTGTCGGCCCTGATCCACGCCGCCACCATGGTGACCGCCGGCGTCTACATGGTCTGCCTGCTGTCGCCGATCTATGAGTATGCGCCGGGCGCGTCGCAGATCATCGCCATCATCGGCGCGATCACGGCCCTGTTCGCCGCCACGGTCGGCCTGACCCAGAACGACATCAAGCGGGTCATCGCCTATTCGACCTGTTCGCAGCTGGGCTACATGTTCTTCGCGGCGGGCGTCGGCGCCTATCAGGCCGCCATGTTCCACCTGTTCACGCACGCCTTCTTCAAGGCCCTGCTGTTCCTGGGCGCCGGTTCGGTGATCCACGGCATGCATCACGAGCAGGACATGCGGAAGATGGGCGGACTGTGGAAGCTGCTGCCGGTCACCTATGCGGTGATGACCATCGGCACCATCGCCATCACCGGCCTTGGCATCCCCGGCGTCGGCGGCTTCGCCGGCTTCTATTCCAAGGACTCCATCATCGAGAGCGCCTATGCCTCGGCGGCCTCGGGTCACTCGGCCATCGGTCTGTTCGCCTTCTTCGTCGGCATCATCGCCGCCGGCCTGACGGCCTACTATTCGTGGCGTCTGGTGTTCATGACCTTCCACAACAAACCGGTGTGGAAGGAAGAGGGCGCGCATCACGCCGACGATCACGCCACGGACGCGCAACTGGAGACGCACTCCGAGCCGCTGCCCGACGCGGACGATCACGGCCACGCCGTCACGCACGGCGCGCATGACGATCACGCTCACGACGACCACGGCCATCATGGCCCGCTGAAGCCGCACGAGAGCCCGTGGGTGATGCTGGTTCCGCTGATCCTGCTGTCGGTCGGCGCGGTCGCTGCGGGCTTCGTCTTCGCGCCGCACTTCATCGGCCATCACGAGCACGAGTTCTGGCGCGGCGCGATCTTCACCGGCGAGCACAACCACGTCCTGCACGAGAGCCACGACGTCCCGACCTGGGTGAAATGGTCGCCGCTGATCCTGACGCTGATCGGCACGGCCTTCGCCTACTGGATCTACGTCGCTCGCGAAGGCATGGGCCGTCGGATGGCCGAGCGGGGAGGGTTCGTGTACAACTTCCTGTACAACAAGTGGTATTTTGACGAGCTGTACGACTTCGTCTTCGTGCGCGGCTTCAAGGCCATCGGCGACGTCTTCTGGAAGATCGTCGACGTGAAGATCATCGACGGTCTTGGCCCGAACGGCGCCGCCTGGGTGTCGCTGAAATCCGCCGCTCGACTGGCCAAGATCCAGTCCGGCTATGTCTATCACTATGCCTTCGTGATGCTGCTCGGGGTGGCCGGTCTGCTCACCTTCGCCATCCTCGCGTGGGGAGCCTGATCTCGTGCCCTACATCCTGAGCCTCGTTACATTCCTGCCTCTGATCGGGGCCCTGGCGATCTTCGTCGCCCGGCTGACCTTCAAGTCGGCCGACGCCGCCGCGCCGGCCGCGCGTTGGATCGCCCTGGTCACGACCCTGGTCGTCCTGGCCGTTTCGGTCGTGCTGGTCGCCGGCTTCGATCCGGCGAACACCGGCTATCAGTTCGTGGAGATGGTCCCCTGGTTCGCGGGCGCCAGCTATCACCTGGGCGTCGACGGGATTTCGGTCCTGTTCGTTCTGCTGACGGCCTTCCTGATGCCGATCTGCATCCTGGCCAGCTGGAAGTCGATCGAGACGCGCGTCGTCGAATATATGATCGCCTTCCTGGTGCTGGAGACGCTGGTCATCGGCGTGTTCACGTCGCTGGACCTGTTCCTGTTCTACATCTTCTTCGAAGGCACGCTGGTGCCGATGTTCCTGATCATCGGCATCTGGGGCGGCGCCAACCGGATCTACGCGGCCTACAAGTTCTTCCTCTACACCCTGCTGGGGTCCGTCCTGATGCTGCTGGCCATGCTGTGGATGGCGCACGAGGCCGGCACCACCAGCATCCCCGAGCTGAAGCAATACGCCTTCGACCCTGCGGTTCAGCCGCTGCTGTGGCTGGCCTTCTTCGCCTCGTTCGCGGTCAAGATGCCGATGTGGCCGGTCCACACCTGGCTGCCTGACGCCCACGTCCAGGCGCCGACGGCCGGTTCGGTCATCCTGGCTGGCATCCTGCTGAAGCTGGGCGGATACGGCTTCATCCTGTTCAACGTGCCGATGTTCCCGCAGGCGTCGGAAATGTTCCGCCCGCTGGTCTTCACCCTGTCGGTGATCGCCATTGTCTATACGTCGCTGGTCGCCTGGCGTCAGACGGACATCAAGAAGCTGATCGCCTATTCGTCCGTCGCCCACATGGGCTTCGTCACGCTGGGCATCTTCTCGGGCAATGACGTCGGCATGCAGGGCGCCATCTTCCAGATGATCAGCCACGGTCTGATCTCGGGCGCGCTGTTCCTGTGCGTCGGCGTGGTCTACGACCGGATGCACACTCGCGAGATCGCCTTCTACGGCGGCCTGACGTCGCGCATGCCCTGGTATGCGGCCATCTTCCTGATGTTCACCATGGCCAACGTCGGCCTGCCGGGCACCTCCGGCTTCGTCGGTGAAGTGCTGACCATGACGGGCGCCTATCAGGCCTCGACCTGGGCGGCGCTGGTCGCGGCCTCGGGCGTGATCTTCTCGGCGGTCTACGCCCTGACCCTGTATCGGGCGGTCATGTTCGGCGAGATCACCAATCCGAAGCTTGAGACCATCACCGACATCGACAAGCGCGAACTGCTGCTGTTCGTGCCCCTGATCATCGGCACCATCTGGCTGGGGGTCCATCCGGCCGCCGTCCTCGATTACACCGGGCCTGCCGTCGAGGCCCTGACCAGCGCCTATCGCGCCGCGATCGGCGGGTGAGACCATAATGCCTGATTTGTCCTCCGCCCTGCATCTCGCCGCCTCGGAAGTCACCCTCGCGGTCGGCGCCCTGGTCCTGCTGATGGTCGGCGCCTTCATCGGCGACAAGAGCGCCCGCCTGGTGTCGATCCTTTCGGTCCTGCTGCTGATCGCCGCCGCCGTCATCTCGATCGTCGGCCCCTGGGGCGTCGCCTTCAACGGCGCATACGTCGCCGATCCGTTGGCCATCTACGCCAAGAGCCTGATCTATCTGTCGGCCGCCGTTGCGGTCGTGCTGGGCGACGGCTGGATGAAGCGCACCCGCATCGCCAAGTTCGAATATCCGGTCCTGATCGTGCTGGCCTCGGCCGGCATGGGGATGATGGCGTCCTCGGGCGACCTGATTTCCATGTATGTCGGGATCGAGCTGCATTCGCTGGCCCTGTATGTGCTCGCCGCCTTCCACCGTAACGACGTCAAGGCGTCGGAAGCGGGCCTGAAGTATTTCGTCCTTGGCGCGCTGTCTTCGGGCCTGCTGCTGTATGGCGCCAGCCTGATCTACGGTTTCGCCGGGTCGATGCGGTTCGACGACATCGCCGCCTTCGCCTCGGACAATCCCGGCCCGGGCCTTGTGTTCGGCCTGGTCTTCCTGATCTGCGGTCTGGCGTTCAAGGTTTCAGCCGCCCCGTTCCATATGTGGACGCCCGACGTCTATGAGGGCGCGCCGACGCCGGTCGTGGCCCTGTTCGCCACGGCCCCCAAGGTCGCCGCCATGGTCCTGATCGCCCGCACGCTGGAACACGGTTTCGGCGACGCCCACGCCCAGTGGTCCCAGGTCCTGATCGCCATTTCCCTGATCAGCTTCGTCGTCGGCGCCTTCGGCGGTCTGGCGCAGAAGGACATCCAGCGTCTGCTGGCCTATTCGTCGATCGCCAACATCGGCTATGCGCTGCTGGGCATCGCGGCCGGCACCGCCGAGGGCCTGCAGGCCATGCTGATGTTCATGACGCTCTATGTCATCGACCAGTTGGGCTTCTTCGCCATCCTGCTCAGCCTGTCCAAGTCGGGCCGTCCGATCCGTCGTATCGCCGACCTGGCGGGCCTGAAGAAGGATCGTCCGCTGACGGCGGTGGCCCTGACGGTGCTGTCGCTTTCGGTCTTGGGCATGCCGCCTTTCTCGGGTTTCTGGGGCAAGTACTATGTGTTCGGCGCTGCGGCAGACGCAGGCTTGTGGCCCGTAGCGGCCGCCGGTCTGGTCGCCTCGGTCGTCGCCGCCTTCTACTATCTGCGCATCCTCAAGCTGATGTGGTTCGATGCCCCGGTGGACGATATCGCCACCGACACGGCGCCGGTCGAGGCCAAGTGGATCGGCTGGGCCTGCGCGGCCTTCGCCTTCCCGCTGGTGATCGTCGGTCTGACCTGGCTGGAGCCGCTGACCAAGGTTGCGAGCGCCGGCTTCGGGAACGGGTAGGGCGTTGACGCCCGTCCCCCTGGTCATTCTCGACGAGGTCGATTCGACGCTGTCGGAAGCCCGACGGCTGGCTGAGGCCGGCGAAGTCGGCCCCAAGTGGATCATCGCCCGTCGTCAGACGGCGGGTCGGGGGCGTCGTGGACGAGGCTGGATCGACAAGCCGGGCAATCTGGCGGCAACCCTTCTCATCAGGGTTCATGCGACGCCGCGCGAGGCCGCTCAGGCGACCTTCATCGCCGCCCTGGCCGTCGCCGACCTGCTGGATGTCTTCGTGTCTCCGGCCCTGGTCTCGATCAAATGGCCGAATGACGTGTTGCTGGACAATCGCAAGGCGTGCGGCATCCTTGTCGAAAGCGGCGCGCATGCGTCAGGCGGGCTCTGGCTGGCCATCGGCATTGGCGTGAACTTGACCCATGCCCCTGAAGGCACGGAAAAAGCATCTGCGGCGATCGCGGAAAAACTGCGAGACGACCTCGCCTTCGCCCCGCCCATCGAGGCCGCCGCCGAGATTCTGGCCGAGACCTTCGCCGTCTGGTGGGGGCGTTGGCAGACGATGGGCTTCGAGCCGGTTCTGGACGCCTGGACGAGCCGCCTGACTGGACTGAACGGCCCTTGCACCGCGCGTCTGGACAACGAAACCCTGGAAGGCCTGGCCGAGGGCGTGGAGCCTGACGGCGCGCTGCGCCTGCGTCTGACCGACGGATCGGTGCGTCTCATCTCCGCCGGCGATGTTTTTTTCGGCCCAGATTCAAAGAACGGCGCCGCCTGATGTTGCTGGCGATCGAGCAGGGCAACACCAATACGCTGTTCGCGGTTCACGACGGCTCGGACTGGATCGCCCAGTGGCGCGCCGCCACCGAGGCCAGCCGCACGGCCGACGAATACGCTGTCTGGCTGAATCAGCTGTTGGCCATGAAGGGGCTGGCGTTCGCCGCCCTGACCGGCTGCATCATCTCCAGCGTGGTGCCCCAGTCGATCTTCAACCTGCGCAATCTGGCGCGGCGCTATCTGAACATCGAACCCCTGGTCATCGGCGAGAACGCCGAACTGGGCATCGACGTCCGCATCGCCAAGCCCAGCGAGGCCGGCGCCGATCGCCTGGTCAACGCCATTGGGGCCAAGCTGGTCTATCCCGGCGACCTGATCGTCATCGACAGCGGCACGGCGACCACCTTCGACATCGTCGCCGACGACGGCGCCTTCGAGGGGGGCCTGATCGCGCCCGGCATCAATCTGTCGCTTCAGGCCCTGCACGAGGCGGCGGCCAAACTGCCCCGCATCGCCATCCAGAAACCCGAACACGTCATCGGCAAGGGCACGGTCGAGGCCATGCAGTCCGGCGTCTTCTGGGGCTATATCTCGTTGATCGAAGGCCTGGTCCAGCGCATCAAGGCGGAGTGGGCGCGGCCCATGACCGTCATCGGAACCGGCGGCGTCGCCAGCCTGTTCGAAGGCGCGACCGACAGCATCGATCACTTCGATCCCGATTTAACTATTCGCGGCCTCCTCGAAATCTGGCGTCGTAACGCCCATTTGACTGACTGAATGAAAAAGCAAAACCAAGACGAACTCGTTTTCCTGCCTCTCGGCGGCTCCGACGAAGTCGGTATGAACCTCAACGCCTATGGCTTCGGCCCGGCGGACAATCGTGAATGGCTGATCGTCGATGTCGGCGTCACCTTCGGCGACCTGTCCACGCCCGGCGTGGACGTGATCGTGCCCGATCCTGCCTTCCTGGAAGGGGAGAACATCAAGGGCATCATGCTGACCCACGCGCACGAGGACCATATCGGCGCACTGGGCTGGCTGTGGCCGCGCATCAAGGCGCCGGTCTACGCCACCCCCTTCACCGCCTATCTGATCAAGGACAAGCTGCGCGAGCGCGGCATCTTTGACGAGGTCCAGGTGATCGAGGTGCCGTTGGGCGGGACCGTCGATGTGGGCTCGTTCGGCGTGACCTTCGTCAATATGAGCCACTCGATCGCCGAGCCGAGCGGCCTGGCCATCGACACTCCGCTGGGCATGGTGTTCCACACCGGCGACTGGAAGATCGACGACCAGCCGATCATCGGCGAGAAGACCGACGCCCCCGCCATTCGCGCCATGGGCGACGAAGGCGTGCTGGCCATGGTCTGCGATTCCACCAACGTCTTCGTGCCCGGCGTCGCCGGGTCCGAAGGCGATGTCGCCGTCGCCATCTCCAAACTGATCGCGAGCCTGAAGGGCCGCGTCGCCGTGGGCTGCTTCGCCTCCAACGTCGCCCGCATGGACAGCGTCATCCGCGCGGCCGAGGCCTGCGGTCGTCGCGTGTCGCTGGCCGGTCGCTCGATGCACAAGATCACAGCCGCGGCCAAACACGTCGGCATGTTGCAGGACGTGAAGCCCTTCCTGTCGGACGAAGAGGCCCGCGTCTGGCCGGCCGACCAAATCCTGTACCTTTGCACCGGCAGCCAAGGCGAAGCTCGCGCGGCTCTGTCGCGCGTCGCCGACGGCACCCACCCGGTCGTGAAGCTGGGTCTGGGCGACCACTGCATCTTCTCGTCGCGCCAGATCCCCGGCAATGAACTGGCCATCGGCAATCTGCAGGATCGCCTCGCGGACCGGGGCGTGCGCCTTTACACCGAGAAGGATCACCCCGGCATCCACGTTTCGGGCCACCCGTGCCGTGACGAACTGAAGCAGATGTACGACTGGGTCCGGCCGCAGATCGCGGTGCCGACCCACGGCGTGCGCCGCTTCCTGCTGGAACACGCCAACCTGGCCAAGGACATCGGCGTCAAGGAAACCGTCACCCCGCGCAACGGCGACATGGTCCGCTTGGCGCCTGGTCCGGCGAAAATCATCGACGAGGTGCCGAACGGCCGCCTCTATGTCGACGGCGGCATGCTGGTCACCGAACAGGGCGAGGCCCTGAAGGAGCGTCGTCACGCCTCGACCAACGGCGTGCTGATCGTCAGCTTCGCCCTGGACAAGCGCGGCCGCATCGCCAGCGATATCGATATCCGCAGCGTCGGCCTGCCCGGCGACACGGGCACGCCGCTGGGCGATGCTCTGGACAAGCTGGCCGAGCGGGTCGAGCAGGTGATCAAGGGTCTGAAGGGCGACGCTCTGGACGACGAGATGGTCATCGAACAGGCTGTGGCTCGTGTGCTGAAGAAGGCCAGCCAGCAGATTTGGGATCGTCGTCCCATCGTCGAGACTGTCGTCCTTAGGGTCTGATGCAACCTTGACCGTTCGGGCGCATTTCCTGCGCCTGAACGGTGAGGGAACTCATGTCTGACAAACCCACACGCGGCCGCCGTCTGCTGGAACGGGTGCGGCACGCGCGCCATCCATTGCATGGCTGGCGGCGTTGGGCTGTGATCGCAGGGCAGGGGATCGTGGGCTTCGTCGCCCTGTTCGCCGCCGTCAATCTGGTGCTCAGCCTGTCGACGTTCCGGGGCGAGGAACCGTTGTCCCGCACGGTGCAGGAACTGCGGGTCCTGTGGTTCAGCCCGCCGGACGGCGCGCCCATGTCGCCGACCGCCTTTCCCACCGTCTATGGCCGCGACCTCGGCCCCGCGCCCGACACTGCCGCCATCCACGCCTATCTGGAGCGTGAGGCCGAAGACGGCGTCTTCCTGCTCGACCATGTCATGATGGACCGGATCCTGAAGCTGAACGGCCGCATCGACGCCCGCAGCCTGCCCTCCGGCGTCTATGTCGGCGCGCACGCCCTGGGGCCGGACGACCTGCCGCTGGTTCCGATGACGAAATGGCTGGCGCAATATCTGCTGTTCCCGCGCCACGCCTACATATTGGTGGTGCCCGAAACCGGCCCCGCCATCGCCTTCTCGGCCAGCCAGAACGCCAAGTTCGGCATCGACGTCCACCCCAATCGTCTGTCCGCCGAGATCGCGCCCTATACGCCCGACGCCTACGACTTCCCCAGTTCGGGCGAGGCGTTGCACGAGATGACCCGGATCACCGACGACCCCGCTCGCGTCGCGGGGGCGGTCTCCGCGCTGAAAGGCGCTCAGGCGCGGCTGGCCGTCGAAGGCATGACCTATGGTCTGCTGGCGCCCAATTCGAACACGGCAGTGGGGTGTGTGCTGCAAGGCGCGGGCGCGATCACCGAACAGGCGCGTTCTTCGATCCTGCTGGCCCTGCGCGCGCCGGGCTTCGGCGCGGCCTGCGATTAGCGGTCGCAACGACGGGCGCTGTTCCGCTATATCCCCGTCGATGGCCGAGCGACTCTTCCTTCTGAATCCCGATTGGCATGACGACCAGGGCGGGCCGTGGTTCTGTCCGGCCGGCGCCTATGTCGAGGGCGTGCTGGCCTTCTATCCGCACCTGCGTGACGCGCTGGAGGTGGTCTATCTGGATCACGCCCGTCCGCGCCCGCCGGTCATCGAACAGGTGGGCGAAGCGCATCAGAGCTGCCCCATACTGATCCTGGACGGCGAACTGGACTGGCCCGAGGCCCAGGTCAGCGCGGCGACCGGCCGGCGCTTCCTGCAGGATCACGCCATCGCGCCCTATTTGGCCGCCCGCTACGGCGTCGGCCGGCCGCATCCCTAGAGGTTCCAATGCCCATCGGCCCCCTGACCATGTTCGGCATCTACATTATCGTCTGGTGGACGGTGCTGTTCGGCGTACTGCCGCTGGGCATGTCGCGCGAGACGCACGAGCCGCCCACCGACGGGACCCAGTGGGGCGCGCCGGCCACGCCGAACCTGAAGAAGAAGTTCCTGACGACCACCTGGGTCGCGGCCATCGTCTGGGCCTTTGTCATGGTGCTGATCTTCACCGGCTGGCTGCCCCTGCCGGACTTCTCTCGCGCGCCGGCCGTCTAATCCCCATCCCGGCCTAGCTTTCGCCCCGGTCCAGCGGCTAAAGCCTTGTTCCGCCTCTACGCCTAGGATTCTCCATCATGCGCCTGTCGCGCTATTTCCTGCCCACGCTGAAGGAAGCCCCTTCGGACGCCCAGATCGTCTCGCACCAGCTGATGCTGCGCGCCGGCATGATCAAGCAGGAGGCCGCCGGCATCTATGCCTGGCTGCCTCTGGGTCTGCGGGTGCTGCGCAAGATCGAGCAGATCGTCCGCGAGGAGCAGCAGCGGGCCGGGGCGGTCGAGCTGCTGATGCCGACCCTGCAACTGGCCGACCTGTGGCGCGAGAGCGGCCGCTATGACGCCTATGGTCCCGAGATGCTGCGCATCACCGACCGTCACGAGCGCGAACTGCTGTACGGGCCGACCAATGAGGAGATGATCACCGACATCTTCCGGGCCTATGTGAAGTCCTACAAGTCGCTGCCGCTGAACCTGTTTCACATCCAGTGGAAGTTCCGCGACGAGCGCCGCCCTCGGTTCGGCGTCATGCGCGGCCGCGAGTTCCTGATGAAGGACGCCTATTCCTTCGACGTGGACGAGGCCTCGGCCCGCAAGGCCTACAACCGCATGTTCGTGGCCTATCTGAACACCTTCGCCCGCATGGGTCTGAAGGCCGTGCCGATGCGCGCCGACACCGGCCCGATCGGCGGCGACCTGAGCCACGAGTTCATCGTCCTGGCCGAGACCGGCGAGAGCGCGGTCTTCTGCGACAAGGCCCTGGTGGAAATGCCGGCGCCGGGCGCGGACGTGAACTGGGACGATCTTCAGTCAATCGTTGATCAACGAACCGCGCTCTACGCCGCGACCGAGGAAATGCACGACGCGGCCCAGTTCGAGGCTCAGACCGCCGAGGGGGACCGTCTGTCGGCGCGCGGCATCGAGGTCGGCCACATCTTCTATTTCGGCACGAAATACTCCGCCCCGATGAAGGCCAAGGTCGCCGGGCCTGACGGCCAGGACGCTGAGGTCCACATGGGCAGCTACGGCGTCGGCGTGTCTCGCCTGCTGGGCGCCATCATTGAGGCCAGCCATGACGAGGGCGGCATCATCTGGCCCGACGCCGTGGCCCCGTTCGACGTGGTCGTGATCAATCTGCGCGCCAATGACGAAACCGTCTCGGCCGCCTGCGAGGATGCGGTGGCCCAGCTGGAGAAGCTCGGCAAGGACGTGCTGTACGACGACACCGACGAACGGCCGGGCGGCAAGTTCGCCACCGCCGACCTGATCGGCGTGCCGTGGCAGCTGACCATAGGTCCCAAGGGCCTGGCCGACGGCGTAGTCGAGCTGAAGCGTCGCGCCACCGGCGAGAAGGTCTCCGTGCCCCTCGCCGAAGCCATCGAAAGGCTGACCGCTTGAGCCTGCCGTCCCGTCCATCCGGCGCCTTCTCCTCTTGGGAGATCGGCCTGGCCCTCCGCTACCTGCGCGCCAAGCGCAAGGAGGGCGGCGTCGCCACCATCGCGGTGATCAGCTTCATCGGCATCATGCTGGCCGTCGCCGTGCTGATCAGCGTCATGAGCATCATGTCCGGCTTCCGCAGCGAACTGCTGGGCCGGATGCTGGCCTTCAACGGGCACATGTATGTGCAGGGTCCGGTCCTGACGTCCGAGGACCGCGACGCCGCCCTGGCCCGCATCGCGGCGGTGCCCGGCGTCTACAGCGTCAACCCGCTCAATGAATCCCAGAGCCTGATCCGTGTCGGCAATTTCACGACCGGGGTGATGGTCAAGGGCATCCGCCCGCAGGATCTGGCCAAGACCCAATATGTCTTCGACAGCCTGACCCAGCAGGAGCGCGACAGCTTCGGCAAGGGCGAGTATGGCGGCGATCGCGTGCTGATCGGCGCGGCGCTGGCCAATTCGATGGGGCTGCGCGTCGGCGACCCGATCACCGTCTATTCCCCGACCGGCGCCGACAGCGCGTTCGGCAGCCTCGGCGGGTTGGAGAAGACCTATTTCATCGGCGGCCTGTTCCGGTCTGGGGCGGCCGATTACGACCGGGCCTTCATGTTCATGCCGCTGGAGCAGCAGCAGCTATTCTTCGGCAAGGAGGGCGTCTGGGACGCCATCGAGATCAAGGTGGACGATCCCGACCAGGTCGGCGCCCTGACCCCCGCCATCCGCGACGCGGCCGGGCCGGGCGCGGTCGTCAACGACTGGCGCGAACGGCTCGCCGCCTTCTATGGCGCGCTGAAGGTCGAGCGGGTGGCCATGAGCATCATCCTGGGCCTGGTCGTGGCCATCGCGGCCATGAACATCATCTCCGGCATCGTCATGCTGGTGAAGAACAAGGGCCGGGACATTGCCATCCTGCGCACCATCGGCGCCAGCCCCTCGGCCATTCTGCGCGTCTTCTTCATGGCCGGCGCCATGATCGGGGTCGCGGGCACCATCGCCGGCCTGGTGCTGGGCCTGCTGTTCTGCTGGAACATCGGCTCGATCCAGCATTTCCTGGAGTGGGTGCTTCAGACCAAGCTGTTCGATTCCGACGTCTATATGCTGGACGCCATCCCTGCACTGGTGGACCCCGTGGACGTCACCTGGGTGGCCTTCTGGTCGCTGCTGATGAGCTGTATCGCCAGCCTGCCGCCGTCCTGGAACGCGTCTCGCATCGATCCCGTGGAGGCGCTGCGCTATGAGTAAGGATCCCATCCTGTCGGTGCGCGGCCTGACCCGCACCTATGACACCGCCCAGGGCGGCCTGATCGTTCTGAAGGGCGTTGATCTGGACGTGTTTCCGGGCGAACTGGTCGGTCTGATCGGGCCTTCGGGCTCGGGCAAGTCGTCGCTGCTGCACGCTGCGGGCCTGCTGGAAAAACCAACCGCCGGCACGGTCGCCATCGACGGCGAACAGGTCGGAAATCTGGACGAGCGCGCCCGTACGCGTCTGCGCCTGAGCCGGATCGGCTTCGTCTATCAGTTCCACCATCTGCTGCCCGAGTTCGACGCCCGCGACAACGTCGCCCTGCCGATGCGGATCGCCGGCCTGTCTCAGGACGAGGCCCGCAAACGCGCCGAGGTCACGCTGACGGCGCTTGGCCTTGGTGAGCGCCTGACGCACCAGCCAGCCCAGCTGTCAGGCGGGGAACAGCAACGCGTCGCCATCGGCCGCGCCCTGGCCAACGGTCCGCGCCTGCTGCTGGCCGACGAACCGACCGGCAACCTCGACCCGACCACCAGCCAATCCGTGTTCGAGGCCCTGCGCGACCTGGCCAAGACCACTGGCGTCGCCGCCCTGATCGCCACCCACAACATGGAGCTGGCCGGTCATATGGACCGCGTCTTCGCCCTGAAGGACGGTCATCTGGAGCAGCGCGCGGCCCAAAGTCAGGCCTATTGATCAGCTGACGGCGGCGTCGCCCCAGATCGCCCGCAGGCGCTCGGGGCGGCGGCATCCGATCCGATAGGCCTGATAGCTGGCGGCGTGCCGCTTGGCGTAGTCCTGATGCTCGGCGCCCGCAGGCCAGAAGCGCTGGACGCCGACGACCGGGGTGGTGAAGCTCTTGCGCAGCACCCGCATGGCCGCATTGCGCGAGGCCACGGCGTCGGCGCGCTGATCGCCCGTGGCGAAGACGGCGGACCGATAGGACGGCCCCTGGTCGCAGAACTGGCCGTTCGGGTCGGTGGGGTCGATGGTGCGCCAGTAGCGATCGACCAGGGTGCGATAGCTGACGACCTGCGGATCGAACGTCACCTGCACGGCTTCCATATGGCCCGTCCCGCCGTGCACCACCTGTTCGTAGGTCGGATTGGCGGTGTGCCCCCCGACGAAGCCCGACACGGCCGCGCGCACGCCGGGCAGACCGTCGAAGGCCTTTTCCTCGGACCAGAAACACCCGCCGGCGAAAACGGCTGTCTGCAGGCCGCCGGGCCGCGCCTGGCTCTGAGATTGGGCCTGGGCCTGGCTTGTGTGGACGGCGGCGGCGCCCGTGGCGGTGAGGGTCGCCGCGGCGAAGAGGGCGAGGGCTGTTCTGCGGTTCAGCATGGGTCTGTCTCCATTGTCCTTCTTCATACGACGGCGCCGCGCCGATGGTTTCAGCCGCATACAGGTTGACCGGAACAAAAAGCCAACATAGAACATTACCGGAACACATTGAGTGAGCAGGAGGCGAGACCATGCCGCGTTTGATGAGGGATCTGCTGTCGCTGGCGTCGTGCGGCGGCTTTGTCTGGATGGCCTGGAGCCTGGCCTTCACCGTCACCACATGATGGGGATGAGGTGGACGGAGTCTGAAATCGGGTCGGAGAAACATCAGTGGGTTAGCGGCGTGTTTGAGACATTTCAGACTCTTGAGACTCATTTTTTCGGGTTGGGAGTCTGAACCGCCTATCCACAACGGATTGTCGCCGCCGGTCGGTCCGGCGCCGCTTTTCGATGTTCCGGGGCGGCCGGCTGTGAGACTCGGTTCAGGATGATCGGTCGGAGGCGACAGGCGGAGGTCCGGTGAGCGAAGTGGTGAACAGTCAGGGTTTCGTCCATCTGCGGGTCCGCTCGGCCTATTCGCTGCTGGAAGGCGCGATCAAGGCCGCCAAGATCGGCAAGATGGCCGCCGATGCGGGCATGCCTGCGGTGGCGGTCGCGGACCGGGCCAATCTGTTCGGCGCGCTGGAGTTCAGCCAGACGGCCAAAGAGGCGGGCGTCCAACCCATCGTGGCCTGCGCCCTTCCGATCTTCGGGCTCGGCGGCCAGATCAACGCCCGCTGGGCCAAGGTCCCGACCGTGGTGCTGCTGGCCCAGAACACCGCGGGCTGGCTGAACCTGTGCGCCCTGTCGTCCTCGGCCTATCTGGACGCGGGCGAGATGGCCGAACCGGGCGTGGGCTGGGAACAGGTCGTCGCCCGTTCGGAGGGACTGATCCTGCTGTCCGGCGGTCCCGACGGGCCGGTCGACCCGCTGTTCGCCCAGGGCAAGACGGCCGAGGCGGTCGCGGCGTTGGCGGCGATGAAGGCGGCGTTCGGCGACCGCTTCTATATCGAGCTGCAACGTCACGGCCTGGACGACGAGAAGCGGGCCGAGCCCGGCCTGGTTGAATGGGCCTACGCCAACGACGTCCCCCTGGTCGCCACCAACGACGTCTATTACGCCAAGGCCGCCCAGGCGAAGTCGCACGACGCCCTGCTGTGCATCGCCGACGGCGCCTTCACCGGCCAGGAAGATCGTCGTCGCATCACGGGCCAGCACTGGTTCAAGCCCGCCGCCGTGATGCGCGAACTGTTCGCCGACCTGCCAGAGGCCTGCGACAACACCATCGACATCGCGCGCCGCTGCGCCTTCCTGGTCGAGACCCATGCGCCGATCTTGCCGCGTTTCGACGCCGGGGCGGGGCGGTCCGAGCCGGACGAACTGGCCCACCAGGCGCGCGAAGGCCTTAAGGTCCGTCTGACCGAGATCACGCCCGCCGTCCCGGAAGCGGAATACTGGACCCGCCTGGAATGGGAGGTCGGGATCATCCAGCAGATGGGCTTCCCCGGCTACTTCCTGATCGTGTCGGACTTCATCAAATGGGCCAAGACCCACGGCATTCCGGTGGGGCCGGGGCGGGGGTCCGGGGCAGGGTCGCTGGTCGCCTGGTCCCTGACCATCACCGACCTTGATCCCCTGCGGTTCGGCCTGCTGTTCGAGCGGTTCCTGAACCCAGAGCGGGTCTCCATGCCCGACTTCGACATCGACTTCTGCCAGGAGCGGCGCGAGGAGGTGATCGACTATGTCCAGGACCGCTACGGCAAGGACCGGGTGGCCCAGATCATCACCTTCGGCACCCTGCAGGCGCGGGCCGTGCTGCGCGACGTCGGCCGGGTGCTGCAGATGCCGCTGGGCCAGGTGGACCGGCTCTGCAAGATGGTGCCGAACAATCCCGCCAATCCGGTGACCCTGGCCCAGGCCATTGAGCTGGAGCCGCGGCTGAAAGAGGCGAGGGACGCTGAACCGGCGGTCAAGACCCTGCTGGAGACCGCGCTGGAGCTGGAGGGGCTTTACCGCAACGCCTCGACCCACGCCGCCGGCATCGTCATCGGCGACCGGCCGCTGACCGAACTGGTGCCGCTGTATCAGGATCCGCGCTCCACCATTCCGGCGTCCCAGTTCAACATGAAGTGGGTCGAGCCCGCGGGTCTGGTGAAGTTCGACTTCCTAGGCTTGAAGACCCTGACGGTGCTGGATCGGGCGCGAGGCTATCTGGAGCGGCGCGGCGCGTCACGCGACTGGAACGGCTTGCCGCTGGACGACGCCCGCACCTATGAGCTGATGGCCTCGGGCCAGACGGTCGGGGTGTTCCAGCTGGAATCCCAGGGCATGCGCGACACCCTGCGCAAGATGCGCTGCGGCTCCATCGAGGAGATCACCGCCCTGATTTCCCTTTATCGGCCGGGGCCGATGGAGATGATCGACACCTATATCGACCGCAAGTTCGGCCGGGCCGAGGTCGATTACCTGCACCCCACCCTGACCGAGGTGCTCACCGAGACCTATGGGGTCATCATCTACCAGGAACAGGTGATGAAGATCGCCCAGGTCCTGGCGGGCTACAGCCTGGGCGAGGCCGACCTGCTGCGTCGGGCCATGGGCAAGAAGAAGAAGGAGGAGATGGACTTTCAGCGGGCGCGCTTCATCGCCGGCGCGCTGGAGAAATCCGTCCCCGAGACCCAGTCCGGCTCCATCTTCGATCTGGTGGCCAAGTTCGCCGGCTACGGGTTCAACAAGTCGCACGCCGCCGCCTATGCGCTGATCTCGTTCCAGACGGGGTGGCTGAAGGCCAACCACCCGGTCGAGTTCTTCGCCGCGTCCATGAGCCTGGACCTGTCGAACACCGACAAGTTGGCGGTCTTCTACCAGGACGCCCGGCGCTTCGACGTGCCGGTGCTGGCGCCGGACATCAACCGCTCGTCCGCCGACTTCGACGTGGCCTTCGACGACGACAAGGGTTCGGTCCTCTACGCCCTGGGCGCCATTCGCAACGTGGGGCTCGATGCGATGAAACACGTCATCGAGGTGCGCGAGACCGGCGGGCGTTTCGCCGACATCTTCGACTTCCTGGAACGGGTCGATCCGCGCAGCGTCAACAAGCGGGCGCTGGAAGGCCTGGCCAAGGCCGGGGCCTTCGACAGCATCCATTCCAACCGTCGCCAACTGGTCGAACAGGCCGATGTGCTGATGGCCTATTGCCAGAGCGTGGCGGCTGAACGCGCCTCGTCCCAGGTCAGCCTGTTCGGCGGCGACCAGGCCCACGCCGGTCGCCCGCGCCTGAAAAGCGCCGAACCCTGGGTCGGTCCCGAACGACTGGACCACGAACTGGCGGCGGTCGGCTTCTACCTGTCCGGCCACCCGCTGGACGAGATAACCTCGGCGCTGAAGCGCAAGCGCGTCACCTTCGTCGCCGAGGCCATTCCTCTGGCCGAGTCCGGCCACGAGGCCTTCCAGATGGCCGGAGTAGTGCGCCGCAAGCAGGAGCGGGCCAGCGCCCGCACCGGCGAGAAGTTCGCCTTCGTCACCTTCTCGGACCCAACGGGCGAGTTCGAATGCCTGTTTCCCCCCGAGCAACTGCGCAAATGCAGAGAGGTGCTGGAGCCCGGCGCCTCGGTCATGGTGCGGGTCCGCGCCAAGGCCTCGGACGGCGAGGTGCGCTTCTTCGGCGACGACGCCTCGCGCATGGACAATCTGCTGGATGACGCCAACATCGGCCTGCGCATCCATGTCTCGGCCCGCACGGCCGACGCCGACGCGCTGAAAGCCCGGCTGGAGCGGGCGCGCTCGGGCGCGATCGGCAAGGGCGGAGAGGTGTCGCTGATCGCCTCTCTGGACGGGCGTCAGGAGGTCGAGTTGAAATTGCCCGGCCGCTATCGACTGGACGGCGCCCTGCGGGGTGCGCTGAAATCGGCGCCGGGCGTCGTCATGTTGGAGGAAGCCTGATGACCGCAATCCACGCCGCCGGAACCTTCGATGTCCAGATCACGCCGATCGCGCCGGACCTCGACGCGCCCGCCGACGCCCACGCCCGCATGCAGATCGTCAAGACCTATCACGGCGGTCTCGATGGGACTGCGGCGGGCGAGATGCTGGCCGTTCGAGAGGGGCGGTCCGGCGCCTATGTGGCCATCGAGCGCGTGACGGCGACCCTTGGGCGTCGTCGCGGCGCCTTTTCCATGGTCCATCGCGGCGTCATGGACGAAGGCGCCCAGGACCTGCTGATCACCATCGTGCCCGGCTCCGGCAGCGGTGAACTGAGCGGCATCAGCGGTGTCTTTCACCTCACCGTCGCCGACGGTGAGCATCGCTATAATCTCGAATACAGCTTGCCGGACGTCGCTTCCTGAGCATGGGCAGGTATGGTCAAGCTGTTGAATTGTCGGAACCTCACGGCCGCGTGAAGGGTTTGGTCAGTCCATAGGGAGACTGTTCCATGAAATATCTCGCCATCGCCAGCGTCGCCTCGCTGGCCCTTCTCGCCGCCTGCAACCAAGGTGGCGACAGCGCTGGCCAGAACGCCGGCGAAGCCGTCAACGCCACGCAGGACGCCACCGCAGGCGTTGTCGGCCAGACCTCGGCCATGACCATGGGCGCCAACACCGTCGACGGTTTCGTCACGGGCCTGGGCACCGGCAACATGTATGAGCTGGAGGCCGCCAAGGTCGCCGCCGCCAAGTCCACCAACGCCGACGTCAAGGCGCTGGCAGCCATGATCACCAAGGATCACACCGCCGCCGGCGAGAAGCTGGCCGCCGCTGCTCCGGCTGCTGCGCCGAACGTCGCCATTCCCACGGCGCTGGACGAGCGTCGCCAGGGTATGATCGACAATCTCAACGCCGCCACGCCAGGCGACTTCGACAAGGTCTATCTGACCCAGCAGGTCGCCGCTCATAATGAGACCCTGACCCTGCTGAACGGTTTTTCGGGCAACACCGACGCCCCGGCGCTGGCCACCCTGGCGCAGGAGCTGGTCGCGCCCGTGACCATGCACCGCGACCGGGCCCAGACGCTGCTGGACGCAATGAACTAAACCTCCGCGACGAAACGACAGAGGGCGGTCCCGAAAGGGGCCGCCTTTTCGCATTGATCAAGGCAATGCTTGCTATTGGGGCGTTTCCCGCCTACATGGCCCCCGCATTTCGCAACGCGGGCGAGGCGCGTTTCGGGGAGACATCCCGATCCGCTCCATTCCGAGGGTCGTTCTCGACCTTTAATCCCCCGCGCCACGTTTGATCGGAAAAAGGACTGAACGATCATGGCTTTGCCAGAATTCTCGATGCGCACCCTGCTTGAAGCAGGCGCCCACTTCGGCCACCAGACGCACCGGTGGAACCCGAAGATGGACCGCTACATCTTCGGCTCGCGCTCGAACATCCACATCATCGACCTGTCGCAGACGATGCCGCTGTTCCACCAGGCTCTGGTGGCCGTGCGCGAAGTCGCCGCCAAGGGCGGTCGCGTCCTGTTCGTCGGCACCAAGCGCCAGGCCGCCGAGCCGGTCGCCGAAGCCGCAAAGCGCTGCGCCCAGTACTATATGAACAACCGTTGGCTCGGCGGCACGCTGACCAACTGGCGTACCGTCTCGGGCTCGATCGCCCGTCTGCGCGAACTGGAAGGCATCCTCGAGAACGGCGGCGAAGGCCGCGTCAAGAAGGAGCTGCTGAACCTGGAGCGCGAGAAGGACAAGCTGGAACTGTCGCTGGGCGGCATCAAGGACATGGGTTCGATCCCGGACATCATGTTCGTGATCGACACCAACAAGGAAGCGATCGCGATCCAGGAAGCCCGCAAGCTGAACATCCCGATCATCGCCATCCTGGACACCAACTCGGATCCGGACGGCATCACCTATCCGGTCCCCGGCAACGACGACGCCGCCCGCGCCATCCAGACCTACTGCGACCTGATCGCCGACGCCGTCCTGGACGGCCTGGCTGCCGGCGCTTCGGCCTCGGGCGTGGATCTGGGCGCTTCGGAAGCTCCGGTCGAGCCGATGCTGCGTGAAGCCTCGACCCCGGTCGAAGCCGACGCCGCTCCGGCCGGCACGGAATCGGTCGCCGCCGAACTGGAAGCCGCTGCTGAACCGGGCGTCGCCGATGAAGCCGCCAAGGCCGCCACGTCGGAAGCGAACGACGCTGTCGAAACCGAGAAGGCCACGGGCTGATCGCCTAGCGGCCATCCTTTTTGACGCTACGCTTGCCGCGCGGCGGCTCGCTACTTGAGCGTCAATCCGAAGGCCGTGCTTGAACTGACACACGGCCGGGCTAAGTCAGCCCGGCCGTTCCCACATACGAAATCCCCCAAGGAGAAGAACATGGCCGAGATCACTGCCGCCCTCGTGAAGGAACTTCGCGAGCGTTCGGGCGTCGGCATGATGGACTGCAAGAAGGCGCTGGTCGAAAACGACGGCAACATCGAAGCAGCAATCGACTGGCTGCGCGCCAAGGGCCTGTCCAAGGCCGCCAAGAAGGCCGACCGCGTCGCCGCTGAAGGCCTGGTCGCCGTTGCGTCGAAGGAAGACGGCAAGGGCGAAGTCGCCGCCGCCATCGAGTTCAATGCGGAAACCGACTTCGTCGCCCGTAACGAACTGTTCCAGAACGCCGCCAAGTCGTTCGCCCAGCTGGGCCTGGAGCATCACACCGTCGAGGCGCTGCACGGCGCCGAACTGGAAGCCGGCAAGACGGTCCAGGACGAAGTGACGAACATGATCGCCACCATCGGCGAGAACATGCAGCTGCGCCGCGCCGCCCGCCTGTCGGTGTCGGAAGGCGTCGTCTCGACCTACGTCCACAACGCGGTTTCGCCCGGCGTGGGCCGTATCGGCGTGCTGGTCGCCCTGGAAGGCGAGGGCGACAAGACCGCCCTGCGCGAACTTGGCCGCAAGATCGCCATGCACGTTGCAGCAACCGCCCCGCTGTCGCTGAACACCGACGACCTGGACCCCGCCGCCATCGAGAAGGAACGCACCGTTCTGACCGAAAAGGCCAAGGAAGAAGGCCGCCCGGAAGCCATGATCGCCAAGATCGTGGAAGGCCAGATCAACAAGTTCCAGAAGGACGTGGTGCTGTCCAAGCAGCCGTTCGTCATGGACCCGGACGTGACCATCGAACAGCTGGTCGCCAACTCGGGCAAGGAACTAGGCTCCTCCAACCTGCGTCTGGCCGGCTTCGTCCGCCTGGCCCTGGGTGAAGGCGTCGAGAAGGTCGAAGGCCCCGATTTTGCGTCGGAAGTCGCCTCCATGATGGGCGGCAATTAAGACCTCTTTCCCTCATTCGTGAGGGTTTTGTATCAGAAGGGCGCGTTCGGCTTTGATGGCTGGCGCGCCCTTCGTCTATAAGAAGTCGCCTGATTCAAGGGCGCAGCAGCCAAACGGACCCTCCCGCATGCCCGACGCCCCTTCGACCTTCCGCTACAAGCGCGTCCTGCTGAAGGTTTCCGGCGAGGTGCTGATGGGCGATCAGTCGTTCGGCGTCGACATGAACACGGTCGACACGGTCGCCAAGGCCGTTGCTGACGTGGCGGCCGAGGGCGTCGAAATCTGCCTGGTCATCGGCGGCGGCAACATCTTCCGCGGCCTGTCCAAGGCGGCGGCGGGGATGGAACGCGCCCAGGCCGACTATATGGGCATGCTGGCCACCATCATGAACGCCTTGGCGATGCAGTCGGCGCTTGAGAAGATCGGCGTCTCGACTCGCGTGCAGAGCGCCATTCCCATGGCCGCCATCGCCGAACCCTACATCCGCCGTCGCGCCCTGCGTCATCTGGAAAAGGGCCGCGTGGTCATCTTCGCCGCCGGCGTCGGCGCGCCCTTCTTCACCACCGATTCGGGCGCCGCGCTGCGGGCCGCCGAAATGGGCTGCGACGCCCTGTTGAAGGGTACCAGCGTGGACGGCGTCTATACCGCCGATCCCAAGAAGGATCCGACCGCGACCCGCTATGAGACCCTGACCTATCAGGACGTTCTGGCCAAGGATCTGCGGGTCATGGATGCCTCGGCCATCGCCATGATGCGCGACACGGGCATCCCGATCGTGGTCTTCTCCATCCGGGAAGACAACTCGCTGCGCCGGACCCTGACCGGCGAAGGCACGTTCACGGTCATTCAGGACGTCGCTTGAACGTCTGCGTGACCAGGAAAGACAAGAGAGACCAAGACCATGGCTAAGCCTGAACTGAAGACCTATCGCGACCGCATGGAGCGGTCGGTCACCGCCCTGAAGGAAGAGTTCAGCGGCCTGCGCACCGGACGCGCCAACGCCGGCCTGCTGGAGCCCGTCCGGGTCGAGGCCTATGGCTCGGCCTCGCCGCTGAGCGCCGTCGCCGCCATCAGCGTGCCCGAGCCGCGCATGATCAGCGTCAATGTCTGGGACAAGGGCATGGTAGTCGCCGTCGAGAAGGCGATCCGCAACGCCAACCTGGGTCTGAACCCAATCGTCGACGGCCAGACGCTGCGCATTCCCGTGCCGCCCCTGACCGAGGAACGCCGCAAGGATCTGGTCAAGCTGGCCGGCAAATATACCGAGCAGCAGAAGATCTCGGTTCGCAACGTCCGTCGCGACGCCAACGACGACCTGAAGAAGGCCGAGAAGGCGGGCGAGATCAGCCAGGACGAACAGAAGAAGATGGAGACCGAGGTCCAGAAGGAAACCGACGCGGCCATCAAGCGCATCGACGAAGCCTTGAAGACCAAGGAACAAGAGATCATGCAGGTCTGAGGCGAAACGGCTTGGCCCCGAAGGGATCGCACGAGAGATGACGGCAGACAGCGCCGCGCCTTCTGGCCAACGCCCACAAGGACGGGGTTCCGATGGGCCGCGTCATGTCGCCATCATCATGGACGGCAACGGCCGCTGGGCGAAGGCGCGGGGCCTGCCGCGCGCGCTGGGCCATCGCGAAGGCGTCCAGGCGTTGAAGCGGACCATACAGGCGGCGCCGGACCTGGGCATCGAGTGCCTGACGGTGTTCGGTTTCTCGACTGAGAACTGGAGCCGCCCCGAAGACGAAGTGTCCGACCTGATGGGCCTGGTCCGCACCTATGTGGCCAGCGATCTGGCACGGCTGGAAAAGGCGGGCGTGCGCCTGCGGATTCTGGGCCGCCGGGACGGCCTGCCCGCCGACATCGCCGCCATCATCGACAAGGCCGAGGCACAGACCGCGCACAACGACCGCTTCCTGCTGCAGGTCGCCTTCAACTATGGCGGACGGGCCGATCTGGTGGACGCCGCGCGGCGTCACATGGAACGACTGCTGTCGGGGGAAACGGTCGCGCCGCTCAATGAAGACGCCTTCGCCGCCGGCCTGGCCACGGCGGGGTCGCCGCCGCTGGACCTGATCGTGCGCACCTCCGGCGAGCAGCGGCTGTCGAACTTCCTGCTGTGGGAAGCCGCCTACGCCGAACTGGTGTTCCAGGACATCCTGTGGCCGGACTACGGGCCCAAGGCCCTGTCGGAAGCAGTCGCCGCCTTCGGGCAGCGCGATCGTCGCTATGGCGGTCGAGAGACCTCCTCCACCGCGCGTGCGACGGCCTGATGGCGGTCAGGGGGCGTGACATCGCATTGAGGGCGGCCTCGGCCGCTGTGCTGGCGCCGGCGGCGGTCGCCGCCACCTGGTTCGGAGGCGTCTGGTTCCTGGCGCTGGTGGTCGCAGCCGCTATCGTGCTGGCCTTCGAATGGGGTGCGATGAGCGCGCCGCGCGCGCCGCGTCCCGTAGGCGCCGCCGTGGCCCTGGCCGTCGTGGCCTCGGTCGTCAGCGCCTATTTCGGCGTCATGTCTGTGGCCTTCGTCGTCCTGGTGTTCGGCGCGGCGGCGGCGGGGCTCTATGCGCGCAAGCGCGGGCAGCAGGCGGTGGATGCGGCCTATGGCGTTCTCTACCTCGGCTGGCCCTCCGTACTGCTGATCTGGCTTCGGGACGGCGAGAGCTCTGTCGGGCTGCATTGGACCGCGCTGGTCTTCGCTGTGACCTGGTCGGCCGACATCCTGGCCTATTTGGCGGGTTCGACCTTCGGCGGCCCGAAGCTGTGGCCGCGCTATTCGCCCAACAAGACATGGTCCGGCTTCATCGGCGGAATTCTGGCGGGCGCGGTCGCCGGTGCGGCCATGACCGCCTGGTTCGATATGGGGCGGTTGACGGTCTTCTGGGGCGCGATCCTGGGTCTGGCGGCGGCGCTCGCGACCATGGGCGGCGACCTTTGGGAATCGGGGCTGAAGCGCCGGTTCGGGGTCAAGGACGCCGGCAACACCATTCCCGGCCACGGCGGCCTGCTGGACCGGGTCGACGGCCTGATGTTCGCTGTCGTGGTGGTCGCGGCCGGTCGCCTTCTGGTGCTGACGCTGGAGCGCGGGGCGTGATCCGGCGTCGCGTGACGGTGTTGGGCTCGACCGGGTCCGTCGGATCATCGACGCTGGACCTGATGGACCAGGCCGAGGCGTCGGGCACGGGCGCCTTTCAGGTCGAGGCCCTGACCGGCGGGGCAAACATCGGCAAGTTGGCCGAGCAGGCGCGACGCTGGCGGCCGAAGCTGGCGGTCACCGCCGATCCTGCGAAACTGGACGCTCTGCGCGACGCTCTGGCTGGAACCGATGTGGAAGTCGCCGCCGGCGACGCCGCTATCGTGGAGGCGGCGACGCGGCCCGCCGACTGGATCATGGCCTCCATCGTCGGCGCGGCGGGGCTGAAGTCGGCCTGGGCGGCGGCGGACACCGGCGCGATCCTGGCGCTGGCCAACAAGGAAAGCCTGGTCTGCTGCGGTCCGGCGCTGATCGAACGGGTCAAGCGGGCAGGGGGGCGGCTGATCCCGGTCGATTCCGAACATTCCGCCATCTTTCAGGTCTTTCCGGCCGACGCGCCCGAGCGGGTGTCCAAGCTGGTCCTGACCGCGTCCGGCGGGCCGTTCCGCCAGACCCCGCGCGAGCGGATGATCGGCATCACGCCTGAACAGGCGGTGGCCCACCCGAACTGGAGCATGGGCGCCAAGATTTCGGTCGACAGCGCCACCATGGCCAACAAGGGCCTGGAGATGATCGAGGCCGCCTATCTGTTCGCCATGCCGCAGGAGCGGATCGATGTCGTGGTGCACCCCGAATCGATCATCCACAGCCTTGTGGAATATGTGGACGGATCGACCCTGGCCCAGATGGGACCGCCGGATATGCGCACGCCCATCGCCTGCGCCCTGGCCTGGCCTGACAGGATCGCCTGGCCGGCGCCCAAGCTGAATCTGGCGACGCTAGGCCGGCTGACGTTCGAGGCGCCCGATCTGGCGCGGTTTCCCGCCCTGGATCTGGCGCGGCAGGCGCTGAAGGCGGGCGGCGCGGCGCCGGCCGTGTTCAACGCCGCCAACGAGATCGCTGCCTTCGCATTTCTTGACCGCAAGCTGGCCTTTCTCAATATTGCCGCAGTCGTCGCCGAAACCCTTGAGCGTGCGACGAAAGCGGGGATGGTTTTCGGCTCTGGAGACGCCTGCGGCGCGGCCCTTTCGGTCGATGCCGAGACGCGTCGAATGGCCGGGTCCGTCGTCGCCGGTCTTGCGAACGCGGCCTGATTAGCAGGCCAGGGGAGACGATTTTCGAATGCTGGGCGTCCTGGGTCAGGTCCTGATCTCCATCGCGTCGTTCCTGCTGGTGCTGACGTTCATTGTCACCATCCATGAACTGGGTCACTTTCTGGTCGCGCGCGCCTTCGGCGTGAAGGTGGATCGTTTCGCGGTCGGCTTCGGCAAGGCCGTGTTCAGCCGCACCGATCGCCACGGCATCGAATGGCGCATGGGCTGGTTGCCGCTGGGCGGCTACGTCAAATTCTCGGGCGATCTGGACGCCTCCAGCGTGCCGGACGAGGCGGGTCTGAACGAACTGCGCCAGCGCGTTATCGCCGAAAGCGGACCGGGCGCCGAGCGGGACTATTTCCACTTCAAGCCGGTGTGGCAGCGGGCGCTGATCGTCGCCGCCGGGCCGGTCGCTAACTTCGTGCTGGCCATCACCATCTTCGCCGTCGTCTTCATGGCGGTCGGGGTCCAACTCCGTCCTGCGCGAGTGGCACAGGTGCAGGCCGGTTCGCCCGCCGCCGCCGCCGGGTTCCAGGTCGGCGACCTGATCACCGACGTGAACGGCAAGGCTATCAAGGACGGCAGCGCCGTGACGCGCACCGTCATGCTGTCCACGGGCGACCCCGTTCGATTCACCGTCGAGCGGGCCGGGCGCCCCGTCGAACTGGTCGCTACGCCCGAACGCCGTGAAGAGAACGACCCGATCGCGGGACGCGTAAAGGTCGGCCGCATCGGGCTGGGGCTGGGATCTTCGGCCGGCGACGTGCGCCATGTCCGCTATGGGCCGGTCGGCGCCGTGGTCGAGGGCGTGCGCCAGACGACGGAGGTGATCGGCTCGACCCTGACCTATCTGGGTCGTCTCGTGACCGGCCGCGAATCCGGCGATCAGTTCAGCGGGCCGCTGGGCATCGCCAAGGCGACCGGCTCGCTGACGACGGCTGCTGTGGCGGCGAATCCGGCGCCGGGCGCGATTGCAATCAATCTGTTGCTGACCCTGACAACTTTGGCCGCCATACTTTCGATCGGAATCGGCTTTCTAAACCTGTTGCCCATTCCGGTGCTCGACGGCGGCCACCTGCTTTTCTACGGCTATGAAGCCGTGGCGAGGCAACCCGTGTCCGCGCGGTTCCAGGAGATGGGCTATCGCGCAGGCCTTGCGCTTTTGGCGGGATTTATGTTGTTCGCGACGTGGAACGACCTACAGAAGCTCAACCTCTTCCAATTCCTCGGCGGGCTCGTCTCGTGAGCCGACGCCAGCCCCCGATGGTTTCCCGAATGAATGATATGACCTCTCGCGCCGCCGTTCGACTGAGCGCCCGTTCCAGCCTGTTGGCGCTGGCCGTCGCCGCCGGGCTCGGCGCGCCGGCCCTGGCCCAGACCGCGCCTGCTCCGACGCCGGCGCCCGCAACGCCTGCCCCTACAACCACGCCGCCCGCTTCGCCCACGGCCCCGGCGCCAGCGGCGACCGCAGAGCAGACGCCGCGCGTTGAGATCGCTGCGCCGCAGACGATCACGATCAACCGCATCCTGGTCCAGGGCGCGCAGCGGATTGATCAGACGACGGTCCTGTCCTACCTGCCGATCCGGCCCGGCGACTCCGTGGACGCCTCGGTGCTGGACGTCGCGGTCCGTACCCTGTCGCGCACCGGTCTTTTCGCAGATGTTCAGTTGGGCGTTCAGAACGGCGACCTGATCGTCCAGATCGTCGAGAACCCGATCATCAACCAGGTGGTCTTCGAGGGGAACAAGGCGCTTTCCGAGGACAAGCTGACCAAGGAAGTCACCCTGTCGCCGCGCGGCATCTATACCCGCGCCAAGGTACAGGAAGACGTCGGCGCCATCATCGAACTGTATCGTCTCCAGGGGCGCATTTCCGCGACCGTGACGCCCAAACTGGTCCAGCTGGAGCAGAACCGCGTCGATGTCATCTTCGAGATCAACGAAGGCCCCCAGACGGGCATCAGCGCGATCAATGTCCTGGGCAACGAAGCCTTCTCGGACAACGACGTGCGCGGCGTGATGGTCACCGAGAAGTCCACCTGGTGGAAGTTCTTCTCGAACAACGACAACTACGATCCCAACCGCCTGGAATACGATCAGGAGCAACTGCGGAAATTCTACACCAACCGCGGCTTTTACGACTTCCGCGTGATCTCGTCCGTTGCCGAACTGCAGCCTGACAATCAGGCGTTCCAGCTGACGCTGACGCTGAACGAAGGCGACAAATACAACTTCGGCGAGGTCAAGGTCGTCACCGAGAACGACCGACTGAACGCGGCCTTCCTCGAGCGGCTGATCCCGATTCGCTCGGGTGATCTGTACGAAAGCGACAAGATCGAAAGCGCGGTCGACGCCTTGACCTTCGCCGCCGGCTCGGCCGGCTACGCCTTCGTCGAGATCAACCCGACCTACAAGGCCAATCCCGAGACGGACACGGTGGACGTGACGTTCAACGTGTCGGAAGGCCAGCGGGTCTATATCGACCGCATCAATGTGGTGGGCAACACCCGCACCATCGACCCGGTCGTCCGCCGAGAACTGATGCTGACCGAAGGCGACGCCTTCAACCGCGCCTTGATGGAGCGGTCGCGCAACAACTTGCGCGCCCTGGGCTTCTTCAAGGACGTGACGGTCGAGGAAACGCGCGGCAGTGCGCCGGACCGCTCGATCATCAACGTCAATGTCGAGGAACAGCCGACCGGCGAACTGTCCGTCGGCGCCGGCTTCAGCTCGGTGGACTCCTTCACTGTCAACCTGGGCATTTCCGAGCGGAACTTCCGCGGTCGCGGCCAGAACGTGGTGGCGCGTCTGGAATGGGGCTCGCTGCGCCAGCAGGTCGATTTCCGCTTCACCGAGCCGAAGTTCCTGGGCCGCGACCTGCGCGCCGGTTTCGACCTGTTCCACTCGCGCTATGACCTCAGCGAATATTCGTCATACGACTATCGCTCGACCGGCGCGGGCCTGCGTCTGTCCTATCCGCTGAACGGCAACATGTTGCTCAGCACCCGCTACTTCCTGAAGTCGGACGAAATCATCGTGCCGACCGGCTATTGCGCCGCCGCCGGCAGCGGTTCGTCGGCTCTGTGCGATCAGGTCGGCAGCTACATCAACTCGTCGGCCGGCTATACGCTGCAGATCAACTACACCAATGATCCGGTCCGCCCGACGCGCGGCTGGGCGGGTTCGCTGCGTCAGGATCTGGCGGGCATCGGCGGCGACGTGAACTATGTGAAGACCGAGGCCGACGCGAGCTGGTACTATGGTTTCACGCCGAGCTGGGTCGTCAGCGTCATGGGTTCGACCGGCTACATCAGCGGCTGGAACGGCGATCCCATCCGCATCAACGACCGCTTCTTCAAGGGCGGCAACAGCTTCCGCGGCTTCGAGACGGCCGGCATGGGGCCGCGCGATCTGGACACGACCGACGCTCTGGGCGGCAACTTCTACGCCATCGGGACCGTCGAACTGACCCTGCCCAACTATCTTCCCGAGCAGTATGGTATCAAGACGTCGCTGTTCGCCGATGTCGGTACGCTGGGCGTGCTGGACGACCGCTACAAGCTGACGTCCACGGGCACCGTCGACACCAGTATCGCCGACGAGCTGTCACTGCGCGCGTCGGCAGGCATCAGCATCCACTGGAAGTCGCCGATGGGACCGATCCGCTTCGATATTTCCAAGGTGCTGTCCAAGGAAGACTACGACAAGACGGAATCCTTCCGCTTCTCGACCTCCACCCAGTTCTAATCGCGGCTTTTTCGACCGCACGAGGAAACTATGAAAGCTTTGATTATCGCGGCTGCGGCCGCTGCTTCGCTTCTGGCCACCGCCGCTTCGGCTCAACAGGCGTCCGCGCCGTCCAACCCCGGTCCGGTCATCCCGGGCGTCTGCGTCTATTACAACGCGCGTCTGCTGGCCCAGTCGTCGGCCGGTCAGGCCGTCGAAGCCCGCATGCAGCAGCTGGCCCAGGAAGTTCAAGGCGAACTGCAGCCCTACGCTACCTCGATCCAGACCGAAGCCCAGCAACTCCAGACCACGGGCGCGAGCCTGCCGGCCGACCAGTTGCAACAGCGCCGTCAGGCCCTGCAACAGCGCGCCCAGGAAGCCCAACAGCTGGAAAGCACGCGCGAGAGCGAGCTGCGCTACACCCTGGGCATGCAGCGTCAGGCGATCACTGAAGCCGTTTCGCCGATCCTGACCGCCCTCTATCAGGAAAAGGGCTGCGGTCTGCTGCTCGACCGTGAAAGCGTCTTCATGATGAACCCGGCCATGGACGTGACCGATCTGGCCATCCAGCGCCTGAACACGGCCCTGCCGACCCTCAGCTTCAACCGCATGCCGGTGCCGGCCCAGACCCAGACCCAGGGTCAACAGCCGGCCGCCGCCAACTAAGCCCTCGATGCCGGATCCCCGCTTCTTCGAAACCCTGCCGCAACTCAGCGTCGCCGATCTGGCGGCGCGAACCGGCGGGACAGTCGAACGGGGCGGGGAGCGGATGATCGCTTCTGTCGCGCCTCTGTCCTCTGCGGACGGGGGCGCGATCGCGTTTCTGGGCGACCGCAAGTTCACGGCGGCCCTGACTGCGACCAAGGCGGGTTGCGTGATTATGTCGGCTGAGGCCGTAGCGTCGGCCCCCGCCGAGACGGCTGTCATCGTTTCCCGCACGCCCCAGGCGTCCTGGGCCATGGCGTCAGCCTTGCTGCACCGTCCGATTCCTCTGGACCGGGCCATTGCGGCGTCTGAGGCGGCCGAGGATGACAGCGTGGTGGTCGAGCCGGGCGCAATCCTGGGTGAGGGCGTCCGCATCGGGCGCGGCACACGCATCGGCGCCAACACCGTCATCGGGCCGGGCGTGCAGATCGGGCGTGACTGCGTCATCGGCTCGAACGTCACCGTCGGCTTCGCCCTGATCGGCGACCGGGTGAAGCTGTACGCCGGCGCACGGATCGGCGAGGCGGGTTTCGGCGCCACCGGCACGGCCTCCGGCGCCATGGACATTCCCCAACTGGGTCGCGTCATCCTGCAAGACGGGGTGACGGTCGGCGCCAACTCCTGCATCGACCGTGGCGCCTATGACGACACGGTCATTGGCGAGAACACCAAGATCGATAATCTGGTCATGGTGGGCCACAACTGCGTCATCGGCCGCAACAATCTGATGGCCGCCAACACGGGCATTTCGGGCTCGGTGACCAGCGGCGACAACGTCATCTTCGGAGGCAAGGCGGGGATCGGCGACCACATCACCATCGGCGAGGGCGCGCGGGTTGCGGCAGGCGCAGGGGTGCTGGCGAACATTCCGGCGGGCGAGACCTGGTCCGGTTATCCGGCCCGTCCGATCCGACAGTTCTTGCGCGAAACCATCTGGCTCGCCAAACAGGCCTCTTCAAAGAAGGCCCCGAAGGAATCATAGGGATGAGCGAAGAGGGCAAGATCGATTACGCCGAGGTGATGCGGCGGCTGCCGCACCGCTATCCCTTCCTGCTGGTGGACAAGGCCGAGGCCTTTGTGCCCCGCACCTCGATCGTCGGCATCAAGAACGTCAGCCACAACGAGCCGTTCTTCCAGGGGCATTTCCCGATCGATCCGGTCATGCCCGGCGTGCTGATCGTCGAGGCCATGGCCCAGACCGGCGCCCTGCTGATGTCCAAGACCCTGGACGTCGCCGTGGCCGACAAGGTCATCATGTTCATGTCCATCGACGGGGTGCGGTTCAGGAAGCCGGCGCGGCCGGGCGACCAGCTGCGGATGGAGGTCAAGGTGATCAAGGCGCGCGGCGATGCCTACAAGTTCCGCGGCGAGACCTTCATCGACGGCAAGCTGGCGGCTGAGGCGGAGTTCATGGCCATGGTCGTGACGGTGCCTACTCCAGCGACAGAGCCTGCCGCCTGATGACCATCCACCCGACCGCCCTGATCGACGCCACGGCGACCCTGGCCGACGGGGTCCAGGTCGGGCCCTGGTGCAACATCGGGCCGAACGTGGTGCTGGCCGAGTGCGTGCGACTGGTCAGCCATGTGGTGGTTCAGCAGGATACGACCGTGGGCGCGGGGACGGTGATCCATCCGTTCGCCGTGATCGGCGGCGACCCGCAGCACAACGGCTACAAGGGCGAGTCGGTGCGGCTGGAGATCGGCGAGAACAACCTGATCCGCGAACACTGCACCTTCAACCGGGGCACGCCGCAGGGGACGGGCGTGACCGTCGTCGGCTCCAACAATCTGTTCATGACCGGCGCCCACATCGGCCACGACTGCGTGGTCGGGAACAATGTCGTCATGGCCAACAACGCCACCCTGGGCGGCCATGCTCATATCGGCGACAAGGTCTTCCTGGGCGGCCTATGCGCCGTCCACCAGAACGGGCGCGTGGGGCAGGGGGCGATCATCGGCGGTCTTGCCGCCGTGACGCGCGACGTCATCCCCTACGGGTCGGCTTGGGGCAATCATGCGCGGCTGCGTGGGCTGAACCTGATCGGGCTGAAGCGCAAAGGTTACGGCAAGGATCAGGTGCGCCGTCTGCTGGCGGCCTATCGCGACCTGTTCGAAGGCCCGGGCGAATTTGCGGGTCGGATCGACGGCGTGGCCCAGGCCTATGCCGACTTGCCCGAGATCATGGAGATCATCGCCTTCATCCGCGACGGCGGGCGGCGTCCGCTGTGTCTGCCGAACGCGGAATGACCGGTTCCGGCAAGCTGGGCTTGATCGCGGGCGGCGGCGACCTGCCGGCGGCGGTGGCGGCGCGGTGCGACGCCGAGGGGCGTCCGGTCTTCCTGATCCGCTTGGCCGGGTTCGCCGATCCCCATCTGGCGCGCTGGCCCGGCTCCGAGTTCGGCATGGCTCAGATCGGGGCGATCCTGAAGGCCCTGAAGGCCGAGCGCTGTACGACCGTCTGTCTGGCGGGCATCGTCAACCGACCCGACTTCAAGACGTTGAAGCCCGATTTCAAGGGCGCGACCCTGCTGCCTGGCATCGTGGCGGCGGCGTCCAAGGGCGACGACGCCCTGTTGCGCAAGATCCTGTCGGTGTTCGAGGCCGAAGGCTTCGCCGTCGAAGGCGCCGACGACATTCTGGGCGGAGAAATGCTGGCGGCCGGAGCCTTGGGCGCGGTTTCGCCCACGCCGGAGCAATTGGTTGACCTGAAGAAGGCGCTTCATGTCGCGGAAAAATCAGGCGAACTGGACATCGGGCAGGGCGCGGTCGTGTGTGACGGCCTAGTGCTCGCGGTCGAGGCGCAGGAGGGGACCGACGCCATGTTGAGCCGGGTCGCGGGACTGCCGGCCGATCTGCGCGGCTCGGCCGGTGATCGTAAGGGCGCGCTGGGCAAGGCGCCCAAGCCGATCCAAGACCTGCGGGTGGACATGCCGGTGATCGGGCCGCGCACCGTTGAGATGGCGGCGGCGGCGGGTCTGGCCGGCATCGGCGGGGTGGCGGGACGGCTGATCCTGATCGACCGCGCGGCCATAATCGCGGCGGCCGACCGCCTGGGTCTGTTCGTGTGGGGCGAAGCGCGATGAGCCGCCCATTGAAGATCATGCTGGTGGCGGCCGAGGCCTCGGGAGACGCGCTCGGCGCCGGGCTGGCCAGGGCGTTGAAGGCGCGGCTGGGTGCGGACGTCACTTTTGTCGGCGTCGGCGGTCCCCAGATGGCGGCCGAAGGTATCGCGAGCCCGTTCGACATCGCCGAACTTTCGATCCTGGGTTGGATCGAGGGCCTGCGCGCCTATGGCAAGGTCAAGCGCCGCGTCGAGGAGACGGCGGCGCTGGCCGAGCGAGAAAAACCCGACGCCGTGGTCCTGATCGACAGCTGGGGCTTCACCATCCGGGTCGCCAAGGCCATCCGCGCGGCGCGGCCGGATGTGCCTCTGATAAAATACGTCGGGCCGCAGGTGTGGGCGTCCCGGCCGGGCCGGGCAAGGACGCTGGCAGCGGCGGTCGATCATCTACTGGCGCTCTACAGCTTCGACGCCCCCTGGTTCGAGCGGGAAGGTCTGCCGACGACCGTGGTCGGCTCGTCCGCCCTGCATGTCGATATGGCCGGCGCCGACGGCGCAGCCTTCCGGGCGCGACGCGGCATCGCCGCCGACGCCAAGCTGCTGCTGGTGCTTCCGGGCAGCCGCCCCAGCGAGATCACGCGAATGACGCCGGTCTATGAGGCGGCGATCGGCAAGTTGAAGGCCATCGATCCGGCGCTGGAAATCGCCGTCGTCGCCGCGGGGACCGTGGCAAGGGATGTCGCGGGACGGGTCGCCGCCTGGCCGTTCCGGGCGCATCTCGTGGACGAGGCCGAGAAGTACGACGCCATGCGCGCCGCGACGGTCGCCCTGGCCACCAGCGGCACGGTCTCCACCGAACTGGCCCTGGCCGGCGCGCCCATGGTCATCGCCTACAAGATCGACGGGCTGAGCTATCAGTTGATGAAGCGGATGGTGACGGCGAAACACATCACCCTGTTCAACGTCGCCGCCGACGACCGGATCGCGCCGGAGTTCATCCAGCACGAGGCGACGCCCGCCATCCTGGCGGCGGCGGTCGGTCGGTTGCTGTCCGATCCGGCCATGGCGGCCGAACAGGCGCAACGTCAGACAGCGGCCCTGGACTTGATGGGGCGCGGTGGAGCGGACCCGTCGGAGTTGGCGGCGGACGCCGTGTTGAAGGTCATCGCTGCAAAAGCACGGGGCTGACCGTGGCGCGGGCGCTCAGTCCCCGACGGGCCGCAGAAGTCCGGGCCGCGTTGCAGATGGCGGTCGGCGCCATGGCGGCCCTCTATCTCGCCACATGGCTGAACCTGCCGCACCCCTACTGGAGCGTGATCTCCGCCATCGTCGTCATCCAGGCCAGCGTCGGGGGCGGGGTGCTGACCGTCGCGCGGGATCGGGCCATCGGCACGGTGACGGGCGCGTTAGTCGGTGCGGTCTTCGCCTTCCTGCGTCCGCCCGGCATGGAAAGCATGGCCCTGAGCATCGCCGCATCCACGGCCTTGCTGGCGTTTTTCGGAGCCGGCCGCCCCTGGCTGAAGATCGCGCCCGTGACGGCGACCATCGTCATCGCCGGCGGGACCGGGGCGGAAGGGCCGGCTTCGCTGGCTCTGGATCGGGTGATGGAAATCCTGGTCGGCAGCGGCGTCGGTGTGATGGCGATCCTGGCGCTGTTCCCCCGTCATGCCCATCAGTCGTTCAAGCTGCAGGCGCGCGAGGCGGCGGGCGAAGCGGCGGCGCTTTTGGCTTTGGTATCGAAGGGTGATCCGGCGGACGCGTCCGAGATCACCCGACGCCATGCCGATCTGAAACGACGGCTAGATGGGCTGGGTCAGGCGGCGCAGAACGTGATCGATCTGCCCGGCCCCCAGCGCGAGACCGCCGACCGCGCCGCCCTGGCGCGCGCCTTCTGGCGGGTGCGCAGCGACATCGTGATTCTGGGGCGTGGTTTTCAGGCCGAAGGCGCAGGCGCGAGGCTGGATCCCTGGTCACAGGACGCGGCGCGTGCGGTGGAGCGGCTTGAAGCCCTTTCGCAGGGTAAGGCCGCCGCGCCGATGGGGCCGATCGACCAGAGCCTGGCCCTGTCCATGGCTGTGGAGGGCGACGACATGGCGTTGGGCGCCGCCGCCATCGGCGTGGCGCACATGCACCGCGACCTGGACGACCTGGCCGCGCGGTTCGCCGATCTGAAGCTGGTCTGACGGCAAAGAAAAACGCCGGGGATGGCTCCCCGGCGTTCTGCATTTCAGTCTCGTGAATCAGCCGCGCTGTTCGATCGGCACGTAATCGCGCTCGGTCGGGCCCGTGTAGAGCTGACGCGGGCGGCCGATCTTCTGCGAGGGATCCGCCATCATTTCCTGCCACTGGGCGATCCAGCCCACGGTGCGGGCCAGGGCGAACAGGACGGTGAACATGCTGGTCGGGAAGCCCATCGCCGACAGGGTGATGCCCGAATAGAAGTCGACGTTCGGGAACAGCTTGCGCGAGGTGAAATATTCGTCCGACAGGGCGACCTTTTCCAGCTCCTTGGCGACCAGGAACAGCGGGTCGTTCTCACGGCCCGTGGCGGCCAGGACCTCATAGGCCGACTGCTGCATGACCTTGGCGCGCGGATCGTAGTTCTTGTACACGCGGTGGCCGAAGCCCATCAGCTTGTACTTGCGGTCCTTCACGCCCTGGATGAAATCGGGGATGTTTTCCGGGGTGCCGATCTGCTTGAGCATGGTCAGCGCCTCTTCGTTGGCGCCGCCGTGCGAAGGGCCCCACAGGCAGGCGATGCCGGCGGCGATACAGGCGAACGGATTGGCGCCCGACGAACCGGCCAAACGCACGGTCGAGGTGGAGGCGTTCTGCTCGTGGTCTGCGTGCAGGGTGAAGATGCGGTCCATGGCGCGCACCAGGGCCGGATCGACGTGATAGTCCTCGGCCGGCACGGCGAAGCACATGCGCAGGAAGTTCTCCGCATAGGACAGATCGTTGCGCGGCGACACGAACGGCTGGCCGATATGGTATTTGTAGGCGCGGGCCGCGATCGTCGGCATCTTGGCGATCAGGCGGATGGCCGAGATGTCGCGTTGGACCGGATCATGGATGTCCAGGCTGTCGTGATAGAAGGCCGATAGGGCGCCGACGGTGCCGACCATGATCGCCATCGGGTGGGCGTCGCGACGGAAGCCCTCGAAGAAGCGGTCGAACTGGCTGTGCAGCATCGTGTGCATGGTGATGCTGTTTTCGAACTTCTCGAACTGCTCCGCCGTCGGCAGTTCGCCGTGCAGCAGCAGATGGCAGACCTCGACGAAGTTCGATTGCGAGGCCAGCTGGTCGATCGGATAGCCGCGGTGCAGCAGCACGCCGGCGTCGCCGTCGATATAGGTCAGGGCAGATTCGCACGCGGCCGTGGAGGTGAAGCCCGGGTCGAAGGTGAAGGCGCCCGTACCCGCATACATCTTGCGGATGTCGATGACGTCCGGGCCGGTGGAGCCCGAAAGGACCGGCAACTCGATGGTCTTGCCCTCGAAGGACAGGGTCGCCGAGCCGGCGGTGTTGGCTTGTTCAGTCATGAATGCCCCTTTGCATCATACGTCCAGGCGCGGGGAGGCGTCGGCCGCTTTTTGGTTTGTGGGTGATCACTTAGTCTGTTGCAGCGCATCATCCAAGCGCCCGAGACTTTCGTCGCGCCCGAGAGCGGACAAAGTTCGTGCGATATCGGGTGAACTTGACCCTGCGGTAAGGGCCGCACGCATCGGCGGCCCGATCTTGCCGAACCCGACCTGTTCGGATTCGGCGAAGCTCTTGAGTTCGGCCTCCAGGGCGAAGACGTCCCAGGACTGGAAAAGCGCCAGCCGATCCCGCAGGCGCCCGAGGCGGTCCAGCGTTTCGCCTGATAGCTGGCCGCGCGCCTTGTCGTTGAGCGCCAGGGGGCGAGCCTTCAGTACGAATGCGGTCTGATCGGCCAGGTCCAGCACCGTCTTGGCGCGATCCTTGACGAAGGGCATGGCGCGCTGAAGCTTGGCTTCGTCGGCCTCTGAAAGGGCGCGACCGCGCGCCAGATGGACGTCCAGCGTCAGCTTGGCCAGGCGTTCGTCGTCGGCGAGCCGCAGCCAGTGCGAATTGACGTGGGCCAGCTTGTCGAAGTCCAGCCGCGCCGGCGCCTTGCCGATCCCCGCCAGATCGAACCATTCCACGGCCTGGGCGTCGCTGAACAGTTCGTCGTCGCCGTGCGCCCAACCCAGGCGCGCCAGATAGTTGCGCATGGCCTCGGGCAGATAGCCCATCTCGGCATATTCATGCACCGCCTGGGCCCCGTGCCGTTTCGACAGTTTGGCGCCGTCGGGACCGTGGATCAGAGGGATGTGGGCGAAGGTCGGCCGGGTCCAGCCCAGGGCGTCGTAGATCAGGCTCTGACGGGCGGCGTTGTTCAGATGGTCATCGCCGCGAATGACATGGGTCACGCCCATGTCGTGGTCGTCCACGACGACAGCGAGGTTATAGGTCGGCGCGCCGTCCGAGCGCAGCAGCACCAGGTCGTCGAGATCTTCGGTGGACCAGCTGACCGAACCCTGGACCTCGTCGGCGACGGTGACGGTCGTCGCCTTGGGGCGGCGGAAGCGCACGACGTGGGGCAGGGCCAGGTCATCGACCGTGGGCTCTCGGTCGCGCCAAGGCGATTCGAAGGTGCGTTTCTCGGCTTTGGCTTCGTCGCGCAGACGGCCCGTGTCCCCGGCGGAGGTGAAGTCGCGGTAGGCGTGGCCCGTTTCGAGCAGTTGATCGACCACCTCGCGGTGGCGGTCGGCGCGGCTGTACTGGAACACCGGCTCGTCGTCGGCGAACAGCTCCAGCCAGCTCAGGCCGTCGAAGATGGCCTTGACCGCCTCGTCGGTGGAGCGTTCGCGGTCGGTGTCTTCGACCCGGATCAGGAAACGCCCAGCGTGTCTCTTGGCGTACAGCCAGTTGAACAAGGCGGTTCTCGCTCCGCCGATATGCAGATAGCCTGTCGGCGAGGGGGCGAAGCGGGTGACGACAGTCGAGGAAGGTGAGGTCATAGGCGAGGGGTCCGTAAGCGAGGCCCTTATACGCCCCGATGCGGCAAAGCCTACCCCCGCCGCGCGATTGCGCGCGTGGTTGGGCGAGGAGGTCGCGGCGCAGACGCTGCGATGGCGGTTGTGGGCTCCGGTCGCGTTCGGCGCCGGCGCCGCGGTCTATTTCGCCCTGCGTGCCGAGCCGCCGTTGTGGCCTCTGTTGCTGGGCGCAGTCGTCGCCTTTGCGACCTGGATCGCGGCGAGGCGGCGGGGTTGGGCGCGGCGTCTGACTTGGCCGCTATTGATGCTGGCCTGTGTCGCCGGCGGTTTGGCGGCCGCCAAGGTCCGCACCGAAATGGTCGCCGCGCCCATCGCGCCCGCAATGAGCGAGCCGACTGTGATCGAGGCCTGGGTCGTGGACGTCGACAGTCCCGGCCAGAGGGGCGCGCGGATCGTGATCGCGCCGGTCTGGGTACGGGGGCTTACGCCAGATCAAACGCCCGTGCGTTTGCGGGCGACGGTGCGAGGCGAACCGCCCAAACCAGGCGAGGCGATCCGTCTGTTCGGCATCCTCAATCCACCGCCTGCGCCGGCCAGCCCCGGCGCCTATGATTTCGGCCGCAACGCCTTTTTCCAGGGTATGGGCGGTGTGGCCTTTGCCCTGGGTGAGACACGGCCCGCCGATCTCGCGCCGCCGCCATGGCGGCTTCGGTTGGCGATGGCTGTAAATGGCGCGCGTTATGCCTTGGCGGAGCGGATCGTGGCGCGCCTGGGCGAGCGGACGGGCGGAATCGCCGCCGCCATGACCACCAGCCACGAGACCTGGATCAGTCAGGAAGACATGGACGTCATGCGGGATTCCGGCCTGGCGCACATCCTGTCGGTGTCCGGGTTGCACATGGCCATCGTCGGCGGTTTCGTCTTCTTCGCCGTGCGGCTGGGCGTGGCGGCTTGGCCTTGGTTGGCCCTGCGGGTTCACGGCAAGAAGGTCGCGGCCGTGGCGGGACTGACGGCGGTTGGCGTCTATCTGGTGGTGTCGGGTGCGCCGCCCCCGGCCGAGCGAGCAGCCATCACCGCCTCCATCGCCTTCCTGGCCATCCTGCTGGATCGGCAGGCGGTGACGATGCACGGCCTGGCCGTCGCCGCCTTCATCGTCCTGGCGATCCAGCCGGAGGCCATCGTCACGCCGGGGTTTCAAATGTCGTTCGCGGCGACCGCCGCCTTGGTTGCCCTGGTCGAGGCCTGGCCCAAGCGGACGCGAGAGATTTCCGCCCCGTGGCCGATTCTGGCGATCCAGCGTTTCGGCGGCTGGCTGACGGCGGCCGTCGCGGCCAGCGTCGTGGCGGGGCTGGCGACCGGCCCGTTCGCCATGCAGCATTTCAATCGCACGGCCATGTACGGGCTGTTGGCGAACCTGGGCACGTCGCCGGTTGCGGACTTCATCCTGATGCCGGCCCTGGCCATCGGCGCGGCGCTGGAGCCGCTGGGACTGGGCGGGCCTTTCCTGGCGGTCGCGGGATGGGGCGTCGATCTGATGCTGGCGATCGGAACCTGGACGGCGGGGCTGCCGGGGGCGGTGCGGACGGTGGCCAGTGCGCCGGACTATGTCCTGCCGATCGCCTTCCTGGGGGTGCTGTTCGTCTGTGTGTGGCAGGGACGACTGAGGTGGCTGGGCCTGCCGCTGGCGGCGGCGGTGCTGGTCTGGCCGCGCGCGCCGACGCCGGATCTGTGGATTGGAGACGGGGGGACAAACGCCGCATTTCATCGCGAGAAGGCGGCGGTTGTCGTCAGGCCCGGCGTCCGAGAGTTCGCTGTCGATCTGTGGTCGCGGCGGCGCGGCCTGACCATGACGGATCGGCCGGAGACGGGCTGGGCCTGCGACCGCTTTTCTTGTCGGCCAGAGTCTAACCAGGGACCTGTCGCGATCTGGTGGGGACGCAAGGCTCCCGGTCCAGACCAGATGAAGGCCCTATGCCGCGCGGCGCCCGTCATCAGCGTGCGCGCGGTCCTCACATCGATTCCAAGCGCTTGTCAGGAACGCCTGGTGCTCGACGGCATCGATTTCACCAGAGGCGGCGCGGTTGAGTTATGGCGTGATAGTCCGTCTGAAACGGGCCGATGGCGCGCCGTCTGGACGGCCGACGTGCGGGGCGACCGCCCCTGGGCACGCCAGCCGAACCCGGACGTCAGTGATAGCGGCGCATGAGGCCGACCAGCTTGCCCTGAACGGCGACCTGATCCGACCCGTAGATCTTGGTTTCGTAGTTGCGGTTGGCGGGCTCCAGCGCGATGGAGGCGCCCTTCTTGCGAAGCCGCTTCAGCGTCGCGTGTTCGCCTTCGACCAGCGCCACGACGATCTCGCCCGAGGAGGCGTTGTCGGTCGATTTGATGACCACCATGTCGCCGTTCAGAATGCCCGCCTCGATCATCGAATCGCCTTCGATCTCAAGCAGGTAGTGTTCGCCCGAGCCCAGCATGGATTCAGGAACGGGATAGCGCGCCGTCTCGTGCTCGATGGCGTCGATCGGCGTGCCGGCGGCGATCTTGCCCATCAACGGCAGCTCTCGGGTGTCATTGGCCGCAAGCGGCGCCAGGGCGCGTCCGCCGCCGCCTTCGATCACGTCAGGCTTGAACCCGGCCCGGCCGCGCGGCGCGCCAGCCGTGGCCTGTTCGGGCAGTTTGGTGACTTCCAGGGCGCGGGCGCGGTGGGCGAGGCGGCGGATGAAGCCGCGCTCCTCCAGCGCCGTTATCAGCCGGTGAATGCCCGACTTGGACGCCAGGTCCAGCGCCTCCTTCATCTCGTCGAAGGAGGGGGAGACGCCTGTCTCCTGAATCCGTTCGTGGATGAACATCAGCAGTTCGTGCTGCTTGCGCGTGAGCATCGCCAGGCCCTCATGCGCCCGCCGACGAATCGGAACGGGCCGTGAACATTTGTCGATGTTCTGTAAGTGTTCCTTCCTAATGTCAACTTAACAGCGCCCTTGGGACGCCGCGTGACGCGAGCAAGTCGATCAGGCCGCCAGCAGTTGTCGCGTCGCCGCCTCAACATCGGCTTGTCGCATCAGGCTCTCGCCGACCAGAATGGCCTGGGCATGGGCGGCCGAAACGCGCTCGACATCGTCGGGCGTGAAGATGCCGCTTTCGGCGACGAGCAGGGCGCGGACAGGGCTAAGCATCGACAGGCGCTCGGTCACCTCCAGATCGACCTCAAAGGTGCGCAGCGAGCGGTTATTGACCCCCACCAGATCGCCGCCCAGCGCACAGGCGCGCGCCATTTCCTCTTCGTCGTGGGTCTCGATCAGGGCGTCCATGCCCAGGCGCTCGGCCTCGGACAGCAGCTCGGCGGCCAGCCGATCATCGACCATGGCCAGGATGATCAGGATGCAGTCGGCGCCCAGGGCGCGGCTTTCGGCGACCTGCCAGGGATCGACCAGGAAATCCTTGCGCAGGCAGGGCAGGGCGACCGCGTCACGCGCCTGGCCCAGATAGGCGTCATCGCCCTGGAAGCTGGGACCGTCGGTCAAGACCGAGAGGCAGGCCGCGCCGCCCGCCTGGTAAGCACGCGCCAGGGCCGGCGGGTCGAAGTCGGGCCGGATCAGCCCCTTGGATGGACTGGCCTTCTTGATCTCGGCGATCAGGGCGGGACGGCCGGTCTCTTCTACCACATGCTCAAGGGCGGCGCGGAAACCACGGGGAGCCGAAGCGGTGCGGGCCAGCGTCTCGATCGCGTCCTGCGAGGTCGCGGCCTTGCGGGCGGCGACGTCTTCACGCTTGTAGGTGGCGATACGATCCAGAACGTCGGTCATGCGGGGTCTTGGCTTTCCAGCGGCGTGGAGGTGATGCGGGCCAAACGCTCCAGCGCCTCGGCGGCCCGGCCGTCGTCAATGGCGGCGGCGGCGAGAACAGCGCCTTGGGCAAGGTCGGTCGCTCGGTCCGATACCACGAGGGCGGCGGCGGCGTTCAGTAGCACGACGTCGCGGTAGGAACCGGCGGCTCCCGCGAGCAGCCCGCGCAGGGCGACGGCGTTCTCCTCGGCGTCGCCGCCACGGATGTCTTCGATGGAGGCACGGGGCAGGCCGGCGTCCTCGGGCGTGACCTGAAAACGGCGAACCGCGCCGTCCTTCCATTCCGCAACCTCCGTCGATCCAGAGGTCGCCAGTTCGTCCAGGCCCTGGCCGTGAACGGTCCAGGCCCTGGCCGCACCCAGCCGGCCCAGCACCTCGGCCAATGGCTCCAGCAGGCGAGGATCATAAACGCCCATGACCTGGCGTTTTGCAGATGCTGGGTTTGAAAGTGGTCCCAATAGATTGAAAACAGTTCGGAAACCGATTTCAGCCCGGACAGGCCCGACATGGCGCATGGCCCCGTGGTAGGCGGGGGCGAACAGGAAGCAGATGCCGGCCTCGTCCAGCGCCTTCCTCTGCTGGGCCTGATCCGCCATCAGGTTCACGCCCAGGATCGACAGAACGTCAGAAGATCCTGATTTGGAAGACATAGCCCGGTTGCCGTGCTTGGCGACCTTCAGGCCCGCTCCGGCCAGAACGAGGGCGGCGGCCGTGGAGATGTTATAGGTGTGCTGCCCGTCGCCGCCGGTGCCGCAGGTGTCGATAACTTCGTAGGGATGATCCAGCGTCATAGCGGCGTCGCGCATGGCCTGGGCGAAGGCGGCGATCTCGTCCACCGTCTCGCCGCGCATCCGCATGGCGGTGACGGCGGCGGCGACCTGCGACGGGGTCGGCTCGCCGCGCAGGCAGGCGGCGAAGAAGTCGTGCGCCTGTTCGGACGTCAGCGGATGGCCCTCGACCAGTCGGGCGAGGATCGGCTTGAACCCGTCTGCCATGATCAGGCGGCCGCGAGGCGCTTCACGCCGGCGATCTCGAGGAAATTGGCCAGCATGTCGTGGCCGTGTTCCGTAGCGATGGATTCCGGGTGGAACTGCACGCCATGGATCGGGCGGCTGCGGTGCTGGAGCCCCATGATCTCGCCGTCGGCGGTCCAGGCGGTCACTTCCAGGCAGTCGGGCAGGGTTTCGCGCTTCACCGCCAGCGAATGATAGCGGGTGGCGGTGAAGGGCGAGGGCAGGCCGGCGAAGACGCTCTTGCCGTCGTGCAGGATCGGCGAGGTCTTGCCGTGCATCAGGGTCTTGGCGCGGATCACGTCGCCGCCGAAGGCCTGGCCGATGGCCTGGTGGCCGAGACAGACGCCGAGGATCGGCATGGAGGCCGGGGCGCTTTCGATCAGCGGCAGGCAGATGCCCGCCTGATCCGGCGCACAGGGCCCAGGCGACAGCAGGACGGCGGCGGGGTTCAGCGCCCAGGCCTCGTCCGCCGTCAGGTCGTCGTTGCGCACCACATGGGTCGGCGCGCCCAACTCCGCGAGGTAGTGGACGAGGTTGTAGGTGAAGCTGTCGTAGTTATCGACGACGAGGATCATGGCTTGGCTTCTAGGCTCGACAGGCGTCCGCGCCAAGCGGGCGCGGCGGTAAAGCGCATTTTAACCCGGCGTGGCGATAAATGCGGCCGTGAAACTCGCCGCTGAAAAAGATATCGCCGCCAAGATCGCCGCCGCCAAGGCGAAGCTGGTCGTGGTCGAGACGAAGCCAAACCCGGTCGCCGCCCTCAGCGCCGCTGCATTCGCCGCGACGGCGGCCGTGCTGATGGCGGGCGTGGTCGTCGTCGGCCCCGGCGTGCATTTCCAAGATCCGACGATGACCGTCACGCGCTAACGATTGCCGGTGCGAAAGCGCCAGGCGTCGTCGGCGGCCCGCATCGGCGCGCGCGCCTTGTGCTGGGTCTCGGCATATTCGGCCGCTGGATCGCTGTCTGCGACCACGCCTGCGCCGGCCTGGACGAAAATCCGGTCGTCGGCGAACAGGGCGGTGCGCAGGGTGATGCAGATGTCCGCCTCGCCGCCAGCCGAGATATAGCCGACGCCGCCGCCATAGCCGACGCCGCGCTTCTCGCTCTCCAGCTCGTCGATGACCTCCATCGCCCGCACCTTGGGCGCGCCCGACAGGGTGCCGGCGGGCAGGGCCGCCAGCAGGGTGTCGACGGCGTCCAGCTTCGGATCGGCCTTGCCGCGCACGTTGGAGACGATGTGCATGACCTGGCTGTAGCGTTCGACGACGAAGCTTTCGGTCACCTCGACCGTGCCCGGCGCGGCGACCCGGCCGACATCGTTGCGGCCCAGGTCCAGCAGCATCAGATGCTCGGCGCGTTCCTTGGGATCGGCCAGCAGTTCGACTTCCAGCGCCTTGTCCGCCTCGGGCGTCGCGCCTCGAATGCGGGTGCCGGCAAGCGGGCGGATGGTGACCTCGCCGTCCTTCAGCCGGACTAGAATCTCGGGGCTGGAGCCGGCCAGCTGGAAGCCTTCGAAGTTCAGATAGAACAGATAGGGCGACGGGTTCTGACGACGCAGGGAGCGATAGAAGGCGAATGGATCTTCGGTCCAGGGGGCGGAGAACCGATGGCTGAGCACGACCTGGAATATGTCGCCCGCGCCAATGTAGTCCTTGGCCTTCGCGACCATTTCGCCGAACGCCGCCTCGTCCACGGGTGAAGTGAAGATCGGCGCCGGCGTTTCCTGCGGCGCGGCGCGGACGGGCAGGGGCTCGCGCAGCGCGGTCTCGAAGGCGTCCAGTCGCGCCACGGCGGCGTCGAAGGCTTCGCGGGGGGCGATACCGGCATCGGGATAGGCGGCGGAGACCAGAACGATTTCGTGGCGCACGGAATCGAAGATGGCGACCAGCGACGGACGGGTCAGAACGGCGTCCGGCAGATCCAACGGATCGGGGTTAGGCGCCCCCAGCGGCTCCAGCAGGCGAACCATATCGTAGCCGAAGACACCGAACAGGCCGGCGGCCATGGGCGGCAGGCCATCGGGCAGGTCGAACTTCGACGCGGCGATCAGGGCGCGCAGCGATTGCAGCGTGGGCAAGGCTTCAGCCGTGAACCGGCCCTCGGCGATGGCCGGCCCGCGCGACAGTTCCGCCGCATTCGAACGACAGCGCCAGACGACGTCCGGGTCCAGGGTCAGGATCGAATACCGTCCCTTGACCGCACCGCCTTCCACCGATTCCAGCAGACAGGCGTAGGGACGGTGGCGACCCAGTTTCAGATAGGCCGAGACTGGCGTTTCCAGGTCGTCGATGATCCGGCGCACCAACACCTGCGGCCGACCGGCCGATAGGCCGGCGTCGAAGGCGGCGAAGTCGGCTTGCCCAGACGCAGCCTCGGTCATTGCGCCGGGGCTGCGGGCGTCGCGTCGGCCGACAGGCCCAGGGCCGAACGGGCCTGAACCGGGTCGTTCTTGGCCTTGGAGCGCTGGGCGCCGGCGGCGAAGGACGTCTCGACCATGGCCTGGACCAGTTCCTGCGTCAGGCGCGGACGAACCTGTTCTGCCAGCGGCCCTGCGACGGCGGGATTGGCGGCAAGGACGTTGTCCACGCGACCGACGACGTAGGCGGTCTGCGACGCGGGTTGCGAGAAGGCCTGACCCTTGGACTGGCCGAACAGACCTTGCAGCACGCCCTGACCCAGCGAGTCCTGCGTCGCCTGGTTGCGGACGACGCCGGTGCGGACCGTCAAGGGCGCATTGACCGAGCGGGCGACGGCGGCGATGTCCTCGCCGTTGCGGACGCGGGTGGTCAGTTCTTCCGCCTTGGTCGAAAGACGACGCATCGTCTCGCGCTGTATCCATTGGGCCGTCAGGGGCTCGCGCACCTCGGCCAGGGTCGGCAGGGCCGACGGACGGATGTCGTTGACGCGCACGGCGAAATACTGGCCCTGGCCGGCGTCGATCACGTCGCTTTCGCCGCCCTTGGTCAGCCCCCAGGCCGTCTCGAAGATTTGCGGCGGGGCGTTCAGCGCCTCTCCGTTCGGCAGCTTGCCGTCGCGGGTGAAGGGCGGCAGATCGACCACGCGTCCGCCGGCATCGCGGGCGGCGTCGGCCAGGTTCTTGCCGGCCGTGCGAGCGGCTTCGTATTTCTCGACCTTGGCGTAGGTCTGGGTCTTCACGTCTTCGGCGCGCAGTTCCTGGACCAGTTCTTCACGTGCGCTCTCCAGCGTCGCAGGCGCTGCAGGCTGGATGGCGGTGACCTTGGCTACGGCGAAGCCTACGCCGGCCTGAACCGGGTCGGAAACCTGGTTGGCTTGCAGGCCGAAGACGGCGCCGGCCGTCGCGGCGTCGCCGATGGCCGACCGGGGCGTGGCGTCGAAGGTAGCGGGCGTGACGTTGTTGGCGCGACCGACGTCGGCCGGCGACTGGCCGGCGCGGAGGGCGGCGGCGATCTTCTGGGCCGTTTCGCGGTTGGGCGCCGTCAAGGTGACGAAGGTGCGGGTCTCGGGCTTGCCCAGAGTGTCCTTCTTGAACTCGAAACGCTCGCGGATGCGGTCGTCCGTGATCGGCGTCGCGGCCGAGGCTTCAGGCGTGAACAGGACGACGGACACCATGCGGAACTCCGGCGCACGCAGGCGCTCGGCGTTTTCCTGGATGAAGGCGTTCAGCTGGCCGTCGGTCGGGGCAGGGACCTGACCCGCCATTGCAGACGTGACCTCGAACCAGCGACCGTCGCGGCTTTCGAAGGCCGAGCCGGCCAGCAGCGCGCCATAGATGCGTGGCACGCGGGCGCCGGCGAAGACGGCGGCGCCGAAATGTTCGGTGACGTATTGGTCGCGCAGATCCTGTTCCAGCATGGCCGGGGTCAGGTTCTGCTGGGCCAGGGCGGCCTCATAGGCCTGTTGGTCGAACTGGCCGGTGACCGAGTTGAAGAAGGCCGGGATCTGGCGGATCTGCTTGACGATCAGTTCCTTGCCGGGACGGATGCCCGCCTTCCAGGCCCAGTTCAGGAAGCCCAGCTGCTGGGTCTGCTCGGTCAGGAATCGGGTGTGGATGTTCTCTGCGACCAATTCTTCGTTGGTCAAAGGACGGCCGACCTGCTGCTGCAGGCGTTCACGCACCTGATCGAAGGCCGTGCGGAACTCCACCTCGCTCATCGAACGGTCGCCCGCATCGATGACGTGCTTGGGACCCAGGTTCGAGAACACGTCCATCCGCGCGCCGACGATCACGAAACTGATCGCGATCAGGACAAGGAGGGCGGCCGCCCATTTGGATCGAGAGAAGGCGCGGAAGGCGGTGAGCATTCGAAAACCCGAGACTGGCCGAGATTGGGGCCGATGTTGGCGTCAGTGGTCGCGTATAGTCGGGCCGGGCACGCTGCTGCAAGGACGGCATCATGTTCGGATTGCGGCGGGGCCCCTTGGCTTCGCGGTTTTCGCCTTCTAGAGAGGCGACCATGAAACAATCCGTGAAGTTGATCGTCGGCAATTGGAAGATGAACGGCTTGTCGGCCGCCCTGGCGCAGGCTGAATTGATAAGGGACGCCGTTAGCGCAGCGGGGCAGGGGCCCAGGGTCGTCCTGTGCCCGCCTGCCACCCTGATCGACCGGATGCGTGCGGCGCTGGCCGGCAGCGGCGTCGCCGTGGGCGGTCAGGACTGCCATGAGAAGCCGGTCGGCGCCTTCACCGGCTCGGTATCGGCGGAAATGCTGGCCGATGCGGGTGCGGCCGTCGTGATCCTTGGGCATTCGGAACGCCGCGCCGCCTTCGGCGAGACCGATGCGGATGTCTCCGCCAAGGTCGAGGCCGCCATCGCTGCGGGGCTGGAGCCCATCGTCTGCGTCGGCGAAACGCTGGAGCAACGCGAGGCGGGCGAGGCCATCGCCGTGGTTTCCGCACAGGTCGAGGCTTCCTTGCCCATGGGTCTGTCAGAACGCCACTTCGCCGTGGCCTATGAGCCGGTGTGGGCCATCGGAACCGGCCTGACGCCGACGTTGGAACAGATCACCGAAGTCCATGCCGCCATCCGTGCGGCCATGATCAAACTGCTGGGCGAGAGCGCGCGAACCGCGCCAATCCTGTACGGCGGCTCGGTGAAGCCCGAAAACGCCCGGGACATTCTGGCCACGCCGGAAGTCGGCGGCGCCCTGGTCGGCGGGGCGTCGCTGAACGCCGAAGATTTCATGCCCATCGTCAAAGCGGCCGCCTGACGTTTGCTCCAGGCCGGCTTCGATGATAGAGGCCGCCGCTTGATCGGCGCAGATCCGCGCCCACATGAATGACGCCATGCTCCAGACCATCCTGCTCGTCGCCATCATCATCATCGCCGTGTCCCTGACGGGCGTGGTGCTGCTTCAACGTTCCGAGGGCGGCGCCCTGGGGATGGGCGGCGGACCGTCGGGCTTCATGACGGCGCGCGGTGCAGGCAACCTTCTGACGAAGGTGACCTGGATCCTGGCCTTCCTGCTGTTCGGCCTGACCATCGTCCTGACCGTCGTCGGCAACATGGATCGCGCTTCGGTCTCGGTGATCGACGCCGACGCCGTCGGCTCGCTGGCCACCACGCCTCAGATGCAGCAGCAGGCGCCCGCTCAGCAACAGCCCGCCGCTCCGGCGCAGCCGACGGCTCCGTCGCTGGACGATCTGGAAGCCAGCCTGCCGTCGGCGACGACGGCGCCGCCGGCCCAGCAGCCCGCCCAGTAAGGGTCAGGCCAAAGACCCGACTTCCCGAAAGCGCGCCGCAGGGCGCGCTTTCTTCTTTTGATCAACAGTTCGATTCGTTCCGGGTCATGCGCCGGCCGCGAATCATGGAGTAAGGTGTCCGCCCATGGCTCGTTTTGTTATTGGCGCTTTGAATAGTCGCCTTTCAACAAGCACTTCGCCCGCCAGCACGGCATTTGAAGGGTAGAACAGCGTGGGACAGCGTTGGACAGAATTGAACGTTTTTAGCGCCCAAATCGGGCGTAACGCCCCGTTTAGCGCTCCGATGGAGGGCTAACTGTATGGCTCGCTATGTGTTCATCACCGGCGGCGTGGTTTCCTCGCTAGGAAAAGGCCTCGCCTCCGCCGCTCTCGGCGCTCTTCTGCAGGCGCGCGGCTACAAGGTCCGCCTGCGCAAGCTCGACCCGTATCTGAACGTCGATCCGGGCACGATGAGCCCGTATCAGCACGGCGAGGTCTTCGTGACCGACGACGGCGCCGAGACCGACCTGGACCTGGGCCACTACGAGCGGTTCACCGGGGTGTCGGCGGCCAAGTCCGACAACATCACCACCGGCCGGATCTATTCGACCATCCTGGAGAAGGAGCGGCGCGGCGACTATCTGGGCGCGACCGTTCAGGTCATTCCCCACGTCACCGACCAGATCAAATCCTTCTGCCTGACCAAGGCCCTGACCGATGATGGCGAGGAGGTCGATTTCGTCCTGGTCGAGATCGGCGGCACGGTCGGCGACATCGAGGGGCTGCCCTTCTTCGAGGCCATCCGCCAGCTGGGCCAGGACCTGCCGCGCGGCCAGTCCTGCTTCGTGCACCTGACGCTGCTGCCCTTCATCAAGACCGCCGGCGAGATGAAGACCAAGCCGACCCAGCACTCGGTCAAGGAACTGCGCTCCATCGGCATCCAGCCGGACATCCTGCTGTGCCGCTGCGAGTTCCCGATCCCGCCCGAGGAGAAGCGCAAGATCGGCCTGTTCTGCAACGTGCGCGAAAGCGGGGTCATCCAGGCGATGGATTCCGCCGACATCTACGCCGTGCCGCTGGACTATCACCGCGAAGGCCTGGACCGCGAAGTCCTGGCCCATTTCGGCATCGCCGACGCACCCGAGCCTGACCTGACGATGTGGCAGGAGATCGCGCGCCGCCGCCTGCACCCCGATGGCGAGGTCACCATCGCCGTGGTCGGCAAATATACGGTCCTGAAGGACGCCTATAAGTCCCTGATCGAGGCCCTGCATCACGGCGGGGTGGCCAACAACGTCAAGGTCAACATCGACTGGGTCGAGGCCGACACGTTTGAGGGCGACCCGGAGGCCTGCGAACAGCGGCTGCAGGGCGCCCACGCCGTCCTGGTGCCGGGCGGATTCGGCGAGCGCGGCTCGGAAGGCAAGATCGAGGCGGCGCGTTTCGCCCGTGAGCGCAACATCCCCTATTTCGGCATCTGCTTCGGCATGCAGATGGCGGTGATTGAGGCGGCGCGAAATCTGGCCGGCTACGCCAAGGCTTCGTCCACCGAGTTCGGCCCGACCAGCGAGCCTGTCGTCGGCCTGATGACCGAATGGACGCAGGGCAACCAGCGCGTCCTGCGCCAGCAGGGCGGCGATCTGGGGGGCACGATGCGGCTGGGGGCCTATGACTCAACCCTGACGGCCGGATCCAAGATCGCCGAGATCTATGGCTCCACCGCTATAAGCGAGCGTCACCGCCACCGGTACGAGGTCAACATCAACTATCGTGAGGCGATCGAGCAGAAGGCCGGTCTGGTCTTCGCCGGTCTGTCGCCCGACGGCGTCCTGCCCGAGACGGTCGAACGACCGGACCATCCCTGGTTCATCGGCGTCCAGTATCACCCAGAGCTGAAGAGCCGGCCGTTCGCGCCTCACCCTCTGTTCGCCAGCTTCATCGGCGCGGCCGTGGTGCAAAGCCGCCTCGTCTGACGGAACACTGTTCAGGGACTCCATCGGGTCCGCGTTTTGCAGTAGACTGCGCGGAACGGATCGAATTGGCACGATCCGAGATGCGGTGGGCCGTCGATGATCGGCGAGTTGCTCTATCACCTGCACAGGCATTTCCGCCTGGTGCTGATCGCCGGCGGGCTGGTGCTTATCGTCGGCGTGGCCCTGCTCGGCTATGAGGCCGCGCGGCACATGGGTGAGCCGTCGGCCCGCCCGGCCGAAGCCGGACGGGCCTGAGCCGTCAGTCGATCTTCAGCCGCATGAAGATCATCGCGCCATCAGGATCGCCGCCGTAAAGCGGCTCCAGCGCTGTCGGCACGCGGTTCATCGCGTAGAGACCGCCCAGGCCGAACCGGACATGTTCGGCGATCTGCCAGTCCCGCACCACGCCGACCGACGCCTTGCCGACCGTGTAGAGCGGGCCGTGGCCGCCGCCGACGCCGGGAACCAGCTCGTCCGTCTCGATCCGTTCGGCGCGGGCGAAGACCGTCCAGCGGTCGTTGGGGTGGACGGCGGACTCCAGCAGCCAGCCGTCTTTCGACTCGTCGTGATCGTTGGTCTTGCGGCCCCAGGCCAGGGTCGAGGACCACCAGCCGGTCTCGCCCAACCGCCGGGTGTGGATGGCGCTGGCCGACCATTTGGTCTCGTCCTCGTCAGGCTCCAACTGTTCCGGTGCGGAGACATCGGCGTAGGAGGCCTGAAGCGACCATTCGTCGGTCGGGTTCCAGGCGGCCCGCACGGACCAGCTGTCCAGCCGTGGCGAATCGATGCCCCAACGTTTCTCGTCCGGTTCGCGGCCCTTGAAGGCCGAGGTTTCGATCTTGAACCGATCATGCGCCCAGCCCAGAGTCGTCACGCCGAAGACGATATGGGTCGAGTCCAACCAGTGGTGGGTGATGGGCGCCTCGGGACTGGCCATCGCGCTCATGCGGTGCATGAAGGCGGGCGGCCCGAAGGCGGGCTCGCCCGGCAGACCGATGTAGCCATAGACGCTGTCCTTGTCGGACAGACGCTTCGAATAGCTGGCCGACAGCTCCATGAAGAGGTCGTGCGGATGCTGGCGATCGACCAGCGGACTGACCCCGTCCGCCGTCTCGCCTGCCGCCAGAAGCAGCGGATAGCCGGACTTGCCCATCAGGGGATCGGGGCTGAGCATGGCGCGCAGGTTCAGCGTCGAACCGTCGTTGAAGTTGCGCCGCGCCGAGGTCATCAACATCCCGGCGACGAAGGTCTTGTCGCCCCCGCGCGGGCCGGACTGGGCGTCATAGACCAGGTTGAGCATTGCATGGGTCATCACCATCCAGTCGCCCCGGACGGTGTGAATGCCGCCATGTTCGCCGGCGTCGGGTTGCCAGCCGGTGCCCGAGGCGTCGCGGCTCATGGGCCATGGGTCATAGGGACTGGTCATCGCATGACCCATGCCGGCGTGATCAACGGGCGTCGCAGCTGACATCGGCATGGGCAAGTCGTGGCCGGCGTGCGGGTCCGCCGATGGTGCGGTCGTGGTTGGTTGAGCGTGTTGGGAGTGATCCTGCGCCGCCACAGCCTGAGCCAGGGCGAGCAGGGATACGCCGGCGCAGGCGCTGGCGAGAATACGGATAGCCATTCAAGGCCTCCTTTAATGATCGTGACGGAATGCGCCCTCGTAAGGCGCGAGCGGTGTCAGACGATCAGGAGGCGGGGTGGGCCAGGTTCGGGCGACAGAAGCCGACCGGCAGGCATGTCGATCAATCCGGCGGCGAGACGCGCGGGTGAGACCTTCAAGCCGGACAGGGGCGCGGGATCCAGTGTCGGAGTCGCCACGCAGGCGACGCAGCAGATCATCGCCTTCATGGCTTTGGGGGCGTGACTGGGGGCCTCGCCCGGCATGGGTTGGCCTGTTTCATGACAGGGCGCAGCGGCGGCAGGCGACGCGGAGGCGCCGACCGCGCCCAGCGCCAGCACCGCCAAAGCGCCGATCAGCAGCAACAGGGATTGAAGGATCTTCACCGCATCAGGATAGGCGTCGGGGTGATGCGCGGCAATGCGTCAACGGGTCGGCTTCTTGTCCACCAGCGGCAGGCCAGGGGCGTCGGGTGCGACCGAGCCGCCTTCGCCCAGCGCCCGCTGCATGAAGACAACGTCGCGCCAGTCGTCATGCTTCCATCCCGCCGCCTTGAACACGCCCGCGTCGGTGAAGCCGCGCGTGCGATGCAGGGCGATGGATCCTATGTTCTCAGAGTCGCCGATCACCGCCACCATCTGACGAAGCCCCATCATCTCGCAGCGCGCAATCAGGGCATCCAGCAGCGCGCCGGCGACGCCGCGTCCCCTGGCCCAGGGCGCGACATAGATCGAGTCCTCGACCATGTAGCGATAGGCCTGACGGGTTCGAAACGGGCCGGCATAGGCGTAGCCGGCAACCGCGCCCTCAATCTCGGCCACAAGTCGCGGCAGGCCCAGAGCTTCCACCCCGGCCAGTCGCGACGCCATTTCGACTTCGTCGGGCGCCTCCAGCTCGAAGGTGCCGCGACCATTGGCGACGCTCTCGGCATAGATGGCCGTTATCGCGGCGATGTCGTCGGGACGGGCGTCGCGAACCGTCGGTGCGCTCACGCCTTCTCCCAGCCCTTGTCGATGGCCCAGACCGCGAAGGCGTAGTCGTGGGCGACTTCCTTCAGATAGTCGAACCGGCCGGCCGCGCCGCCGTGCCCCGCTTCCATATTGACCTTCAGCAACACAGGCTTGCCCGAGGTCGTCGCGGGCCGCAGCTTGGCGACCCACTTCTCCGGCTCCCAATAGGTGACGCGCGGATCGGACAGGCCGCCTGTGGCCAGCACCGCTGGATAGGCCTTGGGCTCGACCTGATCATAGGGGCTGTAGCTCATCATGTAATCGTAGGCGGCCGGGTCTTCGATAGGATTGCCCCACTCTGGCCATTCCGGCGGCGTCAGCGGCAGGGAGGTGTCGCTCATGGTGTTGATCACATCGACGAACGGCACCTGGCCGATCACGCCGGCCCACAGGTCGGGCCGCATGTTGTTCACCGCCCCCATCAGCAGGCCGCCGGCCGATCCGCCCTGAGCCACGATGTCTCCGGCCGCGGCGTATTTGCGGTCGATCAGATGTTCGGCGGCGGCGATGAAGTCGGTGAAGGTGTTCTTCTTCGTCATCTTCCTCGCGTCGAGGAACCAGCCCCAACCCTTGTCGGACCCGCCGCGGATATGGGCGATGGCGTAGATCCATCCGCGATCCACCAGCGACAGCCGGTTGGTCGAGAAGCTGGCGGGCATGGGGATGCCGTAGGAGCCATAGCCGTAGAGCAGGAGCGGCGCCGAACCATCGACCGGCGTCGATTTGCGCCGCAGCACCGTCACCGGCACCAACTGACCGTCCGCGGCCGGGGCATTCAGGCGCTCGACGACATAGTCATCGATATTATGGCCGGACGGGATCTGCTGGGTCTTGCGCAGGGTCCGCTCGCGCGTGGCCATGTCGTAGTCGAAGGTCTGGGTCGGCGTGGACGGCGAGTTGTAGGCGTAGCGCGTGGTGTTGGTCTCGAACTCGGATGCGCCTGCCAGCGACAGGGCGAAGGCGGGTTCGTCGACGGCGATCTCGTGCTCGGCGCCGGCGCGGTCGCGGATGATGATGCGGGTGTTGGCTTCGGCGCGTTCCTGGCGCGCCAGATGGTCGTTCGTCAGGTCCAGGCCTTCGATGAAGCGACCGGGCTTGTGTGGGACGAGGTCGGTCCAGTTGGCCTTCGACGGCGTCGCCGTCGGGGCCTGGACGATCTTGAAATCGATGGCGTCGTCGGCGTTGGTGCGGATCACCCAGCGGTCGCCCCAGTGATCGGCGTCATAGCGAATGGCCACCACGCGCGGCTCCAGCACCACGGGTTCGGCCGTCGGCGTGGCGGCGGGGATGTAGCGGGCCTCGGACGTTTCCTGGTTCTGGATGCCGATGACGATGAACTGGTCGTCGGCCGTGCGCCCGACACCGATGAACATGCCGTCGTCGGCCTCTTCATAGACCAGCGCAGTTTCGCCGCCGCGCGCCGCACGACGGAAGATCTTGTCGGGGCGGCCGTTGTCGTCGCGATTGGTCCAGAAGATCCACTGGCTGTCGGGCGAGAAGACGAAGTCGCCGGTGGCGCTGTCGATCACGTCGGCCAGGACCTCGCCGGTCGCCAAATCCTTGACGTAGATCTTGTGGACCTCGGAGCCCTGCGCATCCTCGGCATAGGCGAACAGGGTGTGATCCGGGCTGTGGCTCGCAGCCGAGACTTCGGAATAGGCCTTGCCCTTGGCCAGTTCGTTGGCGTCCAGCAGCAGTTGGGGCGTGGGGGCCATGACGAAGTTCTTCGTCACCGGCTGACCGTCCACCATCCATGTGCCCTGGCGCTCGACCCGCATATAGCGGGGATGCTGATCGCCCGTCTGGTATTCGACATAGTAGTTCCAGCCCCTGTCCGGCGCCGGGACGGAGCTGTCGTCTTCCTTGATGCGACCGCGCATCTCCGCAAACATCGTCTGCTGCAGGGGCAGGGTGGAGGCCATCATGGCCTCGCGATAGGCGTTCTCGGCCGTCAGATGCTCCTTGACCTCGGCCTTGATCAGGGTCGGGTCGCGCAGCACGGCCTGCCAGTTGTCGTCCTTCATCCACTGATAGTCGTCGGTGCGGGTGCGGCCCAACTGTTCGATGACGACGGGGATTTTCTTGGCGACGGGCGGCTGGGGCATGGGGGATCCGGTGGACTGGCGGGCGAGCGCAGGGGAGGCCGAGGCGGCGAGCGCCGTGGCAGCGGTGGACATGATCAATTGCCGACGGTTCATCGGTCGCTCCCCCTTGATATTCGAAGACCGAAGTTTGGGCGCGGCCGCCCTGGAACGTCAAATGAAGAAAAGCCGTGAGGCCTAACCGGCCAGGGCGTCCACCGTCATCCGTTGCAGCAGTTCGCCGCCCTGGCCGATGGCCGCCAGACGGCTGGAGACGTGGCCCAGCACATTGGCGGCATAGACCTCGTAGAGACCGAGCTTGCCTTTCAGCCAGGCCGGATCGCCGTCCTGCGCATCCAGCTTCGCCTTGGCCGCCAGCGCGCCCTTGGCCAGCATCCAGCCGCCGACGACGTCGCCCAGCAGCTTCAGATAGGCGTCGGCCGCCGCCAGCACGTCTGCCGCTGCATTCGGATCGGCCTTCTGATCCAGCAGCCAAAGGGTGGCGTCCTGAACCGCCTCGATGGCCGTCGCGAACCGTTCGATCGGCTTGCCGCTGTAGAGGCCGCCGAGATCGATCAGCGTCGCCTTCATGTCCGTGATCAGGGCCTTTGCCGATTCGCCGCCATCCATCGACAGCTTGCGCCCGACCAGGTCCATCGCCTGGATGCCGTTGGTGCCCTCGTAGATCGGGGCGATGCGGGCGTCGCGATAGTATTGGGCCGCGCCCGTCTCCTCAATGAAGCCCATGCCGCCGTGGACCTGGACGCCCATCGAAGCGACCTCGCAGCCGACATCTGTGGACCAGGCCTTGGCGATGGGGGTGAACAGGTCCTCGCGGCCCTTCCAGCGACGACGCTCCTCTTCGGTCGCGGCATGTTTCGCCAGATCGGCGGCGACGCCGGTGGACAGGCAGATGGCGCGCGCGGCCGAAATCTTGGCCTTCATCACGCTCAGCATCCGACGCACGTCCGGATGGTCGAAGATCGGGGCGTTGGCCTCGCCGGTCCAGACCGAACGGCCCTGGCGGCGGTCCAGCGCATAGGCGAGGGCGTGCTGATAGGCGCGTTCGGCGATGCCGACGCCCTCGACGCCGACGGCCAGGCGGGCTGCGTTCATCATCACGAACATATGGGCCAGGCCCTGGTTCGGTTGACCAACCAGTTCGGCGGTCGCGCCCTCATAGCTCATGACGCAGGTGGGCGAGGCGTGGATGCCCAGCTTGTGCTCGACCCCGACCGGGCGGAAGGCGTTGCGGTCGCCCAGGGTCCCGTCGTCCTTGACCGCGAACTTGGGCGTCAGGAACAGGCTGATGCCCTTGGGACCCTTCGGCGCGTCCGGCAGACGGGCCAGCACCAGATGGACGATATTGTCGGTGGCGTCGTGATCGCCCCAGGTGATGAAGATCTTCTGGCCGTTCAGGGCGTAGGTTCCGTCGCCGTTCGGCGTGGCGGTGGCGGTCAGGGCACCCAGGTCCGAGCCTGCACCCGGCTCGGTCAGCACCATGGCCCCGGTCCATTCGCCGCTGACCAGCTTGGTCAGATATTTCGCCTTCTGTTCTTCCGTTCCGACCTGCTCCAGCGCCTCGATCGCGGCCAGCGACAGCATGGGGCACAGGCCGAACGCCATATTGGCGGCATGGACGGTCTCATAGGCCGCCAGTTCCAGCGCCTTGGGCAGGGCCTGACCGCCGGCCTCGGTCGAGGCGGACAGGCCGGTCCAGCCGCCCGCCGCAAACTGGCGGTAGGCGTCGGCGAAACCGGGCGCGGCGGTGACCGAGCCATTGGCGTAGGTCGAACCCTTCTGGTCGCCGATCCGGTTCAACGGCGCCAGCACCTCTTCGGAGAACTGGCCTGCCGCTTCCAGCACGGCCGAGGCGACATCGGCGTCATAGTCGGGAAAGGCGCCGGTCGCCGCCACATCGGCCATGCCGGCCACCGCCTCCAGGGTGAAGGCCAGATCTCGAACGGGGGCGCGGTAGGTCATGGGTTTCCTCAATCGTCTTTGCAGCCTAAGTGCCGCGCCGGGGCCGGTCGCTGCAAGCGTCTTGGCGACGCGCCCCATCTAAGTGCAAGGTGACGTAGTGCCGTCACGGAAGGGAAGACATGGGCGAGCCCCGCAACCGATATTCGATCGTTTCCCTGGTGCTGCACTGGGGGATCGCGCTGGCGGTCCTGGCGCAGATCCTGTTGATCACGGCGCACGAGAATACCGAAGGTCCGATCTCCGGGCAGTTCGTGATGCTGCACAAGTCGGTAGGGCTGACGATCCTGGTGCTCACCCTGGCGCGGATCGGGTGGCGTTTGGCCAATCCTGCCATTCCGCTTTCACGCGACATCCCTCGCTGGCAGCGACTCGCGGCGCGGACGACGCATGTCCTGTTTTATGCGGTGCTGATCGTGATGCCGCTGACCGGCTGGCTGGCGTCGTCGGCGGGCGGGCGCGACATCCAGTGGTTCGGTCTCTTTTCCTGGCCCCTGCTGCCGGTCGGCGGCGGGCGGGACGCGGCGCGTGGGTTCATGGCCATCCACGGGCTGGTGGTGAAGGGGTTGTATGTCCTGATCGCCCTGCACGTGCTGGCCGCGCTGAAGCATCAGTTCATCGACCGGGACAATGTGCTGCACCGGATGATCCCGGTGATCCCGCGCCGGCCATGAGCGCCACGCCGCTTCAGGCGGCCGACGCCCTGCGGCGGGGCGAGCTGATCCTGCTGCCGACCGAGACCGTCTATGGGCTGGGCGCCGATGCAGGCGATGCGCAGGCGGTCGCCGCCATCTTCGCCGCCAAGGGCCGGCCACGGTTCAATCCGCTGATTTCGCATGTCGCGGATGCGGATGCGGCGCAGTCCATAGGGATCTTCGACACGCCAGCCTGCGCTCTGGCCGAGGCGTTCTGGCCGGGACCGTTGACCCTGGTCACGCCGATCAGGGACGCGGCGCGGGTGTGCGACCTGGCGCGCGCCGGTCTGGACAGCGTCGCTCTCCGGGCCCCGGCGCATCCGCTGGCGCGGCAGGTGCTGGAATCCTTCGGCGGTCCGGTCGTGGCGCCGTCGGCCAATCGCTCCGGGCGGCCCAGTCCGACGACGTTCGCGGACGCCGTGGACGAGACGGGATTCGCAGTGGCCGCCGCTGTCGATGGCGGCCCTTGTGAGGTGGGGCTGGAAAGCACGGTCGTGTCGGTGCTGGACGGTCGGGTCGCCCTGCTGCGGCCGGGCGCCGTCACCCGGGCTGAGATCGAGGCCGTCGTGGGGCCGCTGGCGGAAGGCGGGGAGGGACGACGCTCGCCGGGGCGGCTGACGCTGCATTACGCTCCCGACGCCCCGGTTCGGATCGAAGCGGTCGAGGCGATGGACGGCGAGATCCTGCTGGGCTTCGGGCCTGATGTCGGGGAGGGGCGGTGGAGCCTCAGCCCCACCGGCGACATGCGTGAGGCGGCCGCCAATCTGTTCCGGCTGTTGCGCGAAGCGGACCGGCTGAGCCCCGACGGCATCGCCGTGTCGCCCATTCCGATGACGGGGCTGGGAGAGGCGATCAACGATCGTCTTCGCCGCGCGGCGGGATTCGTCGGCTAGCCGAAACGGGCCTGCATATCGACGCTGGCATGGCGGCCGACCGCGCCCAGGCAGTTGTCCAGCCATTCGTCCGCCGCCGCCCGACCGCGTGTCTTCAGCTCGTTCAGGAAGGTCCATTCGGTGTTGAACTTGGACCGCAGCGACAGGTCCGACAGCCAGCGATCCGCCTCGATGGCGTGCATCCGCACGTGGCGATACGGCCCCTCGGCGCCCGCGTCGATCTGGCCCTGGCCGATCATCTCGCCGGCCAGGGTGATGGCGCGAAGCTCGGCGACCAGGGGGGCGTTGAAGACGATCTCGTTCAGCCGGTCCATGATGTCGGCGGCGGTCCGGGGCGGCTCGTCGCGCGTCATGGGGTTCAGCGTCACCAGCAGGACGTCGTCGGGCGTGTCGTCGCCGGTCAGGGGCCACAGGGGCGGATTGGTCAGATAGCCCCCGTCCCAATAGGGCTCGCCGTCGATCTCCACGGCCTGAAACAGGTGCGGCAGGCAGGCGGAGGCCATCAGGACATCGGCGGTGATCTCGCCGGACTCGAAGATGCGCGCCTTGGCCTGGCGCACGGCGGTGGCGGCGACGAAGAGCTTGATGTCCGAGGCCTGAACCGCGCCGAAATCCACCGCCGCCTTCAGCACCCGTTTCAGAGGATTGTGGTTCAGCGGATTGAATTCATACGGGCTCATGGACATGGCCAACTGCTCGCCGGCGCGCCAGAAGGGGTTGTCCTTGATCCAGTCCGGCGGCTGGGCGGCGTTCCAGATGGCGCTATCGCCGAAGACGTTGCGGCCGCCCGACTGGTTCACCTCACGCCACAGCTTGTCCAGCGCGGCGCGGGCGTCGCCAGCGGCGAGGCCCGACACCAGGGCGGTCCCGTTCATCGCGCCCGCCGAGACGCCGGAGACGGCGCGGATGTCCAGACGGTCATCCTCCAGCAGGCGATCGAGTACGCCCCATTGAAAGGCGCCGTGCGCCCCGCCGCCCTGAAGGGCCAGACAGATGGGGCGGCGCCCCTGGGGCTTTGGGGCCTTGTCCGTCGGCTCGACGGCCTTGCGTTTGAAGATCGCCATGCCGCCCCCTAGGTCATCGCGCTATTGAGCGGTCCAGCCGCCGTCGATCGAGAAACTGGCCCCGTTGGCCGAGGCGCCCAGGTCGCTGACCAGATAAAGGAAGATGCCGGTCAGCTGGTCGGTGGTCACGAACCGCTTGGTCGGCTGGGCCGCCAGGATGACGTCATGCAGCACCTGTTCCTTGGAGATGCCGCGCGTGCGGGCCTGATCGGCGATCTGCTTTTCGACGATCGGCGTCTCGACGAAGCCGGGGCAGATGGCGTTGCAGGTGATGTTGTCCTGGGCCAGCTCAAGGGCGACGGTCTTGGTGAAGCCGATGATGCCATGCTTGGCCGCGACATAGGCGGACTTGAACGGGCTGGCGACCAGGCCGTGGGCTGAGGCCATGTTGACGATCCGTCCACGCCCCTGCGCCTTCATGATCGGGATGGCGGCGCGAGTGGCGAAGAAGGCCGAGGACAGGTTGATGGCGATGATCTTCTCCCACTGGTCGGTGGGGAATTTCTCGACCGATTCGACGTGCTGGATGCCGGCGTTGTTGACCAGAATATCCAGACGGCCGAGCTCGCTCTGGGCGAAGGCGACCATGTCTGCGATCTCTTCGCCGCGCGTCATGTCGGCGGGATGGTAGCGAACCCGAACCCCGGACGAGGCTTCCAGCTTGGCGCGCGTGCGCTCGATCTCGGCTGGATCGCCCAAGCCGTTCAGGACGACATCGCCGCCCCCCTCCGCCACGGCCCGCGCAAGGGCCAGGCCGATGCCGGAGGTCGAGCCGGTCACGACCGCGACCTGACCCTTCAGATCGCCGATGCTGCGCAGCGCAGGCGTCTCGCCGTCGGCGCCCGTGGATACATTAGGCCGTTGCGACATAGGTCCGCCCTTCAGTTGGTCGGCGAGAGATTAGCGGCAGGACGGGTCGGGGATCAAGAATTTCCCGACCTGATGAATATCCATTCGCTTTCGGTCGATGCGGCCTTGTCGAACTTGTAACCGTCGCGGTCGAAAGCCTTCAGGTCCTCGACCCGTTCCACGCGTTCGTCGATGGCGAAGCGGGCCATGGCGCCGCGGGCCTTCTTGGCGAAGAAGGAGACGATGCGGCTCTCGCCGTTCTTCTGCTCGCGGAACTGTGGCGTCACGACCGGCAGTTTCAGCGCCTTGGCGTCCACGGCGCCGAAATATTCCTGGCTGGCCAGGTTGACCAGGGTGGGATCGGCCTGGCCTTCGGCGTCGGCGTTCAGCTGTTTGGAGATCCGGTCGCCCCAGAAATCATAGAGGCTGGACCCGCGCCGGGTCTTCAGCCGCGTCCCCATTTCGAGCCGATAGGGCTGGATCCGGTCGAGCGGGCGCAGCAGACCGTAGAAGCCGGACAGGATGCGCAGATGATCCTGAGCGAAGGTCAGAGCCTTGGCGTCCAACTCGCGCGCCTTCAGGCCTTCATAGACATCGCCGGCGAAGGCGAAGGCGGCCTGGACGCCGTCGGTCGATTCGGGATCGAAAGCCTTGAACCGCGCGACGTTCAGGGTAGCCAGATCGTCCGATATGCCCATCAGGCGGCGCAGGTCGGCCTTGGTCTGGCGCCGGGCCGTCGTCGCCAGACTGGTGGTGTCCTCCCGGAAGCGGCGCTCCGTGGCGGGAACGGCCGGGTCGGCCTCGGTGAAGTCGAGCCGCTTGGCGGGAGAAAGGACGATCAGCAAGAGGCGGCTCCGTGGTGGCGGGGTCCACATAGGCCGCTTCGGCGACGATTTGAACCGGGTGCGGCCATGCGGACAGGGGTGATCAGCCTCGCGCTTTCGCTGCGAAGTGGGTGGAGGACTGGGCGGAGCGCCGGGCCTTCGCCCGGAGTTCTGTTGTGGTGTTACCGTTTCGACGAAGGATATGACGCTCCGCGCGAAGGGTTGGCCGCAGGCAGGGGGCTTTTAAGCGGCGGTTCTTACGCCTCCCCCCCAATGCCGACGACGGGCAGGTCGGGGCTGCGCGCCCCGATCCCTGGTCCGGCCGTGGTTCCCACCCCGACCCTCGTTACGACGCTTCAGACACCGGGCGGACCCGACCGATAAGACGCCGAACTCGCACGGGCCGTCTCAGACCCGCCCCCGTTCTCTCCGCTCCCGCCGCCGCAAGGTCGCAGGCCTTACGAGCCCTCCATGCGACGAGACAGGCCTAGAATACGCGCGTTTGGGAGGGGGGATGGGAAATGGGGGACATAATTCGCCAACCGGCTGGATTCGTTGGGAAGGGACCAGCGTCATTGTGCGGGTTGGGGCCGGCTGAGCCCTGCCTCCGCCCTACATGCCCCACTCCCGTCATCCTCGGCCTTGTGCCGAGGACCCACGGTTAGGCGGATGCGAACGTCAAAGACGATGCACCACAGTGGATGCGCCTTGCTGCTGATCGTGCGGCGGACGGGTGGATCCTCGGCACAAGGCCGAGGATGACGGGGTGAAAAGGGGAGAGGCGTCTGTGGGACGGCGAGAGCCCCTCCACCACGCTGCGCGTGGTCCCCCTCCCCACGGTGTGGGGAGGAGACGGCCGTGTCTCAGCCGCCGAAGCCGCCTTCGTCGAGGAAGGCCTGTTCCTGCGGCGTGGTTTGGCGGCCAAGGGCGGCGTTGCGGTGGGGGAAGCGGCCGAAGCGGACGATGATGTCGCGGTGGATGCGGCCCCATTTTTCCAGATCGGCGTCGCCGGCGACCAGGGCCATGTAGCGGTCCTGATCCTCGATCCGTTCGGAATGTTCGAAGGGCAGCAGGAGGAAGTTCTTCAGCTCGGGCGCGACCTGCAGATGGAGGTCACGGGCCACAGCCTGCTCGGCGAACATCAGGGCCAGGGGGTCGGTGGCGAATTGGTGCGCCGTGCCGCGAAAACTGTTTCGGGGATACTGGTCCAGCAACAGGATCAGGGCCAGGGCGCCCTCGGCGGTCGCCATCCAGTCGTCCAGTTCGCGCCGCGCGGCGGCCCAGTGGACGGCGCGGCCGCTGTCGCGGAACAGGGTGTCGAACGCCTCGTCCTTGGCGAACCACTTTTCGGGACCGGCGTCTTTCCAGAAGGCGACGACGGCGGAAGGGGTTATGAGAACGGCCATGACCCAGACCATATCCAATCCATTGCCCGTCTTCCATGACCGCGACTGCGACCTGTCGATCATTCGCGGCAAGCGCGTCGCCGTGATCGGTTACGGCAGTCAGGGGCGCACCCATGCGCTGAACCTGCGCGATTCGGGCGTGACCGACATGGTGGTGGGGCTGAAGGCGGGCTCGAAGACACGCGAGCAGGCCGTCGCCGACGGGTTCCGCGTCATGACGGCCGCAGAGGCGGCGGCGGGCGCCGATGTCGTGGCGGTGATGGTGTCGGACGAGGCGCACCGCGACCTGTGGCGCGATGAGCTGGAACCCAACGTCCGGCCGGGCGCCGCCCTGGTCTTCGCCCACGGCCTGTCGGTGCGGTTCGGCCTGGTGGAACCGCGCGCGGACCTGGATGTGATCCTGGCCTCGCCCAAGGGCATCGGGCCGCGCATCCGCGACCTGTACGAGGCGGGCGAGGGGGTGTTCTGCCTGTTCGGCGTGCATCAGGACGCGACGAGCGAGGCCCATGCCCTGGGTCTGTCCTATGCGGCGGCGCTGGGATGCGGGCGCAAGGGCATTCTCGAGACCTCGATGAGGGACGAGTGCGAGAGCGACCTGTTCGGCGAACAGGTGGTGCTGTGCGGCGGGATCGCCGAACTGATCGATGCGGCCTTCATGAAGCTGGTCGACGCCGGTTATCCGCCCGAGGTGGCGTGGTTCGAATGTTTCTACGAGAGCAAGCTGGTCACCGACCTGATGTATGAACGCGGCATCGCCGGGGCCTTCGCCAAGATCTCCAACACGGCGGAATACGGGGCCTATCTGACCGGGCCGCGCATCATCGGCGACGCCTCTCGCGCCGCCATGGATCGGGTGCTGGGCGAGGTTCAGGGGGGCGACTTCGTGCGACGTCTGATGGCGGATTACGACGCCGGTTCGCCCGATCTGCTGGCGCGGCGCAAGGCGCTGGGGCGGCGCAGGATCGAATCCGTCGGGGCGCATCTGAATGCCGTGGCGCGCCAGGCGAAGGAGACGGCGGCGAACGACGACTGACGCATTCAGCGGTCGCGGCGGGTAGAAACCCGCCGTCGCGCCGTCGATATCGATAGAAGAGAAGATGGTCGGAGTGAGAGGATTCGAACCTCCGACCCCTGCGTCCCGAACGCAGTGCTCTACCAGGCTGAGCCACACTCCGACCGTGGGGACGGGCCTGGCGGCGTCGCCCCGAAGTGAGGACGCGGCTTATAGCCATGGGTTCGGGAGGCCGCAAGCGCCCATTTCACCCCATCTTTCCGGCGTGCGAAAATAGTCCTGATGGAGGGTGTTGCATCCCAAAACGGCTTGGCGTATCTGACCGCCTCCGCCGCACAGAGTGCTTCGGAACGCCGGTCCTGCTGGGGAATGGTGTAATGGTAACACTACGGTTTTTGGTACCGTCATTCTAGGTTCGAGTCCTAGTTCCCCAGCCATCCGCCTCTCAAATGCGCGTGGACCCACAAATGTCCTCCTGAAGGACGATGCTGTTCGCGGTCACGGTTTCCTCTCGTCCATCCAATCGTTGCGCGCCCTGTCATAGCGATGGGCGTCGCTTTTGTGTGGTCGGCTTCAAATCGAATGGGAATCGGCGGCTGGCGGAAGCGGTGGGATTCGAACCCACGGACGGCTCTCACCGTCGCTGGTTTTCAAGACCAGTGCCTTAAACCACTCGGCCACACTTCCTCGCCGCCGGAGCGGAGGCGGACGCCATAGCAGGCGAACGGGTCATTAACCAAAGCGGAAATGTCTTCGATCATCCTGTTTTCGTATTCTTTGACGAGGCGGACCGATGACGTGTGGACAGTGGGTGCGCGGCGCCCTGATCTTGGGGCTGTTCTCGCTGCTGGCCGCCTGTTCGACGGCGGGCGGCGCCAGTGTGGGCGCTACGCGCGGCGAGGCGCGCCTGCCCGTGGTCAAGGATCCGGCGCCGATCGTGTCGGGGACGATGCGGCCGTATCAGGTGCGCGGACGCTGGTACACGCCCAAGGAGCAGCCGGACTACGAAGAGGTCGGGATGGCGTCCTGGTACGGCGACGCCTTCAACGGGCGGCCGACCTCGACCGGCGAGCGGTTCGACATGCATGCCCTGACGGCGGCGCACAAGACACTGCCTTTGCCCGGTCTGGTCGAGGTGACGAACCTGGACAACGGGCGGCGGCTGGTGGTGCGGATCAACGACCGGGGGCCGTTCGTGGACAGCCGGATCATCGATTTGTCGCGCGAGGCGGCGACGGAACTGGGGATGCTGTCGCAGGGCGTGGGGCGGGTGCGGGTGCGTTATCTGGGCCGGGCGCCGCAGCAGGGCGGGGGCACGCTGTTGAGGGCGTCGGCGCCCGCGCTGCGCGTTTCGGCGCCGGTGAGTGCGCCTGTGCAGATGGCGGTCGCGCCGGCTGCGCCTGTGATAACCGAGGTCTCGATCTATTGGGTGCAGGCGGGGACCTTCTCGGATCAGGGCGAGGCCCGGCGAATCGCCGACAGCCTGAGCGGCTGGGTAAGGGCGGACCTCAACGGCGGACGGTTCAACGTCGTGGTTGGGCCGTGGGACAGCGCCAATGCGGCAGAAGCCGCCCGACAATCGGTCGTGGCGCGGGGTTACACGGGCGCCCTGTTGATATCCGGCAACTGATCGCGCGCGCGGGCTTGCGCCGGACGGCGCCCGCGCGCCATGAAGGCGCGTGACCCGTGGACAATTCATAAGCTTCGAAGGCGGCGAGGGCGCCGGCAAGTCGACCCAGGTCGGACGGCTGGTCGCGCGGCTGCAAGGCGTGCTGGGCGAGCGCAATGTGGTGCGCACCCGCGAGCCGGGCGGATCCAAGGGGGCGGAGGTGATCCGCAACCTGGTCGTGGCCAATGACGCCGAGCCGTGGTCAGCGATGACCGAAACCCTGCTGATGTACGCCTCGCGCTCGGATCATTTGGAGCAGACGATCCGGCCGGCGCTGGCGGCCGGCGACTGGGTGGTGTGCGACCGGTTCGCCGATAGTAGTCGAGCCTATCAGGGTGCTGGCGGCGGCGTGGCCCAGAGCTTCATCGAACAGATTGACGCGGGCGTGGTCGGGGACGACCAGCCGGACCTGACCCTGGTGTTCGACCTGCCGGTCGAGGTGGGGCTGGAGCGGGCGTTTGGGCGCGGCCTGTTCGAGACGCGGTTCGAATCCAAGGGCGTGGAATTCCATCAGCGACTGCGCGAGGGCTTCCTGCGCATCGTCGAGGCCAATCCGCAGCGCTGCGTGCTGATCGATGCTGTGGGATCGCTGGACGAGGTCGAGGCGCGGGTGTGGCGGGCGGTTCAGGACCGGCTGCTGTGAGCGAGGAGCATCCCCGCGACCGGTTCGATCTGGTCCCTGATGCTGCGGCTGAAGCGGCCTTTCTGGACGCCTGGGAGCGGGGGCGGCTGCACCATGCCTGGCTGTTGTGCGGGGTCGAGGGGACGGGCAAGGCGACCTTCGCCTATCGCGCGGCGCGGCGGCTCCTGGGCGCGGCGGCCGATCCGGCGCGAGGGCCGCTGGGCGCGCGACGCGAGGATCCGGTCAGCCGGCTGATCTCGGCCCAGTCGCACCCGGACCTGCTGGTGCTGGAACGGCTGGTCGAGGGCGGGAAGACCAAGAAGTCGATCTCGGTTGATCAGTCGCGCGACCTGCCGGAGTTCTTTTCCAAGAGCCCGTCGCAGGCCCAGCACCGGGTGGCGATCATTGATGCGGCCGACGACCTGAACATCAACGCGGCCAACGCCCTGCTGAAGGTGCTGGAGGAGCCGCCCGAGCGGGGCGTGCTGTTCCTGGTGACCCACGCGCCGGGGCGGCTGCTGGCCACGATCCGGTCGCGCTGTCGGCGACTGAGCTTCCCTATCTGGACGCCGGAGCGGCTGGAGACCCTGGTGCGCAATCGCACGGGGGCGGAGCCGGAGGAGGCCGAACACGCGGCGGCCATGGCGGGCGGGTCGCCGGGCGCAGCCCTGGCCCTGGCCTCGGGCGCGACCTTCGAGATGGATCAGTTGGCGCGTCGCTGGGTCGAGGGGGATGTGGACCGGGCCGAAGCTCTGGCCATCGCCGACAAGTTCCGGGGCGCGGAAGGGCAGGAGCGGTTCGAGACCCTGATGGACCGGCTGATCGCGGCGGTTCGGATGCGGGCGTTGCAGAGCGCGCCGGGCGCCGGCAATCGCTGGGCCGAACTGTGGGAGCGGCTGCAGCCGTTGCCGGAACGGGCGGCGGGACTGAACCTGGACAAGGCCGATGTGCTGGCCGGGGCGCTGGCGGACTTGAAGCGGGTCCAGGCCCAGCAGGAGCGGATGGGCTGATGCTGATCGACAGCCATGTAAACCTGCACGCGCCCCAGTTCGACGAGGACCGGGACGAGGTGATCGCCCGGGCGCGCGAGGCGGGGGTCGGTCTGATGGTCGAGATCTCGGACAAGCTGACCACCTTCGAGGCGACCCATGGGATCGCCATGGCAAACCCGGACATCTGGTGCACGGTGGGCGTCCATCCGCACGAGGCCAAGGATGCGGCGGACCTGACGGCGGCGACCCTGATCGAGCTGGCCCAACGGCCCAAGGTGGTCGGGATCGGCGAGTGCGGTCTGGACTTCCACTATGACTTCAGTCCGCGCGAGATCCAGGCGGCGGTGTTCCGCCAGCATGTGGCGGCGGCGCGGGAGACGGGCCTGCCGCTGGTGATCCATACCCGCGAGGCGGATGAGGTCATGGGGGCCATCCTGAAGGAGGAGCACGCCGCCGGGCCGTTCAAGATGCTGATGCACTGCTACACCAGTGGGGCTGAACTGGCGGGAATCGCAGCGGAACTGGGGGCCTGGTTCTCGGCTTCAGGGATCGCCACCTTCAAGGCGGCCGAGGATGTGCGGGCGGTGATCCGGGACATGCCCGGCGACCGTATAATCGTCGAGACCGACTGCCCCTATCTGGCGCCCATCCCGCATCGGGGGCGGCGCAACGAGCCGGCCTATATCAGCCATGTGCTGGACAAGCTGGCCGAGATCCGGGGCTGGAGCGCCGAGGATGCGGACCAGAGAACCACCGAGGCCTTCTTCGGCCTCTTTGACCGGATACCGAGACCGGCATGAGCTTCGAAGTCGTCATCCTGGGCAGCGGATCCTCCGGCGGGGTGCCGCGCGGCGACGGCGACTGGGGCGTCTGCGACCCGGCCGAGTCGAAGAACCGGCGGACGCGCTGCTCGATGCTGGCGAGAAAGACCGGGGCGGGGGGGGTGACCAACATCCTGATCGACACCTCGCCGGACCTGCGCGAACAGATGCTGGCCAGCGAGACCAAGCATGTGGATGCTGTCCTCTATACCCACGACCACGCCGACCAGACCCACGGGATAGACGATCTGCGCACCTTCGCCGCGCGGTCGAGGAAGCGGATCCCGGCGTGGATGGATGCGGCGACGCATGGCTCGCTGACGCATCGGTTCGACTATATCTTCGAGAGCAAGTTCGGCTATCCGCCGCTGCTGGACGGGCGGATCATTCCGCCGCACGGGACCTCTTGGTCAGTCGAGGGGGCGGGTGGGGCGATCCCGGTCACGACCTTCGACCAGGCGCACGGGCCGATCCGGTCGGTAGGGTATCGGCTGGGCGACATGGCCTATTCCAGCGACGTATCCGATCTGGACGAGGCGGCGCTGGCGGCTGTGGCCGGATGCAAGATCTGGATCGTGGACGCCCTGCGTTACGCGCCGCACCCGACCCATGCGCATCTGGACCGGGCGCTGGAATGGATCGCCGCCGCCGATGTGGAACGTGCGGTGTTGACGAACCTGCATATCGACATGGATTACAACGAACTGTCGGCGATTGTTCCCGCCAACGTCGAGGTCGGGTTCGATGGCTGGAGGATGATCGGCTGAGGCTGGCATGTTTGGCGGGCGGACAGCGCAGCCTATGCGCCGCCTCTTGTCTACGCCGCCACCTTCGCGCCCATCGACCGGGCGACGGCTTCGGCCACCTTGATGCCGTCGACGGCGGCCGACAGGATGCCGCCCGCATAGCCGGCGCCTTCGCCGGCAGGGAACAGGCCGCGCACGTTCAGGCTTTGAAAGTCGGCGCCGCGGGTCATTCGGATCGGGGATGAACTGCGGGTTTCGACGCCCGTCAGAACCGCCTGGGCGTCGTCGTAGCGAGCGATCTTGCGGCCGAAGACGGGCAGGGCCTCGCGCATGGCGGCGATCACATAGTCGGGCATCAGCGGCGCCAGATCAGTCGGGCGCACACCCGGCTTGTAGCTGGGAATGACTTCGCCCAGCGTGGTCGAGGCGCGGCCCTCCAGGAAGTCGCCGACCAGTTGGCCGGGCGCGAAATAGTCTCCGCCGCCGGCCGCATAGGCGCGGGTCTCCAGATCCCGTTGCAGTTCGATGCCCGCCAGCGGGTGGTCGCTCCCGTAATCCTCGGGCGAGATGCCGACCACGAAGCCGGAGTTGGCGTTCCGCTCGTTGCGCGAATATTGGCTCATGCCGTTGGTCACGACGCGGCCGGGCTCGCTGGTGGCCGCGACCACGGTGCCGCCCGGGCACATGCAGAAGCTGTAGACGGTGCGACCGTTCGAGCAGTGGTGCGAGAGCGTATAGGCCGCCGCGCCAAGATCGGGGTGGCCGGCGCAAGGACCGAACATCGCCCGGTCGATCCACGACTGCGGATGCTCGATGCGGAAGCCGATCGAGAACGGCTTGGCCTCGATATGGACGCCGCGTTCGTAGAGAGTCTGGAAGGTGTCGCGCGACGAATGGCCGATGGCGAAGACCACGTGGTCGGCCTCCAGCGTCTCGCCGGTGTGCAGGCGCACGCCCCGGATAACGCCCTTGTCGAGATCGATGTCCGTGACCCGGTGCTCGAAGCGATATTCGCCGCCCAGTTTTTCGATCTTCTCGCGCATGGCCTCGACCATGGTCACCAGGCGGAAGGTGCCGATGTGCGGGTGGGCCTCGGTGAGGATTTCCTCCGGCGCTCCGGCCGCGACGAACTCGGTCAACACCTTGCGGGCCAGGAAGCGCGGATCCTTGATCTGGCTGTAGAGCTTGCCGTCGGAAAACGTGCCGGCCCCGCCCTCGCCGTACTGCACGTTGGATTCCGGGTGCAGCTTGCCTTTGCGCCACAGCTCCCAGGTGTCCTTGGTCCTCTCACGGACCACCTTGCCACGGTCGAGGATGATCGGCTTGAACCCCATCTCGGCCAGGATCAGCCCGGCGAACAAGCCGCACGGCCCGGCCCCGATCACGACCGGCCGAAGGCGCTCGGTCCTGGGCGCGACCGCGACCGGGCGATAGGCCACGTCTGGCGTCGGCGATACGTGCACGTCGTCCGCAAAGCGGGCCAGCACCGCCGATTCATCCCTCAGCTCGACGTCGAGGATGTAGACTTTCAGAATCGCGGATTTCCTGCGGGCATCGTGCGCCCGCTTCCATATCGACCAGGACACGAGATCGTGCGGCGGCACGCCCAGGCGGGCGGCGATCGCGGCGGGCAAGGCCTCAGGCGAGTGGTCGAGGGGCAGCTTAAGTTCTGACAGGCGCAACATTTGGGGCGTTCTAGCCGGTCGCGACGCCAAAAGCATGAGGCAAGATCCAGAGGGCGGTGCTGGGAACCCCGCCCCTGATGGAGGCGATCAGGGCCTGAAACGATAGGGCTCTGCGCCTCCACCCCAAGTCCGCCATGTGGAACAGAAGACGTGGCGGGGCCCGTCTGATCACCGTCATCCTAGGCCTTGTGCCTAGGATCCATACGCTCGGTGTGTAGCGTCGGGCGCGGTCGGCGGATGTGCGATCGTTCCTGATATTTGAGTCTATGGATCCTAGGCACAAGGCCTAGGATGACGGGCGTTGGGCGTTGGGCGTTGGGCGTTGGGCGTTGGGCGGGGGCGAGGACCCGCTCAATCCGATCCCGCCTTATGCCCCTTCCAGTCGAACAGTTCTTCCAGCACCTGCACCGCCTGGCCCCGCTCGGACGTCAGATCGGGGTCGCGGTTCAGGATCAGGCGGGCGTCGTCGGCGGCGGCCAGCATCAGGGAGCGGTGGCGGATCGGGTCGGCGAAGCGGTAGGCGGGGAAGCCGCTCTGTTTCAGGCCCAGGGGGTCGCCGCCGCCGCGCAGGCGGAAGTCTTCCTCGGCGATGACGAAGCCGTCCTCGGTGCGGCGCAGGGTTTCGAGGCGTTCTTTCGCGGTTTCACCAAGGGCGCCGTCCTGGCCGCCGTACAGCAGGATGCAGGAGCTGGCCTTCGAGCCCCGTCCGACGCGGCCGCGCAGCTGGTGCAACTGGGCCAGGCCGAACCGGTCCGCGTGTTCGATGACCATGATGGAGGCGTTGGGCACGTCCACTCCGACCTCGACCACCGTGGTGGCGACCAGCAGGGGAATGCGGCCGTCGGCGAAGTCGGCCATGACGGCTTCGCGCTCGGCGCCCGGCATCTGGCCGTGGGCCAGGCCCACCTCGACGCCCAGCAGGCGACGCAGGTCGTCGGCGCGGTCGACGGCGGCGGCGAGGTCAATGGCCTCGGATTCGGCGACCAGGGGGCAGATCCAATAGGCTTGGGCGCCGGCGTCCAGCGCCGTCTTCAGCCGGGCGGCGACCTCGCCGATACGGGCCAGAGGGACGACGGCGGTGGTGACAGGGGTGCGGCCCGGCGGCTTCTCCATCAGGCGGCTGACCTCCAGCTCGCCGTACTGGGTCAGTTCCAGGGTGCGGGGGATGGGGGTGGCCGACATGGTCAGCAGGTGGACGGCGCCGATGCGCGGATCGCCCTTGGACTGAAGCCGCTGGCGCTCGCTGACGCCGAACCGGTGCTGTTCGTCGATGACGGCCAGGGCCAGGCGGTCGAAGCGGACGGCGTCCTGGAACAGGGCGTGGGTGCCGATGGCGACCTGGGCGTGACCGGAGGCCAGGGCGGCCAGCTTCTCGCGCCTCTGGCCGTTGGTGTCGCGGCCGGTGAGCAGGACGGAGGCGACGCCGGCCGCCTCCAGCAGGGGGCCGAGTTTCTCGTAATGCTGGCGGGCCAGGATTTCGGTCGGGGCCATCAGGGCGGACTGGAAGCCGCTGGAGGCCGCATCGGCCAGGGCCAGGGCGGCGACGGCGGTCTTGCCCGATCCCACATCCCCCTGAAGCAAGCGGCCCATCTGTTTGCCGGAGGCCAGGTCGCGACGGATTTCGGCGACGGCCTGGGCCTGGGCGTTGGTCAAGGTGAAGGGCAGGGCCTGGAGCAGGTGTTCGGAGGCTGCTCCAGGCGCGATGACGGGCGAGGGTTTGATCTCGCGGGCGCGGCGACGGCGGGCCAGGGCCAACTGGTGGGCCAGGAATTCGTCATAGGCCAGGCGCTGGCGGGCCGGGGCGTCGGGCGTCAGGTCCAGCTCGCCCGCCGGGGCATGCAGGGCGTCCAGCGCGGCGCGCCAGCCCAGCCAGTTCTGCTTCTTCAGCCAGGCGGGGTCCTGCCATTCCGGCAGGTCGGGGGCGGCGGGCAGGGCGGCCTGGACCAGTTTGCGCAGCTGGCGCGAAGTCAGGCCTTGCGTCGCCGGATAGACGGGTTCGGAAGCCGGGATGTCGGCGGCCTTGTCGGGCGTCACGATGTCCGGGTGGACGATCTGGACTTCGCCGTTGAAGCGTTCGACCTTGCCCGAGACCAGCCGGGTCTCGCCGCGCGGCAGCAGCCGGTCGATATGCTGGGGCGAGCCGCCGAACCAGACCAGGTGAACGAAGCCGGTCGGGTCGCTGGCGCGGACCTTCAGCGGTGCGCCGGGGCGGCTGGGGACGAACAGGCGGTCGATGACGATCTCGAAGATTCCGACCTCGCCGTCCACGGCGGTCGCGGCCTCCATCGCACGGCGGACAATGACGCCGGAGGGGCTGAGGAAGGCCAGATCGCGCACCAGCGGGCCCGCCACCTTCTGCACCAGGGGCAAGGCGCGGGGGCCCACGCCCTTCAGGCTGGAGACCTCGGCGAACAGGGGAAAGAGAATCTGCGGACGCATCGCGGGGAACATAGCGTGACCATGACGGGTGGCGAAGTCCGTTCAGGAACGCTATCTGCGCTTCTTCCATTTGAGGATGCTGACGCTCGCCACGCGGTGGCTCGCGGCTTGAGCGTCTTCCAACTTTGCCGGGCAAGGAATCTTGTGGCCGAAATCGACGCGCGTCCTGAAGACGAAATGACCCCGGAGCGGAAACAGCGGCTGGGCCGAATCCAGTTCCGGTCCTGGCGGCGGGGCTTCCGCGAGGCCGACATGGTGCTGGGTCCCTTTTCGGACCAGGTGGCGCCGACGCTGACGGACGCCGAGCTGGACCAGTTCGAGTTGCTGATCGACGAGGAAGACCAGTGGCTCTATGGCTGGATCATCGAACGTGATCCGACGCCGTCCGAGTTCGAGACCCCGGTGATGGCCAAGGTCCGCGCCTTCATGCGCGAGCATGTGGCGGCCGAGGTCGGCAAGGGCATCGGCTGATGGATCAACAGGTCACTGCACAGCACCGGACCGACGCCGATCTGGGCGGGGCGCCCGAGGGGCTGGACGCCTTGGTCGTCGCCGAGCGGATCAAGGCGAACGGCGGGGTCGGCGTCTTCGTGGCGCGCGATTATCAGCGGTCGGGCGGGTTTGTTCAGGCGTTCCGCTTTTTCTCACAAGATATAGAAATCCTTGAATATCCGGCCTGGGACTGCTTGCCCTATGACCGGCTGAGCCCGACAGCGGGCATCGCCGCCCAGCGGATGGCGACCCTGACGCGCTTGGCCCAGCGCAAGACGGGCGACGCGCCGGTTCTGGTGGTCACGACCGTCGGCGCAGCCATGCAGAGGACGCCGCCCAAGTCGGTGACGACCCAGGCGGGGTTCGAGACCAAGGTCGGGCGCGATCTCGATATCCAGGCGCTGGAGCGGTACTTCGCCGCCAACGGGTATGTCCGGGCCTCGACCGTGTCGGAGCGGGGCGAGTTCGCGGTGCGGGGCGGGGTGGTGGATGTCTATCCGCCGGGCTTCGAGGAGCCGGTGCGTCTGGACATGTTCGGTTCGGAATTGGAATCGATTCGCACCTTCGACCCCGAGACCCAGAGATCGACGGGCCAGATGACGGCGGTGTCGCTGGCCCCCGTCTCGGAGGCCTTGCTGGATGCGGAGGCGATCTCGCGTTTTCGCACCGGCTATCTGAAGCTGTTCGGGGCACCCGGCGACGATCCCCTGTATGCGACGATCAGCGAGGGCGCGCGGCGTCAGGGCATGGAGCAGTGGCTGCCGCTGTTCTACGAGACCCTGGATTCGCTGTTCGACTATCTGCCGGATCAGGCCCAGATCTTCCTGGACAATCAGGCCGAGAGCGCGCGGGCCGAGCGGTGGGACCTGATCGCCGACGCCTATGAGGGGCGGACGGAAGCGGCAAAGACGAAGGGGCATGCGGCGGCCAATCGCGCGCTGCCCCCCCGGTCGCTGTATCTGGACGCCGGCGACTGGAATCAGGCGCTGGCGGGACGCGCCGTGCGGCGGTTCACGCCGTTTTCCGGCGGTGGCGAGGACGCCGGCGGCCGGCTGGGCCGGACATTCGCGGCCGAGCGGGCGCAGGACAGCGTCAACCTGTTCGAAGCCGTCGCGGCCCATGCTGCGGCGCTGAAGGCTGACGGCAAACGGGTGCTGTTCGCCTCGTGGACCGAAGGCTCGTCTGAGCGTCTGGCGACCATGCTGGCCGACCACGGCCTGGATCATATCGTCGCCGTGCGCGACTGGGCCGATGTTCAGGCGGCGCCCAAGGACCTGTATCTGCGCGGCGTGCTGCCGGTCGAGCATGGGTTTGCGACGGACGAGGTCGCCGTCATTTCCGAGACCGATATTCTGGGTGATCGGCTGGCGCGGCCGCGCAAGAAGCGGCGGGCGTCGAACTTCCTGGCCGAGGCCTCGGCCCTGACGACCGGGGATCTGGTGGTTCACCTGGATCACGGCATCGGGCGGTATGAGGGGCTGAAGACGCTGGAGATCCAGCAGGCGCCGCATGATTGTCTGGAGCTGTTGTACGCCGGTGAGAGCAAACTCTATTTGCCGGTTGAAAACATTGATCTTCTGACTCGTTATGGGTCGGATTCAGAAGGCGCGCAGCTGGACCGGCTGGGCGGCGCCGGATGGCAGGCGCGCAAGTCCAAGGCCAAGGAGCGTCTGCGCGCCATGGCCGAGGGGCTGATCGCGCTCGCCGCCAAGCGCGCGCTGCGCGAGACCGACGCGGTGGTGCCGCCGCCGGGCCTGTTCGCTGAATTCTGCGCCCGCTTCCCCTACGAGGAGACGGACGATCAGCTGAACGCCATCGGCGACGTGCTGGAGGATCTGGGCAAGGGCACGCCGATGGATCGCCTGATCTGCGGCGACGTCGGCTTCGGCAAGACCGAGGTGGCGCTGCGGGCCGCCTTCGTGGTGGCCATGACGGGGCAGCAGGTGGCCATCGTGGCGCCGACGACCCTGCTGGCGCGCCAGCACTACAAGACCTTCACCGAGCGGTTCGCCGGCTGGCCTGTGAAGGTGCGCCAACTGTCGCGGATGGTGGGGGGCAAGGAGGCGGCGGAAACGCGCGCCGGCCTTAAGGACGGCTCGGTCGAGATCGTCGTCGGCACCCATGCGGTGCTGTCCGAACAGGTCGGTTTCCGCGACCTGGGCCTGGTCATCGTCGATGAGGAGCAGCACTTCGGCGTCAAGCATAAGGAGAAGCTGAAGTCGCTGCGCGCCGACGTTCACCTGCTGACCCTGACCGCCACGCCGATCCCGCGCACCCTGCAGATGGCGCTGTCGGGCATTCGCGAGATGTCGATCATCGCCACCCCGCCGGTCGATCGCCTGGCGGTGCGGACCTATGTCACGCCGTGGGACCCGGTGCTGGTGCGCGAGGCCCTGCTGCGCGAGAAATATCGCGGGGGCCAGGCCTATTATGTCGCGCCGCGCCTGAAGGACCTGCCGGCCATCGAGAAATTCCTGCGTGAGCAGGTGCCCGAGGTGAAGTTCGTCGTCGGCCACGGTCAGATGTCGGCGACCCAGCTCGAGGAGGTGATGAGCGCCTTCTACGACGGCGAATACGACGTGCTGGTCTCGACCACTATCGTCGAGAGCGGGCTGGATATTCCGACGGCCAACACCTTGGTGGTGCACCGCGCCGACATGTTCGGCCTGGCGCAGCTGTACCAGATCCGGGGACGGGTCGGGCGGTCCAAGGCGCGGGCTTTCGCCTATCTGACCACGGATGCAGTCAAGCCGATGACCCTGTCGGCCGAGCGGCGATTGCAGGTGCTGCAGTCGCTGGACAATCTGGGCGCCGGCTTCCAGCTGGCCAGCCACGATCTGGACCAGCGCGGCGGCGGCAATCTGCTGGGCGACGAACAGTCGGGCCATATCCGCGAGGTCGGCGTCGAACTGTACCAGCAGATGCTGGAGGATGCGGTGGCGGAACTGCGCGAGAAGGGCGAGGGACTGACTGTCGATCGCGGCTGGTCGCCGTCGATCAATGTCGGCGCTTCCGTTTTGATTCCAGAGGAATACGTCCCGGACCTGAATGTTCGTCTCAGCCTGTACCGCCGCCTGTCCGACGCAGAACAGGCCGAGGATCGTGAAGCCCTGGCCGCCGAACTGATCGACCGGTTCGGGCCCCTGCCGGACGAGGCGCAGCAACTGCTGAAGATCGTCGGCATCAAGTCGAACTGCCGCCGCGCCTGTATCGAGAAAATCGACATCGGGCCGCGGGGCGCCGTGCTGACGCTGCGCGACAATAGCTTCCCGAACCCGATGGGTCTGGTCGGGCTGATCCAGAAGAACCAGGCGTTCTGGAAGATTCGACCGGATCAGAAGATCGTCGTGACGGGCGACTGGCCGACGGCGGAAGAGCGGCTGAAGGTGGCGGAGCGGATCACCGCCGACCTGGCGCGGGTGGCGGGGGCGTAAGCCCTCAGCGCGTCTTTTCGAACAGGTCGGCGGAGGCGCGTTCCAAGAGGGCGGCCGCGCTTTCGTTCGGTTGCATCTCGGCGGCGCCGACGTCGAATTCGGCGACGAAGGGCGAGCGGTCGGGGCCGGCGTCGAAGGCGGTGCAGCCGATGACGGCGGCGATCCGTTCTGCGGCGAGACGCGCCGGATCGGCATGGGTCGCGGGCAGGGCCAGGGCGAAGACTTCCTTGGCCAGGCGGGCAGGGGTGTCCTCCACCCGCACCAGGCGCGAGACCATGGCGCCGATCTGGGGCATGGCGCGGTCCAGCCAGCCGCCCTGACGCGCCCAGGTGACCGATTCGGTTTCGCGGACACGCAGGACGCAGACAGACAGAGGACGTTTGCGGGCGCGAGACGCGTCTGCGACGCGGCCCAAATGGCTGGCGAACAGTTCGGGGGTGAACAGGCCGGTCGCGGGATCCATCAGTTCCAGGCTGCGGACCGAATCGAGCGTCTTGCGGATGCCCAGGTGGGTACGGTGGGCGCCGGCCAGGGCGAGAATACGCTCGGCCGTCTCGCCTTCCGGCGTATCGACCGAGGCCACGTCGGCGAAGCCGCGGTTGAACAGCTCCGAGAGGCTGATCTCGTTCTTGCCGCGCAGATAGAGCATCAGCGGGATGTGATAGAGGCGGGTGTTGCGCTTCATGCCCGCCGCGATGGACAGGGCCGGCGCATGATCCTCGGCGCCCCACAGCACGGCGGCGTCGAACGGGCTTTCGTGCAGATAGTCGAAGGCGGTGTAAGGGGTCGGGGCGGCGATCACCTCGACGCCGGCGGCGGTCAGGGCGTTGGACAGGGCCAGGAAGCGGCGATCCGCAACGCCGGCGGCCAACACGCGCAGCGGCCCGTCGTCATCGGATCGGGCGTCCAGGCCGACGCCGCGCGTGGCGAAGGTCGTTACGCGCAGGCGGAACTCTTCTTCCGCGATGGCGGCGCGTCCCAGTTGCTCCAGGCGCAGGGCGGCCTGGGCCGGGTGGGGCGGCGTGGACATGGTCAGGTCCGCGCCCTTCACCGAATCAGGGCGCGCGCCGATGACCATGATGGGCAGGCGGCGTGGCTCGGCGGCGGCGCGCAGGCGCAGGGCCGCATCCTCGCCCAGGGTGTCGATGTCGACGATGGCGGCTTCCAGCGGAAAGTCTTGAAGCGTCATTTCGGCCGAGACGAGGTCCCGCGCCGTGACGGTGCGCCAGCCCAGCGCGTCCAGCCCCGCAGCGAGCGGCCCGATCCGGCCGTCGTCAGCCGCCAGGATCAATACACGCGCGTCGAAAGCCAAGCCGGTCGTCTCCGTAAGTCGCCGCGCCCATAGCCGGTCGAAGGCGCGCGGACCATAGCGACGAGGGTGTTAAGGATGCAATGTCGGGTGGGCCGGAAGTGGGTAAAGATGACGCTCACGCGGATGAGACTTTCCCGGCCAACGAAATCCGCTAGGTTCCGCCGCTTCTGGCAACGGTTGTGGGGACCGGTTTGAGTGAACAGCTGACGCGATCGGTCCTGAAGGCGCCCGGATTCTGGGGCGGACTGGCCGTGCGAGCCTTCACCCGCAGTTGGGGGCGAGACGTGATGCTCTACACGGGCGGCGTGTCCTTCTTCGCCCTGCTGGCGGTATTTCCGGCCATCGCCATCCTGATCGGCTTCTACAAGATCGGTCTGTCGATCAGCGAGGTCAGCGCCCAGGCGGCCGCCCTGTCGGACCTGCTGCCCAGCGCGGCGCAGACCATCTTTCAGGACGAGATCGCGCGGCTGAGCAACGCCTCGGCCCGCACCGTGTCGGCCCAGAGCGCGTTCGCCCTGTTCGTAGGCGCTTACGCCGCGCACAGGGGTTTCAAGGCCTTGTTGGCGGGACTGAACCTGATTCATGACGAGACGGAGCCGCATGGCTTCTTCAAGTTCAACCTGCTGGCCTTCTTCGTCGCCATCTTCGCCTTTGCGCTGTTCACCGTGGTGTCCGGCGCGGTGGTGACCGTGCGAATCCTCGCCCATGCCTCGTCATCGGCTGCGGGCGCGCCGATGGGCGGCGGCCTGGCGCCGTTGGACGCGTTTCTGCCGGCGGTCGGTTTGGTGATCGGGCTGACGCTGCTCTACCGCTACGCCATGAGCCACAGGACGCCGGTGGCCTGGCTGCCGTCCATCGCTGGCGGCCTGGTGGCGACGCTGATGTCGGTAGTGTCGTCCTGGCTTTGCGCCATCTATGTCGAGCAGATCGCGCCGCTGGGGGCCACCTATGGGTCGGTCGGCGCCGTGGTCGTGTTGCTGATCTGGCTGTCGTGGAACGTGAACGCCATCTTCTACGGCGGAGCCTTTGCCACGGAGATGGAGATGGCGGCCAAGGCCCGCGCGGTGGTGCAGACGCCGCCGGCCGGAGTGGTCAATCTGTCGGAGCGCCGGGCCAGTCGCCGGTCTCGACCGTAAGGCGAAGCAGGCCGTCGGCCTCGTCCACCGCGATCATCCGGCCGTTGCTCTGTGACATCATAAAGGGCACGTCGATGCGCGCCATCGGATCGGTGGCCAGCAGGACGAAGCGGGAACCAGGCGCGGCGCCGGCCATCGCCTTCATCAGTCTCAGGCTGGGCATGGGGCAGCGGTGGCCCCGCGCGTCGACGACGACGGGGTCGCTCACGCCAGTCGATCCGCCAGCAGCTCCAGGGCGAAGCGGACGCTAGCCAGACGGACGTCGTCGCGGCCGATGTCGCCGAATCGCTCGACCCGGTGGATCAGGCCGGCGGGCCCCTGCGCCGCGAAATGCACCAGACCGACCGGCTTGTCCGCCGAGCCGCCGCCGGGACCGGCGATGCCGGTGACGGAGACGGAGACGGCCGCGCGAGACCGGGCGACGGCGCCAGCCGCCATGGCGCGGGCGGTCGCCTCCGACACCGCGCCGTGGGTGGCGAGGGTCGTGGCAGGCACGTTCAGCATCTGCATCTTGGCCTCGTTGCTGTAGGTGACGAAGCCCCGGTCCAGCGCGGCCGACGAGCCGGGGACGGCCGTCAGGGCCGCCGCCACCAGGCCGCCGGTGCAGCTTTCAGCCGTGGCCAGCATCAGGCCCCGTTCGGTCGCGGTTGCGACGATCTGTTGCGCCAGGCGCTGTATGTCTTGCGGAAACATGGCCTTTTCATAGGCCGCGAGTCCCGCTCTAACCAGAGCCATGACCGAGGCTGTCGATCCGCTGCGCCCCTCCGCCAAGACGTCGGATCGCACTGCGCCGATCCTGTTCGCCGTCGCCATCTTCACCTCGGCCTGTCTGGTCTTCGTCGTCCAGCCGATGGTGACCAAGCTGGTGCTGCCGACGCTGGGCGGATCGCCGTCGGTGTGGAACGCCTCGATGGTCTTCTTCCAGACCGCGCTTTTGGCGGGATACCTCTATGCTCACCTGTTGCAGCGCATCCCCGTGATGCGGATCCAGGTGATGGTGCATCTGGCCCTGCTGGTGCTGGCGGCGCTGTTTCTCCCGCTCAGGGTCAGCGGATTGCTGGGCGACCCCGATCCGTCGCAACCGGCCATGTGGCTGCTGGCGACCCTGGCCCTGTCGGTCGGGGCGCCGTTCGCGGTGCTGTCGGCGACCGCGCCGTTGTTGCAGGCCTGGTACGCGCGGGTGAGGGCGGGGCATGCGGACGGCCAGAACCCCTATGTCCTGTACGCCGCGTCGAACCTGGGCAGTTTCCTGGCGTTGCTGGCCTATACGGTTTTGATCGAGCCGCTCGCCAGTCTGTCGGATCAGCGATTGGGGTGGAGCCTCGGCTACGGCCTGTTCGTGCTGATGGTCGTGGGGCTGGGCGCGCAGGTCTGGCGACGACGCGAGGTCGGGATGGCGGATCCGGCGCCCCTGACGATCAGCCCGCCGATCGCCTGGCGCGAAAAGGGGATGCTGGTGCTGCTGGCCGCCGCGCCTTCCAGCCTGATGCTGGGGGTGACGGCGCATCTGACCACCGATGTGGCCTCGGCGCCCTTTCTGTGGGTCATTCCGCTGGCGCTGTATCTGCTGACCTTCGTGATCGCGTTTCAGGCGCGTCCGGCCATTCCGGCGGGTTTGGCCCTGGGCCTGCAGGCGGCGATGGGGGCGGCGTGCGCCGCCATGGTCGCGTTTCGGACGGGCGAGTGGCTGCTGGTCTTCACGGTCAATCTGGCGGCTTTCTTCTTCACCGCGCTGATGTGTCACCAGCGGCTGGCGGCGCGGCGGCCGGCGCCGGATCGGCTGACGGAATTCTATCTGCTGCTGTCGCTGGGCGGCGTGGTCGGCGGGGTGTTCAACGGCCTGATCGCGCCGGTCGTGTTCAATATGGTGTGGGAGTATCCGCTGGTGCTGGTGGCTGCGGCCCTGCTGCGGCCGTGGCGTCGGGGCGACATTCGGTCGTGGGAGATCGTCTGCTGCGTCGCCGGGGTGGCCATCGCCTTCCTGGGGCCGCTGTCGATGGAGGCCGTGCGCTATGCGCCGGACGTGCGCGCGGCGATCCCGGACGCCCAACTGGTGCGGATCGCGCAGGGCGTGCTGGGCGTGGCGGCGCTGTTCGCCTTTCTGGTGCGGGACCGCGCGGTGCTGTTTGCCGTGGTTCTAGCCGCCATCGCCTGGTCGGGATACCATCTGGCGCGCGGCTATGACTGGGCGCTGTCGGACCGCAGCTTCTTCGGCGTCATGCGGGTGGCCAAGATCGACGATCCGCTGATGGGCGGGCCGGTCCATGTGCTGATGCACGGCACGACCCTGCATGGGGCGCAGGCGCAGGGACGGTCGCACATCTGCCAGCCGACCCTCTATTATGCGACCTCGACGCCGCTGGGTCAGGCGATGCTGCAGATGCAGGCGCGGCGGCTGGACGGCGCGCGTGTCGGGGTGGTGGGCCAGGGGTCGGGGGCGATGGCGGCCTACAAGCGGGCGCAGGACCAACTGACCTTCTTCGAGATCGATCCGATGGTGGACCGGCTGTCGCGCGACCCGCGCTGGTTCAGCTTCATCAATGGTTGCGCCGACGGGCCGGTGCGGACGGTGATCGGGGACGCGCGGCTGACGATGGATCGCGAGCCGGCGGGTTCCTACGATCTGCTGGTCATCGACGCCTTCTCGTCGGACGCGGTGCCGACCCACCTGCTGACGGTCGAGGCGATCCGTGGCTATCTGCGGCTTCTGGCGCCGGACGGAGTCGTGATGCTGCACCTGTCGAACCGCAATCTGGAGATCACTCTGCCGGCCGAGGCGGCGGCCCAGACTCTGAAGGTCCCGCATCTGCATCAGGTCTATATCGAGCGGCCGGGGTTGGGGGCGATGGCCGAAGCCTCGACCGAGGCGCTGTTGATCGGCAAGAGCCAGGCGTCGCTGGAGGGGTTCGGCACGGACGGACGCTGGCGCGTACTGGCGCCGACGACGGTGCGGCCCTGGACCGACGACTATGTCAATCTGTTCGGCTCCCTGGTCCGTCAGATGGACCTCGCAAGCTAGGAAGCGGGCAGTTCGACGGTGGCCACGGCCTGGGCGGCGAGGCCTTCGCCACGGCCGGTGAAGCCCAGGCCCTCGGTCGTCGTCGCCTTGACGCTGACCGCGTCGAGCGGAAGGTCCAGCAGGGCGGCGATCCGGTCACGCATGGCCTGGCGGTGCGGCTTCACCTTGGGGCGTTCGCAGATCAGGGTGACGTCCACATTGACAATGCGGCCGCCGCGCTGGGCGACCAGTTCGGCGGCGTGGACCAGGAACTGATCCGACGAGGCACCCTTCCACTTCGGATCGGTCGGGGGGAAGTGGTCGCCGATATCGCCCGCCGCGATGGCGCCCAGAATGGCGTCGGTCAGGGCGTGAAGACCGGCGTCTGCATCGGAATGGCCGATCAGCGTCTGGTCGTGCGGCACCTCGATCCCGCACAGCCATACCGAACCGCCGGGACCCCAGCGATGAACGTCATAGCCGGACCCGATGCGGGTCTGGAAACGGGCCGCTTGGGGCAGCAGGGCCTCAGCCATGGCGAAGTCCTCCGGATAGGTCAGTTTCATCAGGCGGGCGTCGCCCTGAACCAGCGCGATACGGCCGCCGTTGCGCTGAACGACGACGGCTTCGTCCGTCGGGGCGTCGGGGCCGGTCCAGGCGGCGTCGGCGGCTTCGATTATGCGGCGGCGGAAGGCCTGAGGGGTTTGCGCTCGCCACAGGCCGTCGCGTTCCACTACATCCGTCATCACCTCGGCCTCGCCACGGCGCAGGCTGTCGGCGACGGGCAGGACGGGCAGGGCGCCGTCGGCAGTCTCCAGGGCGGACAGCAGGCGGTCGATGACGGCGCGGTCAAGCAAGGGGCGGGCGGCGTCGTGGATCATCACGGGCTGATCCGGCGCGCAGGTCAGGGCCGCGAGGCCGGCGCGAACCGAATCTGCTCGGGCGGCTCCGCCTGCGACGGCGCGCCAGCGAGGCAGGTCGGACAGTACGTCCGCCGCGCGATCCAGGGCATCGGGGGCGACCACGATGATCAGTTCATCGGCGCCGGCGTTCAGCAGCGCCTCAGCCGACCAGCGCAGGACAGGCTTGCCGCCCAGCGTCCGCCACTGTTTGTCGCCGCCTGCGCGCGAACCGGAGCCGGCCGCGACGATGATGCCCGAAAAAGTCATGCGGCCTTCTAGAATGCGCCGCGACGGGACGAAACCATCAAAGCGCCGCCGTCGTGCTTGACGAAGGGCCATTCGATGCGGCGAAAGACGGAAATGGCCAAGACCCTACAGATCGGCGACGTGACCGTGCCCGGCCAGGTGCTGATGGCGCCGATGACCGGGATCACGGACCTGCCTTTCCGCGTGCTGGCGTCAAGGCTGGGCGCCGCCTATGTCGCGACCGAGATGGTGGCTGCCAAGGAGCTTGCGCGCGCGCGGCCCGATGTCGTGCGGCGTGCGGCGGTGGGCGCAGGCCTGCCGCTGACGGTAATCCAGCTGGTTGGGCGTGATCCCGAACAGATGGGCGAGGGCGCGCGGATGGCCGAGAAGGCCGGCGCCGACATCGTCGATCTGAACTTCGGTTGCCCGGCCAAGGAGGTCACCGGCTCGGCCGCCGGTTCGGCCCTGATGCGGACGCCCGATCTGGCCTGCCGGATCATGGAGGCGGCGGTCCAAGCCACCAATCGGCCCGTGACGGTCAAGATGCGGCTGGGTTGGGACGACGACAGTCGCAACGCCGCCGAACTGGCCAAACGCGCCGAGGAAATCGGCGTCAAGGCGGTGACGGTGCATGGCCGCACGCGCAAGCAGTTCTATACCGGCCGGGCGGATTGGGATGCGGTCGGGGCGGTCAAGGCGGCGGTGGGCATCCCGGTCATCGTCAATGGCGACATCATTACGGCGGACGAGGCGCGCCAAGCGCTGGCCCAGTCTGGCGCGGACGGGCTGATGCTGGGACGCGGCGTCTATGGTCGCCCGTGGCTGGCAGCGCATCTGGAGCGGGCACTGATCGACGGCGTGGCCTTGGACGAGCCCGGGCCTGAGGAACGGCTGGCTATCGTGATCGAGCACTTGCGGGCGTCGGTCCAATTCTACGGCCTGCCGCTGGGCCTGAAGATGTTTCGCAAGCACCTCGGCTGGTACATCGAACAGGCGCCTTGGCCGGCCGATCCGCAACACCGTCGAGAGGCGAAGGCAAGAATTTGCCGGGTCGAGGAGCCGGAGGCCGTTGAGGCGGCCATGGCCGCGCTTTGGCGGAGGGATTTGCCGCAGATCGGTAACTCAGTTGTTGAATATCCGCCACAGGTGTTGGAGACTGCTGTGGCATGACGGATACGCCTTCAGCGACGACCACTCCACCCGACCGCGTGTCGGACGATGGGTCGTTCTGGGGGCGGATGGACGCCGAGCGGGCGCGCACAGGCTTCGGACTGGCCTATTTCCTTGCGGTCGTGATCACGGCGGCGGCGATCTGGCTGGTCGTCGTTGCCCCCGGAGCGACCACGGGCGATGCGCGAGGGTCGAGCAGCCAACTGGCGTTGATCGTTCTGATCGGCAATCTGCTGCTGATCTGCGGTCTGGCGTTCATCGTGGGTCGTCGCGTTCTGGCGCTGGCGAGAAGCACCGAGGAAGCCGGTTCCCGGCTGCATCTTCGATTCGTCGCGTTGTTCTCCATGGTGGCGCTGATCCCTTCGGTGCTGATCGCCCTGGTGTTCGGCGTGTTGGTCAACCGGGGCGTGGACCAGTGGTTCAGCCAGAACGTCCAAGCGTCAGTCGAGAATGGCGCAGTTGTCGGCCGCGCCTACGTCCAGGATGTCGCATCGGGCATGGATGCAGACCTGCTGACGATTTCCGAGCAGTTGGACAGCGCGCGTGGGCTGTTCGACAACCGCATCCAGTTCAACGCCGCGCTGGCCCAGGTGGGAGACATTTTCGGTTACCCCGCTATCTATATTCTGAACGGCGAAGGCGAGGTCTTGGCGCGTGCCGAGCAGCCCGATGCGCCGCCCTATCTCGCCCCGCCGCGCACCTATCTGGAGGACGCCGCACAGGGCGGGAAACCGCCGACGGATGTGACACAACACCCCGACACGGTGCGATCCGTCATCGCCCTGCCGGCCTATGGCGACGCCTATCTGTATCTGGTGCGTCCGCTGCAAGACGGCTTGGTGGCGCGCATGAACGCGTCGGTTCAGTCGATCCAGGCCTATCGTGAAGCACAGGAAAGTCGTGCGCGGATCCAGTCGGCTTTCGTTCTCAGCTATTTGGAAACGGCGCTGCTGGTGCTGGTGGGCGCGGTATGGCTGGGAATGTCGGCCGCCAGCAGCATTTCGGCGCCGATCGGGCGGCTGGCGAAAGCGGCGGGCCAGGTGGCGGGCGGCGACTTCAGCGCACGCGTGGACAGCGACGGCGCCCCTGCAGAGATCGCAACCCTGTCGGACGCCTTCAACAGCATGACGGCCGACCTGCAGGCGCAGCAGACTGCGCTTAAGGCGGCAAGCGACGAGGCCCAGGACCGAAGCCGGTTCATCGAGACGGTGCTGTCCGGCGTCAGCGCAGGGGTCATCGGCCTGGACAAGCGCGGGCGCGTGTCCGCCATCAACGACAGCGCGCTGCAACTGCTGCACATCGAAGATGCCGAAGTGCTGGGTCACGAACTGGCGGCCCTGTCGCCGGAACTGAGCGATCTGGTCCGTCGCGCCGAGGCCCATATCGAAGAAGACATCGACGTCAGCCGCGACGGCGAGACGCGTCGGCTGCGGGTGCGCATTGAGGGCGGGCTGGGCGGCGAGATGGTCCTGACCTTCGACGACATCACCCGGCTGGTGACGGCGCAGAGAAACGCCGCCTGGCGCGACGTGGCGCGGCGCATCGCCCACGAGATCAAGAACCCCCTGACGCCGATCCAGCTGTCGGCTGAGCGGCTGAAGCGCAAATATCGCTCCAGGATCGGCGAGGATGTCGAGATCTTCGACCGCTGCACCGACACCATCATTCGCCAGGTCGGGGACATCGGGCGGATGGTGGACGAGTTCTCGTCCTTCGCGCGAATGCCGGCGCCGCGTTTCGCGCCGGAAAATCCCGCCGAAATGCTGCGCGAGGCCGTGTTCGCCCAGCGAGTGGCGGCCCCAGACATCGTCGTGGACATCACCGAGCCCCTGCCCAAGGCGACCCTGCAGGCCGACGGCCGGATGGTGGGGCAGGCGCTGATCAACATTCTGAAGAACGCGGGCGAATCCGTCGCTGCGCGCCGTCTCGCGGCCGGCGAGGCGGCGGCCTCGGAAGCTGCGGGCGTGATCGCTACGCTGACGGTCGACGATGGCCACGCGACCTTCATGGTCGAGGACGACGGCGTGGGCCTGCCCGCGCGGGACCGCGACCGTCTGACCGAACCCTATGTCACCACGCGCGAGAAGGGCACGGGCCTGGGCCTGGCCATCGTCAAACGCATCTGCGAGGACCACGGCGGCGAGCTGAAACTGGCCGACGCCGAGACGCTTCGCGGTGCGCGCGTGTGCATGATCTTCCCCCTGAAACCCCACGGCAAAAGCGGCGACGGTGCGGAGCGCAGGCTCCAGACCCTGGCCGCCGAATAGCGAGGCAAGATGCGACCAACCGGTTCCGACATTCTCGTCGTCGATGACGAGGCCGACATCCGCGACCTGGTTTCCGGCCTTCTGGAAGACGAGGGGCACGCCGTACGCGTCGCCGCAAACTCCGACGAGGCCCTGGCCGCGATCCGGGCCAGGAAGCCTTCGCTGGCGATCCTGGACATCTGGATGCAGGGCGGCGGTCTGGATGGGCTGGAACTGCTGGAAGTGGTCAAGGAGCTGGACCCTGACCTGCCGGTGGTGATGATCTCGGGCCACGGCAATATCGAGACGGCGGTGACGGCGCTGAAGCGCGGCGCCTACGACTTCATCGAAAAGCCGTTCAAGTCGGACCGGCTGGTGGTGGTCGTCGAGCGAGCGATCGAGGCGGCGACGCTGAGGCGCGAGAACCGCCGGCTGCGCGTCCAGACCATGACGCCGTCGGGCCTGATCGGCCGGTCGCAGGCGGCGCAGGCGCTGCGCAGCACGATCGCCAAGGTGGCCCAGGCCAACAGCCGCGTCCTGATTGCCGGTCCCGCCGGGTCGGGCAAGGAACTGGTCGCGCGCCAGATCCACGAGGGCAGTCCACGCGCGCGCGCCGAGTTCGTCGCCATTTCGGCGGCAGGGATGACGCCGGAACGGCTGGATGTCGAACTGTTCGGCGAAGAGGGGCAGGACGGCCGGCCACGCAAGATCGGCGTGTTCGAGCGCGCTCACAATGGCACGCTTTATCTGGACGAAATCAGCGACATGCCGCGAGAGAGCCAGAGCCGCATCCTGCGTGTCCTGGTCGACCAGAGGTTCCGGCGCGTCGGCGGCGAGCAGGATGTGCAGGTCGATGTCCGTGTCGTGACCTCTACCTCTCGCGATCTGAAGGTCGAGATTACGGAGGGGCGTTTCCGCGAGGACCTGTTCCATCGCCTGAACGTGGTGCCGATCCGCGTGCCGGCCCTGTCGGAGCGGCGTGAGGATATCGCCGAACTGGTGGACTATTTCGTCGAGACGATCAGTTCGTCGCAGGGGTTGCCCAAGCGGATCGTCGGCGACGACGCGGTCGCGGTGCTGCAGGTCCATCCGTGGCCGGGCAATATCCGCCAGCTGCGCAACAATATCGAGCGGCTGCTGATCCTGGCGACCGGTGATCCGAACGAGCCGATCACCGCCGACATGCTGCCTCAGGAAGTCGCCACCTCGAACGGCGGTTCGGCGTCGCTGGGCGCCGAACGCACCATCGCCCTGCCGCTGCGCGAGGCGCGCGAGGTGTTCGAGCGGGAGTATCTGGCCGCACAGATCATGCGGTTCGGCGGCAACATCTCACGCACCGCCGCCTTCATCGGCATGGAGCGGTCGGCGCTGCACAGGAAGCTGAAGTCGTTGGGCGTATCGCCGGCGCGCGGCGGCGAAGAGGAAGAGCCGGCCTGATGTCTCGCGTCGCCTATGTGAACGGCGCCTACAGCCCCCACGGCGAGGCCGTGGTCCATATCGAGGACCGGGGCTTCCAGTTCGCCGACGGCGTCTATGAGGTCTGGTCGGTGTTCGACGGCAGGCTGGCCGATTTCGAAGGCCATATGACCCGCCTGCACCGCAGCCTGAACGCGCTGAAGATCGAGATCCCCATGAGCGCGGTGGCGTTGGGCGTGGTTCTGCGCGAGACGATCCGGCGCAATCGGGTGCGCGACGGCCTGGTCTATCTGCAAGTCACGCGGGGGACGGCGTCACGCGATCACGCCTTTCCGGCGGACATCGCCCCCAGCGTCATCGTCACCGCCAAGCGTCTGGACCTGGCCAAGGGCGACGCGATGGCGATCAAGGGCGCGGCCGGGGTGACCCGACCCGACATCCGTTGGGGGCGTTGCGATATCAAGGCGGTGGGGCTGCTCCCGAACGTGCTGGCGAAACAGGCGGCGCGCGAACGCGGGGCCTATGAGTGCCTGATGTACGACGAGATGGGTCTGATCACCGAGGGGGCCTCCACCAACGCCTGGATCGTGGACGAGGAGGGCAGGCTGCGGACGCGCGATACGCAGGCCAACATCCTGCGCGGCGTAACTCGCGCGGCGATCCTGACGCTGGCCGAGGCCGAAGGCTTCGAATTGGACGAGCGACCTTTCTCGGTCGATGAAGCCAAGCGTGCGCGCGAGGTGTTCGTCACCGCCGCCAGCGCCTTCGTCATGCCGCTGGTTTCGCTGGACGGGGTGAAGATCGGCGACGGCAAGCCGGGCCCCATCGCGACCCGTTTGCGTGAGCTCTATCTTCAACAGGCGCGCCGAGACGCCATTTAGGCCGTTGCCCGAGCGGGGAGGCGGCGGTTATTGTCGACGCCGGTCGCATCGGCCACGCCGCTTCCACGGCGATAAACAACCAAGAACAGGAAAAACCTGCCATGTCGCAAGACAAACGTCAGAACCTTCAGGACACCTTCCTCAACTCGGTCCGCAAGACCAAGACGCCGCTGACCATCTTCCTGGTCAATGGGGTCAAGCTGCAGGGCATCGTGACCTGGTTCGACAACTTCTGTGTGCTGCTGCGCCGCGATGGCCAGTCCCAGCTGGTGTACAAGCACGCCATCTCCACCATCATGCCGTCCGCGCCCGTGCAACTGTACGAGCCCGACGCCGAAGAAGATTGACGCATGGCGTCAACCCTCGGGCTTGTCCCGAGGGCCGGGTGTCGCGCGGAAAGACTGTCGAGCGCCTATATAGGGCGTAGAAACAACGACCACCGCACCGACGGCGGAACCTCCGACCCTCGGGTCAAGCCCGAGGGTGACAGCGGAGGTGGTCCCAAAAGTAGAGACCATTTGAGCAAGCTTATCGACCACGCCGTCCCGCTGATCCGGGCGGTCGTCATCCATCCCGACCGACGCTCCGACAGCCCTCGGCTGGCGAGCGAGCGCCTTGAAGAAGCGGCGGGCCTAGCACGCGCGCTGGACCTTGACGTGCGCGCCGAGGAGATCGTGCGGCTGCGCGGGACTACGCCCGCGACCCTGTTCGGCTCTGGCAAGGTCGAGGAACTGGCCGCCCTGGTCCGCGCCGCCGATGCCGAGGCGGTCATCATCGACGACGCCTTGACGCCGGTTCAGCAGCGCAATCTGGAAAAGGCGTGGGAGGTGAAGGTCATCGACCGCACCGGCCTGATCCTGGAAATCTTCGGGCGTCGCGCGCGGACCAAGGAAGGCCGGTTACAGGTCGAGCTGGCGCGGCTGGACTACGAGCGCTCGCGCCTGGTGCGAACCTGGACCCACCTTGAGCGGCAACGCGGCGGCACCGGCTCGACCGGCGGTCCCGGCGAAACCCAGATCGAGCTGGACCGCCGCCTGATCGCCGACCGGATCGTCAAGCTGAAGGCCGAGCTGGAGGATGTGCGCCGCACCCGCGGTCTGCACCGAAAGCAGCGCCAGAAGGCGCCGTTCCCGACCATCGCCCTGGTCGGCTACACCAACGCCGGAAAGTCGACCCTGTTCAACCGTCTGACGGGGTCGGAGGTCTTCGCCAAGGATCTGTTGTTCGCCACCCTGGATACGACCCAACGCACCATCCGCCTGCCGCAAGGGCGGCCGGCCATCGTCGCCGACACGGTCGGTTTTATTTCCGACCTGCCGCACGAACTGGTCGAGAGCTTCCGCGCCACCCTGGAGGAGGTGGGCGAAGCCGACCTGATCCTGCACGTCCGCGACATCGCTTCGGCCGACAGCGACGCCCAGGCCAGGGATGTCGAGACGGTGCTGAAACAGATCGAGACGCCCGAGGGCAAGACCCGGCGGGTGCTGGAGGTCTGGAACAAGATCGACCTGCTGGACGACGAAGCGCGCGAGGCCGTTCTGGGCCAGGCCGAACGTCTGGCCAAGGACGGCGAGGCAGTCGCGGTCTCTGCCTGGACGGGCGAGGGGATCGAACCTCTGCGCCAGATCATCGCCAGCCTGATCGACGACGATCCAGAGACGCGGCTGCGGCTGGAACCAGAACACGGCGAGGCCCTGGCCTGGCTGTACGAACATGGCCGGATCACCTTGCGTGAGACGGACGAGCTTGGCCGCACTCACGTCACGGTGCGCCTGCACCCTGCGGCGCTAGGGCGATTCGAACGCCTGTATCCCGACCTGACCGACTGAGTTCCCATGCATCTGATCGAAACCGTCCTGCTTCTGCTTCTGGCCGTCGTGGTGTCGGGTTCGGTCGCGCGGATCACGCGCATCGCCCTGCCCCTGGTGCAGATCGGGCTGGGCGCCGTCATCGTTCTGGTGACCGGCACGACGGTGGATCTCGAGCCGGACATCTTCTTCCTGCTGTTCCTGCCGCCGCTGCTGTTCCTCGACGGCTGGCGCATCCCCAAGGAGGCGCTGTTTCGCGACCGGGCGGTGATCCTGGAGCTGGCCTTGGGACTGGTGCTGTTCACCGTCGTGGGCCTGGGCTTCCTGATCTGGTGGATGATTCCGGAGATGCCGCTGGCGGTGGCCTTCGCCCTGGCGGCCATCCTGTCGCCGACCGATCCCATCGCGGTTCAGGCCATCGCCGCGCGGGCGCCGATCCCCAAGCGGCTGATGCACATTCTGGAAGGCGAATCGCTGCTGAATGATGCGACAGGCCTGACCTGCATGCGGATCGCCGTGGTCGCAGCCACGACCGGCGCCTTTTCGATCGGCAGCGCAGTAGGAACCTTCGCCTGGCTGGCGCTAGTCGGCGTGGCGGTCGGCGTTCTGATGACCATGGCCATCAGCTTGGCCAAGACCTTCGTCAGTCGCCGCTGGGGTGAAGACGTCGGGGCGCAGATCCTGATCAGCCTGCTGATTCCGTTCGCCGCCTACCTGGTCGCGGAAGAGGTCCATGCGTCAGGCATCCTGGCGGCGGTCGCGGCCGGCGTGACCATGAGCTTCACCGAGCGGGGCGGCGGCGTGGGCGGCCAGTCGATGGCGATAACCCGCATTCGGCGCGGCGTGGTGTGGGACACGGTCCAGTTCGTGGCCAACGGCATCATCTTCGTCATCTTGGGCGAGCAGATGCCGTCGATCCTGGCGCGGGCGGCCGAGGTGGTGCGGGGCACCAGCCGGCCGGAAGTCTGGTGGCTGGCGGTCTATGTGTTCGCCATCGTCGGCGCCCTGGCGGCGCTGCGTTTCGTGTGGGTGTGGACGTCGCTGAAACTGACCCTGTTTCGGCGTCGCCATCGCGGCCCGCCGGCCAAGGTGGGTCTGCGCCTGACCCTGGTGATGTCGCTGGCGGGGGTGCGCGGGGCGATCACCCTGGCCGGCATCCTGACCCTGCCGTTCGTCTTGGGAGATGGATCGCCGATGCCGTCACGCAACCTGGCGATCTTCCTGGCGGCCGGGGTGATCATCGTCTCGCTGCTGGTCGCCACCTTCGCCCTGCCGCGATTGATGAAGGGCGTGGAGCTGCCGCCGGAACCGTCGCAGGAGCGTGAGGAGGACCGCGGACGGGTCGCCGCCTCCGCCGCCGCCTTGCGCGCCATCGAAGACGCCTCACACGCCATGGCCGAGGGCAAGACCAATCCTGACCTCTATTCCGACATCGCCAGCCGGATCATGGAGGTCTATCGCCGCCGTATCGAGACCCACACCCGCACCGACGAGGACGACGCCGTCCTGGCGCGCAAGATCGATGATGTGGAGCGCCGGCTTTGGCTGGCGGCCCTTGCAGCCGAGCGGGAAGAGCTGGGTCGGCTGGCGCGCGCCCGGCAACTGGACGAGGTCGCCGCCCGCAAGATGATCCGCGAAGTGGATCTGCAGGAGCTGCGGTATCTCTGAAGCCCGCGAGTGACGGCGGCTATCGGTCCATGAAGGCCGCGACGGCGGCATAGCTGGCGGCGATGTGGTGGGCGCCGCGCGCGACCAAGCGTTCGGCATGGCCGTCGCGGATGTGGCCTCCAGCGGTCAGGCCGACGACGGTCATGCCGGCCGCGACCCCGGCGGTGACGCCCGCCTCGCTGTCTTCGATCACCAGAACGCGGGCCGGATCGACGCCCATTCTGTCGGCGGCGTGCAGGAAGATGTCGGGATGGGGCTTGCCGCGCTCGACCACCAGGCCGGTGAAGACGGCACCGTCGAAATGATCGGTCAGGCCGAACAGCTCCAGGCCGACGCCGATCCAGTCGGGACCGCTGGACGAGGCGATGCAGCGCGCCTCGGACCGGGCGGCGACGAAGTCGAGCATCCCCGGCACGGGCTTCAGATGGGTCGGTGCGCGCTGGCGGCAGGTCGCGAACCAGATGGTGTGGAAGTCTTCGGGACAGGCGCGGCCCAAGGCCGCCTCAACCGCCGGTCGGTTATCGCGCCAGCGCTTGCCCGTATAGGCGGCCAGCACGTCGTCCAGGCTGGTGGGCAGGCCGATGGCGGTCAGTTGTTCGGCCATGACGGTGCTGTTCAGCACCTCGCTGTCGGCCACGACGCCGTCGTAGTCGAAGATGATCAGGTCGTAGGTCATGGGCGGCTCAGTTCGCGGGAGCGGCCTTCTCGGCGACCTTTGCGGCGTCCCAGAGGCGGTCCATTTCCTCCAGCGTCGATTGATCGGGGGTTCGACCGTCCTTGGCCAGTTCGGTCTCGATGAAGCCGAAGCGGCGCACGAACTTGGCGTTGGTGGCGCGGAGCGCATCTTCGGGCTCGACGTCCAGCTTGCGGGCCAGGTTGGCGACGACGAACAGCAGGTCGCCCAGCTCCTCGCGCGCCTTGGCCATGTCGCCGGCCGCGATCTCGACGCGCAGTTCCGCGACCTCTTCGGCTAACTTGTCGAATACCTCGTCGGTCGAGGGCCAGTCGAAGCCGACGCGACCGGCGCGCTTCGTCAGCTTGGCGGCGCGGGTTAGGGCGGGCAGGCCGACCGGGACATCGTCGAGCACGCCGGGTTTCTTGCGGTCCTTGCGTTCGGCGGCCTTGATGGCCTCCCAGGCGACGGTCTGTTCTTTTGAAGACCGTTGGGCTTCGTCGCCGAAGACGTGGGGGTGGCGGCGTTCCAGCTTGTCGGCGATGGCGGTGACAACGTCGTCGAAGGCGAACAGGCCCTGTTCCTCGGCCATGCGGGCGTGGAAGACGACCTGGAACAGCAGGTCGCCCAGTTCGCCCTTCAGCTCGTTCAGATCGTTGCGCTCGATGGCGTCGGCGACCTCATAGGCCTCTTCGATCGTATAGGGAGCGATGGTGGCGAAGGTCTGCTCCACGTCCCAGGGGCAGCCGCCGTCAGGGTCGCGCAACCGCTCCATGACGCCGAGCAGGCGGTCGATGGGTTTCAAGTGCGGGCTCCGTCGCGGGCTTCGAGTGCGAGGCGGATCTCGTCGTGGCGTTTCGGCGTCAGGGGATAGCCCTTCAGCACCCAGGCGGCCGCCGCCAGCAGCAGGCCGGGGACCAGGATGAACAGAATCTGGAGCGTCAACAGGGAGAAGTCGCTGTTTCCGCCCGCTTCCGGGATTGCCTTGAAGCCCACCCATTGCAGGATGAGGTAAGGGATCAGGGCCACGACATGGCCGATCTTGGTCGTCGCCGACAGGATGGAGAACATCAGGCCGGTGCGGTCCACGCCGGTCTCCAGACGCACCTCGTCGCCAGCGTCGGCCATCATGGCCCGCAGCAGGAACAGGCCGGCGGCATAGGGCAGGCCGGCGATGAACATGGCGCCTGCCGTCAGGGCGAAGTTGCCGCCGGGGACCAGGGTGGCGGCGATATAGAGGGCCGCGAAGATCAGGCTGGCGACCGCCAAGGCCTTGTCCTTGCCGATCCGCGTGGCCAGCCAGGCCCAGATCGGCGCGCCGCACAGGCCGGCGACGAAATAGAACAGCATGAACAGGCCGGCCTGGCTGTGGTCGTAGCCCTTGATCTGGCCAAAGAAGAAGAACAACAGCGAGCCGGTGATGCCGGGCGCGACGCCCAGCAGCAGGTCTGCGATCAGCAGTTTGCGCACCGTCGGCATCTTCAACAGGGCCAGATAGGCGCTCAGCCCCCCGTGGGGTTGATCGCCCGCATTGACCGGCTCGGGTACGGCGACCATGGCCAGGCCGATGGTCAGGGGCAGGGCGATCAGAATGGCCCAGCCCATGATCCGCACGCCGTCGGCATAGGTCCCGATGCCGGTCTGGACCACCACGGTCGGCAGGACCAGAATCAGGATCACGCCGATAATGTTGAACACCTGCCACCAGCCATAGACGCGGCTGCGCTGGTCATACTGGGGGGCGAGGACGGCGGCCCAGCCCAACTGGCCCAGGGTGCCGATCGAGAAGCCGAGGTAGAGGACCAGCAGCCAGCCGAACAGATAGGCGGGCCCGGCGCCCGGCTGGACCACCACGAACATCATGAAGGCCGACAGCATCAGGATCGGCGTCGAGAGCGCCATCCAGGGGCGATAGCGGCCGAACCGGGTATTGGTCTTGTCCATGCCCCAGCCGATGAAGGGGTCGAAGACGATGTCGATCAGGCGCACGGCCATGAAGACGGCGGCCACGACGCCCAGTTCCAGACCCACATGGGTGGCGTAAAACTCGGGCAGTGTGACGGGCAGGGCAACGCCGAAGGCCGCCAGCGGCAGGCAGGGACCGGAAAAGGCGGCGAGCACCGCATTGGAACGGCGGGGCGCGGTCGGCGCGGCGGTGGACATGCGTCGGTCCGAAAGGCGCGGCGCGAGTCGGCCGCGCGCCACCATGCCAGCGATCGGCGAAGCATGCACTTGTGAGATCGACCGGCTTGGGGCTTCCTGTGCGCCATGTGGCGAAGCCCTCTTGCGTTCCTGTCCCTTTGCTTTGCGTTGGTCTTCGCCGGCGGCGCGCGTGCGGCCGGCCCCTGCCACACCAATGCCGACGGTTGGCAGGCGCAGGGACTGGCGAATGCAGCCTCGGCCTATGGGATGGAATGGGCGCCGTTCGGGGCTGCGGAGTGGGGGTGGCAGGCCTATCTGCCGCTGGTCCAGCACGAGCTGAATACGCCCTGCGGCCCCGGCACGCCGATCTTCGCGTCGCAACTGGCGGGGTTCCAGCAGACTCACGGCCTGGCGCCAACCGGCCTGTTCGACCCCGCGACGTTTCAGGTGTTCAGAGGGCTATGGCAGGAGCGGCGGCCGTTCGTGATGGCGCGGGTCGGCGGCGCCTGTCCCGAGCCGCCGCCGATCAACCAGCTGGGTTATCTGGTCGCGTCCGAGGAACATGCGGACCGTCTGACGCGCCTGTTGCGGCGCGACGTGCTGGACGCCTATCGCCGGCTGGTGGCCGCCGCTCGCGCCGAGGTTCCCGAGGTGGCGGGCAATCCCGAGCTGTTGCAGATTTTCTCGGGCTTCCGCGACCCAGAAGCGGACGCCGCCCGTTGCGCCCAGCAGGGCAATTGCGACGGGTTGCGCCGCGCCGTCTGTTCACCGCACAGGACAGGGACGGCGGTCGATCTGTATGTCGGCCAGGCGCCGGGGCAGGGCGTCGATTCCACCTCGCCGGCCAGCCGCGAACATATGGCGCGGTCGGCGACCTATCGTTGGCTGGTGGCGAACGGTGGACGGTTCGGGTTTACGCCCTACGTCTATGAGCCTTGGCATTGGGAGTATGTAAGGCCGTGGGATCCTTCGTTCGCGCCCTGACCGAGGGTGAGGCGGCCCTGGGGCGCGAGGCGTTCGGGGCGGCCTTGCGCCTGGAGACCGTACGTCTGATCGGCTGGCCGTTCCGGCGCGCCTTCGTCGCCGGCCGCTGGTTCGGGCGCGACTGGATCGTCTGGCCGCACAGGGCGATGGTCGGTGACTTCGCCTCGGCCTCGCTGCATCTGCAGGGCGTGCTGGTGCATGAGCTGACCCATATCTGGCAGGCGCAGCAGGGGGTGAACCTCTTGTTCGCCAAGTTGAAGGCGGGAGACGATGCGGCCGCCTACGCCTATTCCGCCGATCCGGACTGCCGTTGGGATGGGCTGAACATCGAGCAGCAGGCGATGGTGATGGAACATCGTTTCCATAGAATGCGCGGAGGCAGGGCGCCGGGCAGCGCGGCCTTCTATGAGGCGGTCTGTCCTTTCGTGCGTTGAAACCTTGCCGGGGGGTTGCATGGGCCGAAGGGACACGCCAAGTTAGCAACGGTCGTTGTTGCGAATTACGGCCGGTCATTCCAACGGAGCCTCTCCAATGCCCAAGATCCTCGTCCTCTATCACTCGACCTATGGCCACCTCGAAACCATGGCCGAAGCCGTCGCCGAGGGCGCGCGCGAGGTCGAAGGCGCGGTGGTGGACATCAAGCGCGTGCCGGAAACCGTGCCGGAAGAGCTAGCCAAAGCCTCGCACTACAAGCTGGATCAGAAGGCGCCGATCGCCAAGATCGACGACCTGAAGGACTATGACGCCATCATCATCGGCGCCGGCACCCGCTTCGGCTCGGCTGCGTCGCAGATGCGCGCCTTCCTGGATCAGGCCGGCGGCCTGTGGTTCAGCGGCGCCCTGATCGGCAAGATCGGCGGCGCCTTCACCGCCACCGCGACCCAGCACGGCGGTCAGGAAACGACTTTCCAGGGGCTGCACAACTTCTTCATGCACCACGGCATGCCGGTCGTGGGCCTGCCTTACTCGTATCAGGCGATGATGACGCTGGACTCGGTCGAGGGCGGTTCGCCCTATGGTGCGACGACGATCACTGGCGGCGACGGTTCGCGTCAGCCCAGCGAGATCGAACTGGGCGGCGCCAGGTTCCAGGGCAAGCATATCGCCGAACTGGCTAAGAAGCTGCACGGCTGATCCGATGCGCCAGCCCGCCGTCTTCTTCGGTCACGGTTCGCCCATGAACGCGCTTGGCGGTCCCTATGGGGCTGCCTGGCGCACGCTGGGCGAGGCCATCGGCAAACCCAAGGGGGTGGTGATGATCTCCGCCCACTGGGAGACGCGCGGGCTGGGCGTCACTGCGCAGGACCGACCCGAAACCATCCATGATTTCGGCAACTTCCCGCGTGAACTTCAAGAGATGCAGTATCCCGCGCCCGGGTCGCCCCAACTGGCGGCTCGGGTGGCGGAGTTGACCGGCGCGGTCCAGACGCAGCAATGGGGACTGGATCACGGAACCTGGTCGGTGCTGGTTCACGTCTGGCCGGACGCCGATGTGCCGGTGGTGCAGCTGTCGCTGAATCGCGAGCTGACCGCGCGTCAGCACTACGAACTGGCCAAGGCCCTGCGGCCGCTGCGGGACGAGGGGATCGTCATCGCCGGCTCGGGCGACTTCGTGCACAATCTGCGGACCTGGAAGCGTGAGGACGGCGCCGAACCCTACGCCTGGGCGACCGGGTTCAACGAGGCGGTGAAGATAGCGTTCGAAAAGGGCGACCACTACGCCCTGATCGACTGGATCGGCCTGGCCGAGGACGCCCAGATGAGCGTGCCGACCGACGAACACTATCTGCCGGTGCTGTATGTCGCCGCCCAGCAGGAGCCGGGCGAAGCGGTCAGCTTCTTCAACGACCGCATCGACGGCGGCTCAATCTCGATGACGGGCGTCAGGATCGGCTGATCAGGCCGACTTTTCGGCCTCGACCATCTTCTGGATCGTCACATAGTCCGTTTTGCCGGTGCCCAGGACCGGCACTTCGGCGACCTTGACTATCTTCTTGGGCACGATCAGCTCGGGTGCGCCGTTGGTGCGGGCCCATTCGGCCAGGGGGGCGACCTGGGCCTCGGCGTGGTCGGTGACCAGGACAAGTTTCTCGCCCTTGCGGCTGTCGGGGATCGACACGACGGCGTGGCGCTGATCCGGCCAGACGGCGCCGGCGATGCCTTCCACGGCGGTCAGGGAAACCATTTCGCCGCCGATCTTGGCGAAGCGCTTGGCGCGGCCCCGGATGGTGACATAGCCCTCGGCGTCCACATCGACGATGTCGCCGGTGTCCAGCCAGTCGTCGCCGATCGGATCCCAGGCCAGGGGTTCGGCCGAGGTGACATAGCCGCTCATGACGTTGGGACCGCGCAGCATCAGACGGCCGCCCGCATCGATGCCCTCGACCGGCTCCAGCGTCCAGTCGATGCCGGGGAGGACCTGGCCCACGGTGCCGGGCGCGTTGCGGTCGGGGTGGTTCACGGCGATCACGGGCGAGGCTTCGGTTGCGCCATAGCCTTCCAACAGCACGACGCCGCCGAACTTTTCATCGAACAGGGCGCGGGTTTCGGGCCTCACCTTCTCGGCGCCGGCGACCACGAACTTCAGCGTCGAGAAGTCGTTCGGCTCGGCGACGCGACCGTACTGGTTCAGGAACGTGTCGGTGGCGAACAGGATCGAGGCGTTAACCTGGGGCAGCAGGTCGGTGATCTGTTTGGCGTGCAGCGGCGACGGATACTGAAACGCCTTCAGCCCTTGCAGCAGCGGCAGGATGACCCCGCCGGTCAGGCCGAAACAGTGGAAGGTCGGCAGGGGATTGAACATCACCCATTCCGGCAGCAGGTCGATATGGGCCGCCACCTGGCGGGCGTTGGCGACCAGATTCTCCTGGCTCAGCACCACGCCCTTGGGCGTGCCGAAACTGCCGGAGGTGAACAAGACGACGCCCGGAGCGTCCGGGTCGGTCTTCACACGGAACCGCTTGGGCGCCGCGCCGGCGGCGAGGCCGTACAGCTTGTCGGCCAGGCCTATGGTCTTGCGCACGTCGTCCAGCCAGACCACGTCGGCGACGGTCTTTAGTTCGACGATCAGGTCGTCCAGCTTGGCCTGGTCGATGAAGCGTTTGGCGGTCAGCACCTTCTTGACGCCCGAGGCCTTGATCGCGGCCTTCAGATTGGCCTCGCCGGCGGTGAAGTTCAGCATCACCGGCACGCGGCCGTGGGCGTGCAGCCCGAAGAAGGTGACGACGACGCCCATCGATGACGGCAGCAGGATGGCGACCCGCTCGCTCAATTCGGTCATGTGGGCGATCTTGCGGCCCAGCACGAAGGCGGCGCGGATCAGGCCGGTGTAGGTGAGGGGGTGGCGATCCTGGTCCTCCAGGATTTCCTTGTCGCCGAACCGTGCCCGCGCATCGATCAAGGCGTCGATCAGGGACGAGTCGTAAAGCGAGGAATCCAGGGCCTGGCGCAAGCGCGTCTCCTACGGAGGGCGCGGGCGGCCCTCTCTGTTGTTCGGGCGTCTGTCATTAATGACGCCGTGTCATCTTGAAAAGATGCGTAACGTCGCGTGAGTTCCGAGGCGCGATCACGCCTGCGGCAAGTCTGTTACCCGGTGTGCCTTGCCTTAACGCCTTCAAAGTCCGAAATACCGGGAATGGTCACCCTGATCGACACCCTTCAGCGCAAACCTTCCGAGCTGCGTCACCCCGAAAAGCAGAACCGGCCCGAGTCGGTCGTTCTGAAAAAGCCAGACTGGCTGCGGGTCAAGGCGCCCGGATCGGGCCAGTACAATGCGACCAAGGAGATCGTGCGCTCCAAGGGGCTGGTGACGGTGTGCGAGGAGGCGGCCTGTCCGAACATCGGCGAGTGCTGGAGCCAGAAGCACGCCACCCTGATGATCATGGGCGACACCTGCACGCGGGCCTGCGCCTTCTGCAACGTCAAGACGGGCCTGCCCCAGCCGCTTGACCCGGAAGAGGCCGGAAAGGTCGGTTTGGCGGTCCAGCAAATGGGCCTGAACCATGTGGTGATCACCTCGGTCGATCGCGACGACGTGTCGGACGGCGGCGCTGCCCACTTCGCCGAGGTTGTGCGCCAGATCCGCATCCAGGCGCCGGGCACCACCATCGAGATCCTGACGCCCGACTTCCTGCGCAAGGACGGGGCGGCCGCCGTGATGATCGACGCCAAGCCGGACGTCTTCAACCACAACCTTGAGACTGTTCCGCGCCTGTATCTGAAGATCCGACCCGGCGCCCGCTACTTCCACAGCCTGCGTCTGCTGCAGATGGTCAAGGAGCGTGACCCGGAGCAGTTCACCAAGTCCGGCATCATGGTCGGCCTGGGCGAGACCAAGGAAGAGGTCATGCAGGTGATGGACGACATGCGGTCCGCCGGCGTCGATTTCATCACCATCGGCCAATACCTCCAGCCGACGCGCAAACACGCCGCCATCGACCGGTTCGTCACGCCGGAAGAGTTCAAGGCCTATGAGGCGATCGCCCGGGCCAAGGGCTTCCTGATGGTGTCCTCGTCGCCGCTGACACGTTCGTCGCACCACGCCGGCGACGACTTCGCCCGGCTGAAGGCGGCGCGCGAGGCGCAGCTGCGTCGCTAAGTCTCGAATGGCCGTCCACCGCGTTACGCGCATCCTTCCCTATGCGCCCGAACAGCTTGCCGATCTGGTCGCCGACGTGCGCGCCTATCCCGACTTCGTACCGTGGGTCACGACAATGCGCGTCTGGAATGAGCGGGCCGAAGGCGAGGGTGTCACCGTGCTGGACGCGGAAGCCGGTGTGGGCTTCTCCTTCCTGAAGGAGCGGTTCTCGACCTGGGTCCGGCATGACCGGAACGCGCCCAAGGTGGAGGTCGGCCTGCTGCGCGGGCCGTTCAAGCACCTGAAGAATCGGTGGGAGTTCTTTCCGCACCCCGATGGCGCGCGGCTGGAGTTCATGATCGACTTCGCCTTCAAATCGAAGATGCTGGACCTGATGCTGTCGGCCAACTTTGATCGGGCGGTGGAAAAGCTGATCGGCTGTTTCGAAGCCGAGGCGCAGCGGAGGTACGGCGGCCGATGAGTTTCGATTTCGACGCGACCGTCGTGGGCGCCGGGGCTGTGGGCCTGGCCTGCGGTCGGGCGTTGTCGAAACGGGGCCTGACGGTGCTGGTGCTGGAGAAGGAAGGCCATATCGGGCAGGGCGTCTCGTCACGCAATTCCGAGGTCATCCATGGCGGTCTCTATTATCCGACCGGATCGCTGAAGGCCCGCTTCTGCGTCGAAGGACGGCGCGCCCTCTATGACTTCCTGGCTAGCCGCAAGATCGATCACTGGAAGTGCGGCAAGCTGGTCGTGGCGACGCAAGAGGCCGAGGTCGAGCGGATCGAGGCCATCTTCGAACAGGCGACGGCCAACGGGGTCGAGGGACTGGAGCACCTGACCGGCGCCCAGGCGCGAGCGCTGGAGCCCGAACTGAATGCTCACGCCGCCATTCTGTCGCCCGAGAGCGGCCTTTTCGATAGCCACGGCTATATGCTGGCCCTGCAGGGTGAGATCGAGGATGCGGGCGGCTCGGTCGTGGTCTCGGCGCCGTTCGAGGGCGCCGAACCCCTGCCGGGCGGCGGCTTCACGATCCGTGTGGGCGGGGAGGGGGCGATGCAGGTCACCAGCCGCCTGCTGGTCACGGCGCCCGGTCTGTCGGCCCAGGCCGTGGCGGCGGCCATCGACGGCTATCCGGCCGGCGACATTCCGGCGGGCCATTTCGGCAAGGGCGTCTATTTCCGCCTGGTCGGCAAGGCGCCGTTCGACCGACTGATCTATCCGCCGCCTATTCCCGGCGCGCTGGGCACCCATTATCGCAAGGACCTGGGAGGGCAGGCGGTGTTCGGCCCCGATCTGGCCTACATCGAGACCGAGGACTATTCGGTCGACCCGGCCAAGGCCGAGGTGTTCGCCGCCTATATCCGCCGCTTCTGGCCGGGCCTGCCCGACGGCGCCCTGACGCCGGACTACGCCGGCATCCGGCCCAAGCTGCATGGGCCGGGTGAGCCGCAGCCCGACTTCCAACTGCATGGACGCGAACATCACGGCATCGACGGCCTGATGGCCCTGTTCGGCATCGAGAGTCCCGGTCTGACCAGCTCGCTGGCCGTAGGCGAGGCCGTGGCTGCCGCCCTGATGGAGACCGCATGACCGAGCGCGAGAAGATGCTGGCGGGTCTGCCCTATGATCCGGGTGATCAGGACCTGCGCGACGGTCGCGCCCGCGCCGTGGGCCTGACCGTCGCCATCAACGCCGAGCCGGATCGCGAACGGCGCGGCGCTCTGGTCAATGAGCTGGTGAACGCGGCCGACGGCAAGGCGGTGATCATGCCGGGCTTCTTCTGTGACTACGGCGTCAACATCCACCTGGGGGCGCGGGCCTTCGCCAACGCCAACTGCGTGTTTCTGGACTGCGCCGAGATTCGCATCGGCGACAACTTCCAGGCCGGGCCTGGGGTGCAGCTTCTGACGCCGGAGCATCCGCTGGACGCCGTGGCGCGTCGAGGCGAGGAGACGGCGCGGCCCATCGTCATCGGCGACGACGTCTGGATCGGCGGCGGCGCCATCGTTCTGGCCGGCGTCACCATCGGCGATCGTTCTGTGATCGGCGCCGGTTCGGTGGTGACGAAGGATGTGCCGTCGGATGTCGTTGTGGTCGGAAATCCGGCGAAGATCGTCCGTCGCCTGACGCCTGCTTAAACGCCTTGAAATCGTCGCGGGGTTCATGCATAAGCCGCGCCTCGCGTGGCGGTCCCCCGTTCTTCCTTTGAAGGGTTCAGGGCCGCCGCTATTGTTTTCGCGCTAGATCAGGCTTCGGCTCTGGGCGGCGCCCGACTTAGAAGATTGAGACGGACATGGCCGTTCCGAAGCGGAAAGTATCCCCCTCGCGTCGCAACATGCGCCGCGCCCACGACGCCCTGACCTCGAACGTCTATGTCGAGGACAAGGACACCGGCGAGCTGAAGCGCCCGCACCACATCGACCTGAAGACCGGCACCTATCGTGGTCGCCAGGTCATCACGCCTAAGGAAGACTAGTCTTCCAAGGCCTGTCGGTTTCGGCCGGACGATGAATTTGACGGCGCGCGGTGACCCGCGCGCCGTTTTCGTGCGTTGAGTGCGGTGAAGCTTCATCGGAGATGCGCCTCATGATTCGATTCACCGCCGTCAGCGTCGTCGCGCTGCTCGCCCTCGCCGCCTGCGACCGTAGGGATTCTGAGCCGCCCGCCGCCGCCGACCCGCCCGCAGCCAGCCCCGCCCCAGCGGCGACGCCGCCTGCGGTCGTGGATGAGACGGCCCTGACAAGCGAAGGGCTGGGGCCGGTGCGAATCGGCATGACTCGGGCGGACCTTGTAAAGGTCTGGGGCGAGGATTCCCAACCCAACGCCGTCGGCGGCGCCGATCCTGAAACCTGCGACGAGTTCCATCCGACCAAGGCGCCGACGGACGTGCTGGTCATGATCCAGAATGGCGTCCTGACCCGGATCACCCTGATGCGCGGCGCGACGACCAAGACCGATCGCGGGTTCGGCGTCGGCGATACCGGCATGGCGATCAAACAGGCCTATGGCGGCGCCATCTTCGCCCAGCCCCACAAATATCAGGATGCGCCGGCGGAAGACCTGTTCATCTGGTCGCGCGGCGGCTCGACGTCCTATGTCACCGATCCGGCGGCGCGCGGCGTGCGTTACGAGATCGGCAGCGACGGCAAGGTGATGCGCGTCCATGCCGGCGACCCGTCGATCCAACTGGTCGAGGGCTGTTCCTGACATCGGGCGACGACGGCGCCATTGGCGTTTGGCGGGGAGGCGGCTAAACCGTCGAACCTCCCTTCCGTCCTGAGCCAAAGAGCCGAGCCATGACCGACATCGCCGACATCGTCGCCCGCCAAATCCTCGACAGCCGGGGCAATCCCACCGTCGAAGTCGATGTGGTTCTGGAAGACGGATCGTTCGGCCGTGCCGCCGTTCCCTCCGGCGCCTCGACCGGCGCGCACGAAGCGGTCGAACTCCGCGACGGCGACAAGGATATGTGGGGCGGCAAGGGCGTCCAGAAGGCCGTGGATGCGGTCAACGGCGAAATCTTCGACGCCCTGTCGGGCATGGACGCCGAGGATCAGCGCCGCATCGACGAAACGATGATCGCGCTGGATGGAACACCCAACAAGGCGCGTCTGGGCGCTAACGCCATCCTGGGTGTCTCCCTGGCCGTGGCCAAGGCCAGCGCCATCTCCGCCGGCCTGCCGCTGCACCGCTATATCGGCGGCATTTCGGCCCGCGTGCTGCCCACTCCGATGATGAACATCATCAACGGCGGGGCCCATGCCGACAATCCGATCGACATCCAGGAATTCATGATCGTACCGACCGGGGCGGAGACCTTCTCGGACGCCCTGCGCATGGGGGCGGAAATCTTCCACGCCTTGAAGAAGCAGTTGAAGGACGCCGGCCACAACACCAACGTCGGCGACGAGGGCGGCTTTGCCCCCAATCTGGCTTCGGCCGACGAAGCGCTCAGCTTCATCACCAAGGCGGGCCAGGCGGCCGGCTATCTAGCGGGCGAGGATTTCCATCTGGCTCTGGACGTCGCCTCGACCGAGTTCTTCAAGGACGGCAAGTATGAGATGGCCGGCGAAGGCAAGTCGCTCGATGCCGAGGGAATGGTCGGCTACCTCGCCGATCTGGTGGAGCGTTTCCCGATCATCTCGATCGAAGACGCCATGGCCGAAGACGACTTCGACGGCTGGCGCCTGTTGACCGAGCGGATGGGCGACCGGATCCAGCTGGTCGGCGACGACCTGTTCGTGACCAACCCCGCGCGCCTGGCCGCCGGCATCGGCGAGGGCCTGGCCAACTCCATCCTGATCAAGGTCAACCAGATCGGCACCCTGTCCGAGACCCTGGACGCCGTCGATATGGCCCACCGCGCCGGCTACACCGCCGTGATGAGCCACCGTTCGGGCGAGACCGAGGATTCGACCATCGCCGACCTGGCCGTGGCCACCAACTGCGGGCAGATCAAGACCGGCTCGTTGGCGCGGTCGGACCGGGTGGCAAAATACAATCAGCTGCTGCGCATCGAAGAGATGCTGGGCGACCAGGGCGTCTATTTCGGCGACGGCATGCTGCTGAAATAAGAATATGAATTGTCGGCGGAGAATCAGTGTTCTCCGCCGATTTTCTTACGGTCAAGCTACATTTCGTTAGGCATTTTCGGGCACCTTTCGTCAGCTGTGTTCTCGCGCTCAGAAGGAGCGTCTTAAGTGCCCGAACGGATGAAACCCTACCGCCTGTCCTTCGCCCTGTTGCTGTTGCTTGCCTATCTTGGGGTGCAGGCGCTGACGGGCGAGCGCGGCTTGTTGAGCGGCTCGTCCCGCGACGCCCTGCTGGGGCAGCGTGTGGATCAGCTCGCCCATCTTACCGAACAGCGACGCGACCTCGAGACGCGAGTTCGCTATCTGCGCACCGACAGCCTCTCCAAGGATTTGTTGGAAGAGCGCGCGCGCGCCGTGCTGGGCTTCTCGGACCCCCGCGACTATGTGATCCGCGTCCCCGCGCAAGCTGCGCAGGGCTGAGGCGCCGTCGCCACTTGAACTATTGTTACAGGGGCGCCCGCACCCCTTTGCGTTCCGGGAAGGAAGGCTGCTAAAGCCCCTTTCCGTAACGATAAGAAGGCGTCGCTTCTCGACGCCTAGCCGGGAGATACCGGATGGCGAAAGCCCCAGCCAAATCCGCTCAGACGACTTCGCCTGACAAACTGCCCAACACGCCGACGGCGTCGAAGGAAGACCTGCTTCGCTTCTATCGCGAGATGGTTCTGATCCGCCGCTTCGAGGAGCGTGCAGGCCAGCTCTACGGTATGGGTCTGATCGGCGGCTTCTGCCACCTGTACATCGGCCAGGAAGCCGTGGCCGTCGGCGTTCAGGAGAGCGTCAAACAGGGCCACGACAAGATCATCACCGGCTATCGTGATCACGGTCACATGCTGGCCGCCGGCATGGATCCCAAGGAAGTCATGGCCGAGCTGACCGGCCGCAGCGGCGGGTCGTCCAAGGGCAAGGGCGGTTCGATGCACATGTTCGACGTGCCGACCGGCTTCTATGGCGGCCACGGCATCGTCGGCGCCCAGGTCGCGCTCGGCACCGGCCTGGCGTTTGCGGGCAAGTATCGCGGAGACGACTCGGTCGCCTTCGTCTATTTCGGCGACGGCGCCTCGAACCAGGGTCAGGTCTACGAGAGCTTCAACATGGCCCAGCTGTGGAAGCTGCCGGCCATCTACATCATCGAGAACAACCAGTACGCCATGGGCACGAGCATCGAACGCTCGTCATCCACGACCGAACTGTATCAGCGCGGGGCCAGCTTCGGCATTCCGGGCGAACAGGTTGACGGCATGGACGTGCTGGCCGTGCGCGACGCCACCGCCCGCGCGGTTAAGCGCGCCCGCGAAGGCGGCGGTCCATTCATTCTGGAGGTGAAGACCTATCGCTATCGCGGTCACTCGATGTCCGACCCGGCGAAATACCGGACCAAGGAAGAGGTGGACGAGGTCAAGAAGACCCGTGACCCGATCGATCACCTGAAGATGCTGCTGTCGGCCGCCAATGCGACCGAGGACGAGCTCAAGGCCATCGACACCGAAATCAAGGCGATCGTCGCCGAAGCTGTTCAATTCGCCCAAGAGAGCCCGGAACCCGATCCGTCCGAGCTCTACACCGACGTCTACGTGGAGGCCTGATCCGTGACCGACATTCTGATGCCGGCGCTGTCCCCCACGATGGAAGAGGGCACGCTGACCAAATGGCACATCAAGGCAGGCGACACCGTGTCGGCCGGCCAGGTGATCGCCGAGATCGAAACCGACAAGGCGACGATGGAAGTCGAGGCCGTGGATGAAGGCGAAGTGCTGGAAATCCTGGTCGCCGAAGGTTCGGAGAACGTGAAGGTCAATACGCCGATCGCGCGTCTGGCCGGCGAAGACGGCGCAGCGGCGCCTGCGCCCAAGGCCGCTGAAGCTAAGGCCCCCAAGGCTGCTGCCGAAGGCAAGACGGGCGATCCCGAAAAGGCTCCGGCCCAGACCTCGACCCCCAAGGTCGAACTGCGCGACCCGGAAATCCCGGCCGACGCCAAACTGGTCAAGACGACGGTCCGCGACGCCCTGCGCGACGCCATGGCCGAAGAGATGCGTCGTGATGACCGCGTCTTCTTGATCGGCGAGGAAGTCGCTCAGTATCAAGGCGCCTACAAGGTCAGCCGCGACCTGTTGCAGGAGTTCGGCGACCAGCGCGTCGTGGATACCCCGATCACCGAGCATGGCTTCGCCGGCCTGGGTGTCGGCGCGGCCATGTCGGGCCTGAAGCCGATCGTCGAGTTCATGACGTTCAACTTCGCCATGCAGGCGATCGACCACATCATCAACTCGGCCGCCAAGACCCTGTATATGTCGGGTGGTCAGATCCGCGCGCCCATCGTCTTCCGCGGTCCGAACGGCGCCGCCTCGCGCGTCGGCGCCCAGCACAGCCAGGACTATTCGGCCTGGTATGCTCAGGTTCCGGGTCTGAAAGTTGTTGCGCCCTATGACGCGGCCGACGCCAAGGGCCTGCTGAAAGCCGCCATTCGCGATCCGAACCCGGTCGTCTTCCTCGAACACGAGATGATGTACGGCTTGGAGTTCGATGTCCCGGACGTCGAGGACTACGTCTTGCCCATCGGCAAGGCCAAGGTCCGTCGCGAAGGCAAGGACGTCACCATCACGGCCCACAGCCGCATGGTCGGCTTCGCCCTGCAGGCCGCCGAGAAGCTGGCCGAAGACGGCATCGAGTGCGAGGTCGTCGATCTGCGCACCCTGCGTCCGCTGGACACCGACACCATCGTCGAGAGCGTCAAGAAGACCAGCCGTCTGGTCTCGGCCGAAGAGGGCTGGGGTCCGATGGGCGTCGGCGCCGAGGTCGTGGCCCGCGTCATCGAACACGCCTTTGACTATCTGGATGCGCCGCCGCTCAGGGTGCATCAGGAAGACGTGCCGCTGCCCTACGCTGCCAACCTCGAAGTGCTGTCGCTGCCTGGCGTGGACAAGATCATCGCGGCCGTGAAGCAGGTGATGGCATGACCGACATTCTGATGCCTGCCCTGTCTCCGACCATGGAGGAGGGCGTCCTGGCCAAGTGGCACGTCAAGGTCGGAGACGTCGTCTCCGCCGGCGACGTGATCGCCGAGATCGAAACCGACAAGGCCACGATGGAAGTCGAGGCCGTCGATGAGGGCGAGATCACCGACATACTGGTCGCCGAAGGGGCGGAAGGCGTGAAGGTCAATACGCCCATCGCCCGCCTGAAGGATGAAGGCGGAGCCGCCGCACCCAAGGCCGCTGAAAAGCCCGCCGCCAAAACCGAGGAATCGCCGAAGGCCGAAGCCGCTCCCGCCGCTGAAGCGCCCAAGGCTGCTGCTGCTGCCGCTCCGGCTCCCGCTGCGCCGAAATCGGAAAACGGAGAGCGCATCTTCTCTTCACCTCTGGCGCGTCGCATCGCCGCCCAGAACCGCGTCGATCTGAAGTCGATCAAGGGCACCGGGCCGCACGGTCGTATCGTCAAGCGTGACGTCGAAGGCGTCTCCGCCGGCGCCACCAAGCCGGCCGCCGCTGCGACCGCCGCCGCCGCGACCTCGGGTATTGCGCCTCGTCAGGTTCTGTCGCTGGCCCAGATGGGAATCCCCGACGGCAGCTACGATCTGATCCCGCTGGACGGGATGAAGAAGGCCGTGGCGCGTCGCATGGTCGACAGCATCCAGAACGTGCCGCACTTCCCGCTGTTCATCGACGTTGAGATCGACCAGCTGATGGCCGTTCGCGCCAAGGTGAACAAGATGCTGGAGCCGCAGGGCATCAAGGTGTCGGTCAACGACTTCGTCATCAAGGCCGCCGCCCTGGCCCTGAAGATGGTGCCGGAGGCGAACGCCTCCTACACCCCCGAAGGCATCGCCATGCACCACAACGCCGACGTCTCGATGGCGGTGGCGATCGACGGCGGCCTGATCACCCCGATCATCAAGAAGGCCGAGACCAAGGGGCTGGCGCAGATCGCGACCGAGTCCAAGGACCTGGCCAAGCGCGCCCGCGAACGCAAGCTGAAGCCGCAAGAGTTCCAGGGCGGCACCTTCTCGGTGTCCAACCTGGGCATGTTCGGCATCAAGCAGTTCACCTCGATCATCAACGAGCCCCAGGGCTGTATCATGAGCGTGGGTGCGGGCGAGCAGCGCGCGGTCGTTAAGAACGGCCAGGTCGTTCCGGCCACCGTCATGACCGTGACCCTGACCTGCGATCACCGCGTGGTGGACGGTGCGACCGGCGCCCGCTTCCTGCAGGCGTTCAAGCCGCTGATCGAAGATCCCGTCGCGATGCTGGCGTAAGGGGAGGGTGAGGTCATGACCTCGGTCTATGACTTCTCCGCCCGCGCCATCGACGGCACGGAGGTTTCGCTGGACCGTTTTCGCGGTCAGGCGCTGCTGATCGTGAACACGGCGTCGAAGTGCGGCTTCACGGGGCAATACGATGGCCTCGAAAAGCTGCACCGGACGTTCGGCGACCAGCCGTTCGAGGTGCTGGGCTTTCCCTGCAACCAGTTCGGCGAGCAGGAACCGGGGCGGGCGGCGGAGATCGCCGCCTTCTGCGCCACCAGTTTCGACGTGACCTTCCCCCTGTTCGATAAGGTGGAGGTCAACGGGCCGAACCGGCATCCGCTCTACGCCTGGCTGACACAGCAGAAACGCGGCTTCCTTGGCTCCAAGGCCATCAAGTGGAACTTCACCAAGTTCCTGACCGACCGCGAGGGCAGGGTGGTCGCCCGCTACGCCCCGCAGACAGAACCCGAGGCCATCAAGGCCGACATCGAGAAGTTGATCTGATCATGGCTGCTGAATTCGATCTCGTCGTTATCGGCTCGGGCCCCGGCGGTTACGTCGCGGCCATCCGCGCCAGCCAACTGGGCCAGAAGGTCGCGATCGTCGAGCGCGAGAACCTGGGCGGCATCTGCCTGAACTGGGGCTGTATCCCGACCAAGGCCCTGCTGAAGTCGGGTGAGAAGTTCGAGAGTATGAGCCATCTGAAGGACTACGGCCTGTCGGCCTCCGGCGCGTCGTTCGACTTCGACGCCATCATCCAGCGCTCGCGCGGCGTAGCGGCGACGATGAACAAGGGCGTCGCCTTCCTGATGAAGAAGAACAAGATCGAGGTGATTGAGGGGTCGGCCAAGCTGGAAAAGGGCGCTGCGGCGCCTAGGGTCATCATAGCGCTGAAGGCCGGCGGTTCGCGCACGGTTGAGGCCAAGGCGGTCATGCTGGCCGTCGGCGCTCGCGCCAAGGCCATCCCGCAGATCGGCCTGGAGGCCGACGGCGACAAGATTTGGGCCTATCGGGAGGCGCTGGCGCCGAAGAAGATGCCGGCCTCCATCGTGGTCATTGGTTCGGGCGCCATCGGCATCGAATTCGGCAGCTTCTACAAGGCGCTAGGCGCGGACGTCACCGTGGTGGAAGCGGTCGATCGCATCATGCCGGTCGAGGACGAGGAGGTCTCCAAGGCCGCCCAGAAGTCGTTCGAAAAGCGCGGCATCAAGTTCCGCCTCGGCTGCAAGGTCACCAAGGTGTCCAAGGCCGGCAAAGGGGTCCAGGTCGCCATCGAGAAGGACGGCAAGGCCGAAACGCTGGAGGCCGAAGTCTGCATCTCGGCGGTCGGTATCACCGCCAACACCGACGGCATCGGCCTGGAGGCGCTGGGCGTCAACATGGACCGCGGCCACATCACCATCGACGGCCACTGCGCCACGAACGTGAAGGGCCTGTACGCCATCGGCGACTGCGCCGGCGCCCCCTGGCTCGCGCACAAGGCCTCGCACGAAGGCATCCACGCCGCTGAATTCATCGCCGGCTACAAGACCCCGAACGTTCATTCGCCCATCGCCGGCTGCACCTACGCACAGCCGCAGGTCGCCTCGGTCGGCGTCACCGAACAGGCTGCCCGCGCCGAGAAGCGTGAGGTCAAGATCGGGCGCTTCCCGTTCCGCGTGAACGGCAAGGCCGTGGCGGCCGGCGAGGTCGACGGCTTCGTCAAGGTGATCTTCGACGCCAAGACCGGCGCCCTGATCGGCGCCCATATGATCGGCCACGAAGTGACCGAGATGATCCAGGGCTACGTCACCGCCATCACCATGGAGGCGACGGAAGAAGACATCCACGGCATCGTCTATCCGCACCCGACCATGTCGGAAGCGATGCATGAGGCGGCGCTGGACGCCTATGGGCGAACTATCCACCTCTAAAACTGAAAAGTGAAACGGCCTCGAACGTGGTCCGGGGCCGTTTGCTATCTGGCGTGGTGCGTTAGCGCTTCTTGCCCAGTTCCGCCGCGATGTCCTTGGTCATGCGGCCGACCTTGTGGTGGGCGGCGGTGATCTGGTCGCGGGTCACGCCCCAGCGCTTCATCCAGTATTCGACCGACTGACGTTCAGACAGGTCGATCCGGTCCTTGTCGATGAAGCCGCGCTTGTCCTTGAGGCCCGCCATGGTCGGCTCCGTCTGCTGGGTAGGTGGCCGGGTTAAGCCTTCTCGACGAAACTGTCGATCACCCGCTTCTCGCCGGCCTTTTCGAAGTCGACCAGCAGCTTGTTGCCCTCGATGATGCGGACGTGGCCGTAGCCGAACTTCTGGTGGAAGACGCGCTCGCCCTTCTTCCAGCCGGAACTGGATTTGGGATCGGCGGTGGCGATCAGGCGGCCGTCGCCTTCGATGACGGCCTTGCGGGCGGGAATCTTGTTCGGGGTCTGGGCGGCGGTGAAGGATTGGGCGCGTTTCCAGCCGGGGGACGAATAGCCGCTGCTGAAGGAGGGCGCGTCGTCCCAGCGGCTCTTGGCCTCCTTCATGCCGGTGGAGGCGCCGTAATAGCCGGTGTCGGATTGCGGATCGACGTGGGCGATGGGCAGTTCGTCGACGAAGCGGCTGGGCAGTTGCGAGGTCCAACGGCCGTACACCAGGCGGTTGGCGGCGAAGGAGATGCGCGCGTCCTGTTTGGCGCGGGTGACGCCGACATAGGCCAGGCGGCGTTCCTCCTCCAGGCCCTTCTCGCCCTTCTCATCGATGCTGCGCTGGCTGGGAAAGACGCCTTCCTCCCAGCCGGGCAGGAAGACCAGCGGGAACTCCAGCCCCTTGGCGCCGTGAAGGGTCATGATCTGGACCGCCCCGTCGCCGTTCGGATCGTCGCTGTTGGCGCGCTCCAGGTCCATGACCAGGGAGACGTGCTCCAGATAGGCCTGCAGCGTCTCGAACTGCTGCATCGACTGGGTCAGTTCCTTCAGGTTGTCCAATCGGGTCTGGCCGCTGGTCCGGTCGGCCTTCTGCATGTCGGTGTAGCCGCTCTCTTCCAGCACCGTCTCCATGACCTGCCAGTGCGGCGTGGTCTCGGACAGGGCGCGCCAGCGATCCACGTCGCGCACGAAGTTGGACAGGGCGGTGCGGGTGCGGGCCTGAAGCTCGTCGGTGTTGATCAGGCCGCGCACGGCGGTCAGGGCGGACAGGCTGTGCTGGCGGGCGAGTTGCAGAACCTTCTGCACGCTCGTGTCGCCGATGCCGCGCTTGGGCACATTGACGATCCGTTCGAAGGCCAGATCGTCGTCCTCGGACTGGATCAGCCGCATATAGGCGTGGGCGTCGCGGATCTCGGCCCGTTCGAAGAACCGGGGGCCGCCGATGACCGCGTAGGGGATGGCCAGCATAACCAGCCGCTCCTCGAACGCCCGCATCTGGAACGAGGCGCGCACCAGGATGGCCATATCCTTGTATTTCAGGCCCGGCTCGCCGGCGTGGGGGCGGCGCGCGGTCTCGATCTCATCGGCGATCAGCCGGGCTTCGGCCTCGCCGTCCCAGACGCCGCGCACCCGCACCTTGTCGCCGCTGTCGTCCTCGGTCCACAGGGTCTTGCCCAGCCGGTCGCGGTTGGCGGCGATCAGGCCCGAGGCCGCGCCCAGAATGTGGCTGGTCGAGCGATAGTTGCGCTCCAGTTTGACGATCTTGGCGCCGGGGAAGTCGCGCTCGAAGCGCAGGATGTTGTCCACCTCTGCTCCGCGCCAGCCATAGATCGACTGATCGTCGTCGCCGACGCAGCAGACATTGCCGGTCGAGGCCGTCAGCAGCCGCAGCCACAGATACTGGGCGACATTGGTGTCCTGATATTCGTCGACCAGGATGTAGCGGAAGCGACGACGGTATTCCTCAGCCAGGTCCGCATGCTGCGACAGGATGGTGATGTTGTGCAGCAGCAGGTCGCCGAAGTCGCAGGCGTTCAGGCTGCGCAACCGCGCCTGATAGGCAGCGTACAGGCCCTGGCCCTTGCCGTTGGCGAAATCCTCGCCGGGCGGCAGCTTTTCCGGCGTCCAGCCGCGGTTCTTCCAGTGGTCGATCAGGCCGCTGAGCGACTTGGGCGTCCAGCGCTTGGTGTCGATGTTGGCGGCTTCCAGCAGCTGTTTCAGCACCCGTTCCTGATCGTCGGTGTCCAGGATGGTGAAGCTGGACTTCAGCCCCACCAGTTCGGCGTGACGGCGCAGGATCTGGGCGGCGACCGAGTGGAAGGTGCCCAGCCAGCGCAGCCCCTCGGCCGACGGACCGATCAGATGGGTGATCCGCTCGCGCATCTCGCGCGCGGCCTTGTTGGTGAAGGTGACGGTCAGCAACTCCCACGGCTTGGCCCGGCCGGTGGCGAGAATGTGCGCCAGCCGCGTGGTCAGGACCCGGGTCTTGCCGGTGCCGGCGCCGGCCAGGACCAGGACCGGCCCTTCGGTCGTCTCCACCGCCTCGCGTTGTTCGGGATTGAGCCCCTTCAGATAGTCGCGCGCCTCCGCCTCCTCGGGTGCTCGCGCGCGGGCCAGATCGGAAATGCGAGGGGCGGGAAGATCGGTCACAGGCGCAGAGATATCCGGTCAGTCAGAATCGAAACCGGAACATAAGGGGACCGGAAGGCAATGTCAGGGCCGCCGCCTCAATGAAACCTCGGAACCCGTATGATCGATGGCCGGTTCACTATTGCGATGCAACGAGAGAAGCAGAAGATCAGGGCGGGGCAGGACCGGCCAGGGGGCAAGAACTCCGGCTGGCTGGCCTTCGGTCTGGGCATGATCGGAATGTTCGTTGTGATGGCGCTGTGGGTCGCCCTGGTCGAGACGGCAGGCGAGCCCGACAACGAAGTGGAGTTCATCGGCCGTCCGCAGTCGGACTCTCAGCCGTTCGAACGCGATGAGCCCAAAGTGCGCGATCCTATTTGAGGCTGTAGGTGATGGTGGTCACCACGCGCACCTTCTTGTCGATCGAGGCCGCCTCGTCTCCGCCCGCGCCGTCTCGCGGCAAGATTTCGAACGAGCCCTGGGTGGCCTGACGGATCGGGCCCAGCGGCGTGCCGCTGTCCTTGGCGAACTGCTCAGCGCCGGTGCGCGCCGCAGCCGTGCCTTCGGCGATCATCTGGGGCCGCACGTCGTTCAGCTTGGTGAAGATGTAGGACGGCCCCTGGAAGTCCTGCAGCACCACGTCCTGGCGCACGAGATCGTTGAGCGCCCGCGTCGTCGCCTGGACCCGCGCCACGTCGTTCGTCCGCACGATCACCGTCTGAGCCAGGATGAAGCGGGGCCCGCCGTTCTGCGAGGCGTATTCGCGCGAGCGGGTATCGGCGACCTCCAGTCGGCCCAGTTCGATGGCGTCGGCGGGATAGCCTTGGGCGGCCAGGAAACGCCGGACCAGCGCCAGATCGCCGTCGATCTTGGTCTGGACTTCCGACAGAACGTCCCCCGAGGCGGTGAAGCGCAGCGGCAGGACGGCGAGGTCCGCCTTCACATTGCGCTCGGACAGGCCGCGCACGGTGACGGTCCGGTCGCCGGCGCGGGCATGTATGACGCCCTGACCGATCAGGGCGCCCGCGCCGATGAAGCCGACGGCTAGAAGGCCGCCGATGACGGCCGCTGGGATCAGACGATTATCGCTCATGACAGGTCTCCAACCGGCACGCTACGCCGCTCGACCGTGTTCCGCCACCCAGTCCAGCGCCAGCAGGCGACAGGCCGAGGCCAAGGGGCGGCGCCCGCGATTGGCGTCGATGTCGGCCAGCAACTGCGCCTTGGAGAGCTCTCGCGTCGCCGCGATCCGGTCCAGCACCACCCAGAACTCGGGCTCCAACGCCACGGAGGTCGCGTGGCCTGCAAGAACGACCGACCGCTTGCTCAGGCCGCTCAACGCGCGGACTTCAGCACGATCTCGGCCGAGGCCGGGGCGCCGTTGGTCAGGACGGCATGCCGGGTGTCGGTGACGAAGACCAGGGCGCCGGCGGCGTCGCGGATCTCGGCGCGCGCAGCATAGGTATGGCGCGGGTCGATCTGGGCGGTCGGGAAGCCGAGATTGACGGTGTAAGGCGGCGCGCCGGTCAAAGGTTCGCTGGATTCGGCCAGGACCTGGGCGGGGGCGTCAGCCAGGCTGACGTCCTCGACCTTTACCGTCAGGACGTGGCCGGGGGGCAGCATGATCCGCTCGCGATAGCTGGCGGTGACGTTCACGACCGTCATTCCCGTGCTCATGTCGGGCGTGGCGGCGCAGGCGGCCAGGACGAGGGCGGCCGGCAGGATCAGGGGGGCGTTGCGCATGGTGATCTCCTTTGTCGGCCCCAGTCTGTCACACTCGGGCGCAAGACGTGAGCGGCGCCGAGGTCGCGCTGTGTTAAGCGGGGCCGACCGCCGCCGGAGACTGACCTTGAGCCGCCCCTTCGTGGTCGCCGCCATCGCCATCTGCGCTCTGATCTGGGGCACCACCTGGTATGCGATCACCCTGCAACTGGGGCCGGTCGATTCGATCGTCTCCATCGTCTGGCGGTTCGGCCTGGCCTCGGCGGTGCTATTCGCGTTCTGCGCGGTGACGCGGCGGCCGCTGCGGCTGACCCGCGCTCAGCATCTGGCCGCCGTCGGGCAGGGCGCCTTCGTCTTCGCGGTCAGTTACGGCTTCGTCTATGCGGCGGAGGGGCAGGTGGCGTCGGCTGTGGTCGCGGTCATCTTCGCCGCCCTGGCCTTCGTGAACCTGATCCTTTTCCGGCTGTTGGGCGGGCAGAAGGCGGCGTCGGCAGCATGGATCGGCGCGGCCCTGGGCGTCATGGGCGTGGGGGTGCTGTCTTACGGCCAGATCACAGCGGCCGGGGCAGGCCTCAATCCGGAGCTGGGTGTCATCTTCGCCCTGACCGCCGTCCTGGCGTCGGCGTTCGGCAACTGGTTCGCCTGGAAGGGACAGCAGGCCGGCGCGCCGGTGATGGCGGCCACGTCCTGGGCCATGGCCTATGGCACGGCCATGCTGGCGCTGTATGGTCTGGCGACCGGCGTGACGTGGCGGGTCGAGCCGACGCCGCACTATGTGCTGTCGCTGCTCTATCTGTCGCTGTTCGGGTCGGTGATCGCGTTCGGCCTGTATTTCACTATCGCCCGTCAGCGCGGCTATGCCTTGGCCAGCTACATCTCGGCCCTGACGCCGCCCATCGCCATGCTGGTGTCGGTGATGTTCGAGGGCGCGCGCTTCGGCTGGAGCGCCCTGATCGGACTGGCGCTGGTGCTGGCGGGGCAGGTGATGCTGATCCGCGCGCCCAAGACCTGAAGCATCAGTCGTCCAACTTCGGATCGCGTTTCTGACCGTCCAGCAGTTTGTCTGCCCGATGATGTTCCAGAGCGGTCAGGGACTTCTCGGCCTTGGTTCGACCGTGGACGACGCGATTGGCGGCTGCCTGCACCTTGTTCTCGGCCTTGGCCCGCGTCTTTCGCGCCCGGTTCAGATTGACGATCTCGCCCATGGTCAGTTCTTCGGCGGCTCTGCCGGCGTTTCTGCGGGCGTGGGCAGCGGCGCCAGCGCCGCCGGCACCTGCGAGTCCGAGATGGTCGTCTGGGGGATGAAGGGCTGGTTCGCCGGACGCTCGCCCAGCCGGGTCCAGGCGTCGGGGCCGAGCCCGCGCTGGCGACCCAGTTCGAACATGGCGGTCATGGTCTCCTGGTCGAACTTCAGGCTTGAGGCGGCGACATTGTCGGGAATGGCCGACAGGGCCATGTCCAGGCCGTTGCGCCTCGCGAAGGCCGCCGTCACCGCCAGATGGATGCGCAATGACGACTTGCTCATGCTGTCATAGGTCCGCGACAGGATGCCGGACAGGCGGCCGGGCGTGACGCCGTCGTTGCGACCGACCTGACCGTTGACGATGACATAGAGCGCGCCGACACGCCCCTCGTCCTTGGGCCGAGTCCAGAGCATCAGGTCTTCGGGGATGGCGAGGAAGGGCGTGTTGACCCCGCCGTCGACGTGCATTTCCAGTACGACCTTGTCATCGTCCTGAAGCCCCGCGATCAGCACGGGCGGGAAGACACCGGGAATGCTGGCGGACGCGACCAGAACCTCCTTGAACAGTTCGCGGGCATTGTCGTCGCCCTGGGCGGCCAGCAGACCCATGTCCCAGATGACCGTCTCCTCGCTGTCCAGATCCGTCGTGGCGACGAGCAGGCGACGGCCCTTGGCGTTCTCGCGGGCGACGGCCTGCATCAGCTCGGGCGTGACGTTCTCGTCCACCAGGTTTCGCAGCGCCTGCGACGAGAACAGGCTGGGGTTCAGGAAGGCGGCGAAACTGCGCCAGCTCAGCAGATTGTTCGCTCCGCCGCTGGTGTAGGCGTGCTGAAGCTCGTCATCCCATTCCGAGCCCAGGAAGGCGAAGGGGGCGGCGAGGGCGCCGGTGCTGACGCCGGTCACCACGTCGAACACAGGACGATTCCCATGCTCGGTCCAGCCGACCAGCAGCCCGGCGCCATAGGCCCCGTTGGCACCGCCGCCGGACAGGGCCAGGATCGAGGTCGGATGATCGGGGCGCAACCGTTCGCCGATTTCTCGGGTGAAGGCCTGCAGTCGCGCGCTGTCGTTGGCGCGAATGCGGGGATCCTCGGCCTTGACCAGCGTGCCGTCGGTGATCCTGAGCGGCCCAGTCGGCCGATCCAGGGTGCCGCACGCGGTCAGCGCCAAGGCCATGACGATGCCGAACAGGCCCGATCCGATCCGCCGCATGCGCTTGTATCCAGCCCTGTGTCGAGAAATGCTTTCTACCGCTTCGGGCCGTCCCCTGTCACCACATCAGAGAACAAGCGTCGCCGTTTGAAACCCGGCCTGACGCCGCGTGTTCTCACCGGCAGGACAAACCGAACTGTTGGAGACAAACATGGTCGACGTTTCGCTCATCAAGGAACATCTCGAAGTCGTAGGCTCGGACGGTGGCCATGTGGGGCGTGTGGATCACGTCCTGGGCGACCAGATCGAGCTGGCAAAGCTGGATTTCGCCGGCGGCTTCAAACACCACCTGATCCCGGTCAGCTGGGTCGAAAAGGTCGATGACAAGCACGTCCACCTGAATCTGACCCAGGAAGACGCCAAGGCGCGCTGGTCGGAAAAGCCGCACTGATCACGGCGACTTAACGCGAATTCATCCAAGGCCCCGCTGCATAGGCGGGGCCTTATCGCTATTTGGGAGGCGTCGCATGAGGCGGCGCTGGAGCTTCGACCTTGATCCGCCTGATCCTGAATATCCTCTGGCTCATCTTCGGCGGCTGGATTTCCGGCCTGCTGTGGCTGTTGGGCGGCGCGATCCTGGCGCTGACCGTCGTCGGCCTGCCGTGGACATTCGCGGCGTGGCGCATCGCCAGCTATTCCTTCTGGCCTTTCGGCCGCGAGGTCGTGTGGCAGGATGCGCATCCGGTGGCGGGCTGCCTGGGCGTCGTGCTGAACATCGTCTGGTTCGTCGTCGCCGGCTGGTACATCGCCCTGACGCATCTGCTGATCGCCGTCGTGGAGTTCGTCTCCATCATCGGCATTCCCTTCGCCCTGAAGGATCTGGAACTGGCCAAGCTGGCGCTTGCGCCGGTGGGCCGCACAATTCGCGACAAGGCCTGACGCCAACGAAAAACGCCGACGTCGCTGGACGTCGGCGTTTGAACCTTCGCGTCGGCTGGCGTCAGCCCGGCGAGATCATCTTCTCGGGACGCACCGCCTCGTCGAACTCGGCGTCGGTCAGATAACCGCCGCCGACGGCTTCTTCGCGCAGGGTGGTGCCGTTCTTGTGCGCGGTCTTGGCGATCTTGGCGCAGGTATCGTAGCCCAGCTTGCCGTTCAGGGCCGTGACCAGCATCAGCGAGTTGTTCAGGCCGCGGGCGATATTGTCCTCACGCGCTTCGATGCCGACGACGCAGTTGTCGGTGAAGCTGATGGCCGCATCGGCGACCAGGCGGACCGACTGCAGAAAGTTGTAGGCCATGACCGGGTTGTAGACGTTCAGCTCGAAATGCCCCTGTGAGCCGGCGAAGGTCAGGGCGGCGTTGTTGCCGAACACCTGGACGCAGACCTGGGTCAGGGCTTCGCACTGGGTCGGATTGACCTTGCCCGGCATGATCGACGAACCCGGCTCGTTCTCCGGCAGGGCCAGTTCGCCCAGGCCCGAACGCGGGCCGGAGCCCAGGAAGCGGATGTCGTTGGCGATCTTGAACAGCGAGGCGGCGACCGTGTTGATCGCGCCGTGGCTGAAGACCATGGCGTCGTGGGCGGCCAGGGCCTCGAACTTGTTCGGCGCCGTGGTGAAGGGCAGGCCGGTTATCTCGGCGATCTGGCCCGCGACCTTTTCCGCGAAGCCGACGGGGGCGTTCAGGCCGGTGCCGACGGCGGTGCCGCCCTGGGCCAGTTCCATAAGCTTGGGCAGGGTCTGCTCGATCCGCTCGATGCCGTTGGCGACCTGTTGCGCATAGCCGCCGAACTCCTGGCCCAGGGTCAGGGGGGTGGCGTCCTGGGTGTGGGTGCGGCCGATCTTGATGATGTGGGCCCAGGCCTTGGCCTTGGCGTCCAGGGCGGCGTGCAGGTGTTTCAGCGCCGGGATCAGGTCGTTGACCACCTGTTCGGCGCAGGCCACATGCATGGCGGTCGGATAGGTGTCGTTCGACGACTGGCTCATGTTGACGTGGTCGTTGGGGTGGACCGGCTTCTTGGAGCCCATCTCGCCGCCCAGGATCTCGATGGCGCGGTTCGAGATCACCTCGTTGGCGTTCATGTTCGACTGGGTACCCGAGCCCGTCTGCCAGACGACCAGCGGGAAGTGGTCGTTCAGCCTGCCCTCGATCACCTCGTTAGCGGCCTTGACGATGGCGTCGGCCAAGGCCGGGTCCAGCTTGCCCAGGTCGCGGTTGGTCTCGGCGGCGGCGCGCTTGACGATACCCAGGGCCCGCACGACCGGCAGGGGCTGTTTCTCCCAGCCGATCTTGAAGTTGCCCAGCGACCGCTGCGCCTGGGCGCCCCAGTAGCGATCGGCGGCGACTTCGATGGGGCCGAAGGTGTCGGTCTCTGTGCGGACGTTGCTCATGCGCGGAATCTCGTCTCTCAGGCGTGGCGATGGGTTGCGCGGCGGTGTAGCACGGTCGTCATGCAGGGCAAGAAGAGCGCGGACATCCCCACACCGGCAGGCGTCGCATGACCGTCGGCTGGATCGGGACCGGCAAGGTCCGGGCGCGCGAGGATGGCGACGCGGTCGAGATCGTCATCGACGGCCTGACCACCCAGGCCAAATACTACAAGCCCTTGGTCTATGAGTTCATGCGCAAGGAATGGCGTGCGGCGCGGCCATCTTGGGGCGACCATGTGGTCGAGATTCGCATGGAGCATGTGGGCGAGCCGCCGTGGATGGATCTCGACAACCTGGCCAAGGCGCTGCTTGATTCCATCAAGGGCTATCTGTTCCACGACGACGCCCAGGTCGCGCGGCTGCTGGTGGAACGGCGCGAGGGCGAGCGGGAGCGGATCACCATCCGCTCCTATCCGCGTCGGGATTAACCGCTATTTCTTACGGAACTGGTCCAGCGACACCACCTTGGGACCGTCCGAGGACGGGTCGGTGTCCTGCGGCGGGGTCGGCTCTTCCTCAACCTCTTCCACGATTTCCGGCTCCTCGAACTGGAGCAGGAACTGAACGCTGGGATCGTAGAAGCGCGTGACGGCGGAGTAGGGGATCATCAGGCTCTTGGGCATGCCGCCAAAGCGCAGCTTGACCGAGAATCGGTCGGCCTCGACACGCAGGTCGTCGTACTGGTGCTGAAGCACCACCGTCATCTCTTCCGGATATTTCGCCAGGATGTCGGGCGCGACGCTGACGCCGACGGCGCGGGTCTTGAAGGTGATGTAGAAGTGATGCGCGCCGGGCAGACCTTCGGCCAGCACCCGTTCCAGCGCGGCGCGCACGACGCCGCGCAGGGCCTCGTGCGCCAGGCGCTCGTACTGCATCTCATCGACCGGTGGGGCCTGGTCGCTCATCGTCACCTCGCAATAGAGCGCGACTGATAGCGGGCCAAGCGTTCCGGCGAAAGATGCGAGGATGCTAAACCGCATCCCATTATTAGCTCATCGGCGCCATTGTGCCGTTCGGCGGAGCGGTATGCCTTGTATCCGGGCTAACGGCGATAGCAATGTTAATCTATATTTCGCATAATATATCTTAGGCGATAAACGGGCGGGCGCAACTCCCGCGAAGGTCTAGCCGTAATTACCGACCGAAGCGACCTTCTCGAGCGCGGGTCTGGATGGTGAAAGGCTCCTTGGCTGGCGGCGGTTGGCGCGTCAGGCCGACGCCCTTGAACCACAGCTTCAGGGCCTCGAAATGGATGGCCGCCATGACCTTCACGGTCATTAGCGGAATCGCAGCCGTGGCCGCCGCGATGTGTCGATCGTCCAGTGGGCCTCGTTCGGCCGACATGGCGGCGGTGATCAACGTCCCCTCGGCGTCGAGGCCGTCGATGGTCATGTCGAGGCGATCGCCGGGCGTGTGGCCTCTGAACTGATAGTCCATCTCCATGCCCATGAACGGCGAAACGTACAGGGCCTTGGCCGCGCCCTGACGGATCAGGCCGGCTTCCTGATCCTCGGCGGGAACCGGAATGACATAGGCGTGACGCACGCCGAAGGTGCTGGTGACCTCATAGACCATGGCGGCCAGCCGACCGTCAGTCAGATGGCAGTAGTAGAGGCTGATCGGATTGAAGACGTAGCCGAGCACGCGCGGCATGGTCAGAAGGCGGATCGGACCACCGTTCAGCGCGATCCCCGCGCGGGCCAGCCAGGCCTCCACCTGGGGCCGCAAAGCGCCCGAACCGTCGCCGCAGTCTCTGTCATGGAAGGACAGCAGGTTGAACCGGTTACGCGAGAACAGCCGCAGTCGCCGGTCCAGATCGTCGATCTCGGCCAGGTCCAGCAGCAGCCAGAAGACACGGTAGTTCAGCTGATGCGTGCGGGGGCGCAGCCGACGGTGCGTCACCCGGCCGCGATAGAGGGCCGAGGCCTGGGTCACGCGGCGCGCTCGAACGCCGTCAGGGGCGCCGACGACAGGTGGATGCGGCCGCTTTCGTTCGGGACAGACCAGGGGCGCCGCACCCCGCCCAGTTGCTCGGCGACGGCCAGACCAGACTGAAGCCCGTCTTCGTGGAAGCCGGCGCCGAAGTGAGCGCCGCAGAACCAGACGCCCCCCTGCCCTTGCAGGCTCCACAGCTGTTTCTGGGCCTGGATCGCGGCGGGGTCGAAGATGGGATGTTCGTAGAGTTCGCTGCGTAGCAGGGTGTCGGCGCGCGGCGGGCGTGGCGGGTTCAGGGTGACGAACAGATCATCGCCCGGCAGGCCCTGCAGCCGGTTCATCCAATAGGTCACGCACAGCCCCTCGTCGGCGCCGATATAGTTCCAGCTGGCCCAGGCCCTCCGACGCCTCGGCATCAGGCTGGCGTCCGTGTGCAGGACCGTCAGGTTGCGGCTGTAGCGGAAGGCGCCCAGCAGGGCCGCCTCCTGTTCGGTCGGCGCATCCAGCATCGCCAGGGCCTGATCCGCATGGGCGCCGATGACGACGTGATCGAATCGCTCGGCGCCGCCCTGACTGTCATGGATGATAACGCCCTGATCCGTGCGCCGCACGGCCGTCACGCCGCGATCCAGCCGGACGTCGTCGATAGCGCGGGCCAGATGTTCGACATAGACTCGGCTGCCGCCCTCGACCGTGCGCCAGAGAGGCCGCCCCACCAGTTTCAGCAGGCCGTGGTTGCCGCAAAAGCGAATGAAGGCCTCGGCCGGATAGTCCATCAAGGTGTGGGCCGGCGACGACCAGATCGCCGCCGCCATCGGCAGCAGGTGGTCGTCACGGAAGGCCTCGCTGAAGCCCTCGCGCTTCAGATAGTCGCCCAGGGTCAGGTCGGGGTCGGTCAGGCCGCCCAGGTCCTTTGGCGCGTCGCGATAGAAGCGCAGAATCTCGCTCAGCATCGACCAGAACCGTGGGCGAAGCGCGTTGCGACGCTGGGCGAACAGGCCCGGCGCCGCATATTCGAAACGGCCGTCGTCCAGCGACACGGCGAACGACATGTCCGTTGCGCGGGTCTCGACGCCCAGGTGTTCGAACAGGGCGATCAGATTGGGATAGGTGGCGTCGTTGAAGCAGATGAAGCCGGTATCCACGGCGATGTCGCCCGACGACACCCCCGCCGTCACCGTGTTGGAATGGCCGCCCAGCCGCTCCGCCTTTTCATAGATTATCACCCGGTGGCGCTGGGACAGAAGCCAGGCCGAGGACAAGGCCGCGACGCCCGAGCCGATGACGGCGATCTTCAGACGATCGGCGGGCGGTGTCGCGGGCGAAGAGGACATGAAAACTCCGATGACGCGCCCGCTGACGCAAGCGCAGGCATGGACGGATTACGGGCCGCCGTCGCGATCGGATGGCGATTGATCCAGACATTTCCGTTCAGCGTATTAGGGTCCATGTATGTCGAGACATCGTCCTTCACGTCAAACACACGCCGGTCGCCGCGCATGAGGGGCCCGGATTTCGAGCACGACCCCCTGTTGCATGATCGCCTGATCGAAGCCATCGCGCTGCGGCGCGACCGCGACGCCTTCGCCCAGTTGTTCCAGTATTTCGCGCCTCGGCTGAAGGCCTGGCTGATCAAGTCGGGCGCCCCCCCCGGCTCGGCCGAGGACTTCGCCCAGGACGCCATGCTGACCGTGTGGCGCAAGGCGGATCTGTTTGACGCCAGCAAGGCGCGCGCGGCGACCTGGATCTTCACCATCGCCCGCAATCGTCGCCTGGACATGCTGCGCCGCGACGCCCGACCGCTGCCGACCCCCGAGATCGATCTGGGCGACGACGTCCGCCGCCCAGACGAACTGCTGTCGATGTCCGAAGACGCCGATCGCGTGCGGGACGCCATCGCGCGGCTGAGCCCGGATCATGTCGAGGTCCTGCGCCTCGCCTTCTTCATGGACAGTTCTCATTCCGAAATCGCCCGACATCTCGACCTGCCGCTCGGCACCGTCAAATCCCGCATCCGAAACGCCATGACCAAGCTTCGCCTGATCCTCGCCCCGTCCGAGGAGGCCGCGCGATGAACGCGAACCGCAATCCGTCCGAGGACCGGCTGCTGGCCTATGCTTCCGGCGCCCTCAGCCCGCCGGAGGCCGTGGTCATGGCCGCCCACCTGGCCCTGCGTCCCGCGAATGACGCCTGGGTTCGGCGGCTTCAGGCCGTCGGGGGCGCGTTCCTGGACGAGGCCGCCCCCTCCTCCCTGTCTGACGACGCCCTGGCCCAGGCCATGGCGCGGATCGAGACGGACGCCGGAGAGGTCAAGAGCGTCGCGCCGCTCAACGACATGCCGGAACTGCCCGAGCCCTTGCGGCGCTATGCGCTGGGCCCCTGGCGATGGATCGGGCCGGGCATGCGCGCTCGTGATGTTCACGCGCCCCGCGACGGCGATTGCCGGGTCATCCTGCTGAGGATCGAGTCCGGCCGCGAGACGCCCCGGCACACCCACGGCGGGGTGGAGCTGACCTGCGTCCTGTCCGGCGCCTACGCCACCGAGACGGAGCGATTCGATATCGGCGATCTGGAAGAGGCGGATCCCGACGTGCTGCACCAGCCGCGCGTGGTGTCGGACGAGGCCTGCCTGTGCGTGGTCGCGCTGGACGGTCAGATCCAGCTTGACGGCTGGATCGGCAAGCTGATCCAGCCGTTCGTGCGACTGTGACCGACCTGGCGACGCTGTGGGGCGCGGCGGCCCTTTTTCTGGTTCTCGTGATGAGCGCCGCCTGGCTGGTTCAGCGCCGGACAGGCCAGGGCGGTTGGGCCGACGCCTTCTGGTCGCTGGGCCTGGGGGCCGCCGGCGTCGGCGTCGCGCTGTTTTCGATCGACGGCGCAGCGCCCACCCTGCGGCAATATCTGGCGGCCATGCTGATCGGGATGTGGGGCCTGCGTCTGGGCCTGCATATCGCCGGCCGCGCCTCCCACGAAGAACAGGAAGACGCCCGCTATGCTCGACTGCGCCAGGAGTGGGGCGACGGCTTTCAGGTGAAGATGTTCGGCTTCCTGATGCTGCAGGCCGGCGCTGCGGCCTTTCTGGCGCTCAGCGTAATGTTCGCGGCGCGCAATCCCGCGCCGGGCCTGACCCTCCAGGACGGGGTGGCGACGCTGATTTTCGTCTTTGCCCTGCTAGGCGAGGGCGTGGCGGATCGACAGTTGACCGCGTTCAAGCGCGATCCCACCAATCGCGGCAAGGTGTGCGATGTCGGCCTGTGGGCCTGGTCTCGCCATCCCAATTATTTCTTCGAATGGCTGGGCTGGTGCGCCTGGCCGGTCTTCGCCATCAGCTTTGGCGGCGACTGGCCCTGGGGTTGGCTGGCGTTGACGGGGCCGGCCTATATGTACTGGCTGTTGACCCAGGTTTCGGGCGTGCCGCTGCTGGAGGCCCATATGCGGCGTTCGCGACCGGACGCCTTCGCCGCCTATGCAGCCCGCACCAGCGCCTTCTTCCCTCGCCCGCCGCGTCGCTGAGCCGACCTCACGCCTTGCGCGGGGTTCCGAGATGGACATCCCCGCGGCGACGCGCGATCTCGATCTGCTTCTGTCGTTCCGCGTAGCGCTCGCGCTGGCCCTCATCGCGCGTGGCGTGACAGCGTTCGCAGCAGACGCCTTCGACATAGTGCGGGGACGCACGCCCGGCCTCGTCCACCGGCAGTCGGCACCCCCGGCAGAGGGTGTGGCGACCCTGGCTCAGACCATGTCCGACTGAAACGCGCTCGTCGAACACGAAACATTCGCCGCGCCATAGGCTGGCATCTTCATCCACCGTCTCAAGATAGCGCAGGATGCCGCCTTCCAGATGGTGGACGTTCTCGACGCCCTCGGCCCTCAGGAAGGCCGTCGCCTTCTCGCAGCGAATTCCGCCGGTGCAGTACATGGCCACGCGGCGCGCGCCGGTCTGTTCCAGCAAGGCGCGGCCTTCGCTGCGGAACCAGTCGGGAAAGTCGCGGAAACTGCTCGTATTCGGCTGCACCGCCCGGTCGAAAGCGCCGATCTCGCCCTCGTAATCGTTGCGCGTATCGATGATGAGCGTCTCGGGATCGGCAATCAGGGCGTTCCAATCCGTGGGCGACACATAGACCCCCGCCTGTCGCGGCGGGTCCAGGTCCGGCTGCCCCATGGTGACGATCTCGCGCTTGACCCGCACCTTCATGCGGTGAAACGGCAGCACGTCGGTCCAGGCGTATTTCAGCTCCAGCACCTCGAAGCCGGGCATGGCGCGGATCGACACCAACACCGCCTCGACCGCCGCTTCTGATCCCGCGACGGTGCCGTTCAGCCCCTCGTGGGCGACCAGCAGCGTGCCCCTCACCTCCCCGGCGTCGCAGACGGCTTGCATCGCATCACGTGCAGCGACCGGATCGGCGACAGGGGCGAAGCGATAGAGGGCCGCGACACGGAAGGCGTGGTCGGACGAGGTCTGGAGGTCTGTCATGGATCTGGCCCCTCGAAGGCGCCGGGAGTGGCGCGCCCAGCAGGACTCGAACCTGCAACATCCCGCTTAGAAGGCGGGTGCTCTATCCGGTTGAGCTATGGGCGCTCGGGCAAGACGTCGGGGGCGTCAGTGCGTCCAGGACTGCTTGCGGTTGGTGGCGAAGTTGTCGGCATAGGCCTTGATGATCATGGGCGGATCGTTCGGCTCATGCAGGCGGAAGGCGATGCCGTGACGCTCGGCGTATTCGATCGCCTCTTCCTTCGATTCGAAGTTCAAGCGGACCTGACCATTCATGTCGCTGGAGCTGGTCCAGCCCATCAGCGGGTCGATGGTGCGCGCCGAGGCGGGTTCGAACTCCAGGCGCCAGTCGCGGCTCTTGGCCTTGCCGGACTGCATCGCGGTTTTGGCCGGGCGGTAGATGCGAGCGAGCATGGGAGAAATCCTTAGAAACGGCGAGGCCTCAAGGCCTGCCATAACGCGCGCCGGATATGGAATCCAGCGGCCTTCCGTTGGTCGGGGCGAGAGGATTCGAACCTCCGACCCTCTGGTCCCAAACCAGATGCGCTACCAGGCTGCGCTACACCCCGGACCGAACGGAGCGCTCTATTGGCACTTCGCGAAGCGATCCGCAATCAAGGCTTGAAATAAGGATGCAAAACCTTGTCGCCGGGCTGGGCGTTGATCTCGGCGGCCCGGCCGGCGCGCAGTTCCAACACCCCGTTCGCGGCGCCGTTAGAGGGAATCGGGGCTTCGGAATAGGGGGTGGCGTGAGAGGCGATGGAGACGATTCGCCCTGTCGGATCGATATAGAGTATGTCCAGCGAACTGGGCGTGTTGCGCATCCAGAAGCTCTGCTCGCGCGGCCCCTCGCCCGGCCACTGGAACAGCATGCCCCGATCTGCCTCCAGCGGCGGCCGGTACATCAGGCCGCGTTGGCGTTCGGGCTCCTCGTCGGAAATCTCGACCCAGAACTGATGCTCGCCGGTCGTGGTGACGATGGCCAGCCTTTGCATCGGCTCGCCGTTCGAGCCGAGCGGCGCCTTTCCAGCGCAGCCGGCGACCGCAAGCAAAAGCAGGCCCGCCATCAGGAAACGTCTGGTCGCGTCGATCATGCGCCTCTCCTGGGGCGCCGAATCAGTCGCCCGTTCTGATATCCGCGACCACCAGCCCCTTGGGACCATTGGCGAATCGCACCCGCACCGTATCGCCGGGAACAAGGTCGTCCAGGCCGCAGCGACGCAGGGTCTCGATATGGACGAAGATATCGCCCGGTTCGCGCGCGCGCACCACGAATCCATAGCCCTTGGTGCGATTGAACCATTTGACCATCGCCGTCTCCAGCTCGGTGTCGAATTCTTCGGGCGCTGGCGAGACAGCAGGCGCAGTCAGGCGGCGCAGGACGGCGGTCGTCTCCCCCTCGCCGAGGTCGTGAATCTCCACGGTTTGCCAGCCCTTTGGCCGCTTCACGCAATCGCAGGTGATCGGCGCGCCCTCGTCGGCGGCGTCGCGCCCATGGTCGCGCAGGCTGCTGATATGCAGCAGGACATCCCGCATTTCCGTCAGCGCGGGATCGTCCGGCACGATGAAGCCATAGCCCTTCACCGCATCGAACCATTTCACACGCCCGATGACACGGACGGTCTGCGCCGTCTCCATCTCGCTGTAGTCAGACAACTTCGCACCCCCGCCCGCTCCTCTAACGGACTCGTCGTTATGTTTAACACTGTTCCGCGAAAGTTTGAAAAGAGGAAATACACGCGACAGGGGAAGTTGCGGGTTTGACAAAGCGACATGTTGTCGCAGCGACACTGCATCAGGTCCGCCGGATATCCCTGCGGGCGGTCTGAAATGTAAGGGGTTTCGATTTTCGGGAGCGTGATGCTCGACCAACGGCCTGCCCGCGTGGCAGTCCCTAGGGGAGTCGAACCCCTCTTTTCAGGTTGAAAACCTGACGTCCTAACCGATAGACGAAGGGACCGCTGCGCGGGAGAGCCGGCGATATAGCCGCGCCCTCCGGACGGTGCAAGCTTGGATTTCGAGTTTTTTGGCCGTCGTCAGATCATGCGGGGATCGGCGACATCCTCGATTTCGAACTGCACGCCCTTGCGGCCGTTCCAGTCGTCGGCCTTCAGCCGCCCGACGACGTTGAGCCCCCCCTGCCCTGACAGCAGCGCCTGACCGGAAGGCAGATCGGCGCAACGCCAGGCGATGGCCTTGACCGAGGCGCCGTCCGCCCCGACCAGCCGACACCGCACATGTCCGCCGTTCATCGCCACCGGCTCGCGCGCCTGAACGCCGCTGAGGGCGAAGACCGGCTCCGGGTTCGCCGGACCGAAAGGCGCCAATTGCTCGAACGACTCGAACAACGCGCGCGTTGCGGCGCCCGGATCGATCAGGGCGTCGATCTCCAGCACGTCCTGTGCGACGGCCTCGACGCGTTCGGACGCCAAGCGATCGTTAAGGAAATCGGTCAGCTCGGCCACGCGGGCGCTGTCCATCGTCAGCCCTGCGGCCATGGCGTGTCCGCCGCCGGCTATCAGCAGGCCGCCCTCCCACGCCGCCTGGATGGCGCGCCCCAGGTTCATGCCGGGCTGGGATCGGCCGGAGCCCTTGCCCAGACCCGTCACGGGATCGACCCCGATGACGATGACCGGCTTGCGCCAGCGCTCTCGCAGGCGACCGGCGACGATGCCGACGACGCCGGGGTGCCAGTCCTCGCCCGCGACCACGACCACGGCCGTCTCGTCGGCATGGGTCCCGGTGGCCTCGACCCGGCGGACGGCGGCGTCCGTCACCGCCCGTTCGACGTCGCGCCGCGACAGGTTCAGCGCATCCAGCTCGAGAGCCAACGCCTCGGCCTCGGCGGGATCGTCGGTGGACAGCAGACGCGCGCCCAGGTCCGACCGCCCGATGCGACCGCCGGCATTGATGCGCGGGCCCAGGATGAAGCCGGCGTGATTGCTCTTGGCCGGGCCGGGCTCGGCGCCCGCCGCCGCCAGAAGCGCGCGCAGACCGGGATTGCGCCAGTCGCTCATGACCTTCAGCCCCAGCCCCGTCAGCGCCCGGTTGAAGCCGGTCAGGCCGGTCACGTCGCAGATGGCGCCCAGGGCCGCCAGGTCCAGCCACTGACGAATGTCGGGCTCGGGCCGATCGGCGAACAGGCCGCGGCGCCGTCCCTCGCGGTTCAGCGCCGCCAACAGCACGAACACCACCCCCGCCGCCGCCAGATTGCCCTGGCCAGAGTTGCAGCCCGGCCGGTTCGGATTGACGACCGCCAGCGCCGTCGGCGGCTCGCTGCGCATCAGGTGATGGTCGATGACCACGACGTTCAGGGCGATATCGGCCGCGTGGGCCAGGGCCTCGTTCGCCGCCGCGCCGCAGTCCACCGTGATCACCAGATCGGCGCCAGACCCCTTCAGCGTATCGAAGGCCCTGGCGCTGGGGCCGTAACCTTCGGTCATCCGGTCGGGGACGTAGATGGACAACTCATGGCCCATGGTGCGGAACCAGCGCACCAGCAGGGCGGCGCTGGAGGCCCCGTCCACATCATAGTCGGCGAAGACATGGATGTTCGCCTTCGCCTGCAGGGCGTCCAGTATGGCGTCGGCCGCCGCGTCCATGTCCATGAAGCTGGAGGGGTCGGGGAACAGGGCCCTCAGCGTGGGCGTCAGGAAATCGGCGCCCTGATCCGCCCGCACGCCGCGCGACGCCAGGGCGCGGGCCAGCGGCTCTTCCAGCCCCAGCGCCTGCATATGGGCGCGCGTTGTCTCCGCATCCGCCGGCCTTTGCCGCCAGGCGCGCCCGGACAGGGACCGGGACACGCCCAGGAATGCGTTCAGTATCTTTGCACCACTATCGTCCGCCATCACCGCATCATCCCGGGATTCTGCATCCCCGGCGACAGGTTCATTGCGGGCTTGAGGGAACGGGGCGGCGATCGATGGGCGGCGGCGCCTTGGCCCGTGCGCGCAATTCCTCGGCGAAGGCCTCGATTTCCGTCTGGGTTCGGGCGGCGTCCGGCGAGACCGGGACGGCCTCCACCTGCGCCGTGATCTGGGCCGCCAGGGCGACCGGGTCGCTGACCGTCCAATCGATCCGCGCGACGTCGCCGCTCAAGGTGGAGCCGTCGCCCTGAAGCGTGCGAACATCGGCGGCCACCTGCGCAACCTGAGGCAGGCCGGTCGGCGCGGCGGGAAAGTCCTCCCAGCGGGGATAGCGGCGATTCGCGTCGACCAGTTCCTGAACGCGCGGCGCCAACGGCGAGGCGGGGTCGGTCTTGGGCGCGAACGCCCCCGCGCAGGCCCCCAATGGCGCCGTGATCGCGACTGCGGCGATCAGGATCATCTTTTTCGAGAGCGGCGCGTTCATTTCCTGGCTGGTCTTATGCCATCATCGCCACGCGCGGAAGGGTGGATGAACCGGCCTCCGTCACAGGAAGCGCGAAGGACGATCATGGCCAAGCTCCCTCAGCCCCCCGCAGACGCCGCCCCCCGCCCGGCGCGCAAGGCCGGCCGTCCGACCTCGGCCAAGCCTCGTCCCCCGCGTCAGCCCAAGCCGAAACCCACCGAGATCCCCCAGCCGACGCCCGAACCGATGGCTCCCCCTGCGCCGGAGGCGACCCTGCCGGACCAGGCCGAACTGATCGAAACCTTGTCCATAAACCTGGCCAAGGCGGCCATGATGGCCCAGAGCGCCATCGCCGAGGCGGCGCTCAGCCAGGCCGACCGTCCCGCCGCCCTCTCACCCGACCCGTTCAACGTCGCGCCCGCGATGACCTCGGTCATGACCAGCCTGGCCGCGCGGCCTGAAAAACTGTTCCAGGCCCAGGCCGACCTGTTCGGTCGTTACATGGATCTGTGGTCCTCGACCGCCCGACAGGCGGCCGGAGAAACGCCCGAACCCGCGCCGGCCGACAAACGGTTCAAGGACCCCGCCTGGTCCGAAAATCCCATGTTCGACATGATGCGGCGCTCCTACTTACTGACGTCGGACTGGATGAACGGCCTGATCGCGGGGGTTGAAGACGTCGATCCGACGGTCAAGCGGCGCGCCCAGTTCTTCACCCGCCTGCTGACCGACGCCTTCTCGCCCTCGAACTTCCTGGCTTCCAATCCCGTAGCCCTGAAGGCGCTGGCCGAGACCAGCGGGGAATCCCTGGTGAAGGGCATGCAGAACTTCGCCGCCGACATGGAGCGCGGCGGCGGCTCACTGCGCATCAGCCAGGCGGATTACGGCAAGTTCGTCGTGGGCGAGAACGTGGCCACCGCCCCCGGTCAGGTCGTGTGGCGCGACGAGCTGTTTGAACTGATCCAGTATGCGCCGACGACCGAGACCCAGCACGAGATCCCGCTGCTGATCTTCCCGCCGTGGATCAACAAATTCTACATCATGGACCTGCAGCCGGCGAACTCGCTGATCCGCTGGCTGTCGGCCCAGGGCTTTACGGTGTTCGTCTGTTCCTGGGTCAATCCGGACAAGGACAAGGCCGATTTCGGCTTCGACGACTATCTGGAAAAGGGCGTCTATCGCGCGGTCGAGAAAACGCTGGAACAGGCCGGTACCCAGCAGTTGAACGCCGTCGGCTACTGCATCGGGGGCACCCTGCTGGGCGCGGGTCTCGCGCACATGGCGGCCAAGGGCGACACGCGCGTCGCCGCCGCCACCTTCTTCGCCGCCCAGCACGATTTCGCCGAGGCGGGCGACCTGCTGCTCTTCACCGACGAGCACTGGATCGCCGAGATCGAGCGTCAGATGGATGCTGCCGGCGGGGTCCTGCCCGGAGCCGCCATGGCCGAGACGTTCAACGCCCTGCGCTCCAACGACCTGATCTGGTCCTTCTTCATCAGCAACTATCTGCTGGGCAAGGATCCGCCCGCCTTCGACCTGCTGTTCTGGAACGCGGACCAGACCCGCATGCCCAAAACCCTGCACCTGGCCTATCTGCGCCAGATGTACGGCGCCAACGCCCTGGCCCAGGGCGACTTCCAGATCGGCGGATTGACGGCGGACCTGTCGAAGGTGTCGATCCCGCTCTATTTCCAGGCCAGCCGCGAGGACCATATCGCGCCGAAGAACTCGGTCTATCGTTCGGCCAGGCTGTTCGGGGGCGACGACGTCACCTTCACCCTGGCGGGATCGGGCCATATCGCCGGCGTCATCAACGCCCCTGCGGCGAACAAATATCAGCACTGGACCAACGCCGCTCTGCCCGCGACCCTGGCGGAATGGCAGGCGGGCGCGCTAGAGCATCCGGGCAGTTGGTGGAACCACTGGGCCGCGTGGCTCAAGGACCGCGCGGGGCCCCAGATCCCGGCCCGCGATCCTGAAAAGGGGCCGCTCAAACCCCTCGAGTCGGCGCCCGGCAGCTATGTGAAAGTGAAGTCTTGAACCGTTTCGAACCCAACGCCCTGCTCGCGGTCAGCACCGGGGTGGCGCTGATCCTGCTGATCATGACGGCCAGTGTCTTCGGCGAGCCAGGCAATACGGTGAAATACGTCATCTCCGCCATCGTCTGCTCGGCCGCCTTCGTCCTGCTGAACGGTCGGATGGCCAAGGTGATGAAGCGACCCGCCGTCCAGCCGATGATCCATCGTGATGCGCCCGGCACGGCGGTCTGGGCGGGGCTGTTTCCGCTGCTGGTCATCGCCATGGCCTGCGCGCCGGTTTTCTTCGCGGGCCACGACTATGGGCTGCTGGTGATCATCGCCTCGGTCTTCTTCGGCTTGACCGTCGATTCCGCGTTCCGGGCGCGCAAGGCATGAGGTTGGCCGTCGCAGTTGTCGGCGCCGTGTTTGCGCTGACGACCCCTGCCTTGGCGCAATCTGGTCCACCGCCGCAAAAGGTGGTTCTGGTCGGCGATTCCACCGTCGCGGTCGGCAGCGGTTGGGGCGGAGCCTTCTGCGATGACCACGTCATATCCGCCCTCGCATGCCTGAACCTGGGGCGCGAGGGGCGCAGCACGGCGTCGTATCGCGCTGATGGTTCCTGGGATCTGGCGCTGTCGGAGATAAGCGGCGCGCCCTATACCGCGACCTGGGTGCTGATCCAGTTCGGCCACAACGACCAGCCGGGCAAGCGGGTGTCCACGGATCTGGCGACGACCTATCCCGACAATCTGAGGCGGTTCGTCGCCGAGGTTCGCCGACGTGGCGCCCGGCCCATATTGGTCTCGCCGCTGGTCCGTCGGCGTTTCGTCGCGGGCGAACTCGAAAACACGCTCGCGCCCTGGGCCGAGGCGGTGCGTCAGGTCGGCGCCGAAACCGACACGCCGGTGATCGATCTGAACGCCGCCAGCGCCGCGCAGGTGCAGGCGATGGGCGCATTGGCGGCCGCGAGATTGTCGGCAGGAACAGTCCCGGAAGCCTTTGTGCCGGATCTGTTGACGGGACGGTCGCCCGCAGCGCCCCCTGCCCTGCGCCCCGAACCGGGTGCTTTAGGCCGACGCGCCGACGACTTCGACTACACCCACCTCGGCCCTGACGGCGCCGCCCTGTTCGCGGACATGGTGGCGGCTGCGCTGGTGAAGGCCGCGCCCGATCTTGCCCCGCTTCTAGTCCCCTAGGCCGCGACGAACTTCAAGGCCACGCCGTTGTTGCAGTAGCGCAGACCGGTGGGGCGCGGGCCGTCCTCGAAGACATGGCCCTGATGGCTGAGGCAGCGGGCGCAGTGATATTCCGTGCGCGGAATGCCGATGGCCAGATCGCGTTTGCGACCGATGTTCGGGGCGATGACGTCGTAAAAACTGGGCCAACCGGTGTGGGAATCGAACTTCCATTGCGACCGGAACAGCGGCAGGTCACAGCCCTTGCAGACGAAGGCGCCACGCCCGTGCTGGTCGTTCAGCGGGCTGGTGTAGGGCCGCTCGGTGCCTTCGTGGCGCATCACCCGCCACGAGGCGTCGCCCAACCGCCGTCGCCAGTCGGCGTCGGACACGCGGCGGTAGGGAGAAGTCGCATACTGCCCCTCCCCGGCCTCGGTCGGCTCGGCGGAACAGGCGGTCAGGGCGAGCGCGCCGGCGCCCATCAGAAGGCCCCGGCGATGCAGAATCAGGGACTGGGTCATGACCTCCATACGACGGGGGTCATGAAATGGTTTCAGCCGGTCAGATCAGACCGGTCGCCTCGTCCAGATTCAGCAGGATATTGAGGTTCTGAACCGCCGCGCCCGATGCGCCCTTGCCCAGATTGTCCAGCAGAGCCACCAGCCGCGCCTGTTCGCCGTTGCGGTCGCCGAAGACGTGCAGACGCAGGCGGTTGGTGCCGTTCAGCCCCTCCGGTTCCAGTCCCGTCATGGCTTCTGTCTCTTCCAGATCGACGACCTCGACGAACCTCTGACCGTCATAGGCCTCGACCAGGGCCCCGTGAATGCGCTCGACCGACGGGGTCTCAGGCAGGGCGGCGAGGTGGAGCGGAACCTCGACCAGCATGCCCTGGCGATAGTCGCCGACCGCCGGCGTAAACAGCACGTCGCGGCTCAGCCCGGCGTGTTTCGTCATTTCCGGCACATGTTTGTGCCTCAGCGACAGACCATAGGCGCGGTAGGCGGTGGAGCAGCCTTCAGCCTCGAACTCGGCGATCATGGCCTTGCCGCCGCCGGAATAGCCAGACACCGCATTGACCGTGACCGGATAGGTCGCCGGAACCAGCCCCGCCTTCACCAATGGCCGCATCAGGCCGATGAAGCCCGTCGGATAGCAGCCGGGGTTCGACACGAACGACGACCGCGCGATCAACTCGCGCTGGCCCGCATCCATCTCCGGGAAGCCATAGGCCCAGCCCGGCGCGACCCGATAGGCGGTCGAGGCGTCGATCACCTTGACCGACGGGTTCTCGATCATGGCCACGGCTTCGCGCGCCGCATCGTCGGGAAGGCACAGGATCACGGCGTCGGCGTCGTTCAGCGCCTCGCGCCGGGCCTCGACATCACGCCGACGGTCGCCCAGCAGGATCAGTTCCAGATCGGTGCGGACTTCCAGCCGCTCGCGGATCTCGAGCCCCGTGGTACCGGCCTCGCCGTCGATGAAGATGGTGTGGGTCATAGCCTACTCCTGACCCTTCCCCCATGCGGGAGAAGATAGACAAGAAAAAGGGCGCTCCGGGTCTCCCCGAAGCGCCCCAAATCCAAACCGCGTGAACGCGATTAGCGCTTCGAGAACTGGAAGGAACGGCGAGCCTTGGCGCGGCCGTACTTCTTGCGCTCGACGACGCGGCTGTCGCGGGTCAGGAAGCCGTGCGGCTTCAGGACCTTGCGCAGTTCCGGTTCGAAATGCGTCAGGGCGTGCGACAGGCCGTGGCGGATGGCGCCGGCTTGACCCGACAGACCCGAACCTTCGACGGTGCAGATCACGTCATACTGGGTGGCGCGGTCCGAGACGGTCAGCGGCTGGGCGATCATCATGCGCAGCACGGGACGAGCGAAATACTGCTCCTGGTCCTTGCCGTTGACGGTGATCTTGCCGGTGCCGGGCTTCACCCAGACGCGGGCGATCGCGTTCTTGCGCTTGCCGGTCGAATAGGCGCGGCCCTGGGCGTCCAGCTTCTGGACATAGACGGGGGCGTCGTTCTCGACCGAAGAGCTCAGGCCCTTCAGGGCGTCAAAGCCGGTGGCGGCTTCGGTGTTGGTCACGTCGGTCATGCTCAGACGCTCCGGGTGTTCTTGGGCGACGCCGACTTGAAGTCGATCGTTTCCGGTTGCTGGGCTTCGTGTTCGTGCGCGCCGCCGGCGAACAGGCGCAGGTGCGTCATCTGCTTGCGGGCCAGCGGGCTTTCCTTGGGCAGCATGCGCTCGACGGCCTTCTCGAGCACGCGCTCGGGGAAGCGTCCGCCCAGAACCTTCTCGGGGGTCGTCGACTTGACGCCGCCGGGGTGGCCGGTGTGGCGATAGTAGACCTTGTCGGTCGACTTCTTGCCCGTGAACACCACCTTGTCGACGTTGGTGACGACGACATAGTCGCCGCAATCGACGTGCGGGGTGTAGTCGCCGCGGTGCTTGCCGCGCAGACGGTTGGCGATGAAGGTCGCGAGGCGGCCCACCACGACGCCTTCGGCGTCGATGTGGATCCACTTCTTCTCGACCTCGGCCGGCTTCAACGAAGCCGTAGTGCTCTTCAGCATTGAGAGGGTTCCTAGAGACGAAATCGGGTCCGGCCCCCGAGAGAACCGAATGAAGGCGCGCTGATACAGGAGGGCGCGGGTCTCGTCAACGCGCGATAGAGCGGCGCAATTGGCGTAGATGATTGTTTTATCACCGCATTTTATATACGGTATTAAAATACCCGACCGAAACGTCCAGTTGCCGTTACGAAATAACAGAAATCGTCATCAAACCATGATCATTCTTGGGCATCGGAGGCCGAGCAACCTCTGGAGCCCTTTCATGATCCTTCACCGTCGCGGTCTGATCGCCTCCAGCGCCGCCGCCGCCTTCGCCGGGCTGGCGCGTCACGCCTCCACCCAGGCCGCCGGTGAAGAGACCTATATCAACGAGGTTCACGGCTATGGTCCGCTCGCGCGCGATCCGAACCGGCTTCTCGACTTGCCCGAGGGCTTTTCCTATCAGGTCGTGGCCCAGAGCGGCGACACCATGGACGACGGCCTGTTCGCGCCGGGCCAGCCCGACGGCATGGCCTGTTTCCCGCTGGAAGGCTCGCGCGTCGCCCTGGTCGTCAACCATGAGCTCAAGGGCTCCAGCGGCCTGCACCGCAACCTGGGTCCGGGCGGCCTGCACGAGGAACGTCTCGGCCTGCTGGACGCCGCCAAGGCCTATGACACCTACAAGGACGGCCGCCCCCTGCCCGGCGGCTGTTCGACCATCATCTACGATCTCCAGACGCGCCAGACGGTCAGCCAGCACCTGACCCTGGCCGGCACCTCGACCAACTGCTGCGGCGGCCCGACGCCCTGGGGCAGCTGGCTGACCTGCGAGGAAACGCTGGAGACGCCGGCAGACGCCGATGTGAGCAAGAGCCACGGCTGGGTGTTCGAGGTGCCGGCGACGGCGAGCAGCCTGGTCGATCCCGTGCCGCTGAAGGCCATGGGCCGCTTCGACCACGAGGCGGTCTGCATCGATCCCCGCACGGGGATCGTCTATCTGACCGAAGACGACAACACCGGCCTGTTCTACCGCTTCATTCCCAAGACGCCGGGCAAGCTGGTCGAAGGCGGCAAACTGCAGGCCATGGCCTGGAAGGGCGAAGCCTCGGCCGACACTCGCAACCAGGACGCCCGCGCCTGGGCCGCCGGCGACTGGCGCGAAATCGAGTGGATCGACATGGAGGACGTCGAATCCCCCGACGGCGACCTGGCCAAGCGCGGCCATGCGGCGGGCGCGGCCCTGGTGGCGCGCGGCGAAGGCGTCTGGTGGGGCGACGACGAGATGTATTTCACCGCCACCTCGGGCGGACCGATCCGGCGCGGCCAGGTCATGCGGCTGGTTCCCGGCCTGAATGGTGCGGCCGACCGGTTGCAGTTGTTCGTGGAAAGCACGGACCTGAAGACCATGAACATGGCCGACAACATCACCATCGCGCCGTGGGGCCATCTGATCCTGTGCGAGGACAACTATTCCACCGACGTGCGCAACCACCTGAAGGGCGTCACCCCGGACGGCAAGGTCTATACGATCGGACGCAACGTCTTCACCGGCAACTCCGAGTTCGCGGGCGCCTGTTTCTCGCCGGACGGCGAGGTGCTGTTCGTCAACATCATGTATCCGGGCATGACCCTGGCGATCAGAGGCCCATGGTCCTCGGTCCGGACATGAAGATCCGGGGCTGAGCGCGCAGCACCAGCCAAAGGTTGATCGTCGCCACGGCGATGACGACGGCGGCCCCGGCCTGGTGCAGCACGCCCAGCCACACCGGCACGGCGTGCATCAGGGTGACGATCCCCAGCAGCGCCTGGAACCACACCACGCCCGCCAGGACGAAGGCCGCCAGCCCCATCCCTTCGGCCACGCGCCAACGCCAGGCCTGGAAGGCGTAGATGCTGACCGCGATCAGCAACCCATAGGCCACCAGCCGGTGATTGAACTGGGTCAGGGCCTGATCGTGCAGGAAAGCCGCCGCCCCAAGGCTCCAGTCGGCGGGCGGCAGCACTGCGCCGTTCATCAGCGGCCAGTCGGTATAGACCAGCCCCGCATGACCGCCCGCGACCAGAGCGCCCAGCAGGCATTGCAGGAAGACCGCGCCGAGCAGAAGGCCGGCGCCCCTCGCCCATCCGCTTGGCGGACGTCCGTGATCTTCGCCGCTCCAGGCCTCGAGCCCCGTCCAGATCAGAGCCGAGAACAGAACGAAGGCCAGCCCCAGATGGACGGCCAGGCGTTCGGGCGCGACGCTGACCCGCTCCGACAGGCCGCTGGACACCATCCACCAGCCGATCAGACCCTGCAGCCCGCCGAGCGCCAGCAGCGCCACACAACGCCAGATCAGTCGGTCCGGCATGGCCAGCCGGTGAAAGATCGAACGGGGCGGGCTGGCGCGGCACAGCAGGAAGATCGTCAGCGGCAGGGCGAAGACCAATCCGACCCCGCGTCCGATCAACCGATGCAGCCACTCCCACCAGAAGATGCCCTGGAACTCGCCCAGGCTCATGCCGGCGTTGACCTGGGCGTACTGTGGGATCTGTTTGTACTTCTCGAAGGCCTCGACCCACTGGGCGTCGTTCATCGGCGGGATCGCGCCCATGATCGGCTTCCATTCGGTAATCGAAAGACCCGACCCGGTCAGGCGGGTGATCCCGCCGATGACCACCATGAGGAAGACGAGGGCCGCCGTGGCGAACAGCCAAATGGCGACGACGCGACTACGATCTGTATTTCCGAAACGGTTCATTCGACGCCCGACACTGACCCGGATATGCTGTCGCGCTCGACCGTGACCAAATCGCGACCTAGGGGGTATGCCCGCCCGTTGCGACAAGATCGAGTCGGATTGGGTTAACGGCGTCATCCGCACGCCGGGGTCAACAGGGAGATCAGGGTTGCAATACGCCGACATCGTCGCCGCCGTTCTGGGCGGGCTTCTGCTGGCCTGGATCGCCGACCTTCTGACGGGCCGTCGCGGCATGGGCGGCGCCAGCCTGGTGTCCGGCGTGGGTCTGGCCTGCGGATGGTTCCTGGCGGTGCGGGTCTTCGCCGTCAGCACCATGGACAGTTGGGTCTGGGTTCCCTGGGCCCTGGTCGGCTCGGCCTTCTGCCTAATCGCCTTCTTCCTGTTTCGGAACAAGCGCTGATGCACCCGCGTCTGCGTCGCTTCATCGCTGCGATCGGCGTGCTGGCGTTCCTGGTTTTCTGGGTCTGGGGCCTGATCGCGCTGCGCGGAATGCTGCCGCCGTCGCAGTGGATCGACTTCCTGTTCTTCGGCATCGGCGGCACCGCCTGGGGCCTCCCGCTCATTCCGTTGCTGAAGTGGGCCGAGCGCGGATAAGCCCAGAAACGGCGATGGGGCCGCCCGCAAGGACGACCCCACCATCATCATTCTTTTGCAAGAATGGTCGGAGCGACAGGATTCGAACCTGCGACCCCTTGACCCCCAGTCAAGTGCGCTACCAGGCTGCGCCACGCTCCGAAGGCGCTCCCTATAGACGGGGGGATCGTCCGCCGCAAACGCTAAAACGACTTTTCCACCTACCGTGAAAGAACGGCGTCCAGACGGGCCTTCGCCTGCTCCAGATCGGCCAGAACCTCATGCAAAGTCGAGGTTTCGCGGCGGTCCGCGCCGGGTGAGACTGGGGGCGAAGGCGCAACGGGGGTGACATCGCCGTCGGCGATCAGGTCGGCCGCTTCCGAGCCGACCAGCTTTTTCAGCCCCTGTTCCTTGTGCAGCCGCTGGACGCCGCGAATCGTCAGGCCGTCCTCATGCAGCAGGCGTTTGATGGCCTTCAGGACGGCGATGTCGAGTGGGCGATAGAATCGCCGCCCGCCTGCCCGTTTCACCGGCGTCACGAAGGCGAATTTGGTTTCCCAGAAACGCAGCACATGCTGCGGCGCTCCGACCTCTTCGGCCGCTTCGGAAATGGTGCGGAAGGCGTCGGCGCTCTTGGCCACGCGCGTCAGTCCTCGACGACGGCGTCGTGAACCCGGCTCTTCATGATCTGAGAGGCGCGGAAGCTGATGACCCGGCGCGGATTGATCGCCGCCGGTTCGCCGGTCTTGGGATTGCGGCCCATGCGGGCGCGTTTCTCACGAACCTGGAAGACGCCGAAGCCGGACAGCTTCACCGTTTCGCCGCGCTCGAGCGATTCGACGATCAGCTCCAGCGTCCGCTCGACCAGGGCCGAACACTCCTGGCGCGACAGGCCGACCTCGTCGTGTACGGCCTCGCACAGATCGGCGCGCGTTACGGTCTGCTGGCCTGCCATCGTATCCCCGCTGCGATCGGTCCAATACCGGTCATAGGGACGCAAAGGCCCCTAGAAATCAATGCCTCTGGCCGATTTTAAAGCCGCAAGGCGCAGGCGCCCCAGGTCAGGCCTCCCCCCATGGCTTCCAACAGCACCATGTCGCCCTTCTTGATTCGTCCGTCCTGGATCGCGGCGTCCAGCGCCAGGGGAATGGAGGCCGCCGAGGTGTTGGCGTGCATCGCCACCGTGGAGATCACCTTGTTCTCGTCCAAACCCAGCCGGTCGCCGACGCCCTTGATGATCCGCTGATTGGCCTGATGCGGCACGAACCAGTCCACGTCTGCGATCTGGATGTCGGCGGCGGCGCAGGCGGCGGTGATGCCTTCGGCGATGTTCACGACGGCGTGGCGGAAGACCTGATTGCCCGCCATGCGCAGATGGCCGACGGTCCCCGTCGTGGCGGGACCGCCGTCGACATAGAGCAGGTCGGTCTTGGTTCCGTCAGCGCGCAAGGCGAAGCCCAGCATGCCCTGGTCGTCCGACGTCCCCTGCCCTTCACGCGGCTCCAGAACCACGGCGCCGGCGCCGTCGCCGAACAGGACGCAGGTGGTCCGGTCAGTCCAGTCCATCAGCCGCGTCATCTCCTCGGCCCCGATGACCAGGGCGCATTTGGAGAGGCCGCGCGCCACGAAACCGTCCGCCACACTCAGGGCGTAGACGAAGCCCGAACAGACGGCCTGGACGTCAAAGGCGATGCCCACGCCCGCGCCCAGCTTGCGTTGCACAATCGAGGCGACGGCCGGGAAGGTCATGTCGGGCGTGGTGGTGGCCACGATGATCAGATCGACGTCAGCGGCCGTCTTGCCCGCATCGGCCAGGGCCTTCTTCGCGGCTTCGACCGCCAGGTCGCTGGTGGGTTGGTCGTCGCGCGCCTGGTGACGCTGTTTGATGCCGGTGCGCTCCTGGATCCATTCGTCGGACGTATCGACGAACTTGGCCAGGTCGGCGTTGGTGACGATCTGCTCCGGCAGAAAGGAGCCGACGCCGGTCACGGCGCTGCGGGTGACGCTCACTGGGATTCTCCGGCGGACGCGGCAGGCTTGGAATGGTCGAACACCGCATCCAGCTTGCCCAGATTGGCCCCCACCTTGGTCATATAGTCGCTGCGGGCTAGATCGACCGCGATGCGTATGGCGTTGCCATAGCCGGTGGCGTCGGCCCCGCCATGGCTTTTGACCACGATTCCGTTCAGGCCCAGCAGAGGGCCGCCATTGATGGTGCTGGGATCGATCTTCTGGCGCATCTTCTTCAGGGCAGGCATGGCGATGGCCGCGCCCAGCTTGGACTGGAGGTTCGAGGTCAGGGCCTCGCGCAGCAGGGCCGAGATATAGCGCGCCGTACCCTCGGCGGTCTTCAGGGCGATGTTGCCGGTGAAGCCGTCGGTGACGACCACGTCCACCGTCCCCTTGGCGATGTCGTCGCCCTCGACGAAGCCGTGATAGTTCAGGTCGAACGGGCCGTCGCGCAGGATGGCGTGCGCCTCCTTGACCTGTTCGTTGCCCTTCATGTCTTCCGAGCCGACGTTCAGCAGGCCGATGGTCGGGCGCGCGATGCCGCGCACCGCCGACTGGAAGGCCTCGCCCATGATGGCGAACTCGACCAGTTGCTCGGCGTCGCTGCCGATATTGGCGCCCACGTCCAGCACCGCCGTATGACCCTTGAAGGTCGGCCAGCTGGCGACGATGGCCGGACGTTCCAGCCCGGGCGCGGACATGCGCAGAATCAGTTTCGATATCGCCATCAGGGCGCCGGTGTTGCCTGCCGACACCACGCCGCCCGCCTCGCCGGTCTTCACCGCCTCGATGGCGTTCCACAGGCTGGAGCCCTTGCCGCGCCGCATGGCCTGGGCGGGCTTCTCGTCCATGGCCACGACCTTGTCGGTGTGGCGAATTTCGCAGATTTCCGCCGCCAGGCCGCAGCGCGTCAGTTCGGGGGCGATCGTCGCCTCATCGCCGTGCAGCAGGAAGCGCGCGCCCTCGCCGCCATGGGTGCGGATGTAGCTGCGAATGCCGGGGACGACGACGGATGGCCCGTGATCGCCGCCCATGGCGTCAAGCGAGATCGTAACTGGGGCTGGCAAATGGACCTCGAATAGCCGCGTCGTCTTGTCGCGCGACGCTTATATAGGGCGCGGAACGATAACGCCGAAGCGCCGGGATGCAACCACCCGGCCCCTACGTCAACCTCAGCCTTGATCGTCGCTGGGCTTCAGCGCCTTCAGAGCGGCGAAGGGCGAAATTTCCGCAGGCTCTTCCGGTTGCACGAACTCCGCGCCCGGCTTGCGGGGGAACGGGTCCAGCGACAGGACCAGCTGTTCGACGGCGTACTGGCCCAGGTCGATCTTGCCGTCCTCGATCAGGTCGGCGTCGTCCTCGTCCAGGGTGACCTCGATCTCGTCGGTCTCCTGCGGCGCGGCCTCGATCAGCTGGATCGAGAAGCGGCGGTCCACGTCCACAGGCAACGGCTCCAGCGTCAGGCCGCAGGTCTGGACGGCGTGAGCCGTGACACGCCCCTTCAGCGTCCATTCGCTGGTCGATGGGGTCGGCTTGACCTCCATATCGACGACGAAGTTCTCCAGACCCTGCAGGTCCAAGGATCGGGCGATTCGCTTGCGCGCGTCCGCGTCCGGCTCCAGGCGCCGTGTCAGGCCGGCGCCGATCTGATTGATCCGCACCGTCTCGCTGTAAGGCAGCGTCACGCTCATCGCTCTAAACTTCCGCCCAGGCCGGCGTCGCCAGCACCTTGTTGAAATCCTGCGCCGCCAGAGCGGCGCGTGTGGTCAGCGCGTATTGCGCCAGGTCGTCGGCATGCGCCGCCTGCGGCTCGGCATAGACGTTCTTCGCCATCGCCTCGGCCAGAGCCGCCGCATCATCGTCTCTCAGAGGCTGCTCATAGGCGTTCATCCGGCCGTAAAGGGCCTCGCCCAGCTTGCGCATCTTCTTGCCCACTGAGACGTCGCCCACGCCCTCTTCGCGCAGGGCGTGATCCAGAGCGGACACGTAGACGTCGAACACCGCCTGGGCGATGTCCTGACCCTGGGCCGTATTCTCATCACGCAGTCGCAGCACCAGCAGGAGGACGTGCAGCGTATAGAGCTCGAATCGCGCGTCGATCCGATCGGCCACGCCCAGCCGCGTGTAGAAGACGGGATTGCGCGCCTGGCTGACCGCCTTGGCGTACAGTTCGTCGCCGATACGGGCGCCGGGTCGGGGTTTGAACAGGTTTTTGAGCATGGGTTTCAACGGCCCCTTTTCCGCCGCGCCGTTGAACTAGGACGCAGGTCCGTCTAGGTCAAAGACCTTGTTCTCTCGCAGGCGCCCGACCATGTCCCGTTTCGTCCCGCTTTTCGTCGCTGTTTCGCTGGCCGGCCTGTCCGCCGCCTGTGTTCCGACCATCGGCTCCAACGGCTTCCAGGCCATCGACGCCAAGCCCCAGGACGTGGTCGCCGGCACCGACACCAAGGAAACGGTCCTGGCCAAGCTGGGTTCGCCCTCGACCACCTCGACCTTCGAGCCTGATCAGGTCTGGTACTACATCAGCCAGACGACCGAGAAATACACCTACAACCTGCCCAAGGTTTCGACCCGCACCGTGACCGAGATCACCTTCGCGCCCGAGGGCGACCAAGTGGCGTCCGTCCGCACCCTAGGCCTGACGGACGGCGAGCAGATCGCCATGAACCGTAACGAGACGCCGACGCGCGGTCGCGCCCTGACGGTTCTGGAACAGCTGCTGGGCAACGTCGGCCGCGGCCAGCTGCCCCGCACCGAAGAAGACCTGCCCGGCCAGCGCCGCCCCGACTAAGGCCGCAGACATCGCACACAAAGACGCCCCGGAGATCGCTCTCCGGGGCGTTTTCGTATCCGCGAGCCGTGGACCTAACCGATGTTGCCGCTCGCTAGCACCGCCAGCAGCAGAAGCGCGACGATATTGGTGATCTTGATCATCGGGTTCACCGCCGGACCGCTGGTGTCCTTGTACGGATCGCCGACCGTATCGCCGGTTACGGCCGCCTTGTGGGCTTCGGAACCCTTGCCGTGGACGACGCCGTTCTTGTCGGTGAAGCCCTCCTCGATCACCTTCTTGGCGTTGTCCCAGGCGCCGCCGCCCGAGGTCATCGAAATCGCGACGAACAGGCCGGTGACGATCACCCCCATCAGCATGGCGCCGAGAGCGGCGAAGGCGTTCGCCTTGTCCGAGATCGTCAGGATGGCGACGAACAGCACGATGGGCGACAGAACCGGCAACAGCGACGGCACGATCATCTCGCGAATCGCCGCCTTGGTCAGGATGTCTACCGCCCGGCCGTACTCCGGCTTGACCTCATAGGTCATGATCCCGGGGTTCTCGCGGAACTGGCGCCGCACCTCGGCCACCACGGCCTCGGCTGCGCGTCCGACCGCCATCATCGACATGCCGCCGAACAGGAAGGGCAGCAGCCCCCCGAACAGCAGCCCGACGACGACATAAGGGTTGGTCAGGTCGAAGGCGATCCGCCCCATATTGGCGAAGAACGGATAGTCCGCTGGATTGGCCGAGAAATACTGCAGGTCCGACGTATAGGCCGCGAACAGCACCAGCGCGCCGAGGCCCGCCGAACCGATGGCGTAGCCCTTGGTCACGGCCTTGGTCGTATTGCCCACGGCGTCCAGAGCATCTGTCGAATGACGCACGTCGCTAGGCAGGCCCGCCATTTCGGCGATGCCGCCGGCGTTGTCGGTGACCGGCCCGAAGGCGTCCAGCGCGACGATCATCCCCGCCACGCCCAGCATGGTTGTGGTGGCGATGGCGATGCCGAACAGACCCGCCAGTTGGAAGCTGGCGACGATGCCGACGATGATCGTCAACGCCGGAAGCGCGGTGGATTCCAGCGACACGGCTAGCCCCTGGATCACATTGGTGCCGTGTCCAGACACCGAGGCGTTGGCCACCGACTGCACGGGCCGGAAGTTCGAGCCGGTGTAGTATTCGGTCACCACCACGATCGCCGCCGTCACCGCCAGACCGACCATGCCGGACCAGAACAGGGCCATCGGCTGGATTTCCAGGCCGCTGGCCGTCACGATCGGCCCGGTCACCATCTGGTCGATCACCCACCAGACCGCGCCGATGGACAGGACGCCAGTCACGATCAGGCCCTGATACAGCGCCCCCATGATGTTCTGGCTCTTGCCCAGCCGCACGAAGAAGCTGCCGATGATGGATGTGACGATGCACACCGCACAGATCGCCAACGGCAAGACCATCATCACATCGACATAGGGTTGTCCCCGGAAGAAGATGGCGGCCAGCACCATGGTCGCGACTGTCGTCACCGCATAGGTCTCGAACAGGTCGGCCGCCATGCCGGCGCAGTCGCCGACGTTGTCGCCCACATTGTCCGCGATGGTCGCGGCGTTGCGAGGATCGTCCTCGGGAATCCCCGCCTCGACCTTGCCCACCATGTCGCCGCCCACGTCGGCGCCCTTGGTGAAGATGCCGCCGCCCAACCGCGCGAAGATCGAGATCAGAGAGGCGCCGAAGCCCAGCGCCACCAGCCCGTCGATCACCTCGCGGCTGGTCGAAGCCAGGCCCAGATGATGGGTCAGCACGATATAGTAGCCGGATACCCCTATCAGGGCCCCGCCCGCCACGAACATGCCGGTGATGGCGCCCGAGCGGAACGCCAGGTTCAGCCCCTTGGACAGGCTTTCGGACGCGGCCTGCGCCGTGCGTACATTGGCCCGCACCGAGATCAGCATGCCCGCATAACCGGCCGCGCCGGACAGGACCGCGCCGATCAGGAAGCCGATGGCGGCATAGATGCCGATCAGGAAATAGGCGGCGATCAGGATCACGATCCCGACGATGCCGATGGTCAGATATTGCCGCTTCAGATAGGCGGAGGCGCCTTCCTGGATCGCGGCGGCGATCTCTCGCATCTTGTCGTTGCCGGTGCTCGCCTTCATCAGCACGGCGGTCTGAGCGGCGCCATATAGCACCGCCAGCACACCGGCCGCGAAGACCAGCGTAAGTGAGTTCGTCATTGGCGTTTCCATGCCCTTGCAAACAGGCGCGCAGGCCTTGGCGCGGTCGGGCGTTATCGCCTCTGTCCGCCTTCCGGTCCCCCCGCACGCGGCGGACGCGTCAGTGCGTCCCTTGGGATTTGCAGGGGGAGCGTGTCATGGGCGTCGAAGTGACGCAACCGTGATCGCTGACGTCTCTGCTGACGGCGCCGTCAGCGCGTGGTCGGCATGCCCGTGCGCCGTCGCGGGTTCTGGGCGATCACCTCGACGCGACGAACCGATCCAGCGCCGGAGATCGTGTTGGCGGCCGAGACCAGGGCGGCAGACAGGGCGCGTTCGTCCAGGCGGGTCCAGTCGCCGGGCACGGTGAAGGGCCTCTTGTGCGCGGCACGAACCAGGGCGTCGCGGAAGAAGGCTTCCTTGGGCCGCATCTGTTCGACGGTCTTGCCCGCTCCCAGTTCCAGCCGCAGCGACACGAACACATAGTTTCGCAGCCGCCCGCCCTCGATCACAGGCAGGCCGAGGCCGGCGATGCCGAGCGCGGGGGATGCGGCCGGGGCGTCGCTGGATGCGGCGGCGCGCGTGGCGGCGGCCGTCAGGGCGGCGGTTCCGGCGGCGATCAGGGTTCTGCGGTCCATCAGGCCATGATGACGCAAGGGCGTTAGGATTCCCTTGCCGCCTCAGCCGTGGGTCCACCCGCTGCGCGCCATTTCGATGGTCTTGCCGTCATAGGTCACGGTCAGGCCTGACCCGGCCGTGACCTCGCCGATGCGGGTCAGCCGCAGCAGCCGGCGTTCCGCCTCGCGCCGCAAGGTCTCCTCGTGGCGCGGATGGGCCGTGAAGGCGATCTCGTAGTCGTCGCCGCCGCTCGCCAGATCCTCCAGCGACAGCTGAGGATCGACCCGGTCGTCGAACCAGGCCTGGGCGGCCGCCGACAGGGGCAGGACGTTCAGGTTCAGCGTCACCCCCGCTCCACTCGCCCTGGCCACATGGGTCAGGTCCGCCGCCAACCCGTCCGAGACGTCGATCGAGGCCGTCGCCAGATCTCGCACCACATCGGCGAAGTCCAGACGGGGCGTCGGTGTGCGGTAATGGGTCGTCAGCGCCTCGATCCGCTCGGCGTCCAGCGACAGTTCGCCTCGCGTCGCGCGCAGGCCCAACAGGCCGTCGCCGATCACGCCGGTGACGAACACCAGATCGCCGACCTGGGCGCCCGCGCGAGAAACGGTCTTGCCCGTCGTCGCCCAGCCCATGGCCGTCAGCGAGAAGGACGCCGGCCCGGACGTCCTGACCGTGTCGCCGCCCAGCAGATGCACCCCGAACTTCGCCTGATCCTCTGCGAGGCCCGCCGCAAAGGCCTCGCGCTCGGGCCAGCCGCACCGTTCGGACCAGAAGCAGGCCAGCAGATAACCGAAGGGTTCGGCCCCCTTGGCCGCCAGGTCGGACAGGTTCACGCGCAGCAGTTTCTTGGCCACCGTATCCAGCGGATCGTCCGGCAGGAAATGCACACCCTCGACCATGGCGTCCTTGGTCAGGACCAGGTCGTAGCCGGGCCGCGAGGGCAGCGCCGCCACATCGTCGGCCAGCCCCCTGCCCCATTCCGGATGAGCCAGCGGCTTCAGCAGCCTCTCGATCGTCTCGAACTCGCCCGCGACGTCGAGCGCGGGCATTATTTGCGCGTGTCTTTCGCCACGCCGTCCAGCGCTGCATTGACGAAGCGGGCCTCGGCGTCGTCGAAGAAGGCCTTGGCCAGTTCGACATATTCGTCGATCACGACCTCGCGCGGCGTCTCGGGATGTTTGATCAGCTCCCAGGCGCCGGAGCGCAGCAGGGCGCGCAGGGTGGCGTCGATCCGCTCCAGCTTCCAGTTGGAGGCCAGCCGCGCCTTGATCGCCGTGTCGATGTCGCGCTGGCTTTCGATCACGCCGCGCACGATATCGGCGAAATAGGCCTCGTCCGCCTCGGCCAGGGCTTCGCCCTCGATGTCGGTGTCGAAGCGGAAGTTCGAGAATTCGGTGATCACCGTCTCCACGCCCTCGCCGGCCAGCTCCATCTGGTACAGGGCCTGCACGGCGGCCAGGCGCGACACGGTGCGGGCACGGCGCTGTTTGGAGCTCAGATGGGGCTCGGCCCGCTGCTTTTCAGCCTCGGCCAGTTGTTCGAGGACGGCTTTGACGCTGTTCGGTTCAGTCATGCGCCGAGGCCTAGCCGCAACCGCTTCTTCAATGCAATGAGCTCGAGGCAGGCTTTGGCGGCGCCGCCCCCCTTGTCCCCTTCGGAAAGCCGCGCGCGCGCCCAGGCCTGATCCTCGTCCTCGGTCGTCAGGACGCCGTTGCCGATGATGACGCCCTTGACGCCCAGGGCCATGATGCCGGCCGCCGATTGGTCCGAGACGATCTCGAAATGATAGGTCTCGCCGCGGATCACGCAGCCGAGCGCCACATAGCCGTCGTAACGGGGCGCGGTCGGAAAACGCCCCGCCTCCTCGGCCATGGCGATGACGGCCGGAATCTCCAGGGCGCCCGGCACGGTGACGACGTCGAAGTCGGCGCCGCGCGCCTTCAGCGTCTCCTTGGCGCCCTCCAGCAGGGCGTCGGCCAGCTCGTCGTAGAAGCGCGCCTCGACGATCAGAATACGGGGGGCCTCGGTCACGCCTTGTCTTCTCCATCCATGTCGCGCCAGCCGACGATGCGCAGGCCATAGCCCTCGAGCGCCGTCGGTTCGGGTCGCGTCGAACTCATTACGATCATGTCCTTGACGCCCAGGTCCAGCAAGATCTGAGCCCCCACGCCATAGGCGCGCAGCGACCGATCCATCGCCGCCGGCTTGTCCACGCCCGCCAGCCGTTCGGCCAGCGAGTTCAGCGATGGATCGCGCAGGAAGACGACCACGCCGGGGCCGTCGTGATCGGTGATCTGCTTCAGGGCGGTGGGCACATAGTCCTGGCGCGCCTCGACATGGCCCAGCAGGTCGCAGGCGAAGTCCACCTGGTGCATCCGCACCAGGGTCGGCTTGGTCGGGTCGATGCGGCCCTTGACCAAGGCGACGTGCTCCGCGCCCTCAATGGTGTTCTTGTAAAGCATCAGCCGGAAAGGCCCGCCGTGAACGCTCTCGAACGGCGTGTCCATGATCCGCTCGACGAACCGCTCGGTGCGGCGGCGATAGGCGATCAGGTCGGCGATAGTGCCGATCTTCAGCCCATGAAGTTGGGCGAAGGCGACCAGATCGGGCATCCGCGCCATCTCGCCGTCGTCCTTGATGATCTCGCAGATCACCCCGGCCGGGGTCAGGCCCGCCATGCGGCTGATATCCACGGCCGCCTCGGTATGGCCGGCGCGAACCAGAACCCCGCCGTCACGCGCCACCAGGGGGAAGATGTGGCCGGGCGAGACGATGTCGTCCATGCCCTTCGACGCGTCTGTGGCCACATGGATGGTGCGCGACCGGTCGGCGGCGGAAATGCCTGTCGTGACGCCGTCCTTGGCCTCGATCGAGACGGTGAAGGCGGTCTTCATGCTTTCGCGGTTGTCGGCGGCCATCGGCGGAAGGCGCAGCTGATTGGCGCGCTCCGCCGTGATGGCCAGGCACACCAGGCCGCGCGCCTGGCGAATCATGAAGTTGATTTGGTCCGGCGTGGCGAACTGGGCGGGGATGATGATGTCCCCCTCGTTCTCACGGTCCTCGGCGTCCACCAGGATGTAGGGACGGCCGTTGCGGGCGTCCTCCAGAATGTCCTCGATGGGACTGATCGGGCTGTCGTTCCCATTTTCCATGTTTTTAGCCGCGGCCAGTTGCATCACGCCGTCTCCTGCCACCGCGCGAGGTATCGCGCCAGCATGTCGATCTCGAGATTGACCGGATCGCCGACCTTCAGGCGACCCAGGGTCGTCACTTTCCAGGTGTGGGGAATGATGTTCAGCGAGAATATCTGCCCCTCGACGGCGTTCACCGTCAGGGACACCCCATCGACCGTGATCGATCCCTTTGCGGCGATATAGCGATGCAGGGGCGCGGGCGCCTCGACCTCGACCCGGTGCGACCCGCCTTCTGGCGTGATCGAGACGACGCGGCCCAGGCCATCGACATGGCCCGACACCACATGGCCGCCCATCTCGTCGCCCAGCTTTGCGGCGCGCTCCAGATTGACGCCGTCGCCGGCCTTCCAGGCGCCCAGGGTGGTCTTTGACAGCGTCTCGTTCGACACTTCAACGGCGAACCAACCGGCGCCTTTTTCCGTCACCGTCAGGCAGCAGCCCGCATGGCTGATCGACGCGCCCAAGTCGATGCCGTCGGTGTCCCAGACGGTTTCGATCTCATAACGGCGGTCGCGATCGGTCTCGCGGACCTCGCGGACACGGCCGATGTCGGTGACGATGCCGGTGAACATTAGACGCTGGCCCCTTTCGGACCCGAAAAACACAGTCTGAATAGTCTAATCGTCTGAAATCGACACCGTCAGAGACGCGCGTAGCGTTCCCATAGGTCGTCCCCGACAGGCTCGACGCCCAGGCGACGGAACTTGGGGGCGTCGGCCAGCTTTGCAAGAGCCAGGGACGCCACGCAGGGCCTGCCGTCGCCGCCCAGCAGGATGGGGGCTCGGAACCATTCCAACGCATCCACGAAGCCGGCGCGCAGGAAAGACGCCGCGACCTGCCCCCCGCCTTCGATCAGCACCGACTTGGCGCCCGCCGCCTTCAAAGCTTGCAGAACCGCCGGGATCGCCGGACGCCCGTCGTCTGCCTCGACCCGTTTAACTTCGGCCGCACCGACCGGGTGTGGCTCGGCGACGGTCAGGATCAGGGTGTTCTCACGCGCCAGTTTCGCCGTCTGCGGCGTCCGCAAGCGACTGTCCAGCACGACCCGAAGCGGCTGATCCACGCTGCGCCCCGGCAGGCGCGCCGTCAGTTCAGGGTCGTCGTGCAAAACCGTCTCGACGCCGACCAGGATGGCGTCATGAGCGGCGCGCAGGCGGTGGCCTTCCAGCCGCGCCGCCTCGCCGGTGATCCACTGGCTTTCGCCCGAGGCTGTGGCGATGCGCCCATCCAGCGAGGTCGCCAGTTTCAGGGTGACCCGCATCAGGCCTTGCCGGACGGTTCGTCGAACCCTTCGTCGCCCAGGAATTTGGCGAAGTCGCCCGTATGGCGGAAGTCCCTGTAGACCGAGGCGTAACGGACGTAGGCCACCTCATCCACGCCCTTCAGCGCCTTCATGATGAAGTCGCCGACCGTGCTGGACTGGATTTCGGTTTCGCCCAGGCTTTCCAGCTGACGGACGATCCGATTGACCATCTGCTCGACCTGATCGGCCTGGACCGGGCGTTTGCGCAGGGCCACGCCCAGCGACCGTTCCAGCTTGTCGCGTTCGAACGGCGTGCGTCGCCCGTTGCGCTTCAGGATCACCAGCTCACGCAGTTGCACCCGCTCGAAGGTCGTGAAGCGCCCATTGCAGTTGGGGCAGGATCGACGGCGTCGGATGGCCGAGCCGTCGTCCGACGGCCGGCTGTCCTTCACCTGAGTATCCTGATGACCGCAAAAAGGGCACTTCATCAGTGGTTTATCCGTAGATCGGGAAGCGGTTCGTCAACTCGCGCACCTGGGCCGCCACGCCCGCGACCACGGCGGGATCCGCCTCGTCGCCGCCGTTCATCGACGAGACGACGTCGGCGATCCAGTGACCGATCTGCTTGAACTCATCCTCGCCGAAGCCGCGCGTGGTGCCCGCCGGCGTGCCCAGGCGAACGCCCGAGGTGACGGTGAAGGGCGCGGTGTCGAACGGCACGCCGTTCTTGTTGCAGGTCATCAGCGCCTTTTCGAGCTCGTGCTCGGTCGCCTTGCCGGTCACGCCCTTGGGACGCAGATCGACCAAGGCCAGGTGGCTGTCGGTGCCGCCCGAGACGATGGCCAGGCCGCGCTCGATCAGCACGCCGGACAGGGCCTGGGCGTTCTTGACCACCTGCTGGGCATACAGTTTGAACTCGGGCTGCAGCGCCTCGCCGAAGGCCACGGCCTTGGCGGCGATCACATGCTCCAGCGGCCCGCCCTGCAGGCCAGGGAAGACAGCCGAGTTGATTTTCTTGCCCAGGTCCACGTCGTTGGACAGGATCATGCCGCCGCGCGGGCCGCGCAGGGTCTTGTGCGTCGTGGTGGTGACGACGTGGGCGTGGGGCACGGGATCGGGATAGGCGCCGCCGGCGATCAGGCCCGCATAGTGGGCCATGTCCACCATCAGATAGGCGCCAACGCTGTCGGCGATCTCGCGGAAGCGCTTGAAGTCGATGTGGCGGCTATAGGCGGAGGCGCCGGCGAGGATCAACTTGGGCTTCTCGCGCTCGGCCATTTCGGCGACGTGATCGTAATCGATCAGGTGATTGTCTTCGCGGACCTTGTAGGTCACCGGCCGGAACCACTTGCCCGACTGGTTCGCCGGCGAACCGTGCGTCAGGTGACCGCCGCAGGCCAGATCCATGCCCAGGAAGGTGTCGCCGGGCTGCAGCAGGGTGAAGAAGACCGCCTGATTGGCCTGCGCGCCCGAGTGGGGTTGCACGTTGGCGAAGGCGGCGCCGAACAGCTTTTTCGCCCGCTCGCGCGCCAGATCCTCGGTGATGTCGACGAACTCGCAGCCGCCGTAATAGCGACGACCGGGATAGCCCTCGGCGTATTTGTTCGTCAGCACAGAGCCTTGCGCATCCAGCACCGCCTGGGAGACGATGTTCTCGGAGGCGATCAGCTCGATCTGCTCCTTCTGGCGGCCCAGTTCGCCCTGAATGCCCTTGAAGACATCCGGGTCGGCGTCAGCGAGCGTCTTGGTGAAATAGGCGTCGTGGGTGAAGGCCGTCACGCTGGAATCCCCGAAAATCAGAAGGCCGCCTATCTAGTCTCCCGCGGCGCTAACCACAACATCTTGTGGTTAGCCTGACGTCAACGCCCGCCGCAGCTTGGCGATCGCCACGCGCTCAACGGACTTGGGTTCGTTGACCGGCCCCATGGCGCTGACCTCGCGGCCGGTGGCGACGTGGATGGCCGAGCATTTGACGTAGGGGCCGTTGCGGGTGAACTCGACGATCACCTCCCCCAACTCCAAGCGGGGATCGTCGTCGGCCATGGCCTAGCCTCAGGCCGCGACGGGCCGGCGCGCCACGTTGCAGTGGGCGAACAGCTTGTCCATCGCCTGAACCACGTGATCCATCATGGCGTCGGTGTGGTTCGGCGACGGGGTGAAGCGCAGGCGCTCGGTGCCCTTGGGCACGGTCGGATAGTTGATCGGCTGAACATAGACGCCGTACTCGTCCAGCAGCATGTCCGAGATCATCTTGCAGTGGACGGGATCGCCGACGTGCACCGGCACGATGTGGCTTTCGCTGTCCATCACCGGGATGCCGGCCGCCGCAAACCGCGCCTTTAGCGTCGCCGCCCGTTCCTGATGCGCCGCGCGCAGGTCCGACGCCGTCTTCAGCCGCCGCACCGAGGCCAGGGCGCCCGCCGTGATCGCCGGCGGCAGCGAGGTGGTGAAGATGAAGCCCGAGGCCCAGCTGCGTACCGCGTCGATGATCACGGCGTCGGCCGCGATATAGCCGCCCATCACCCCGATGGCCTTGCCCAGGGTGCATTCGATGATGTCGATCTGATCCAGCAGGCCGTCACGCTCGGCCACGCCTGCGCCGGTCGCGCCATAAAGGCCGACGGCATGGACCTCGTCCAGATAGGTCATCGCGCCGTATTTCTTGGCCAGGGCGACGGTGCCGGCCAGGTCGGCGATGTCGCCGTCCATCGAATAGACGCTCTCGAAGGCGACCAGCTTGGGCGCATCGGCCGGCGCGGCGGCCAGCAGGCTTTCGAGATGCGCCAGGTCGTTGTGGCGGAAGATATGCCGCTCGCCCCCGCCCTGGCGGATGCCGGCGATCATAGAGGCGTGGTTCAGGGCGTCGGAGAAGGTGACCAGGCCGGGCAGGATCTTCTGCAGCGTCGACAGCGTCGCCTCGTTGCCGACATAGCCCGAGGTGAACAGAAGCGCCGCTTCCTTGCGGTGCCAGTCGGCCAGTTCGGATTCCAGATCGACCGCCGACCGCGTCGTGCCCGAGATGTTGCGCGTGCCGCCGGCGCCCGCGCCGACCGCGTCGATCTCGTCCTGCATGGCCTTCAGCACCTCGGGGTGCTGGCCCATGCCGAGGTAGTCGTTGGAGCACCAGATGACGACGTCCTGCTCGGACCCGTCCTCGCGGCGACGGACTGCCTGCGGAAACTGGCCCCGCACGCGTTTGAGGTCGGCGAAGACGCGATAGCGGCCTTCGCTGCGAACCTGCTCGACCGAGCTCGTGAAGGCGGCGTTATAGTCGAACAAGTGTCGCGTTCTTTCGCTTATGGCGATTTCCGCGCGTTATTTGCTCCCCCGTCGCCAGCTTGTCCATGTCCACCACATGGACAAAACGACCCAAACCCTTAATTGATAACGGTTCTCATAAGCAGCGCCGCTTCCTGCCGAATGGAAAGCTGCGCGAATTGCACCGCCGATTCGATTTCTGTGGACGCCACTCCACGTCGCAGATTTGCCGGCTCCCGAATCAGCGTTTCTGAGGCAACGTGAGCCGATGACCGTCCAGATGATCCATGCCACGCTTGGGGCCGACGTCCAGGCCCGCATCGCCGCCGCGCCTGCGGATCATCCCGAGCGGCAGTATCTGAACCTGCTGCGCGACATTCTGGACAACGGCGCACGTCGCGACGACCGCACCGGCACCGGCACCCTGGGCGTCTTCGGCCGCCAGATGCGGTTCGACCTGTCCAAAGGCTTCCCGGTCCTGACGACCAAGAAGCTGCATCTGCGCTCGATCATCGTCGAACTGCTGTGGTTTCTGCGCGGCGAAACGAACATCGCCTATCTGAAGGACAACGGCGTCCGCATCTGGGACGAGTGGGCCGACGCCGAGGGCGAGCTGGGTCCGGTCTATGGCAAGCAATGGCGTTCGTGGACCGCCCCCGATGGCCGCGTCATCGACCAGATCGAAAAACTGGTCCACGGCCTTAAGACCAATCCCAACAGCCGCCGCCACATCGTCACCGCCTGGAACCCGGCCGACGTCGACGACATGGCCCTGCCGCCCTGCCACTGCCTGTTCCAGTTCTTCGTCGCGGACGGCAAGCTGAGCTGCCAGCTGTATCAGCGCAGCGCCGACGTCTTCCTGGGCGTGCCGTTCAACATCGCCTCCTACGCCCTGCTGACCATGATGCTGGCCCAGGTCGTGGGGCTGGAGCCCGGCGACTTCGTCCACACCTTCGGCGACGCCCACCTGTATCTGAATCATCTTGAACAGGCCGAGCTCCAGCTGACCCGCGAGCCCCTGCCCCTGCCGGCCATGCAGATCGCCCCCAAGACCGACCTGTTCGCCTTCGAACTGTCCGACTTCACGCTCGAAGGTTACGAAGCCTGGCCGCACATCAAGGCGGCCGTAGCTGTTTGATGGATTTGAAGGTCCTGCAGGCCGATGTCCTGCGCATCTCCGACATCTACGCCGCCGAACACGGCATCGACCGCGACCGAGATTGGGCGCTGCTGAAGCTTCAAGAGGAGCTGGGCGAACTGACGGCAGAGCATCTGCGCCTGACCGGCCGGGCGCGGGGCACGCCCGACGCCGAGGCGCTTGGCGACGAGGCGGCGGACGTGCTGGGCATGCTGCTGATCTACTGCGACTGGGCCGGCGTTGATCTGGACCAAGCCATGCAGCGCAAATGGCTGAAGTGGCTGGAGCCCCAAACCGAGGTCGAGGCCGGGGCCTAAGCCTCCGGCGCGATCATGATCATCGGCTTCAGGCGCTGGACCAGAGCGTCGTCGCTCTGGATGCGCTCGACCACGATCCGGTTTTTCATAATGCCCATCTGCATCGTGGCGCGGAAGGCGATCACGTCGCCGGGCGCGGCGATGAAGCCCTCCAGCGTCGGCTTGTTCTGCTTGCCGGCCAGACCGCCGAACGCCATCGACAGTTGGTGGCCGCCCGGCGAGACCGAAATGGCCGTGAAACGCGGACTCTTCAGTTGGGCCACGAACCGATCGTCCACCGACAGGTCCATGCCCGCGGCCTTGCCCACGAAGCCTTCGCGATAAACGATCAGCAGCGCCTGATCATGGAACTGCGGCCGGAAATCCAGCACGGCCTGTTTCTGCTCGGGCGTCGCGGCCTTGCCCAGCTTAGTCCCCGCCAGATTGGCCATGATATAGGCCGTGAATATACCCAGGAACGCGCCGACCATCATCGGCAGATAGCCGGCGTCCGCGCCCGCTGACGAAAAGAAGAAGGCCAAGCCTCCGCTGACAAGCGCCGCAACCAGGAAACCGACGACGATGGCGGGGATGTACTTGCTCATGACAGGGCTCGCGTCCATGGGTTGGGTCACCTCAACGCATCGATACGGTCAAGGTTCTTGCCCCAGCCCATCATTTCCCTGGTCGTCGCTCGCGGAAGCAACGGCGTCATAGGCCGCGACGGCGACCTGCCCTGGCGGCTGCGCTCGGACCTGCAGCGGTTCAAGGCCATCACCGTGGGCAAGCCCTGCCTGATGGGCCGCAAGACCTGGGAGAGCCTGCCGCTCAAACCCCTGCCCGGCCGGCTGAACCTGGTCATGACGCGTGACGAATCCTACGAAGCCGACGGCATGTCCAAGGGCGCCCTGGTCTGCGCCACCCTGGATGAAGCCATCGAGATCGGGCGCGAGACGGCCGAAGAGGACGGCGTGGACGAGATCTGCGTCATCGGCGGCACGGCCCTGTTTGAGGCCGCCCTGCCCCGCGCCAAACGCCTCTACATCACCGAGGTCGAGGCCTCGCCCAACGGCGACGCGGTCTTCCCGGCGTTCGACGAAACGGCCTGGGTCGAGGTATCGTCGGAATCCCATCCGGCAGGCGAGAAGGACGATCACGCCTTCACCTTCCGCGTGCTGGAACGCCGCTAGGAGAGACAGATGTACGTCACGACCACCAACGACCTGCCCGGCTTTCGCGTCACCCGCCATATCGGCCTGGTGCGCGGCGTGACGGTGCGCTCGCGCAACGCCATTTCCGACGCCATCGGCGGGGTCCAGTCCATGCTAGGCGGCCGGGTCGGCGCCTATGTGAAACTGGCCGAGGCCGGTCGGCAGGAAGCCTATGACGAACTGGTCAAACACGCCCAGGAACATGGCGCCAACGCCATTCTGGCGGTGCGCTACGACGCCACCGAGATCATGCCCGGCGTGACCGAGGTGCTGTGTTACGGCACGGGGGTGATCGTCGAGCCGGCCTGAACCGGCTCGACCGATCGGGTCAGGACAGGGTCATCAGGTCCGCGCGTTCGAAGTTGCGCAGTTCGTCCGAACGGCCGTCGCGGATTTTGTTGACCCATTGAGGGTCGGCCAGCAGGGCGCGGCCGACGGCGACCAGATCGAACTCCTCGTTCTCCAGACGACGCAGCAGGCCGTCCAGCGATGCGGGCTTGGAACCCTCGCCGCCGAATGCCGCGATGAACTCGCCGTCCAGGCCGACCGAGCCGACGGTGATGGTCGGCTTGCCCATCAGCTTCTTGGTCCAGCCGGCGAAGTTCAGGTCCGAACCCTCGAACTCCGGCTCCCAGAAGCGGCGCTGCGAACAGTGGAAGACATCGACCCCGGCGTCAGACAGCGGCGTCAGCCATTCGACCATCTGATCCGGCGTCTCGGCGATGCGGGCGGCGAAATCCTGCTGCTTCCATTGCGACAGGCGAAGGATGACGGGAATGTTGTCGCCCACGCCCTCGCGCACCGCCTTAACCACCTCGGCGCCAAAACGGGCGCGGTCGGCGATGGTCGGACCGCCCCAGCGGTCCTCACGCGCATTGACGCCGCTCCAGAAGAACTGGTCGATCAAATAGCCATGGGCGCCGTGGATCTCGACGGCGTCGAAGCCCAGTTCCCGCGCCGCGCGCGCCGACCGGCTGAAGGCGGCGATGGTGTCGGCCACGTCCTCCTCGGTCATCGGCTCAAACTTGGTCTTGCCGGGCGCCGTCATGCCGGACGGGCTGTCCACCTTGCCCAGCGGGGTCCAGTCCTCGCCCTGTCCCCGTGCGGAGCCGACGTGCCAGATCTGCGGCGCGATCAGGCCCCCGGCGGCATGGACCTCGTCCACCACCGTCTTCCACTGCGGCAGAGCGTCGCCGTGAAAGACCGGAACATTGGCGTCGTTTCGCGCAGCCGGACGTTCGACGACCGTCCCCTCGGTCACGATCAGGCCCACCCCGCCCTCGGCCCGGCGGCGATAATAGCCGGCGACATCGGACGTCGGGATGCCGTTGGGCGAGAAGGACCGCGTCATGGGCGCCATGACGATGCGGTTGGGCAAGGTCAGGCCCTTGACGGTGAAGGGACGGAACAGGGCGTCGACGCTCATCGGAACTCCTTGCGAATGGCAAGAGGCAAGGTGGCGAATAGAGTTGCGTTTGAAAACCCCGTCCCGAGGTTTTTCTACAGCTCCAGCGCCGCCGCGACCTGACCGGCGATGGCGGCGAACCGTGCGGCGATCTGGCCTGACGGATCCGACGCTACGGGCGGACGACCGGCGTCGCCACCCTCTCGCAACGCAGCGTCCAGAGGCAGGTCGCCTAGGAAAGGGATCGACAGACGTTCGGCCTCGGCCTTGGCTCCACCCTGGCCGAAGATCGATCCGCTCATATTCTCGATCAGGCCCAGCGTCGGCACATTGACGCGCTGGAAAAGGGTATGGGCCCGCCGGGCGTCCGCCAGCGCCACCTCCTGCGGCGTCGAGACGATGACGGCCCCGTCCAGCGGCGTCTTCTGGATCAGGGTCAGTTGCACGTCGCCTGTTCCGGGCGGCAGATCGACCACCAGCACGTCCAGCGGCGCCTCGGCCGTACCCCATCGGGTCTGGGTCAGCATCTGGGTGATGGCCTGCGAGGCCATGGGACCGCGCCAGATCATGGCGTCGTCCATCTTGGTCAGCAGGCCGACGGACATGGCCTTCAGACCATGGGCGACGTGCGGGACGATGGCGCCGTCCTCATAGGCCGGCTGGCCGCTGATCCCGAGCATGGTCGGCAGCGACGGCCCATAGACATCGGCGTCAAGGATGCCGACCGATAGCCCCCGCGCGGCGAGGGCGGCGGCCAGGTTGACGGCGACGGTGGACTTGCCCACCCCGCCCTTACCGCTGGCGACGGCCAGGACGCGACGCACATGGGCGGGGCGGTCGGTGGCGACCGGCGCCTTGGCGCGTCCCTGATCAACGGCGGCCCTGGACAGGCCCGCCGTGCGCGGCGCAGCAGCGGCCTTGGCCTCGGCCGTCAGGATCACGGACACCCGCGCCATGCCCGGAACCGCCTTCAATGCAGCTTCGGCGGCATCGCGGACGGGCGCATAGGCGGCCGCCTGACTGCGATCGACCTCCAGCGCGAACCCGGCGCGGTCGTCGGCCACCACAAGTCCCTGGACCAGACCGGCGGCGACCAGCCCTTGGCCGGAAACCGGATCGATGATCGCGTCCAGGGCGGCGATGACGGCGGTGCGTTCGACCAAGGCGGTCTCCAGAAGACTTGCAGGCGATGATGCGCGCGTTCTATCGCCCTCGAACCCGTCCCGCGAGCCACGATTTGTCCCAACCGCCCTCAATCACCCTGATCGCCGGCCCGACCGCCTCGGGAAAGTCGGCGCTCGCGCTGAAGATTGCGCGTGAAACCGGCGCGGTGATCATCAATGCCGACAGCCAGCAGCTTTACACCGATCTACGCGTCCTGACCGCCCGGCCGTCGATCGAGGAAGAAGGCCTGGCCGACCATAGGCTGTATGGAGCGGCCGACGCGGCGGAGGCCTGGTCGGTCGGGCGTTGGAGCCGGGCGGCCCTGGACGAACTGGACCAGTTGCAGGGGCGACCCGCCGTGATCGTCGGCGGAACGGGGCTGTATTTCGCCGCCCTGACCAGGGGGCTGGCGGATATCCCTGTCGTGCCGATCGCCGTGCGCGATGCGATGACTGTTAGGTACGACGCTCAGGGCGAGCACAGCTTTCGCGCCGCGCTGGCCGAACACGACCCCGACGCCGCGACGCGGATCGAGGCCGGCGACCGGCAGCGGCTGATCCGGGCGATGAGCGTGCTGGAGGTCAGCGGTCAGCCCCTCTCCCGGTGGCAGTCGGATACGCGCCCCCTGCTGACGCCAGGCAGCTGGACCGGCTTGGTGATCGAACCGGATCGCGCAACTCTATATGCGCGCTGTGATCTTCGCGCCGAAATGATGATGACCGACGGAGCCCTGACAGAGGTCGAGGCCCTGTTGGCGCGGGGACTGGACCCGGCCCTGCCCGCGATGAAGGCGGTCGGCGTGCGAGAGCTGGCGGCGTATCTGATCGGAGAGACAGACCGCGAATTCGCGCTCGCCGCCCTGAAACAGGCGACCCGCAACTATGCCAAACGACAGCTGACCTGGTTTCGCAACCAGACGCCGGGATGGGCGCGAGCAGATGCGTAAGACGCCAGCCGGGAATCATGGCAGCGCTTGCGCACCGCAAGGGAGATTGGCGATGACGAAGACCCAACTGATGACACGCAATCTGCTGATCGTTGCGTTCGCCATGACAGCGGGCGTCGCCCACGCGCAGGCTGGCCAGGAAGCCCGCCAGCCCTGGACCGTGCAGCAGGCCTGGGTCAGCGCGCATGAGAATTTCCTGGCTGGAGAAGCCCTCCAGGGTCGAGGCAGCGCGACACGGGATGAGGCCATCGCCGCAGCCTATGTCGCCGCCCAGTTCGAAGGGTTCGGCCTGACGCCCGCGCCGGGCATGACCTCCTATTTCCAGACGGCCGGCGTAACCCGCGTCACGCCCAGCGGCGCCGCGCGCCTGAGCGTCGGCGATGCGACGGTCTCCGAGGGAGACGGCCTGACGCTGTTCTTCTCGTCGGGTCGGCCTGTGTCCGGCGCGATCGGCAAGGTCGGCTCAGATCCCGCCGCCCTGCCCGATACGCCGGTCGTGATGGTGGCCGACCTTGGCCAGATGCCGATCGGCGCCTGGATGGGTGCGGCCGCCGCCAAGGGCGTCGGCGCCCTGGTGGTGCGTCAGAACGCGGCGCTGGCTCAGCGTCTCGCGGCGGGCGGCGGCAAGACCCGGACGCCGACCGCGCTGACGGAATCGCTCGACAAGTCGCCGCCGCCCGAGGTGGTGATCCTGTCGGAAGACGCGTTCGACCGCCTCGCGGCGACCGGCGGCGCGGAGGCGACGCTGGACCTGGGCGCGGTGGTGAAGACCGAAAGCCCGACCACCAACGCCATCGGCTATCTTAAGGGCAGCGATCCCGCCGCCGGGACGTTGCTGATCACCGCGCACCTGGACCATCTGGGCGTGCGGCCCGACGGAGTGGTGATGCACGGCGCCAACGACGATGCATCGGGCGTCGCGGCGGTGATCGAACTGGCGCGGGCCATGGCCGCCGACGGACAGCCGCGCCGCAGCATCCTGTTCGTCGCCTATGGCAGCGAGGAGCTGGGCCTGCTGGGTTCGATGTATTTCGCCGAACACCCGCCCATCCCGCTGACCGACATCGTCGCCAATCTGGAAATCGAGATGATCGGCCAGCAAGATCCGAAGATGCCTGCGGGCGTGATGATGATGACCGGGTTCGACCGCTCCGACTTCGGCGCGCTGATGAAGGAACGCGGCGCCCTGATCGCGCCGGACCTGTATCCCGAGCAGAACTTCTTCCAGCGTTCGGACAACTACCAGCTGGCGCTGAAAGGCATCGTCGCCCACACCATCTCGGGCTGGGCCGTGACGCCGACCTATCACACGGCCGACGACACCCTCGCCAATCTGAACCTGCCCTTCATGACCCAGGCCATCCAGTCTCTGGTCGAGCCGCTGCGCTGGCTGGCCAACAGCGACGTGCGTCCCCAGTGGACGGCTGATGGTCGCCCGAGCCGCAACTGATCGGCTCTTGGCGTCTGGGCGGGGAAGGCCTATATTGGATCTGTCCGGTTTCGGCCGGACTATAGCGATAAACGCGCTTGTAATAAGCGGACCGGACCCGGGTGCGATTCCCGGCGGCTCCACCAACTTTCTCCCCGCGTTATCGGCGGAGGCAGCATGGGGGCCGACTAGCATCGACGGACGTGTAAAGAGGATTGCTTTCGCTCGTCCTGGCCCACCGTATCGGGCCATTTTCTAACTGCGAACGATAACTTCGCTGGAGAAGTCGCTCTCGCCGCGTAATGCGGTTCGGGTGATTTCGAATCTTAAGTCCTAGGGGTTCAGATCCTTGGGCGGGGCCTGTCGGGAGCCTGGCAACAGAATCCCGGCGCTTTCCTTCCTATTCCAGTTTCGATGGATCAATCACCGCGTGGCTTATGCGCCGACGGTCGTGCGTCCAGGTCGCGTGGACACGGCCGTCCGCCGCCTGGATTATCGCGGGATAGGCATAGCCGGCCGGAACCGGCTCCGCCTCCAGCGTCAGAACATTGCGCCAGGCGACCCCATCATCGGACAGGGCGAGGTTCAGCGGCCAGCGTGGTCCCTTTCCGGGCGTCTCGGGCGCATGGGCGACGTGATTGTAGATCAACAGATGACGCCCATCCTTCAGCGTGACCGCGTCCGTTCCAGAGTTAGGATTGGGCAGATTGATGGCGCCGATCGGGCTCCAGGTTCGACCGCCGTCTCGCGACCAGGTCGAAGCCAGCGCGCCCTGTCGCGTGCGCGCTACGGCCTGAAGTCGGCCCCCGTGATGCAGCAGGACGCTGGGCTGGATGGCGTCGATGTTCAGCGGCGATCCGACCTGCTCGGTCAGGCTCCAGGTTCTCCCCTGATCACGACTGATCTCGAAATGCAGCCGCCAGTGCGCCCCGGCATGACTGCCCATACCCTCGCCCGCTTCCGTGCTGGACGGCGAGATCCAGGCGCCGTCGGCCATAACCACCGGCTTGTTCTTGATCGGCCCCATCACGCCATCAGGCAACCGACGAGGCGCGGACCACGTCCGGCCGCCATCGTTCGACTCGACCACCATGCCCCACCAAGAGAATGGATCAGGTCCGACCTTGTAGAACAGGATCAGCGGCCCGCCTGGCGATTGGAACAGCACAGGGTTCCAGGTCGGGTGGCGCGTACCGTCCGCTTGCAAGCCATCCGCCACCTGGATTGGCTGTCCCCAGTTCACTGAATCCAGCCGCGCAAACCAGATACAGACGTCTGGGTGTTTCTCGTGCGTCCCGCCAAACCAGGCAGCGGCAATGGCGCCGTCGGCGACCTGAACAACGGTCGAGGCGTGAGCCTGTGGATAGGGCGCGTCGTCATAGATGAACGGGATGATAGAACCGCATCCGACGGGGCGCGAACCGCCGCAGCCGCAACGCTGGGCGACGCCAGAACCGCGCCTGCGCCTATGCCCAGGAATCGTCTGGTCACATCCATAAGTCCGCCCCTCTGGCCCTGTTCCGGTCGATCAGGACGGTTCGACCTCAGTCGAGCCGTCACGGAACTCCTCGGCCGACACGAAGGCGGAACCGTCTTCGTCGAGGACCCAGACGCCGATCAGCGACGCGTGTTCGGGCGTGATGTCCTCGTCGAGCAGATCCCCCTGATAGACGCCGACGTTGCTGTAGTCGAAATCCAGAAGCAGCTGATGGGCCATGTCGATCATTTCGTCGGCCATCCGGCGGGCATAGCCCAGCGCCTCGCTGTCGTTGGAGAAGTCTTCCGTCAGCGTGTTGACCTCGGCGGTGTCGCCGCCCTGGACGGCGCTGGTGGTGACGATGGTGTACGCGGACATTTTTGAACTCTTTCAGGATTGAGTCTCTCGACTAGACTGATTGGCTGCGGGACAGGCCATAATTCGTCTTAGTCGGCGCCGCCGCGGTCGTTTCTCTTGGTGGCGCGATAGACCTTTTGCAGCGCGCCCAGCCGCCGGCGTTCGGCCGCCTTGGCGGCGCGCTCCTGTTCATGCTCGGCGGCGGCCGATTCGAGCGTCAGCTTCTGGAAATGGGCCCATCGGTCAGGATCCAGCGCCCCGCTCTTCACGGCGGCCTGCACCGCGCAGCCTGGCTCGTTGGCATGACTGCAGTTGGTGAATCGGCAGTCCTGGATCAAACTCTCGACGTCTTCGAACACGGCGCTCACCCCCGCTTCGGCATCGACCAGGCCGACTTCGCGGATGCCGGGCGTATCGAGGATCAGCCGACCGTTGGGAAGCAGCACGAGTTGCCGATGGCTGGTGGTGTGACGTCCCTGATCGTCGTTCTCGCGAATGGCCTGCGTCGCCATGCGGTCTTCGTTCAGGAAGGCGTTGACGAGAGTGGACTTGCCGACGCCGGACGAGCCGATCAGCACGCAGGTCTCCCCCCTCCCCACCTGGGCCAGCAGAACGTCGAGTCCCAGCCCCTGACGGGCAGAGACCATCAGCACCGGACAGCCGGGTTCCAGGGCGACGACGCTGGCGGCCTGGGCTTGCGGGTCGTCGCACAGATCTGATTTCGTCAGCACCACCACGGGCCGGGCTCCGCTCTCCCACGCCGCCGCCAGATACCGCTGGATCCGGCGAAGATTGAGATCGGCGTTTAGGGAGGTGACGATGAAGGCCACATCGACGTTGGCGGCGAGAATCTGCAGCTTGCGCATACTGTCGGCCGCGCGGCGGACGAAGGCGGTGCGGCGTGGCAGGATGGCGTGGATGGTGGCGGTGCGCTCCTTTTCGCTGGGCGACAGGGCGACCCAGTCCCCGACGGCGGGATGACCGATCTCCTTGGCCTCATGACGCAGCCGGCCCGAGACCTTGGCGCGCACGTCGCCGTGGTTCGTGGCGACGACATAGCCGTCCCGCTGCTGAAGGATGACGCGTCCCGGCCTGTGGCCGGCCTGCGCGTGAGGCTCGAAGGTCTCCGCCAGGGCGGCGGACCATCCATAGTGTTCGATCAAACCACGGGCATCCCTGTTGGCTGCGGCGACGGAAGGCGTTCGCACCCTATCACTTCTTCAACGCCGCCAACGACTTCGGAATGACTTCGCTGAGATCGTCCGAGATCAGGCCCGGGCCGAAACGTTCGGCCGCGTCCGAGTGAATCCAGACGGCCGCGCAGGCGGCGTCGAAACTGTTCATCCTTTGCGCCACCAGGCCGCCGATCATGCCCGACAGGACGTCGCCGGTCCCGGCGGTGGCCAGCCAGGCCGAGCCGTTCTCATTTCGACGCAGACGGCCGTCGGGCGAAGCGATCAAGGTCTGGGCGCCCTTCAGGACGATGACGGCCTGGGTCCGGCGCGCCGCCTCGCGCGCCGCGTCCTCCCGGCCCTCGGCCAGAAGACCGGGAAACAGCCGTTCGAACTCGCCCTCGTGCGGGGTCAGGATGTCGTCGCGGTCCAGCACGGCGAACAGTTCGGCGGTGCGGCCCTTGAACACCGTCAGGCCGTCGGCGTCGATCACCAGCACCGCCCCGCTCAGCGCCAGCGCCTGGATGTTGGCGATGGTCGTGTCCTCCAGGCCGGCGGCGGGACCGACCACGACGGCGTCGCTGCCCTCGACCTCGCGCCCCAGGGCTTCGGGCGAAGAGAACGGCGTCAGCATGATCGCCTGGATCGCCGGCGCGATCACCGAAACGGCGTCCGGCGGGCACAGAATCCGCACCACGCCCGCCCCGATCCTCAGGCCCGCGCGCGCCGCCAGACGCGCGGCGCCCGTCTGGTGCGCCTTGCCGGACACGACCGCCAATCGGCCCCGCGCATGCTTGTGCGTATCTGCGCTCGGCCATGGCAGAATATTGCGCCAGATCGCCGGGTCGTTGGTTTCAATCATCTGCACCCCGATAATCCGTGACTTTTCTGCGAAAACCGCTTGCTTTGAACGCCCTTGGTATGTCCCATTCAAGCCCGAGCGCCGCTGCATGCCGCGCGCCGCTCAGGGGTCGCCATGAAGAAGATCGAAGCCATCATCAAGCCTTTCAAGCTGGATGACGTCAAAGAGGCGCTCCAGGACGTCGGCGTGCAAGGCATGACTGTGCTGGAGGCCAAGGGATATGGTCGCCAGAAGGGTCACTCCGAACTGTACCGCGGCGCCGAATACGTCATCGACTTTCTGCCCAAGATCAAGATCGAGGTCGTCGTCGCCGACGATCTCGCGCCGGCCGTGGTCGAGGCCATCCAGACCTCGGCCCGCACCGGCAAGATCGGCGACGGCAAGATCTTCGTCTCCGACGTCGCCGAGGTGATTCGCATCCGCACCGGCGAGACCGGTCCCCAGGCCGTCTGAGTTCGCGTACCCCTCCCCGGCCTCGGCCCTCGGGTCGCTGTCCGGTTCCTCCCCAAAACGACCAAAACAGGACTTCCGAGAATGAGCGCCAGCAAGATCCTCAAAGAGATCAAGGATGAGGAGGTCCAGTATGTGGACGTCCGCTTCACCGACACGCGCGGCCGTCTGCAGCACGTCACCTTCGACGTCGACCTGGTCGACGAGGACTTCCTGAACGAAGGCACGATGTTCGACGGTTCGTCCATCGCCGGCTGGAAGGCCATCAATGAGTCCGACATGCTGCTGAAGCCGGACCTGACCACGGCCTACATCGACCCCTTCTATCAGCAGAAGACGATGTTCCTGTTCTGCGACGTGCTGAACCCCGACACCAACGAGCCGTACAACCGCGACAGCCGCTCGATGGCCAAGAAGGCCCTGGCCTATGTCCAGTCGTCGGGCGTGGGCGACCAGGTCTATTTCGGTCCCGAGGCCGAGTTCTTCATCTTCGACGACGTCCGCTGGAACACCGATCCGCACAACACCGGCTACAGCTACGATTCGACCGAACTGCCCGCCAACACCGGCGCCGAATATTCCGAAGGCAATATGGGCCACCGCCCTGGGCCCAAGGGCGGCTATTTCCCGGTCAACCCGGTCGATTCGGGCCAGGACCTGCGCGGCGAAATGCTGGGCGTCATGCGCGACCTGGGCCTCCAGCCCGAGAAGCACCACCACGAGGTGGCCCCTGCCCAGCACGAACTGGGTCTGAAGTTCTCGGACCTGCTGACCATGGCCGACCGGCTGCAACTCTATAAATACGTCATCCACAATGTCGCCGCCGCCTATGGCAAGTCGGCGACCTTCATGGCCAAGCCGATGTTCGCCGACAACGGCTCGGGCATGCACGTCCACCAGTCGATCTGGAAGGACGGCAAGCCCATGTTCGCCGGCGACAAATACGCCGGCCTGTCGCAGGAATGCCTGTGGTACATCGGCGGCATCATCAAGCACGCCAAGGCCATCAACGCCTTCGCCAACTCGACCACCAACAGCTACAAGCGTCTGGTGCCCGGCTATGAAGCCCCGGTGAAACTGGCCTATTCGGCCCGCAACCGCTCGGCCTCGATCCGCATCCCGCACGTCTCGTCGCCCAAGGCCAAGCGTCTGGAAGCTCGCTTCCCCGACCCGATGGGCAATCCCTATCTGACCTTCGTGTCCCTGCTGATGGCCGGTCTGGACGGGATCGAGAACCGCATCGATCCGGGCGCGCCCGCCGACAAGAACCTCTACGACCTGCCGCCGGAAGAGCGCGGCTCGATCCCCGAGGTCTGCGGCTCGCTGCGTGAAGCGCTCGAAAACCTCGACAAGGACCGCGCCTTCCTCAAGAAGGGCGGCGTCATGGATGACGACTTCATCGACAGCTACATCGAGCTGAAGATGGAAGAGGTGATGCGCCTGCAACTGCACCCGCACCCGGTCGAGTTCGACATGTACTACAGCTGCTGATCCACGGATCGGGCTGAAGATCAGGGCGCCGGCGGGAAACCGCCGGCGCCCTTTTTCATGTCTGCGCAGCGCCCTGTTCGGCGGCTGGAATCAGGCTCCGGTCCAGCAGGGCATGCAACGCGTCCACATGGCCGTCTCGCGTTGCCGTCGGGGTCGGGTCCGACGTCATCACGACGGTCAGCCGCAGGTCGGGCACGACGAACACCATCTGCCCGCCATAGCCCCAGGCGAAGAAGACCTCGTGGCGGCCCGAGCGGCGGATCCACCAGCCATAGCCATAGGGATTGCCACTCCAGCGCGACGTCCCCCTGCCCCGCCAGGACTGCCGCACCCAACCTTCCGGCAGAATGCGCCGCCCGTCGTGCAGACCGTCGTTGCGGTACAACTCTCCGAACTTCAGCAGCGCCAGCGGCGACAGCCGCATGTCGTTGCCGCCGAAATAGACCCCTTGCGGATCGGCGGGCCAGGTCGGAACATCGATGCCTAAGGGCTCGCCCAGCCATTCGCGCGCCAAGACCAGCGTCGAGCGACCGCTCGCCCGCGTCAGACAGGCGGATGTCAGGTGAGACGTGCCCGTCGAATAGACCATCCGCCCGCCGGGATCGGCCTCGAACGGCTGAGCCAGCGCGTAGCGCACCCAGTTTCGGCTCGACACCCACGCGCCATAGTCGGCGCCTGACGTGGACCCCAGCCCCGCCTGCATCGACAGCAGGTCGCCGATGGTCACCTGGCTGAGGCGCGGGTCCGGATCGCTCGGGAAACTGTCGGACAGGAAGGCGGAGATCGGTTGATCGACTCCCGCAAACAGCCCCCGGCCGATGGCGATGCCGCCCAAGGCGGCGATCACGGACTTGGACGCGGACTTGACGTTGACCGGCGTTTCAAGCGACGGCCCGCGAAACACCTGTTCGAACAGACGTTCGCCGTCGCGGGCCACGATCATCGCCTGGAGCTTGGGCAGGGCCGCGCCTGCCGCCTCGGCTTTCCTCATCAGTCCGGCCGCCAAGCCTTGGCTACGAGCGACGGGCGGCGAGGTTTCGGAGGCTTCGCTGCAACCATGGCAGAACGGCAAGGCCAGGCCGGCGGCGATCAGAGTTCGACGGTTCATCGCCCCTCTAATCGTTCGCCGGCTCGCTTGTTTCACCCTGCGACGACGCGACGCTTATGAAACTCAGGCCGTCTCGGCTTCCAGATCGTCGGCCTTTTTGCGACGCAATTCGATCAGTCGCACGCACCAGATCGACACTTCGTAGAGAATCACCAGCGGGATCGCCAGCATCAGCTGGCTGATGGGATCGGGCGGCGTGACCACGGCCGCGACCACGACCACGGCGACGATGGCGTAACGACGCCCCGAGGCCATGACTTTGGAGTTGATCAGCCCGGCCAGCCCCAGCAGCGTCGTGACGACCGGCAACTGGAAGCAAAGGCCGAACGCCAGCAGCAGCGACGTCACCAGGCTCAGATAGTCGGAAATCTTGGTGGTCTGAGCCACGGAAATGCCGTCGCTGACCACCTGCTGGCTCAGCGAGAACAGCATGACGAACGGCAGCATGACGAAATAAACCAGCGCCCCGCCCAGGCAGAACATGACCGGCGCAGCGATCAGGAACGGCAGGAAGGCGCCGCGCTCATTGCGATAAAGACCCGGCGCCACGAACCGGTACATCTGCCAAGCGATCACCGGGAAGGTCAGGACGGCCGCGCCGAAAGCGGCGATCTTCATCTTGGTGAACAGTTGCTCCAGCGGCGCGGTGGCGATCAACTGCACGACGGCCGCACTGCCGGGCGGATACGGCCGCAGGCCCGTCATCGTCAGGATCAGGTCGATAGGGTTGGCGTGCCCGCCCATTTTCGCAGCCGCCGCATGGATGGCCACCGCCGCCTGATACGGCTTGATCAGCGCGATCTGGATCTGGTTGGCGAAGGCGAAGCACAGGATGAAGCCCAGAGCGAAGGCGATGACGCAAATCAGCAGCCGCCCGCGCAGCTCGATCAGGTGATCCATCAGGGGCGCGCGCGACGCCTCGATCTCGGCCTCGTCACGATCGGGAGTGGTCACAGATCGACAGCCTTCTTGCGCGCAGCCTTCGGTTTGGCGGCGACGGGCGCCTTGGCCTTCTTCGCCGGGACGGCGGCAGCGGCCTTGGGCTTGGCCGGCGCACGAGGCTTGCTCGCAGCGCCGGTCTTGGCGGTCGAAGACTTGGGCTTCGCCGGCTTGGGCGTCGCCGGAACAACCGGTTCGACCGCAGGCGGCGTATCCGGCCATTCGTCGGCGGCGGGCGTCATGGCGGGAACCTCCGGCTCGGGCGCCGGCAGCGCCGCCGGCGTCGCCGGTGCATTCAGGCCCGCATGGATGTCCTTGAACGCTGCATCGGCGTCGGCGCCGAGGGGATACATGGCCCCCTGCCCCGTCCGCAGCGCCTCGACCTCCTTGCGCAGCTCGTCCAGCTCGGACTGGCGCGCCATCTCGTCGAAGCTCGAGCGGAACTCATTGGCCATGGCGCGCGCCTTGGCGACCATCTGGCCGACGCGACGCATCAGGACAGGCAGATCCTTGGGCCCCACCACAAGCAGGGCCACCAGACCGATCACCACTAATTCGAAGCCCCCGATACCGGGGCCGAGCCCGCCCATGCGTCAGCCCTTACAGACGACGACTAGCGCTTCAGCTCTTCCTTTTCCGCATCGGTGCGCGGCAGCGAGCTGACGCCGTCGTGCGGACCGTCCTTCTTGTCGTCGTCCTTCAGGCCGTCCTTGAAGGCGCGGATGCCCTTGGCGGCGTCGCCCATGATGCCCGACAGCTTGCCCCGGCCGCCGAACAGCAGCGCGATGACGACGATGACGATGGCCCAGTGCCAGATGCTCATGGAGCCCATGGCTCATTCTCCTCGCGGGGACCGATGATCGATCCCATCTACTATTCTTCGACGTGCATATAGGCCGAGTGATGGCCCCACGCCAAGGGAGGCTGTAGGTCTGCGCGACCATGAGTCTCTCCGATCACGTCATCATCCACACCGACGGCGCCTGCAAGGGCAATCCCGGCCCCGGCGGCTGGGGCGCTTTGCTCCAGACCGGCGGCGGTCACGAGAAGGAATTGTGGGGCGGCGAGCCCAACACCACCAACAACCGCATGGAGCTGATGGCCGCCATCATGGCCCTGGAGGCGTTGAAACGCCCCTGCAAGGTCGAACTGCACACCGACAGCAAATACGTCATGCAGGGCATCACCGAATGGATGCGCGGCTGGAAGGCGCGGGGCTGGCTGACGGCGGACAAGAAGCCGGTCAAGAACGCCGACCTGTGGCAGCGTCTGGACGCCGCCCGCCTGCGCCACGACGTCAAATGGCGCTGGGTGAAGGGCCACGCGGGCCATGAGCTGAACGAGCGCGCCGACCAGCTGGCGAATCGCGGCGTCGCCGAACTGCCCCGTCGCTAGACGGCTTCGACTTCTTTTTCCGGCTCGGCCGGACGGCGGCGGACGCGTGATCCGCTCATGACCGCACCGAACAGGGCCGCCACCGCCGCAATCTGGAAGCCATGCCCGACGCCTGCGACCGGCGCGGCTGACAGAAGGAAGGCGACCACGACCGCCCCCAGCGACTGCCCCAGCACCCGCGCCGTGCCCAGCATGCCGCCGGCCGCGCCTGCCCGCTCGCGCGGCGCTTCCGAAAGCATAGCCCGGTTGTTGGGCGACTGGAAGAAACCGAAGCCGGCGCCGCAGACCGCCATCCGCCACACGATGTCGAAATGGGTCGCGCCCACATCGAGGAAGCTCAGCGCCATCAGCCCGCAAGCGAAGATAGTCAGGCCGATGGCGCCCAACACGCCCGCCGAATAGCGATCCGACAGATAGCCGGCCAGAGGCGCCGCAATCATCGTCGCCAGGGGCCAGGGCGTCATCAACAGCCCCGTCTCCACCGCCGTCAGGTTCAGCGATCCCTGCAGGAAGAAGGGCAAGGCCACGAAGGCCATCATCTGGGCGGTGAAGGAGATGATCGAGGTCGCCACCGACAGGCTGAACATCGGCCGCGCCAACAGATCCAGCGGGATCAGCGGGGCGGTGCGGGATCGCTCGTGCCGAATCAGCAGAACCCCGGCCGCCAGCCCCGCTCCCGTCAGGCCAAAGCCCAGCACCGCCGCCTCGCCGTGGGCCAGCGACTGCAATCCAGTGATCACCAGGCCGAACGCCGCCGCATTCAGCGCCGCCCCGGTCCAGTTCAGCCTGCGCTTCTGCAACGGGTTGTGCGGCAGGGTGAACCCCGCCAGCGCCACGGCCACCAGGCCGATGGGGATGTTCAGCGCGAACAGCCAGCGCCAGTGACCGATCGCCAGGATCGCGCTGGCGATGGTCGGCCCCGCCGCCGCCGCCAGCGACACGATCACGGCGTTGATCCCCACCGCGCGTCCCAGCAGCCGGTGCGGATAGGTGAACCGGACCAACGCCCCGTTCACACTCATGATCCCCGCAGCGCCAAATCCCTGGACGACCCGCGCCAGGCTCAACGTCTCGATGGAGTTGGCGAAGACGCAGCCGATGGAAGCCAGGGTGAAGACCGCCAGCCCCGCCTGGGACACCCGCCGGTAACCGATGATCTCGCCCAGCGACGCCAGCGGCAGCAGGGCCACGACGATGGCGATCTGATAGGCGTTGACCACCCAGATCGAGGCGGCAGACGACGCATTCAGGTCCTGGGCGATGGACGGCAGGGCGACGTTGGCGATCGCCCCGTCCAGAACCGCCATGGTGATCCCCAGCCCGATGGACACGATGGCCCAGTAGCGGCGCGGGATCGTCAGGCCGTCTGCGACGGCGTTCTGGCTGGCTGACATCGTTGACGAACGCCTATCCGAGCGGGTCGTTTCAGACCGACGACTGAACCGTCAGCAGCGAGCCGTTGACGCCCAGCACCAGGACGTCCTGCCCGGCCGGCGGACCGTCGCCCTGGATCTCGGCGGGCCATTCGGCGCCCGAGATGAAGACGCGGCCACGCCCCCCGACGAAGGCCTCGACCACCCGCGCCCGCTGGCCGATCAGACGGCTGTCGCGGTCGTTGATGTCCGGTCCGTCGGGGTTGGCTTTGGTGATCAACCGCCGCGACGCCAAGGTCGCGATGACGGTCAGAACGGCGAAGACGGCGATCTCGCCGGGCAGGCCCAGCCGGACGCCGGTCGCCGTCATAACGGCGACGATGCCGGCCGAGACGGCGGGCCACAGGAGCCATTCGGTCGAGAACATCGCCTCGACCGCCAGCAGCAGAACCCCGACGGCCAGCCAGATCCAGAACGGCTGGGCGACATAGAGATCGGCAAGCGAGGTCATCGGTCAGCCTCCTTGGATCAGGCCGAAGGCGGGACGGCGCCGCCTGCGGGGCGACGGGGCGGAGCGGGTCGGGCCGGCGGCGTCCCCGAGCCTGAGTTCTGGTTCTTGGCCAACCCCACCATCTCGCCGATGCCGGCGATGGTGCCGACCAGGGCGCCCATTTCGGCGGGCACGATGACGGTGCGCTGCTGTGGGCTGCGCGCCAGTTCGGCGAAGGCCTCGACATATTTCTGAGCGACGAAATAGTTGATGGCGTTCACGTCGCCGCGCGCGATGGCCTCCGACACCATGGCGGTGGCGCGGGCCTCGGCCTCGGCTTCCCGCTCACGCGCCTCGGCGTCGCGGAAGGCGGCCTCCTTGCGGCCTTCGGATTCCAGGATGGCCGCCTGTTTGGCGCCCTCGGCCCGGGTGATGGCGGCCTGTTTCTCGCCGTCCGCCTCAGTGACCACGGCACGGCGTTCGCGCTCGGCCTTCATCTGGCGCGCCATGGCGTTGGTGACGTCGGTCGGCGGGGTCAGATCCTTGATCTCGATCCGGTTGACCTTGACGCCCCAGGGCTCGGTCGCGGCGTCTATCACGTGCAGCAAGCGGGTGTTGATGCTGTCACGCTGGCTCAGCACCTCGTCCAGCTCCATCGAACCGACCACGGTCCGCAGATTGGTCATGCACAGCTGCGAGATGGCGTAGGGCAGATCGTCGACGCGATAGGCGGCGCGCGCCGCGTCCATCACCTGGATGAAGACGATCCCGTCGACCCGCACCATGGCGTTGTCCTTGGTGATCACCTCCTGGGTCGGGACGTCCAGCACCTGTTCCATCATGTTCATCCGCTTGCCGACCCGCTCGACGAATGGGGTCAGGAAGCCGATGCCGGGGCTCAGCGTCTTGGTGTATTTGCCGAAGCGTTCGACCGTGAATTCACGCCCTTGCGGCACGATCTTGATCACGCTGATCAACAGCGCAATGGCCAGCAGCAGCACTACGCCGGCGAATATGGTGGTGACGTCCATTCAGATCCTCCCTGAGGAGCCGAATCTACCCGCTGCGCGCGAGCGACGCCATAAAAACCGGACGCCGCCTTCGGTTAAACGCCGCGGCTCGCCCGCCAGGCGGCCAGGCGGACGCTGACGTCCCGCTCGATGTCGCCGTAGAACAGATTGTACGGCACGATCTTGCGTCGATCCGCCCAACTGCCGCCCGCGGTCAGGAAGTTGGCGTCGGGCGCGCTGTGCCGCAGCAGCCCGCCCCGGCACTCGGTCGAGATCAAACGACCGGTCAGCGCTGGACGCGCGCCCCACTCCAGGCCCGTGGCGTTGGTCGCGCCATTGTGCTGGCGGGCCTCTGCGCGCGGCTGGGTCGTGGAACCGGTGACCGGATTGACGCAGATCGGGGCCGTGGTCAGCTCGACCAGTTCGCCACGATCGTTCCACTCCAGCGCCCGCCTCAGCATGCGGCGCGCCGCCGGATCGTCGCCATCCTGAACCGAACTCCAGGCGACCAGACATCCCGTTTCCTGCGCGGCGTCGCACGGCGCGATCGTCTGTTCGAACATGTCGGCGCTGATCAGGGTCTCGATCAGATAGGCCGCCACCAGCCGGGCCTTCAGGGCCGGATCGGCGCGTAGCTCTTCCTCGACCAGTCGCGCCGCCAACTCGCCCCCCTGCTCGACGCCCGCGATCACGATGGGACCCTGCGGATGGTTGCTCAGCCACAGCGAAAAGGCCCGTTTCACATCGTCATAGGCGAAGGCCCGCGCCTCGCGCGCATCGTCGCGCAAGGTCAGGCGGGTGTATAGGCTGGCCTGGCGATAAAGCGGTGCGCTGATCCGACCCTCGCGGGCGAAGGGCGAGGCGTAGTTGGGCAGGACGACCCGCCGCAGATAGGCGTTGGCCCGCGCATCGTCGATCGGCCCGTTCCACTCGGCCCCGCCGTCGAAGGTCGTCGGCATGACGAAGAAGACCGCCGCCTTGTCCGCCGTCCCCTCGTCCAGCAGCGCCCAGGACGACGCCGCCTGATAGTCGGGCGCCGGCGGCGGCTTGTAGGTCTGGAACGGCACCTGAGGGTCCAGCCCCGCGCGCAGGATGTCGCCGCTCCAAACCGCCACGGCCGCCGTCACGACGAAGACCAGGGCGAACCCCGCCAAACCGACCCACTGTCTGAAGGTCAGCCGGCGCATCAGCGATAGGGATCGGACGTCGAGAGGAAGTTTTGCACGTAGCGTCGCACGCCTTCTTCCAGCGGCGTGGACTGGCCTTCGAACCCGGCGGCGCGGATCCGGTCCATCCGGGCCTGGGTGAAATACTGATACCGGTCGCGGATCGCCTCGGGCATGTCGACGTACTGGATCGACGCCGCCTTGCCGGCGGCGGCGAAGGTGGCCTTGGCCAGATCGTCGAACGACCGGGCCTGGCCCGACCCCGCGTTGAAGACGCCCGAGACTTCCGGCGACTGCAGCAGGAACTCGATGATGTCGACCACGTCGTCCACATAGACGAAGTCGCGCAGCTGGCCGCCGTCCGGATAGTTCGGGTTGTGCGACCGGAACAGGCCGACGGTCTCGCCCGCCGCCACCTTGGGCCAGATCTGGGCCACGACCGACTTCATCCCGCCCTTGTGCCCCTCGTTGGGGCCATAGACGTTGAAGAACTTCAGTCCGGCCCACTGGCGCGGCGCCTGGCCGCGATCCGACTGGCGCACCGCATACTGGTCGAACAGCATTTTCGAATAGCCATAGGCATTTAGCGGCCTCAGGTTCGACAGCGACTCGGCATCGTCGTCGTCATCAAACCCCGTCTCGCCGTCGCCGTACGTCGCCGCCGACGAGGCATAGATCATCCGCGCGTCCCGGATCGCACACCAGTCCCACAGATCGCGCGACAGGGTGAAGTTGGTGCGCAGGATCAGGTCCGCGTCCGGCTCGGTCGTGGACGAGATGGCGCCCATATGCACCACGGCCTCGATCCGCTCGGCATGCCGCTCCAGCTGTTCGAATAACTCTTCCGGCGCCCAGAAGTCGGCGATGGGATGTTTGGCCAGGTTCTTCCATTTGGCCAGGTCGGCCGTCTCCAGCCGGTCGCAGACCACCACGTCATAGGCCGTCTCGGCCGTCAGCCGGGCCACGATGTTGGAGCCGATGAAGCCGGCCCCGCCGGTCACCACGATCATGCGGGGCGTCATGCCTTGGGTCCTGTCGTCATCTTCTCGATCGTCCGGGTCGTGGAGAACCCGTCCTTGAAATCCGCCAGCCTGACGACGCCGCCCCAGCTCTCGACCAGGTCGCCGCCCACCACGCCCTCGCGGGTATAGTCCGATCCCTTGATCAGCACGTCCGGCCGAAGCCGCTCGATCAAGGCGATGGGCGTGGGATCGTCGAAACTGGTCACGCGATCCACGCTGCTCAGGCCGCCGATGACCACGGCGCGGCTGTCCAGATCATTCACCGGCCGCCCCTCGCCCTTCAGCCGCTTGACCGAGGCGTCGGTGTTCAGCGCCACCACCAGCCGGTCGCACCACGACCGCGCCTGCGCCAGATAGGCGACGTGTCCCCGGTGCAGAATGTCGAAACAGCCGTTGGTGAAGCCGACCTTCAGCCCCTGGCGACGCCAGGCCTCGACCTCGGCCGCCAGCTCGTCCAGCGGCGTCACCTTGGCCTGGGCCGCGACGGCGTGCTGGCTCAGCTCGGCCTCGATCAATTCGGACGGGGTGACCACGGCCGTGCCAGCCTTTCCGACCACCACGCCCGAGGCCAGGATGGCGAATTGCACCGCCGTCTCCAGCGAGGCGCCGGCACCCAGGGCCAGACCCAGCGAAGCCAGGACTGTGTCCCCGGCGCCGGACACGTCGAACACCTCGCGCGCTCGGCCGGGGAAATGCCGCACCGGCCCGTCGCGCCGCGCCAGGCTCATGCCCTTGCCGGCGCGGGTTACGATGATGGCCTTGGCCGTCGCCGCCGCCAGCAGGGCCGCCAAGGCCGCCTCAACCTCGGCGTCAGTCTCGACCGGCAGGCCTGTGGCCCCCGCCAGCTCCGACGCGTTCGGCTTGATCACATCCACCGCGCCATAGCGGGCGAAATCCCGCCCCTTGGGATCGACGATGACCGGCGCGCCCGTTTCGCGAGCAGCCTTCAGGGCCGAGACGATCAGGCCGTCGCCGACCACGCCCTTGGCGTAATCCGATAGAAGAATTGCGGAAGCTGCTGAAAATGCGTCCGTATCAGTCAAAGGTTCGGCCGCCGCCTCCTCGTCCAGGCGCAACAGCTGCTGCCCCGCCGCCACGAACCGAGTCTTGACGATGGTCGCCACGCCGGCCGGCCTGGCGATGAAGTCGATCACCCGATCCTCGGCGGCGATCAGGTCGCGCAGTTCGGTCCCGGCCGCATCCTCGCCCGTGACGGCGCCCAGATGCGCCACCCCGCCCAGGGCCGCGACATTGCGCGCCACATTGCCGACGCCGCCCGGCATGGCGGTCGTACGCCGAGTGCGCAACACCGGGATCGGCGCCTCGGGCGAGATCCGGCTGACCTCGCCATAGACGTAGCGGTCCAGCATCAGGTCGCCGACGCAGGCGATCTTCAGGTCGCGCACGCGCTCCAGCAACTTCTGCAGGGCGCCCAGGTCCAGGGTGTCAGACATGGGTCCGACCTAGAGGATTCAGGCGGCCCGCGCCACCGGCGCCTTGGCCCCGATTTTGATGGCCAGGTCGTCGAAGGCGATCAGTTGTGCGGCCAGGGCCTCGAACTGATCCAGGGGCACCATGTTCGGCCCGTCCGACGGAGCATTGTCGGGATCCTGGTGGGTCTCCATGAAGACTGCGTCCACCCCGACCGACACGGCGGCGCGCGCCAGAACCGGCACGAACTCGCGCTGGCCGCCCGAGGACGTGCCCTGCCCGCCGGGCTGCTGCACGCTGTGGGTCGCGTCGAACACGACCGGGCAGCCGATGTCGCGCAGCACCGGAAGGGCGCGCATGTCGCTGACCAGGGTGTTGTAGCCGAAGCTGGCGCCCCGTTCGCAGGCCATGACGTTGGGATTGCCCGCCCCGACCACCTTGGCGATGACGTTCTTCATGTCCCAGGGGGCCAAGAACTGGCCCTTCTTGATGTTGATCGCCTTGCCGGTCGCGGCGGCGGCCAGCAGCAGGTCGGTCTGACGGCTCAGAAAGGCCGGGATCTGCAGCACGTCGACCACCTCGCCCACCGGGCCGCACTGGGCCTCGGAGTGGACGTCGGTCAGGGTCGGCAGGCCGACGGTCTCGCGAATCTCGGCGAAGATCGGCATGGCGTCCTTCAGACCGATGCCGCGTGCGGCGCTGGCGCTGGTGCGGTTCGCCTTGTCGAAGCTCGTCTTGTAGATGATGCCGATGTTCAGCCGCTCGCCGATTTCCTTCAGCGCATGGGCCATTTCCAGCGCGTGCTGACGGCTCTCCATCTGGCAAGGACCGGCGATGAAGGCGATTCTCGCGCCGCCACCGATGACGACAGGCGTCCGAAGACCTTCGGACAACGTAATGACAGCGTTGGGTCGGCTCACGGGTACGGCTCTCTGCAAATTCGGTCTTGGGATTTGCGGCTTGTGCCGCAGTCTTGAGGCCATCAGGTGGCGCTCATCGTCGATGAACGCAAGCTATCACGGAGTTCGCCCGCGTGGCCATCAAGCCCGTCATCCTCTGGTTCCGCCGCGATCTGCGCCTGCACGACAATCCCGCCCTGACCCACGCGGCCGAGACGGGCCGCCCCGTCCTTCCGGTCTTCATCCTGGACGACCATGCGGGACGCAGCCTCGGCGGGGCCTCGCGGTGGTGGCTCGACAAGTCGCTTCGGGCATTGGATGCGGCCTTGAAGGGGCGAGGCTCGCGGCTGATCCTGCGACGCGGCGACGCCCTGGCCGAGATTCAGCGCCTGATCGCCGAAACGGGCGCCGACGCCGTCTTCATGAACCGCCTGTTCGAGCCGGACGCCTTCGAACGCGACGCCGATATCGCCCATGCGCTGAAGGCCGATGATATCGACTGCCGGGGGTTCAACGGCGCGCTGCTGTGCCGCCCTGGCGCCGTGCTCAACGGATCAGGCAAGCCCTACAAGGTCTTCACCCCGTTTCTGAAGGCTCTGCTTGCACAGGCCGAGGCTCCGCCGCACACGACGGGTCCGCATCGGATCGAGACGCCTTCGAACGTTGCCAGCGAAGATCTGGACGGCTGGCGGCTGCATCCTCAGCGACCGGACTGGTCGAAGGGTTTCGATTGGACCCCCGGCGAGGACGGCGCCGCATCCGCCCTGTCCGACTTCCTGTCGCGTGGCCTGAAGGACTACGCCAGGGGGCGCGACTTTCCCGATATTCCCGCGACCAGCCGCCTGTCGCCGCATCTGCACTGGGGCGAGATCAGCCCCTGGCGGGCGGTCGAGCGCGCCCGTCAGGCCGCCCAGGCCGGCAAGGCCCCGCCCGTCGAGGCCGAGAAGTTCGTCGCCGAAATCGGCTGGCGTGAGTTCTCCGCCCACCTGCTGCACCAGTTCCCCTATATGGCCGATCGCGCCTTCAGGCCCGAGTATGACGCCATGCCCTGGCGGGATGCGCCGGACGACCTGGAGGCCTGGCGCCGAGGCCGCACCGGCTATCCCCTGGTCGACGCCGGCATGCGCCAGCTGTGGACGACGGGGTGGATGCACAACCGCGTGCGGATGGTCGTCGCCTCCTTCCTGGTCAAACATCTGCTGATCGACTGGCGCGAGGGCGAGGCCTGGTTCTGGGACACGCTGGTGGATGCCGACCTGGCCAGCAATGTGCAGAACTGGCAGTGGGTCGCGGGCTCGGGCGCCGACGCCGCCCCCTATTTCCGCATCTTCAACCCCATCGCCCAGGGCGAGAAGTTCGACGGAGAAGGCGGCTACGTCCGTCGCTGGGTCCCCGAACTGCGCCGCCTTCCCGACCGCTGGCTCCACGCGCCATGCACCGCGCCGCCCGAGGTGTTGCGCGACGCCGGCGTCGTTCTCGGCCGCGACTATCCCAAGCCCATCGTCGAGCACGAAAAAGGCCGCGCCCGCGCGCTGGACGCCCTGAAGACCGTCTCGGGCCGCGGCGACGACCGCAGCGACCGCGATTGACCCGCCCCTCATCCAAGTTGAAAGTCCCAGCATGAGCGTCGCCAGCGCCGACATCGAATCCGTCGCCCGCCGAACCCCTCGGGTGTTCGCCCTGTTGCTGCGTCTGCTCGCCGCCAACTGGACGGTCGGACGTTTGACCGTCCAACTGCCGAACGGAGAAACCCATGTGCTGGAGGGCGACCGTCCCGGCCCCAGCGGCGTCCTGAACGTGAAGGACTACCGGTTCGCCCGTCGCGTCCTGGCATCCGGCGACATCGGCTTCGCCGAAGGTTATATGGCCGACGAGTGGGACAGCCCGCATCTGCCCGCCCTGCTCGAGACCCTGGTCGACAACTACGACCACATCCGGCGGCTGTTCGACGGCAATCTGCTGATGTGGATCGCCAACTGGCTGGGCCATCGCCGTAATCGCAACAGCAAAGCGGGGTCGAAGAAGAACATCCACGCCCACTACGACCTGGGCAACGCCTTCTATTCGACCTGGCTTGACGGCTCGATGACCTATTCCTCGGCTCGCTTCGACCATGAGGGTGAGACGCTGGAGGCGGGCCAGCACGCCAAATACGCCGCCCTGGCGCGGATGATGGACCTGAAGGCGGGCATGTCGGTGCTGGAGATCGGCTGCGGCTGGGGCGGGTTCGCCGAATTCGCCGCGCGCGAGATCGGAGCCCAGGTCACCGGCATCACCATCTCGCGCGAACAGCACGATTTCGCCCGCCAGCGCCTGTTCAACGCCGGCCTCGCCGAGCGCGCCGACATCCAGCTGATCGATTATCGCGACGTCCAGGGCCGGTTCGACCGCGTCGCCTCCATCGAAATGTTCGAGGCGGTGGGCAAGGAATACTGGCCCGCCTATTTCAGCAAGATCCACGACGTCCTGCATCCCGGCGGGCGCGCAGGACTTCAGATCATCACCATCCAGGACGCCCTGTTCGACGACTACAACGCCCGCACCGACTTCATCCAGAAATACGTCTTCCCCGGCGGCATGCTGCCGTCCGAAGAACGCCTTGCGCCGGTCGTGGCGACGGCGGGCCTGACGTGGCAGGGCGTGGAGCGGTTCGGTCTGGACTACGCCGTCACCCTGAAGCGATGGGACGAGCGGTTCCAGGCGGCCTGGACCGACATCCGCCGCATCGCCGGCTTCGACGAGCGGTTCCGGCGTCTGTGGCGCTTCTATCTCGCCTATTGCGAGGCCGGTTTCCGATCCGGTCGCACCGACGTCATCCAACTGGCCCTGTCTCGACCATGAGCCCGCTCATTTCCACCGAAGACCTCGCGGCCCGCCTGGGCGAGCCCGGCCTGCGCATCGTCGACGGCAGCTGGCATCTGGACGGGCGCAACGCCCGCGCCGATTTCGAGCGCGCCCACATCCCTGGCGCCGTCTTCTTCGACCTGGACGCCGTGTCGGACCGCGACAGCCCCCTGCCCCACATGATGCCGTCGCCGGACGCCTTCGCCGCGTCCGTCGGCGCCCTGGGGATCGCCGCCGACGATCGGGTCGTGGTCTATGACTCGGCTGGCCTGTTTTCTGCGGCGCGCGTCTGGTGGATGCTGAAGACCATGGGTGCGAGGTCGGTGCAGGTGCTCGACGGCGGCCTGCCGCGCTGGCAGGCGCAGGGTCATCCGGTGGACTTCGGCGAACCGCCCGCCACGACCGCGGTGTTCGCCCCCTCGCCTGCGACGGACGCCGTCGCCTCTCTGGACGACGTCCACGAGGCCCTGTCCCAGGACGTTCAGGTCGTCGATGCGCGCGGCGCGCCCCGGTTCCGGGGAGAGGCGGCCGAACCCCGCCCGGGCATGCGCGGCGGCCACATGCCCGGCGCGCTGAACCTGCCGTACAATCGCCTGCTGCATGACGACGGTAAGATGAAGCGCGGCACGGCGCTGGAACAGGCCTTCGCCGACGCCGGCGTGGACATCGACCGCCCCATTGTCACCACCTGCGGATCGGGCGTCACCGCCGCCATCCTGACCCTGGGCCTGGCCGAGCTGGGCCGCCCGTCGCGGCTCTACGACGGCTCCTGGTCGGAATGGGGCGGCCGCCCGGATACGCCGGTAGAGACCGGCTGACCGTCAGGCCGGCGGCGCCACGGGCACGACGTCGTCGGCCTCGATCAGCTCGTCCTCTTCGCCGCGCGACACCACCGTCGCCAGCACCAGGTCGCCCGTGACATTCAGCGTGGTGCGACACATGTCCAGGAAGCGATCGACGCCCAGGATCAGGCCGATCCCCTCGGGCGGCACCTTCACCATCACCAGGATCATGGCCACGACTGGCAGCGATCCGGCCGGCACGCCCGCCGTGCCGATGCCGCCCAGGATACAGACCAGCATCACCACCACCTGCTGGGTGATGGTCAGATCCACGCCGAAGAACTGGGCCAGGAACAGCACCGTCACCCCTTCGAACAGGGCCGTGCCGTTCTGGTTGGCGGTCGCGCCGACCGTCAGCACGAACCGGGCGATCTTGCGCGGCAGCTTCAGCTCTTCCTCGGCCGCCTTCAACGACACCGGCAGCGAGGCGTTGGACGAGGCGGTCGAGAAGGCCACCACCATCGGCTCGCGCACGCCCTTGAAGAAGGCGAAGGGCGAGCGTCCGGCCAGCAGCCAGATCACCAGCGGATAGACCACGAACATGTGGATCGCCATCGCGCCCACCGCGACGCCGACATAGGCCGCCAGTCGCACCAACAGGTCCCATCCGAACAGGGCCGCCAGGTTGAACATCAGGCAGGCGATGGCGATGGGGGCCAGTTTGATGAACAGGTTGATCAGCTTCATCGTCACTTCGAACAGGCCTTCGATCACCTGTTGCAGGCGGTCGGTGGCCGGCGACTTGGCCATGACCAGGCCGATGCCGAAGAACAGGGCGAACACCATCACCGGCAGGATCTGGTTCTCGGCCGCCGCCGTGAAGACGTTGGACGGGATCAACTCCAGGAAGAAGTCGCCCAGCTGGATGGTCTCGGGCGCGCCCTGCACAATGCCCGCCGCGCCGTCGCGGCCCTGGTCCAGCAGTTGTTGCGCCAGCGCCGGATCGACGCCGCGTCCCGGCTGGAACAGATTGACCATCGCCAGGCCGATCACCACGGCGATCCCGGACACCAGGATCGTCAGCAGCAGGGTCTTGATCCCCGCGCGACCCAGCGAGCTGAGGTCGCCCATCTCCGCCACCCCGACCACCAGGGCCGAGAACAGCAGCGGAATGACCATCATGAACAGCAGACGCAGGAAGATCTGGCCCAGCGGTCCGGTGACGTTGTCCGTCAGCCAGACGACCCATCCCGTATCGGCGCCCAGGGTCAGATTGACGAAAAGACCGCCGCCCAGACCCACGGCGAAGCCGATCAGCATCAGCCAGTGCAGCGCAAGGCCGCGGCGTTTCGTCTCGGTCATCTGTCCCCCGTGGTGCGTTTCAGGCGTCGGCGCTTATCGGATCGGCAGCCCATAGATCAAGCCGCCCGGCCGTGCGTTCCATTGTGCGTTCAATCCGCGCGCCAGGTCGAGCGCCGATTGCGAACCCAGGTTCCGGTCGAAGATTTCGCCATAGTTCCCGACCGCCGCGACCGCATCCTTCGCCCAGGTCTTGGACAGGCCCAGCATGGGACCATAATCGCCTTCCGCCCCCAGCAGCCGCTGAATGCGCGGATCGGCGGCGTCCCGCGATTGCGCAGCCACGGTATCGCGCGTGACGCCCAGTTCCTCGGCCAGCATCAGCGCGTTCAACGTCCAGCGCACGGTCGAGGCCCAGCGTTCGTCGCCCGCCTTGACGACCGGCCCCAGCGGTTCCTTCGACGCCACGTCCGACAGGATCACATGCTCGTTCGGGTTCGGCAGGACGGTCCGCGCTGCAGCCAAGGCGGAAATGTCGGCGCTGAAGGCGTCGCAGTCCTCGCGGGCATAGGCGTCCCGCGCCGCCTCTTCCGTTTCGAAGACGACGGGCCGGTATTCGATGCCGCGCGACCGGAAATAGTCGGCGGCGTTGGCCTGCGAGGTCGAGCCGGACTGGACGCAGACCCGCGCCCCGTTCAGCTCCGTCGCGCTGCTCAGATTCAGCGACCGCCGGACCAGGAAACCCTGGCCGTCATAGTAGTTGATCCCCGCGAAGATGAAGCCTTCACCGGCGTCGCGGCCCATGGTCCAGGACGAGTTGCGCCACAGCACGTCGATCCGTCCGTCGTTCAACGCCGCGAATCGATCCGACGCCGACAGGGGCACGAACCGCACGGCATCCGCGTCGCCCAGCACCGCCGCCGCCGTAGCCCGGCAGAAGTCCACGTCAAACCCGCGCCACTCGCCGCGATTGTCGGTATAGGCGAAGCCCACCAGCCCCTGATGCACGCCGCAATTCAGGCGTCCGCGCCGCTTTACGGCGGCCAGGGTCGGGCTTTCGGGCAGGGCTGTCGGCGTGGTCGAGACGGGCGCGGCGGTGGAGGTTTCCGGGGTCGGTTCGGCGTCCTGTCGCCCGCAGGCGGCCGTCAGCAGCACCGCCGCCATCGCTCCGATCGTCCAGCACCGCATCGCGTTTCCATCCTTCGCCGCTTGCGCCCCGCTGGCTTTAGAGGCCTTTAGGCCCTGATCCGCAACCCATCGACGACGCCATGCCCCCGCATTCCGACCGCACCCGCCTGATCGCCGCCGCCACGCGCCGGGGCCAAGGGCGCCGCCCGGTCAATCCGCCCATCGAACGCGCCTCGACCATGCTCAGCGATGCGGCCGGCGTCATGCGCGACGACACTTACGGCCCGACCTATGGCCTGGACGGAACCAGCGCCGCGCGCGAACTCCGCCGCGCCCTGGCCGATCTGGAAGGGGCCGCCGACGCCTTCCTTGTCCCCTCCGGCCTCGCCGCCGTCACCGTGCCGCTTCTGGCCCTGCTGCGCCCCGGCGATGAGGTGATCACGTCGGACGCCGTCTATGGCCCGACCCGGCGTTTCCTCGCCCGCTATCAGGCGGCCCGAGGCGTCACGACCCGCTTTCTGCCTGCGGAGGCCGACGCCTCCGCCGTCATCGCCGCCATCGGCGACCGCACGCGGCTGGTCCTGCTGGAATCGCCCGCGTCCCTGACGTTCGAGATGATCGACGTCGCCGCCGTCGCCCAGGCCTGTCGGGCGCGCGGCGTCCTGACGGTGGCCGACAACACCTGGGCGGCGGGACTGGCCTTCCGCCCCCTGGCCCATGGCGTGGATGTCAGCGTCCAGGCCGTGACCAAATATGTCGGCGGCCATTCCGACGTCCTGATGGGCAGTATCGCGTCGAACGATCCCGCCTGCCTGCGCGCGGTCGGCGACGCCATCGAGGATCTGGGCTGGCACGTCTCCCCCGACGACGCCTGGCTGGCGCTGCGCGGCCTGCGGACCCTCCCCCTGCGCTATGTCGAACAGGCCCGGTCGGCCTTGGTGGTCGCCGAATGGCTGCAATCCAGGCCCGAGGTCTCGCGCGTCCTCTATCCGCCCCTGCCCGGCGCCGCCGGCCACGACCTGTGGAGCCGTGATTACACGGGCGCCCCGTCCCTGATGGGCCTGGTGATGAAGGGTGGAGACCGGGTCGCGGGCGAGGCCTTCCTCGACGCCCTGTCCCTGTTCGGCCTGGGCTATTCCTGGGGCGGCTTCGAGAGCCTGGCCACCCACGAAACCCATCAGATGGCCTATCGCGACCACCCGCCCGTTCTGGAGGGCGAGCTGTTGCGTCTTCATGTCGGGCTGGAAGACCCGGCCGACCTGATCGCCGATCTGGAAATCGGCCTGGCCGCCTTCTCCGCCGCGCTCACGGTTCCTTAAGCGCCCCGGAGGAGTGTGCGGCCGTGCGCGCCCCGCCCGTCCAGACCCCGGATGATTCGCCCCCGCTGTGGGAACAGTGGGCGGCCGGTTTTGTCGTCTTCATGCTGACCGGCGCCCTGATCGCGCCGATCATCGCGCCGGACCAGGGCGAGACGCCCGTGCTGCGCCTGATCTGGCTGCCCGTCTATGCCGTCATCGCCGGCCTGATCGTCTTCCGCTTAGACAAGGTGATCCGCGCCTGGCCCGCCTGGCTGATGATGTTCGGCCTGGTCGTCCTGTGTTTCGTCTCGCAATACTGGTCCATCGACCCCGGGGTGACCGAGCGTCGCGTCATCGCCATGGCCATCAACAGCGCCTTCGCCGTCTATCTGGGCGCCCGGTTCCGCGACGCCGCCCTGCCGCGCCTGCTGATGCACACCTGTCTGGTCATGGCCGTCGGCAGTTTGATCATGGTCTTCGCCTATCCCAAGGTCGGCGTGCACCAGTTCGACAACGCCGGCCTGTGGCGCGGGCTCTGGTACGAGAAGAACCAGATGGGCCTGGTCATGGTCGTCGGCGCCGTCTCGGCCGCCGCGACCCTGGCGGCCGATCATATCGCCGGACGCAGCCGCGGTTTCTGGATTTCCCTGCTGGCCCTGGGCCTGACCACGCTGCTCGTGCTGGCCACCCAGTCCAAGACCTCCCTTCTGTGCTGGGGCCTGGGCCTCGGCATGGTGAGCGGCTGGTGGACGTTGAAACAGGGGGGCGCGGTCATCACCGTCGCCGGAATCTGGCTGGGCGTCGTCACGGTCGCCGGCGCCACCTGGCTGTGGAACTCCGATTCGGCCGCCATCCTGGAAGCTCTCGGCAAGGACCCCTCCCTGACCGGCCGCACCCTGATCTGGGAAGCCCTGATGCGAAAGGTCGCCGAGCGCCCCTGGACCGGCTACGGCTTCAGCGCCTTCTGGGGCGTGGACTCCATCCCGGCGCGCGAAATCCGTCTCGAAACCCAATGGCCCGTCCCGTCCGCCCACAACGGCTGGATCGACCTGCTGGTGCAACTGGGCTGGCCCGGCGCGATCGCCGTCGGCGGCGTCATGGCGATTTCGGCCGTCCTGGTCGTCGCACGACTGAACGGTCAGGGCGCGCGCGAGGGGTATTGGAGCATCGCCTATCTCGCCGCCTTCACGGCCCTCAGCCTGTCCGAGAGTGTGCTTCTGACCCACACCAACCTGCCCTGGGTCCTGACCCTGGCGATCATGGCCCGCGCCGTGACCTTCGATCCGGCCCCGGTTCGCGCGCCGCTTGCCCGACCGGCGTCACGGGCCTACCAGACCCGGTCCCGAATCGCCTCAGACTATGTGAATGGCCGCCGACCTCTTCGCTTTTGACGACACGCCCGACGCTCCCAAGCCCGAGGCCCCCAAGCCCGTCGCGGTGACCCCGCCCCAGGCCGCGCCCGCCCCTGCGCCAAAACCGGCCGCGACGCCTGTCGCCGCCGCGGCCCCGACTGCGGGCGCCCAGAACGCCTATTCCGCCTCCTCCATCGAGGTGCTGGAAGGGCTCGAGCCCGTCCGCAAACGCCCCGGCATGTATATCGGCGGCACCGATGAACGCGCCCTGCACCACCTGTTCGCCGAAGTCCTCGACAATGCGATGGACGAGGCCGTGGCCCGCCACGCCAAGCTGATCACCGTCGACCTCGACGCCGACGGCTATCTGTCCGTCCGCGACGACGGCCGCGGCATCCCGGTCGATCCCCACCCCAAACACCCCGGCAAGTCGGCGCTGGAAGTGGTGATGACCGTCCTCCACTCGGGCGGCAAATTCTCGGGCAAGGCCTATGAGACCTCGGGCGGCCTGCACGGCGTCGGCGTCTCGGTGGTCAACGCCCTGTCTGAGCATCTGGACGTCACCGTCTGGCGCGACGGCTTCGAGTGGAAACAGTCCTTTTCGCGCGGCAATGTCCTGGGCCCGATCCAGCAGGTCCAGCCGTCCAAGAAGCGCGGCACCCTCATCCGCTTCAAGCCCGACGACGAGATCTTCGGCATGGGCGCGGCCTTCAAGCCGGCCCGCCTGTTCCGCATGGCCCGGTCCAAGGCCTATCTGTTCCGCGGCGTCGAGATCAAATGGACCTGCGCGCCCGAGCGGATCACCGACACGACCCCGGCCCAGGCCCTGCTGCACTTCCCCGGCGGTCTGGCCGACGCCCTGATCGACCGGATCGGCGAGCTGGAGACCGTCACCCCCGCCTTCGCCGGCCGCGCCGACCGTCAGGGCGAGGCGGGCGCCTTCGAATGGGCCGTCACCTGGTCCCCCATCGGCTTCGGCGAGGCCGACGGCTTCATCCAGTCCTACTGCAACACCGTCTCCACCCCCGACGGCGGCACGCACGAGGCAGGCTTCCGCGCCGCCCTGGTCAAGGGCCTGAAATCCTACGGCGAACTGACCAACGAGAAGCGCGCCGCCATCATCACGGCCGAGGACGTCACCGCCAACGCCGGCGCCCTGATCAGCGTCTTCATCCGCAATCCCGAGTTCCAGGGCCAGACCAAGGACCGGCTGTCCTCGCCCGAGGGCGCCCGCCTGGTCGAACAGCTGCTGCGCGACCCGCTGGACCACTGGCTGACCGAAAGCCCCAAACAGGCCAACGCCCTGCTCGGCTTCGTCGTCGATCGCGCCGAGGACCGTCTGCGCCGCCGCAAGGACAAGGAAGTCCAGCGCGCCGCCGCCACCCGCAAGCTGCGTCTGCCGGGCAAGCTGTCGGACTGCAGCCGCCAGTCGGCCCAGGGCACCGAACTCTTCATCGTCGAAGGCGATTCGGCCGGCGGCTCGGCCAAACAGGCGCGCGACCGCACCACCCAGGCCATCCTGCCCCTGCGCGGCAAGATCCTGAACGTCGCCTCGGCGACGGCGGACAAGCTGCGCCAGAATATCGAACTGTCCGACCTGGCCCTGGCCCTGGGCGTCCAGCCTGGCAACCGCTTCAACATCGACGACCTGCGCTACGAGCGGATCGTCATCATGACCGACGCCGACGTAGACGGCGCCCACATCGCGGCCCTGCTGATCACCTTCTTCTACCGGGTCATGCCCGAGACGATCCGCCAGGGCCGGGTCTTCATGGCCCTGCCGCCGCTCTATCGGATCTCGGCAGGCCCCTTGAGCGAATACGCCCGCGACGACGCCCACCGCGACGAACTGCTGGCCACCGTCTTCAAGGGCAAGAAGACCGAGATCGGCCGGTTCAAGGGCCTGGGCGAAATGATGGCCTCCCAGCTGAAAGAGACCACCATGGACCCGAAGAAGCGCACCCTGGCCCGCATCACCGTCCCCGACGCCGAGGCCGACGTCGAGGATCTGGTTGAACGCCTGATGGGCAAGCGCGCCGACGCCCGCTTCCAGTTCATCCAGGAAAACGCCCAGTTCGTGAAGGAAGACCTGGACGTCTGAGGCCGACGCGGCGCCCTTACCTCTAAGCCCGTCATCCTAGGCCTTGTGCCTAGGATCCATACGCCCGGTCTTCGAAGGGACGCCCCCCATAAACCGGGAGTATGGATTCTCGCCACAGGGGCGAGAATGACGATGAATTGGAGGACGGCGACAGACCTCGACCGCCCGAAAACGCCTTCCCACTCCCCGCCGCCCCTGACAAAAGGGAGGCATGCAGACGCCCGCCCCCTCTCCCGCCGTTCTGGACGAACTGAAGGCCGCCCTCGGTCCGGGCGGATGGACCCAGGACCCCGAGGTCATCGCCCCCCACCTGACCGAATGGCGCAACCGCTGGACCGGCGACACCCCCATCCTGCTGACTCCGCGCTCGACTGAGGAGACGGCCAGGGCCGTGACCATCTGCGCCCGCGAAGGCGTGGCTATCACGCCCCAAGGCGGTGGCACCGGCCTGGTCGGCGGCCAGATCCCCTTTGGCGAGGTCCTGCTGTCGACCCGCAAGATGCGCGCAGTGCGCGACGTCACCCCCCTGGACGACGCCATGACGGTCGAGGCCGGCCTGACCCTGCTCGAAGCGCAGCAGGTGGCCACGGCCGCCGGCCGCTATTTCCCGCTCAGCCTCGCGGCCGAGGGGTCGGCCACCGTCGGCGGCGTCATCTCCACCAACGCCGGCGGCACCCAGGTGCTCCGCTACGGCATGATGCGAGACCTGGTGCTGGGGCTTGAGGCCGTCATGCCCAACGGCGAGATCTTCCGGGGCCTGAAGCGCCTGCGCAAGGACAACACCGGCTATGATCTGAAGCAGCTGCTGATCGGCGCCGAGGGCACTCTGGGCGTCGTCACCGCCGCCACCCTGAAGCTCTTCCCCATCATGCGCTCGCGCGCCGTCGCCGTCGTCGGCCTGGAAACCGCCGCCGCCTCGGTCGAACTGCTGGCCCGCGCCAAGGCCGAGACCGGCGGCGGGGTCGAGGCCTTTGAGTTGATGAAGCGTCTGGGCATGGAGTTGGTGCTCAACAACATCCCCGATACACGCGAGCCACTGGACTCGACGCCCGACTGGTATGTCCTGATCGAGATCGCCTCGGGCACGCCGGGCGGCGCCGAGGCCCAGATGGTGGCCTTGCTGGAAGTCGCCTTCGAGGAAGGCCTGATCACCGACGCCGCCATCGCCCAGAACGACGCCCAGCGCGCCGCTTTCTGGCGTCTGCGCGAAGAACATTCGGCGGCCCTGAAGCCCGAGGGCGGCGGCTGGAAACACGATGTCTCCGTCCCCATCAGCCGCATCGCGGAATTCATCGACGAGGCCTCGGCCGCCGTCGAACGCTTCCACCCCGGCGCCCGCATCTCGGTCTTCGGCCACGTCGGCGACGGCAATCTGCACTACGACATCCTGCCGGGCGTCGGTCAGGACATCCCCGCTTTCATCGGTCGCTGGAAGGAAGGCTCGCAAGTGGTTCACGACGTTGTCGGAACCTACGACGGCTCCATCTCCGCCGAACACGGTCTGGGCCGGCTGAAGACCGAAGAGGTAAAACGCTACAAATCCCCCCTCGAGATCGAAACCATGGCCGCCATCCGCCGCGCCATCGACCCCAAGCGGATCATGAACCCCGCCGTTCTGTTCTAGAGCCCTCCCTCTGTGTGAAGCTTGGCGAGGGAAAGATCGGCGGCGACGGTTCGGCGCAACCCCAGGCGATGCTAGACGTCGATCTGACATCGATCATGATGTCGCTGGTGGTTCTTCATCAATTCCAACTCCTTGCAGAAATATGTCCCCTTTCATCCGGCCTGGGTCGGCGGGTGGGCTAGGCTCGTCCTATCCCCGCCGATGGGGAGGGCGTCGGATCCAGCGCCCTGACGGCGACGGGGCTGTGGTCGAGCGATGAAGCCGGCGGGGAGGAGACCGCCGGGGTCCTTAGGGACGGCGATGGATGCCGTTCCCTGCTCGCCGCGCGCCTAGGATGCGGCACCGCTACAGGCCCCAGCGCCTGCACGTCCGCCCCGGCGAAGGCGTCGCAAGGCGTCCCGCCGTCCGGCAAGGCCCGAATCGCAGGGCCGCCAGCCGGAAAGCACGTGGAAAACGACCGCGCGGGACGACGACTGCGCCGAAACGGTAATTCTAACCATCTCACCGGGTGCAGACCCGGCGTCCCGCACCCTCCCCAACCTCGCCGCAAGACGGCGAGGACGAAGCCGATTCATGCTCGACCCTCCTTCAAGGACGACCGCCATGCGCCCTCGCCGACCTGCCCGCGCCCGATACGATCGGTTGTTCGCCTACGCCCTCCAGCGTCATCGGCTGGAACTGATCGCCTCGGGCAAGGTCCAGCCGATCTGCGAACGCGAGCAGTTGTTTCTCTGGTCGTTGAAGGCCCGGCGTCCCGTGACCTACGCCGACTTCATCCTGCCGTGGCCTCTGCTGGTCGCTGAACACACGGCGCGCGACGACCTCAGCCGGGCTTCCTGAAGCGATAGACGAACTGGTCGGTCTTGCCGCGGATCTTCTCGTCGAAGACGTTCAGGCTGTGGTCGTCGGCCGGATTGGCGACGGCGGTGCTTTCGCCCTCGTAGATGAAGCCCGCCGCCTCGACCTCGCGCTTCAGATAGTCGCCTTCGATCCGGTGCAGGGTCTGGACCGCCGAAATGCCCGTGCCGGGCGCCGCCTCATGGTCGATCAGGATGTAGCGGCCGCCGGGCTTCAGCGCCGCGAACACGGCCGCATTCATCTTGGCCACGTCGGTGTTGAAGCCGGGGATGTGGAAGTCGTGGTATTCCTGGCTCATGAAGATCATGTCCAGCGGCTCGGCGTAGGTCATGGCGTCGAGCAGGCCGTTGACCCGCGTCACGTTCGGATAGGCGGCGGCCAGGGCGTCGGCTCCTGCATTCTCACGCGCCATCGTCCGCTCGGGCACGAAGGCGTAGACCCGGCCGGTCGGCCCGACCACATCCGAGAACAGGCGGGTGAAATAGCCGGCGCCGGGACGGATGTCGGCCACCTTGTCGCCCGGTGCGACCTGGGCGAAGGCCAGCATGTCGGCAGGATGGCGCAGGGCGTCACGCTCGACCTCGGCCGCCGGTCGCTTCGGATCGGCGACGGCTTCGGCGTAAAGATCGCCATAGGTCGGCGAGGCGTCGGTCATGCCCATGTCTGCGCCACTGGCGACGACGGTTCGTTCACCGCCATCCGACGACACGATGATGCACCCTGAAAGCCCCGCCGCCAGAGCCAGAACCGCCACGCCCGCCGCCAACCGTCTCATCATCGTCGTCTCCATGGATTTGCCGCGATAGGCTCGCATTTCGCCGATCCGCGCAAGACGGCATCGCGCGAGAAACGATCCGACGCATCACGCGATTTGCGCCTGGCCCTCGGCGGCGCTAGTCCGGCCTCAGCTTTCCAAGGTCCTGCCATGCTTCCCTACCTGCCCGCCCCCTTCCCCCTCGCCCGTCCGCGCCGCCTGCGGTCTAGCCCCTGGGTGCGCCGTCTGGTGGCGGAAACGACCCTGACGCCGGCCGATCTGATCTGGCCGCTGATCGTCCACGACGGCGCCGAGGATCGCGTGCCCGTCGCCTCCATGCCCGGCGTCTTCCGCCTGTCACCCAAGGAAGCCGCCAAGGCCGCTGTCGAGGCGCGCGACCTGGGCATTCCGATGGTGGCCCTCTTCCCCAATGTGGACGGCGCGATCAAGGACGCGGTCGGCACCGGCGCGACCGATCCCGACGGCCTGATCCCCGACTGTATCAAGGCCATCAAGGACGCGGCGCCCGAGATCGGCGTCATGACCGACGTGGCGCTCGACTGCTACACCGACCACGGCCACGACGGCGTCATGGAGGGCGACCGGATCGTCAACGACGCCTCGCTGGACCGTCTGGCCGAACAGGCCTTCATCCACGCCCACGCCGGCGCAGACGTGGTCGCCCCGTCGGACATGATGGACGGCCGTATCCAGGCGGTGCGCGAGGCCCTGGAGGCCAACGGCTTTTCCGATACCCTGATCCTGTCCTATGCGGCCAAGTTCGCCTCGGCCTTCTATGGCCCATACCGCGACGCCGTCGGCTCCTCGACCATGCTGAAGGGCGACAAGAAGACCTACCAGATGGACTACGCCAATTCCGACGAGGCCCTGAAGGAGGTCGCCATGGACCTGTCGGAAGGCGCCGACGCGGTCATGGTCAAGCCAGGCATGCCCTATCTCGACATCGTCCGCCGCGTGTCCGAGACCTTCCGCGTTCCGACCTTCGCCTATCAGGTGTCGGGCGAGTACGCGATGATGCAGGCCTCCATCGCCAACGGCTGGCTGGACCAGGACCGCGCCATCCTGGAGACCCTGCACGGCTTCAAGCGCGCCGGCTGCGCGGGCGTCCTGACCTATTTCGCCCCCCAGGCCGCGCGGCTTCTGGGCTGATGGCCCTCGAAGTTCGGCTGATCACGGATGCCGACTGGCTTGGACTGTGGCCGATCATCGAGGCCGTCACCCGCGCGGGCGAGACCTACACCTATCCACTCGACATGACCGAGGCTCAGGCCCGCACGATGTGGACGCCGCCAGTGCCCGGCGGCACGCTTGTGGCGATCGAGGATGGCCAGGTGCTTGGCGCCGCCAAGATCATCCCTAACCAGCAGGGAAACGGCGCCCACGTCGCCAACGGCAGCTTCATGGTCGCCCCGGAGGCCCGCGGTCGAGGCCAGGCGCGGGTTCTGGCCGAAGCTGCGCTCGCCTTCGCCCGCGAGGCCGGCTTCAAGGCGATGCAGTTCAATGCGGTCTTGGAGACCAACACCGTCGCCGTCGGCCTGTGGCGCAAGCTGGGCTTCGAGATCGTCGGCACGGTCCCCGAGGCCTTCGATCATCCGGCGCACGGCCTAGTGGGCCTGCACATCATGCACCGTAAGCTTTAGGCGTCAGTCCCGCGATTGCAGCCGCGCGGCCAGGCTGGACGTGTCCCAGCGGTTTCCGCCCATGGCCTGAACCTCGGCGTAGAACTGATCGACCAGGGCTGTCAGGGCCAGCCGCGCGCCATTCGACCGCGCCTCGTCCAGCACCAGGCCCAGGTCCTTGCGCATCCAGTCGACGGCGAAGCCGAACTCGAACTCGCCCTTGGCCGCCGTCTTCCAGCGATTGTCCATCTGCCAGCTCTGCGCCGCGCCCTTGGACACGGCCTCATAGGCGGCGTCGGTGTCCAGGCCCGCGACCTGGGCGAAATGCACCGCCTCGGCCAGCCCCTGAACGACGCCGGCGATAGCGATCTGGTTGACCATCTTGGTCAGTTGACCCGAGCCAGCCGGTCCCATGTGCTTGAGCGCCTTGGAATAGGCTTTCAACGCCGGCTCCGCCGTCGCCAGCGCGGCGGCGTCTCCGCCGGCCATGACGCTGAGCTGGCCGTTCTCGGCCCCGGCCTGACCGCCCGACACCGGCGCATCGACGAAAGATCGTCCCTGCGCCTGCGCCAGTTCCGCCATTTCACGCGCCACCTTGGCGGAGGTCGTGGTGTGATCAACGATCACCGCGCCCTCGGCCAGATGCGGCAAGGCTTCCGTCACCACGGCGCGGACATCGTCGTCATTGCCGACGCACAGGATGAACAGTTCGACGCCCTGCGCCGTCTCCGCCACCGTCGCGGCCGCCTTGCCGCCTGTCAACGCCGCCCAGGCCTGGGCCTTCGCCGTGGTGCGATTGAAGCCGGTCACGTCGTGGCCCGCCTCGACCAGATGACGCGCCATCGGGGCGCCCATGACGCCCAGGCCGGCGAATGCGATCTTCATGACTGGCTCCTTGGTTCGGCCGTCGGACTAGGCCGCACCGCGTCGGGGTTCAAGGTCAACGCGCGGTTAACCTCACGTGGGTCACAATGGGCCACCACAAGTCCGGGGTGCGTCCATGTCCGTGAGCGATCGTCCGATCCTCATCAAAAAGGTCAAGAAGGTCACGGCCGGCGGCCACCATGGCGGCGCGTGGAAGGTGGCCTATGCGGACTTCGTGACGGCCATGATGGCCTTCTTCCTGCTGATGTGGCTGATCAACACGACCGATCCGGAACAGAAGCGCGGCATCGCCGAATATTTCGCGCCCGCAAGCGTGTCCGAGACGACGTCCGGGTCCGGCGGCATTCTGGGCGGGACCGCACTGGGCGACGATGGGCCCAAGAGCTCGGGCTCGCAGTCGGTGATCGAACAGCTGGCGCCCGAGGCGCCTGCGGATACGACCACGGCCGGCCCCAGCTCCAACCTGTCGTCAGCCAGCGATTCGGCGCTCCAGGCCGAGATCGAACGCCGCGAGGCCGAACAGTTCGCCAGCGCCGCCGAATCTCTGCGTCAGGCCATGCAGTCGATGCCGGAACTGGCGGAGCTGTCGAAACAGCTGATCGTGGACCAGACGCCGGAGGGCCTGCGCATCCAGCTGGTCGATCAGGAAGGCCGCTCGATGTTCGACAACAACTCGGCCCGCCCCAATGCCCGCGCCCAAGTCCTGCTGCGGGCCGTGGCCAAGGTGATCAATCAGCTGCCGAACCGCATCTCCATCACCGGCCACACCAGCGCCACGCCGGGCTCCAGCCGCGCCAGCGCCCCGGCCGACTGGACCCTGTCCTCCGAACGGGCGAACGGTTCGCGCCTGGTGCTCCAAGGCTCCGGCGTCGATCCGGACCGGGTCTATTCGGTGGCGGGCAAGGCGGGGTCCGATCCCCTCTATCCCGACGACCCCACCCTGGCGGGCAACCGCCGCATCGCCATCGTCCTGCTGCGCGAAGCGCCCGTGCTGCCGATGGACACCTCGCTGTGACCCCGCTCGGCTGCGACGCGAACACGCTTGCGGCCGGCCAGGGAATGACGCCAAATCGCGCCATGAGCGTTCCGTCGTCGCAATATTGGCAAGATCGGGTGCGGACCTAAGGCCGTGACGCAGCATGTTCCGACACGACAGCTCCGGTTCTTCATGACGTCGGTGGCGCCGTGCCCCTATCTGCCGGGCAAGATCGAGCGGAAGGTCTTCGCCAACCTGCCCTTCTCGGACGGCGCCCACGTCAACGACGAGTTGACCATCGCCGGTTTCCGGCGCAGCCAGAACATCGCCTATCGCCCGGCCTGCGAGGCCTGCGACGCCTGCGTCTCGGTGCGCCTGCCGGTGCCGGAGTTCGTTTTCACCCGCTCGCAGCGCAAGGTGCTGGCTCGCAACGACGACCTGTCCCGCAGCCTGGTCGAGGCCGAGGCCACGACCGAACAGTTCCAGCTTCTGCGCCGCTATCTGACCACCCGCCATCCCACCGGCGGCATGAGCGACATGGGCTGGCTCGACTATGTCGCCATGGTCGAGGACACGGCCGTCCGCACCCATCTGATCGAGTACCGCCTGCCCTCGACGGACGGCGGCCCCGGCGATCTGGTCGCCGTAACCCTGACCGATCTGCTCAAGGACGGGCTGTCGATGGTCTACAGCTTCTACGACCCGACGATGGAGCGCCGCAGCCTGGGCCGGTTCGCCATCCTGGACCACGTGCGCCAGGCCGCCCTGGTGGGCCTGCCCTTCGTCTATCTGGGCTATTGGGTCCAGGGCTCGGCCAAGATGGATTACAAGGCCGGCTTCCGCCCGATGGAGGTGCTCGGCAAGCTTGGATGGTCGCGGCGGGAAGACTAGGCGACCGAACGGCCGCCTATCTGAACTTCCTCAGGCCCCGCGGACCCTGACGCCCGGCGCCGGCGCGTTTGCCTAGCCAATCCTTCCAGTCCGGCCAGTTCCGCCGACGTCCGCCGCCGTCGGCCCATTCCGGCCCCTGTTCGGCGTTGAACACGGTCACGTCGGCCAGGCCGCCCTGTTTGAAGTTCTGCAGGCGCACGCCCTTGCCTCGCCCCATCTCGGGCAGTTCGGCCAGCGGGAAGATCAGCGTCTTGATGTTCTCGCCGATTGTGGCGACGTGGTCGCCGCTAATGCGCAGCATGGCCAGCATGTCGCCGTTCAGCACCTGTTTGCCGCCCCGCTTCTGAGCCAGAGTCTCGTCTTCCGGCGCGATGAAGCCATAGCCGGCCTTGGAGGCGATCAGCAGTTTGCCGCCCGGTTGATGCGCCAGGACGTTGATGATCTCGGCCTTCTCGTCCAGATCGATCATCAGGCGCAGCGGCTCGCCGTGCCCGCGACCCGACGCCAGCTTGTCGGCCCCGATGGTGAATATCCGCCCGTCCGACGCCGCCACCAACAGTTTGTCGGTCGTATAGGCCGGCACGAGGTAGGCCAGTTGGTCGCCTTCCTTGAACTTCAGCTCCGACGGATCCTCGACCTTGCCCTTGGCGGCGCGGATCCAGCCGCGTTCCGACAGGATGACGGTGATCGCCTCGCGGGGAATAAACGCCTCGGGCGCGACGAAGGCCGACGAATCCACGGCCTCGGCGATGGTCGTGCGGCGCGGCGAGATCAACGCCTTGCGCACGGCCTCCAGCTCCTTGGAGATGGCCTTCCACTGCTTGCCTTCCGACGACGTCAGGGCCTGGAGGTGCGCCAGCTCTTCCGACAGCTCCTTGAACTCCTTCTCGATCGTCATCTCTTCCAGACGCGCCAACTGACGCAGCCGGGTGTCGAGGATGAAGTCGGCCTGGACCTCGGTCAGGCCGAAGTGTGCGATCAGAACGGCCTTGGGTTGTTCCTCCTCGCGGACGATGCGGATCACCTCGTCAATGTTGAGGAAGACGATGCGCAGGCCTTCCAGCAGGTGCAGCCGCTTCTCGACCCGCGCGATCCGCCATTGCGACCGGCGGTTCAGCACTTCTCGCCGGTGATCCAGGAAGGCGCGCAGGCAGGGTTTCAGCCCCATGACGCGCGGTGTGCCGTCGGCGTCCAGCACGTTCATGTTGATCGGGAAACGGACCTCCAGATCCGACAGTTTGAACAGACTTTCCATCAGCATTTCAGGCTCGATGGTGCGGTTCTTGGGCTCCAGGATCAGGCGAATGTCTTCCGCCGACTCGTCGCGCACGTCGCCCAGCAGCGGCGCCTTCTTGTGCTCGATCAGGTCCGCCAGCGCCTCGATCAGGCGCGACTTCTGCACCTGGTACGGCATCTCGGTGACGATGATCCGCCACACGCCGCGCCCCAGGTCCTCGGTCTCCCAGCGCGCCCGCAGACGCACCCCGCCCCGCCCCGTCTCATAGGCGTCCAGGATCGAGGCATGGCCTTCCACGGCCACGCCGCCGGTCGGGAAGTCGGGACCCGGCACCAGTTGCACCAGCTCCGCCGTCGTCGTCTCGGGCCGTTCCAGAAGCATCTGGCAGGCGTCGATCAGTTCGCCGACATTGTGCGGAGGAATCGACGTCGCCATCCCCACGGCGATGCCGGACGAGCCATTGGCCAGCAGGTTCGGGAACCCGGCCGGCAGGACGATCGGCTCTTCGTCCTGATCGTCGTAGGTGGCGCGGAAATCGACCGAGTCCTGGTCGATCCCGTCCAGCAGCAGGACGGCGGCCGGGGTCAGCTTGCACTCGGTGTAGCGCATGGCGGCGGCGCTATCGCCGTCGATATTGCCGAAGTTGCCCTGCCCGTCGACCAGCGGATAACGCTGGGCGAAATCCTGGGCCAGGCGCACCAGGGCCTCGTAGATCGAGGCGTCGCCGTGCGGGTGGTATCCGCCCATCACCTCGCCGACCACCTTGGCGCATTTGCGCGCCGCCGCCTGCGGGTTCAGCCGCATCTGGTGCATGGCGTACAGGATGCGCCGGTGCACGGGCTTGAACCCATCGCGCACATCCGGCAGGGCGCGGTTGGTGATGGTCGACAGGGCGTAGGCCAGATAGCGGCGGCTGAGCGCCGTCTCCATAGGCTCGTCGATGATACGGCCGCCTTCCGGCGGCGGGGCATGGATCGTCATGGGCCAGCGAATCGGGGATGGGAAGCCGGAAGTCTAGCCCGAAGCCGCGCCTAAGTCGGGGATAGTTCCGCGAAGCCGGACGATGCGGGTACGCTGACCGGGAACGCGCCGCCCTTCCGCGACGCGCCGACGGCGCCTAACTGCAAGGGCGACAAGGAGCGCACCGTGAACACCCGCCTGACGCAGACCATCGGCCTGGACCATCCGATCATCCAGGCGCCGATGGCGGGCACCTCGACGCCCGCCCTGGCCGCAGCCGTTTCCAACGCAGGCGCGCTGGGCTCCATCGCCATCGGAGCGGTGAACGCCGAAGAGGCCAGACGTCAGATCCGGGCGACCCGCGCCCTCACCAACCGGCCGTTCAACGTCAATGTCTTCTGCCACACGCCCGCCGCGCCGGATCCAGCCGGAGACCAGGCGTGGATCGACCGCCTGCGACCCCTGTTCGCGCCTTTCGACGCCCAGCCGCCGGAGCGGTTGCGCGACATCTATCCCAGCTTCGTCAGCGACGACGACGCCCAGTTGGCGGTGCTGCTGGAAGAAGGTCCCGCCGTGGTCAGCTTTCATTTCGGCCTGCCGAGGCCGGAGCAGATCTCGGCGCTGAAGGCCGCAGGGATCGTCCTGCTGGCGACCGCAACCTCGCCGGCCGAGGGTCAGGCAGTTCAGGACGCCGGCATCGACATGGTCGTGGCCCAGGGCTGGGAGGCCGGGGGCCATCGCGGCGTGTTCGACACTGCCGACGACCTGCGGTTCGCAACCCTGCCTCTGACCCGACTGCTGGCCAGCAAGCTTGCCATTCCCGTGATCGCGGCGGGCGGCATCATGGACGGCGCGGGCATTATGGCGGCGATGACGCTGGGCGCGGCCGGGGCTCAGATGGGCACAGCCTTCGTCCCCAGCCCCGAATCTGCGGCCGACACGGCCTATCGACAGGTGATGGCGGGTCAGGAGGCCCAGCGGACCCGCGTCTCCGCCGTGCTGTCCGGTCGGCCCGCCAGAGGGATCGAGAACGCCTTCATGCGTCAGGCCGACCCCGACGCGGTCGCCGCCTATCCTCGCGCCTACGACATCGGCAAGGCGCTGAACGCGGCGGCCAAGGCCGCCGGCGACCACGGCTACGCCGCCCAGTGGGCCGGACAGGGCGCGCCGATGGCCCGTGTCATGCCGGCAGATCAGCTCGTGCGGACACTGGCCGAGGAAATCGGTCGCGCCGCGAACATTTTCCGCAGCGATGAAACCAACCGCCCCGTCCGTTCGAACGTAGGGGATAACACCCCTCCCCGTCAGGCCGCTCCATGATCCTGTTTCTGCTGTCCTACCTAGCCGGCGTCCTGACCATCGTCAGCCCCTGCATCCTGCCTGTCCTGCCGTTCGTGTTCGCCCGCGCCGATCGCCCCTTCCTGCGCAATGGCTTTCCGCTGCTGGTCGGGATGGCGGTCACCTTCGCGGGCGTGGCGACGTTGGCGGCGCTGGGCGGCGGCTGGGCGGTTCGAGCCAATGAGGTCGGGCGGTGGATCGCCCTGGCGGTCATGGCCGTGCTGGGCCTCAGCCTCCTGGTGCCGACGATTGGCGACCGGCTGATGCGGCCGTTCGTGGCCGCCGGGTCCTGGCTGACCGACCGGGCCGAGCGTCATGGCGGAGATGAGGGCGACGTTCGGGCCTCGTTGCTGCTGGGCGTGGCGACGGGCCTGCTGTGGGCGCCGTGCGCCGGGCCGATCCTGGGCGTCATCCTGACCGGCGCGGCGCTTCAGGGCGCGGGCATAGGCACGACCGTTCTGCTGCTGGCCTATGCGGCGGGCGCGGCGACGTCGCTGGCGCTGGCGCTGGTCGTCGGCGGGCGGGTGTTCAAGGCCATGAAGGGCGCGCTGGGCGTCGGCGAATGGGTGCGGCGCGGACTGGGGGTGCTGGTGCTGATCGGCGTGGTCGTCATCGGCCTAGGCGCCGACACCGGCCTGCTGACCCGGATTTCGGCCGCCAGTACGGGCCGGATCGAGCAGGCGCTGCTGGGCGGGATCGGTCGCGGCATGCCGACGAACTCGGCGCCCGCAAACCTGGCCGACCTGCCGGTCGAGGGGATGATGCCGCCGCTGACCGGGGCGACGACCTGGATCAACTCCCCGCCCCTGACGACGGAGCAACTGCGCGGCAAGGTGGTGGTGGTCGATTTCTGGACCTACTCCTGCATCAACTGCCTGCGCTCCATCCCCTACGTCAAAGCCTGGGCCGAGAAGTACAAGGATCAGGGCCTTGTCGTGATCGGGGTCCATACGCCCGAGTTCGCCTTCGAGAAGTCCGAGGCCAATGTCCGCCAGAACGTGCAGCGGCTGGGCGTGACCTATCCCGTCGCCATGGACAACGACTTCGCCGTCTGGCGCGCCTTCAAGAACCAGTACTGGCCCGCCCACTACTTCATCGACGCCAAGGGCCAGATCCGTCACCACCACTTCGGCGAAGGCGATTATGCGGGGTCGGAACGCGTCATCCAGCAACTACTGAAGGAGGCCGGCGCGGCCGGGGTCGCTGCGGACGTCGTCAATGTCCAGGCCCAAGGCGCGGAGGCGGCGGCCGACATGGCCCAGGTCGGCTCACCCGAGACCTACGTCGGCTATGCCCGCGCCGAGAACTTCCGCTCGCCGGGCGGCTTCGCAAACGATGCGATCAAGGCCTACGCCGCCGCGCCGCTGCAGCTTAACGACTGGAGCCTTTCGGGCCGCTGGCGGGTGACGCGCGAACATGCCGACCTGCAGGGTGCAGGCGGTCGCGTCACCTTCCGCTTCAAGGCGCGCGACCTGCATCTGGTCATGGGGCCGAGCAAGCCGGGCCAGCCGGTCCGCTTCCGCGTCCGCATCGACGGCCAGGCGCCCGGCGCGGATGCGGGGGGCGACGTCGACGCCCAGGGCGTGGGGCGGGTCGATGGCGAACGGCTGTACCAGCTTGTGCGTCAGACCGGTCCTGTGCGCGAGCGAACCTTCGAGATCGAGTTTCTGGATCCCGGCGTTCAGGTCTTCGCCTTCACCTTCGGCTAGAGCCGTCCGGCGTCGGCCAGCTTTTCCAGCATCCAGACCCGCGCCGGCGGCAGGGGCTTGTTCTGCGGGTGGAAGACGAACTGTTCGAGGAAATGCCCGGTCAGGTCGAACCCGGCCCTCACGTCGCCCTCGACCAGGCCCGCCTGGGCGCCTAGCATGAAGGGCGGCAGGGTCAGCATCTTGTCGGCATAGGGCGCGCCGGCCTCGCGGCTGACGGCGCGGCCGGTGCGGGGGCTGACGTAGATCAGGTCGTCGGCCGTGCCGGTCGCAGCGCATTTCGACAGATCGAGCCCGAAGCCCAGGTCTTCGAGCAATCCCGCCTCGAACCGCACGAAGATGGCGGGCCAGACGTCCGGCAGGGCGAAGGCGGCCATCAGCGCTTCGAAGGCCAGGAAGACGCCGGGATGGGGTTCTCGCTCGGGCAAGGCCCCCTGCGCCACGCCCGCCGCCGCCGCCAACCCGGTCAGGGCCATGGCGTCGTCGAACAGGGCGCTGGGGCCTTCGCCCACCGGCTCCAACCGGGCGGCGCCCAGGTGATCCGAAGTCCGCGCGCGATAGTCCGCCACGACCCGCGCTCCGGCCTGCAGAAAGGGCCGCATCTTGCGCGACGCCCCGCCCGCCACATAGGCCGAGCGCCGACCGTGATTTTCGGTCAACAGGTCCACCACGGCGCCGGTGTCGCCATGGCTGCGCGCCGACAGCACGAAGGCTTCTTCGTGGAAGTCCATCAGGGGGCTTCGGCGGGGTCGCGGATGAGGCCGACGACGGCGTCGGACCTGTCATTGGGCACGGCGAAGCTCAGCACATATTGCTCGATCTTCCATGTCTCGCCTCTTCCCTGACGACGCAGCAGGCCTGAACCACGCAGCTCGCCATAGGCTTCATTGTCCAGCTTCTCGTCGAACCAGGCGAAGTCGCCAGAGACAACCAGGGTCCGGTCGCGCGGTCGATAGGTCCAGCCCCGCCCCTTGGCGAAGAAGGGTTCGGCATAGGCTTTGAACTGCGCGATGTTCCAGTGCTCTGAGGCATCGGTGCCGATAAAGCGCGCGCCGCTGGAGAACTGATCGAAATAGGTCGCGCCGTCCGCCCTCGCCGCTGCCTCGTGCATCCGGTCGAGGGTCGCGGCGGCCTCGGTCGCACCCTGCTGGGAGCGGACACCGGCGGCGTGGTCACCCTGCGGGACCATGGCCGCCGAGGCGGGTGCGGATGACTGAAACGCGAGGGCGGCGAGGAGAACAGCGATCATGCCGCTGTTCTAGTCCTGTTCTCAGCTTTCGGGAACGGGGTAGGTCTCGGGTTTCAGCACCTTGGCCAAGGCCAGCATGTTGCGCGCCGCATTGCGCCCCACGCGGTCGGAATAGTCGTGACCCTGATCGGTCTCGACGTAGTCGGGGCCCGGTCCCGGGCCGAGGTGCCAATAGGTCCAGCTTTGCGCCGGCATGGTGAAGCCCATGTCGATCAGGGCCTGGGACACGGTGGCGACAATATGGTGGGCGCCGTCCTCGTTGCCGGTGATGACGATGCCCGCCACCTTGCCGAAGGCGACAGGACGTCCGCTGTCGTCGGTCTCCTCGAACAAGGCGTCCATCCGTTCCAGCGCCCGCATGCAGATGCTGGACATCTGGCCCATCCAGGTCGGGGTGGCGAAAACCACGATGTTCGCTGCCATGATCTTCTCGTGCACCGACGGCCAGTCGTCGTGCTCGCCTTCGTCGGTCTTCACGCCGGGCTTGAGATTCAGGTCCACCAGCCGGACCATATCGACCTCGGCTCCACCCTGTTTCAGCTCCGCGATGACCACCTCGGCCAGGGCTTCGGTGCTGGACGTCTCCGGCGAAGGTTTGAGCGTGCAGTTCAGGATCAGGGCTTTCATGGCGGTCCTCGTTTCTTGCCTCTCTCGCTAACCGCCCCCTCGCCAGCCCGTTCCCACGCGGCCTCAGATTGGCGATCGAGAGGCCGAAACTCGCCTGGCCCTACCGCGACAACTGGGTCGGAAACTGCCTGCCCAGCGCCTCCGCCATGGCCTGCTGGTTGATCATGAAGACGGGGTTCATCTGGTGATAGTTGTGCGAGAGCACGATCACCGTCACGTCTTGATCGGGCTGATAAGTGACCAGGTTGCGGAAACCGCCCCAGCTGCCCGTGTGATAGATCTGGCGGTCTTCGAACGCGGGGCGGACCTGTTCGCCCAGGCGGTTCGAGAAGATGCCGTAACCCCAGTCTCGCCGGGGATGCCCCCGCTCATTCGGCGTGCTGTCCGGCGCATGGTCGGCGATCATCTGCCCATAGCTTTCGGGCGTCAGCAGCTTGCCGTGATGCAGGGCGTGTTGCCACACCAGCATGTCGTCCAGCGTCGAATAGATCGCCCCCGCGCCGGCCACGATCGAGGTGTTGGCGAGGGGTTGGGCCGTCAGGCCGCCGGGGAAGTTGGCGTAGCCCATGATGACGCCGTGATCCCCGCCGTCCAGATCGACGCCCGTGTCCTTCATCCCCAGCGGACCGAAGAACCGGTCCTGAAGGAAGTCGGCGAACCTCATGCCGCTGGCCTTCTCGACGATGGCGGCCGCCAGGTTGAAGCCCGCGTTATCGTAACGGACCTTGGTTCCGGGTGCGAACTGCAGGCGGAAGGCCTTGGAGTCCTCGGTAAGTTCGTCCAGCGTCGCCGGCGTCACCCGCCGCATGCCCCAGCCGCCGCGCGCCATCAGGTCCGGAATGCCTGACGTATGTGATAGCAGATGGCCGATGTGGATGGGGGCCCAGGCCTCGGGGCACGGCTGGATCCATCTGCAGACGGGGTCATCGACCGACAGTCGCCCCTCGTTCTGCAGCTTCAGGATCGCGGCGGCGGTGAACTGTTTCGACACGGACGCGAGGCGGAACCGCGAGTCCAGCTCAAGCGGCCGATCCTGCTCATAGTTCGCCTTGCCATAGACCTGACGGAACAGCACCTGATCGCCGCGCGCCACCAGCACGGCTCCCATGAACCTGCGCGCCTGCGCCTCGCGATCCAGCCGGGCCTTCAACTGAGGCAAATCCTCGACCACGACCAGCGGTGGGCGAGGTGGGACGGTGTGCGCGGCGACCGCATCCTTCGTCTCTGCGGGCTCACGATGCACAGTGGCCAGGCCAGCGAAGGCCGCTCCGGCGATTAGGAGGACCGCCAGCCCGGCGATGACGGTCCGGGGATGGCCCCCGGCGGTACGCGGTACTTCAAACACAGGAACTCAGACGTCGAAATCCAGACCGAACTGGGCGTAAAGCGCCCGCGAATCCTGCCACTTCGGATCGACCTTGACGGTCAGGAACAGGTGGACCTGGCGACCGAGCAGCTCGTTCAGCTCCTCGCGCGCCTTCTGGCCGATCCATTTCAGAGTCTGACCGCCCTTGCCCAGGACGATGGGCCGCTGGCTCTCGCGCTCGACATAGATGGTCTGTTCGATCCGGGCCGAGCCGTCGGCGCGCTCCTCGAAACTGGTGGTCTCCACCGCCGCCGAATAGGGCAGCTCTTCGTGAACGCGCAGATAGACCTTCTCGCGCGTGATCTCAGCCGCCAGTACGCGAACCGGCACGTCGGCCGCCTGGTCCTCGGGATAGAGCCACGGCCCCTTGGGCATCGACAGGGCCAGACGCTGTTTCAGGTCCTCGACGCCGTCGCCATTGGCAGCCGAGATCATATAGACCTCGGAATAGACGCCGCTCTCGAACATCTTCTGCGACAGGGCCAGCAGGGTGTCGCGACGCATGCCGTCGATTTTGTTCAGCGCCAGCACCACCTTGGTGCCCGTGGACTGCAGATTGGCGATGATGGTCTCGGTGTCCTCGGCCGAGCGGCGATCGGCCGCCGTGCCTTCACGGCCTTCCGAGTTGATATGCGACTGGGCGTCGATCAGGTGGACGACGATGTCCGCATCCTGGGCGCCGCCCCAGGCCGAAGCGACCATGGCCCGGTCCAGGCGACGGCGCGGGGTGAAGATGCCGGGGGTGTCCACCAGCACGATCTGGGCGTCGCCTTCCATGGCGATGCCGCGCACGGGAAAGCGTGTCGTCTGCACCTTTTGCGTGACGATCGAGACCTTGGACCCGGTCAGCCGGTTCACCAGCGTGGACTTGCCGGCGTTCGGCGCGCCGATTATGGCGGCGAAGCCCGCGCGCTGGTTTTCGAAATCGGTCAAATGACGCCTTCACGTTTGAGGAGAGCCGTTGCGGCCGCCTTCTCCGCCTCCTGACGCGAACGCCCTTGCGCGGTCAAGGGCTGCACGTCCTGCACGGAAACTTCGACGGTGAATGTGGGCGCATGATCCGAACCCGTCCGATCCGACACGCGATAGGTCGGCAGCGGCCTGCCCTTGCCTTGCGCCCATTCCTGAAGCGCGGACTTGGGATTGGTCACGGTCCGCGACGGCGGGGCAGACAGTTCGTCGGCCCAGGCAGCGTCGAAGAAGGTCCGCGCCGCATCAAGGCCGCCGTCCAGATAGACCGCCGCCAATATGGCCTCGACCGCATCGGCGATGACGCCCGCCTTGCGACGGCCGCCGGTCTTGGTCTCGCCGGGCGACAGCCGCAGGGCCGGGCCGACGCCCAGCGCCTCGCCGACGCGGGCGCAGGCCGTCTTGTCGACCAGGGCATGCAGGCTGGACGAAAGCTGACCTTCGTCGGCCGTCGGAAACTCGGCCGACAACCGCTCGGCGACCAGCAGGCCCAGCACCCGGTCGCCCAGGAACTCCAGCCGCTCGTTGTCGCGCGGGCCGTGGATCCCGACCGGGGCACCCTCGCCCACGCTGGCGTGGGTCAGAGCGCGCTCCAGCAGGGCCTTGTCCTTGAACGTGTGTCCCAGACGCGTTTCCAGCGCCGCAACGGATTCAGCTCGCGTATTCGCCATTACTTCAAGACGTTGAAGAACCGGTCGAGCCGCACGTTGAACCAGCTGACGGGGTTCCACAGCGACGAGCCGGGCTTCCAGGAGAACAGGATGATCTGGGCCTTGCCGACCAGGTTCTCGGCCGGGACCATGCCCACGCCGCTGGACTGTTCGACGCGGCTGTCGATCGAGTTGTCGCGGTTGTCGCCCATCATGAAGTAATGGCCGGCCGGGACTTCATAGACCGGGGTGTCGTCCAGATCGTTTCCGGGACCGAAGTCCTGGGTCATGAAGCTCCTGCCTTCCGGCAGGGTCTCGCGCACCTCGGTCACCGGGCGCGGGCCGAAGATGTCGTTGATCTCCTGCTCGCTGACCACGACGTCCTGAACCGGCTTGTCGTTGATATACAGCTTGTTGGCGATCATCTGGATGCGGTCGCCCGGCAGGCCGATCACGCGCTTGATGAAGTCGGTCTTGTCGTCACGCGGCAGTTTGAACACGACGATGTCGCCGCGCTTGGGTGCCGAGCCCATGATCCGGCCGTCGAACAGCGGCGGGCTGAACGGGATCGAATGTTTCGAGAAGCCGTAAGACCACTTCGACACGACGATATAGTCGCCTTCGTAGAGGTTGGGCTCCATCGAGGCCGACGGAATGGTGAAGGGCTGAAACAGGAAGATTCGCAGCACCATCGCGATCAGCAGGGCGAAGACGATGGTCTTGAAAATCTCGCCCGTTTCGCTGGCTGCCGACGGCGTCTTGTCGCGACCGCCTGGCTTCTGCGCATAGACCTTGTGGTTCGACGTGGTCGGCTCCTGCACCGACTGGACCGGAGCGTCCGCCTCCGAAGCCGCAAATCGCTCTTCGGGAGTGGCGTCGCGTTTGGCGTCGTCGGGCTTTTGGTCTTCGCTCATGCGATCAGGCATCCTCGCCGCGTCTGCGCGGTCATCGCGCACGCCTATAACCTGATTACGACTGCGGCAAGGCTTCGATCACGACGAAGGCGAGCGCATAAGGATGTTCGTCGCTCAGCGTCAGGTGGATTTTCGCCTCGTGTCCGGCCGGCGTCAGACGCGCAAGATGCTCGGCGGCATGCCCAGTCAGGGCCATCGTCGGCTGGCCGGAGCGTAAGTTCACCACCCCCATGTCGCGCCAATAGACATCGGCCCGCATTCCCGTGCCCAGCGCCTTGGCGCAGGCCTCCTTGGCCGCGAAACGCTTGGCGTAGCTCCAGGCCGGATCAGGCTTGCGGTCGGACCGCGCACGTTCCAGTTCCGTGAAGCAGCGGGTCTTGAAGCGATCCCCGAACCGATCCAGCGAGGTCTGGATACGGCGGATGTCCGACAGATCCGCGCCCATGCCGATGATCATTTCGCCGCATCCATCGCCGCCCGCATGCGCCGGATCGCGCCGTCCAGACCGATGAAGATCGAATCGCCGATCAGGAAATGGCCGATGTTCAGTTCGCGAATCTCGGGGATCGCCAACATGCGCGGCGCGGTGTCGTAATCCAGCCCGTGACCCGCATGAACCTCCATCCCCAGGATGTCGGCCTGTGCGGCGGCGGCGGCCAGGCGTTCGAACTCGACTTCGCGCTCGCCAGGATCGGTCAGATGGCAATAGCGGCCAGTGTGAAGTTCGATGACCTGTGCGCCCACGGCTGCGGCGGCCTCGACCTGCGCCTCGGCGGGCTCGATGAACAGCGAGACTCGGATGCCGGCATCCGCCAGCGCCCTGACCACAGGGGCGATGCGCGCCTCGTGGCCCGCGACCGCCAGACCGCCCTCGGTCGTCACCTCCTCACGCCGCTCGGGCACAAGACAGGCCGCATGGGGCCGATGACGCATGGCGATGGCCAGCATCTCCTCGGTCACCGCCATCTCGAAGTTCAACGGCTTGCCCGCCCGCGCGCACAGGGCGCTCAGCACGTCGATGTCGGCGTCGGTTATGTGGCGGCGGTCTTCGCGCAGATGGGCGGTGATGCCGTCCGCGCCCGCCGCGAGGGCCGCCTCGGCCGCGCGCGCCGGATCGGGATGCGTCCCGCCGCGCGCATTGCGCACCGTGGCGACGTGATCGATGTTGACGCCCAGCCTGACCCGTTCGCGCATGGCTCTACTTCGACAATCTGCGGCTGCCGGGATCTTCCACCGGAAGCGCGGCGAGTTCCGGCGGCAGGGCGTCGGCCGCGTAGGCCGGCACCTCCAGCGAGGCCAAGGCGATCAGCGGCACACCCACGTCCACCTTGCCGCCCGAACGATCGACGATGCAGGCGGCAGCGACCACCTCGCCCCCGGCCGCCTGGATGGCGGCGATGCATTCGCGCGACGAGAGGCCGGTCGTAACGATGTCCTCGACCATGACGACCTTCTCGCCCGGCTCGACCGAGAAGCCGCGACGCAGCTTGAACTGGCCGCCTTCACGCTCGACGTACATCGAGCGGACCTTCAGGTGTTTGGCCGTCTCATAGCCAGGAATGATGCCGCCCACGGCGGGCGAGATGGCGACATCGACCGGGCCGACCGTGGCGACGATCTTGTCGGCCAACGCCTTGCACAGCCGCTCGCAGCGCGCCCCGTCCATGAAGACCAGGTTCTTCTGCAGGAAGACCGGGCTGTGCAGGCCCGACGACAGGACGAAATGGCCTTCGCGCAGGGCGCCGGCGTCACGGAACTCGTTGAGGACGTCTTGGGTGTTCATGAAGGGGTTCTAGACCCGGATCGCGCGCGGATGAACCCTCCGGCGACGCTTCATTCGATGTTTTCGTTCGGCCGCAGCCCACGCGCCAGCAGTTCGGCCCAGACACCCTCGGCGTCCTCGGCGAAACCGATCAGGTCCAGATCCGAGGGTGCGATCATCCCGTGTTCGACCAGGGCGTCGAAACCGATGACCGAGGTCCAATATGCCTTGTCCACCAGAACGACTGGAACAGGAGGCGCCTTGTTCGTCTGGCGCAGGGTCAGCATCTCGAACATCTCATCGAATGTGCCGAACCCCCCGGGGAAGACGACCAGCGCGTTGGCCCGCATCGCCAGGTGCATCTTTCGCATCGCGAAATAGTGGAAGCGGAAAGTCAGCTCCGGCGTCGAAAAGGCGTTCGGCTCCTGCTCGTGCGGCAGGGTGATGTTGAAACCGACGGAAGGGGCGCCGGCGTCTAAGGCGCCGCGATTGGCGGCCTCCATGATGCCCGGTCCGCCGCCGGTGGCGATGACGTTATCGCGGGGCTCGCCCACCGCACCCCGTAGCGCCCCGCCCCGTTCCGAAGCCAGCCGACCGAGGGCGCGCGCTTCTTCGTACCAGCGATGGCCTTCGCGGATGCGCGCGCTGCCGAAGACGACGATGGTGGAGCGCACGCCCCAGGCCCTCAGCGCCTCCTCGGGCTTGGCGTATTCCATCAGGAAGCGGACGCCGCGCATGGAATCGCCCAGCAGGAAGTCCTGATCCATCGCCGCCATGCGATAGGACGCCGACGCCATCTGGGCCGCGTTCGGCTTGACGGTGTCGCTCATTCGCCCCGCGCGCGCTCGACGGAATCAACCGACGGATTGGCCCGTAGCGCGGCCATGATCATCGTCGCGTGCTTGGCGTCCTCGACCTCGACGTCCACGTCCACGTCGAAGAAGTCCTGCTGACGGTGCGCCATCGACAGGTTGATGATGTTGCCCCCAGCCTCGCCGATCAGTGTCGTGACCTGGCCCAACACGCCGGGCGCATTACGGATCGTCGCGCGAATGCGGGCCGCGGCGACGGCGTCGGTCTCGGCCTGGGGCGTCCATTGCAGATCGTGCCAGACGGAGTCGTCGTCGGCGTAATCGGCGAGGGTTTGGCAATCGATGGTATGGACCGTCAGGCCGGATTCAGGCTCCAGAATGCCGACGATCCGGTCGCCTGGAACGGGGGTGCAGCATTGGCCGAAATGCACAGAGACGCCCGGCGTCAGCCCGCCGCCGCGCACGAACAGCCGCGCCTTGTCGCCCTCGATCCGCTGCTTCTCGGGCCCGGCCTTCAGCCGACCCTTCAGCGCGGGGAACAGGATTTCGGCCGCAGTGGTCGGCGACAGACGCCCTCGGCCCAAGCCTTCGAACAGGTCGTCGTCGCTGGCCACCGCCAGCGTCTCCAGCACAGGCTTCAGCGACACGTCGGTCAGGGTCTTTTCCACGCGACCCAGCGTCTGCTCCAGCGCCACGCGGCCCAGTTTGACGAACTCCTCGCGTTCGGAGGTGCGGATATGGCGGCGGATGGCCGAACGCGCGCGGCCCGTCACGGTCAGACTGCGCCAGTCGGCGGGCACCTCGCGCTTCGATCCGCGAATGATCTCGACGACATCGCCGTTCTGAAGCGGCGTCCGCATCGGCTTCAACTCGCCGTTGACCTTGACGCCCACGGCGGTGTCTCCGACCTCGGTGTGGACGGCGTAGGCGAAGTCCAGCGGCATGCCCCCGCGCGGCAAGGTGACCAGCTGGCCCTTCGGGGTGAAGACGAACACCTGGTCCAGGTACATTTCGAGCTTGGCGTGTTCGACCCAGTCCTCGCCGCCCTCGCCGTGTTCGATCACCTGCACGAGGTGACGCAGGTTCTGGAGCGGGTCGCGCCCGCCGCCCTGCTCCATCGCCTCATGGTCGAAACCATAGGAATGGTTCTTGTAGCGCCAGTGCGCCGCCACCCCGTCCTCGGCGACCCGGTCCATCTCCTCGGTGCGGATCTGCATCTCGATGCGCAGACCGCGCGGCCCGACGACCGTGGTGTGCAGCGAGCGATAGTTGTTGGACTTGGGCGTCGAGATGAAATCCTTGAACCGTTCGGGCACCATGGGCCATTCGCGGTGGATCACCCCCAGGGCGCGATAGCAGTCGTCCTCCGCCTCCAGGATGACGCGGAAGCCATAGATGTCCGACAGGGACGAGAAGCCGACCGACTTGCGTTGCAACTTGCGCCAGATCGAATAGGGCGTCTTCTGGCGGCCATAGACCCGCGCCGGAACGCCGGCTTCGGACAACACGCGCTCGACTTCGCCGGCCACGCCCTCAATGGCGCGGCCGTGTTCCAGCTTCAACGCCTCCAGCCGCCGCTCGATGGCGGTCTTGGCGGTGGGGTTCAGATGGGTGAAGGCCAGTTCTTCCAGCTCGGACGCGATCGAGTGAATGCCGATCGACCGGCCCAGCGGGGCGTAGACTTCCAGGGTCTCGCGGCTGATCCGCTCGCGCTTCTCCGGCTTCACATACTGAAGCGTGCGCATGTTGTGCAGACGGTCGGCCAGCTTGACCAGCAGCACCCGTACGTCCCGGCTGATGGCCAAGATGAATTTGCGAAGGTTCTCGGCCTGGCGCGTGTGCTCGGCCTGGAGCTCCAGCCGGCTCAGCTTGGTCACGCCTTCGACCAGGACCGCGACCTCCTCGCCGAACATACCCGCAATGTCGTCGCGGGTCGCCGAGGTGTCCTCGACCACGTCGTGCAGCAGGGCTGTGACGATGGTGGCGGTGTCGAGCTTGTAGTCGGTCAGGATGCCCGCGACCTGGATCGGGTGGGCGAAATAGGGATCGCCCGAGGCCCGCAGCTGCGAGCCATGCATCTTCATCGCATAGACATATGCGCGGTTCAGCAGCGCTTCGTCGGCGGTGGGGTCATAGGCCTTGACGGCCTCGATCAGTTCGAACTGACGCAAGATGGGCGCGCGTCTGCGCGCCGGGGCCTCGTCGGCGGGGGTCGGTTCGTTTTGGTTTGCAGTTTGGGGCGCCGGCGGAACCGTCTCGGTCCGCGCCGGCAGGATAGTGACGCCAGGGGCTGCCTCGGGCGTCAGTACCGCTCCTCCTGACCGCCGTCGCGGTCGCTTTGCAGCGCACGAATCAACTCGGCCTCGGCCATGTTCATGTGCTGCGGTTCAGCCAGCAGGGCGACCGTTTCGGCCTCGTCCTCGGCTTCGGTGCGCTCATCGACGCGTTGTAGCGTGGTGATGATGGTCTCGCGCAGTTCGTCCGGCACGACGGTGTCGTCGGCGATCTCGCGCAGGGCGACGACGGGGTTCTTGTCGTTGTCGCGGTCGATCGTCAGGGCGGCGCCGTTGGCGATGCTGCGGGCGCGGTGACCGGCCAGCAGAACCAGACCAAAGCGGTTCGGTACCTTCTCGATGCAGTCTTCGACGGTGACGCGGGCCATGAAATTCCTCGAACGCGGGGGAGAACCGCGTCAAATACAGATGGGGACTGACTTTTGCAACGCCACAGGGGCGAAAGTGCGGCGTCAATCGGTGCGACGCGCCAAAGGATAGGCGATAATCAGCACCAGATCCTCGGCACCGACCTGCCGGATGCCGACATCGCCGCCGTCATAAAGATAGGCCGTATCCCCCGCCTTCACCCGGGTCGTCACGCCATCGGAGGTCACGTCCCCCTCCCCGCTGACGACATGATAGACCTCGTCATGGGCGATGATATGCAGGCCGATGGACGATCCGGGATGCATGACCCGCTTTCGGAACTCCATCGACCGGTTCGGCGCGACGTCGGAGATTCGGTAGGCCGTGCTCATGCCGGTTCCATTATGCGGCGGCGGCTGTCGCACCATCGTGTCCGCCTCATGGACCACCAGCCCTACGCCAGCGGGCGGCGAGGCCGGCGCGGGATGGGATTTCTGCGGAAAGCCGCTCAGGAGGGCGGCGGTCAAAGCGAGGATCAGCATGAGATGTCTCCCGGTGTCAGCGGGAGATCAACTCACGAACCGCTCGTCACGGCAAGGGATGGGTGTCGCGACCAACCATCGCGGCGTCGGCCAGGATCGCCGCGGCCCCGCCATCGGTTGGATGCGTCCATTCCGCCGCGATCTCCGCGATCGGCCCCATCACGAACTTCCGCTCGGCGGCGCGGGGATGGGGCAGAATCAGTCCATCCAGATCACCGCTCAACCGCCCATAGGCGATAAGGTCCAGATCCAGCGTGCGCGGCGCATTGCGGGCCGAACGCTGGCGGCCGAAGGCGTCCTCGATCCGTCCCAGGGCGGCCATCAGCGCATGAGGATCGTGGGCGGTGCGAACCACGACGACTCCATTGAGAAACGGGGGGTCTTCCGGATCGGGCCAGGCCAGGGACGACCACCAGGACGACCGCGCCACGATATCAACCCCTTCGCTACGAAACCGCGCCAGCGCCGCCTCCAGCGCCTCGCGGCAAGAGGACCAGGCCCCCTTGTCATTGCAGCCCAGCGCCACGATGACTGCGGCGTCCAGATCCAGCGTCTCGTCGATTCCCATATCGACGCGGGCGTCAGGGGGGACGCCATATTCTTCATCCCTTTCGACGGCATCGACCATGTTTCATTCCACCGATCGGCTGGCGATCTTCATCGACGGCTCCAATCTCTATTCCGCCGCCCGCGCGCTTCAGCACGACATGGACTTCCGGCGGATGCTGGACTGGTTCCGCGAGAAATCCATCCTGACGCGGGCCTATTATTACACGGCCGTGGTCGAGGGCGAAGAGTTCTCGCCGGTGAAGCCTCTGGTGGACTGGCTGGACTACAACGGCTTTTCGGTCGTGACCAAGCCGGTGAAGCGGTTCACCGACGGTCAGGGCCACAGCCGGATCAAGGGCAATATGGACATCGAGATCGCGGTGGACATGCTGGAGCTGGCGCCACACCTGGATCACGCCGTGCTGTTTTCCGGCGACGGGGACTTCCGGCGTCTGGTGCAGGCGGTGCAGGCGCAGGGCGTGCGGGTGACCGTCATCTCGACCCAGAAGACCCAACCGCCCCATATCGCCGACGAACTGCGACGCCAGGCCGATGTCTTCCTGGACCTTGGCGACCTGATGGCCGAGTTCGGTCGTCCCAAGACCGGAGCGGCCCAATGAGCCTGACGCCCGAGCCACCCCGCGACTGCCCGCTCTGCCCGCGACTGGTCGAGTATCGTCGCGAGAATGCGCGCCAGAATCCGGATTGGTGGAACGGCCCCGCCCCGTCCTTCGGCGATCCGAACGCGCGCTTGCTGGTCGCCGGCTTGGCGCCCGGCCGCACGGGGGCCAATCGAACGGGTCGGCCTTTCACCGGGGACCATGCCGGCCTTCTGCTCTACGATACGCTGAAGAAGGCCGGGTTCGCGCACGGCCGCTACGACCCGAACGGCGACGACGACCTGACGCTGATCGACTGCATGATCACCAACGCCGTCCGCTGCGCGCCGCCCGGCAACAAGCCGCTGCCGATCGAGGAAACCACCTGCAGGCCCTTCCTGATCGACCGGCTGAAGCTGCTGCCGAGGCTGAAGGTGATCGTGACCCTTGGCGACGTATCGCGCCGCAACATCTTGAAGGCGTTCGGTCGCCCCGCCTCCGCCATGCCGGCCGGGCACGGCGCCGAGGGCGAGGCCGGGGGCTATATCATCCTGAACAGCTATCACTGCTCGCGGCTGAACACGAACACGGGCCGTTTGACGCCCGATATGTTCGAGGCGGTCTTCGCCCGCGCGCGCGCTCTGATCGATGGATGAGCCATCCCACTGTGGCGGCTGCGCTACTAAGCGGCTGTTCCTGAATTGAGGCGGAACGGAGGCGTTTACGTCGCGTTGGGTCTCTGCAGGGAGGCAGGACGATGCGACGGACGAACGGGATCTTCACTCAGGGCGAGCGCAGGATAGCCGTGCTGGCGGTGGTCGTTGTGGTGGCGATCACCATTATCGGCCTGATGACGGGCGGCCTGTTCAGCCCATCGCTGGGATCGTCCGGCGCCGGATTCGCCGATCTGCCGGGCGTCATGGACGCAAGACCCTTGGCCTAGGCGAGCGTTCGCTTCAGCCCTTGTCGCGCATCAGCCGGGCCTTGTCGCGCTGCCAGTCGCGTTCCGCCGAGGCTTCGCGCTTGTCGTGCAGCTTCTTGCCTTTCGCTAGGGCGATTTCCAGCTTCGCCTTGCCTGCGTCGTTCAGGTAAAGCTTCAGCGGAATGATGGTCTGGCCGTCGCGCTGGACGGCCCCGATCAGCCGGTCGATCTGCTTTCTGTGCAGCAGCAGTTTCCGAGGCCGGCGCGGCTCGTGGTTAAAGCGATTGGCCTGTTTGTAGGGCGGGATGTCGGCGTTGATCAGCACGATCTCGCGCCCTTCGACCGCCGCATAGCTTTCGGCGATATTGGCCCGGCCGTCGCGCAAGGCCTTGATCTCGGTGCCCAGCAGTTGGATGCCGGCCTCGAGATTGTCTTCTAGGAAATAGTCGAACCGCGCACGCCGGTTCTCGGCGATCACCTTGGACTTCGACTGGGGTTGCGGCGCCATCAGGCGACGCCCGCTTCCGTCATGGCGCGGTCGATGATCGGCTTGACCGCGTCCGAGGTCGGCGAAAGCGGCAGCCGCGCCTCCTCGTTGCACAGACCCAACCTGGCCAGAGCGTATTTCGTCGGCGCCGGAGAGTTGTCGAGGAACAGCGCCTTGCAAAGGCCGATCAATCTACCCTGCCACTCGCGGGCCGTGGCGTAGTCGCCGGCCGTCATCGCATTGTGCAGGGCCACCATGGCCTCGGGCGCGACATTGGACGCCACAGAGATCAGACCGACCCCGCCGTGGGCGTGATAGCCAAGATAGCTGGGGTCGTCGCCCGAGATCAGGTCGAACTGTCCGCCGATGTTGGCCCGCATCCAGCTGACGCGGCTCATGTCGCCGGTCGCGTCCTTGATGCCGACGATGTTCGGATGGGCCGCCAGGCGCGCCACCGTGTCGTTGGCCAGATCGGCCCCGGTTCGCCCTGGCACATTGTAGAGCAGGATCGGCAGTTGGACTGCGTCGGCGACGGCCTCGAAATGCGCCGCCATGCCCGCCTGTGACGGCCGGATATAATAGGGGGTGACGATCAGCGCCCCGTCCGCCCCCACCGTCTTGGCGTGGCGGGTTAGGTCGATGGCTTCCTTGGTATAGGGCGACCCGGTTCCGGCGATGACGCTGACGCGCCCCGCCGCCAGCCGCACGCAAAGTTCGATCACATGCTTGTGCTCGTCCAGATCCATGCTGGCGCCCTCGCCGGTCGTGCCCATAGGCACGACGCCGTGCACCCCTGCGGCGATCTGGCGCTCCAGCAGTTTGACGAAAGCGGCTTCGTCCACGTTTCCGTCACGAAGTGGTGTGATCAGGGCGGTGATCACGCCCTTGAACAAGGGGGCGGTCATGGGACTAACTTGGCCTGCGTGGGAAGGGACGACGGACGAAATGTTCATCGACTTTTCAATGAGCGCGGGACGTTAGGTCGCCAGCGGCTTCGCCGCAACCGGATTGAATGGGAACAGGACAGATCATGATAGCGACCAGTCTGGCGGCGGCCCTCGCCGTCCTTGCGCCGAATCCGCAGGATGTCCTGCCCGGCCAGCCTGTTCCCTATGCCTCTTCGTCTTCGTCCGTGCCCGGCTATTCCGCCACCTATCAGGGCCGGGTGCTCAGCGATCAGGATACGGCGCTGTTTCGTCAGGGGCTGGCCGCCGCCCGCGCGCGCGACGTCTTCGGCGCGCAATCGGCCATGTCCCAGATTCAGAACGCCTCCGCACGGAAGCTGGTGGAATGGGCGCTGATCGACACGTCAGGCGAACAGTTGTCCTATTCGGACCTCGCCCGCGCCCAGACAGACTTGGCCGGCTGGCCTCGCGGCGAATCACGCCGCGCCGCCGCCGAGACGGTGTTGGACCGTTCCGGCATGGGTGCGGACGCCGCGCTCGCCCTGATGTCCGACGGCAAGCCGACGATGGTGGAAGGCGCCATCGCCTACGCCTCGGCCCTCGAACAACGAGGACGTCAGGACGAGGCCCGGGCCCTGGTGCGCGATTGGTGGCGCACCCGTTCGTTCGACGACGCGCCCCAGTCGCGCATTCTCGGCCAATGGGGCGGCTGGCTGACCCCGGCGGATCACGAGGCGCGCCTGAACATGCTGCTGCTCGGCCCGCACGGCCCCGCGACCCGCAGCATGGTCAATCTGGTCTCGCCGGATCGCGCCGCCGTCGCAAATGCGGTCATGAACCTGCGGTCAGCATACAGCCCTGACGCCGTCGTGGCCGGTCTGACGCCTGCGCAGGCCGCCGATCCCGCCGTGGCGCTGGAACGGGTCCGCATCCTGCGCTCGCAAAACCGCCAGTCCGAAGGCTTCGCCCTTCTGGCCAATCTTCCGCCCGCGCCGGGCCACACGACCGGCGACAACACCCTGTGGAGCGAGCGCCGCAACTATTACCTCGACGCTCTCCAGCAAGGAAACTGGCGCGCCGCCTATGACGCCATGAACGGCCACGGCTTCACCTCGGGCGACCGGATGGTGGACGCGGAGTTCTTCGCCGGCTGGGTGGCCCTGACCAAGTTGAACCAGCCCGAGGTCGCCGCCCGCCATTTCGAGGCTCTGCGCAGCGCCTCCTCGACGCCGATCACCCAAGGCCGCGCCTTCTACTGGCTGGGCCGGGCCGCCGAGGCGCGGGGCGAGCGCGACGCCGCCCTCGCCTACTATCGCAACGGCGCCCAGCACTGGCAGACCTTCTACGGCCAGTTGGCGGCCGAAAAGGCGGGCATGACCACGCTTCAGCTGCCGGGCGAACCCGTCCCGTCACAGTCGGACATCGCCCGCTTCGAAAGCAACGAGGTCGTCCGGGCCTCGCGCATCCTTGGCGAGACCGGCGAGACCAGCCTGCTGCGCGTCTTCGCCTACCAGCTCGACAACGACCTGCCGACGATCAACGATTTGGCCCTGCTGATGGATCTGACCCGCAGCTATGGCGAAGGCTTCACCGCCATGATGGTCGGCCGCGCCGCCAGCCAGCGCGGCTTCGTCCTGCCCGAGCGGATGTATCCGGTCCGCGTCCCACCCCAGGTCGGCGGCGCGGCCCCGCTGGAGTTCACCCAGGCCATCACCCGCCAGGAATCCAGCTTTGACCCGCGCGCGCGCTCCGGCGCCGATGCCCGCGGCATGATGCAGTTCCTGCCCGCCACCGCGTCGAGCGTCGCCCGCCGCCTGGGCATGGGGTTCTCGGCCGAACAGCTCTGGGATCCCGACTACAACATGACGCTGGGCAGCTATCACCTGGGCGAGCTGATGGCGGCCAACAACGGCTCCATGCTGCTGGCGACGGTCGGCTACAATGCCGGTCCGGCGCGTCCGAACCAGTGGATCGCCCGCTGTGGCGACCCGCGCGGCGACTCCAATGCGGCGATCGACTTCATCGAATGCGCGCCCTTCACCGAGACGCGCAACTATATGATGCGGGTGATGGAGAATATGGCGGTCTACAAGGCGCGTCTGAACGGCGGCACCGCGCCGCTGACGACCTCGGCCGACATCGCGCGCGGCGCGGCCGCCGGTCCCCGTCCCTACGTCGCCTACTGAGCCCGGCGGGCCGCCAGAAGCGGCCCGTCCGGTCCCTCGATCCACTGACCGTCCAGGCCGAACACGCTCCGGAGCACGTCCGGTTCCAGAGCCTGCATAGGCGGAGCGTGCGCCACGACCTGTCCTTGATCCAGCACCACGACCCGATCGGCGACCGCAGCCGCCAGCGTCAGATCGTGCAGGCTGACCAGCACCCCAGCCCCTCTATCAGCCCGCGCCCTCAGCAGTTCCAGAACCAGCCGCTGCGCATCCGGATCGAGCCCCGCAATCGGCTCATCGGCCAGCAGCAGCGGCGCATCGACCACCAGGGCTCTGGCCAGCAGCACACGCGCCCTCTCTCCCCCCGACATTTCGGCAACGCCTCGTTCCGCCAGATGAGCGATGCCGACCTCCGCAAGGGCGGCATGGGCCCGCGTAAGGGCGTCGGGGCCCGATAGGAAGGGCGCGCCCAAAGCCGCCACCTCGACCGCCGGCAAGTTCCAGGCGATCCGGCGCTCCTGCGGCAGATAGGCGACGCGTCTGGCGCGTTCTCGCGGCGAGAGCGTCCTGACATCGTCGCCGTTCAGGCGAGCGACACCACCATCCAGGTCAAGCAGACCTGCGAACGCCTTGATCAAACTCGATTTTCCCGCGCCGTTGGGGCCGACCAACGCGACAAGCTGGCCGTACTCGACCTGTACATCCGCGCCGTCCAGCACCTTGCGGCCGCCCAGGCTCGCATCGGCGTCCCACATCGTCAGAGGCGCGATCAAAGCCGCCACTCCCGCGCGGCGCGCCAGGCGATCAAGGCAAACAACGGCGCGCCGATCAGGGCCGTGAACACGCCCAGCTTCAGCTCCTGATCCGTCGGCGTCAGTCGCGCCAGCAGGTCCGCGACGACCAGCATCAGTCCGCCCGCCAGCGCCGAGGGCGCCAAGATCCGTTTCGCATCGCCCCGCACCGCCGCCCGAACGAGATGCGGCGCCGCCAGGCCCACGAAGCCGATCACCCCCGCGACCGCAACGGCAGCCCCTGTCGCCACCGCCGCCGCGATCAGGGCGAAGGCGCGTAACCGACCCATGCTCAGACCCGAGGCCGCCGCGCCCTCATCCCCAAGGGTCATCATGCGCAGGCCCGCCCCCGACAGGCTGGCGAAGACGCCCGCAACGATCACGGCCGGCGTCACCCAGGCGACATCGACCCAGCTTCGGTTCTGCACGGAACCGAGCAGCCAGGACATCACCTCGGCCTGCGCGATCGGCGATGGCGACAGGTTGAAGATCAGGGCGGTGGCCGCGCCCGCGAAGCTGGACAAGGCCACGCCGAACAGGATCAAGGCTTCGGGCGCGCGGACGGCGCTGGACGCCGCGATCAGCAGGCCGCCCGCCAGGGCCGCACCCGCGAGGGCCGAAACCTCGACCAGCCCCGGAACGGCGGCCGCGCCCAGAACGATCGCCATTGCCGCGCCCAGGGCCGCCGTCGCTGACACGCCCAGCACGCCTGGATCCGCCAGCGGATTACGCAGCAGACCCTGCATGACCGCCCCGGCCAATCCCAGCGCCGCCCCGACCATCAAAGCGCAGACCGCGCGCGGCGCCCTGACCTGCCACAGGACTTCCGCCGGGCCGGACGTAGGATCGCCGAAGGCCGCCGCGTATTGGGCGCCGTCGAAGGCCGTCTCGCCCGCCAAGATCGCCAACGCCAGAGCCGCTGCGATGAGCAGGCTCAGGATCACGCACAGCCGCACGGTCCGCGTCACGGGCGCCCCTCCGCCATCATGTCGACGCCGTCGGCCGCGAACCAGGCAGGACAGGTCAGAACCGCCGCAGGCAACCGCGCCGCCGTCCGCCCCTCAGCCGCATGTCGCACCACCGGGTGTCGTCCTGGGCCGCGAAGGTCAGCACGGAGTTGATCGAAGAAGCCCAGCACGAAGCGGATCGGCGGCGTCATGGCGATCCGCTCGACGCTGACAGCGCCGAACCCCGGCGCGGAGGTCAGATTACGGAAGCCCGCCGCCTTCATCATGGCGTCCATCAGCGTGCCGGGTCCGGCCGTGAAGCCTCCTGACGTCAGATAGACCGCGCCGGGGCGGAGTTCCGCCGGATGCGTCGGCGTGGCGCGCTCCAGCTTGGCATCCATTCGTTGTTCCATGAGGCGACCACGCTCGACCTGTCCCAGATCACGGGCTGTCGCGCGTATATTCTGTCGCACGCCCTCCAGATCGACGGCGTCGCTGATCGTCACCACCTTGACGCCGCGCTGCTGCAGCGCCTTCAGCAGGCGGGGCTCGCCGCCCCAGTAGCGCACCACCACATCCGGCCTGAACCCGACCGCCGCCTCCAGCGTGGGCCGCAACCGCCTATGGCCCATCGCCTCGCTCCGCAGCCAGGCGTCAGGGTCGTCGGCGCGCGGCGATAGCGCCAGTTCGGCCTTGGGCGCCAGCGCGAGTACATATTGATCCGCACACTGATCGAGCGCCATCACACGCAGCGGCCTCGCCTGGGCAGAGGTGACCGCGCTGATGCTGGCCAAGACCACCAGCGCGGCGAAGACACGTCTCACGGTCTCGGCAATCCGGCGAACAGGGCGTCCAGCGTGGTGTCCACCAAGGCCTGACGATCCGCCCACGGAAAATAAGGCTTGGTGATCATCAGCGAGACGACGCCGTGCGCCGTGGCCCAGATGGCCTGGGCGATCAGGGCCGGATCGCCCTTCAGACTGCCGTTCGCCACCGCGTCCGCGACCGTGGCCTCCAGCGTCGTGAAAAGGCCCGCCCCCAGTTCGCGCGCCATGTCCTGAGCGCCCTCGCGCGCCTCGACCGGGCGGGTCAGATAGATCAGGCGATAGGCGTTGGGATGGGCGAAGCCGAACGCGACATAGCCATCCATCATCCGCCGCAACCGCACCACAGGCGGCGCATCGTCGTCCGCCACGGCCGCGTTGGACGCAATCAGCCGCCCGAAGGCGTCGCGGCAGATCTGCTGCAGGATCGCGCCCTTGTCGGCGAAATGCATATAGAGCGCCGTTGACGACAGGCCGACCTCGTCGGCGATCTTGCGAATGGTCGCGCCTTCATAGCCATGCTCGACGAAGATGCGTTCAGCGGCGGACAGGATTTCGCCGCGCCGCGAATGGCCTTCGCCCTTGGGCTTACGGTTCGTGCGCGAAGAGGTCGAAACGTCTGGCAAGCGGCGACTCCGGTTGAAGCGCCCTGAATAGCGACAATCCCTCTGGGGCGCCAATCGCCTTGCCGAACACGGTTGTTTCCAATATCGATTACAGATTGCGAGGTTCCGGGGGCGGGGCGGCGAATGGACGGCTGGGGGCATCAGGAGATCATCCCGCGCAGCAGCGGCGCCATTCGACGTGCGCCCAGCAGCTCGCAAATCGCGATGCTTGCAGTGTTGATCACCGGGACTGGCTTCGCTCTGGTTCGATGGCCTCAGCCGACTTTTCTGACCTGCCTGCTGGTGCTTCAAGGCGCGTTCGTGGTTTCGGCGCTCTGGAAGACCGTCATCGCCATCGCCAGCCTGAGACGCCCGGCGCCGGTTCCTCGCCCGATCGAATGGCCGCGCTACACCATCCTGGCGGCCCTGCATGACGAGGCGGCGGTGACGCCGCAACTGATCGCCAACCTGTCCCGCATCGACTATCCTGCTCATCGGCTGGAAGGGTTCATCGTGTTGGAGGCGCACGATCACGAGACCCTCGAAGCCGCCGAGGCGACGCCGACGCCGCCATGGCTAAAGATCCTCGTCGTGCCGCCCGGTTGGCCCCTGACCAAGCCGCGCGCCTTGAACCATGCCTTGGCTCACGCCCGAGGCGATCTTGTCACCATCTATGACGCAGAGGACGAGCCCGATCCGCAACAGTTGCGACAGGCGGCCGCGCGGTTCGTCGCCCAGCCCAGACTGGGGTGTCTGCAGGCGCCGCTGCGCATTCGACCGTCGGGCCGCAGCGGGTCGCGTTTTCTGGATCGGCAATTCGCCTTCGAATACGCCGCCCTGTTCGAGGTGACCCTGCCTGGCATGGCGCGGCTGGGCCTGCCCTTTCCTTTGGGGGGCACCAGCAACCACATCCGCATGCGCGCCCTGCGCTCGGCCGGCGGCTGGGACGCGCACAATGTGACCGAGGACGCCGACCTGGGCTTTCGCCTGTGGTCGCTGGGCTGGAAGCTGGACGTCATCCACTGCCCAACCTGGGAGACGCCGCCGGGCGGGCTGGACCGCTGGCTTCCCCAGAGGACCCGGTGGCTGAAGGGTTATATGCAGACCTGGGGTGTCCATACGCGCCGCCCGAGCAGGCTGGGACGGCGAGGCCTGCTATCGCTGGTCATGACGTTGGGGGCGGGCATCATCGCCGCCGCCGCCCACGCCCCTACCCTGGCCTGGCTCGCCTCGGCCCTGTTGGTCGGCCTCCACGCCGGCGTCGCGCCGGAGACGCCAGTGGGTTCGCTGAGTGTGCTCGCTCTGGGCGTCATCGCTGCGTGGATGGGCTGCGCGGTTGGGGCGCGGAGAGCGGGCCTGAAATATCGACTGAGCGACATGCTCGCCGCGCCAGCCTATTGGTCCCTGCTCAGCCTGGCCTTCGTCCATGCCGCCTGTCGGCTGGTGACCGAGCCCTATGTCTGGGACAAGACCCCTCATGATGGCGATGGTCAGGCGACAGATATGACCGTCGTGGCGCTGGAGTCTGGACGCGAGGCGGCCTGAGCGCCTATCAGCCCGACGATGGCGCCTGTCCTTTCAAAAACTCCCGAAACGCTCGTGACGTCCGGCTGGTCCGACTACGCCCTGCTGGATTCCGGCGACGGCAAGAAACTGGAACGCTACGGTCGCTACACCGTGGTCCGGCCCGAGCCGCAATGTTTCTGGTCGCCGCGCGATCCCGCGGCCTTCGAAAGCGCCACGGCGACCTTCGACCCCCAGCAGGAGGAGGAAGATTCCGGCCGCTGGAAGTTCGACCGCCACGGCCCCGTCGACGCCTTCCCCCTGAAATGGCGCGACGTAAAGTTCACCGGCCGCTTTACCCCCTTCCGCCACCTGGCCTTCTTCCCCGAACAGGCCGCCAACTGGGAATGGCTGGACAACCGCGTGCGCGCCTTCTCGAAGACAGCCGGGCGCGCACCGAAGATCCTGAACCTCTTCGGCTACACCGGCGTCGCCAGCCTGGCCGCCGCCGCGGCGGGCGCCGAGGTCACCCACGTCGATGCGTCGAAAAAGTCGGTCGCCTACGCCCGCGAGAACGCCGAACACTCGGGCCTTGCCCAGCATCCGATCCGCTGGATCGTCGAGGACGCTCGCAAATACGTCGCTCGCGAGGTTCGACGCGGCTCGAAATACGACGGCATCATCCTGGACCCGCCCAAATACGGTCGCGGCCCGACCGGCGAAGTCTGGCGCCTGTTCGAGGACATGCCGGCCCTGTTGAAGGATTGCGCCACCCTTTTGGCCGACGACGCCGACTTCCTTTTGCTGAACGCCTATGCAGCGCGCGTGTCGGGCCTGTCCCTGGCGCATCTGATGGTCGAGGCGACCCATGACCGGGGCGGCCGGATCGACTGGGGCGAACTGGCCCTGTCCGAAGACGGCGCGGACGCCCGCGCCATCGGCCTGTCCTTCTTCGCGCGGTGGAGCAAATGACGGAACGCGTCATCACCTCCCTGACCAACGACACGGTCAAGGCGGTTCGCGCCCTGCACATGCGCAAGGAACGCGACCAGACCGGGACCTTCCTGGCTGAGGGTCTGAAGTTCATCGGCGAGGCGCTCGACCAAGCTCGTGCGCCCAGGATGCTGCTGGTCGGCGAGGACGCCCGCCCCCATCCGCTGCTGGACCGCGCCAGGGCCGCAACGATCAAAGCTGGCGGCGACATCGTCGTCGTCACCCACGCCATCCTCGAAAAGATCAGCCGTCGCGACAATCCCCAGACCGTGCTGGGCGTGTTCGAACAGGCCTATGCCCCTCTGGACAGCCTGGACGCGGCCTCCGCCCCCTGCTGGGTCGCTCTGGAGCAGGTGCGCGATCCCGGCAATCTGGGTACCATCATCCGCACCGCCGACGCAGCGGGCTGCGGCGGCGTCATCCTGATCGGCGACTGCGTCGATCCCTATTCGGTCGAGGCCGTGCGCGCGACCATGGGCTCGGTCTTCGCCGTGTCGATCACCAGGACCACGCCCGAGGACTTCCTGGCCTGGCGCAAGACCTGGCCGGGCAGCATCGTCGGCACCCGACTGGACGCGACGGTCAGCCACCGCTCGGCGGTGATGCGCAAGCCGTCGCTGATCCTGATGGGCAATGAACAGGCCGGCCTGACCGACCAACTGGCCGCCGCCTGCGACGTCAACGTCAAGATCCCGATGCGTGGCCGGGCCGACAGCCTGAACCTGGCCATCGCCACGGGCATCATGGTCTATGCCGCGACCGACGAGGCCTAACGCTTCTCTTCCGGCGCCACTCGCCCCATGCCCCACAGGGCGACGATGGTGACCAGGGCTGAAATCACCAGATAGCCGCCCACGGCCCCCGGCCCGAACCGCTCCGCCAGCTTCAGCGCGATATAGGGCGCCAGCGACGCTCCCAGGATGCCCGCCAGGTTGAACGCCATCGACGCGCCGGTGTAGCGCACCGCCGTCGGGAAAGGCCGGGCCATGGCCGCGCCGATGGGACCATAGGTGCAGCCCATCAGGGCGAACCCCAGCGCAAAGAAGACCAGCAGCCCGGTCAGACCGCCCCCGAATAGCGGCGCGAACAGGAAGCCGAACAGCCCGATCCCCACCGACGACCAGATCAGCACCTTCACCTGCCCGTATCGGTCCGCCAGCAACGCCGTCACCGGAATGCAGGCGGCGAAGAACAGCACGCCGATCAACTGGATCGGCAGGACATCCGCCCGCGCCAATCCCATCCCCGTCGTCGCCCACCCCAGGGCGAACACCGTCATCAGATAGAACAGGGTGAAGGTCGTCACCCCGCTGAACGTGCCCAGCACCAGCGCCGCCTTGTGATGGGCGAACAGGGTCACGGCCGGCGCCTTGACCCTCTCGTCGCGATCCACAGCCTTCTGGAACTCGGGCGTTTCGCTGATCTTCAGCCGCACCCACAGGCCGACGAACACCAGGATGGCGCTGGCCAGGAACGGAATGCGCCAGCCCCAGCCCTCGAAAGCACTCTCGCTCATGGTCGAGGTCAGGATGATGAAGGATGTCGTCGACAGGATGAAGCCGATGGGGGCGCCCAGTTGCGGGAACATGCCGAACCAGGCCTTCTTTCCCGGCGGCGCATTCTCGGTCGCCAGCAGCACCGCCCCGCCCCACTCGCCGCCCAGACCCAACCCCTGACCGAACCGGCAAAGGGCCAGCAGCAGCGGCGCCAGCAGGCCGACCTGCTGGTGCGTGGGCAACAGGCCGATGGCCACGGTCGACAGCCCCATGGTCATCAGGGCCGCGACCAGCGTCGCCTTGCGCCCCACCCGATCCCCGAAATGCCCGAACGCCAGGGCGCCGATGGGCCGGGCAAAGAAGGCGATGGAGAAGGTGGCGAACGACGACAGCAGCGCCGTGCCCGGATCTTCGCCGGGGAAGAACAAGGTCGGAAACACCAGCACGGCGGCCGTGGCGTAGATGTAGAAGTCGAAGAACTCGATCGTCGTGCCGATCAGGCTGGCGAACAGCACGCGACCGGTGGAGTTCTTCGGCAGGACGGCGTCGGACATCATGGGCTCCAAGTTGCCCTCAGCGATGCCCGTTTCCCTGCCGCCACGTCAAGGCGCTCAGGTCCCGCGAGGCTTCACCCGGTTCGTCGGTTGCGCCTCGGCCGGGTTCTCGGGCCAGGGGTGGCGGGGATACCGCCCGCGCATCTCGGCCCGCACCGCCGCCCACGAGCCGGCCCAGAAGCGCGGCAGGTCCTTAGTCACCTGCACCGGCCGTCGCGCGGGCGACAACAGGGCCAGGGTCAACGGCACACCGCCGACGGTCGGGTGAGTCTTCACGCCGAACAGCTCCTGCACGCGAATGTCCACGCGCGGCCCGCCCTCCGCGCCGTAATCGATGGCCGCCGATCCCAGCGGCGTGACCAGACGCGTGGGCGCCAGGTCGTCCAGCTTGCGCTGCAACTCCCAGGGAATGAGACCGCGCAGGGCCTCAGCCAGCCGACCGTCCCCGATTCCTTCCAGCGACTTGGCCCCGTCCAGCAAGGGCCACAGCCAGTCTTCGCGTGCCGCCAGCAGGGCGTCGTCCGATACGTCGGGCCAGGTCGGATCGCGGTCGTGCAAAAAGGCCAGGCGTGCGCGCAGGCCCGACGCCTGCTCGCCCCATTTCAGCGCGCCAAGCCCGTCCGCCTCGACCTCGGCCCGCAGGGCGGCCGTCAGGGTCGCGGCGTCCGGCGCGCCGACCACCTTCTCGTCCAGCACGATCGCCCCGATTCGCCGCGACCGCCTGATCACGGAACGTCCCGACGGTTCGCGCGCCAAACGGTCCTCGATCGAGATCAACCGCGCCAGATCGACATCGATACGTTCGCCGTCCAGCGCCGCCGCCAGCCGCACCCTGTCGCGGCTGTCTCCGCCGCCCAGTTCCGCCACCGCCAGCCAGGGTTGCCGCGCCAGATGGTCGGTCGCGTCCAGCACCGCCCCGCGTCCGCTCGCCATCAGCAGTTCGCCCGCTTTACCCCGCGCCTTGGCGATTCGTTCAGGGAACGCCTCGGCCAGCAGCAGACCCGGCTCCGCCGTTTCGCCCCCGCCGCCCCCCGCCGCCCGCGCCCAACGCTCCGCCAGCTTCATGGCGTCGCGCGCCCTGGGCGAGCGATCACGGCCCAATCCCGCAAGACGATCCGCCAGATCGACGCCCGACCCGCCCAGCCCCGGCTCGCTCAAGATCGCCGCGATCTTCGCACCTGTCATGGCGTCGCCGCCGTCCGAGGCCACGGCGACCATATGCGCCAGTCGTGGCGACAGAGGTATCCGCGTCAACCGCCGGCCGTGATCCGTCAGGCCCCCGTTCTCGTCCAGCGCGCCTAATCGCGTCAGCACCTTCCGCGCCTCGGCCATCGCCCCGGCCGGCGGCGGGTCGAGCAGCGCCAGCCCATCAGTCGACCGCGCGCCCCATCGCGCCAGATCCAGCGCCAGGCCGGTCAGGTCCGCCTCCTGGATCTCAGGCCGCTGATGCGGGACCAGACCACGCGTCTGTTCCTCGTCCCACAGCCGATAGCAGACCCCCGGCTCAGTCCGGCCCGCCCGACCCCGCCGCTGCTCGGCCGAGGATCGGCTGACCTTGACCGTCGCCAGTCGGGTCAACCCACTGGACGGCTCGAAGCGCGGGACACGCGACAGGCCGCCGTCGATCACCACGCGCACGCCCTGGATGGTCAGGCTGGTTTCGGCCACCGACGTCGCGAGCACTAGTTTGCGTCGCCCCGGCACGGCCGGCTCGATCGCCCGATCCTGCTCCCCCCGATCCAGGCCGCCGTACAGCGGAACCACATCGACGTTCGGCAGCCGCAACCGTTCGTTGACCAAGCGCGCGACCCGGTGGATTTCCCCCTGCCCTGGCAGGAACGCCAGGACCGAACCCGTCTCTTCGCTCAGAGCGATCAGACAGGCCCTCGCCGCCGCCTCCTCGAACCGTTCAGCGGGATTGCGCCCCAGGTATCGGGTTTCGACGGGCCAGGCCCGGCCCTCCGCCTCGATCACCGGCGCGCCGTTCAGAAGGCGCGATACCCCCACGACATCCAGCGTCGCCGACATGACCAGCAGCCGCATATCCTCGCGCAGCACCCCTTGTGTCTCGCGCGCCAGCGCCAGCCCCAGATCGGCGTCCAGGCTGCGCTCATGGAATTCGTCGAACAGAACCGCGCCGACGCCGTCCAGGCCGGGATCGTCCAGAATCATCCGCGTGAACACGCCCTCCGTGATCACTTCGATTCGCGTCATCGCCCCGATGCGGCTTTGCAGGCGGGTGCGATAGCCGACGGTTTCGCCCGGCTGCTGACCCAGGGTCGTCGCCATGCGATCCGCCGCCGCCCTAGCCGCCAGCCGTCGAGGCTCCAGCACCAACACTTTTCCGTCGCCGAGCCACGGCTGATCCAGCAGGGCAAGGGGCACGACGGTCGTCTTGCCCGCCCCCGGCGGCGCGGCCAGCACGGCCGTATTTCCCTGCGCCAGGGCGACCTTAAGCGGTTCCAGAACGGCGTGGATCGGCAGCATCCCCCGCCTTTAGCCTGTGGGGACGCGATCACGAAAGCGTCGTCACGTCTTAACCACTGCGTCATGCGCGTTGCGCGCCGTTCGATCCGCCGCTAGCGTCCGCCCAAAGCAGCCGAGGGGCTGCCATAAAGCGTGGGGAATTTTGATGTGGCGCGTTAAGTCGTTGGATGCGATTCTTGCATCCGCTGAGAAGAAATCACTGACCCGAAGTCTGGGTCCTATCCAACTGACGTTGCTTGGCGTCGGCGCCATCATAGGCACCGGAATCTTCGTCCTGACGTCGGAGGCGGCCCAAAAGGCGGGCCCCGGCATGATGTGGAGCTTCGTTATCGCCGCTGCGGTCTGCGCCGTGGCGGCCCTTTGCTATTCAGAGATCGCTTCGATGGTGCCGGTTTCCGGCTCCGCCTACACCTACACCTATGCCGTGATGGGCGAACTTCTGGCCTGGATGGTGGGCTGGGCGCTCATCCTTGAATATGCGGTCGCAGCTTCGGCGGTTTCAGTCGGATGGTCCGGCTATTTCATCGGGTTGCTACAGAGTTGGGGCGTGACATTGCCCCAAGCCATCGCCGTCGGCCCCTATGCCGGCGGCATCGTAAATCTGCCCGCTCTGCTGATCGCCCTGCTGATCACCGGGCTGCTGATGCTCGGCACGAGCGAGAGCGCGCGCGTCAACGCTGTGCTGGTGGCCATCAAGGTCACGGCCTTGACTGTCTTCATCGTTCTGACCCTACCCGTCATCAATGGCGCCAACTTCACGCCGTTCACGCCGAACGGCTGGTTCGGCGACGGGCATGGCGCGGGCCTTGGGGTCGTCGGCGCCGCCGCCTCGATCTTCTTTGCCTACGTCGGCTTCGACGCCGTATCCACTGCGGCGGAAGAGACCAAAAATCCACAACGCAACGTGCCCATCGGTTTGATCGCATCGCTGGGCATCTGCACCGTCTTCTATCTTCTGGTCGCAGCGGGCGCGATTGGCGCCATCGGCGCTCAACCCCTGGTCGGACCTGGCGGCGAAATTCTCCACGCGGGTTCGTCTGCCCTGGCCGCCCAATGCTCAACCTTCTCGTCGATGCAGGAGCCGCTGGTTTGCTCGCGTGAAGCTCTGGCCCACGTTCTGCGCGTCGTCGGTCACGAGCGGGTTGGCGACCTGATTGGCATCGCCGCCTTCTTGGCCTTGCCTTCGGTGATCCTGATCATGCTGTTCGGTCAGACGCGCATCTTCTTCGTGATGGCGCGCGACGGTCTGCTGCCCAGCTTCTTGGCTTCCATCCATCCGAAGTGGAAGACGCCGCACATCGTCACCATGATCACCGGCGTAGCGGTGGCCATTTTCGCCGCCTTCCTGCCGGTGGGCAAACTGGCTGACATCTCCAACTCCGGCACCCTATTCGCCTTCTTCATGGTGGCGATCGCGGTCATGATTTTGCGCGTCACACAGCCGGACCGTCACCGCCCGTTCAAGACACCCCTGATCTGGGTCATTGCGCCCCTGGCGGTGCTCGGCACCTTGGGTCTGTTCTTCAATCTGCCGACGGAGTCTCAGCTGGTTCTGCCGATTTGGGGCGCAATCGGCCTGATCGTCTATTTCGCCTATGGCTATCGCAAGAGCCATGTCGCACGCGGATTGGTCGAAATCCACGAGACCGACAGCGACGCACCTCCGCCGCCTGTCCCGCCAATCAGCTAGATACAAGCTGGCGGCCTCAAATCGCGCGAAGCGTGATAGGGCCAAAAAACGAAGAAAGGCCCCGGAGCGATCCGGGGCCTTTTTTGCTTGGTGCGGATGAGAGGACTCGAACCTCCACGCCTTGCGGCGCTGGAACCTAAATCCAGTGCGTCTACCAGTTCCGCCACATCCGCATGGGCAGGCCGTCGCCTCTAGAGGCTGAAGACGATCAGGGCAAGAGGCTCAGCGTCCTGCGACCAGTTCGTTGCGGATGGCGCGCCCTAAGGGGTCGCGAGCCTGCCAGGTGTCGCCGATGTCGGCCTGCACCATGCAGCTGCAGAAACGGGGCAGTATCTGGCGGGGCCGGAAGCCGGTCAGGCAGATGCGGTCTCCGTCCTCTGACCAGCGAGCGTTCAGGCGTCGGCCGTCCGAAAATTGCGACGTGTAGCGACCGTCCGGTTCGAAGAAATGCTTGACCCACTGACCGTTCGGATAGTGGGACACGATGGTATTTCCGAACGCCTTGGACATGTCCGCACTTGCCGGCGACGCCGCCGTCATCGCTACGAGCGCCAGACCCGAGATCATCACACTACGTGCCATTCCGCCCCTCCTGCGCCGTCTCTGAAATCGACTATCGACGATACATAAGACGGCGCAAGTGGGTCGGTTCCCGATCAGCCGTTTCCGCGGCGTCCAGACTCGAACAGGAACCAGACGCGCTTTTCGCTCTCGTCGATCCAGTTTTCCAGCAGGCTGGCGGTGGCCACGTCGTTGTGCTGGTCGCACAGGTCATGGACCTCGCGCATCCGCGAGACCAGTTCGTGATTGTCGTCGCGAAGTTCAGCCAGCATGTCGAGCGGATCGACATAGTCGGCGTCGTTGTCGAGAACGCGCGACTCCTTGGCGATCTGGCCGATGGAACGCAGCGTCGGTCCACCGATCTTGCGGGCACGTTCGGCGATCGGATCGGTCATCGCCAGGATTTCCGCCGACTGCTCGTCCAGCAGCAGGTGGTAGTCGCGGAAATGCGGCCCCGACACATGCCAGTGAAAGTTCTTGGTCTTGATGTAGAGGGCGAAGACATCGGCAAGCAGCGTCGTCAGCGAGGCGGAAATATCGCGCGTCGCCTCTTCGGACAGGCTGGTGGGCGTTCTGAGCGGCGCCAGACGCTTTTCGCGGGCAGTGACCATGGTCGTTCTCCTAGGCTGGGATCTTGCCAGCTAGTTAGCAGAACGCGGCAACGGAAGCCCTGACGCAGATCAAAAACTTTGGCGTGCCCCCGATCCTCAGCAGGTCGCTGTGGTGGCTGAGCTGGCGAGATCGCGGCGGTCGCACTTGGATTTCCCGCCGTTCAGCTTAAATGCCGGGTCCCTGCTCAACGGAACTCGCATCATGGCCGACTATGACTACGACCTCTTCGTCATCGGCGCCGGCTCCGGCGGGGTGCGGGCGGCGCGGCTGACGGCGCTGAACGGCAAGAAGGTCGCGGTGGCCGAGGAATATCGTGTCGGCGGCACCTGCGTGATCCGGGGCTGCGTGCCCAAGAAGTTCATGGTCATGGCCTCCGAGGTCAGCCACGCGCTGGAGATCGCCGAGGGCTATGGCTGGTCTTTCGACAATGCGAAGTTCGACTGGCCGACCTTCCTGGAAGCCAAGGATGTCGAGATCGCGCGTCTGTCAGGCATCTACGCCGCAAACCTGGGCAAGGCCGGGGTGGAACTGATCCACGGCCGCGCGGTGCTGAAGGACGCTCACACCGTCGAGATCGTTGGCAAAAACCGCACCATCACCGCCGATAAAATCCTGATCGCCACCGGCGGTCGGCCGTGGGTCCCTCATGATCTGCCGGGGATCGAGCACGCGATCACGTCCGAGGAGGCCTTCCAGCTTCCGGAACTGCCCAAACGCATCCTGATCGCCGGCGGCGGCTATATCGCGGTGGAGTTCGCCGGCATCTTCGCAGGCCTGGGTGTAGAGACCACCCTGATCTATCGCGGCCCGAACATCCTTCGCGGCTTCGACGACGACGTGCGCGCACACCTGGCCGGCGAGGTTGAGAAGCGCGGCGTCAAGGTGATCCTGGGCTGCCAGCACGAGAAGATCGAGAAAACCGCGACCGGCTTGGTCAACCACCTAGAAAACGGCATGAAGCTGGAGACGGACGTGGTCATGTTCGCCACGGGCCGTATTCCCCATGTGAAGGACCTGGGGCTGGAAGCCGCAGGCGTCGAGTTGAACGACGAAGGCGCGATCAAGGTCGATCCCTATTCCAGGACCACGGCCGACAACATCTGGGCCATCGGCGACGTGACGGACCGGATGAATCTGACGCCGGTCGCGATCCGCGAGGCGGTCGCCTTCCACCAGACCGTCTATCGCGACAATCCCCAGCACTTCGACTATGAGGCCGTGGCGACCGCCGTCTTCAGCCAGCCGCCCGTCGGCGTGGTCGGCCTGAGCGAGGCCGAGGCGCGCCGGTCATGCTCCAAGGGCGTGGATGTCTATGTCACCCGCTTCCGGCCGATGAAATACGCCTTCACAGGCTCGGACGAGCGGGTGCTGATGAAGCTGGTGGTCGACGCCGAATCCCAGCGCGTCGTGGGCGTCCACATCGTCGGACCGGAAGGCCCCGAGATGATTCAGCTGGCCGCCATCGCCGTGAAGGCGGGCCTCACCAAGGCCCAGTGGGACGCCACCTGCGCGGTCCACCCGACCATGGCCGAAGAGCTGGTCACGCTGAAGGAAAAGCAGTCAGCCGCCAGCTCGGCCTTCTGATTTTCTGCGTCAGCGAGGGCGTTCGCGGAACCGTTCCAGCAAATCCAGCCGGGCGCTGAACGGGACGGGCGTCACGGCGGGGCCGGAGTTCATGAAGTTCATCAACCGGGTGTCGCCTGTCTGCGCGCGGGGCCACGCCGGACGACCAACGCCGTTGGGATCGCCCGACCGCGCGAAGGCGGTCCAATAGCCCATCATGGCGTCGGACGCCTGCCGATCCCGCTCCTCGACAGGATAGGGCAGCAGGTTCAGCGTGCCGAAGACATAGGGCCGCTCGATCGCATGTGTGGCGCCGCTGTGCGGTTCCGGGTTCTGTGGCGAGGTGACGTCGAACCGATAGAGCCAGGCGCGATGCCCCGCCGCATTGTGTTGGCGCGCTAGCATCCTGGCCGGCTCCTGGAAGACAAGGTCGGTAATCGCCTCACGGTCGAAGGGCTCGACGCCGCCGTAAGCCTGGATCGCCTCGGCGCGCTCCAGCCAGGTCATGTCGTCGTCGATCTGACCATAACCGTTGCGGTCAGTCGGACGCATCCACCAGAACTCGGCGCTGTTCGTGCCGATGATCATAGGCACAGGCGCCTGCCGCCCGGCCTTGAAAGCCGCTTCGACGGTCGAGGGCGCGATCTGTCCGTCGATCAGCGTAAGATCGCCGTTGGCGAACACCGGCGGCGGAGTCAGGAACAGCTCGGGCGGCGCAGCGCGCAGATCGGCGGCGGTTCGCAGTCCCGCCCCATAGGCCCAGACTTCACCGCGCTCGCGTGCCGAAGGCGCGCCATGCGGCCCCTTGCGGTCCAGCGGCGTCTGCAACTCGCGCCCCAGACCCGACTGGATGATGGCGCGGTCGAACAGGCCCCGGGCCGGCGGCGAGATCATCATTCGCGCGACGATCGCGCCTCCGGCCGACTCGCCGAAGATGGTCACATTGGCGGGGTCGCCGCCGAAGGCCGCGATATTGCCCCGCACCCATTTCAGCGCCGCGATGACATCCATCAGGCCATAGTTGCCGGCCGCCTCGCCCGCAGGCCGCTCGGCCGCCAGAGCCGGGTGGTCGAAGAAGCCCAGTCGTCCCAACCGGTAGTTCAGCGTCACCACGACCATGCCGTGCTTGGCCAGGTCGGTCCCGTCGTAGAGGGCCGCAGTCCCCGAGCCGTTGACCATACCGCCGCCGTGGATCCAGACCATGACCGGCGCCGGCTGGTCGCCGCCCGCCGGACGCCAGACGTTCAGATTCAGGCAATCCTCGCTCATGGGCAGGGGGCCGACGCCCGGATCGCCGCTGGGCGGCGCCTGGATGCACAGGGGGCCATAGGCCGAGGCGTCTCTTTGCCCTTCCCAGATCGGCGCCGGGCCGGGCGGACGCCACCGCATCTCCGCCACCGGAGGCGCCGCATACGGAATGTTCTTGAAGCTGGCCACCTCGCCTTCGACGCGTCCGGCGAGAACACCCTGTTGCGTCTGCACGAGGGGCTGGGAAGCGGGCTGGGCCATCACGATCGCAAGGGTGGCGAAGACGCCGGTCAAAGTCATTCGCCGTGCTTAGCAAATTCTTGGGGCGAGCCAATGTTTATCCAGCAACGCAAAAACGTACGGCGGCGAACTTTTCTCCGCGCCGTGCGTTAGGGCGACAGTATTGCGGGGCTTTCATTGGGCGAAACGGTTAAACTGGACGATCCGAGGGTCGATCTGAACGCGGCTTTCGACGCCTCGCCCAATCCCTATGTCCTGCTGACGCCGGACCTTCGGATTGTCGAGGCCAATCGGGCCTATCTCGACGTCACCGCATCGCATCGGGATCAAATTCTCGGCACGCCCCTGTTCGCCGCCTTCGATTCCGGTCCTGGCGAAGAGGCGCCGGAGAACGTGCGTCAGGTGCGGGCTTCGATGGAAAAGGCGCGGGATACTCGCCAGCGCGATCATCTCGCCATGGTGAGATTTTCCATAGGGCACCCCGGCCCGGACGGCGCGGAGGTGTTCGAGGACCGGGTCTGGAGCGCGACCCACACGCCGATCCTGAACCCCGCCGGCGAAGTCGTCTACATCCTCCAGCACACCAGCGACATCACCGAGCTGACCCGCGAACGCGATCGCCGCGACGCCGCGCCGACCAGCGCTCTGGACGCCATTCTGGGTGGGGCGGTGTGGTCTCGCGCCAAGTCGGTTCAGGAAGACAACCGCCGGCTCGAACATGAACGCAACCGACTGGTCGAGATGTTCATGCAGGCCCCAGGCTTCGTCGCCATCCTGTCCGGGCCGAACCATGTGTTTCAGATGCACAACGCCGCCTATCACCAGCTGATCGGCCATCGCGACATCGCCGGACTGCCGGTGCGCGAGGCCTTGCCGGAGCTGGCGGGCCAGGGGTTCTACGAATTCCTCGACGACGTTTTCGTCACGGGCGAACCCTATGAGGGCCGCGAAAGCCTGGTGCAGCTTCAGCGCAAGCCTGACGGACCGTTGGAGGGCGTCTATCTCAACTTCATCTATCAGCCGGTCCGCGACGAGATGGGGGCCGTAGCCGGCATCTTCGTCCAGGGTCACGAGGTGACCGAGAACGTCCAGGCGGCCCAACGCCAGAAGTTGATGATCGACGAGTTGAACCACAGGGTGAAGAACACCCTCGCCACGGTTCAATCGATCGCCGTGCAGACCGCCCGATCCCACCACGATCCCGCGACCTTCGCAGAGACCTTCCAGTCCCGGATCATGGCGCTGTCGCACACCCACAACCTGCTGACGCGCACCCACTGGGAAGGCGCGGATCTGCGCGACATTCTAGACCACGAGATGGCCGCTTTCGGCCCGTCCCAGATCAGCCTCAACGGCCCGCCTATCCGGTTGGACCCGGCCGTGGCCCTGTCCATGGGCATGATCTTTCACGAACTGGCCACCAACGCCGCCAAATACGGCGCCCTGTCCACGCCGGACGGACGCGTGCTGATCGACTGGGGCGTGGCGGATCAGAGAGATCGCAAATTGAGACTGACCTGGCGCGAGATGGATGGACCCAAGGTTGCGATACCGGACAGAAGAGGTTTCGGTAGCCGCTTGATAGAACGAAACATTCGTCATGATCTGGCGGGCGAGGTAGAACTGGTCTACGCGGCTGATGGATTGATCGCGGAACTGACGGTTCCCTTGGACAGGACGCCTGCCTCATGAACCAACCGTTGACTGGCCGCCGTGTCCTCGTCGTGGAAGACGAGTCCCTCGTCGCCATGCTGCTCGAGACCATTCTCGAAGACATGGGCTGCACCCCGGTCGGGCCCGCGGCCAATATCGACGAGGGCGAAGCCCTGGCCCGCGACGCCGCCGACCTCGACGCCGCCCTTCTCGACGTGAATGTCGCCGGCCGTCAGGTCTTCCCCGTGGCCGAGGCGCTGAAGGCGCGCGGCGTCCCGTTCATCTTCTCGACGGGCTACGGCGAAGGCGGCCTGCCCGAGGAATGGCGCGGCAATCCCACGATCCAGAAGCCCTTCACGGAGGCCGCCATCCGCGACGCCCTGATGAAGGCCATGGGCGTCGCAGACGTCTGATGCGCGCGTCAGCGCGGCGTTCGGCGGGGCGCGAACCATCCCGCATCTGTCCGCTGGACGGAACCAGAAACCGCCAACACGGCCAATGTCTGTTCGATCCGGCGCCGCGCGCGAGGGCGGCTGCCGGTGAATTCGTCCACTAGGGCCGACGGCGGCAGCGGAACTCCCGCCTTGCGCAAAATAGACAACAGACTGGAGGCCAGGGCAGCCGGCTCTTCGGGCAGCAACGCCTTCTCGTGCGGGCCCGACAGCGTCGCCTCGACCCGTTTTTCGGCCTCGCGCGATCGAACCTTGTCCGCCTGATATATGGGACGCAAGAAGGCGATATCGCCCGCCGCTTCTTGATCGGCGCGCGACAGGTTCAACGCGATCAGTCGATCGACGACCTGGCTATCCGTCAGGTCGTCTGGCCACCCATAAGCCTGGGCCACCAGCCGATCGAGGCGTTGGTGCAGATGATCCAGCACACCGACGCATCCCCCCTCATGCACGACACGCTCCGCCTCGCTCAACGGCGTTTCACCGCCGATGCGCGCTCTGGCGTTATAGAGGCCCGTCATCGTTGACCCACTATGGCGAGCCAGGACATCGGCGCGCAGAGCGTCCAGTTCTTCCGCCAGCGCACCGATATCCGCAGCCTGGACGAGGCTGAGTTCCGGAAACGGGAAGGCGTCGAAGCACGTGCCCTTCACATAGACGGCCTCGCGTTCGTATTCGCCGATCCGTCCGGCGTTGGCGGCGAACCACGCCCGGTGCTGGCGCGATGACAGCACGCCCAACACGACCGGATCGTCGCTGGCGATAACCACCAGCTTGTTGTCCGGCAGGGTGGCGGCGTCCATAAACCTGAACCAGCGATGCTTGGCTGTTTCGACCGTGACGATATAGCGATCCAGCCCGTCCAGCGCAGTTCTAAGGTCTCGGCGCGGCTCACCGAAGATCCACCAGTTGTCGCGGTAGGCGGCGCGATTGTTGCGATCCCTCTCCGGCTTCACCGTCTCCAGAAGATGCTGATACAGCAGCGGATGACGTCGGCGCGCCTCCCCTTCGTCCGACCCGAAAAAGTCGATGACTTGAACGCCTCTTGCACGATCCGCCAGGTCGCGACCATTGCGATAGTCGCGAACCGGCGACGGCGCGTTCTGGTCGGAACCCGTGAGCAAGGCCTGCGCTCGCTCCGGCGTCAGCTGGAAGCCAGCGCCCATCAACTGCACGCCGCGATAGGCCAAGCCCGCATTGGCTTTCAAGGCTCGCAACCGCATGAGCCGACTGTCCAGCCTCAGGTCCGCCCCGATGACGCCGTGGCGCTCTTCAAACGTCAGGGCGTCTGCGTCACGGACCTTCAACCACCGTCCCTGCCCATCCGGTTCGCCACGCTCGGCGACCGACATGGCGATCCTGACGTCGGCGCACCCCACGCCTCGGACCCACGGATGGTCAGCGATAGCAAACACCAACCGCATGGGCGGCCGGCGTTGAAGATGATGCTCCAGCACACGCCGCGAAAAGGTCTGGGTGATCGAGTTGGTGGTGATGAAGCCGAAGCGTCTTAGCACTGACCCCGGCTGCGTCAGGATTTCGGCTGCGCGGTCCCACCAGGCGGCGACGAAATCCGCCGACAGAAACCGGCCGCCTCGTATGGCGGCCAAGGCGTCGACATAGCCGTCACCGAGTTCACGTCTCAGATCCTTGCCGCCGATGAACGGCGGGTTACCCACGATGAAGTGCACCCGTGGCCAGAGCGTAGGGCGCGGGTGATGTAGCGGACAGTCTCGCGCTGCGTCTTCCGCTCGCCGGGAACGATCTCAAGTCGCTCATACTCCAGCAGGGCGTCCGCCTGCCTGATGGTCCGAAAATCCTTCAGGATCGGCTCGCTAGGCATGGCGTCGCCCGAAATACGGAAATGCCATTGAAGATGGCCGATCCACATCACCATCTCCGCGATCCAGGCCGCGTTGGCGTTCTTTTCCAACCCATAAAATTGCTCGGGACTGACCACATGGCCCTGCAACGCAAGGAGACCCTGGTGTTCTCCCATCTCGCCGAGGGTGCTGATGACCTCTTCCTCCAGTTCCTTCATCATCAGCATGGCGACGTACAGAAAGTTGCCCGTGCCACAGGCGGGGTCGAGAACGCGGACCTTGCATAGATGATCGTGAAAGCCATGGATCAGGCGACGCGCGCGGACCACGTCGCCTTGCAGGTAATGCCCTATGGCCTCCGCCTCGACCGCTTCCCAATCGTCACGCAGCGGCTCCATGATCGTCGGCTCGATCAGCCGCTCCACATAGGCGCGGGGCGTATAGTGGGCGCCCAGTTCCGCGCGTTCGGCCGGATCGAGAGCCTGTTCCAGCAAGGCGCCGAAGATGGCCGGTTCTACGTTGGCCCAGTCGCATCGCGCCGCCGCGATCAAGGCCGCCAGTTCCTCCTCGGTGATCGGAATTGTGTCCACGCGGCGGTAAAGACCGCCGTTGAACTGACGGATGTGCTGATGCGTCGCCACGCAATAGCCGCCCCGATCATACTCCGGAAAAGGGCCCGAGCGCCCTCGTGGAAATAGACCGCATCGCCGACGTAGCCTTCCAGCAGCTTCAGAAAGCCGCGCCCGGCGATCAGACCGACGCTATCGGCGAACATGGCGAAGATGCACTGCATGGCGAACAGGGCTGTCTTTTCGGATTGCGCCGCCACCTCGACCCGATCCAGACCCACCTGCAGGCGACTGTTGATCGACCGCACGAACCAGGCCAGCCCCACCGCTATGGTCGTGGTGACCTCGGCTGCCCTTGCCGCAGGATCCAGCGACATCGGATCCGTCCAGACGCGGCGCAGACGATCCCTGACCTCCGGAGAACGAAGTTGATCCAGCGTGATCCGGTAGCCGGCGCGATCCGGAAAAGGCGCGTAGATCTTTCCCTGCCGTGCGAAATCCGACCAGAGCTCGATCGACCGGCCGACATCGACCACCACGAGAAATGGCGGCCATTCGTCCAGCGCCTTGGCGTAATTCCCGGCCTGACGTTTCGCCGCCCGCATCAGTCGGTCCAACGCCTCTTGCGACGGCCCCCTGGCCTTAATCGTCGGGCGCGAAAGCAAGGCCAGTTGCACGGCGGAGTCCAAAGGCCCTCCGTCGCGTCGTTTCAGCGACTGCTTCGCCTCCAGCACGAAACAATCACGCTTGGCGCAGTCGATATAGCCGGCCTGGCTGGACCCGTCGTCGTGACGGAACCGAACCGGGCGCTCGAAACAGTAGTCCAGATCGCCGGTCCGTTCGTCGTCGGGCGCTGGTGCGCCGATCAGCCGGCATAGCTGGATGATGAAGGTCTGATAGTGCGCGCGTTCACTGATCGGCGCAGTCGACCAGTGGGCGATGAAGGCCTCGACAGCGTCCGATTGTTTCCCCGACATGAAAACAATCTAAGGTTATTTACGATGCTGGCGCAACCTATAGCTGCTTAACGCCCTCCAGGTATCGGGTGTTGCAAAGCGGCTTCCCCAGCCAGTACGCCAACTCCGCAGGCCGTGTGATGTCCCAGACGGCCAGGTCCGCAACCTTGCCCTCCTCGACGGTTCCCGCCTTACCCGACATCCCCAAAGCCCGCGCCGCCTCGCGCGTGGCGCCGGTCAGAGCCTCCTCGGGCGTCAGGCGGAATTGAACGCAGGCCAGGTTGAGCGCCGCCGTCATTGAGGCGACCGGCGAGGTGCCGGGGTTGCAGTCGGTCGCAACCGCCATCCGCACCCCGTGCGCGCGTAGCAGCGCGATGGGCGGCGCCTGGGTTTCGCGCAGCATCAGATAGGCGCCGGGAAGCAGGACCGCGACGACGCCCGCCGCGGCCATGGCGCCGATGCCTGCTTCGGTCGTGTGTTCGATATGGTCGGCCGACAGCGCCCCATATCGCGCCGCCAGAGCGGCGCCTCCTCCGTCCGACAGCTGGTCGGCGTGCAGCTTGACCGGCAGGCCCAGGGCGCGCGCCCGGTCGAACAGGCGTGCGACCTCGTCGGTGGAAAAGGCGATGGGTTCGCAATAGGCGTCCACCGCGTCCACCAGACCCTCGGCATGGGCGGCGGGCAGGATTTTGTCCACAGCCTTGTCCACATAGGCCGCCCGATCATCCCGGTGTTCAGGGGGCACGGCGTGCAGGCCCAAATAGCTGGTGCGGACGCGGACGCCGCCTTCGCGGCCTATCCGGCGGGCGACGCGCAGCATCTTCAGCTCGGTCTCCAGATCCAGCCCATAGCCCGACTTGATCTCCACCGTCGTGACGCCGGTCGCCTTCAATCCCTCCAGCCGGCTCAGGGCGGACGCGAACAGACTTTCCTCCGACGCCGCGCGCGTGGCCCGGACCGACGAGACGATGCCGCCGCCCGCGCGGGCGATCTCCTCATAGGTTACGCCTTGCAGCCGCTGCTCGAACTCCCCCGACCGGTCGCCCCCGAACACCAGGTGGGTGTGACAGTCGATCAGCCCCGGCGTGACCCAGCGCCCGTCCAGCCGGTCGATCTCGGCCGCATCGATCGCGGGCATGTCGGCGCGCGCCCCGACCCAGGCGATCCGACCGTCGGCGATCGCGATCGCGGCGTCCTCGATCGCGCCATAAGGGACGGCGCCTTCGACCATGGTGGCCACATGGCAATCGATCAGCAGGCGGTCAGCCTTCATCGGTGACTGTCCTTGGAATGGGCGGACGAGAAGCGCGCGACCATATCGTAGCGGTCGCCGGGGAAGGTTTGCCACACTCGCGTCACCCCCTGCCCGTCGCGCCAGGTTCGGCGTTCAACGCACAGGCAGGCGGCGCCAGGCTTCAACTCCAGCAGACGCGCGACACGGGCGTCGGCCTCAATGGCCGAGATGCGGTTCTCCGCCTCGGTCCAGGGTGCGGAGTCCAGAAGCCAGCTTCCCGGTGGAACGGTCTGAAAATCAACATCAATGGCATGACCCGCTGCGCTCAGGGCGATCAGTCTGCGTTCCAGCGCCAACGGCGATCCATCTGCGCTGTGCAGGCACGTCAGGTCCAGCAACCGTCCGCCCGCCGCCAGATCGACTTCGTCAGCACTGACAGGCTCGCGCTCGATCTGATCCAACAGGGCGTAGCCATAGGTTTGCCCCCGCTCCAGAACCTCGGCCCGCAGATCAGGAATGGCCAGGACGGCGGCATGCGCCTTGGGTTGGGCGACAAAAGTGCCGGCGCGGCGACGGCGGGTGACCAGCCCTCGCCCCGCCAGTTCGGAAATGGCCTTGGACACCGTCATCCGCGAGCAGCCGTATCGCTGGGTCAGTTCATGCTCGAACGGGATACGGTCACCGGGCGCCAGGTCGCCAGACAGGATTCGACCTTCCAAATCTGCATGGATGCGTCGGTGCAGCGGCCCTTTGCTCATGCCGACGCCTCGTCCAACACCTTGGCCAGGGCTTGACGATAGCGGGCGTGAATGGCGTCGCGCGCGACGTGGCGGCCATCCTTGACGACTTCCCTGCCCGCACGCCACACGGACCGGACAGACCCCGTCGGCGCACCGAAAATCCAGCTGTCGAGAACCGCGTCCCCCGACCGTCCGGCGAAGGCGACGCCGTCCGTGCCCAGCGACACGATATCGGCGGTCGCACCGACAAACAGGCCGGTCGCCGCGCCGGTCGCCTGCGCTCCGCCCGCTAGGGCGCGGTCGAACAGGCTGCGCCCCGTCGAACGGCCGGGATCCGCCATGACCGCCCGCCCGCGTAGGGCCAGCCGCTGGCTGTATTCCAGCATCCGCAGTTCCTCGGCCACGCCGATCTGGACGTTGGAATCCGTGCCGATGCCGAACCGCCCGCCAGCCCGTGTGAACTCGGCCGCCGGGAACACGCCGTCGCCCAGATTGGCCTCGGTGATCGGGCACAGGCCGACGACGGCGCCGCGCGCGACCACGCCGCGCCATTCGGTCTCGGTCACATGGGTCGAGTGGATCAGGCACCAGCGCGGATCGACCGGCGCATTAGCCAGCAGCCATTCGACCGGCCGCGCCCCCGACCAGGCCAGGCAGTCCGCGACCTCCTTGGTCTGTTCCGCGACATGGATATGGATCGGCCCGTCGCCCGCCAGCGCGGGCATGGCCCCCAATTCTTCAGGGCTGACCGCGCGCAGGCTGTGCGGCGCCACGCCGACTACGGCGTCCGGCAGATCGGCAGTCAGGGTCCGACAGCGGGCGACCAGATTGGCGAACCCGTCCAGATCGTTGATGAAGCGTCGCTGGCCATGCGACGGCGGCTGACCGCCGAACCCGGCATGGGCGTAGAAGACCGGCAGCATCGTCAGCCCGATCCCCGTGTCTTGCGCCGCTCCGACGATCCGAGCGGCGATCTCGGCCCGGTCCGCATAGGCCGCACCGGTCGGGTCGTTGTGCAGATAGTGGAACTCTGCAACGCGGGTGAAGCCGCCCTCCAGCATTTCCATGAAGGCCAGGGCGGTGATGGCCTCGATCTCTTCCGGCCCGCCCCGGTCGAGGAACCGGTACATCAGCGCGCGCCAGGTCCAGAAGTCGTCGTCAGATGGCCCGCGGGCCTCGGTCAGACCGGCCATGGCCCGCTGGAAGGCATGGCTGTGGACATTAGCGACGCCCGGCAAGGCGACGCCTCCGCCATGATCGCCACCCTCGCGCGCGACGCCTATCTTCAAGAAGGCGATCCGCCCGTCCGCCACCCCGATCCGCACGCCTTGCGCCCACCCGTAGGGCAGCAGGGCCGCCTCGAACCAAAGGGTGCGATCCACAGGCTGCGGCTCAAGGGTCACTGGACAGGTCCGTGTCGTTGCGATCAATATGTCTAGACATACCACGACGGATCGATTTGGCGAGGGAGGCTGAACCATGCACGACTGGCTGACCGTCCACGAAGGCTCGGCGCCTTTGGTGATCGGCCTGCCGCACACCGGCACGGATATCCCAGCTGCGATCGAGGCGCGGATGACCTCGTCCTGGTTGGCGCGCAAGGATGCGGACTGGTGGGTCGATCGGCTGTACGATTTCGCCGCCGACATGGGCGCGACGCTGGTCCGCACCGGCGTTTCCCGCAGCGTCATCGACGTGAACCGCGACCCGTCGGGCGTCTCCCTCTATCCGGGCATGACCACGACCGGCCTTTGCCCGACCGAGACCTTCGACGGCGAACCCCTCTACCGCACGGGACAGGAACCCGACGCGGCCGAGATCGAGGCGCGTCGCACCGCGTGGTTCGATCCCTACCACGCCGCCCTGATGCACCAGATCGAGCGCCTGCGCGGCTCGGGGCCAGTCGTCCTCTACGACGCCCATTCGATCCGCTCGGTCGTGCCGCGGCTGTTCGAGGGCGAACTGCCTCAGTTCAACATCGGCGACAACGACGGGACCACATGCGCGTCCGCGCTGACCCAGGCCGTTGCATCCGCATGCGCCGTCAGCGGCGACAGCCTGGTCGTCAACGGCCGGTTCAAGGGTGGCTGGACCACGCGCCATTACGGGCGACCGGAGACGGGCGTCCACGCCATCCAGATGGAGCTGGCGGAGCGGGGCTATATCCTCGATCCCGCAGGGCCGGTCACGCCGGACAACTGGCCCAGCCCCTATGACCCCGACCGTGCAGGTCCGATGCGCGACCATCTGCGCCGCGTCCTGAACGCCTGCATCGCCTTCGCCGAGAGCCAGAGATGAACACGCCCAACGCCCGGATCGTGCGCAGCCCGCGCGGGCCGGACAAGACCGCCAAGACCTGGGCCGCAGAGGCCGCCATGCGCATGCTGATGAACAACCTCGACCCTGAGGTGGCCGAACGGCCCCAGGACCTGGTCGTCTACGGCGGCATCGGCAAGGCGGCTCGCGACTGGGCCGCTTTTGACAAGATTGTCGAGACGCTGAAGACGCTGGAAGCCGACGAGACCCTGCTGGTCCAGTCGGGCAAGCCGGTCGGCGTGTTCCGCACCCATGCCGACGCGCCGCGCGTGCTGATCGCCAACTCCAACCTTGTGCCCAAATGGGCGACCTGGGAGCATTTCAACGAACTCGATCGCAAAGGGCTGATGATGTACGGCCAGATGACGGCCGGGTCGTGGATCTACATCGGCACCCAGGGCATCGTCCAAGGCACCTACGAGACCTTCATGGAGGCCGGCCGCCAGCACTATGGCGGCGACTGGTCGGGCAAATGGATCCTGACGGCGGGCCTGGGCGGCATGGGCGGCGCGCAGACCCTGGCTGCCACCATGGCCGGCGCCTCCTGCCTCGCCATCGAATGCCAGCGCAGCCGGATCGAGATGCGGCTGAAGACCCGCTACCTCGACGTCATGGCCGAGACGTTGGACGAGGCCCTGGCCCTAATCGAGACCGCCAGAACGACGGGAAAGCCCATATCCGTCGGCCTGTTGGGCAATGCGGCGGATGTTGTGCCTGAGCTGGTGCGACGCGGCGTTCGACCAGATCTGGTCACCGACCAGACCAGCGCCCACGACCTGATCAACGGCTATCTGCCCCAAGGCTGGACTGTGGCCGAATGGGAGGACAAGCGGACCTCCGACCCCGCCGCCGTCGAGGCGGCCGCCCGCCGATCCTGCGCCGTTCATGTTCAGGCGATGCTGGACTTCCAGAAGAGGGGCGTGCCCGTCGTCGACTATGGCAACAACATCCGCCAGGTCGCCTTCGACCAGGGCGTGAGCGACGCCTTCGACTTCCCCGGCTTCGTCCCCGCCTATATCCGGCCCCTATTCTGCCGGGGAATCGGCCCGTTCCGCTGGGCCGCGCTGACCGGTGACCCCGAGGATATCAAGAAGACCGACGCGGCGATGAAGGCGCTCTTCCCCGACAACGCCGGCCTGCACCGCTGGCTGGACATGGCCGGGGAACGGATTGCATTCCAAGGCCTTCCGGCACGTATCTGCTGGATCGGATTGGGTGATCGACACCGCGCTGGCCTGATGTTCAACGAGATGGTTGCCTCGGGCGAACTGTCCGGCCCCATCGTCATCGGCCGCGACCATCTCGACAGCGGATCGGTCGCCAGCCCAAACCGCGAGACCGAAGCCATGATGGACGGCTCCGACGCCGTCTCGGACTGGCCCTTGCTGAACGCCCTGCTGAACACGGCCTCGGGCGCCAGCTGGGTGTCGCTGCATCACGGCGGCGGGGTCGGCATGGGCTATTCCCAGCACTCGGGCGTCGTCATCGTCGCCGACGGCACGCCGGAGGCCGCCAGACGGCTGGAACGGGTGCTGTGGAACGACCCGGCCACGGGCGTCATGCGCCACGCCGACGCCGGTTATGAGATCGCGCGCGCCGCTTCACGCGAACACGGCCTGAACCTCCCCAGCCTGAAGGCCTGACATGACCACCCTGACCATCGGCCGATCGCCCCTGACCCTGGCGCAGCTCCGCGCCGTTCTGGACGGCCCCGTGAGCGTCTCCATCGCCGCCGACGCCTGGCGCGACGTCGAGAAGGGCGCCGCGACCATCGCCGCCATCGTGGCCGAGGGCCGCACCGTCTATGGCGTCAACACCGGCTTCGGCCTTTTGGCCAACACCTCCATCGCGCCGGAGGACCTGGAGACCCTGCAACGCAATCTGGTGCTCAGCCACGCCTGCGGCGTGGGGCCCCTGCTGCCCGATGCGGTCACGCGCCTGTTGATGGTGCTGAAGATCGCCAGCCTGTCGCGCGGGGCGTCCGGCGTTCGGCGCGAAACGCTGGAGGCGCTGATCGCCCTGGTGAACGGCGACGTCCTGCCCTGTATCCCCTCCAAGGGTTCGGTCGGCGCCTCGGGCGACTTGGCGCCCCTGGCCCATATGTCTTGCGTCCTGATCGGGGTCGGAGAAGCCCGACTGAACGGGGAGACGCTTGAGGCCGAGGCCGCTCTCGCCAAGGTCGGTCTCGCGCCCCTGACGCTGGGACCCAAGGAAGGTCTGGCCCTGCTGAACGGCACCCAGTGTTCGACCGCCCTGGCGCTCGCTGGCCTGTTCGCGGCCGAGGCCGTTTTCGCCGCCGGCATCGCGGCCGGCGCCCTGTCAGTGGACGCCCTGAAAGGCTCCGACGCCCCGTTCGATCCCCGCATCCACGCCCTGCGCGGCCAGCCGGGACAGATCGCCGTCGCCGCCCGCCTGCGGGCGCTGATGACAGGCTCGGCCATCCGCGACAGCCACCGCGACGACTGCACCAAGGTTCAGGACCCCTACTCCCTGCGCTGCCAGCCCCAGGTCATGGGTGCCATCCTGGATGTGCTTAAGACCGCCGCCGCGACGCTGGAACGCGAGGCCAATGCGGTGACTGACAATCCGCTGGTCTTCATCGAAGACGGAGATGTCATCTCCGGTGGAAACTTCCACGCCGAACCCGTTGCTTTTGCAGCCGATCAGATCGCCATGGCCCTGTGCGAGATCGGCAATATCTCCGAGCGGCGGACCTCCATTCTGGTCGATCCGAAGATGAGCGAATTGCCAGCCTTCCTGGTCAAGGAAAGCGGCCTGAACTCAGGCTTCATGATCGCTCAAGTGACAGCCGCCGCCCTGATCGCCGAAAACCGGATGGTCGCCCATCCGTGCAGCGTGGACACGGTCCCGACCAGCGCCAACCAGGAAGACCACGTCTCCATGGCCACCCACGGCGCGCGCCGCCTGCTGGACATGGCCGAGAACGCGGCGACGGTCGTTGGCATCGAACTGCTGGCGGCGGCGCAAGGGCTGGAGTTCCATCGCCCCCTGACCAGTTCGCCTGCCCTGGAGCAGGTCTTCTCCATCGTGCGGGAAGCCGCCGCGCCCTACGCCAGCGACCATTATTTCGCACCGGACATCGCCCGTGCGACCGACGGCGTCAGAACAGGTCGTTATCGCCCCTTCGCCGGGGACCTGTTGCCCTCGACCTAACGGCGTCAGCCGCCGAGCATGCCCAGGTGCTCCAGCAGGATCATCGTTCCCAGTCCGATCAGGGCGACCCCGCCGATCAGTTCCGCCGCCTTGCCCAGCCGCATCCCGACGGCTCTGCCGATCAGCATGCCCAGGGTGGTCAGAACGAAGGTGGTGAAGCCGATCGAGGCGGCGATCACCCAGATGTTCGCTCCAATGAAGGCCAGGCCCACGCCGATGGCCGCCGCGTCGATACTGGTGCCGATGGCTGTGGCGATAAGGGCCCAGGGGCCGGAGCGGCGTGGAGCATCCTCTTCCTGAGCCCGCCGCGGCTTGGCGCCTTCCCAGATCATCCTGCCGCCGACGAGCGTCAGCAGGGTGAAGGCGATCCAGTGGTCGATCTGCTGAACCAGCCCCGCCGCCACCAACCCCAGCCCCCAGCCGATCAGCGGGGTGATGGCCTCGATAACGCCGAACACCAGGCCCGCCTTGATGGCCGACGGCACACTGGGCCGATGCGACGCCCCACGCCCGACGGCGGCCGCGAAGGCGTCCGTGGACATGCTGAGCGACAGGATGGCGATGGCTCCTGGGGTCATGAAGCGAACACTCGACCGGGCACGGGACAGCGGCTCCACGCCGGCCGGTGCGGCGGTGGAACGCGCTGGTCTCGCTAGGCGGTGTTTCCGCTGATCGCGCCACGCGCCGAAGCGCGAGTGTGTTGACCCGATCCCGACGATAAGGACGCCGGAAGCTACTCCCCAACAGGAGGCGGTCCTCTACACGCCGCCACGCCGGATTGGCAACCGAAGAGGTCAGTCGAGGGGTTGCAGCGCCGCGCGACGTAGCCCCGCGAGATTGGCGGAGTTGGTGCAGAAACAGACGGTTCGCAGCTGTCGGATGACCCGTTGAAAATGTTCCTCCACCGCCTCGGTCGATGTCGCGGCGGCCGCCAGAACCCCCGCCGCCTGGCCTGCGATGTCCGCCCCGAGGCGAATCGCCTTGGCGACATCCAGTCCGTTGCGGACCCCGCCCGACCCGATGATCGTGGCCTCCGGGCAGGCGCGCCTGACATCGACGATGGCGCGGGCCGTCGGCGCGCCCCAGTCGGCGAAGACGGCGGCGTGGGCCTTGTCCGCCGGATCGACCGCGCGTTCGCCCTCGACCAGCGCCCAGTTGGATCCGCCTGCGCCCGCGACATCCACGGCTGCCGCTCCCATGTCGATCAGCCGCCGCGCCGTGCGGCCCGACAGTCCTGCGCCCGTCTCCTTGACCACCACCGGCGCATCCAGTTTCCGGATTAACGCCTCGAGGGCCGCGCCGACGCCCCACCAATCGCGATCACCCTCGGGCTGACAAGCCTCCTGCAGCGGGTTCAGATGGACCACCAGGCCGTCGGCGTCGATCATCTCGATCGCCCGCCTCGCCTCGTCCACGCCAAAGCCACGTGTCAGTTGGGCCGCGCCGATGTTCGACAGGATCACAGTGTCAGGCGCGCGGCGACGCAGCGTCCGGTCCAGACCGCCGACGGCCCCGCCCTCGATCGCCGCCCGTTGCGACCCGACGGCCAGGGCGATGCCCAGGTGCTGGGCGGCCTCGGCTAAGCGCGCATTGATCGCCTCCGCCCGCGCCGGACCGCCAGTCATGGCGCTGATCAGCAGCGGCGCCTTCAGGCGTTTGCCCAGAAAATCGGCGCCCAGGTCGATCTTGTCGTGATCAAGGTCAGGCAACGCTTCGTGGACGAAATGGACCCGGTCGAAACCGGCGTCCCGCGCATGCCGCCCGCGCCCGTCCAGCACCACGTCGAGGTGCTGGTCCTTGCGGTTGGGCGGCGCGGGCTCAGTCATTCCTCTACTCGGCGGCCGCGCTGTTCCGGGACGCGCTCCCGGCGGGCTGTCGCTCGACGGTCAGGGCGTAGGCGCCGGTCTGGTTGGGACCGAAGGCGCGGGCGCGCACCACGTACCAACCATCGTCCGGCGCGGTCCAATCCAGCTTGGCGTGGGTGTCCGACAGACTGTCGTCGTCGGTGGCCAGGCTGGTGAACTCGCCTTCGTCGTCGACCTCACCCAGGTCCAGGAAAGAGTCGAAGGCGTTGGACACCATGGTGATCCGCAGCTTCTCATCCTTCTTCGCCTGGAAGCGATAGGCGTCGAAATAGGCCCCTTCGTAGCTCAAGGCGGCGCTGTTCGACAGGGCGCCGCGCACCGTGCCGCCGACCAGCAGGCTGCCCGGCTTCGGCTCCGGCCCGCGATCCAGCAGTTCGAGCGAATAGAGCCCCTTGCCTTCCGCATCCAGCGGGGAGGTTCGAACCACATAGTCGCCGTCAGACGGGAGGGTGAAGTTCAGGCGCGAATCCGTGCCTTCCGCCAGGCCGTCGTCGTCGCTGGCCAGAGCTTCGAAATCGTCCCCGGCCTCGCCGATCTCCAGATAGGCGTCGAAATCGCCTGATCGCAGGATCGCCTGGACGCGCTGCCCCTCTGTCCCGGTGAAGACATAGGCGTCGTAGCGTTTGCCGTCGTCGCCCCGGGGGTCCTCGTCCGTGATTTCGCCGTCGACCTTCTGACCGAAGGTGGCGACTGTGGGCGGCGGCGGCGGCGCGGTCTCGGTGAGCTTCAGCGTATAGTCGCCCTCGGCCTCGTCGCTGAAGCCGCGCGCCTCGATCAGATATTCGCCATCGGCGTCCAGGGTATGGGCGATGCGGGAGTCCGTGCCCGACCCCGCGCCGTCGTCGTCCTGCGCCAGCACCGCGTTGTCCGACAGGCGGCGAAGCGTCAGATAGGCGTCGAAGTCGCTGGACGCCATTTCGATGGCGACGCGCTGTCCCTGCGTCCCGTTGAAACGATAGGTCTCGGCGTGCTGGCCGTCGTCATTGGTCGGGCTGTTGGACCCCAGTTCACCCTTGATCTCGTCGCCGACAGCGATGGGCTTGGACGGCGGAGCGGGCGGCGCCTCGGAAAGGCCCACCGCGTAGCGACCGACGCCGTCTTCCAGCGATGTGGCGCGGATGATGTAGTCTCCCGCCGTCGGCGCCGTGAAGGTCAACCGCGCGTTCAGTCCGCCGCCGGGCGAATCGTCGTTGGAACTCAGTTCGACGAAGTCAGGCCCGTTCATCCGCCCCACCCGCACGAGCGGATCGAAGGCGTCAGAGTCCAGGGTGACGACGACCCGTTCGCCCTCTCGGGCGCGGAAGGCGAAGGCGTCGTAACGCCCGCCGTCGTCCTGCTCTGCGTCACGCGCGGTCAGTTCGCCGGTCTGGGTCGCGCCGACGCGAATGCCGCCAGGGCGCGGCGCACGCGGCGCGGCCGGCCGCTCCTGCAGCGACAGTCGATAGTCGCCGCCCTCCAGCCCGCTCAGCGTCCTTGCCCGCAGGACGTAGGCGCCGCCTGTCTCGGGCGTGAACCGCAGCCGCGCGTTCGTTCCGTCTCCCTGCCCGTCGTCGTCGGTGGCCAGCGGTTCGTCGTCGGCGCCGTCGGCGTAGACCGACAGGAAGGCGTCGAAATCATCCGAAGCCAGGGTCGCTTCCAGCCTTTGACCCGCCCGCGCTTCGAACCGATAGTCGTCATAGCGGTACTCGTCGTCCGCCGCCTTGCCGTCACTGTCCGTCAGGGCGCCGTTCACCGTTGCGCCAATCCGCAAGGGCTGGGCGTCCTGGGCTGCTGCCGGCCCGACGGCCCACAGCAGGGCGAGGGTGCTGACAGCGGCGACAAGAGACGGACGATTCATGAATTCCTCCAGCATTGGGCGCGGATCATAGACGCCGAACCGCGACGGCTGTAAATCGCCGCCATCCTGATTTTCCCTCCAGACGGAGCTGCCATGTCGGCCCAATCCACGCCCGCGACCCTGATCGACGGCAAGGCCTTCTCCGCCGCCCTGGTGGAGCGTGTCGGCGCGGCCGTCGCTCGGCTGGAGGCCGCCCATGGCATCGAGCCCGGCCTGGCCGTCGTCATCGTCGGCGAAGATCCCGCCAGCCAGATCTATGTGCGCAACAAGGGCGAGACGACGCTGCGCGCCGGCATGCGCTCCGACACTCACCGCCTGGCCGATACGACCAGCCAGGACGAGCTGCTGGCCCTGATCGCCCAACTGAATGCGGACACGGGCATCCACGGCATCCTGGTGCAACTGCCCCTGCCCGCCCACATTGACGCCTCGGTGGTGCTGGACGCCATTTCCCCGGACAAGGACGTGGACGGCTTCCACGTCGTCAATGCGGGTCGTCTGGCCGTCGGCCTGCCGGGCCTCGTGCCCTGCACCCCTCTGGGCTGTCTGATGCTGCTCAAGGATCAGTTGGGCGATCTGTCGGGTCTGAACGCCGTCATCGTCGGCCGCTCCAATATTGTCGGCAAGCCGATGGCACAGCTTCTGCTCGGCGAAAGCTGCACCGTGACCATCGCCCATTCCCGCACCCGCGACCTGGCCGAGGTGTGCCGCAGGGCCGACATCCTGGTCGCCGCAGTCGGTCGCCCGGAGATGATCAAGGGCGACTGGATCAAACCGGGCGCCACCATCATCGACGTGGGCATCAACCGCGTCCCCTCGGCCGATCCGGTCAAGGCCGCCGAGGGCAAGACCCGCGTCGTCGGCGACGTAGCCTTCAAGGAGGCGGTCGAGGTCGCGGGCCGCATCACCCCGGTTCCCGGCGGCGTCGGCCCCATGACCATCGCCTGCCTGCTGGCCAACACCTATTCGTCGGCCTGCCGCATCAACAATATCGAGCCGGAATCCTTAAACGCTTGAAGCGATCCGACCTTGCGATGATAGTCCCCTGAACGGCGATCAGCGCCGACAGGGAGATGTCATGGTTCGCCTCAACGCCCGCGCCCTTGCTCTGACGGCTGCACTCCTCATCACCCCGGCCATGGCCGGTTGTGGCTACAACACCATCCCCACCAAGCAGGAACGCGCCGAGGCGGCCTGGGCGGACGTTCAAAGCCAGTATCAGCGCCGCGCCGACTTGGTTCCCAATCTGGTCGCCACCGTCCAAGGCGCCGCGATCCAGGAACGCACCACCCTGACGGACGTGATCAACGCCCGCGCCCGCGCCACCTCTGTCAATGTCTCGGCCGACGACCTGAACAACCCGCAGGCCTTCCAGCAGTATCAGGAGGCCCAGGGCCAACTGTCCGGCGCCCTGTCGCGCCTGCTCGTCACGGTCGAAGCCTATCCCCAGCTTCAGGCCAACCAGAACTTCCTGACCCTGCAGTCGCAGTTGGAAGGCACCGAGAACCGCATCGCCATCTCGCGCCGCGACTACAATGAGGCCGTCCGCGACTACAACACCACCCTGCGCACCTTCCCGCAGGTGATCTGGGCCAAGACCCTGCATGGCGGCTCGCAGCCGATGCAGTTGTTCACCGCCACCGCCGCCGCCCAGTCGGCGCCCCAGGTCAACTTCAACCTGAACGCCCCGCCGTCCAACGCTTCGGCGCCCGGCGGCGGCGCGCCGACCGTGGCGCCGGGTTCGACCCCACCGGCCCAGTGAACCGTCTCCCGATACGGACGCGGCGTCCGGCGGGCGTCGCCGCCATCCTCCTGGGGCTCGTCGCCGCCTTCCTGTTCGTCCTTCCGGCGGCGGCCCAGAGCAGGCTCGACTTCCCGCCCCTGACCGGCCGGGTGGTCGATCAGGCCAATCTGCTCGATCCCGCGACCGAACAGGCCCTGAGCGAGAAACTGGCGGCGCTGGAAGCCGCAACAAGCGATCAGCTGGTCGTCGTCACCCTGAACAGTCTTCAGGACCAGGAGATCGAGGACTACGGCTATCAGCTGGGTCGCGCCTGGGGCATCGGCCAGAAGGAAAACGACAACGGCGCCCTGCTGATCGTCGCGCCGAACGAACGCAAGGTCCGCGTCGAGGTCGGCTATGGTCTCGAACCGATCCTGACCGACGCCTTCTCGTCTCAGGTCATCCGAAACGACATCCTGCCGTCCTTCCGCGACGGCGACTACCAGACCGGGGTGGTCAAGGGCGTGGACGCCCTGGTCGCCCAGCTGTCGCTCGACCCGGCCGAGGCCCAGGCCCGCGCCCAGGCGGTAGCGCAGCAACAGGACGCCAAGGGCGAGTCCATCGTCCCGATCGTCATCATCGCGGCCATCTTCGTCTTCATGTTCCTGATCGCCATGCGGTCTGGGCGCGGGCGACGCAGCGGCGTCGGATCGGTGCTTCTGTGGGCCGCCTCCGAAGCCCTCAGAAGCTCAGGGCGCGGCGGTGGCGGATGGGGCGGCGGCGGTGGTGGATTCGGCGGCGGGGGCGGCAGCTTCGGCGGCGGCGGTGCTTCGGGAGGATGGTGATGCAGATCACGGACAGCGACCGCGCCCGGATCGCGGAGGCCATCGCGGCGGCCGAGCGCCAGACCTCGGGCGAAATCTTCTGCGTCATCTCGCGGCGCGTCTCCACCTATACCGACGTCAGCCTGGCCTGGGCGTCGGCGGCCGCCCTGCTCGTGCCGATCGTGGCCATCCCCTTCGCGCTTGATTTCCAGTGGCCCGGCGCCGGCTGGGAGGCCGCCCACCAGGCGACGCAGGCGGCCAGCACGGGGCGGGCGCTGGCGCTCTACGCCCTCGCGCAGGCTGTCATCTTCGTCGGCGTCTTCCTGCTGACCCGCCTGCCTGCCGTCCGCCGCCTGGCCACGCCCTCGGGGGTCAGACGCGCCCGAGTCCGCGAGGCGGCGCTGCAGCAGTTCCTGGCCCAGGGCGTCCATGTCACCCGCGAACGCACCGGCGTCCTGCTGTTCGCCGCCCTGGACGAACACCAGGTCGAGCTGATTGCCGACGAAGGCATTCACAGCCAGGTGGACGAGAGCGCCTGGGCCGAGGCCGTCGCCGCCCTGACGCGCGAGCTGCGCGCCAAACGCCCGGTCGAAGGCTTCTCGACCGCCATCGCCCTGTGCGGCCAGGTGCTGGCGCGACACTTCCCGCCGCGTGCGAACAATCCAAACGAACTGCCCGATCACCTGATCCTGCTCTGAGCGTCGCATCGGGGTCGCAATCGAGGCCGAAAAGGCCTAGCTCACGGTCCTGGCCCAGACATCCGCAGATTCATGCCTCGCCTCCTCACCTACAATGTCCATCGCTGCGTCGGCACGGATCGCCGGCTGGACGTCGACCGCATCGTCGCCGTCATCGCCGAATACGAACCCGACATCGTCTGCCTTCAGGAACTGGACGTTGGCCGCCTTCGCACAGGCGGCGTGGACCAGGCCGAGGCCATAGCGGCGGGCCTGTCGATGACCTCGCGCTTTCATCCGGCGATGCGCGTCGAGTCCGAACTGTACGGGGACGCCATACTGACGGCGCATCCCGAACGGCTGATCCGCGCCGGCGCCCTGCCGACGGTTTCCGGCATTCCGGGGTTGGAGCCTCGCGGCGCCATCTGGTCCGAGATCGAGATCGACGGAACCGCCGTCAATGTCCTCAACACCCATCTGGGTCTGGTCCCACGCGAGCAACGACTTCAGGCCGCCGCTCTGGTCGGCGCCGGCTGGGTGGGCGGCTGCTCAGGCCCGACTTTGCTGGCGGGCGACTTCAACGCCACCTCGATCACCCGACCGTATCAGACCCTGTGCCGCAGCCTTCAGGACTGCCAGCGGCAGTTGGGGGTCAAGCCCAGCGTGAAGACCTTCCCCTCGGCCTTCCCGGCCATCCGCATCGACCATTGTTTCGTCAGCCCGGAAATCAGGATTCGCGGCGTGCGTTCGGACTATTCACCCCTGGCCCGCGTGGCGTCGGACCACCTGCCGCTGATCATAGACTTCGACGTGGTTCAGCCCGGCGCCTGACCGCCCTCGGACGCGGGCCGTGTGCGACGCGACCGGTTCAGCCGCTTCCACGGCCGCCAGGCGTCGGTCGAAGAGGTCGGATCGCCCAGCTGCCATTCGGCGAACATCCGCTGGATCCGCGTCGGCGGTTCGGACCCCAGCGGCTTCAACCGATCGGTGTCGAAGTTGCAGATGGCGGCGCCGACCGAGCCGAACACCCCCTCCACCGCCGCATAGTCGTCCGTCGCAACGCCCAGCCAATGGGCGATGGTCCGATGCCGATGGGCGGTGATCGCGGCCCGTCCCGCATCATCGGTCGGCTCGGCGGCGATGTCGCACTCCGTGTCCAGCCCCATTGAACGGTTGTTCAGATTGGTCGATCCGATCCGCAACAGACGGTCGTCGATGATGGACACCTTGGCATGGACGATGATCCGGTCGCCATGTTCCGTCAGCGGGGCGAACGCGAAAAAGCGATTGTAGATGTCGGCCTGTTCCAGGCGGAACAGCACCTCGGCCCGCGCTGTGTCCATCGTCATGCTGTCGAACCAGCTGGGGCTCTTGCCGGTCGAGATCACGATCACCTCGGGCCCGTCCGGCTCGGCCAGGCGTCGCGCCAGGGCCGCCGCGATAACCGGCGAGGTGAAATACTGGTTCTCGAAATAGATCAGACGCTTGGCGCGACGAATGGATTCCAGGTGCAAGGCCTCGCTCTCGCGCACCTCGTGCCGCCCGGACCATTTAGGCTCGGTGCGCGCGATGCCGACCGGCACATCGGTCATCTGCACAGGCACGCCGTCAGGCCAGGGGTCGCCCTCGACCTCGTCCGGCGCCGTCCGCTCCCAAGTCGCCTTGAACCAGCGTTCGCGCGCCAGATCACCCAGCGCCCGCGCGGCCGGACCATCCATCACGCTCATCACCTCGTGCCGAGCCTTGCAGATCAGGCCGCTGGGCAGGGCGCGGCGCGGGTCGCCGTCCAGATGTTCGTCGGAGTCCCATCGGTCGGTGGAAATGTCCCCGCCGCCGCAGAAGGCGACCTTGTCGTCGATGACGATGACCTTCTGGTGGTGGCAGGCCCCGATCGGCCCGGGCGAATCCAGCCGGAACTCGACCATCCGCTTGCGGAACCAACGCTGCGCCCGGTGCGGATAAAAGCCCTGCGACGCCGCGATCAGCAGCGGCGATTTCCAGATCAGCAGCCGCACGTCCAGGTCGGGCTTCTTCTTGACCAGCATCCGCAGCTGGCGACCGATCTCGGCCGACTTGTCCCCCGGTCGCGTTTCCGGGTCCAGATGGGTGCGAGGATCGAACTGCCACCCCAGCAGCACGATGGACCGTTCCGCCTTCTGCAAGGCCAATGACAGGGCGTCGAAATAGGCCTCGTTCTCCATCAGCACGGAAAAACGGTTGGCGACGGCCACGTGCCAGAGCCCCGGCCCGGGCTCCAGCAGACTGCCGTCATAACTGTCGCTGCTTTGCGTCATGCGGTCCATCTGCCCGATTCGCGTGACACCGCGTCGGAACGCCCATCCACCTCCGTTCCATGCACATCGCGCGCGGTCAATCTTTGGCGGCGGGATTGTGACGTTCGCCCATTTGAGTCATAAGGAGCGTGGCCGTTCGGGCCGCAGGGAGGGCGGAATGCAGGCGTTGGTCGAACTGATCGCCGGCTTCATTGCGCTCCTGGCGGCCGCCGTCCTGTCGCAGTTCGGCGTTGATATCCACACGCCGAATCACGCGGACCGTGAAGTGCATCGGGTGACCGAATGCCGCGACGCCGGTTCGTCCTCGGCGATCCTCACCGACACCAAGCGCGACTGCTGATCGCGACCCGCCCACCTCAGACGCCCATCGACGGGCTGCGCCTTCGAGGCGGTTTCGTCCGAACCGATCATGCTCTAGGGTCTCGTCGGCGTTGTCGGACGCCCGCGTAGAGATCGAGTTTTACCGCTGATGAAGTCTCCCAAACGGCCGCCGCTCAAGCTGACCGAAGACGAGGTCGCTCCGCCCGTCGAACTTTCGACGGATGACGCAACCCTGTCCGACGAAGCGGCGCCCGACCTCTCGCCTATTCCCGAGCCGGAGCTGGAGATCGTCCAGCCCACCTTCGCGCCGCCCATGTCCGAACGCCGCCGACGGCGTCTTCTGGAAGAACAGCGACAAGCCCAGGAACGCGCCGCCGCCGCAGAGCGCGCTCCGAACGCGGAAAACCGCTCCGTCTCTCCACCCGAACTTGCGGCCGAACCGACCCCCGAATCGACCGCCGGCGTCGAAATGGCCGTGGCCGCCGGCAAGCCGCCCACCACGTTCGAGCGCTCGCCGCCCGCCGTGACCACGGTCGCCACCACGCGCCATTCCGACCCTTCCGGCCGTCACGCCTATCTGATCGCCGGCATCGCCTCGGCCCTGTGGATCGGGGGCGTCGCCTCCTGGGCCGCCTATGAGTTCGGCGCCGGCGGTGCGGAGCTGGATCCGTTGCGGATCGCCATCTACGCCCTGATCGCCCTGGCCCCCGCCGGTCTGGCCATCATGCTGGCCCATGCCGTGCGTCAGGGCGCAGGTCTCGCCGCCGAGACCCGCCGCGCCAGACAACTGGCCGAGGCCCTGGTCGCCCCCACCGCCCTCGCCGCCCAGCAGACCGGCGAAGTCCTCCAGTCCCTGCGCTCCGACATCGACCATGCCGCCCTGGCGGCCGAACGCGCCCGTCACGACATGGCCCTGCTGCGCGAAGCCTTGGCCGAAGAGACCTCCCGCCTGAACGAGGCCGCCGAGAACGCCGGCCGTACCGCCCGTCGCCTGACCGAAAATCTGGGCCGCGAGCGCGACCAGATGCAGACCCTGGGCCTTCATCTGGATGCACAGGCGTCCGGCGTCATCGACGCCGTCGAGCGCCAGTCGCGCATGGTCGCAGACGCGTCCGACCTGGCCCAGGCGCAGTTGCGCGAGGCCGAAGCGGCCCTGGCCGCTCGCGCCGCCGACCTCGCCGCCGCCGCCGGCGAGGCCCAGGACGCCGCCCGCGTCGCCGCCGACGACCTTGCCCGCCAGACCATCCGCCTGGAGACCGCCGGCTCGGGCGTCGCCGAACAGATCCAGTCGGTCGAGGAAGGCCTGGGCCAGCAACGCGCCGCCCTGGTCACCGCCGCCTACGCCCTGCGCACCGATCAGGAAGACTTCTCCGCCCAGGTCGAGAGCCAGCGCGCCCAGTTGATCGAACATCTGTCGGCCACCCGCACCGCCAACACCGACCTGGGCCAGACGTCCCAGACCTCGATCGAGACGATGCGCGACCTGGTGGAAGCCGCCGCCGACCAGTTCCGCGCCCTGGTGGACATGTCCCAGCGCGAGGCCGACGGCTTCGATTCCGCCACCAAGGTCGCCCTGGATCGGTTCGAGGCCCTGGCCGCCGAAGCCCGCGACGCCCTTATGGAGGAGACCCGCCGCGCCCTGGAGCAGATGCGCGCCACGGCCGAGGACTCCCGCGCCGCCGCCGCCGACGCCGCCGAACAGGCGCGTCTGCGCACCGACCGACTGGGCGAATCGCTGTTCGAAGCCGCGCAGAAGGCCGACCAGGCCGCTGACGCCCGCATCGACGACGCCCGCCGTATCGTCGGCGAGACGTCGAGCCTGCTGGACCAGACCAGCGAACGGATGGTCAATCGTCTGGAGACGCTTGTCGCGCGCCTGAACTCGGCTCTGTCCGAGATCGACACCGCCGTGGCCGACATCGACGACCGCGCGGCCCGACTGCCGCAAGAGGCCCGCGCCCGCGCCGACGCCGTGCGCGCCACGGTCGAGGAGGGCCTGGCCTCGCTTTCCGCCGCCTCGCGCAAGGCGGCCGACGATACCGAGGCGCTGGATCTTGGCTTCCAAGACCGGGTTCGCCGCAACTACGACATGCTGACCGAGGCGGTCCGGCTGATGGGCGTGGTCTCCGGCGACGCGGCGCCCGCGCGCCGTCGCGAGCCGACGCCCGAGATCGAGTCCCGGCCCGATCCCCGCCCCGCGCGGCCGACCCCGCCGCCGGTCGAGGAGCGCAAGTTCGGCCTTCGCAGCCGCCTTCGCCTCGAACCGGCCGAACCGCCGCGCTCGAACGCGAACGAGGGCCTGGACTGGAGCGATCTGGTTTCCGGCGACGACGACAACGAAGCTCCGCTTGAGTTGGACACCCCCTCCCCGTCGCCGGCCGAGTCCGAAGCCCTTTCGGACCGCGTCACCGCCGCCATCCGGCGCATGGGCGTCGATCCCAACGCGCTCTTGCCGCGATCGCGTGTCGAGGAGGCGGCCCGCGCCATCACCAAGGGCGACCCGGACGCCGCACGCCAGATCGTGCGCCGTGTCGCCCCCGCCGCCGTGCGCAGCGTCTCGCGCCGCGTCCTCAGCGACGCCGACCTGCGCGCCGACGCCGAACGCTACGTCCGCAGCTTCGCCTCCGCCTTGGCCGCCTCGGCTCTCGCGGGCGACGGCGCAGCCGTCCAAAGCAGCTTGGCGTCCGATAGCGGTCGCGCCTTCATGTTGCTGGATGCGGCCGTCGGCGACCTGGGCTAAGGATGATCGGGGCTTGACGGCGTTCGGAAGTTGAAGCCACCTACATGCGTCACCGAACTGTCATGGACATGGCTATGGCCGGCACGATGAATGAGATCGACGGCCCCGCGAGTGCTGACCGCCGCCCAGGCATCATCATCTGCGCCTATGACGGCGAGGATCCCGGCTGGGATCTGGTCGAGGACCTGTCCGGCGAGATATGGAGCCCCATTGGCGCGCGCGCAGTCCCCATCGCCGCCGCCGATCCCGACGAATTGGCCTCGACGCTGGCGGCCCGCCTGGGCAGCGGCGACTGCCGCGCGGTCCTGCTGGTCGGACGTACGCACAAGGGCGACGGTTTCCGCGTCCAGATGCGCGCCGAGAACCGCACGCTGGACTACAAGCACCGCCTATCCAGCACCGGCCCCGGCGTCGCCCGCTCCACCGCCCCGGTCGCCGACATGCTGCGCGCCCTGACCGCCGTGGGGCTGGAGGCCGACGCCTCGTCCGAGGCCGAGGAAGACGTAGGCTCCTATCTTCTCTACCGCGTGCTGGCCGACCTGCCCGACGGGCCGCTCACGCCCGCCATCGGCCTGCTGCGCGCGCCCGCCCCCGCCAATGAGGCGACGGTGCGCAAGGGCATCAAGGCCGCCGCCACCGCCATGGCCAGCCACCTGACCCCTCTGCCTCGCGCCGGCTAAGCGCAGCAGTGGCAGACTCTCACGCTCCACCCGGCTAGGCTGGTCGGATGATCGTGAGTCGCAACCTGATCCTCTTCGCCGCCCTGAACGGCGCCATGGCCGTCGCCGTCGGGGCCTTCGCCGCGCATGGGGCGGGTCCGCAGATCAAATCCCTACTGACGACCGGCGCCCAGTATCAGATGGTCCACGCCGTCTTCGCCTTCGGCTGCGCCCTGTTGCTGGACGGCGGCCGAATGGCCCGCATCGCCGGCTGGCTCGGTGCGGCGGGCGGGCTGGTGTTCTGCCTCTCCCTGGCGCTGATCGCCTTTCTCAGCGCGCCCGCCTTCGGCGCCGTCGCCCCCGTCGGCGGCCTGCTGATGATCGCCGGTTGGCTTTGCCTCGCCGTTGCGGCATTGCGTTCCTAGCCTTCCAGCCTCTCGCAGAAAGACCGATTCTTCATGGCCTTCCCCGCGTCTGTCGATTTGCGTCGTGAGCTTTATCCCGAGATCGAACCCCACGCCTCGGGCTGGATGACGACCGACGGGGTCCATGAAATCTACTACGAGGAATCGGGCAATCCGCACGGCCGCCCGGTCCTGGTGCTGCACGGCGGCCCGGGCGGCGCGGTCAATCCAGGCATGCGCCGCTATTTCGACCCGGCCGTCTATCGCATCATCATGTTCGACCAGCGCGGCTGCGGCCTGTCGCGGCCCCACGCCTCGCTCGAGAACAACACCACCTGGACCCTGATTGAGGATATCGAGCGTCTTCGCGTCCTGTGCGGCGTCGATCAATGGGTGGTGTTCGGCGGCTCGTGGGGGTCGACCCTGTCGATGGCCTACGCCATCACCCATCCCGAACGGTGCCTGGCCCTGGTGCTGCGCGGCATCTTCCTGCTGACGAAGAAGGAGCTGCACTGGTTCTACCAGGACGGCGCCTCGATGATCTTCCCTGACGCCTGGGAGCGTTTCGTCGCCCCCATTCCCGAGGCCGAGCGCGGCGACCTGATGGCCGCCTATTACAAAAGGCTGATCGGCGACGACGTCGCCGAACGCGAGCGTTGCGCCGTCGCCTGGTCCAGCTGGGAAGGCGAGACGGTCAGCGTGCAGGGTCCCGGCGCCCGTCCCGAGAAGTTCGCCGAACCCGAGTTCGCCGTGGCCTTCGCCCGGATCGAGAACTGGTTCTTCACCAACGGCGGCTTCTTCGAGGAGGAAGGCTGGTTGCTGAAGAACGTCGATCGCATGCGCCACATTCCCTGCTGGATCGCCCAGGGACGGTTCGACGTGGTCACGCCGATCTCCGGCGCCTGGGCGCTGCACCGCGCCTGGCCCGAGGCGAAGCTGGACATCGTCGGCGACGCCGGCCACGCCTCGTCTGAACCGGGCATCATCGACAGCCTGGTCCGCGCGACGGACTGGGCGGCCACCCTCTGACGGCCGCAAACGACCGCCAACCTCCTGACGCCGGATATTCGTCAGGGCTTTCGAGGCCCTGACGAATAGATGCGCCGCTATGAGGCGGACGCGGCCAGCCTACGCCCGGCCGCGCAGCCTGCCGTCCACGCTCCACGAACCGGGACCTGCGGCCAGCAGATACAGGAAGATGAAACAGAACAGGATGGCCGCATCGCCGCCGTTCACCGCCGGATAGGGGCTGGAGGGCGCGTGGAACATCCAGTAGGCCACCGCCATCTCTCCGGCCAGGATGAAGGCCACAGGCCGGGTGAAGGCGCCCAGCACCAGCAGCGAACCGCCGACAAGTTCCAGGATAGCGCCGATCCCGAGCAGGGACATGATCTCGACCTGACCCGGTTGCGCGCCCTCCGGGAAGCCGAACAGTTTCACCACGCCGTGCGCCAGGAACAGTAAGCCCGCGATGATACGCAGGATCGCGCGGAAATGCGGCGATGACGCTTCGAGTTGATTGAACATCTTGTGGTCTCCTCCCCATGGCGGGGACGGCCCGCACCGGGCGGGTCATCCGGCCGAAGACGGTTCGGCCGGATAGGTTGATCCGAAAACTTGGGCCTTGTCGATCAGGCGGCGTCCACCAGCACGATCTCGGCGTCCGAGAGCGCCTTGACCGTGACGACGTCTTCCTGGGCGATGGCCGCGCCGTCGCGGGCGCTCAGCTTGACGCCATTGACCTCGACCTCGCCCTTGGCGGGAACCAGATAGGCGCGCCGGGTCGATCCCAGCGCATAGTCCGCGCTATCGCCCGCCTTCAGCGTCGCCGCCACGATCCGCGCATCTGTACGGATCGGCAGGGCGTCCTCATCCCCGTCGAAGCCCGAGGCCAGGACCACAAACTGCCCGGACCGCTCGCCCTTGGGGAAGGGTTTGGAGCCCCAGCTGGGCGCCTCGCCGCGCTTGGTCGGTTCGATCCAGATCTGGAAGATCCGCGTCAGCTCCGGCTCGGCGTTGTATTCGGCGTGGCGGATGCCGGTGCCCGCACTCATCACCTGAACGTCGCCGGCCACGGTGCGGCCCTTGTTGCCCAGGCTGTCCTCGTGGGTGATGGCCCCGTCGCGGACATAGGTGATGATCTCCATGTCGGCGTGCGGATGGGGCGGAAAGCCCGAACCGGCGGCGATCTCGTCGTCGTTCCAGACCCGCAGATTGCCCCAGCTCATGCGCTTGGGATCATAATAGTTGGCGAAGGAGAAATGGTGTTTGGCGTTCAGCCAGCCGTGGTTGGCGCCGCCAAGGGATTCAAACGGTCTGCGCTCGATCATCGAACTCGTCCTTTCGCGTCGGAACCGTCCGACGCCTTTGCTTGACGCCAAGATAGAGATCGCCGACCGAACAGAAATAGAAACAGCTGAAACTCATCGTTTCCGAACGCAGAGCCGCCCATGTCCCGCCTGCCTGACCTCGAAGCCCTGGCCATCTTCGCCAAGGTGGCTGAAAGCCAATCCTTCTCCGGCGCCGCCGACGGTTTGGGCATGTCCAAGGCGACGGTGTCAAAGGCCGTGTCGCGCCTGGAGCAGCAACTTCGCACCACACTATTGCACCGGACCTCGCGCCGTTTCGCCCTGACCGACGCCGGACGAAGCTTGGCGGCCCGCGCCGCCCACATGCTGGCTGAGGCCGAGGGCGCCGTGTCCGAGGCGCTGGACATGTCGGTGACGCCGCGCGGCGTGGTGCGTCTGGCTGCGCCCATGTCCTTCGGCATGGCCTATGTCGCCCCCGCCCTGCCCGAGTTCCTGGCCACCCACCCGGACGTGTCCATCGACCTGCACCTGTCGGACGAGGTGATCGATCTGGTGGGCGGCGGTTTCGACTGCGCCTTGCGGATCGCCGCCCTGCCGGATTCCTCCCTGACGGCGCGCAAGCTGAGGCCCGTGGCCCGCGCCCTGGTCGCCTCGCCGTCTTATCTGGACCAGCGCGGCCGTCCCGCCCACCCCGATGATCTGGCCCGTCACGCCTGCCTCGGCTACGCCTATATGCCGTCGCCCGACAGCTGGCGGTTCAGCAACGACGCGGGCGAAGAGGTGGTCGTGCATCCGCGCGGCCCGCTGCGGGCCAACAACTCCGACGCCCTGACCGCCTCGCTATGCGCCGGCCTTGGCCTCTTCCCTCAGCCGGACTTCATCTACTGGAAAGACGTCGCCGACGGCCATCTGGAGACGGTGATGACCGACTGGCGCCTGCCGCCCATCGCCCTGCATCTGGTCGCGCCCAGCAGCGGACCGCGCCCGGCGCGGGTCACCGCCTTCATGGACTATCTGGCCAGGAAGTTCAGCGGACCCTTATGGCCGGGCGACACCGTCGGACGCTGAGCGTCAGCCGCACTTCACTTCGCGCACGATATTGGTCGCCTCGTCATAGACGAAGTTCACCCGGTTCTCGCGATAGTCCATCGTCGCCGCGCAAGTGGTGCACAGGACGCGGAAGGTCTGACCCGTCGGCGCGTTCGGGATGGCGGACCGGTTCTGTCCGACATAGCTCTGATAGTCCTCGACCTTGCAGGCCTTGAACGCCGTCTCCGATCCCGGGGCGGTCTCGGCGGTCTGGGTCGGCGCACAGGCCGACAGCGTCAATGCGCCGGCGGCCATCAGCGTGCTCAGGATGATCTTCATAATCGTCTCTCCCTCATGTCCGCCGCCTAGCCGCAGCGAACCTGTTCGATGATGCCGGTGTCGGCGTTGTAGAAAATGTTCAACCGATAGGCCGAAAAGTCCTGGGTCACCGGGCAGGTGGTGCAGGTCACACGCCGGTTCACGACCTCGACGGGGACGGGGATTTCGGTCCGGGACTTACCGACCAGATACTGCATCTCCCCCGCCTTGCAGACATCGACCGTCTGGGCGGTGGGCATGCGGCTGCCGACCGGCGGGTTCACCTGCGCCTGTTCGACGGTGCGTGGAGCCGGGGCGTCTGCGACGGGCGTCGAACAGCCCGCCAGCAGCACCAGCCCGATCAGGCCGCCTTTTCCCAGCGCCCTTCGTCGGTCTGACGCCAATAGGCCAGGTTCGCGCCCTGTTCCTTCAGAGCCTTCCAGCGCCCGCGCGCGTGCTGCAAAGCCGGCTCGTCCCCACCGTCGAAAATAATGAAGCATCGTTCGAACCCTTCCGTCGCGCCCAGTTCTGCGTCGTCGACTATGAACAGCGCCTGAGCGCCGTTCAGGTTCTCTCCCGATTCGCTCAGCAGCACCGGCTGGCGATCGGCATGGGGCTGATCCGCGCGCCCATGCGGCAGGAAGCTCTCGTCGCGAAAGGTCCACAGCGTCTCATCGACCTCGTCCAGTCGATGCGAATGCGACGACTTCACAAGAGCCCGCCAACCCCGCTCGAGAGTCTTCTCGAGCAGGGTCGGCAGCACCTGATCCAGCGTCGAGCGCTCCAGATGGTAGAACCAGATTTCGGGCTTGTCGCTCACCCGGCTCTACCTCCGGCGATCACGCTTCGTAGGCGTCGGCCACCATGCGATCCAGCGTGCGCACGGCGAAGCCGACGCCGCCTTCCGGCACGGTGGGGCTGGGGCTCTTGTTGGCCCAAGCGGTCGGGGCGATGTCCAGGTGAGCCCAAGGCACGCCGTTGGTGAACTTCTGCAGGAACAGGGCGGCGGTGATCGAGCCGCCGGCGCGGCCGTTGCCCATATTCTTCAGGTCCGCGATCTTGGATTCGATATGCTGGTTGTAGATGTCCGGGATCGGCATCCGCCAGAAGTTCTCGCCGACCGTCTTGGAGGCCGACAGGATGTTGTCGGACACCTCGTCCGAGTTCGAGAAGATGCCGGCGTAGTCCAGCCCCAGCGCCACGATCATGGCGCCTGTCAGCGTCGCCAGGTCGATCATGAACCTGGGCTTGAAACGCTCCTGCGTGTACCAGAGCGCGTCCGCCAGAACGAGGCGGCCCTCGGCGTCGGTGTTGATCACCTCGACCGTCTGGCCCGACATGGAGACCACCACGTCGCCGGGACGCTGGGCGTCGCCGTCCGGCATGTTCTCGACCAGGCCCAGCACGCCCACGGCGTTGACCTTGGCCTTGCGGCCGGCCAGCGCCATCATGGTTCCGGCCACGGCGGCGGCGCCGCCCATGTCCCACTTCATGTCCTCCATGCCCTCGGCGGGCTTGATGGAGATGCCGCCGGTGTCGAAGCAGACGCCCTTGCCGACGAAGGCGATGGGCTGCTCGCCGGCAGCGGCGCCGTTCCACTGGATGACGGCCAGCTGGCTCTCGCGACGGCTGCCCTGCCCCACGGCCAGCAGGGTGCGCATGCCCAGCTTCTCCATCTCGGCCTCGCCGAGGATATCGACCTTCAGACCCAGGCTTTCCAGGTTCTTCACGCGCTTGGCGAACTCGGCCGGGTAGAGGATGTTCGCGGGCTCGGACACCAGGTCGCGGGCGAAGATCACGCCGTCGGCGACCGCCGACAGCGGCTCCAGCGCGGCCTCGGCGGCGCGCAGGTCGGACGTCGCCACACGAAGGGTGGTGATCGAGGGGACTTTGTCGGCCTTCTGCGTGGTCCGGTACTTATCGAAACGATAGGCGGCCAAGCGCGCGGCGAAGCCCACGCGAGCGGCCTGCGCCGGCGTGAGGTGCGACGCGTCCAGCGTCAGGACGTCCGCACCCGACAGCTTGACCGCCGCATAGGCTGCGCCACCGAAGGCTTCGACCGCCAGATCGTCCTGCTTGTCCTTGGCGCCCGCCCCGATCAGCAACACGGTGTCGGCGTTCACGCCGGTTGGCGCGGCCACGGCCAGGCTCTGGCCGGTCTTGCCGGTGAAGCGTCCCTTGGCGATCGCCCGGGTCAGGGCGCCGCCGGTCCGGCCGTCCAGATCGGCCCCGGCGGCTGTGAACTCACGGCCTTCGAACACGGGGACCGCGAGGATTTCAGCGGTGTCTACGGCGGCGACGAATTCGATCTTCATACAGCGACTCCAGCCAGGCCCCACCCGGCATCAACAACGGAAGAAATGACAAACGGCGCGTCTGCTTGTCGCGGACGCGCCCTCATGTGCTACTAGATGCGCCTCATTATCGCCGCCTGCAACCGGGCGAAGTCCATCCGCCCATGAACCTGATTCAAAGATATCTTTTTCGCCAGATCTCGCTTCCGGTGGTCGCAGCCTGCGCGGCCCTGGCCGGAATCGGGATTCTGAGCCAGAGCCTGGACCAGCTTCAGGTCATCGTCGAACGCGGCCAGAGCGTATGGGTGATGATCAAGCTGACGCTGCTGGCCCTGCCCCAGCTGCTGGCGGTCATCCTGCCCATCGGCCTGTTCGTTGGCGCCCTGATCGCCCTGACGCGGCTGCAGCGCGAGCAGGAGCTGACGGCGGCCTTCGCCGGCGGCATGACCCGCTGGCAGGTCATTTCGCCCGCCGCCCGCATCGCCGTGCTGGTCACTCTGGCCACGCTGCTGGTGAACCTGTTCCTGCTGCCCTGGGCCCAGCATGAGGCCCGGCGTCAGGCCTTCGACATCCGCACCGACCTGGCGGCCCTGCTCGTCGAGGAAGGCCAGTTCGTCCAGGGCCCCGACGGCCTGACCGTCTATGTCCAGCAGATCGAGCAGAACGGCCTGCTGAAGAACCTGTTCGTCTATCTGGACGACGGCAAGAAGGTCACGACCTGGAACGCGTCCGAGGCCCGGTTCAGCCGCGACGCCGCCGGCACGCCGGTCCTGACCATGATCGACGGCTCGGCCCAGCGTTATTCGTCCGGCGGGGTTCTGGAGACCCTTTCCTTCGGGCGCTACGACTTCTCGCTCGCCCCCTTCACCAGCATGACTGACACCATCCGCTACAAGCCTTCGGACCTTTATCTGCGGCAGCTTATGAACCCTTCGCCCAAGGTGATCGAGGTCGCGGGCACGCGCGGCGAGTTGTTGGCGGAGGCTCATTCCCGCCTATCTTCGCCGCTTTACGCCCTGGTTGCCATCTCCCTGGCCCTGTCCGCCATTCTGGGCGGCGCCTTCAGCCGAACGGGCTACGCCGTGCGTATCGCCAAGGCTGCGGGCCTGTTCCTGCTGCTGCGCGTCATCGGCTACGGCCTGATCGCCGCCAGTGCCTGGAACGCCTGGATGAACGTGTTTCAGTATGTGGTGCCCCTCATCGCCATCACCGTGTCGATGCGCGTCCTGTTCCGCGCCCTCAAGCCGCGCCGCAGTCGACGACCAGCCGTCTTGGGCGGCCTGAAGGCGAGGCTCGCATGACCAGCGTCTCCATGCCCGCCCGCCGTTCGCCTCACATTCCTCGCCTGGGCGTCATCGAACGCTATGTGCTGGTCCAGCAGCTCAAATCCCTGGGCGTGGCCCTGGCGGTGATCTCCGCCCTGGTCATGCTGATCGACTTCGTCGAGGTGTCGCGCGGCCTGGGATCGGACCAGGACCTGTCTGCCGTGCGGATATTCAGCCTGGTGCTGCTGAAATCGCCGGCGGTGATCCTGCAACTGATGCCCTTCGTCTTCCTGTTCGGCACCCTTTCGGCCTTCATCAGCCTGAACCGGCGCAGCGAGCTGATCGCCATGCGGGCGGCCGGCGTGTCGGCCTGGCGGTTCGTTCTGCCCGCCGCCGGCATGGCCTTCGTCCTGGGCGTGCTGACCGTGACCGTGCTGGGGCCGCTGGCCTCGGCCGGCGACGGCCTGTGGCAGCGCGAACGCGCGCGCATTTCCGGCACGGCCCCGGGCGGCGACCCGCGTGAGGCCATCTGGCTGCGCGAGGGCGACGACCAGCGTCAGATGATCATCCGCGCCGGGCGTCAGGATCGCGCCAACGCCCGCCTGCTGGACGTCAGCTTCTTTATCTACACCACGGCGGCCGGCGGCGGCCGCACCTTCTCGGAACGGATCGACGCGCAGGCGGCCTCGCTGAACGCCGGCAGCTGGCGGCTGACCAACGCCGTCGGCGCCCAGATCGGCCAGCGCGCCGTCACCTATTCCAGCCTGACCCTGGTCTCCAGCCTGGCCGACGAGGAGGCGTTCGAACGCTTCGCCCGCCCGCAATCGACGCCGTTCTGGTCGCTGCCCAACCAGATCCAACGCATCGAGAATGCCGGCTTCACCTCCACCGCCTATCGCCTGCGGTTCCAACAGTTGCTGGCCACGCCCTTGGTGTTCGCCGCCATGTCGATTCTGGCCGCCGCCTTCTCGCTTAGGCTGATGCGGCTGGGCGATCTGGCGCGGATGAGCGTGGCGGCCGTGGTGCTGGGCTTCGCCTTCTTCTTCCTGAACCAGTTTTCGTCGGCGATGGGATCGGCCGAGGTGGTGGCGCCCTTTGTCGCCGCCTGGCTGCCGCCCGTGCTGACGGCGCTCGCAGCCTTTACCTTGCTGTTCTATACCGAAGACGGCTAATCGGGCGCCTCGCTTCTCAGACTACGGATGGCCTATGCAGGGTGATCGCCGCGATCGGCGCTTCAACGCTTTCAGAGCAAGGCTTCTCGCCGGCGCGGCCCTGGTCGCCTGCGCGCCCTTTGCGACGCCTGCGCTCGCCCAGGCGGATCAGACGCCCCAGGCCCCGCCAGCCGCTGCCCCTCCGGCCGACGGCCTGACGCCGGAAGCGGTCTTCGTCGACGCCGATCACGCCCGTCGCGAAGGCGATGTCGTCATCGTCAGCGGCGCCCCGCAGGACCGCGCTTATGTCCGCACGCGCGGCCATGTGCTGCGCGGGGAAAACCTGGCCTACGACCTGAACGCCGGAACCGCATCGGGTCAGGGCCAAGTCGAGGCGATCGCGCCCGACGGGACCGTCGTCTACGCCAGTCGGCTGGAACTGGACCGCGACCTCGACACCGGCGTCGCCGTCGATTTCGCGACCCGCCTCAGCAACGGCGCCAGCCTGATGGCCGCCACCGCCGTTCGCCGCAGCGAGAACGCCAACGAACTGAACTACGCCCGCTTCACCCCCTGCCCCATCTGCGACGCCGACGGTCCGCGACGGCCGACCATCTCGATCCAGGCGGAAAAGGTCGTCCAGGACGAGCAGCTTCGGGCCATACTCTACCGCAACGCCGTCTTCTACGTGGGGCCGGTGCCGGTCTTCTACACGCCCTTCTTCTCGCACCCCGACCCGTCGGTCGAACGGGCGTCGGGCTTCCTGGTCCCGATCGTCAACTATGACGAGGGCCGAGGCGTGTCGGTCGAGGCACCTTATCTGCACGTCGTATCGCCGTCCGAGGACTGGCTGATCAGCCCTCAGCTCAACACCTCGGTCGCCCCGCTGCTGAACCTGCAATGGCGCCGTCGGTTCGCCAACGGCATGATCGTGGCGCGCGGCGGCTACACCTACGCCCGCAGCTTCGGCGACTTCGACCTGGACGGCGACGGCGACTACGAGAGCAACGTCGATTTCGGCGACCGCGAAAGCCGCAGCTATCTGTTGTCCCACGGCGAGTTCGACCCCGACGGCCCCTGGCGGTTCGGCTTCACGGCCGAGCGCACGTCCGACAAGACCCTTTTCGACCGCTACGACGTCCGCGATCCCTATCAGGACAACGGCCTGTATTACGGCGACCGCCGCCGCCTGATCAGCCAGATCTACGCCGAGCATCAGACCGATCGCTCCTATGTCTCGGTCGCGGCCTTCTCGATCCAGAGCCTTCGCCTCGACCCGGCCTTCGCCGCCAACGACTTCCGCAATGCGGAAGGGTTCAAGGTGTTCGAGAACGACAACACCCTGCCCCTGGTCGCGCCGCTGATCGACGCGCGGTGGGAGCCGCATGAGCTCGTTCTGGGCGGCCGCCTCCGGCTCAAGGGATCCGCTGTGTCGCTCTATCGCGACAGCTTCGTCGGCGCACCGATCCTCAATCCTGAAATCGTCCCGGCCGACGTGACGGGCCTCAGCGGAGTCGACAGCCGGCGCGTCACCGGCCAGCTGGAATGGCGCCGCGCGATCATCCTGCCGGTCGGCACCCGCATCGAGCCGTTCATCGACACCCGTGTCGATCTCTACTCGCTATCGGACCTGCCGCCCATGATGGGCGTCGAAAGCGACGAGACCGTCAGCCGTTCGCGGGTCAGCGCGGGCGTGGACGTGACCTATCCTCTGATCAAACGCATCGCCGACGCCGACATCATCCTGGAGCCGGTCGGCCAGCTGTCGGTCTCCAACAAGGTGGATCTCGATCCCCGCATTCCCATCGAGGACGCTCAGGTGCTGGAGCTGGACGAGTCCTCGCTGTTCCGCATGGATCGTTTCTCGGGCTACGACCTGCTGGAGGGCGGCGTCCGCCTGACCGCCGGCGGACGGGCCACGATTCGCTGGGCCGAGAGCCGCAGCGCCAGCCTGTTCATCGGCCGCAGCTATCGCTTCGACCAGCAGGACGACTTCCGCACCTCCATTCCGGACGATCCGAGCCAGCTCTACGATCCGACGGGTCTGGCCGCCGAGACGTCGGACTGGGTCGTCCAGGGCGACTTCTCCCCTTCCGATCGCATCCGCAGCTGGGTTCACGCCACCATCGACGGATCGGGCGACATCCGCCGCGCCGAGGCCGCGCTCGACGGACGCTGGGGCCGGCGCAACCTGGCCAGCGTCAGCTACATCCTTGACCAGTCCAATCCGATCGACGGCCCCCTGAACCGGAACTACGAGTTCATTCAGCTAGCGGGTCAGCAGTTCGTCTATCGCAATTGGGGCTTCACCCTGGCCGGCATCGCCGATCTGGACGAGAACGAGATCACCCGCTCCGAGGTCGGACTGCTTTTCGACGACGACTGTTTCCGATTTGAACTGGGCTACCGCCGCGACAACACCCGCGCGCGTCCGGGCGGCCCCTCGGAAGGCATCTATGTGCGCCTAAACCTCGCCACTTTCGGAGGTTCAGGTTATAGACAGGGCGAAATGCGTTGAGCATGACGCTTTACGGGGCGCGATCGCCCGCCGAACCGGCGGCGGACCGCTGTGAGGAATCAGGACGACCAATGGGTTTGATGCGTTATTCGACGGGGGCTGCGCTCGCGGCGCTCCTCCTCGCCGGTTCGGCCTATGGGCAGACGGCGCCCGTTCCTGCCCAGAGTTCGGCGGCCGGCGCCCCCAACCCGGCTGCGGAAGATGCGCCCGCGCCCGCCCGTGCTGAACCCCAGTTCGAGATGGCCGACGGGATCGTCGCTACCGTCAACGACAAGATCATCACCGGCTTCGATCTGCGTCAGCGCATGCTGATGCTGATCGCCTCGTCGCAGGTCCAGCCCACCGAGCAGAACCTTCCCGCCATCCAGCAGGCCGCGCTCAACGCCCTGATCGAGGACCGCCTCAAGACCGAGGAGATGGCCAAGTACGAAACCCTCAAGGTCTCGGACGAGGAAGTCGATGCCGAAATCGGTGAAATGGCGCGCCAGGCCGGCACTACGCCGCAGGCCTATGTGCAGTTCATGCAGCAGGGCGGCATCCAGCCCGCCGCCTTCCGCGAGAACCTGCGCACCCAGATCGGCTGGGGCCAGCTGGTTCCCGGCCGGTTCAACAGCCGCGCCCGCCCCAGCAATCTTCAGATCGACCAGGAAGTCCGTCGCCTGAACGAGGCGGCCTCCAAGCCGCAGTTCCTGATCGGCGAAATCTACATCGATGCGGCGCGTGTCGGCGGGGCCCAGGCCGCGCTCAACGGCGCGCGTCAGCTGGTGCAGCAGATCATTCAGGGCGCGCCCTTCCAGGCCGTCGCGCAACAGTTCTCATCCGCCCCGTCCGCCAGCGCCCGCGTCCCCGGCGACGCCGGCTGGATCGTCAGGGATTCGCTGCAACCGGCTGTCCAGACTGTGCTCGACCAGTTGCAGCCCGGCCAGCTGTCGAACCCCATCGTCGTCGATGGCGGCGTCTACATCATCTATCTGCGCGACAAGCGCGACGGCGCCGCGACCAGCCTGGTCTCGCTCCGGCAGGTGATGGTCGAACTGCCGGACACCGCCTCGGAAGCCGACGTCGCCGCCGCGACGCAGAAGCTGAACGCAATGCGCACCGGCCTGACCTGCGACAACATCATCTCCCAGGCGCGCGCCACAGAGGGCGTCCTCGGCGCCGACCTGGGCGAATCCGACGTCGCCAACCTGGCGCCCCAGTTCCAGCAGCTCGCCCGCACCGGCGAGATCGGTTCGGTCTCGACCCCGATCCGCACCCCCTTGGGCCTGCACCTCGTCGCGGTTTGCGGCCGTCGCGTGGGCGGCCCCGAGGCGCCGAACCGCCAGCAGGTCGAAAACCGTCTCCGCGGCCAGAACCTGGCCGTGCTGGAGCGTCGCTATCTGCGCGACCTGCGCAACGACGCCCTGATCGAGTTCAAATGACCCCAGCGGTCGCGCCTCTGGTCCTGACGCTGGGCGAACCCGCCGGCGTCGGGCCCGAGATCGTGGCCGCGGCATGGAAGGCCCTGAGCGCCGAAGGCCGAGCCTTCGCCGTCATTGGCGACGCCGCCCTCATGCGCGCCCAAGGCTTGCCGGTGGTCGAGGTCAATGGCCCCGGCGACGCTCATGACCGCTTCGCTTTGGCGCTTCCGGTCATCCACCGTCCCCTGCCAGCGCCCGTCGATGTCGGACGACCCGACCCCGCCAACGCCTCCGCCGTCGCCGATGGTATCGAGGAGGCGGTCAGCTTCGCCCTGTCCGGCGAGGCCTCCGGCGTCGTCACCGCCCCCATCGCCAAGGCGCCGATGTACGCCTCGGGCTTCCGGTTTCCGGGCCACACCGAATTCATCGCTGAACTGACCGCCGACGCCCCCTACGCCGGCACGCGCGGTCCAGTCATGATGCTGACCGCCCGCGACCTGCGCGCCTGCCTGGTCACCATCCACGTCGCCCTGGATCAAGTTCCTGAACTGGTTACGGCCGAGCGCGTCGCCCGCACCGCCCGCGTCGTCCATGAAAGCCTGAAACGCGACTTCGCCATCGCCCGCCCGCGCCTGGCCATGGCCGCCCTGAACCCCCACGCGGGCGAAGGCGGCGCCCTAGGGCTTCAGGAGATCGACACCCTGATCCCAGTCGCCCGTCAGCTTCGCGCCGAGGGCATCGACATCACCGATCCCAGGCCGGCCGACACCCTGTTCCATGACGACGCCCGCGCAACCTATGACGCCGCCGTCTGCATGTACCACGACCAGGCCCTGATCCCGGTCAAGACGCTGGACTTCTGGGGCGGTGTGAACGTGTCGCTGGGCCTGCCCGTCATCCGCACCTCGCCCGACCACGGCACCGGTTTCGACATCGCAGGCCAGGGGATCGCGCGTCCCGACAGCCTGATCGCCGCCATTCGTCTGGCATCGGAGATGGCGGCGGCCCGCGCCGCGCGCTAACAGGGCGTGTGACCGACCTTCCCTCCCTCCGCGAAACCCTCGACGCCCACGGCCTGCTGGCCAAGAAGAGCTTCGGCCAGCATTTCCTGCTGGACCTCAATGTGACGCGCAAGATCGTCCGCCTCGCCGGCCCGTTCGACGGCCGAGCCGTGATCGAGGTCGGCCCCGGCCCCGGCGGCCTGACCCGCGCCCTGCTGGAATCCGACGCCGGCCCGGTCGTGCTGGTCGAAAAGGATCCCCGCTTCGTGCCCCTGTTGACCGAACTGGACGACGGCTCCGGCCGCCTGACCATCGTCGAGGCCGATGCGTTGAAGGTGAAGGAAGGCGATCTGGTCACCGGCCCGACCCATATGGTCTCCAACCTGCCCTACAACGTCGGCACACCCCTGCTGATCAAATGGCTGACCGGGCCGTGGCTGCCGCACAGCCTGACCCTGATGTTCCAGAAGGAGGTGGCCGAACGCGTCGCCGCAGGGCCAGGCGAGAACGCCTATGGCCGTTTGGCCGTCATCTCCCAGGCCGTCTGCACCGCCCGCATCGTCATGCACCTGCCCGCGGCCGCCTTCACCCCGCCACCGAAGGTGGCCTCGGCCGTGGTCCATCTGGTCCCGCTGGACGAACGCCCGTCGCCCGAACGGCTGAAGAAGCTGGAGCGCGTCACCGCCGCCGCCTTCGGCCAGCGCCGCAAGATGCTCCGCTCCAGCCTGAAACAACTGGGCGGCGCCGCCCTATGCGAAAGCGCTGGCATCGAGCCGGACGCGCGCGCCGAGACCATCGACGTGGCGGGCTTCCTGCGTCTGGCGGATGCCCTTGCCTGAGACCCTTGCCATGACCGTCGAACCCTTCCGCGCCATCTCCGTCAGCCGTCTGGCGCACCAGCTGAAGGCCGAAGGCCGGTCGATCATCCACATGGAGTTCGGCCAGCCCTCGACCGGCGCCCCCGTCGCGGCCATCGCCCGCGCGCATCAGGTGCTGGACGCCGACGCCATGGGCTATTGGGAAAGCCCCGACCTGCGCGCTCGCATCGCGCGCCTGTATGACGACCGCTACGGCGTCACGGTCGATCCCGACAGCATCCTGCTGACCTGCGGCGCCTCTCCGGCCCTGGTTCTGGCGCTCAGCACCCTGTTCAAGCCCGGCGACCGCGTAGCCTTGGCCCGTCCCGGCTATGTCGCCTATCGCAACACCCTGCGCGCCCTGCACCTTGAACCGGTCGAGATCGCCTGCGGGCCCGAGACCCGGTTCCAGCTGACGGCCGACCAACTGGAAGCCCTGGATCCCGCCCCCGCCGGCGTCATCATCGCCAGCCCCGCCAATCCGACCGGCACCATCATCCCCGAGGCCGAACTCGCCGCCATCGCCGAGGTCTGCCGCGCGCGCGACATCGCCGTCGTCTCGGACGAGATCTATCACGGCCTCAGCTACGTCGGCCCGACACCTTCGATGCTGCAGTTCGCGCCCGACGCCGTGGTGATCAACAGCTTCTCGAAATACTGGAGCATGGCGGGCTGGCGGCTGGGCTGGCTGCTGGTCCCGGAAGCCCGGATCGACGCCGCCCGCGCCTATATCGGCAATATGTTCCTGACCCCGCCCAGCCTCAGCCAGCACGCCGGTCTCGTCGCCATGGACGCGGTCGATGAACTCGAAGGCCACATCCACAACTACGCCCACAACCGCCAACTGATGCTGGACGCCCTGCCCGCCCTGGGCCTTCGCAAGATCGCCCCGCCCGACGGCGCCTTCTACATCTGGGCCGATATCGGCCATCTGACGGACGACAGCGCGGCCTTCTGCGAGCAGTTGCTGCGCGACACCGGAGTCGCCACCGCGCCCGGCGTCGACTTCGACCCGGTCGATGGCTGCCGCTTCATCCGCTTCAGCTTCGCCGTCTCGACCGCCGAGATCGAGGATGCGCTGAACCGCCTTCGCCCCTGGTTCGCCGCCCGGGCTTAGGCCGCCGCGCGCGACGCCGCCGATGTCGCCCGGTGCAGGGCGTCATAAAGTTTTCTGGGTTCCAGCGGCTTGGCCAGCCAGTCGGTCATGCCGGCAGCGTAGCAGGCCTCCACCTGTTCAGCCTCGGTCCCGGCGCTGAAGCCGATCACCGGCACGGCGGCGTTCGGCCCATCCGAAGCCCGCAGCCTGCGTGTCGCCTCATTGCCGTCTATCCCCGGCATGTTCACGTCCATCAGCACCACGTCGAACGGCCGCTCCGCCAGCAGCGCCAGGGCCAGATGACCATCCGACGCCGTGGCCAGATCGACCTCCAGCGGCTGCAGCACTAGGGCGATCGTGCGGCGATTGATCTCGTGATCATCCACGGCCAGCACACGGATGCGGCGCTTCAGTACCGGAGCGCTGGATTCGAAACCGTCTTCGGCCTCGGTCGGCTCTCCACCCGGCAGATCGACGCACAAGGTGAAGGCCGCCCCCTCGCCCGGCACGCTAGCGGCAGTCAGATCGCCACCCATCAGCCGCGCCAGTTCCCGGCTGACGGTCAGCCCCAGCCCCGTGCCGCCATAGGTGCGCGCCACCTCGGCGGACCCCTGAGCGAAGGGCGAGAACAGCCGGCTCATCGCCTCCGGCGTAATGCCTGCGCCCTGATCGGTGACGGTCAGGGTCAGGCAGTGTCTTTCGCCGACGACCGGCGCCGACGCCGTCAGACGGATCGTCCCCGCCGGCGTGAACTTGATCGCGTTGGAGATCAGATTGTTGACGATCTGACGCAGCCGGTAAGGATCCCCGCGCAGCCATACAGGCTCGCTGTCGATGCCCGACGTCTCCAGCGTCAGCCCCTTTTCCGCCGCCGGCGCCGCCCAGAACCGCGCGGTGTCGCGCAGGAAGTCGTGCAGTTCGAAGTCGCGGCTCTCCATCGACATCGCCCTCGCCTCCATCTTGGAATGGTCCAGCAGGTCATTCAGCATCCCGGTCATCAGACGGCCGGCGTCGATGATCAGATCCGCCGTCTCCTCGCGCTTTTCAGGCAGTTTCCCGCCGCGAATGACGTGGGCGCCGGCCAGGATGGCGCTGACGGGCGTACGCAGTTCATGGCTGACGATGGCGGCCATGGCGGCGCGGTCGGCCATGGCCGCCTGCGCCTGTTCCAGCCGCCGCTCGGCCTCCGCGCGCGACAGGACCTCGGCGCGACGCGAAGCGTGGACGCGCCAGTAGACGTTCAGGATCGAGCCGGAGAACAGGGCGGCCGACAGGGTCATGACCATTACCCCGTGCATGTCGCCCTGGATCATCTTCACCACGGGCATCAGAACCAGTATCCCCAGATAGGGTCCGCCGCCGATGAAGAAGACCGTGCGTGACCCGATGCCGGACGCCACATTGGTCAACAGCCCGCCCGCCAGCGTCAGGGCGGCCAGGGTCACCAGGGCCGGATGGTTGGTCGACCAGATAATCAGCGCCATGCCGCCATAGGTGGTCGACATCAGGGTGGTGGAGACCAAGGCCACGGCGATCGCCAGTCGGCTGGTCGGCGGATCGGCCCGACGAAAAGGCGTCATGACCGCCACTTCAAACGCCTGCACCAACAGCGATACTGCCAGCCACAAGGGAATCCAGCGACCGATCCCCGCCGCATGCATGGCCCAGGCGATCACGATGGACAGCAGCAGCCGGACCGGCACCTGCTTCAACCGCTCCTGGGCGCTCCCCGCCAGGAGAGGACCGATAGACTCCAGAAAACGCATGACACCCCCGTTCGCCGCCTACCGTTAGGTGAAGATGGCGAACAGGACGTAAACTGCAGAATTCACCAGATAGGGAAACTCCCCTAACGCCCTGTTCACAACCTGACATCTTTCATCAGGCAAAAGGGCGGTCAGTAAGCGTAGCGTTGAGTACCACAGCGCCGTGGACCGCAGGGTCCGCGGCGCTGTTTCTCAAACGACCTCGCGCAACAGCGCGGCCTTGTAGTCGTTGACCCACAGGTTCCTGAACCGGCGCGACCGCTCGGCATGATAGATGTGGGCCAGTTCGGCGTAGGACCCGTCGAAGTCCTCGTTCACCAGCACATAGTCGAAGGCGTCGCAGTGTTCTATCTCGCCCTTGGCGTTGGCGACGCGGCGTTCGATCACGTCCTCGGCGTCCTGCGACCGCGTCACCAGCCGGCGGCGCAGCTCTTCCAGACTGGGTGGCAGGATGAAGACCCGCACGGCGTCGTTCGGGCATTTCTCCGCCACGTCGCGCGCCCCCTGCCAGTCGATGTCGAACAGCACGTCGCGCCCCTCGGCCAGAGCCCGGTCCACCGGCGCGCGCGGGCTGCCGTAGCGATTGCCGTGGACGTCGGCCCATTCCAGAAAGGCGTCGGCGTCAACCAGCCGCTGGAACTGCTCCTTGCCGACGAAATGATAGTCGCGCCCGTCCACCTCGCCCGGCCGGATGCCGCGCGTGGTCATGGATACGGACAGCTCCAGCCCCTTGTGGTCGGCCATCAGCCGGCGACACAGCGACGTCTTGCCCGCGCCCGAAGGGCTGGCGACGATCAGGAGGACACCCCGACGGGGCGTGCGTTCATTCGACATTCTGGACCTGCTCACGCAACTGTTCGATGACGGCCTTGAGCTCCAGGCCGATTCCGGTGAGCGCCGTCGTAGCGGATTTCGAGCAGAGGGTGTTCGCCTCTCTCATGAATTCCTGCATCAGGAAGTCGAGTTTCCGACCGGCCGGCGCCGAGGTCACAAGCTGGCGCGCCGAGGCGACGTGCGCCGTCAGCCGATCCAGCTCCTCGCGCACGTCCGCCTTGGTCGCCAGCGCTGCTGCCTCCAGGAAGATTCGGTCCTCCAGCCCCGGCGCATCCGGCGCCAGTTCGGATATGCGTCGGGTGAACCGGTCGCGGATCGTCTCGACCTGCGCTGTCGCCTCGCCCTCGGCCTGGGCGACCAGCGTCTCGATCCGCGCGATGAAATCCTCGATAACCGGCGTCAGCTGCGCGCCCTCGTTCTGGCGCGAGGCCTTCAGCGCATCCAGCGCCTCTTCGACGGTGCGGGCCATGGCCGCCTCCACCGCCGCCCGCGCCTCTGGATCGTCAACCTCTTCCGGCGCCTCGATCACGCCGCGCAGGGCCAGCAGGCCGTCGGCCGACGGCGGCGTCGCGCCGTCCTCGGCCAGTTCATTGGCCAGGGTGAGATAGCGAGCCAGCACGGCGGCGTTGATCGTGACGGCCGCCTCGCCGGCCTCAACCCGCTTGGCCTGAACGCCGACGGTGACCTGGCCTCGAGCGAACCGCGCCTGGCCCGCCGCCTTGGCCGACCGTTCCAGCGCATCGAAGCCGTTCGGTCCCCGGAACCGGATTTCCAGATTGCGCCCGTTGACCGAGCGCGCCTCGACCGACCAGGTCCAGCCCTCGCCGGCCCCGTCCGCCCGGCCGAAGCCGGTCATTCCCGATAGGCTGCTCATCGTGGTCCCTGCGTCGCGCCGGCCGGAAGCGTGATCGTCGCCTGGCCGCCTTCGACGGGCGCGGCGGCCGGTTCGGTCGTCATCGGGGCGGCGGTGGCTCCCGGCGCAACAGGCGCAGGCGCCTCCGGCGGCAGGCCTGCCTTCTGCCGCTCGATCTGACGCCAGCGCGCCACGTTCTGCAGATGCTCGTCATAGGTCAGGGCGAAGGCATGTCCGCCCGAGCCGTCCGCAACAAAGAACAGAGCCGGGTCCGCCGGCGGATTCAGCACTGCGGCAAGCGCCTCCTTGCCCGGATTGGCGATGGGCGTCGGCGGCAGGCCGTCGATCTGATAGGTGTTCCACGGCGTCGGCGCCAACAGTTCGGAGCGCCGGATCCCCCGCCCCAGCGGCCGTCCCTTGGTCACGCCATAGACGATGGTCGGATCGCTCTCCAGCCGCATCCCGGCCCTCAGCCGGTTCGAGAACACCGCCGCCACGCGCGGGCGCTCGGCCGCCAGGCCGGTCTCCTTCTCGACGATGGAGGCCAGAACGACGGCCTCCTCGGGATTGCGCGCGACCGTGGCCGGCGAACGCTGGCTCCACAGCAGGCGCAGGTTCTCGCTCGCCGCGCGCTGCATCCGGTCGATCACCGACTGGCGGGTGTCGCCTCGTGACACCTCATAGGTGTCGGGCCACAGGCTGCCTTCCTCGGGAGTCTCCACGACCGTCCCGGTCAGAACCGCCTCCTTGTTCAGGATGTCCACGGCCTGCAGCGACGACCAGCCTTCAGGCAGGGTCACGAAATGCCGCACCACCCGCCCCTCGACCAGCAGCTTCAGCACCCCGGCCAGGGACGTCCCCGACGGCACCTCGTATTCGCCGGCCCTTAAGCGACGATCTGCGCCGGTGAACGTCGCCGCCGCGCGGAACAGGTCGGTCGAACGGATTACGCCCGCCGCCTTCATCCGCGCCGCTATGGCCGAGACGCCCGACCCGCTGGACAGGGTCACGACCGTCGCGTCCCCCTGCCGCGCCGCCGGACCAGGCGCATAATAGACCGCCCACACCGCGATCAGCGCGACGATCAGGAACAGGCCGAAGGTGGCGGATGCGGTCAGCAGCGAGACCGTGAACCCCGACCGTCCGCTGGACTTCTCGACCCGTCCCCGCCCGAACATCTCAGTCGACCTTCTTGAAGATCACCGAGGCGTTGGTGCCCCCGAAACCGAAGCTGTTGGACATGGCCACGTCGATCTTCATCGGCTTGGCCTTGTTGGGGACCAGATCGATCGGCGTCTCCATCTCCGGGTCGTCCAGATTGATCGTCGGCGGCGCGACCTGATCGCGGATGGCCAACACGCAGAAGGCTGCCTCGATGGCGCCGGCCGCACCCAGCAGGTGCCCCGTCATCGACTTGGTCGAGCTGACGGTCAGGTTCTGCGCATGATCCCCCGCCAGCCCTTCGATGGCCTTCAGCTCGATCCAGTCGGCCATGGTCGAGGTGCCGTGAGCGTTGACATAGTCCAGGTCCGACGCCTCCATCCCCGCCCGCTTCAGCGCCATCTTCATGGCCCGCAGACCACCCTCGCCATCCTCGGACGGGGCCGTGATGTGATAGGCGTCGCCGCTCATGCCGTAGCCGACCACCTCGGCGTAGATCTTGGCCCCGCGCGCCTTGGCGTGTTCGTATTCCTCCAGCACCAGGATGCCGGCGCCCTCGCCCATGATGAAGCCCGCATGCCCCTTGTCATAGGGACGCGACGCCTTCTCGGGCGTCTCGTTATAGGCGGTGCACAGCGCCTTGCAGGCCAGGAAGCCCGCAATACCGATCGGCACGACGGAACTTTCGGCTCCCCCGGCGACCATCACGTCCGCGTCGTCCAGGGCGATCATCCGGGCCGCATCGCCAATGGCGTGGGCGCCGGTCGCGCAGGCGGTCACCACGGCGTGGTTCGGTCCCTTCAGTCCATGCCGGATCGAGATCTGACCGCCGGCCAGATTGATCAGGGCGCTGGGAATGAAGAAGGGGCTGACGCGGCGCACGCCCTGTTCCCTCAGGACGATGGCCGTCTCGGCGATGGGGCCCAGGCCGCCGATGCCGGAGCCGACCATCACGCCGGTCCGTTCCTTGTCCTCGTCCGTCTCGGGCTTCCAGTTCGCGTCGGCCAGGGCCTCGTCCGCCGCCGCGATGGCGTACAGGATGAAGTCGTCGACGCGCTTTCTGTCCTTCACGGACATGATCTTCTCGGGGTCGAAGTCGCCTTCGCCGCCCCCGCCGCGCCCATCCACGCTCGGTATTTCACCGGCGATGGTGCAGCCGTATCCCGTGGTGTCGAACGACGTGATCGGACCGATGCCCGACCGTCCTTCGACGATCCCTTTCCAGCTCTTCTCGACGCCCCAACCCAGGGGGGTCAGCAGACCGATGCCCGTAACGACGACGCGGCGCATGGTGCGGCTCCTTCAACTGCAATTCCTGCCTTCGGAATCACATGGGGATTCGGGAGGGTCAGAAACAGTAAAGGCCGCCGGGCGTCTCCGCTAGGAGCGCCGGGCGGCCCTATTAACCGTCAGCCTGTTCGGCTGCCAGTCGGGGGCTGAACTCAGCCGGCCGACTTTTCGTCGATGAACTTGACCGCATCGCCGACCGTCTGGATGTGCTCGGCGGCGTCATCCGGGATCTCGATGTCGAATTCTTCTTCGAAGGCCATCACCAGCTCGACGTTGTCGAGCGAGTCGGCGCCCAGGTCGTCGATGAAGCTGGCCTTTTCCGTGACCTTGTCCGGATCGGCGTCCAGGTGGTCGATGACGATCTTGCGAACGCGCTCGAGGGTGTCGGACATGAGTGTCTCTCTGCCTGTTTGAAATCGCCGTAGAGGCGGGGGTAGCTCTGGAAATCGCCGTCTCACGGCAGCGAAGGCGACGCAAGCCCGAAAGCCCGAACCGCCGATGCATTCAACCCTTTAGCACAGGCTTTTGGGCTGGAAATAGTCTGTTGCGCGTCGTGATGACGGCAGCCGACCTTAAATCATCGCCATGCCGCCGTTCACATGCAGGGTCTGGCCCGTCACATAGGCGGCTTCGTTCGACGACAGATAGACGGCGGCGGCGGCGATCTCGTCGCCTGTGCCCAGTCGGCCGGCCGGGATACGGCCCAGGATGGTCTCGCGCTGCTGGTCGTTCAGCACGTCGGTCATCGGCGAGGCGATGAAGCCCGGCGCGATGCAGTTGACGGTGATGCCGCGCGACCCGACCTCCTGGGCCAGCGACTTGGAAAAGCCGATCATGCCGGCCTTGGACGCCGAATAATTGGTCTGGCCTGGATTGCCGGTCACGCCGACGACAGAGGTCACGCCGATGATTCGCCCCGACCGGCGCTTCATCATCCCCTTCACCGCCGCGCGGGTCAGGCGGAAATAGCTCTCCAGATTGATCTGGATGACCGACTGGAAGTCCTCGTCCTTCATCCGCATCAACAGGCCGTCCTTGGTGATGCCGGCGTTGGCCACCAGAATATCCAGCGGCGCCCCCGCCGCCGTCTCGGCCGCATTCACCAGATTATCGACCGACTCGGGGTCCGACAGGTTCGCCGTGGCGAAATGCGCCCTCTCCCCCAGCTCCTTGGCCAAATCCGCCAGCACCGCCTCGCGCGTGCCCGACAGCACCACGGTCGCGCCCTGGGCGTGCAGCGCCCGCGCCACGGCCCCGCCGATCCCGCCCGTCGCGCCGGTCACCAGCGCGGTCTTGCCTGCAAGATTGAACATTCAAATTCTCCGCTCATCCCGGCGAAAGCCGGGACCCAGTGCTTTCATGCGCAGGATGGCCGGGATCACCGTTCCTGCGCAAACCCAAACGCTCATCGCCCATAGATCTGGGTCCCGGCTTTCGCCGGGATGAGCGGCTAAATCACGACGCCTTCGCGAACGCTTCCAGCTCTTCCGGCGTATTCAGCGGCAGGCTCTCGGCGTCCGGAGCGATCCGCTTGGCCATGCCGGTCAGCACCTTGCCCGAGCCGACCTCGACGAAGCGGGTCACGCCGCCGCCAGAACCGGAAGTGCCCGCCATCCACTCCATGCTCTCGCGCCAGCGCACCCGGCCGGTGACCTGTTCGACCAGCAGCCGGCGGATCACTTCAGGATCGCGCTCCGGCCGCGCCAGCACATTGGCCACCACGGGCACGACCGGCGCCAATATGGTCGCCGAAGCCAACGCCGCCGCCATCTCGTCCGCCGCCGGCTGCATCAGCGGGCAGTGGAAGGGCGCCGAGACGTTCAGCGGAATCGCCCGCGCGCCCAGTTCCTTGGCCTTTTCGATGGCCCGGTCCACAGCCGCCTTCTCGCCCGAGATGACGATATTGCCGTTGTTGTTGTCGTTGGCGACCACGCAGACGCCGATTTCCGAACCCGCCGCCGCCGCCGCTTCGGCCAGAGCAAGATCCGTCTTGGGACCGATCAGCGAGGCCATCGCCCCCTGCCCCACCGGCACCGCGCGCTGCATGGCCTGACCGCGCAGCTTCAGCAGCCGCGCCGTATCCGACAGCGAGATCGCCCCGGCCGCCGCCAGAGCCGAATATTCGCCCAGCGAGTGACCGGCGACATAGGCCGCCGTCGTCACATCGAAACCGAACTCGACCTTCAGCGCCCGGATCGCCGCCACCGACACCGCCATCAAGGCGGGCTGGGCGTTCTCGGTCAGGGTCAACTGGTCTTCAGGCCCCTCGCGCATCAGCACGGACAGCTTCTGCCCCAGCGCTTCGTCCACCTCGGCGAAAACGTCGCGAGCGGAAGCGAAGGAATCGGCCAGTTGCGCGCCCATGCCGACGGCCTGGCTGCCCTGTCCCGGAAACAGAAGTGCGAGGGTCATCGACCCCTCCCTGAATCGTTGATCAAGGCGCGGACCCGTAACCCCTGACTTCCCCAAGGGCAAGGCTGCGTCCAGCGCATCTCAGTCCATCCGAGCAAAGCACCTTTTCTCCGAACTTCGCAGTGGGGGCACGAGGGCGCTTTCGCTTGTCAGCACCGACCCAATTCACCCGCGCTGGAATCTCGCCTACAACCCCATCATGGCCACGCTTCGTCCCGACACGCTGGCGACCTCGCTCGCGCGCATTTTCGAAGGTCGCATGATCGACCAGGCCAGCTGGTTCGCCCTGACCGGCGGCGAGCCGCTGTTCTCGCAAGGCGACCCGGCCGACACCCTGTATCTGGTCCGCTCGGGCCGTCTCGGCGTCTTCCGGCTGGACGCGGATCAGCCGCCGCACATGCTGGGCGTGGTCAAGACGGGCGAGCCGGTGGGCGAGATGGCCATGCTGGCCGGCACGCCCCATACCGCCACCGTCGTCGCCCTGCGCGACAGCGAAATCCTGGCCCTTCCGCGCGAAGCATTCTTCGAGGCCGCACGCACCGAGCCGGACCTGATGGTGGAACTGTCGCGGCTGATGATCCACCGCGCCCGCGAGCGCACCGCCGGCGCGTCGGAGCCGAGCGTCTTCGGCTTCGTCTCGGCCCGCCCCCGGCCGATCCGCGCCTTCGTCGAGCGCATCGCCGCCGCCATCCAGGCCATGGGCTTCACCTGCCAGGTCATCGACCAGTCGGCCCTGACCTCGGCCGTCGAATGGTTCAGCCGCGTCGAGGGCGACCACGACTACGTCCTCTATGTCGCCGAACAGGATCAGCCCGCCTGGGCCAATCTGTGTGCGCGCCAGGTGGATCGGATGTTCATCGTCGGCAGCGGCCTTCTGGCGCCGCCTGCCGCCGTGCCGCGTCGCATGGGCTTCGGCGACGGGCGTCGGCTGACCGACCTGATCCTGCTGCGCGACCCCCGGATGCATCACCCGGCCAACACCCGCGTCTGGCTGGATGCGCTCCAGCCCGACCGGTGGTTCCACTGCGTCGAGGGCCTGGCCGGCGACGCCGAGCGGATCGCCCGCGTCGTGACCGGCACGTCCGTCGGCCTGGTGCTGTCGGGCGGCGGCGCGCGCGCCTATTGCCACATCGGCGCGATCAAGGCGCTGGAAGAGGCCAAGGTGCCCATCGACTTCGCCGGCGGATCGTCCATGGGGGCGGTCGTCGCCGCCGGTCCGGCCCTGGGCTGGAGTTCCGAACGGCTGGACTTCGAAATCCGCCGCGCCTTCGTCGATTCCGATCCGCTATCGGACCTGGCGGTGCCGATCATCGCCATGTCACGGGCGCGAAAGGTCGCCGGCCTGCTTGAGCGGGCCTATGGCGACATCGACCTGGCGGATCTGGCCCTGCCGTTCTTCGCCGTCTCGTCCAACCTGACCTCGGGCCGGATCGAGGCGCACCGCACCGGCCTGATGCGCCGCGCCATGCGGGCCTCCATCGCCATTCCCGGCGTCCTGCCGCCCGTGGTGATCGACGGTCAGGTGCTGGTGGACGGCGCCGTGCTGAAGAACTTCCCCACCAGCGTGATGCGCCAGCTGAACAGCGGCCCGATCATCGGCGTGGACATGTCCCAGACGCGCGGCGTCGATCCCCAGGCGCTGGAGAACCCGCCGTCCTGGTGGAAATGGATCCTGTCCGGCGCCTGGAAGGCCGGCCCGCCCATCGTCTCGATCCTGATGCGCTCGGCCACCATCACCACCGACGCCGAAATGTCCCAGTCGCGCGCCGACGCCGACGTCCTGGTCCTGCCCCAGATCACAGGCAGCGATATCCGCGACTGGAAGACCTACGACGGTCCCGTCGCCGTCGGCTACGACGCCACAAAAGCGGCCCTGGCCGAACTGCCCTGCCCCGTCACCCAGCTAAGGCATTGTCCGACGGAAAAAACAGACCCGTCAGCAGAAACGGAGGCTTAAAGCGGCGCGCAGGCCCTTTCCAGCCAGGTCCGCACCTCGCCATCCACCAGCGGCCCGACCTTGGCCAGGGTCTCGGCGTGATAGGCGTCGACATAGGCCCGCTCGTCCGGCGTCAGCAGATCGACGGCGATCAGCTTGCGGTCCAGCGGCGCGAAGGTCAGTTGCTCGAACCCGTGCATCGGCCGCTCGCCGCCCTCCGGAACCACCGCCGGCGTCACCACCTGCAGGGTCTCGATGCGGATGCCCCAATGCCCCTCGCGGTAATAGCCCGGCTCATTGGACAGGATCATCCCCTCCAGCAGCGGCTGGGACGTGCCCCATTTGGCGATCCGCTGCGGCCCCTCGTGGACCCCCAGATAGGAGCCGACCCCGTGGCCGGTGCCGTGATCGTAATCCAGCCCCGCCGCCCACATCGGGGCCCGCGCGATGGCGTCCAGGGCCATGCCGCTGGTCCCCGCCGGGAAACGAATGGTCGCCATGGCGATATGGGCCTTCAGCACCAGGGTGAACTTGTGACGCTGGTCCGCCGTCGGTTCGCCCACCGCCATGGTGCGCGTCACGTCGGTCGTGCCGTCCAGATACTGCCCCCCGCCGTCCACCAGCAGCAGCGAGACCTTCTCGACGTTGCGGATCGTGGCGCCGACCGGCTTGTAATGCGGCAGCGCCCCGTTCGGCCCGGCCCCGGCGATGGTGTCGAAACTCAGGTCCTTCAGCGCCCCGGTCTCCTCGCGGAACCGCTCCAGCGCCTCGACCACCTCACGCTCGTTCGGCAGGGTCTCCTGAACCACCGTATCGACCCAGTGCAGGAACCGGCTCAGCGCCGCGCCGTCGCGGATATGCGCCTGGCGGCTGCCCTCGATCTCGACCGCATTCTTGGCTGCGCGGGGAATGGCGCAGGGATCCATCGCCCGCACCACCGTCGCCCCGGCGCTTTCCAGCCGGTCGAAATACCAGGCCGAGGACAGCGATGGATCGATCATGACCTTCTGACCCGACAGCCCGTCCAGCGCGTCCGCCAACTGCTCGGTCGCTTCGATCCGAACGTCGTCGCCCAGCCAGCCGGGCAGCGCATTGGTCACCTTGGCCGGATCCAGGAACAGCCGCGCCTTGCCGTTCGCCGCCAGTATGGCCTGACCGATCGGCAGGGGCGAACGGATCACGTCCCCGCCGCGCACATTGAACAGCCAGGCGATCGACGTCGGCGCCGTCAGCACCACGGCGTCGGCGCCGGCGTCAGCCACGGCCTTGCCAATCCGCGCCCGCTTCGCCGCGTGGCTCTCGCCGGAATAGACATCTTCATGCGGCACGACCGGCGCCGTTGGCTGGGCCGGACGATCCGCGCCCCAAGCCAGATCCAGCGGATTGGCGTCCACGGGCTTCAGCGTCGCCCCCGCCTTCTGCGCCGCCGCCTTGAAGGCGACCAAGGCGTCCGGGCTGTGCAGCTTCGGATCGTAGCCGATCACCTGACCCGCGCTCGCTGTCTCCAGATAGGCGGCCACGTCGTTCAGGTCGCGCCGATCCAACAGCGCCGGATCGGTCTGGACCTTCACCTGAACCGTATAGCGGCCGTCGGTGAACATGCTGGCCCGGTCCTGAAACACCACCGCCGCCCCGGCCGAACCGGTGAAGCCCGTCGCCCAGGCCAGCCGCTCGTTGGCGTCCGGCAGATACTCGTTCTGATGCTCGTCCTCGTGCGGGATCAGAAAACCGTCCAACCCCTGTTTGCCCATCTCGGCGCGCAACAGCGGCAGGTGCTTGGCCCCGAAGGACGGATCGGTCGTTTCATCGAAGGTCTGGCGCATGATCGTCCTTGTCTCTCAGCCCTTGCGCAGTTGCAGCGCGCTCCAGGCGTCGTGATGGATGGTCTGTTCGACCACGAAGCCCAGCGGCAGATAGGCCTCCAGCACCCGCTCCTCCTGCGTGCGCAGCAGGCCCGACAGGATGGCGACCCCGCCGGTCTTCAGCGCGGCGCCGATCTCGGGCGCCAGCTCGACCAGGGGCGCGGCCAGGATGTTGGCGAACACCAGATCGTACGGCAGGTGCTGGGCGATGCGCGGATCGCTCAGACCGTCGGCGAAATAAAAGTCGCATTTGGCCTCGTTGATCTCGGCGTTCTCGTTGGCGATCCGCGCCGACGGCTCGTCGATGTCGGTGCCGACGGCGATGGGCGTGCCCGTCTTGGCCGCCGCGATCGCCAGCACGCCCGTGCCGCAGCCGACGTCCAGCACCTTCTCGAAGGTCTCGGTCTTCAGCAGAGTGTCGAACGCCTCCAGGCAGCCGACCGTGGTGCCATGGTGACCCGTGCCGAAGGCAGCGCCCGCGTCGATCTTCAGCGTCACCCGACCTTCGGGCACCTTGCCGTGATCATGCGCGCCATAGACGAAGAACCGCCCGGCCTCGACCGGCGGCAGGCCCGACAGTGACATGGCCAGCCAGTCGGCGTCGGCCAGCTTCTCGACCAGCACCGTCACCGGATAACCAGCCAGTACGGCCTTCAGCCCTTCGACCTCGTCATCGGTCGTGGGGAAGGCGTCGATGCGCCAGACGCCCTTGTCCTCGTCTTCTTCCAGGATGGAATAGGTCGCGCCCTCCAACCGGGGATCGGCGTCGATGGCCTCTGCGGCGGCCTCTGCGGCGGCGCGGGGACCGCGAGCGATTATCTGAAGAGCGGACTCGGACATTTCTCAAACACCGGTAATATGGCGAATCGTAGCGATCCGGCGTTGTCTGCCCGTCGCCGCCGCGTTTTTATCAAACCGAGGGGTCGGGGAATACATGGCCAAGTCACCGTCTACGTCTAAACCAGCGTCGCCAAAGCCGGCGACCGCCGCTTCCAAGCCTAAAGCCGCGCCGAAGTCGAGCGCCGTGAAGCCCGCCGCCGCGAAAACCGCTGCGCCGAAGGCCGTCGCCAAGCCCGCTGCGGCGTCCAAGCCGGCAGCGGCAAAGGCTGTTACACCCAAGGCTGCGGCGCCCAAGCCCGTCGCCGCCAAAGCCGTAGCCCCCAAGGCCGCCGCCAAACCGAAAGCCGCTCCGCCCGCCAAGGCTCCGGTCGCCGCTCCGAAGGCTGCGCCCAAGGCCGCCGTCGCCAAGACGGCCGCACCTAAAGCTGCTGCACCAAAGGCTGCTCCTAAGGCTGCTGCTCCGAAAGCCGCCGCGCCCAAGGCCGTCGCTCCGAAACCGGCTGCAGCGCCCAAGGCCGCTCCGGTCGCCAAGCCTGCCGCCGCTGCCGCTGCACCCAAGCCCGCGGAACCGGTCGCCGCGCCCAAGCCGGTGACCGCACCCGCACCTACGGCCGCTGCTCCGGCTTCCAAGCCGGTCGAAGCCCCCAAGCCTGCCGCCGCACCAACAGCCTCCAAGCCCGAAGAAAAGGGCTTCTTCGCCAAGCTGGGCGACATGATCTTCGGCAAGCGCTGATCGCACCTCACGTCTGATCTTGCAGATCGCCGGACGGTTCACCCGTCCGGCGATTTTCGTTTGAGGTCGCCTCAACGCAGCCGTTCGGCCAGATAGTCGACGAACACCCGCACCCGCGCCGGCATGTTTGCGCCGCCGACGAAGACCGCATGGATCGGCTCGCGGTCCCCCGGATTGAAATCCTCCAGCAGCGGGACCAGCCGCCCCTCGGCGATGGCGTCGCCCACGCTGAAATGCCCCACGCGCGTCACCCCCACGCCGGCCAGCGCCAGCTGCGTCAGGGTCTCGCCGTTATTGGCCTCGACCGGCCCCCTCACCGTCAGGGCGTAGTCCCGGCCGTCGCGACGGAACGGCCATATCGGCTCCTGACGCCGAAAGTTGAAGTTCAGGCAGTCGTGATCGTGCAGGTCCTCCGGCACGCGCGGCACACCCCGTTGCGCCAGATAGTCAGGCGAGGCGACGATGGTCCGCCCTGTCTCGCCCAGCCGTCGCGCCGTCAGCGGACTGTCGGCCAGCGGCCCGAACCGGATCGCCACATCCGCCTGCCCCGCCGCCACATCGACCACGACATCGGTCAGGTTGATGTCGATCAGAATGTGGGGATAGCGGCCGACGAACTCGCCCAGCAGGGGCACGACATGCTGGCGACCATGCGCCAAGGACGCGCTGACCCGCACCCGCCCGCGCGGCGCCCCCTGGTCGGCGATGCTCTGCTCGGCGTCGTCCAGATCGGCGAGAATGCGACGCGCGGCGCCCAGATAGGTCTGCCCTTCCGCCGTCATGGTCAGCACCCGCGTCGTGCGCAACATCAACCGCACGCCCAGCCGCGCCTCGATCCGGTCGATGGTTCGACTGATAGCTGAGGGCGTCAGACCCAGCGCCCGCCCGGCGGCCGAAAAGTTGCCACTCTGGATCACGGCGACGAAGACTTCCATCTCGCGCGCCCGATCCACCCCGATCATCTGCATCTTTGCGTCCAGATCAAAAATGTTTGGCCTGACACCTGCCTACCGCCGTCGCACGCCAGCGTCCATCTGTGCCTCCGAACACAGACCCGGTCACGAGGACAGTCATGGAATATCGTCAACTTGGAGCATCGGGCCTGCGCGTGCCGGTCCTCAGCTTCGGCACGGGCACCTTCGGCGGCTCCGGCCCCCTGTTCGGGGCCTGGGGCAACAGCGACGTCAACGAAGCGCGCCGCCTGATCGACATCTGCCTGGAGGCCGGGGTCAATCTGTTCGACACCGCCGACGTCTATTCCGACGGCGCCTCGGAGCAGGTGCTGGGTCAAGCCATCAAGGGCCGCCGCGACCAGGTGCTGATCTCGACCAAGACCGGCCTGCCCACCGGCGACGGCCCGGGTGAATGGGGCGTGTCGCGCGGCCGACTGATCCGCGCGGTCGACGACGCCCTGCGTCGCCTCGACACCGACCATATCGACCTGCTGCAACTGCATGCCTTCGACCCTTCGACCCCATCGGATGAGCTGCTGGCGACGCTCGACACGCTCGTGACCTCGGGCAAGGTCCGCTACACCGGCGTCTCCAACTATCCCGGCTGGGCCCTGATGAAGGCGCAAGCCATAGCCGAGCGCGACGCCCGCCCCCGCTTCATCGCCCACCAGGTCTACTACTCCCTGATCGGCCGCGCCTATGAGGCCGACCTGATGCCGCTCGCCGTCGACCAGGGCGTCGGCGCGCTGGTGTGGAGCCCGCTGGGCTGGGGCCGTTTGACCGGCAAGATCCGCCGCGATGCCCCGATTCCCGAGGGCAGCCGTTTGCACCAGACCGCCGCCTTCGCCCCGCCCGTCGAGGACGAGCACCTGTACCGCGTCGTCGATGCGCTCGACCTCGTCGCGGCCGAGACCGGCAAGACCGTGCCCCAGATCGCCATCAACTGGCTGCTGCAACGCCCGACCGTCGCCTCGGTCATCATCGGCGCCCGCAACGAGGAACAGTTGCGCCAGAACCTGGGCGCCGTCGGCTGGAGCCTGACGCCCGATCAGATCGCCGCTTTAGACGCCGCCAGCGATGTCCTGCCGCCCTATCCCCACACGCCTTACCGCCAGCAGGAAGGGTTCGCTCGACTGAACCCGCCGCTGGTCTGAGCCTCGAAAGCGCCCTCCCCAAAATGAAACTCAACCCTCCCCTTCTGGCCCTCGCGGCCGGCGCCTTCGGCATCGGCGTGACCGAGTTCGCGCCGATGGGCCTGCTACCCATCATCGCCACGGACTTGGGCGTCTCCATTCCCACAGCCGGCCTGCTGATCAGCGCCTATGCCCTGGGCGTCATGCTGGGCGCGCCCCTGATGACCCTGACCACTGGACGGGTGCCGCGTCGAACGTTGCTGATCAGCCTCGCCGCCATCTTCACCGTCGGCAACCTGCTGTCGGCGATCTCGACCGACTATTCGATGCTGCTGATCGCGCGGGTCATCACCTCGCTGAACCACGGGGCCTTCTTCGGCGTCGGCTCGATCGTCGCCGCCAGCCTGGTGGCGCCGAACCGTCAGGCGGGCGCCGTCGCCGCCATGTTCATGGGCCTCACCATCGCCAACGTCGTCGGCGTGCCCCTGGCGACCTGGGCCGGAGACGCCCTGGGCTGGCGGGCCAGCTTCTGGGGCATCGCCGCCATCGGCGTGGGGGTCATGGCCGCCCTGCGTCTGACCCTGCCCACCCTGCCGGCCCCGACCGGCGGGAATATCGCCGCCGAACTGCGCGTCCTGGGTCGCGGCCCGGTGCTCGCGGCCCTGGCCCTGACGGTGATCGGCTCCAGCGCCATGTTCACCGTCTTCACCTATATCGCTCCGATCCTGCGCGAGCAGACCCACGCCTCGCTCGGCTTCGTCACCGCCATGCTCGTCACCTATGGCCTGGGTCTGACCCTGGGCAACTGGCTGGGCGGCAAGTTCGCGGACAGATCGGTCGACCGCACCCTGATCGTCACTCTGGCCTCGCTGTCGGCCATCCTGATCGCCTTCGCCTTCGCCATGCCCTTCGCGGTTCCCACCTCGATCCTGGTCTTACTGTGGGGCATCGCTAGCTTCGCCCTGGTGCCGCCGCTGCAAGTGCGCGTCATGGCCGCCGCCGGCGACGCGCCCAACCTGGCCTCGGCCATGAACATCGGCGCCTTCAACCTGGGCAACGCCATCGGCGCAGCTGTGGGCGGGGCGGTCATCGCCGGCGGCCTGGGCTATCCAACCGTCTCCATCGCCGGGGCGGTCGCCTCGGGCCTCGGCCTGTTGCTGGTCCTCTTCCTCACCCGCAAGCGGTCGCCCGTGACGGTCCCCGCCATCGGCTGATGCCGCCTCAGTGAAAGTCGCGCGACCCCGGCAGAATGCGGACGTCGCGCGGATGCCGGCCGGTCGGGCTGCGTGGACCTTGCGGATATTTCACCGCATCCGCCCGCGACAGCTCGACCTGCAGGTCATAGTCCTCGGACAACCGGCTCAGCTCGGCCGAGCGGTCCACGACCTTGCGCACCATGATGTGCAGCACGCCCTCGACGCTTTTCTCGACTGTGCCCTCCACCTCCATCAGCCGCGCGGCCATCACCTCGCGCCGGAAGGTCTCGAACAGCCGCGCCCACAACAGGGCGTTCACTACCCCCGTTTCGTCTTCCATCGTCACGAAGATGGCGTTGCCCGTGCCAGGCCTTTGCCGCACCAGCACCACCCCGGCCGTGCGCACCAGCCGCCCGTGCTTCTGGGCCATGACCTCTGCCGCGCTCAGCACCCCCTCCGCCCGGAATACCGAACGCAACATCCCCATCGGATGCCCCTTCAGCGACAGGCGCGTCGTCTGATAGTCGGTGGCGATATGCTCCTTCAGCGGCATCAGCGGCAGGTTCGCCGCCGCCTCGACGCCCAGCTCCCGCGCCCGCGCGGCCTGGAACAGCGGCAGAGGCTCATCGTCCGGCAATCGTCTGACCGCCCACAGCCCCTCGCGCCGGTCCAGCCCGATCGACCGGAACGCATCCGCATCCGCCAGCTTCCGCATCGCCGCCGCCTCCAGCCCCGTCCGCCGCGCCATCTCTTCGACGTCGACAAAAGGCGCATCACGCGCCTCGACAATCCGGTCCGCCCAGGCCTGTTTGAACCCGTCGATCTGGCGCATCCCAAGCCGCAGGGCCGGATACTCCCTGCCCCGCTCAGTCGATTCGAGGGTGTTGTCCCAAAGGCTGTGGTTCACATCGATCGCCCGCACCTCGACCTTCTGCGGGCTCTCCTGCGCATCCCGCACCAGCTGCGCCGGCGCATAGAACCCCATCGGCTGACTGTTCAGCAGCGCACAGGCGAACACCGCCGGATGATGGCATTTGATCCACGACGAGATGTACACCAGCTTGGCGAACGACACCGCGTGGCTCTCGGGAAAGCCATACGAGCCGAAGCCCTTGATCTGTTCGAAACAGTTGCGCGCGAAATCGGGGTCGTAGCCCCGTTTGATCATGGTGCCGACCATGAGGGTTTCATATTTGGCAAGGTCGCCATCGCCCCTGAACGTCCCCATCGACTTGCGAAGTGCGCTGGCCTGAACCGGCGTAAATTTGGCCGCCTCCATGGCGATCCGCATCGCCTGCTCCTGAAACAGCGGCACCCCGAGGGTCTTTTCCAGAATGGACTTCAGTTCGTCCTTGGGATTTGGCGGCGCCGGTTCGGGATAGACAGGCTCCTCAACGCCCATCCGTCTGCGAAGATAGGGGTGAACCATATTGCCCTGGATCGGACCGGGCCTGACGATCGCGACCTGAATGGCCAGATCGTAGAAAATCTTTGGCTTCAGCCGCGGTAGCATGTTGATCTGCGCCCGGCTCTCCACCTGGAAGACGCCGATGGACCGACCTTCCTGCAGCATCTGATAGACTTCCGGCCGCTCGTCCGGAACCGTGTCCAATTCCAGGTCGCCCAGGTCATGCTCACGCATCAGGTCGAACGCCTTGCCGATGCAGGTCAGCATGCCAAGAGCCAGCACATCGACCTTCATCAACCCCAAGGCGTCGATGTCGTCCTTGTCCCATTCGATGAAGGTTCGGTCCGGCATGGCCGCATTGCCAATAGGCACGATCTCGTCCAGCCGGTCCCGGGTCAGGACAAAGCCTCCAACGTGCTGGGACAGGTGCCGGGGGAACTCCAGCAGCCGCCGCGTCATGGCGACGGCGCGGATCACGGTCGCATTACCGACATCCAGCCCCGCCTGTTCCAGATGCCGGTCGGGAATGTCCTGACTGAAACTGCCCCACTGGCTTCCGGCAAGGCGTGCGGTCACATCGTCAGTTAAGCCCATGACCTTACCGACTTCGCGAATGGCGCTGCGCGGCCTGTAGCGGATCACGGTCGCGGCGATGCCAGCCCGGTCGCGCCCGTAGCGGGTATAGATGTCCTGAATGATCTCTTCACGTCGTGCATGTTCGAAATCGACATCGATGTCGGGCGGTTCATCGCGTGCGGTCGATAGAAAGCGCTCGAACAGCATGTCGTGCTTGCCCGGATCGACCGAAGTGATCCCCAGCACGTAGCAGACGGCCGAATTCGCAGCGGAGCCCCGCCCCTGGCACAGGATGCCCTTGTCTCTCGCCACCCGAACGATGTCGTGGATCGTCAGGAAATAAGGAGCCAATCCACGCTCACCGATGAAGGTCAGCTCCTTCACCAACGTCGTTCGCACATGGTCTGTGGCGCCGTCGGGGTATTTCTCTCCAAGGTTCCGCTCAACCAGATACTCAAGCCAGCCCTGAGGCGTTTTTCCTGGCGGAATCGGCTCTTCCGGATAGTTGTATTTGATATCCTCCAGATCGAACGCCACCCGCGCCAGCATATCCTGCGTCTCGGCCACCGCCTCGGGGGAGTCGGCGAATAGACGGCTCATTTCGGCGGGCGGCTTCAGATGACGTTCGGCGTTCTGATCCAGGCAACGACCCGCCCCCTCCAGTGTCACCCCCTCGCGAATACAGGTCACGACATCCTGGAGGTCTCGCTGTTCAGCGTCGTGATAGAGAACGTCGTTGACCCCCAGCAACGGCGTGCCTGTCGTCGCGCTCAGCGTCTTCAGCCGCGCCAGACGGCGGCGGTCGTCCCCCATCCTCTGCATGGCGGCGCCCAGCCAGACGGCGCCCGGTGCTGCATCATTCACCTGACGTAGCAGGGCCTCCAGCCCCTCCAGCCGACGGGGCGGCATGACGATCAGCAGCAGGCCTTCGGGCGCGCGCAGCAGATCGCGCAAGCCGATCTCGCACTGGCCCTTTTTCGCCCGGCTGTTGCCCAGGGTCAGCAGGCGGCACAGGCGGCCCCAGCCCTGCCGGTCCTCGGGGTAGGCCAGGATGTCCGGCGTCCCGTCGTTGAACCGCAGCCTCGCGCCCAGGATCAGCTTGAAGGCCTTGGCCCGCGCCTTGATCTGCTCCGGATCGAGATCGACGGGAAACGAATCCTCCACCAGCACCGTCTCGCCGGGTCCGCCGCCCTGGCGCACTCTATCCGGCGGCGACCAACCCTCCTCGCGCAGGGTCTTCAGCGCGCTCCATGCCCGCACCACCCCGGCCAGGGTGTTGCGGTCCGCCAGACCCATTCCGGTGTGGCCGCGCAGTATGGCGCTGAGCACCAGATGTTTCGGATGCGACGCCCCTTCCAGGAAGGAGAAGTTGCTGCGCGTCGCCAGCTCGGCATAGGCGGTCACGCGAAGACCCCGTGCACGAACCAGCGGGGCGCCGGCTCCTCGCCGTAAAAGCCGGAGCGGAACAGCCAGAAACGACGGCCCTCCTGGTCTTCGACCCGGTAATAGTCGCGCGTCGGCTCCAGCGGGCGTTTCAGGGTGCGCCACCATTCAGGCGCGATGCGTTCGGGGCCTTCGACCCGGACCAGACGGTGATCGACCCGCCGCCAGATGAAGCGGTTCGGCGGATGGTCGGGCACCTCGGCCGTCGCCAGAACGGGTTGGGGCGGATCGAACATCTGCAAGGGCCGCAAAGGCGGGTCGGCGGGGTCGGGTTCGGGCCAGCCGTCGTCTTCGCTAGGCGGCAGGGCCGCGGGTCTCAAATGCACGGCGCGCTCAGGCCGGTGTGACGCTACCGGCTCGAACCGGCTGACCGCCTCCGGTCCCAGACGTGCGGTCAGGCGATCGACCAACCGCCCCAGATCCTCCGCGCCCGGCGCAGTGGGCTCGAAGCCGCGCTGGCGCGAGGCCAGTCGATCCGCCACCGGCACGGACAGGCGTAACTGGTCGAAGCCGAACCCCGGCTCCAACGGCCGCGCCAGCGCCGCCAGTCGTTCGCGGAACAGGCGCAGCACCCCGGCTGCATCGCGGCTGGGCCGTCCGGTGCGGACGGTGATGTGGCGCACCTCGCCGTCCAGACGGAAGAAGCCGACCTGAAAGGCCCGACCGCCCTGACCGCGCAGGTCGAGCTGATCCATGGCCTCGACCAGCAGGTCGCCGATCACCGCCTCGATGTCGGTCGTCTCCGTGATGGGCTCGATCAGAATGCGATCGACGCAAACGATCAGAACCGGCCGTTCAGGCCGAATGCGGGCGTCCTCGCGCCCCAGCACCCGGTTCAGCCGCGTCGCCGCCGCCGCGCCGAACCGGGCGGCGATCGGGGCCGTCGGGCGGTCGGCCAGATGCGCCAGGGTCTTCAGCCCCGCGCGCGACAGGGCCTGGGTCTCCTTGTCCGACAGCTCCAGCGCCGCGACCGGCAGGCGGCGTAAGGCCTGGCTCTGCCCATCGCCCTCGTGGATTCCACCACGCCCGAACCGGGCTAGGGCGCGCGCCGCCTCGGGCGTGCCGGCCATGGCCAGACGCACCGCCAGCCCCACACCGCCCGCCCGCGCCGCGACCGCCCGGACCAGCCCGTCTTCGCCCCCGAACAGATGCGCGCAGCCCGTTACGTCCAGCGCCAACCCGTCCGGCCCGTCGGTCGCCGCCATTGGGGTGAAACGCCCGAAATCCAGCAACACCCGTTTCAACAGGGCCGCATCCGCCTCGGGCCGGTGCGCCACCACCCGGATGTCCGGCGCCCGCGCCCGCGCGTCGGCCAGGGTCATGCCCGGCGACAGACCCAGCGCCAACGCCAACGCATTCGCCGCCGCCAGACGCAGCGCCCCCTTCACCTTCTCCACCAGCACGGTCTCCGGCTCAGCCGTAGCGTCGGAGCGCCCCTCCGCCCGCCTCAGCCGATCCGTCGGCAGCAGGGGAAACCAGACCGCCAGGTAGCGCCGGTCGTTGCGACTGTTGATGTTCGGCATTCCGCCCGCCCTGTTCGAAGACTCCGCGCTCACGATCCCACTCCATCATCCAGGCGTTCGGCTGCGCGCCCAGCCGATGCCGCAACAGTTCGACCGCATAGGTCGGATGACCGGGCGCCTCCGCCTCCAGCGCCCGTGACAAAGCCCCCCTGACCCGCCACCGGGTCTCGGCCGCGCTGGGCTGGGGCTGGGCCGCCAACCGTGTCAGGATCGCCGTCGCTCGTCCCTGCCCCGCCGCCATCGACAGACGCCGCGTGGCGGTCAGGCTCAGCACCTTGCTTTCGCCCCAGGCCGTCAGCAGCACCGCCCCCACGGCCCCGCAGGACAGGGCCTCCTCGCCCGCCGCCAGCAGGTCCTTCATCTCCTTGACCCGCACCAACACGATCCGCCCGGGATCCAGCCCAAGTTCACGCAGGCCTGGCCCATGGATCTGTCCCGTCTCCAGCCCCGCCATGGCCTGGACGCCCCACACCACAGGCCGATCTCCTGCCGCTCGCTGAACCAGCCCCAGGGCGAACCCCAGGGCCGCTGTCGCATCGGGCGTGGTCGCGGCGTAGATCTCGTGCAGCGCATGGGTCGCCAGCCCGCCGACATGCCGATCCGCCGCCTCGCAACCCAGCTCGAAACGCGCGTCGTCGACCGGATGGCCGTCGGCCTCCAGGGTTCTGAGATGCTGGCGAAGGGCTTCAAGATCGCGGCCGGACCGCACAATAGTTCTCCTTTTGTTCTCTTATATGCCGCCTCCACCGGGTGAGGAGTCAAGCGGAGTCCCAGCTTGGCCATGGGAATTTATTCCGCGCCGGCCGGGCGCCGCGCATATCGGAAATACTTGACTTTGACGCAGGGGCTTCTATATCGCCACCAGCCTCGGGACAGGTCTGCGATCCGCGCCGCCCGCTCGCCCAAAGAGGGGCGGTTCCGTTGCTGCTATGCACGCAGACGCTTTCCACCCCAAGGATTCATGACCGAATTTTCCCAACTGGGCCTCTCGCCCACGACCCTGCAGGCCGTCGCCGACACCGGCTACACGACCGCCACCCCCATTCAGGAACAGGCGATCCCTGTCGCCCTCGCCGGCCGCGACGTGCTGGGCATCGCCCAGACCGGCACCGGCAAGACGGCCGCCTTCACCCTGCCCCTGGTCGAACGCCTGGCCTCCGGCCGCGCCCGCGCCCGCATGCCGCGCGCCATCGTCCTGGCCCCGACCCGTGAACTGGCCGACCAGGTCGCCGAAAGCTTCGCCAAATACGCCAAGGGCACCAAGCTGAGCTGGGTCCTGCTGATCGGCGGCGTCTCCATGGGCGACCAGGTCGCGGCGCTGAACAAGGGCGTCGATGTCCTGATCGCCACACCGGGCCGGCTGCTCGACCTGTTCGAACGCGGCAAGATGCTGCTGACCGGCGTCGAGATCATGGTCGTGGACGAGGCCGACCGCATGCTCGACATGGGCTTCATCCCCGACATCGAGCGCATCTTCAAACTGACGCCGCCGCGTCGCCAGACCTTGTTCTTCTCGGCCACCATGCCGCCCGAGATCACCCGCCTGACGACCGCCTTCCTCAAGGATCCGACCCGGATCGAGGCCTCGCGTCCGGCGATGACCGCCGACACCATCACCCAGTACGTCGTCCGCATTCCGACCTCGGACCCCAAGGCCAAGCGCACCGCCCTGCGCGCCCTGGTCGGCCGTGAGGACGTGCGCAACGGCATCGTCTTCTGCAACCGCAAATCGGAAGTCGACATCGTCGCCAAGTCGCTGAAGCAGCACGGCTTCGACGCCGCGCCGATCCACGGCGACCTGGACCAGTCGCACCGGATGAAGACCCTGGCGGACTTCCGTTCGGGCGCGCTGAAGATCCTGGTGGCCTCCGACGTCGCCGCGCGCGGTCTGGACATCCCGGACGTCAGCCACGTCTTCAACTACGACGTCTCTCACCACGCCGACGACTACGTCCACCGCATCGGCCGCACCGGCCGCGCGGGCAAGCTGGGCCAGGCCTTCATGATCGTCACCCCAGCCGACGACAAGTCGCTGGATAAGGTGCTGAAGTTGATCAAGATGGATCCGCAGGAGCTGGTTCTCGACGACATCGACTTCGACGCGATCAAGGACGGCCCGCGCCGGGACGACAAGCGTTCGGGCGGTCGTGAACGCTCGGGCGAGCGTCCCAGCCGGAGCCGGTCGCGCAGCAACACGCCTTCGACTGAAACTGCAGAAGTCGTCGCCGTTGCAGCGCCCGAGGCCCCGGCGACCGAAGCGCCCCGCAGCCGCAGCCGTCGCAAGGCTCGCCCGGAAGCCCCGGCCGAGGTCGCAGCGCCCGCTCCTATCATGGTCGAGGCCGTCGAAACGGTCGAAGCCATCGAGACGCCGCGCGCGCCGCGCGCGGATCGCGAGCCTCATCTGCTGCAATCCGACCGTCGCGGCGACCGCAAGGCCGCCAAGGACGAGCCTCAGCGCCAGGGCGTTCGTGGCTTCGGCGACGACATTCCGGCCTTCCTGCGCCGGCCGGTCACCATCCGCGCCTGACGCTTGAAAGTCGGGGCCGTTTACCCCGCATTACGGAACATTGCTTAGTGTTCGCTCCCAATACGGCTCCAGAACGGGGGTCGAGGGGAAGAAGAATGTCCAAGCAGGTCGAGACGGCGCTACGGGGCCCGCAAGCCTATGCCCTGGCGCGTGATGTCATCGCCGAAATGGAAAAGGCCGGCGTCTGGCCGACGCCGCTGAACTTCGAACTCTGGCTGCACTATCTCAGCGATCCTGACGGCGCCCTGGCCCAGGAAATTCGCCGCCTTCTCGCACAGTCCACGGTCATCACCGACAAGACGTCGGAGATGCTGGCCGCCGAGTTCCTGCCGCGTGGGCGTCTGCCGGACCAAATCCGTGATGTCGGCGCCGTCCTCGACCGCGAACTGGCCAGCGTCGCCAGCGCCATCGCCATGGCCCACAAGACCCAGGCCGACTATGGCGAGACCCTCGCCGACGCCTCCCACTCCATGGAAACCGTCGAGGATACGTCCTCGCTGAAGGATTTGGTCGGCGGCTTGTCGACCGCGACGAACCGCGTGCGCCGCGAGACCGCGATCCTGGAAAAACGTCTGGAGAAATCCAACAAGGAAGTCATCCGCCTGCGCGAGAACCTGGAACAGGTGCGCCGCGACGCCATGACGGACGCCCTGACTAACCTGGCCAACCGCAAGGCTTTCGACGAACGGCTGGAGGCCGCCTGCGCCGAGGACGACGGATCGCTGCTCAGCCTGGCCATCCTCGACATCGACCACTTCAAGCGGTTCAACGACACCTGGGGCCACCAGACCGGCGATCAGGTGCTGCGTTACGTCTCCACCGTCCTGTCCAACATCTGCGGCAAGACCCGATTCGCCGCCCGGTTCGGCGGCGAGGAGTTCGCGATCATCTTCCCCGGCGAAGGCGCGGGCGTCGTCATGGCGGCGCTCGAAAGCATCCGCAACGACGTGGCCTCGCGCGCCCTGCGCCGCCGCTCGACCAATGACGACCTGGGCTCGGTGACCCTCTCGTCCGGCTTCGCTCAGCGTCAAAGGGGCGAAACCGCCGCCAGCCTGTTGGAACGCGCCGACGCCGCGCTCTACGAATCCAAGCGCGCCGGTCGAAACTGCGTCACGCCCGCGTCGTCGCTCGAAAACGCGGCCTAAGCGGGCCTGACAAGGCCAGGCTTTCTGCCATAGTCGCCCCATGCGCAGCTTCGCCTTCAATGTCGCCTACTGGATCCTGTCGATCGGCTACGGCCTGACGGCGGCCTTCGCGGCGTTCGCACCCGGTCGCGGTCCCGCCAGCTGGGTCATCCGCCGCTATGTCAAGCGCATGGTCCAGGCCATGGCGATCTTCGCCGGCATCCGGCTGGACGTGCGCGGCAAGGACCGGCTGCCTGAGGGCGCGTTCATCATCGCCTCGAAACACCAGAGCTGGGGCGACGGCTTCGCCACCTATGACCAGTTCGACGATATCGCCTTTGTCACCGGCGACCATCTGGAGAAGCTTCCCCTGCTGGGCGGCGTGCTGAAGAAACTGGGCGCCATCGTCGTCAACAGCTGCGGCGGACATGAAGCGCGCAAGGCCCTGGCCATGCGCGCCGCCGAGGCCCGCGCCGAGAACCGCAAGATTCTGATCTACCCCGAGGGCCATCTCGCGCCGGTCGGCCAGAAGTTCAAATATCGCTCGGGCGTCTGGCACATGTACCGCGACTTCGATGTGCCCGTCGTGCCGCTCGCCACCAACCTCGGCGTCTTCTGGCCCGAGGAGAAATACGAGAAACACCCTGGAACGGCGACGCTGGAGTTCCTTGAACCCATCCCCGTCGGCCTGCCGAAAGAAGAGTTCCTGGCCCGGCTGGAAGCCGTCATCGAGACCCGCACCGCCGAGCTGGTCGCCCAGGCGACAGGTCAGCCGGTCACGCCGGCCGTGCTGGTGGAAGCACCAAAATAGAAACTGTCTCCTCCCCGCTTCGCGGGGAGGTGGCGCGGCGCTTCTTCAGCGCCGTGACGGAGGGGCTCTGCACCGCATCACCTGTGCCTGTGCGACTTCGAGAACCCCTCCACCGCTACGCGGTCCCCCTCCCCATTTCATGGGGAGGAGACGAGCTACCTCCTGCTCGGCTTCTTCCCCGCCGCCTTCTTCACCGCCACTTCCAGCGACCGCCGCGCCCAGGCGACCGCTTCGTCGGGATCGTCCAACGCCGTTTCCGGCAGGGTCCAATAGCCCATGCTCATCGTCCGCCCGTCCTTGGCCGGATAGGTGAACTGACGCGAGCCGGCCTCCAAGAAGGCTTCGCCCAGCGTATCATCCCCCTTCAACCAGACAACGCCGTCGTCCAGCAGGGCGAACATCACGCCGGACGCATAGACCCCCGCCCCGCCGAACATCCGCTTGATCTCCAGCCGACCCAGACCTGCGAAATGCTCGCGCACCCATTCGCCGAAGTCCCCGTCGTAAGCCATGTCAGTCGGCGGCGACCGGCACGATGGTCACGCTCTCGCCGCAACCACAGGCGTCCGTCTGGTTCGGATTGTTGAACACGAACTTGGACGCGAGCCGCGTCGTCTCATAGTCGATCTCGGTGCCGATCAGGAACAGCACTGCCTTTGGCTCGATCAGGATCGTGACGCCCTTGTCCTCAACCACCTCGTCCAGCGGCCCGACGCTGTCGGCATAGGCGAAGGTGTATTCCTGGCCCGCGCAGCCGCCGTTCTTGACCCCGATCCGCAAACCGATGTGGTCGTTCTCGGCATTGTCCAGGATTTCGCGCACGCGCTCAGCGGCGGCGTCAGTCAGGGTGACGGCCTTGGGCCGCGGGCGGCGGGGACGGGATGTGGTTTGAAGTTTGGTCATCAGAACATGTTCAGGGCCAGCTTGGCCTCATCACTCATCTTGGAGCTGTCCCACGGCGGGTCGAACACCAGATTGGCCTTGGCGCTGCGCACGCCCTCGACCTTCTCGACCGCCGTCTCGACCCAGCCCGGCATCTCGCCGGCGACCGGACAGCCAGGCGCCGTCAAGGTCATGTCCACTACCACGTCGCGGTCGTCATTGACGTCCACGCGATAGATCAGGCCCAGCTCATAGATGTCGACCGGGATTTCCGGGTCATAGACCGACTTCAACGCCTCGATCAGCTGATCGGTCAGAGTGTCCAGCTCGGCCTGCGACAGGGCGCTCTTCTGGGGTTCGTCCCAGGCATCCTTGAAGGCGTCGCTGTCTTGAATAGGTTGATCTGTCATCGGCTTACACGAAGAAGTTCCGCGCCTTGATCAGCGCATCCACGAAGGCGTCGGCATCCTCCACGGTGTTATATAGGGCGAAGGAGGCGCGGGTGCTCGACGTCACGCCCATTCTTTTCGCCAGCGGCTCGGCGCAATGCAGGCCGGCCCGCACGGCGACGCCGTAACGGTCCATGATTTGGGCCACGTCATGGGCATGCGCGCCCTCGACGGCGAAGGTCAGGATCGCGCCCTTGCCTTGCGCCTGACCCAGAATCCGCAGCCAACCCTGGCCGTCCAACCGATCCACGGCGTGCTGATACAGCGCATTTTCGTGCGCCTGCACCGCCGCGCGGTCGTATTGCGCCAACCATTCCAGCGCCACGCCCAGGCCGATGGCCTCCAGGATCGGCGGCGTTCCCGCCTCGAACCGGTGCGGCGGCTTGGCGTAGGTCACACGGTCACGCTCGACCGTCTCGATCATCTCTCCCCCGCCCTGATAGGGCGGCAGGGCCTCCAGCGCCTCGGCCGTGCCATACAGGGCGCCGATGCCGGTCGGCGCAAACAGCTTGTGGCCGGTCAGGACATAGAAGTCGCAGCCGATGGCCTGCACGTCCGGCGTCGCATGGACCGCGCCCTGACACCCGTCGATCAGCACCTGAGCCCCGGCTGCATGCGCCAGACGCGTGATCTCCGCGACCGGATTGATGGTCCCCAGCACGTTCGACATATGGGTGACCGCGACCATGCGCGTGTTTGGCACCAGCAGGTCGGCATAGGCCGCCATGTCCAGCGACCCGTCGTCCAGCACCGGGATCCATTTGAGCACCGCCCCGCGTCGTTCGCGCAGCAGGTGCCAGGGCACGATGTTGGAATGGTGCTCCATCTCCGAGACGATGATCTCGTCGCCCGGCTCGATGCTCAGCCCCAACCCGTTGGCCACCAGGTTGATCGCCTCGGTCCCGCCCTTGGTCCAGACCACCTGCTCGGGGCTTTCGGCGTTCAGGAAGCGGGCGACGATCTCGCGCGCCTTCTCGAAGGCCTCGGTCGCCTCGTTCGACAGAGTGTGCAGGCCGCGGTGGACGTTGGCGTAACCGCCCTCCATCGTCGCGACCAGGGCGTCGATCACCGCGCGCGGCTTCTGCGCCGAGGCCGCATTGTCCAGATAGACCAGCGGCTTGCCGTTCACCTGTCGCGACAGGATCGGGAACTGCGCCCGCACAGCATAGGGATCGAAAAGGTTCACAACCTTAGTTTTCAAAGTCTGGCCGTCAGCCATTCCCTCGCCACCTCTCTTGCACCTTCATGTTCGATCCGGTCGATGACCTCGATCAGGAAGGCTTGCGTCAGCAGGGCGCGGGCCTCGTCGGCCGGAATGCCGCGCTGCTGCATGTAGAACAGGGCGCTTTCGTCCAGCGTCCCCACCGTATTGCCGTGCGCGCACTGCACGTCGTCGGCATAGATGATCAGTTCCGGCTTGGCGTCGATCTCGGCCCGTTCCGACGCGATCAGGGCGTGGTGGCCCATGCGCGCATCGGTGCCGTCGGCCCCGCGCTCGACCACGATCTTGCCCTGGAAGACGCCGCGCGCGGTGTCGCGGGCCACGCCCTTGATCAACTGGCTGGTCGCGCCGTCATGCTCGACGTGACGCACCACGCTGGTCAGGTCGGTGTGACGCGATCCGTTCAGCAGATACAGGCCGTCGGCCTGGACATGCGCGCCCTGGGCGTAATGGGTGATGCGGGTCTCGATCCGCTGCAGCTTGGCGCCGGTCGTGACGATGGTCTGGCGATAGACGCCGCCCGCCTCGACCTTCACATGAGCTTCGGACACGGAGATGGCGTCCTCCGGCTCTTCGACCAGCACGACGCGCGTCACCTCGGCCCCGGCCGCCACGTCCAGCTCCAGCGTATTGTGGGCCACATAGGCCGAGCCCGCGCCCTCGTGCGTCTCCAGCAGCAGCAGCTTGGCGCCCGCCCGCGCCGAGACCCGCGCGCCGGCCGTGTGGCCCGTCCCTACCGCGTCGGAAATATAGCGCAGCCGCAGCGTCTGCTCGCCCGAGGCGATGAAGTCGGTCACGCCCACGGCGCGCCCATTGGCGAAGACGATCGCCTCTCCGCCCAGGTCATAGAAGGGCCCTGGCGGCCCGACCGTCGCCGTGCCCGAAGGCTCCGGCGCCGCGCGAAGCCAGCGCTTCAGGTCGCTGTATTTCCACGCCTCCGTCCGCCGTGACGGAAAGGTTTCGGCGTCGGTCAGATCAATGGCGAAGGCCGCGCTCATGCCGGTTCCAGAAGATACTTGTCGTACCCTTCCGCCTCCAACTGATGCGCCAGCTCCGGCCCGCCCGAGGCCACGATCCGACCGCCGGCCAGCACATGGACCCGGTCCGGTTTGATGTAGTCCAGCAGGCGCTGATAGTGGGTGATGACCAGCATGGCCCGGTCGGGACGGCGCAGGGCGTTCACACCCTCCGACACGATGCGCAGGGCGTCGATGTCCAGGCCCGAATCCGTTTCGTCCAGGATCAGCAGCGACGGCTCCAGCAGGGCCATCTGCAGGATTTCCATCCGCTTCTTCTCGCCGCCGGAGAAGCCGACGTTCAACGGCCGCTTCAGCATGTCGAAATCCATCTTCAGCGCCTTGGACGCCTCGCGCACCAGCTTCATGAAGGCCGGCGCCGCCACCTCCTCCTCGCCCCGCGCGCGCTTCTGGGCGTTCAGCGCTGTCCGCACGAACGTCAGGGCCGGCACGCCGGGAATCTCGATCGGATACTGGAACGACAGGAAGACGCCCTTGGCCGCCCGCTCGGCCGGGTCCAGCGCCAGCAGATCCTCGCCCGCCCATTCGACCGCGCCCTCGGTCGCCTCATAGCCCGGCCGCCCCGACAGGGCGTAACCCAGCGTCGACTTGCCGGCTCCGTTCGGGCCCATGATCGCGTGCACTTCGCCGGCCGGCACTTCGAGCGTCAGGCCTTTGAGGATCGGCTTTTCGCCGACGGAGACGTTGAGGTTGTTGATCTTCAGCATGGTTCTTCTTTACCCGACCGAGCCTTCGAGGCTGATCGCCACTAGTTTTTGCGCCTCGACGGCGAACTCCATCGGCAGCTTCTGCATCACGTCGCGGACGAAGCCGTTGACCAGCAGGGCCACCGCCTCCTCCTGCGACAGGCCGCGCTGCTGGGCGTAGAAAAGCTGGTCGTCGCTCAGGCGGGTCGTCGTCGCCTCGTGCTCCAGCTGCGCCGAGCCGTTGCGGGCCTCGATATAGGGGATGGTGTGCGAGCCGCACTCTTTCCCGATCAGAAGGCTGTCGCACTGGGTGAAGTTGCGCACCCCCGTCGCCTTGGGATGCACCGAGACCAGGCCGCGATACGTCGAGTCCGACTTCCCCGCCGACACCGCCTTGGCGATGATCCGCGACTTGGTGTTCTTGCCCAGGTGGATCATCTTGGTGCCGGTGTCGGCCTGCTGATGTCCGTTGGTGATTGCGATGGAATAGAACTCGCCCGAGCTGTCGTCGCCCTTCAGGATGCAGGACGGATATTTCCAGGTGACAGCCGAACCGGTCTCGACCTGAGTCCAGCTGACCTTGGACCGATCACCCCGGCAATCCGCGCGCTTGGTGACGAAGTTGTAGATGCCGCCCCTGCCCTCGGCGTCGCCGGGGTACCAGTTCTGCACCGTCGAATATTTCACCTCGGCGTCGTCAAGCGCCACGATCTCGACCACCGCCGCATGCAGCTGGTTCTCGTCGCGCATCGGTGCGGTGCAGCCCTCCAGATAGGAGCAATAGCTGCCCTTGTCTGCGATGATCAGGGTGCGCTCGAACTGGCCCGTCTGGCTCGCATTGATGCGGAAATAGGTAGACAACTCCATCGGGCAGCGCACGCCCGGCGGGATGTAGACGAACGATCCGTCGGAAAAGACCGCGCTGTTCAGGGCCGCGAAATAGTTGTCCGAGACCGGCACCACCGACCCCAGATATTGCCGCACCAGTTCAGGATATTCACGCAAGGCCTCGGAAATCGGCATGAAAATCACGCCCACCTTGGCCAGTTCCTCCTTGAAGGTGGTGACCACGCTAACCGAGTCGAACACGGCGTCCACGGCCACGCGCGGCGCGCCTTGCACCCCGGCCAGCACTTCCTGCTCCTTCAGCGGGATGCCCAGCTTCTTGTAGATTTCCAGGATCTCGGGATCGACCTCGTCCAGAGACTTCGGCCCCTCCTTCTGCTTGGGCGCCGCATAGTAGAACAGCGACTGGTAATCGACCGGCTCATACTTCACCGCCGCCCAGGTCGGCTCTTCCATCGCCAGCCAGCGCTCATAGGCGGCGAGGCGCCATTCCAGCATCCATGCTGGCTCGCCCTTCTTCTCGGAGATGAAGCGCACGATCTCGGCGCTCAGGCCGCGCGGCGCGTATTCCGTCTCGATGTCCGAGGTGAAGCCGTGCTCGTACTTCTCCAGCGCGGCGACAGCGTCGATGGTTTCCTTGACGGCGGCCATCAGGCGACCTCTCTCACGCGCTCTGCGGCGCGTGCCTTGTGCTTCGTATAGGCGGCGATCCAGGCGTCGGCGAACCGGCTCCAGTCGCTCTCGGTCGTGCCCCAGCCGCCGGAGACACGCACGCCACCGGTCGCCAGAGCGTTCAATCCCATGGCGCTGATGGTCTTGGACGGCTTGACCTTGCCCGACGAACAGGCCGACCCCGCCGACACCATCACCCCCGCCAGATCGAGCGTAATCAACTGTTGAGGACTGTCCCAACCTTCGACCGCCATGAACAGCGTATTGGGCAGGCGCGCCACCTCGCCGCCGATCACGGTCGCCCCTGCGGCCATCACCTTCGCCTCGGCCGCATCACGCCAGCCGACGTGCGACTGCATCGCCTCCAGATCCCGCGCGGCGCAGTCGGCGGCCACGCCGAACCCGGCGATGCCCGGTACATTCTCGGTCCCGGCGCGCAGTCCCCGCTCCTGCCCCGCCCCATGCAGGATGCGAACGCCCGACACGCCTTCCTTGAAGATCAACGCCCCCACGCCCTGCGGCCCGCCCAGCTTGTGCGCCGACAAGGTCAGGCTGTCGGCGTCCAGCACCCGCATATCCACCGAAATCTTGCCCGCCGACTGGATCGCATCGACATGCAGCCAGCCGCCGGCCGCGCGCACCAGGGCGGCGGCCTCGACCACGGGCTGGATCACGCCGCTTTCATTGTTCGCATGATGGATGGCGACCACGGCCCGGCCCGGACGGCGCAACGCCTGCGCCAGCCAGTCCAGATCGACCACGCCGTTCGCATCGACCGGCAGCACCTCGACCAGCGCGCCCGCATTCGCCGCCGTCTCGGCCACGCACGGATGTTCGGTCGCCGAGACGATCAGCCGCTCGCACCCGGCCGCCAGTGCGCTGGCGATGCCCTGCGCATTGGCCTCGGTCCCGCCGCTGTTGCACACCACCGCCGTCGGATCGGCCCCGACCAGGTCTCCAACCTGGGCCCGCGCCGTCTCAACCCGCGCCCGCGCCCGTCGCCCGGCCGCATGAACCGCCGATGGGTTGCCGTTGTCGGCCAGGGCCTTGGCCATGATCTCCAGCACTTCCGGCCGCACCAGGCCCGAGGCGTTGTAGTCCAGATAAATGCCGCTCATGCCGCCACCCCGACAGCTTGCGGCTCCACGTTGCGACGACGCTGGCCCGTGCGGTTCATCACCACATCTTCCAGCGACACCCCGGCCAGATAGCGATGAATCTCGTCGCCCAGGTCTTCCCAAAGATTGTGGGTGATGCAGCGTTCGCCGGCCAGCATACAGCCCTTGGGCGACCCATGCGCGACGCACCGCGTCGCGCGGATCGGCTCATCGACCGCCAGCACGATCTCGGCCACCACCGTCTCGTGCGCGCCCTTGGCCAACCGATAGCCGCCGCCCGGTCCCCGCACGCTCTTGACCAGGCCGCTCTTGCGCAGCCGGGCGAACAACTGCTCCAGATAGCTCAGCGAAATCTCCTGACGCGCGGCGATCTCGGCTAGCGAAACCGCCCGAATGTCGCCGCTCTCGCCGCGCCCGTTTTTCGCCAGATCGGCCATCGCCATCACGGCGTATCGTCCCTTGGTCGACAGACGCATATCGCACCTTCAAAAATTGCGCGCTTTTCGGGGCTCTTGTGCTAGAACCCGCGCCTTCGCAAAGGCGGCGCGCTTGCGGAGGGACTTAGAAAGTCCCACCTCAGCGGTCAAGTATTACGCACTCGCGAAATGACAGTTGAACGGATTCCAGAGCCCCTATGCCTGAAGTCATCCTGCCCGGCGCCTCCGGTCGCATCGAAGGCCGCTATTCCCCGGGCAAGCGCCCGAACGCACCGATCGCCCTGATCCTGCACCCGCATCCCAAGGCGGGCGGGCACATGAATAACCCGGTGACGGTCACCCTGCACCAGCTGTTCCAGCAGCGCGGCTTCGCCACCCTGCGTTACAACTCGCGCGGCGTCGGCAAGTCGCAGGGCGAGTTCGATTCGGGCATTGGCGAGCTGGCCGACGCCGCCACCGCCCTCGACTGGCTCCAGTCGAACAACCCCGGCGCCAGTCAGACCTGGGTCGGCGGCTATCAGTTCGGCGCCTATATCGGCATGCAGCTCCTGATGCGCCGTCCCGAGACGGACGGCTTCATCTCGGTCTCGCCGCCGTCGAACATGTACGACTTCAGCTTCCTGGCCCCCTGCCCGGCGTCCGGCCTGTTCCTGCACGGCACTGCCGACACCGTCGTGCCGCCGGTCGAGGTCGAGCGCGTGGTCAACAAGCTGCGCACCCAGAAGGGCATCATCATCGACTACGAACTGGAAGAAGGCGCCAGCCACTTCTGGCAGGATCACATCGGCGCCGTCGAACGCCGCGTCGGCGCCTATCTGGACAAGCGTCTGGAAGAAAAGCCGGCGTAGAGCCCAATATCGTCAAACCTGGCTCATCCGCGACGACGATCCCGTCGGGTCGCCCTCGTCCCTGCCTGACGCCCAAGTCGATTTCGGCCTGAACGACGACAGCCCCGCACGGCGGTTCTGAGGCGCGGTTGCAGGTCAGGCTTTCCGGTGGGACAAACGGCCATGGCCGACCAGACGAACATCCCCGGCGGCGTCGTTCATGATCTGCCGGACGACTTGCTGACGGCGCTGACCTTCAACACCGGCGCCATGGCGACGTGGCGGGACATCACGCCCCTCGCCCGCAACGAATGGATCTGCTGGGTCGAGTCCGCCAAGAAGCAGGAGACGCGGCGCAAGCGGATAGACTGGGGTTGCGAAAACCTCCAGGCCGGCAAGCGCCGCCCTTGCTGCTGGCCTGGCTGCCCTCATCGCTGAGGCGGGACTGACCGCCTACGCCGCCTCCATCGCCTCTTCCGCCGGCACGGTGCGGATCATGTAGTCGAAAGCCGCCAGCCCCGCCTTGGAGCCCTCGCCCATGGCCACGACAATCTGCTTGTAGGGCACGGTCGTCACGTCGCCTGCGCCGAAGATGCCCGGCTGAGACGTCTCGCCGCGATGATCCACCTCGATCTCGCCACGCGCCGTCAGGCCCACGGCGCCTTTCAGCCATTCGGTGTTCGGCACCAGGCCGATCTGAACGAAGATGCCTTCCAGATCGACATCGTGATGGGCGTCGGAGTTGCGGTCCTTGTAGGACAGGCCCGTCACCTTATCCCCGTCGCCATGCACCTGGGTCGTCAGGGCCGAGGTGACGATCCGCACGTTCGGCAGGGTCGCCAGCTTGCGTTGCAGCACCGCATCGGCCCGCAGCTCGCTGTCGTATTCGATCAGGGTCACATGGGCCACGATGCCCGCCAGGTCGATGGCCGCCTCGACGCCCGAGTTGCCGCCGCCGATCACCGCGACCCGCTTGCCCTTGAACAGGGGCCCGTCGCAGTGCGGGCAATAGGCCACGCCCTTGTTCTTGTACTGGTCCTCGCCCGGCACGTTCATCTGGCGCCAGCGCGCGCCGGTGGCCAGGATGACAGTCCGCGACTTCAGGCTCGCGCCGTTCTCCAGCACGACTTCATGCAGACCGCCCGGAACCTTGGACGGCACCAGCTTGGCCGCCTTCTGCAGGTTCATCAGGTCCACCTCATATTCGCGGACATGCTGTTCCAGATGGGCCGCCAGCTTCGGCCCCTCAGTGTGCGACACCGAAATGAAGTTCTCGATCGACATGGTGTCCAGCACCTGGCCGCCGAACCGCTCGGCCGCGATCCCGGTGCGGATGCCCTTGCGCGCCGTATAGATGGCGGCCGCCGCCCCGGCCGGGCCGCCGCCGATGACCAGGACGTCGAACGGATCCTTGGCCTTCAGCCGCTCGGCGGCGCGCGCCTCGGCGCCCGAATCGATCTTGGCGACGATCTGCTCCAGCTCCATTCGGCCCTGGCCGAACAGTTCGCCGTTCAGGAAGACCGTCGGCACGGCCATGATCTTGCGTTCATCCACCTCGTCCTTGAACAGGCCGCCTTCGATGGCGACGTGTTTGATACGCGGGTTCAGCACGCTCATCAGGTTCAGGGCCTGCACCACGTCGGGGCAGTTCTGGCACGACAGCGAGAAATAGGTCTCGAACACATAGTCGCCGTCCAGGTCCTTGATCTGCTGGATCAGCTCCTGCGCTGCCTTGGACGGGTGGCCGCCGACGTGCAGCAGGGCCAGCACCAGCGAGGTGAACTCGTGGCCCAGCGGAATGCCCGCGAACCGCACGCCGATGTCCGTGCCCTTGCGGCGTATCAGGAAGCTGGGCTGGCGCTCATCGTCATAGTCGCGGCCCATCTCGACCTTGCCGTGCGAGACCGAGACGATCTCCTCCAGCAGGGTCTTCAGCTCGATGGACTTGGGCCCGGCGCCCAGCGAGGCGACCAGTTCGACCGGATGGACGATGTTCTTGAGGTAGCCCTCAAGCTGAGATTTCAGATTGGCGTCCAGCATGGGGGCAGTCCTCGAATTTTCAGGGGTGGCGCGCCGCCTTCCAGCCGATCCCGGCGAGGCCTGCGCGATAGCATCCAGCCTTCCGGCCGGGTGGGTCCGACCCGAAGGCCGGACCCGATAGGCGTCGTTAGTCTTAGATCTTGCCGACGAGGTCGAGCGACGGCGCCAGGGTGGCTTCGCCTTCTTCCCACTTGGCCGGGCAGACTTCACCCGGGTGCGAACGCACATATTGCGCGGCCTTGACCTTGCGCAGAAGCTCGGCGGCGTTGCGGCCGATGCCTTCCGACGTGGTCTCGGTGAACTGGATCACGCCGTCCGGATCGACCAGGAAGGTCGAACGGTCGGCCAGGCCCACGCCCGGACGCATGGCGTCGAAGTTGTTGGTCACCTGGCCCGAAGGGTCGCCCAGCATGGTGTAGTTGATCTTGCCGATGGCCGGCGACGAGTCGTGCCAGGCCTTGTGCGAGAAATGGGTGTCGGTCGACACCGAATAGATCTCGACGCCCAGCTTCTGGAACGCGTCATAGTGGTCGGCCAGGTCTTCCAGCTCGGTCGGGCACACGAAGGTGAAATCGGCCGGATAGAAGAAGAAGATCGCCCACTTGCCCGCGACATCGGCGTCCGTGACCGTCAGGAACTTGCCGTTCTTGTAGGCCTCGGCCGTGAAGGGTTTGATGGTCGTGTTGATCAAGGCCATGCGGGAAAATCCAATGCAGGGTGGTTGGGAGGCCTTCTCCCTACCGCACCGCAACAAATAAGCCCAATCACTTATTTGCAGATGCACAATAGATTTTGGTTATATTATCAATACAGCAGGAACGGCCGGCGCGCCTCTTCCCACGCCGCCTCATCCGGCTTCGTCGCCGCATCCAGATCAGCCGGCGTCGCCGCCGCGTCGTCCACCCATTGCCGCAGCCCCGGCCCGCCGTTGATCACATCGATGGGCAGTTTCCCGAACGCATACTCATACGGAAAATCCCGCCACAGGTCGTAGTCGGGATATAGCCGCCGGATCGCCTTGAACCCCAGGGCCTGCACCCGCCACGGCTTGAACGCGGCGTGGCCGTAGCCGGGGTGATCGACATGGATCTGCACCCCGCTGCACAGCTGGCCGACATGCTTGTGGAAGGTCGGCTCGAACCACATGTCGCGCAGGACGCAGCCGCCCAGCCAGTCCGGCGCCAGCGCGTGCATTTCCCCAATCACCGCCCGCGCATCGATGTCCGGCGCCCCGAACAGCTCCAGCGGCCGGGTCGTGCCCCGGCCTTCCGACAGGGTCGCCCCCTCCAGCATCACAGTGCCCGCATAGGCCCGCGCCATCGACAGGTTCGGCGCATTCGGGCTGGGATTGATCCAGGCCCGCTCGCCCAGCGGCCAGCCGAAGCCCGGCCCCGCCTCGGGCGCCCAGCCCTGTATCTCCACGACCCGGTAATCCACATCCAGCTTGAACTGGTCGATGAACCACAGGCCCAGTTCGCCCATGGTCATCCCGTGCCGCATCGGCATCGGCCCCGCCCCGACGAAACTCTCCCAGCCGGGCTTAAGCGTCTGGCCCTCGACCGGCCGCCCCGCCGGATTGGGCCGGTCCAGCACCCACACCGACTTGCCGTGTTTCGCCGCCGCCTCCAGCACGTACAGCAGCGTCGTCACATAGGTGTAGATACGGCAGCCCAGGTCTTGCAGGTCGATCAGGATGACGTCGAACGTCTCCATCCATTCGTCCTTGGGCCGACGCACCTCGCCATAAAGGCTGAAGACCGGGAAACCATGCACCGGATCGCGATAATCCGGGCTCTCCATCATATTGTCCTGAAGATCGCCCTTCATCCCGTGCTGCGGCCCGAAGGCGGCGGTCAGCGTGATCTCGGGACAGGCGGCCAGCGCATCCACCGCATGGCGCAGATCCTTGGTCACCGACGCCGGATGCGCCAGCAACGCCACGCGCCGCCCCTTCAACTGCGCCCTCAGGGCATCGTCGGACAAAAGGCGGTCGAGGCCAAAGTTCATACGGGGCTCCTGAGACTCATCGCGACAGCCATGCCCGAGGCCACCACTTGCCACAACTCCCCCCCCTCCTGCTCCGTCATCCTAGGCCTTGTGCCTAGGATCCATACGCCCGGTGTCAGCGGGTAGCCCACGCCCCATAACGACCTACAGAACGGCTGCGAACGAGTCGGGATGGTGGAAATCCGGCCCCACCAATGGATGCGCCAGCCCCCAATAGGCGATCGTCCCATCGAAGCCCTCGATCACCGCCGCCAGCCCGACCCCGCCCGTCGCATCCTCCGGCAGTTCCACATCGACCGTCAGCACGAACCGTCCCTGCGCCATGCGCGTCACGATGAAGGGCGGCGTGATCTCCAACGCTCGCATCCCCTCCCGATAGCCGTCGAACCGATAGGCCGCCCACGCCCCCGACGGCGACAGATTATATTCCACATAGCCGCTGGCCGTCCGCACGAACGCCTCGAAACAGGTCGCCCGCCACAGGTCGTCCGTCCGCGCCCGCGCCGCCGCGTCAGGCCAACGCACCAACTCGACCGGCCCGGCCAGCACATATTCCAGGCTCAGCACGCCCCCCGCCCGCCGCGCCTCGACCTCGAGCGTCAGCCCGCCGGAAGGCGAAGTCGGGTGCGGGATCAGGGGCAGACGCATCCGACCTTCGTATCGGACGGCCGGTGGGGGTCAACAGCGCCGCCGCCGACCGAAGACGGAACTTCACCACATGCGCGATGGCCCTTCCCCACCCCAGATGTTATATACCATCGGTATCGGAGGCGAGACGGCCATGAACCCGAATAAGGCTCTGTGGGAGAAGGGTGATTTCACCCGTATCGCCGCGTCAATGCGCGCCAGCGGCGAGGACTTCGTTGAAAATCTGAATATCGAGCCGGGTCACCACGTCCTCGACCTCGGCTGCGGCGACGGCACGACCGCCCTTCCGGCTGCGCAGCGCGGCGCCACCGTCCTCGGCGTGGACATTGCGGCCAATCTGGTCGCCGCAGGCAACCGCCGCGCCGATGCGGCGGGGCTGGCCAATCTCCGATTCCAGGAAGGCGACGCCTCCGATCTTCGGGATATCGCCGATGAGCAGTTCGACCTTGTGGTCAGCATATTCGGCGCGATGTTCGCCCCTGACCCTGCAAATGTCGCGCGCGAGATGGTCCGGGTCGTCAGGCCGGGCGGCCGGATCGTCATGGGCAACTGGATCCCCGGCGACCCGACCCTGATCGCGCAGGTCCTTAAGACCAGCGCCGCCTACGCCCCCGCCCCGCCTCCCGGCTTCATCAGTCCGATGACCTGGGGGACGGAGGAGGCCGTTAGAGAGAGGTTCACGGCGGCCGGCCTGTCCGCATCGGATATCAGTTGCCGGCGCGACACCTATGTCTTCCGCAACGCCGAACCTCCACGCGACCTCGTCCAGACTTTCAAGACCTACTACGGCCCGACGATGAACGCGTTCGAGGCCGCCGCGCGCGAGCACAAGGCCGATCAGCTCGAGGCCGAACTGATTGAACTCTTCGAGCATCACAATCGCGCCGGGCCTGACGCCACGGACATACCGGCGACCTTCCTCAGGGTCGAAGCCGTCAAGCCTTAGATCGGGCTGACGGACATACGGAAAAGGAAGACGACCGTCTCACCCGCTGGCCGTCCGCACGAACGCCTCGAAACAGGTCGCCCGCCACAGGTCGTCCGTCCGCGCCCGCGCCGCTGCATCAGGCCAACGCACCAACTCGACCGGCCCGGCCAGCACATATTCCAGGCTCAGCACGCCCCCCGCCCGCCGCGTCTCGACCTCGAGCGTCAGCCCGGCGTGGGGCGAGGTCGGGTGCGGGATCAAGGGCAGACGCATCCGACCTTCGTATCGGACGGCCGGTGGGGGTCAACGCGCATCGGCAACAACCTGCATGGCGGGGTTGCGGAATGCGCAGCCCTCATTCAACCGTTGCATGTGCTCAGCACCTCCGACATCATCGGCCCATGCCCAAGTCGTCCCCGTATGGTCCGCAAATGACCTGGCGTGAAAAACGTCAGACGTTGAAGGACCGGTATTATCTTATCGTCGGGCCGATGCTGCTCACCCTGAGCGTCAGCGCCGCGTCATCCGACCCCTCGTCCGTCGCCCTGACTTGGGTCGCAGGCGCCCTGTTCGCGGGCTTGACGATCAATCGCATCATCCCGTGATGGCCCTCCAAGCATCAGCCATGTCGGGGCTACACTCTAGATGAAGAAGATCATTGCGTATTCTGGACTGACGTTTGTCTACGTCTTCATCCTTCTGATGCTGGCCGAAGCGGTGACCCTGCCCTGGCCGCACCTGCTGACGGTGGCCTTATGCGGCGCCGTCGGGGCGTCGCTGGCGAATCTCACCGGCTGGCTGATAGAACGAAAGACGCGTCGCAAGCCCACGGCTTAGATCAAGGGTCGGGCTGCGGTTACCGTCCACATCGACCATATTTCCAGATGCGTTGTCCTTTGCAAACAACGCCTAGGGCCAAAGCGCAACCGACTTACCCAACACCCCTCCAAACGGCCTTATAATGACGGCCGACACATCTGGAGGAGGCTCGCCTAATTGCACTTTCTTGCACCTTGCACTGTTTTCACGCGTGGAGTGCAACTTCGCCCTGGCGCGATTTCAGACGTTTCAGACGATTGAGACTCTGTTTTCGCCCCTGACCGTCTGAAACGCCGCCCGCGCCACGCCAGCCCAGAAGGGGAAGACGACCGTCGGCATCCCTGCTAACGGAGCCTCCGCCATGACCGAACACGCCTTCAAATCCGACTTCCTCCGCACCATGCAGGCGCGGGGCTATATCCATCAGATCACCCATCCGGCCGAGCTGGATGCGGCGGCGACCGCCGGCATCGTGACCGGCTATATCGGCTTCGACGCCACCGCGCCGTCGCTGCACGTCGGCCATCTGATCCAGATCATGCTGCTGCGGCGCCTGCAGCAGGCCGGGCACAAGCCGATCGTCCTGATGGGCGGCGGCACGACGAAAGTCGGCGACCCCTCCTTCAAGGACACCCAGCGCCCCCTGCTGACCGAAGCGCGGATCGCCGAGAACATCGCCGGCATCAAGGGCGTGTTCGAAAAGTTCCTGACCTTCGGCGACGGCCCGTCCGACGCCGTAATGCTCGACAATGACGAATGGCTGTCCAAGCTGGGCTATCTGGAGTTCCTGCGCGACTACGGGACCCACTTCACCGTCAACCGCATGCTGAGCTTCGACTCGGTCAAGCTGCGTCTCGAACGCGAGCAGCCCCTGACTTTCCTGGAGTTCAACTACATGCTGATGCAGGCCACCGACTTCCTGGAGCTGAACCGTCGCTACGGCTGCACGCTGCAGATGGGCGGCTCGGACCAGTGGGGCAACATCATCAACGGCGTCGAACTGACCCGCAAGGTGGACCAGAAGGCCGCCTTCGGCCTGACCACGCCCCTGCTCTCGACCGCCTCGGGCCAGAAGATGGGCAAGACTGTGGGCGGCGCCGTCTGGCTGAACGCCGACGCCCTGTCGCCCTATGACTATTGGCAGTACTGGCGCAACACCGAGGACGGCGACGTGGGCCGCTTCATGCGCCTGTTCACCGACCTGTCGGACGCCGAGATCGCCGGCTACGAAGCGCTGGAAGGCGCGGCCATCAACGACGCCAAGAAGGCCCTCGCCGACGCGGCCACCACCATGCTCCACGGCGCCGACGAAGCCGCCAAGGCCCGCGCCGCCGCCGAGACCGCTTTCGAAAGGGGTCAGATCTCCGCCGACCTGCCGACCATCGAACTGCCGTCGGCCGAGGTTTACGGCGCCATGATCGCCGCCGTCGTCACCAAGGCCGGCCTGACCGCCTCCAACGGCGAGGCCCGTCGTCTGGCCCAGGGCGGCGGCCTTCGCCTGAACGACGCCGCCGTACCCGACGGCGCCCAGCTGCTGACCGAGGCCGACCTCAAGGACGGCGTGATCAAGCTGGCCGCCGGCAAGAAAAAGATCGTTCTGGTGAGGCCCATCTGATGTCCGCAACCGAAGGCCAGCCCGCCCCCGCCCTCGACTTGCCGACCGACAACGGCGGCCAGGTCTCCCTCGCCGCCCTGAAGGGCAAGCCCGCCGTCGTCTATTTCTATCCCAAGGACGACACGACCGGCTGCACCCGCGAGGCCCAGGACTTCACCGCCCTGGCCCCCGACTTCGCCGCCCTCGGCGTGCCCGTCATCGGCGTGTCGAAGGACACGGTGAAGAAGCACGATCGCTTCAAGGCCAAATACGACCTCGCCGTCATCCTGGCCTCGGACGAGGACGGCGCCGCGTGCGAAGCCTGGGGCGTCTGGGTTCAGAAGAAACTGTACGGCCGCGAATATATGGGGATCGAACGCGCCACCTTCCTGATCGACGCCGAGGGCCGCATCGCCCGCGCCTGGCGCAATGTGAAGGTCGCCGACCACGCCGCCGCCGTGCTTCAGGCCGTGAAGGTTTTGTGATCGACGACCACGGTTCGGAAGCGGTGCTTGACCTAGCCCTCTCCTGACCCCCTAAAGTGGGGTCAGGGCTTACAGGGGCTTGGCCGGCTTGGCTGGCAGATGCGGAGCGCACCATGTTCACCAAGAGCAAATCCTACGACAACGGATCGCAGGGTCTGGGCATCCCGCCCGCCCCTGAACCCACGCCGCCCCAGGCGCCGCCCCCCTCGGCCGGCGTTCCTGCGACGCGCGCGCCTGAGCCGCAGCGGCCGGCCGGGCGGAGCAGCAACCTCTCGACCCTGGCCCCCGGCGTCAAATACGAGGGCAACATCTCCGGCGCCGGCGAGCTTCAGGTCGAAGGCACGTTGAAGGGAGACGTCCGCGTCTCCCGCGTGACCATCGGCGAAGGCGGCGCGGTCGAGGGCGCCGTCCACGCCGACGTCCTGGATGTGCGCGGCCGGATCTCCGGCGCCATAGTCGCCAAACAGGTTCGCCTCTACGCCACGGCTCGCGTCGAGGGCGACATCACCCAGGAACAGCTGTCGATCGAACAAGGCGCCTGGTTCCAGGGCCGCTGCAACCAGGCCAAGCGCGACACCCCCGGCGCCGCCATGCTTGAAGCCCCCGCGCCGGCTCCCGAGAAGCCTGTCCGTGCGGAAAAGCCCGAGGCCAAGACCGCCGCCTGATCGGCGTCACGGCCTGATCGAAAAAGGGGCGGTCCAGCGGACCGCCCCTTTCTTCATTCCGCGCTCGCCCCGCGCGTCTCGCCGACCCGTGCGGCCAGGGCCGCCCCCATGAAGGCGTCCAGGTCGCCGTCCAGAACCCCTTGGGTGTCCGACGTCTCCACCTCGGTCCGCAGGTCCTTCACCATCTGATACGGCTGCAGCACATAGGACCGGATCTGGTGACCCCAGCCGATGTCGGTCTTGGCGTCGGCCAGGGCCTGGGCCACGGCCTCGCGCTTCTGCAGTTCCAGCTCGTACAGGCGCGCCCGCAGCATCTTCCATGCCTGTTCGCGGTTCTGGTGCTGCGACCGGCCGGCCTGGCAGGCCACGACGGTGTTGGTCGGGACGTGGGTCAGCCGCACGGCCGAGTCGGTCTTGTTGATGTGCTGACCGCCGGCGCCCGAGGCCCGGTAGGTGTCGGTGCGCACGTCCGACGGATTGATGTCGATCTCGATGGCGTCGTCGACGACCGGCGACACTCCGATCGAGGCGAAGCTGGTGTGCCGCTTGGCCGCCGCGTCATAGGGGCTGATCCGCACGAGGCGGTGAACGCCCGATTCCGACTTCAGCCAGCCATAGGCGTTCGGGCCCGAGATCAGGATGGTGGCCGACTTGACCCCCGCCTGTTCGCCCTCTTCGTGCGCCTCGATGGTGACTTCGTAGTTGTGCGCCTTGGCCCAGCGGGAATACATCCGCAGCAGCATGCCGGCCCAGTCGTTCGACTCGGTGCCGCCGGCGCCGGAGTTCACTTCCAGATAGGCGTCGTTGCCGTCGGCCTCGCCGGACAGCAGGGCTTCCAGCTCGGCGCGCGCGGCGCGGTCCTTGATGGCCCGCAGCGACGCGCGTGCGTCTTCCAGCGCGCCCTCGTCGCCTTCCTCGTCCGCCATCTCGGCCAGCATCACCCCGTCCTCGAGGTCCTGCTCCATCGCCTTGACGGTGTTGATCTTGGCTTCCAGCTGCGAGCGTTCGCGGCTAACGGCCTGGGCCTGTTCGGGCTTGTCCCACAGCGTCGGATCCTCGACCCGCGCGTTCAGCTCATCGAGCTTTCTTAGAGCGACATCCCAGTCAAAGACGCCTCCTGAGCAGAGCGACGCTCTGCTCGATGTCGGCCTTCATGGCCTCGACATCCGGTCTCATCGCATTCTCCAGCGACACAAAGCCCTCGGTCGGCAGAACCCGAAGGCCGCGCGACAGGGCAGGATTAAAGGAAAACGGCGCGCCACGAGGACGCGCCGTTCGGTGGCCCTACCTAGAGGGTCAATACAGCCCGCTCAAGTCCTCGGCGGGTTCTCTCTTGGGCGGCGGGGGCGCCGAGGGCGCGGGCGCAGCGGCCGGGGCGCCCGTCGCGGCCTCCTGTTCGCGCCGCAGGACGTCATAGTAGTTTTGCGGCCCCTTTGGTGTTGCGGGGGCCTGCACCGGCGGAGGCGCTTTTCTTTCCGTCCCCGGCCGGAAGGCCTCCTCGATGCCGTTGACGGTGCGGAAGACAGCATTCTTGGGCCGCACGAAGGGCCGGGCCGGCCGCTGTTTCAGCGCCGTCTGCATGAAGTCGTTGAAGATCGGCACAGGCGTCGCCGCGCCCGTCTCGCCGGACCCCAGCGAGCGGTTGTCGTCGAAGCCGACGAAGACGCCGACCACGATGTCTGTCGTAAAGCCGACGAACCAGGCCGAGCGATATTCGTTGGTCGTGCCGGTCTTGCCCCCGACCCATTGTCCCAGCCCGCGCGCGCTGGCAGCGGTGCCCCGCTGAACGACGCCTTCCAGCATGGAGCTCATCTGATAGGCGGTGATCGGGTCGATGACCTGCGTGCCGCGCTGCTGCAGGCGGGGCGATTCCTGGCCGGAGAAGCCGCGTCCACATTCACGGCAACTGCGGCCGTCGGCGCGGAAGATGGTCTCGCCGTCGCGGTCCTGCACATAGTCGATCAGATAAGGAGTCACCCGCCGTCCGCCGTTGGCGAAGGCGGAATAGGCGGCCGTGATCTCCAGCGGCGTCACCTCGCCGGCCCCCAGCGAAACCGACAGGTTCGCCGTCAGGCCCGGAATGCCCATCCTGGCCGACTGATCGACGATCTTCTTCATGCCGACCGATTGGGCCAGCCGCACCGTCATGACGTTGCGCGACAGCTCAAGTCCGCGTCGCAGGGTCTGCGGCCCGTAATACTGGCGACTGTAGTTCTCGGGCGTCCAGCGCTGGCCGTTCGGTCCGCCGGCGAAGCTGATCGGCGCGTCCAGCACGATGGAGGCCGGGGTGAAGTCGCCTTCCAGCGCCGTCGCATAGACGAAGGGCTTGAACGCCGAGCCGGGCTGACGCCGCGCCTGGGTGGCCCGATTGAAGCTGGACAGGGCATAGGAATAGCCGCCGACCATGGCCAGGACGCGCCCGGACTGCGGCTCGATGGCCACCAGGGCCCCGTTGACGCGCGGCACCTGTTTCAGGGCGTACTGGCCGCCCTTGGGCTCCACGAAGATCAGTTCGCCGCGCTTCAGCTGGCGATTGGCGTTGGCCCAGGCCGCATCGGCCGCCAGCAACGTGCCGGATTCGTCACTGCGCGCGGTGCGGATGCGTACGGTATTGCCGCTCACACTCTCGATCGCCGCCGCCTGCCAGGTGCGGCGTTCAGGCGGGGCCTGTTCCTTCAGCGCGGCCGCCTGCCATCCCTCGGCGAAGTCGGTCGTGCCCCAGCCGCCGCGCCAGCCGTGGCGGCGGTCATAGTTCTCCAAACCCTGCATCAGCGCCTGACGCGCCGCCGTCTGCAATGTCGGGTCCAGCGTGGTGCGCATGTAGAAGCCGCCGGCGCGAAGCTGCTGACCGAAGTCAGGATTGGCGGCGGCCTGACGACGGGCCTCCTCGACGAAGAAGTCCGCGTCCTTGTAATCCGAGCGCTGCGGCGCGTCCCGCGTGACCAGCGGCTTGGCGCGTGACGCGACCAGCTGTTCGGGCGTGATCCAACCGCTCTGCTCCATCTCGCCCAGCACCCAGTCGCGGCGACCCTTGGCCGCGCCGGGGTGGCGTTTGGGGTGATAGTTGTTCGGCCCCTTTGGCAGGGACGCCAGGAAGGCCGCCTCGTCCGGCGTCAGCTGACCCAGCGACTTGCCGAAATAGTTGTAAGCCGCCGAGGCGATGCCGAACGACCGATAGCCCAGGAAGATCTCGTTCAGATACAGTTCGAGGATCTGCTCCTTGGACAGGGTCGCCTCCAGGCGATTGGCCAGGATGGCTTCCTTCAGCTTGCGGTTCAGGCTGGATTCATTGGTCAGCAGAACGTTCTTGGCCACCTGCTGGGTGATGGTCGAACCGCCTTCCAGCCGGCGCCCCTGCGCCAGGTTGAAGACGTTCTTGATCGAGGCGCGGCCGATGCCGCCCACGTCGATGCCGCCGTGCTGGAAGAAGTTGCGGTCCTCGGCGGCCAGGAACGCCTGCACCACCGGCAAAGGAATCTGGTCGTAGGAGACATAGATTCGGCGCTCGTCCGAAAACTCGCCGATCAGGGTGCCGTCGCCGGCGTAGACCCGCGTCGCGGTCGGCGGACGATAGTCCGCCAGCTCCGACGCATCGGGCAGGTCGTGGAACAGCCACGCCGCATAGACGGCGACCACAAGCCCCGCCAGGGCGATGCCGCCCAGCAGAACCATGCCCGCCCACACGAACCAGCGTTCGGCAATCTTCACTGCGTACTCCGACGACGCGCCCCGAAAGGGTGCTTTAGCCCGCGTCGCCCCCATAAGGCTAGGGCGAGGATGCAACGCCCCCTTTCCGTCTTCCGTTAAGCCCCCATCTGAAGCCTTCACAACACCAGGAGCCCACCATGGAAGTTCTGTATCGCGCCCAGTCCACAGCCTCCGGCGGCGGCCGCGAGGACGGTCGCTCGGCCACCGAGGACGGCAAGATCGACGTGAAACTGTCCACGCCCAAGGAAATGGGCGGCAAGGGCGGCGACGGCACCAACCCCGAGCAGCTCTTCGCCACCGGATATGCCGCCTGCTACCTCGGCGCCCTGCGCCTGGTCAGCGGCAAGGCCGGCACGCCCGTCGGCCCCGATACCAAGGTCACGGCCGGCGTCGGCTTCGGCAAGAACACGAAGGGCGAGGGCTTCAACCTCGACGTGGACCTGACCGTCACCGATCATGGCCTGGAGCAAGCCGTCATCGACGACCTGATCGAGAAGGCGCACCAGGTCTGTCCCTACTCCAACGCCACCCGCGGCAACGTGGATGTTCGCCTCAGCGCGAAATAAGCGACGCTAAGGGCCGCGCGCGTGTTGAGCCGCGCGCGCGGCGCCTCTAGATGAGGTCCATGACCTCCCCGCTCGACGCCTCCCCCGATCCCCTGCTGACGCTCGAACCGCACCGCCGCGTGACCCTGCGCGAGGCGTTCGGCGTGGACAGCGACATGACCGTGCCCTGCTTTGCCGAGCGCGACAGTCATGTGCCCGAGATCGACGAGGCCTATCGCTTCGATCCGCAGACGACGATCGCCATCTGCGCCGGCTTCGCCTTCGACCGTCGCGTCATGGTCCAGGGCTATCACGGCACCGGCAAATCGACCCATATCGAACAGGTCGCCGCCCGCCTGAACTGGCCCCTGGTGCGCGTGAACCTGGACAGCCACGTCAGCCGCATCGACCTGATTGGCAAGGACGCCATCGTCCTTAAGGACGGCAAGCAGATCACCGAGTTCCGCGAGGGCATCCTGCCCTGGTCGCTGCAACGCCCCATCGCCCTGGTGTTCGATGAATACGACGCCGGCCGTCCCGACGTGATGTTCGTCATCCAGCGCGTGCTGGAGGCCCAGGGCCGCCTGACCCTGCTGGACCAGAACCGCGTCATCCGCCCCAACAAGCATTTCCGCCTGTTCGCCACGACCAACACCATCGGCCTGGGCGACACCACGGGCCTGTATCACGGCGCCCAGCAGATCAATCAGGCCCAGCTGGACCGATGGAACATCGTCACGACGCTGAACTACCTCGACCACGACGTCGAGGCCGAGATCGTCGCCGCCAAGGTCCCGGAATGGTCGGATGCTGAGGGCCGCCGCCGCATCGCCGCCATGGTCCGCGTCGCCGACATGACCCGTAACGCCTTCATGAACGGCGACATCTCCACCGTCATGTCGCCCCGGACCGTCATCACTTGGGCCCAGAACGCTCTGATCTTCAACGGCGACCTGGCGCTCAGCTTCCGCCTGACCTTCCTGAACAAGTGCGACGAGCTGGAACGACCCACCATCGCCGAGTTCTACCAGCGCGCCTTCGGCGAGGACCTGCCCGAGGCGGCGACGCGGGTGAAGGTCGGCTGAAACACGTCCCGATTGAGGGCTCATTAAGCTTCAGCCGGTAAGGCCAAGCTGAGTGAGTAGGGACGGCTTTGCGTGATCCAGAACGCTGATTATGTGCGGGCGTATGCGGATCGGTATCGGGACATGTTCCCGGTGCGGCTGGCGACCATCGCCGCCATCGTCGTGGTCGCCTTCTGGGTCCAGGGGTGGGCCTGGGCCGCCAACTTCGCCGTCTTTCAGTTCAGCCTCTACGCCCTGCTTTGGCGGGCCGTCACGACCGCTCGAAACCATTCGAACGCCCCGGGCGCGGGACGCAGGCTCCATCTTTGGACCGAGTGGATCACGCTCGCGCTGGCCACCCACAATGCGGTGTTCGTCCTGGCGATCTGGCAGGCCGAGCCGAACTATCTGAAGCACCTTCTTCTGTTGCTCGCCGGCAATCTGATGGTGGGCGCGCTCCAGGTCCACGCCAGCCGAAAGGGCTTCATCGCCGCCGTCGTGCCGCCGTCCGTCGCCATACTGGTGATCACCTTCGCCGAGGCCGGCTGGGACAGGGCGCTGCAGGTCACGGTCTGCCTCTTCGTGCTGGCCGTCATCGGGGCGGCATGGCGCCAGTGGCGCAGCGACCGCGAGACCGTCGAACTGATGGTCGCGGTCACCGAACGCTCGCGTGAGCTTCAGGTCGCCCTGGCCCAGGCGGAGACCGACCGCGCCGTCGCAGAGCGCGCCAATCAGGCCAAGTCGCGCTTCCTGGCCATGATCAGCCATGAGGTCCGCACCCCCCTGAATGTCATCCTGGGCCTGACCGAAGTGTTGCGCGCTCGTCCCCGTCCGGAGGCGGAAGCCGCCGTCGTCACCGACATGGCCGATGCGGGCGGGATGCTGCTGCGCCTGCTGAACGGCGCGCTGGACATCTCCAAGATCGAATCCGGACAGGCCGAGCTTCGCCTCGCCCCCGTCGATATCTGCGAAAGACTGGAGGCCATCGCCCGCGTCTGGCGCTCGCGCGTCGAGGAACTGGGCCTGACACTGGAGATCGAACGCCAGGGGGCGCCAGAGCATTTTGTCGTCCTGACCGACGAGGCGCGGGTCGAACAGGTGCTGATCAACTATCTGTCCAACGCGCTGAAGCTGACACCCGAGGGGACGATCCGGATTCTCGCTCGCGCCCTGCCCGCGCCCGATGGCCGCATCGACCTGGACTTCGAGGTCCATGACCAGGGCCCCGGCGTGCCGGAAGACCAGCGAGAGCGCATTTTCCAACCGTTCGAACAGCTTGCGGCCGGACGTGAGGCGGGCGGCTCCGGACTGGGGCTGGCCCTGTGCCGCGCCAGCGTCGAGGCGCTGGGCGGCGCGCTGGGCGTGCGCTCGGCCCGGCCGCAAGGCGCGATCTTCTGGTTCCGCTTCACAGCCGATCGCGCCGAGCAGTCCGTTCCCGCGTCGTCGAGCGCGGGCCTGACGGGTGATGTTCACGATCGCGCGCCTCGGATCCTGGCGGCGGAAGACCATCCCGCTAATCGCAAGCTGTTGACGCTGCTGCTCGAACCGTTCGGGGTCGATCTGACGCTGGTCCAAAACGGACAGCAGGCGGTCGCCGCCGTGCGGGCGCAGACATTCGACCTGGTGCTGATGGACGTGATGATGCCGGTGATGGACGGCGTCGAGGCCTTGATCGCCATTCGCGCCGAACAGGCCGCGTCCGGCGGACCACGCACCCCGATCCACATGCTGACGGCCAATGTCTTCGACGACGACATCGCCCGCTACATGGCGGCCGGCGCCGACGGGGCGCTGAAGAAGCCCATCGAGATCGCCGCCCTTCAAACCGTCATCCTGGGTGTCGCGACGGAGAACGCCAGGGCGACGGCCGGTTAGCGGCGCGCCTTCTCGCCGTCGCCGATGAAGGCGCCGGCGATCCAGCTGACCACGCCGGTGACGATGGCCGCGCCGACACCGGCCCACAGGCCGTTTACCTCAAAGCCATCCAGGAACATGGCCGTCAGCCCGATCATGGCGGCGTTCACGACCAGCAGGAACAGGCCCAGGGTGATGACGGTGATCGGGAAGGTCAGCACCACCATGATCGGCCGCACCACGGCGTTGACCAGGCCAAGGATGATGGCGGCGGCGATCAGCGAGCCTGTGCTGGTGAAGTCCACGCCCGGCACGACCTGGGCCGACAGCCACAGGCCCGCCATGGTGACCAGCGCCTGGATGATGAAACGGATCATGATGTTCCTCGACCGCGTGAAAGCGTCACCATAATGCACGGCGCGGGCAAAGGCTCCCCCTTCAGCGCGGTCGCTGCTATCCAGAGCCGACCCCGCACGGAGACCGCCCATGAGCCTGCACGGCGCCTATGACCCGAACAACATCTTCGCCAAGATTCTGCGCGGCGACATCCCTTCGGTGAAGGTGTGGGAGGACGACCACGTCCTGGCCTTCATGGACGTCTTCCCCCAGTCGGAAGGCCACGTCCTGATCATCGCCAAACAGTCCCAGGCCCGCAATCTGCTGGAGGTCGAGCCGGATATTCTGGCCCGCATGACCGCTGCCCTGCAACGCACGGCCAAGGCCGTCGAAAAGGCGCTGCAGCCCGAAGGTCTGGCGATCCTGCAGTTCAACGGCGATGCGGGCGGCCAAACGGTGTTCCACCTGCATTTCCACATCGTGCCCCGCTGGGCCGACCGGGAGATGAAGGGTCACGGCCATGCCCCCATGGCCGATACGGCGACCTTGCAGGCTCTGGCCGACCGGATCGCGGCCGAACTCGACTAGGTCACGCGGCGCTTTTCCAGTTTCCGCGCCAGGGTGCGGCGGTGCATGCCCAGGCGGCGCGCGGCCTCGGAAATGTTGAAGTCGGTGTCCACCAGCGTCTCGTGGATCCGCTCCCATTCCAGGGTCTTGATCGAGGTCGGGCGCGTGCCCAGCGGCGTCTCGGCGTCGCCGTCCGCCCGCCCGAACGCGGTCTCGATGTCGTCGGAACTGGCGGGCTTGGCCAGATAGTGGCGCGCGCCCAGCTTGATGGCCTCGACCGCAGTGGCGATGCTGGCGAAGCCGGTCAGGACGACGATGTTCATCGCCGGGTCCAAGGCGTGGAGCCGTTCTACGCACGTCAGGCCCGAATGCCCGCCCAGCTTCAGGTCCACGACCGCATAGCCCGGCCGGTGCGTCTTCAGCACCTCGTCCATCTGGTCGGGGTTGGCGGCGGTGACAACCGTATAGCCCCGGCGCTCGAACGACCGGCGCAGGGTGGTCGAAAAGGATTGGTCGTCCTCGACGATCAGAAGCAGCCTGGCGTCATCGGTCATCGACGGTCTCCTCCTTGGGCGCCAGCGCCGACAGCGGCAGGGTCAGACGCACCTCTGCGCCGCCGGCCGGGGGATTGGAAGCCTCGACCCTGCCCCCCAGGGACCGGATCACATTCATCAGCAGGAACAGGCCAAGTCCAGCGCCCGCGCGTGGCTTTGTCGAATTGTAGGGCTTACCCCAGTCGTCCAGAATGGCGGCCGGGAACCCTGGCCCGTCGTCTCGCACGGCGACGCTGAAATGTTCGCCCGCTCGCGCGGTGGTCAGGATGATGTGCTTGGCCCCCGCCTCGACGGCGTTGTCAAACAAGACACCCAGCACCTGACGCAGGGCCGGGTCGGCGATGATCGGAGGGTCTTGCGACAGGTCGTCGCGAATACTGACCGCCACCCCTTCGCCGTTCCAGCTGGACACCACATCGGCGACGAAGGCCCGCAGGGTGGTGCGCACCGGCGCCTGCCCCCTCGCCTCGCCCGCCGACATCAGAATGCCGGTGACGATGGCCTTGCAGCGTTCGACCTCGGCGCGCATCACCGTCATGTCCTGGGCGATGTCGGCGTCGCGCGCCAGGGCCGGCATCCGCTTCCAGTCGCTGAGGATCACCGACAGGGAGGCCAGCGGGGTGCCGAGCTCGTGCGCTGCGCCGGACGCCAACAGGCCCATGCGGACGATGTGGTCGTGCTCGGCCGTTTGCTGACGCATGGCGGCCATGGCGGCGTCACGCTCGCGCAGGTTCTGGCTGATGCGGGTGACGAACAGCACCAGTAGCACCGCCATCAGGACGAAACAGATCAAACTGCCCTGAAGATACAGGCTCAGCAGCGAATCCTCCCGGGCCGGCGGCAGGGCCAGCGGTCGGGAATGCAGGCCTAGCCCGGCGAAACACAGGCTGGTGATGGCGATCAGCGCCCAGGCGTAGACCGGCGCCAGCAGCACGGCCCCCAGCACGACCTGCAGCAGATACAGGGCCACGAATGGGTTGGCTGCGCCGCCCGTCAGGAACAGCAGCCAGGTCAGGGCCGCCACATCGGCCAGAAGCGCGATCATCAGTTCGCGGTCCTCGACCTCGCCCCGGCGCGCGGTCAGGGGCGCGGTGATCAGATTGACCAGCACCAGCCCTGCCGGGGCGGCCAGCAGCCACAGCACCGGCAACGGAATTCGCATGACGTATTCGACCAGCAGGATGGTCGCCATCTGCCCGGCCACCGCGAGCCAGCGCAGCTGGATCAGCAACAGCATGTTGCGGCGGTTGGCCCCGCCGTGCGAGGCGACGCCGCCGCTGAGACCGCCCAGCCCCAACAGCCGTTGCAGGCCCGAGGTCATGGCTTGCGCCGTTCACGCAGAAACAGGCCTAACCCGACCAGGGTCAGCAGGGCCAGGCCGAACCAGGTCAGGGCGTAGATCAGATGGCTGTTGGCGAACCGGATCACCGTCAGCCCGCCCAAAGGCCAGCCGCCCGGATTGGGCGTGGCGTCCGCATCGATGAAATAGGGGGCGACAGTCGTCAGCCCGCGCCGCGCCACGATGGCGGCCACATCGCGCGATCGCCAGCGATCGCCGACCGGGTCGTTGGCGCGCAGGAAGCCGCCCTTGGGTTCGGTGATCCTCAGCAGACCCACAACGGTCTGCGGCCCTGACACCTGCCCGTCGGCCCGGTTGCTGGGATCGCGGCGGCCGGCGGTCACGAAACCGCGATTGACCAGGACGGTGAAGCCGCGCGCATCGACCAGCGGCGTCATGACCCAGAAGCCGCCGCCCGCATCGGTGACGGCCTGAACCAGGGTTTCCTTGTCGTGCTCGAAGACCCCCTGCACGACGACGCGACGATACTGATCGTCCTGTCGCGTGACGCTCTGCCACTGTCCCGGTCCAGGCGCGGGCACAGCCGGCGCATGCACGCGGGCGTCGACCTGGGCGATCAGGTCCGTCTTCCAGGCCAGTCGCTGAATCTGCCAGCCGCCCAAGGCCAGAAAGCCGACGAACAAGACCAGCCCCACGACCGATACGACGAGGCGGATCGGTCGTGAACGCTTGGCCTTATCGGGGGCCGGGGCTGGAGACGTGTCCGTGATCTCGACCTCAGCTGCCCATGTTCGTCATGTCGTGGGTCATGGGCATCATGTTGGTGTTCAGGTGGTACATGACCCACAGCGACCCCGACAGGGCGATGACCACGACGATGATGGTGAAGATCAGGGCCAGCATTGTCCAGCCGCCCTCGGACTTCGAGTTCATGTGCAGGAAGTAGATCATGTGGACCACGATCTGCACCACGGCGAAGGCCATCACCAGCAGGGCCGTCGCCTGGGTCGGCAAGGCGCCGGTCATGACCAGGCCGAACGGAATGGCCGTCAGGATCACCGACAGGACGAAACCGATCATATAGCTCCGGAAGGAGCCATGATTGTGCGCCTCGTGGCCCAGGTGGTCGGTCTCGTGGGACTCAGGCGAGTGGTCGTTCTTGTCGGCGCTCATCGCAGCATGCCCAGCAGATAGACGAAGGTGAAGACGCCGATCCAGATGACGTCCAGGAAGTGCCAGAACATCGATAGGCACATCAGGCGGCGTTTGTTGGCGGGGATGAGGCCCTTCATGCTGACCTGAACCATCAGCGTCACCAGCCAGATGATGCCGAAGGTGACGTGCAGGCCGTGGGTACCCACCAGGGTGAAGAAGGCCGACAGGAAGGCGCTGCGTTGCGGCGTCGCGCCCTCGTGGATCAGGTGACCGAACTCGTAGAGTTCGATGCCCAGGAAGGCCAGACCGAACAGGCCCGTGATCGCCAGCCAGATCAGGGTCTGACGCTGTTTGTTCCTGTCCATGGCCAGCATGGCGAAGCCGTAGGTGATCGACGAGAACAGCAGCATGGCGGTGTTCACCGCCACCAGGTTCAGGTCGAACAGCTCCCTGGGCCCCGGCCCGGCGGCGTAGTTGCCGCCCAGCACGCCGAACACGGCGAACAGCATCGCGAAGATGAGGCAGTCGCTCATCAGATAGAGCCAGAAGCCCAGCATCGTGCTGGAACCTTCCTCGTGATGCGGCTCCTCTTCCAGGTGGAAGACGTTCGGGTCGATCTCGGTCGCCGTCGCGGTCGCGCTCATGGATCAGGCCTCCGTTCCGGCCAGGGCGCGCGTACGCGCCTCTTCGGTCGCGCGCACCTCATCCTCGGGGATGTAGTAGTCGCGCTTGTAGTTGAAGGTGTGCCCGATCGCGACGGCCAGCACGCCGATGAAGCAGATCGCCGCCAGCCACCAGATGTACCAGATCAGCGCCAGACCCATCACCAGGCACAGGCCCGAGATGATGACGCCCGTTCCCGTGTTCGACGGCATGTGGATAGCCTTGTAGCCGGTCAGCGGGCGCTGATAGTTCTTCTTCTTCATGTCCCACCAGGCGTCGGCGTCATGGATGACCGGCGTGGAGGCGAAGTTGTAGTCCGGCGGGGGCGAGGACGTCGCCCACTCCAGCGTGCGGCCGCCCCACGGATCGCCCGTGACGTCGCGCAGCTTGTCGCGGTTGATGATCGACACGGCGAACTGGATGAACATGGCCGCGATGCCCAGGGCGATCACGCCCGCGCCGATGGCGGCGATCACGAACCATATCTGCAGCGACGGATCGTCGAACACCCGCATTCGGCGCGTCACGCCCATCAGGCCAAGCACGTACAGCGGCAGGAAGGCCAGCCAGAAGCCGGGCACCCAGCACCAGAAGCTGATCAGGCCCCACTTCTTGTCCAGCTTGAAGCCTGTGGCCTTGGGCCACCAGAAGTTGATGGCCGCGAACAGACCAAACAGCACGCCGCCGATGATGACATTGTGGAAGTGCGCCACCAGGAACAGCGAGTTGTGCAGCACGAAGTCCGCCGGCGGCACCGCCAGCAGCACGCCCGTCATCCCGCCGATCACGAAGGTCAGCATGAAGGCGATCAGCCACATCATGGGCAGTTCGAAGCGGATCCGCCCACGGTACATCGTGAACAGCCAGTTGAAGATCTTGGCCCCGGTCGGGATCGAGATGATCATCGTGGTGATGCCGAAGAAGCTGTTCACCGAGGCGCCGGACCCCATGGTGAAGAAGTGGTGCAGCCAGACCAGGTAGGACAGGATCGTGATGACGACCGTGGCGTAGACCATGGAGGTGTAGCCGAACAACTTCTTGCCCGAGAAGGTCGAGGCGATCTCCGAGAAGACGCCGAACAGCGGCAGGATCAGGATGTAGACCTCGGGGTGACCCCAGATCCAGATCAGGTTCACGTACATCATCGGGTTGCCGCCGAAGTCGTTCGTGAAGAAGTTGGTGCCGACGTAACGGTCCAGCGTCAGCAGGGCCAGGACGGCGGTCAGGACCGGGAAGGACGCCACGATCAGCACGTTGGTGCACAGCGAGGTCCAGGTGAAGACGGGCATCTTCATCATGCCCATGCCGGGCGCGCGCATCTTCACGATGGTGGCGATCAGGTTGATGCCGGACAGGGTTGTCCCCACCCCCGCGATCTGCAGCGCCCATATGTAGTAATCGACCCCGACGCCCGGGCTGTAGCCGATGCCCGAAAGCGGCGGATAGGCCAGCCAGCCGGTACGCGCGAACTCGCCCACGAACAGCGAGGCCATGACGATGATGGCGCCGGCCGTGGTCATCCAGAAGCTGAAGTTGTTCAAGAAGGGGAAGGACACGTCGCGCGCGCCGATCTGCAGCGGCACGACATAGTTCATGATGCCCGTCACCAGCGGCATGGCCACGAAGAAGATCATGATCACGCCGTGGGCGGTGAAGATCTGGTCGTAGTGGTGGGCGTTCAGATAGCCCTCGGACCCGCCGAAGGCCATGGCCTGCTGGAGGCGCATCATGATGGCGTCGGCGAATCCGCGCACGAACATGATCAGACCCAGGATCATGTACATGATCCCGATCTTCTTGTGGTCCACGGTGGTGAACCACTCCTTCCAGAGATAGCCCCACAGCTTGAAATAGGTCAGGGCGCCGACCAAGGCGAGGCCGCCCAGCAGAACCACGATCATGGTCACGACCAGGATCGGCTCGTGCAGAGGCAGGGCCTCAAGCGTGAGGCGCCCGAAGATAAGCGGAATGAGTTGGTCAGCGTTCATCGACTGTGTTCGCTCAGGCGTTGGGGGCGGAACGGACGTCGGTCGAAACCGGCCCCGTGACGAAGGGGTTGGAGACCGACGTCGTCAGCGCGGCCATGGGCGCGCCTTGCGACAGTCCCTGCCCCGTTAGACGCTCCAGGCTGGAAGGCCGGCTGGCGACCTCCAGATCGGCGCGACGCATGCGGTCGGCCGCGGCGGCCTCGGCCTGCAACGGCGTGCAGATGGTCATGACGTAGCTGTCGTTCGAGCCGAAATAGGCCGGCGACTTACCGCGCCCGGCGTATTTGTCGTAGACCAGCGGCATGGTGTTGCGCACCGACGCCATGGACAGGCCGCCCTGTTTGTCGATCGCCATCATCTCGCCCATGCACATCTTGCCCGGCTCGACGCACATGTTGAGGATTGCGTCCCACAGCGCGCCATCGACCGCGCCGAAGTGCATGACGGGCGCCTTTTCGCTGGGCTTTTCCAGCTCCAGATAACGGTCGCGGTCCAGCGTCTGGCCGCCCTGGCGCACGCCCGACACCCACTGATCGAAGCCGGCCTGATCCAGACCATGGAAGGCGAAGCGCATGTTGGAGAAGCCGTCGCCGGAATAGTTGGCCGAGAAGCCTTCGTATTCGCCCGTGTGGTTGATCACGGCGTGCAGCTTCGTCTCCATGCCCGGCATGGCGTAGATCTGACCGGCCAGGGCGGGGATGTAGAAGCTGTTCATCACCGAGGACGAGGTGATGTGGAAGCGGATCGGGCGATCGATCGGCGCGGCCAGTTCATTGACAGTGGCGATGCCGTACTGCGGGTAGATGAACATCCACTTCCAGTCGAGCGCGATCACATTGACCTGCAACGGCTCCACGCCCTCGGCGACGGCCTGGCCCGGCTTAATCCGGTCGATCGGGCGATAGGGATCCAGCAGATGGGTGCCGGCCCAGGTCAGGGCGCCCAGGCAGATGATGATCATCAGCGGCGCGGCCCAGATGACCAGCTCCAGCGACGTGGAGTGATCCCAGTCGGGCTGATATTCGGCCTCTGCCTCCTTGTTCGACGCCCGGTACTTCCAGGCGAAGAACACGATCAGCGCCATCACCGGCACGATGATAATCAACATCAGCAGTGTGGAGATCATCAGCAGATCGCCCTGCTGGGCGGCGACGTCGCCGGCAGGGTTCAGGACGACCAGATTGCAGGCCGACAGCAGGGCCACGACGGGCGCGAGCAAAAGTAGGCGCAGACGGCGCAAGGCGGATCCAATCGAAAAGCGTCGGGCAAGGGGGAGGCGCCGCGACGGTTGGCGTTCGTAGGCTGCGGGATAGTCAGCTTCGTTCTGGAACGACATTGGACAATCTGTCCTATCCTCTTGAGGCCGCTTTCATCGCAAAGGGCGCCCGGTCATAATGCGGCAATCGGCCGTACGCCTGATAATCCTGTCTCACACGGAGCGACCAAGCCCATGTCCGCCTCGACGACCCCCTCGTCAGAGTCGCTGGAACGCGACGCCGCCAAGATAAACTCGCACCACCATGGCAAGGTGGATGCGGGCGAAATCGCCATCGGCGTCATTATCGGCCGAACTTCCGAGTTTTTCGACTTCTTTGTTTACGCCATCGCCTCGGTGGTGGTTTTCCCGCAACTGATCTTCCCCTACGCGGGCGCGGTGGGCGGCACCCTGCTGTCGTTTGCGATCTTCGCCCTCGCCTTCCTGTTCCGCCCGCTGGGCACGGTCCTGTTCATCGCCATCGACCGCAAGTTCGGACGTGGCGCCAAGCTGACGACCGCCCTGCTGTTGCTGGGCACCTCGACCGTGTCGGTCGCATTCATCCCGGGATATGAGACCATCGGCATGTGGGCGCCGGTGCTGCTGGCCCTGACCCGCATCGGTCAGGGCGTGGCCCTGGGCGGCACCTGGGACGGCCTCGCCTCGCTGCTCGCGCTGAATGCGCCCGAGGGCAAGCGCGGCTGGTACGCGATGATCCCGCAGCTGGGCGCTCCCATCGGCCTGCTGGTCGCCTCGGCCCTGTTCGCCTTCTTCCTGAACACCCTGTCGGCCCCCGACTTCCTGGACTGGGGCTGGCGCTATCCGTTCTTCGTGGCCTTCGCCATCAACGTGGTGGCCCTGTTCGCGCGCCTTCGCATCGTGGTGACGCCCGCGTTCCAGAAGCTGTTCGAGACCCGCGAGCTTCAGCCGACGCCGGTGTCGCAGGCCCTGCGCGCCGAAGGCCCCAAGATCGCCATCGGCGCCTTCGCCCCCCTGGCTAGTTTCGCCATGTTCCACATGGTCACCGTCTTCCCGCTGTCGTGGATCTTCCTGTTCACCAAGGAGACGCCGGTCCGCTTCCTGATGATCGAGATGGTGGGCGCGGTGTTCGGCCTGCTGGCCATCCTGGCGTCGGGCGTTCTCGCCGACCGTTATGGACGCCGGACCCTGCTGGCGGTAACCGCCGCCGGTATCGCGGCGTTCTCTGGCTTTGCACCGCAACTGCTGAACGGCGGCACGGCGGGCGAGCTGACCTTCATGATCTCCGGCTTTATCCTGCTGGGCCTGTCGTTCGGCCAGGCCTCGGGTCCGGTGGCGTCCAGCTTCAGCCTGACCAACCGCTACACCTCCTCGGCCCTGACCTCGGACCTGGCCTGGCTGTTCGGCGCAGGCTTCGCTCCTCTGGCGGCCCTGTGGATCTCCAGCCAGTTCGGCCTGATCGCCGCCGGCGCCTATCTGCTGTCGGGCGCCGTCTGCACCCTGCTGGCCCTGTGGCTGAACCGCGAACTGGCCCGCAGTTCGTCCGACAAGGACCGCGCCAAGCCGGCCTGAACCGCGTCACGACCGATCGACAGACACGGTCCGCAGTCTCTGCGGGCCGTGTTTTCGTTTGAGCAGGGCTGATCTAGGATGCGGGGTGACCCAGATCGCCCTCTCCTCCTCCGACGCCCTGCTCGTCATCGATCCGCAGAACGACTTCTGCGAGGGCGGGCGTCTGGCCGTCGAAGGCGGCGCAGGCGTCATGGGCCTGATCAACCGCCTGTCCGATCGGTTCGGCCGGATCGTGGCGACCCAGGACTGGCACACGCCTGACCAGATATCCTTCGCCTCCAACCATTCCGGCGCATCGCCTTTCACGATGATAGAAGTCGCCTATGGACCGCAGATGCTGTGGCCCGATCACTGCATCCAGGGCACGACCGGCGCCGACTTCCATCCCGACATCGCGCCGACGATCCGCAAGGCCAGCGCCATCGTCCGCAAGGGCGCCAACCCGGCGGTGGACAGCTATTCCGGCTTCTTCGAGAACGACCACGCCACCCCGACCGGCATGGCCGGCCTTCTGCGCGATCTGGGCGTGACGCGCCTGTTCTTGGCGGGTCTGGCCTATGACTACTGCGTTCGCTTCACCGCCGAGGACGCCTTGCGCGAAGGCTTCGACGTCACCGTCGTCACCAACGCCACGCGCGCCATCGCCGCCGAGAGCGCACAGGGCGCGCGCGACAGCTTCCAGGCCTTGGGGATCGCGGAAATCGAGGCGTCGCGTCTTCTGGCCTGACAGAGACGCGACGCCCTTCGACGCCGTCCGTCAGACTTCCGCCAGATCGCCCTGCGGCGATACGGTGAAGGTCTTCACCCGCTTCAGCTCATAGGGTTTGGCGGTGATGGTGGACACGGCCCACAGCTCGCCCACCACCTGATCACGCGCGATCTTCAGCAGGACATAGCCCTTGGACGACTGGTCGCAGAACTTGACCTCGGGATTGGCCGCCGTCAGGGCCACGCCCAGCGGCAGGCCGCCGACCTGATCGCCCGGCGACGGGCTCGAGATCGAAGAGGTTCCGAACTCCACTGCACGGCGCGCGCCGGCGTTGTCGTGCAGGTCGTTGACCCAGAAGGCGTGGCTGTCGCCCGACAGGACGATGGGCGCAACGCCCGCCGCAGCAAAAACCTCGTACAGTCGCTCGCGCCCCGCCGGATAGCCGTCCCAGCTGTCGAGATTGAACGGCAGCCCCAGTTTGAACAGCTGGATCGCCGCCTCAACCTGCACCCGCACATCGGCCGGTAGCGAGGCCACCATCTGTTGCACCTGTTCGGGCGGCATCATGCGCGAGATGTCGGGGCCCTTGACCCGCGCCATCACCACCTGATTGCCGATGATCTGCCACGGGCGACCCGCCGCCTTGGAGCGGCCCAGCGTTTCGCCGATCCACTGCCGCTGGCGCTCGCCCAGCAGGTCGCGCTCGGGCGCCGCGCGCAGGGCTTCGAAGGCGGTGACATCCGGGGCGCCGGCGGCCGTCTTGGGCATCTCGGCGAACGTCATTTGCTCGCCGCGCGCCAACAGGCGCGTCTCGACCATCACCAGACTGGCCAGATCGCCGAAGTCGAAGCTGCGGTTGATGGCCTCGGCCATCGCGCCCGACTTCGGCTCACGGATCGGCATCCATTCGTAATAGGCCCGCAGCGCTGCGGCCTTGCGCGTGGCGAAGTCGCCTTCGGTTTCGGGCTGATGGTTTTCGGCGCCCGTCATCCAGGTGTCGTTGGCCACCTCGTGATCGTCCCACACGCAGATGAAGGGTGAGCGGGCATGGGCGGCCTGGAGATCAGGATCGGTCTTGTACTGGGCGTGGCGCATCCGATAGTCGGCCAGGCTGACGATCTCGTGCGGCGGCTGCGGACGCCGGTCCAGCGCCGCGCCGGTGATCATGCCATAGTGGGTGGGTTCTGCCCCATACTCGTAGATGTAGTCGCCCAGGTGGACGATGGCGTCCAGCCGATCCAGCTTGGACAGGGCGTCATAGGCGTTGAACAGGCCGCCGGGATAAAGCTGGCACGACACCACCGCCAGGGCCAGATCGGACGTCGCGCCCTCCGGCAGGGTGCGGACCCGACCGACCGGCGAGGTCACTCCGGCGGCCACAAACCGATAGAAATAGTCGCTGCCCGGCTCCAGCCCCTGGCCATCCAAGTCGTGCTTGACGGTGAAGTCCCGCTCAGCGCGCGCGCGCAGGCCCGTCGAGCGCCGGACGATGTCGCCGAACGCCGCATCGCGCGCGACCTCCAGCACCACCTCGATGTCGCCGGCCGACGGATTGGCGGGCGTCACGCGCGTCCAGAAGACGGCCGACCGCGTGTCAGGATCGCCGCTGGCCACCCCGTGCAGGAAGGCGACCTCCCCTGCGGCTGCGCCTTGGGCGGCGACAGGCGTGGCGACGCCCGCGCCGATGAGGCCGAGAAGACTGCGGCGATCCAGTTGCATCGAAATGTCCTTAGAGCTTCAGCTTGAACACGAGGCCGTAGGCTGCCGGGCGGCCCGCGATGAAGGTCGGCATGCCCAGGGCGTCGCCGGTGTTGCCGGCGTCCTTGATGTATTCCTCGTCCAGGATGTTCTCACCAAAGGCTTCGACGCCCCAGTTGGTCGATTCCGGCGTGTAGCGGATGCGCAGGTTCAACAGCCCGTAGGCGTCCTGGTATTCGTCCTGGATCAGGTCGGCGACGAAGTTCTGGGTCTGCAGCGCGGGAAGGTCGTTGTCGTCGCTGAAGAAGACTTTCGACTGCCAGGTGTAGGTCGGCTGGACCTCGATCTCGCCGCCCGACACCGGAAGACGCCAGGTCGCCCCGATCGAGGCGGCGTTGTCCGGCGACAGCCGGAACCGATTACCGTCGTAGATGCCGTTCTCGAAGCGCGAGTGGTTGTAGGCATAGGTGGCGAACAGGTCGAAGTCCTCGGTGAGGACCAGATTGGCCTGGCCCTCGAACCCATAGGACTTGGCTTCGCCGGCGTTCGTCGTGATGAACTGGGTGCCGTCCTGGATCGTGGTCTGGAAGTTCTCGTAGTTGTACATGAAGACCGCGCCGTCGAGGCGCAGGCGACCGCCCATCAGGGCCGACTTGGCGCCGACCTCGTAGCTGTCGACCGTCTCGGCATCGACCGGCGTGAAGCGCGCGGCGCCGCCCGGAGCGGCCGGTCCCGAGGCGCTGATCACTTCCGGACGCCGGCCGCGCGCATAGTTGGCGTAGACATTGGTGTCGTCGGTGAGCTCGTAGCGGGCCGTGACCCGCCAGGTCACGCCGTCGTCCTCGGAGTCAAAGTAGGAGAAGTCGCCGTTATTGGTCGTCGGCTGGGCGGTCAGGCCGAATAGCGGGAAGGCGCCGGCGGGAAGATTGGCGAAGGCGGGATTGGCCATGGCCGCCAGGAAGGCGGGGATCTGAGCCGTCGGGATCGCACCGGCCTGGACCGCCAGCAGGGCGCCCAGGACCGAGCGGCTCTCGACCGAACTCGCATAGCCCGTCGTCTTGTCGTCGCGGGTATAGCGCACGCCGGCCGACATCTCGAACCGGTCGGTGAAGGCGTATGTGGCGTCGGCGAAGACGTCGTATGACGTCAGTTCCGAGCTGTTGATCGGGGTCTCGATATGGTTCGAGTCCAGATTGGCCGCGATCGGCGCGGCGAAGCCGCCGGCGCCCAGCGGCGTCAGCAGGGCGGCCAGCGCACCTGTCGCCACGGTCGGATAGGCGGCCAGCGGCAGGGTGTTGTCGCCGACGCCCGCCGAAGAACCGTCCAGCAGGCCCGCCAGCTGGGCCAAGGCCAGCCGCTCGTCGAACTGGGTGGGCGTGCGCTGGTAGCCTTCCTCGTGGAACCAGCCGGCGCCGACGAAGCCGCTCAGAGGACCGCCGTTGTCGAAGCCCAGCCGCAGGTCCTGGCTCCATTGCTCGCCGTGGGTCTCTTCGGCCGCCGTCAGCATGGGCAGTGACACGCCGTCGGCGTCGAAGGTCTCGTAGTTGTCGAACTCGCGATAGGCGGTGGTCGAGTTCAGGCTCCAGGCCGGGGTCAGGTCGATCCGGGCCAAGCCGGTCACGCCCCAGACTTCGCGGTTCAGGCCCAGAGACTTGCCGCCGTCGAAGTCGGCGCCCGGCGTCAGGGCCGCGCCCTCCCAGGGTTCCTTGCCGCCCAGGACCGCGCCGGTGTTCGGATCGGCCGGTTCATAGGCGATCGACTTGAACGAGGTACCCGAGGCGTGGTCGTTCTGATAGTTGCCGATCACGTCGAACCGCATGGCGTCCGACGGGGTCCAGGCGCCCGACAGGCGCACGGCCTTGGTCTCGATGGCGTTGTAGTCCTCGCCGCCCAGCAGATTCTCGACCGAACCGCCGCGGGTCTTCAGACGCGTGGCGAGGCGCAGGCCGGCGGTCTCGCCGACGGGCAGGTTCAGCGCGCCCTCGACCATCCGATAGTCTTCGTTGCCGGCCTCGATATTGGCGTAGGCCTCGGTCTCGCCGGGCCGGGCGCGGTTCTGGACCAGGTTGACCGCGCCGATCAGGGCGCCGCGCCCGTACAGGGTCGATTGCGGCCCCTTGGCGATTTCGACCCGCTCCAGGTCGAACAGTTCGACATATGAGGCCCGCGACTTGGAGATCGACACCCCGTCCTGGAACACAGACACGCGCGCCTCGGACGTCGCCGAGCCGTTGTCTGAGGTGATGCCGCGCATCACGAAGCCCGGGTTGTTAGGCGACTGGTTCTGCACCAGGAAGCCCGGCACGAAGGCTGACAGCTGGTCGAACTCCTGAATGCCCAGATCTTCGAGGAACTGACCCGAATAGGCGGTCAGGGCGAACGGCACGTCGATGGCCTTCTGCTCACGCAGCTGGGCGGTGACGATGACGTCGTCGACGCTGCTGACCGGCGCCTGATCCTGGGCCCAGGCGACCGATCCGGCGGCCATGGCGCCCGTCAGGGTCGCGGCCGCGAGCAGGCGCGTCTTCAATGTGGTCTTGGACATCTGATCCCCCAGATTCGGCTAAGCTGGGAGCTGACTACGCGCAGGCCATGTCGGTGCGACGACGCCCCGGCGTCGCCTTGAAGACGACCGGGCGACGACTGCGCGACGGTTCATCCGTCCACCGATCGCCCTTTCCTAGTTTGGCTGGGCAGGCCGGCCGGTATCGACACTGGAATGGAAGTCCGTGTCGAAATGACAGCCGTCCTCGTAACGAGGCGCGGCCGCCTGACACAGGGCCGCGACGCTGTCCGGCGTCGGCTTCACCCCGTCGTCCAGCCACCGCATCATGGCCTGGAACAGACCGACGTATTCGGGCGGCGACAGACGGCTGTGTTCGGCCTCTTCCGTGAAGGTTTGGACCAGCAGGTCTGACCGGCCGGCGGCGGCGACCGTCTCGCGATACAGCGCCTCGTTCGACACGAAGGCGGTCGGATCGTGCTTGGCGTGGATGGTCAGGGTCGGCGCCACGATCAGGCCGCTGAGGTCCGCGTCATAGGCCAGCCGCGCCACGCCCATCGGATCGGCGCTGAACCTTTGCACGCCCGCGTTCAGCGCGGCGTCGTCATGCGATCCCTGATAGACGGTCCGGCTGTTGTCGAACGGGTTGAGCCCATCCAGACGACGCTGGACCATGTCGCGGAACAGGAAGGTCGCCCAGGACAGGTGCGCGACCAGATGATCTTCCTGCACGCCCGTCACGGCCAGGATGTCGGCGAGATTGCGCTTCTGTTCGGCCGAGCGCCGGTTCTCCGGCAGGCCCACGCCCGTGCAGGTCTCCACCCGCTGCGCCAACTGGGCGCGCTTCAGATTGCTGTCCAGCGGCAGGCCCTGCCACAGCGGATACGGGGCCTCGTCAGGTTGGGGATGGTTGTTGCAATAGAACTGATATACGGCGCGCAGATCGGCGCGGAACCGATAGGTGCGCGTGCCCCCGCCGATCACGCCGCTGGTCAGGACGACGCCGTCCCAGGCCACGTGGCCCTCGGCGTCGCGAGCATAGAGCTCGGCCGTCTTGGCTGCGACATTGCCGCCCCACGATTGTCCGTGCAGCAGGGTCCGACGCGGCTTGCCGAACGTCTTCCAGAAAATCTGGCGCAGATCATCGGTGTCTTCCGCCGCCATCCGCACGCCATAGCCGCCGCGACGATAGCTCGACCCCGCCCAGGCGAAGCCCTCCTTCACCGTCATCGAGAACCGCTCCAGGTCCTCTAACGGATCATTCGCCTGCGGCGTCGCCGTGCGAGGCCCGCCGTGCGCATGGACGACCAGGACGCCGTTCCAATCCTTGGGCACGGCGATCCAGTAATAGCCCCCCTTCGCCGCCCGCCCCGACCAGCACCGCGTCTCTTGCGGCAGGAAGTCGGGACAGGCGGTCGGGTCCGGGGAGGGATCGGACGCCGCCGCGACGGGCGCGGCGGCCGTTGTTTCCTGAGCGTGGGCGAGCGGGGCGAACCCCGCCCCGGCGGCGGCCAGCGCCGCCATGGTTCGGATTGTACGACCCGTCATCACCCGTGCTCCTTCAGATCAGAACGTCTTGGAGACGTTGACGTACCAATACCGGCCATAGGGGCGGTACAGCGAGCCGAGATAGCCGGACGATGTCAGCGGTGGCTGTTCGTCGGTGATGTTGCGCGCGCCCAGTCGCACGGTCGTGCCCGAGGCGAAGCCGTAGCCGTCCTCGAACTCGTACTGACCATAAAGATTTCCGGTGAGTTGGCTGTCCACCTCCCAGGCGTCTCCCTCAGTGCTCAGGAATCCGGTCTCGGTCACTGCGCTGACGTACTGGGTGAAGGCGCCGACCTGCCACGGACCCTGCGACCAGGTGAACGAGCCCGACACCCGCCACTCGGGCCGTCCATTGCGCGCCAGCAGGGTTTCCGAGATCGGCAGGGGGGTGTTTTCGTTGATCAACCCGGCTTCACGCGCGTCGAACAGCGACTCGACCAACGGCCCCGGCGAACGATTGAACTCCATCAGGTGGGCGGCGTTCAGGCTGGCGCGGAAGCTGCCCCACGGCGTGTTGCGAAGACGCCATTGGACGCCGATGTCCAGCCCTTCCACGGTCTGAGGCAGCAGATTGACGAACTGATCCTCGATCGAGACGATCTGACCGACCGGATCGATGCCGCTGCCCTCGAAGAAGGCCACGTCGTCGGCCGTCACCGACGCGCGATTGACATTGTCGTTGGTCGTGCCCTGAAGAATGTTCAGATAGTCCAACACCACGTTCGACTGGGCGCCCAGCAGGCCTACGATCTTCTCCTGCTCGATCTTCCAGCGGTCGATGGTGAAGGTGAAGTCGCCATACTGCTGAGGAATGAACCAGGGCTGGAACACCAGGCCGATCGACTGATTGGTGCTCTCTTCAGGCTGCAGCTCGGGATTTCCGGAAACAAGCAGGGACGCGCTGGCCGGTTGCGAACATTCGTTGAAGTTGTCGATCCGACCAAGTCGCAGGTCCGCCTCGCAGCGGATGTAGTCGTTGTTCGTCGAAAGGCGAGCGTACTGGGCGGCGTTGGTCTGTTCCAGGTTCGGTGCGCGGAAACCCTCCGAATAGGAACCACGGACCCGGACGCCTTCGACGATGTCCCACGCCATGGCGATCTTCGGCTTCGCGACATCGCCAAAGTCCGAATAATGCTCGTATCGGCCGGCGATCTGCAGGTCCAGGCTGTGCACCAGCGGCACGTTCATCTCAGGCGAGACAACGGGCACCGCGAACTCGACATAGGCCGAATAGACCTCTCGCTCGCCATAGGTGTCCGGGTTCGAGCTGACGGCGGCGATGTTGGAAATGCTGGTCTCGCCGCTGATGGCGTCGACGAAGACGTTGGTGCCATCCAGGTCCGCGTCGCGGTCGTCCCTCTGGGTTTCCTTGCGAGCTTCCACGCCCACCGCCATGCCGACCGGGCCGCCCGGCAAGATGAAGACGTCTGGCCGGCTCAGCTTGAAATCCCAGAGCGCCAGGGTGGTCTTCGACACGCGCGTCAGATCGGTCGATATTGCGTCGATGGCGGTCTGCGAACTGGGCGTGCAGTCACCGAAGCTGGTGTCGTCCACGCACCCGCCGCTGAAGGGGTTGTAGGCGTCGGGCGTCGACAGGGCGAGACTGGCCTGCAGCGCCGTCAGGTTGATGGCGTTAGACGTATCGGTCGCCTCGGCTTCCGAATACAGCAGCGCGCTTTCCCAGTCGAAGCCCCGCCATTCGCCGCGCAGTCCACCAAGGATGCGAGACTGCCAGTTATCGACGTCCACGACCTGACGGCCGACGTCGTTGAAGCGATAGCGGACCAGCTTCACATCCGTCCCTTCCGACGGGACATTGCTCAGGCCCGGCAGGCGATTGGGATTGAGCGAGCCGTCGGCGAAGGTAACGGGCCCGAACGGATTCCAGTAGTTGCTGGCCGGGATCCAGAGCTGATTCAACAGGATGGTGGGCGGTTGGATGTTCTGGGTATTGGCCGTGTAATAACCCAGCTCGCCAAAGGCCGTGACGCCGTTGTCCATGTCGTAGTGACCGGACACGAACAGGTTCAGCCGCTCGACATCGGGAGAAACCGTGGTGTCGCGCGCGCCGTCATAGCGCAGTTCTCGGCCTGCCCCACTGTAGCCGATGTTGCCGCTGGCCAGGCAGACGTCGCCGCCGATCGGCGCCGTGCAGCCGAAATCACTGGGCTGGTTGTGGAATGCGCCGGCCGTGGACGTCAGATTGGTCGTGCCCTGGCTGACCCGGAATGGTGTCTGGAAGTTGGCCCAGGCGGTATAGGAGGACCGCCCGTCGGTGTCGGTGCTGGTTTCATAGCCCGGGACGTCAGCGAACAGGGCGCGACGGTCGTCGGTCGCCGTGTAATCCAAGTCCTCGGACCGTTGAGCTGTACGGTCGGTGTAGTCCAGGAAGCCCGAGATGTTGCCGCGCGAGAAATCCTTGCCCGCGAACAGACCCAGGCTGAACTCGCGCCTGTGCGTCCCTTCTGCGCCGCCATACTGCGCCTTCATCTCCAGACCGTCGAAATCTTCCTGCAAGACTGTGTTGACCACGCCCGCAACCGCGTCGGCGCCGTAGATGGCCGCCGCGCCGTCCAGCAAGACCTCCAGCCGTTCGAGCCCGGACACAGGAATGGCGTTGGAGTTGTAGCTGAGCACCGGCACCGTTCCGGTGTCCGACGTGCCCTGACTGGTGGGGTGGGCCACGATCCGGCGCCCGTTCAACAGCACCAGGGTGTTGCCCACGCCCAGAGAGCGCAGATTGACCGAGTTCACGTCGCCGCGCGCCGCATTAGAGGTCTGTGGATTGTTCGCGCTGGAGAAGAGGACGTCGCCCATCTGCGGAATGGATCGTAGCAGATCGTCGCCGCTGACCGCCCCGCTCGCCAGAATCTCGTCCTGGGTGACGACCGTCACCGGCAAGGCCGCCGTGGTCGATGCGCCGCGGATCTGCGAGCCCACCACGACGATGTCCTCGACCTGGGTGGCCGGATCATCCTGCGTCGCAGTCGCCTGGACGGCGGCATCCTGGGCCAGGGCCGCGCCGGCCGACATCAGCAGAACGGCCGAGGCGGCTCCCGCCATAAGAGCGAACTTGGATTGCATCGTCTTTCTCCTCCCTCGCGGGTCGCCGTTATGCCGACGATCCCGTCTTCAAAAATTCGTTCTCGCGGATCAGTCGTCCGCGAGAACCAGATCGTCTCCCGGTCCCGCCGCCGGATTGGGTGCGGCGGCGATGGGTTGCGGCGTGCCGTTCAGCGCGGCCTTCAGGGCGTCGCGGTCCAGCGCGTTCTCCCAGCGGGCCACGACGATGGTGGCCACGGCGTTGCCGATGAAGTTGGTCAGGGCCCGGCACTCGCTCATGAAGCGGTCGATGCCCAGAATCAGCGCCATGCCGGCGACCGGCACGTCCGGCACGACCGACAAGGTCGCCGCCAGGGTGATGAAGCCGGCGCCCGTGATGCCCGCCGCGCCCTTGGACGACAGCATGGCCACCAGAAGCAGCGTGAGCTGCTGCCAGATCGTCAGGTCGATGTTCAGCGCCTGGGCGATGAACAGGGCCGCCATGGTCATATAGATGTTGGTGCCGTCCAGATTGAACGAATAGCCGGTGGGAACGACCAGGCCGACCACCGACTTGGCGGCGCCCGCGCGCTCCATCTTGGCGATCAGGCTGGGCAGGGCCGCCTCGGAACTGGAGGTGCCCAGCACCAGCAGCAGTTCTTCCTTAAGGTAGCGGATCAGCTTCAGGATGTTGAAGCCGTTGGCGATGCCCACCAGCCCCAGCACCCCGACCACGAAGATGATGGCGGTGACGTAGAAGGTGACGATCAGGGCCGCCAGATTGGCGATGGACGCGATGCCGTAGGCCCCGATGGTGAAGGCGAAGGCCCCGAAGGCGCCGATCGGCGCGGCCTTCATCACGATGGCCACCAGCTTGAACACGGCCAGGCTGAGGGTCTCGAACAGGTCGATCACCGGCTGACCACGCTCGCCGACCAGCGCCAGGGCGATGCCGAACAGGATGGAGACGAACAGCACCTGCAGGATGTTGCCCGTCGAGAAGGCGCTGACCAGCGTGTCGGGAATGACCCCCATCAGGAAGCCGACAATGGTGCTTTCATGCGCGGCGGCGGCGTACTGTTCGACTGCGCCCGCATTCAGGGTCGCGGGGTCGATGTTCAGGCCGTCGCCGGGACGAACAAGATTGGCGATGATCAGGCCCACGATCAGGGCCAGGGTCGAGAAGACCAGGAAATAGGCGAAGGCCTTGGCGGCCACGCGGCCGACGCTGCCCAGGTCGCGCATGCCGGCGATGCCGGTCACTATGGTCAGGAAGATCACCGGGGCGATGACCATCTTCACCAGCTTGATGAAGCCGTCGCCCAGCGGCTTCAGGCTCTCGCCGAAGGCCGGCCAGAAATGACCGATCATCGCGCCCAGCGCGATGGCGATCAGCACCTGGAAATACAGGTGACGATAGAACGGCCGACGAACGGTCGGCGCGGCCTCGGAAGGGACTGGGATCACGAAAGGCTCCTGATGTGCGGGGGGCGATCCCCGCAGTCTCCTCGATGGGCGCGATCTTCGCCACGCTCCGTTTGAAGACAGTCGCCGCGTTGGAGAGCGAGACCAACCGCGTTCCGAATTTTCTTTATCTAACTGAGAACGAACGGCATTTCGTTCTCTCTTGACGCATGTCGCCGGAATTTGTGCGAATTATCGCGCGAGCATCTAGCCGTCGAGTGCGATTATCCGCACACTGCACGCTATGTCGACCCGCCCCCCTTCCGACTCGCCGCCGCTCGTCCGATCCCGCCGCCGGGGGTGGCTGGCGTTCGCGGGCGTGTGGATCGTCGTCGCCCTGGCGGCGGCCCTGGGCGCGGGCGAAGCGGCGCGTCGGGACGCCGAGGCGGAGCTGGCGCGTCAGGCCGAGGCCGCCGCCGCCCTGCACGCCGCCGTCCTGCGCAGCGAGCTGGAAAAGCATCGCTCCCTGCCCGTGGCCCTGGCCGGCGATCCCGACATCGCCGACCTGCTGGCCGCGCACACGACGGCGCAGGGCGGGCGGGTCGATCTGAAGCTTGAGAACCTGGCGCGCCAGACCCGCGCGGCGGTCATCTATATCATCGACGCGGGCGGCCGGACCCGCGCGGCCAGCAACTGGCGCCTGCCGACCAGTTTCGTCGGCGCCGACTACGGTTTTCGGCCCTATTTCATCAACGCGATGCGCAGCGGCCAGGCCGAGTTCTTCGCCCTGGGCACGGTGTCGGGAAGGCCGGGCCTCTATCTCGCGCGGCGGGTGGACGGCGCCGACGGGACGCCGCTGGGCGTGGTCGTGGTCAAGGTCGAGTTCGACGCGCTGGAGGCCGAATGGCGCGCCTCGGGCGAGCCGGCCTATGTCGTCGATCCCGGCGGTGTCGTGCTGATCACCAGCGTGCCGGAATGGCGGTTCCGCACCACCGAGCCGCTGGACGAGCGTCGTCGTCGCCTGACCCTGACCGATCAGACGCTCCAGCCAGAGGCCCTGCGTCCCCTGCCCTTCGTCAACCCGCCGAGCGACCAGCCGCGCCTGGTCCAGGCGCAGGCCGGCTACGGCGAACAGCGCTGGATGCATGCGGCGGTGCCGACCGAGACGCCCGGCTGGACCCTGCATCTGCTGTCGCCGACACGGGGCGGCATCGATGTCGCCGTCGCCGCCGCCCGCGCCCTGGCGGCCCTGGTCGTGACCCTGCTGGCGGGGCTGGTCGCCTTCCTGCTGCGGCGTCGCCAGCAGGGCGTGGCCCGCGCCCGGGCCGAGGAGGAGGCGCGGCTGGAGTTGGAGCGGCGCATCGACGAACGCACCCGCGAACTGCGCGACGCCAACACCGCCCTGAACCGCCAGATCGAGGAACGCCGCCGCGCCGAGACCGCCCGCGAACTGCTCCGCGACGAACTGGTTCAGGCCAGCAAGCTGGCGGCCCTGGGCCAGATCGTGGCCAGCGTGGCGCACGAGATCAACCAGCCCGTCGCCGCCATCCAGACCCAGGCCGAGACCGCCGGCGTCCTGCTCGACCGCGATGAACCGGACAAGGCTCGTGGCGCCCTGGCTCGCATCGGCGACCTGACCCAGCGCATCGGGGCCATCACCCAGGAACTGCGGGTCTTCTCCAGAAAGTCCGACCCCAAGATCGGCGCGGTCCGGCTGGAAGACGCCATCCACGGCGCCCTTCTGCTGACGCGGGGACGGCTGGACGAGGGCGGGATCGACCTGGTGCGAGAGGGCGACGCCGAGGTGACGGTCCGCGCCGACCGCTTCCGGCTGGAGCAGGTCATCGTCAACCTGCTCAAGAACGCCGGCGAGGCGCTGGAGGGCCATGACCGGCCGCGACTTCTGCTGAAGGTGACGCAAGACCGCGATCGCGTCCGTCTGATCGTCTCGGACAACGGGCCTGGCGTGCCGCCCGAGGTGCGCGCCCAGCTGTTCACCCCCTTCGTCACCACCCGCGCCAACGGCCTGGGCCTTGGGCTGGTGATCTGCCGCGACATCGTCGCCGGCTTCGGCGGCGAGCTGGACCTGGCCGAGGGTGAAGACGGCGCGACCTTCGTCACGACGCTGAGGACCGCCTGATGGAGTTCGCCCGCCCGACCGCCGTCGCCCTGATCGAGGACGACGCCGACTTCCGCCAGGCCCTGGTCGAACGCCTGACGCTGGAAGGCTACGACGTGCGCGCCTTCGCCGCCGCCGAGCCGGCGCTGAAGGCGATCGACGCCGACTTCCCCGGCGTGGTCGTCACCGACTTGCGGATGCCCGGCCTGGACGGCCGCCAGCTGCTCAGCCGGCTTCAGGCGCTGGACCCCGCCCTGCCCGTCATCATGATCACCGGCCACGGCGACATCGGCGATGCGGTCGCGGCCATGCACGACGGCGCCTATGATTTCGTCGCCAAGCCCTTCCCGTTCGAGCGGCTGCAGGACAGCCTGAACCGGGCGCTAGAGAAGCGCGGCCTGGTGCTTGAGAACCGCCGCCTGCTGGCCATGGCCTCGGACGGCGGGCAGGAACTGCCGCTGGCCGGCTCGTCGCGCGCCATCACCGCCCTTCGCGCCACCATCGCCCAGATCGCCGACGCCCGCATGGACGTGCTGATCGAGGGCGAGACCGGAACCGGTAAGGAGGCCGTCGCCCGCGCCCTGCACAACGGCGGCCGACGCCGGCTGGCGCCCTTCGTCGCCGTCAACTGCGGCGCCCTGCCCGACGGTCTGATCGAGAGCGAACTGTTCGGCCATGAGTTGGGGGCCTTCGCCGGCGCCCTGCGTCGCCGCGTTGGCCACGTGGAGCGGGCGCACAACGGCTCGCTGTTCCTGGACGAGGTCGAGAGCATGCCTCTGGCCGTCCAGGTCAAGATGCTGCGGGTGCTGGAGGAACGCGAGGTCCACCCCATCGGCGCCAACGAACCCCGCGCCCTGGACCTGCGGATCCTGGCCTCGTCAAAGGTCGATCTGGGCGAGGCCGCGCGAACCGGCGCCTTCCGCGAAGACCTCTATTACCGGCTGAACGTGGTGCGGCTGCGCGTGCCGCCGCTACGCGAACGGCGCGAGGACATCCCCCTGCTGTTCGCCCACTTCCTGCGCCGCGCCGCCGACCGCCACGGGATCGAGCCGCCGAGCGTCAGCGACGGCGTCCGCCGCCGCCTGCTCGAGGCCGATTGGCCCGGCAATATCCGCGAACTGGCCCATTTCGCCGAGCGCGTCGTCCTGTCGCTGGACGAGACCGCCCGCCCCGCCGACGCGGGCCTCAGCCTGCCCGAACGCCTGAACCGCTTCGAAGCCGACCTCCTCCGCGACGCCCTCCAGGCCCACCGCGGCGACATCACCGCCGTCCTCGCCGAAATGCGCGTCCCCAGAAAGACGCTCTACGACAAGCTCCAACGGCACGGGCTCAAGCCGGCGGCGTTTCGGTGAGAAAAACGCTATGTAGGCGTTAGGCGATTTCTAGCTTTTTGACGATCCAGAACCAGGCAGCGACGCACGTGGCTCCAAGCTGGATCATTGCCAAAATGCTCAGCCACACTCCGTCGCCATATCCCATCAGAATGGCGGTTAAGTTCAGCAGCGTCAGTGCGACCAAAATTACGAATACCGCCCAACCGGACCAAGCTTTGAAGGCTTTGTCGCAAACCCAGCGTCCCGCTGCCACGCCTAACGCCGAGGAAACTAAGGAGGCACTGACCTCTACAAGCCGGGAGACGCCTCCGCTCGATGAACCAGCGAAAAACGTGTAAGCTACATAGGCAATCGCAGTAACAACTACATAGCAGATGAAGAACAATGGCACCGACACGATGGTGCCAAGAACTAACGAACCGCGATCTTGTGGCTGGACGTGGTCAGTTGTCATGGCTTCCCCCGAAGGTTGCCATCTAAGCACATCTTCGGATTGCGTAAAACCGCCCAAACGCTAGACGTCAGCACGTCAACTTGATGGGAAGATGGCGGAGACGGAGGGATTCGAACCCTCGGTACCCCTTACAGGGTACGACGATTTAGCAAACCGTTGCCTTCAGCCACTCGGCCACGTCTCCAGCGAAGGGCTCGATAGCGGAGGCTGATGCGTCGCGCAATCCGGTTCGCGCGAAAGCGTCCACGTTAACGCGACATAGAGGCGAAACCGGCAGGATCGCGCGCGCTCATCAGCCCCGGATCCTCATGCTCGACCGCACCGCCAGTCTCGCCGCCGACGCGCCGTCAAAGGGCCGCGCCGCGCGTGGGCCGTTCCGGCCCGAGGTGTGGCTGAATGCGCGCCAGCGGTCGGCCGTGCGGCTGTCGGCCCATTATTTCCGCGCGATCGACGTGCTGGTCGTCGTCGGCCTGGCCCTGGCGGCGACGCTGGCGATTCGGCCTGCGGGCCTGGCCGCCCTGACCGTGGGCGAGGTCGCGCCCCTGATCGCGGCGACTGTCGTGGTCCTGGTGCTGCTGCGCGCGCTTCAGCTCTATCGGTTCGGGCGCGACACGCCCTGGGCCCTGCATCTGGCCGGGGTCGCGGGTGTCTGCGCCACGGCGGCCGGCGTCGCCCTGGCCCTGGGCCTGATGCTGGATCGGCAGGGGATTGGTCTGGCCGCGCCCTGGGTGCTGGCGACCACGGGGGCGCTGATGATCCTGCACGGCCTGTGGCTGGCGCTGATCGCGCGCTGGCGGCGGCTGGGCGTGCTGTCGCCCAATATCGTCGTGGTCGGCGCCACGCGCAACGCCCAGACCCTGATTGAGCGAGCGCTGGAGCGGCGCGACATGAATGTGCTGGGCGTGTTCGACGACCGGCTGGCCCGTTCGCCCGACAGCGTCGCCGGCGTGCCCGTGCTGGGCGACGCCGAGGCCCTGCTGACCCACCGCATCACGCCCTATGTCGACCGCATCGTCCTGGCCATCGACCCCGACGCGGGCCAGCGGGTGCGCGACCTGACCCAGCGGCTGCAGACTCTGCCCAATCCCCTGACCGTGCTGGTGGACACCGAACTGGCGCGCGACGGCCTGCTGAACCGCCTGGCCAATGCGCCGCTGGCCTCGCTGGACGGGCCGGTCGATCCCGACAGGCGGGCTTTCAACAAACGGCTACAAGACCTGCTGGTCGGCGCGGTGGCCCTGGTGGTCGCGGCCCCAGTCATGGCCCTGGTCGCGCTCGCCATCCGACTGGACAGCCCCGGCCCCGTCTTCTTCCGCCAGCGCCGCCACGGCTTCAATCACGAGACCATCGTGGTGTGGAAGTTCCGCTCGATGCGCCACGCGGCCGCCGACGCCACCGCCAGCCGCCAGGTCAGCGCCGACGACGACCGCGTCACCCGCGTCGGCCGCTTCATCCGCGCCACCAGCCTGGATGAGCTGCCCCAGATCTTCAACGTCCTGTCGGGCGAGATGTCCCTGGTCGGCCCCCGCCCCCACGCCATCGGCATGAAGACCGGCGAGACCGAGTCCGCCCTGCTGGTCGCCGAATACGCCCACCGCCACCGCATCAAGCCGGGCATGACCGGCTGGGCCGCCATCAAGGGCTCGCGCGGGCCGGTGGACACCGAGGCCCAGGTGCGTGAGCGCGTCCAGCTGGACATCGAGTATATCGAGCGCCAGTCCTTCTGGCTGGACCTGTGGATCATCGCCGTCACCATCCCTGTCCTGCTGGGCGACCGGGCGGCCGTGCGTTGAGCGAGAAGCGCATGTTCTGGCGCGGCGTCTGGGGCTATCTGCCGGCCCAGATCGTCCAGGGGGTGGTCGGTTTCCTGACCATCTTCGTCTTCACGCGCCTGCTCAGCGCCGACGACTTCGGCCACTACGCCCTGGCCTTTTCGGTCACCACCCTGGCCCACACCGTGACCTTCAGCTGGCTGGAGGCGTCGATGGCGCGCTTCTGGGCGACCGAGCGCACGCCCCAAGGCCTGGCCACGCATTTCGCCAGCCTGTACCGCACCTCCTTCGCCATCATCGCCGTCTTCACGCCCATCGCCGCCCTGGTGGTGTGGCTCGCGCCCCTGCCGCCGGCGCTGAAGATCGCCGTCGCCTTCGGCCTGGCGGGCGCGCCGGTGCGCAACCTGGCCAAGCTGGCGCAGGAGCGTTTCCGGGCGGCGGGCGAGGTGTCGAAAGCCGCCCGTGTCGACATCGGCATCTCCATTCTGGGCTTTCTGGTCGGCGCCGGGTTCGCCGTCGCCGGAGCCGGCGCGGCCTCGCCCCTGCTGGGCCTGGCCATCGCCCCCCTGTTCGCCCTGCCCTTCATCCTGCCCGGCGAACTGCGTCAGGCGAGCGGCGGAACGGTCGATCGGGCGCGGCTCAAGGCCTATGCCGCCTACGGCTATCCGATCGCGGCGTCGCTGACGCTGGCCGTGGTGCTGGCCTCGACGGACCGGTTCCTGCTGGCCGCCTTCATGGATGCCGGGGCGGTCGGCGCCTATCACGCCAGCTACAGTCTGGCGAACCGGACCCTGGACGTGATCTTCATCTGGCTGGGGGCGGCCGGGGCGCCGGCCATGGTCATGGCGCTGGAGCGCGGCGGGCGCGAGGCCCTGCGCCAGACCGCGCTGGAGCAGGGATCGACCCTGATCCTGATCGGCCTGCCCGCCGCCGTCGGCCTGTCGATGGTCGCGCGGCCGATGGCGGAGCTGATGATCGGCCAGGACCTGCGCGCCGCCGCCGCCCTGGTCACGCCCTGGATCGCGGCCTCGTCCTTCCTGTCCGGCATGATCGCCTATTATTTCGGCTTCGGCTTCACCCTGGGCAAGAAGACCGGCCTGCTGCTGGTCACCATGGCCATTCCGGCGCTGTGCAACGTCGCTTTGAACCTGGTTCTGATCCCCCGGCTGGGCGTCCTCGGCGCCGCCGTCTCCACCGCCGCCAGCTTCGCCATCGGCCTGATCGCCTGCCTGCTGCTCAGCCGCCGCGCCATCGCCCTGCCCATGCCGTGGGAGGCGCTCATCCGGTGCGGAATCGCGTCGGCCGTCATGGCTGGCGTCGTCTGGCTCCTTCCGCCGCTGGGCGGGTTCGTGGAGCTGATGCTGGACGCCGGCGTGGGCGGCGTCGTCTATGCCGTCATCGCCCTGACCCTGAACGCCGCAGGCGTCCGCGACGTGCTGATGCGCCTGATCCGCGCGCGGCGGAGCGTGACGGCGTGAGCGCCCATATCCACGACAACGCCGCCTGGGCGGTGGCGGGGCCGACGATCTCGGTCCTGATCCCCTTCCTGCGCGACGATCCTCAGGCCTTGCTGCGCCGACTGGACACCGAGGCCGCCGCTATGTCCGGCGCTGTCGAGCTGATTCTGCTGGATGACGGCACCGCAGACGCCGATCTGACGGCGCGGCTTCAGGCGACCCTCGAGGCCCTGGAACTGCCCGCGCGCCTGATCAGCCTGGTCGCCAACGAGGGTCGCGCCAGGGGACGAAACCGCCTGACCACCGCCGCCCGGGGCGAGGCCTATCTGTTTCTCGACAGCGACATGCGGCCCGACACCCCCGTTTTCCTACAAACCTGGGTCCGCCTCATCGCCCAGGATGCGCCCGCCGTGGCCTTCGGCGGCTTCTCGCTCGATCAGGCCCCGACCGACGCCCGGTTCGCCGTCCACCGCGCCCTGTCAGGCGCCTCGGAATGCCTGCCCGCGTCCCAGCGCGCCCTGACGCCCGAGAAATACGTCTACACCTCCAACCTGCTGGTGCGCCGCGACGTCTTCGCCGCCGAATCCTTCGATCCCGGTTTCAGCGGCTGGGGCTGGGAGGACGTGGAATGGGCCATGCGCGTCTCGCGCCGGTTTCCCGTTGTTCACATCGACAATCCCGCCACCCATATGGGCCTGGACACGGTCGAGGACCTGGCGCGCAAGTTCGACCAGGGCGCCGGCAACTTCGCCCGCGTCGTCGCCCTGCACCCCGCCATCGTCCAGACCTATCCCAGCTACAGGGCCGCGCGCGCCCTGAAACGCCTGCCCGCCCTGCCCTTGGCGCGCCGCCTGATGAAACAGGCTGCCCTGACGACGGTCCTGCCGGTCAAGGCCCGCGCCTTCGCGCTCAGGCTCTACCGCGCCGCCGTCTATGCGGACGCCGTCTGACCATGCGCGATGTCGCCGTCATCATCCCGACCCTGTGCCGCCCTGACAGCCTGGAGCGCGCCCTGCGCTCGGTCTTCGCCCAGACCGGATCGCTGGACCGCGTCGCCGCCGTCGTCATCGCCGACAACGACCCGCAAGGCTCCGCCGCCGTCCTGATCGAGCGCCTGCGCGCCGAGGCGCCCGTCCCCCTGACCTATGCCCACGCCCCCGTGCCCGGCGTGGCGACCGCGCGCAACATCGGCCTGTCGGCGACCGACGCGCCCCTGATCGCCTTCCTGGACGATGATGAAGCCGCCTCGCCCGGCTGGCTCGCCGCCCTGCTGGATGCGCAAGGCCAGACCGGCGCCGATGTCGTCTTTGGCCCCATTCGCGGGCGTGTGCCGGCTGACACCGGCTGGACCACCGCCTATCTGGAGCGGTTCTTCGGCCGCGACGGCCCGCGCGAGACCGGCCTGACCGACACCATCCACGGCTGCGGCAACAGTCTGATGGTGCGCGCGACCGCCCTGCCCGGCGATCCCCCCTTTGATGTCGCCATGAACGAGACGGGGGGCGAGGACGACCGGCTCTTCACGGCCCTTTCGGCGCGCGGCGGCCGGTTCGGCTGGGCCGCCGAGGCCTGGGCGGACGAGTTTGCCCCGCCCCACCGCGCCACCCTGAACTACGCCCTGACCCGCGCCTTCGCCTATGGCCAGAGCCCGACCCAGATGGCCGCCGCCCGCCGCGACTGGCCCGGCGTCGTCAAATGGATGCTGGTCGGTTTGGCCCAGACCGGCGCCTGGGGCGCCCTGTCGCTGGCGTCCGCCCTCCTGCGCCGCCCCGACCGCGCCCACGCCTACGACCGCTGCGCCAGAGGCCTCGGCAAGGTCTTCTGGACTAGAGGATTCGAGCCGAAGCTCTACGGCGCGGCGATGATCAAACGCACCAGTACCTAAGCCCTCGCTCTTAAACCGTCATCCTCGCCCTCGTGGCGAGGATCGAGATTCCCGGTGCGTCCGTCCTGAGACCGGGAGTCTGGATCCTTGGGACAAGCCCAAGGATGACGAACTAAAAAGTGGACTAGCGGGCGTTCGGCTATTCAGCCCGTCAGCCGCTGCAAAAAGCTCGGCGGCTTATAGGTCGAACGGTTCATCACCACCCCGGCGATCCGCCCGCCAACGGCCTCGATCTCGTCGCGCAGGATCACAGGCGCGTTGGCCGCCGTGCTCTCGGCCGCGACCACCAGCACCGTCATGTCCACGAAGGGCGCCAGGATGATCGCCATGTCGTTGCGGTCGGCGGCCGGGGCGTCGATGACGATCGTGTCCGCATGGGGCCGCAGCGCCTCCCAGTAGTGGGGCTCTCCGACCGCCTCGACCCGATGCCCGGACCGCAGCGCCTCCATGTGGAAATGCGTCACCCACAGCCGTCCGCCCAGGCACGACCGCGCCGTCAGCAGCCGCGAATCCGGCACCGGCTTGCCGTCGCGCCCCGTCACGCGCGGCGTCACGGCGTAGAAGCTGGATCCGTCAGGCGAGGCCTGCGCCGCCTTGCCGACCTGGCCGAAACGATCCGGCTCGGCCGACACGGTCTCAAGCTGTCCCTGCTGGGCCAGGTCGCCGTCGATCAGCCAGACGGGTTTTCGCGCCCGCACGGCCGCCAGACGGGCGAACTCGCGCGCCACGGTCGAGACACCCTCGCCGGTCGCAGCCGAGGCGAACTGGATGACGCGCGCGCGATGCGCCGGCGCCGGTCCCAGCGCCGCCCAAAGGCCCGCCATTTCTGAAGTCAGATCGACCATCGAATCGCCAAGGCGCTCCCCAAGGTCTCAGCCTAGCACGACTGTCGCTATCCCGCCTTGGCGGGCGCGACGGCCAGGACCGGCATGTCCAGCGTCCGGCTGACCGAGGCCGGCGTCGTGAAGCCGCGCCGCGTGAACACCCGCAGCAGGCCCACGCACAGGGCCGTAAAGCCCGCAAACAGGAAGACCGCCGCCAACAGCGGAATCTTCAGGCTCTTGCCCGTCGACGGCGGCTGGGCGCGTTCGATGACGGTGACGTTGTCGGCTCCGGCGGCGACCAGGGCGTTATCGGCCCGGCTCTGGGTCTCGCGCTGCTGGAACTCGCGGATCGAGGCGCTCAACACCTCGCGATTGCCGGCCAGGGTCGAGTTCTCGGATTCCAGCGCGGTCAACCGCGTCTGGCGCGCGCGAATATCGGTCAGTTGCCGGTCCAGCACGGCCAGCCGCGCCGCCAGCGAATCCCGCTCGGCCCGCGTATTGATCCGCGTCGTCTCCAGCTCGGTCCAGACGGGGTTCGGCCCGGTACGGACCTCCTTGGCCCCCACGGCCGTCCCGGTTGAGACATAGGCCTGAAGCTGGCTGATCCGCGCCTCGATGTCCTTCACCGGCTGGGCGTCGGGCTGATAGCGCGACAGCAGCTGCTCGCGTTCGGTGCGCAGTTGCAGCACCTGGTCCTGGGCGGAAACGTTCAGATCCTGCTGCAAGGCCACTTCCGCCGGCGTCCCCGCCTGCTGCGCCACCAGGGTGTTCAGCCGCTGGCTGGTCTGATTCAGCTGGCTCTGCGTCGACATCCGGTCGGTGAAGACCGTCTGATAGGTCGCCGCCAGGGTCGCCTTGGCTGCGGCGAAATCCCCGATGTCGTTGGACGACAGGAAGGTCTCATAGGCCCGGTCCGCATTGCCCAACTCGTCCTCGAAGGCGATGCGCTGGCTGGCGATGGCCGGCGTCTTGTCCTGGAAGACTTCGCGGCGATAGACCAGATACTGTTCGATCACGGCGTTCAGCACCCGCGCCGCCCGCTCGGGATCGTCGGCCTTGTAGCTGAGATGGATCACTGCGCTGCCCGGCGCCGTGGCGACGCCCAGGCTGGTCCCGATCACGCGCCGCGCCGCCGCCTCGGCCTTCTGCGGCCCGCCCTTGGTCTGTTCGCCCAGGATGGCAGCGGGGCCCAGGGCCTCGACCACCTTATGACGCACCGCGCCAGATCCCAGGATAGCGGCTTCGGAGTTGGCGACCTCGTCCCCCTGCGGCGCCTGCCCCCGCTCGGCCGTGCCGACGCGCGGCTGATAGACGTATTCCTGGCCCACGCCCGCGAACACCGATCCGGTGGCGGTGTAGCTCTTCTTCAGCATCATCGCCGCCGCGACCCCGACCGCCAGGATCACCAGGAAGACGACGATCATCAGCAGCAGCTCGCGGAACAGCAGGCCGATGACGTCCAACACGCCGTAGCGTGGTCTTGCCGTGACGTGTGCCGTGGAACGCATCGAGCGGGCCGAATCCCTTGAAAGGCTTGTTGTCGCCACCCTTCGCCCAGCCGCGTTAACCGATGATTACCCATAACCGGCGAGGTTGCCTCACATCCCCTCGCCGAGGCCGACCGATTCTCATGCTGTCAGATCGCCGCCTGTTCCTGCTGACCCTGGGCTCAGCCTCTATCGCCGCCTCGCTGGCGGCGTGCGGCGGCGGCAATGCCGCGCGGATGCCCCGGCCCGCCGGCGCGGTTCAGCGCGTCGAACATCCGGCCAACGGCGACTTTCCCGCCATTCCCTTCGCCGATTGGACCGATGAAGAGCCCGAATACCTGCTCTACCCGGGCGATGAGATCGAGGTCGCGACCCCGACAGCCTCGGAATTGACCCGCACGGTAAGGATCGGCCCCGACGGCCGGATCGCCCTGCCCCTGATCGGATCGGTCATGGCGGCGGACCGCACCCTGCCCGAGCTGCAGCAGGCCGTTTCGGCCGCCTATGCGCCCCAATTGATCCGGCCGATGGTGGAGGTGAGCCTGCGTCAGGCCGGCCCGATCCGGGTCTGGGTCGATGGCGAGGTTCGCACGCCGGGCGTCTTCGAAATGACCGGCGATCTGGACGCCTATCAGGCCGTGATCCAGGCTGGCGGTTTCGCGCCCACCGCCAAGCCGGAGCGCGTGGCCCTGATCCGGCGGGGTCCGGGCGGGTCGCGCATGTTGCGGGTGGTGGACCTTCGTCCGCGTCGCGGCGAGGTCGTGGCCCTGCGTCGGGGCGACATCCTGTTCGTGCCCCGGTCCACGCTTGGCGAACTGGCGGCCTTCTTCACCCAGGTGCGCGCCGCCATGCCCATCGGCTTCAGCTATTCGATCAACGGATCGAACGGCAACGGCTACGCCCAATTCTAAAGGGCCGTTCAGGCGACCAGTTGGACGACGCCCTGGTCGATGTAGCGTCGAGCGGCCTTCTGAGCCTCGGCGATCTCTTCGCGCTCCATCTCCATGCTCATCTCGCGGCGATAAACGCGCGCTTCGATCGAGCCCTTCATGGCCGCCAGGTTGAAGATCATGTGGGCCGACACCCGGTCCATCGGACAACCGCCCGAGCCCGCCGAATACATCATGCCCAGTTTGAACAGGTCGTCGCCGGACATGTCCGGGGTCGGCAGCGGCAGACCGTCTTGCGGGGCCTGCAGGTCGTGCGCCATTTCTTGCGCGTTCATCACCGTATCTCCCAAACGGAAGCCGTTCTGGCCCCGCCTCTGAGACGCCATCAAATACCGCCGGTTTGAAGTTAAAGTTAACGGCGAAAGGGTCGCTCTCGACTTTTCAGTAAAGCAGGGATGAATACTCCGCAGACGATTCATCTCTCCGAAAGTTCTTGGAAATCTATCGTTTACGCTTGAGGCTGCGACGCTTTCGACCGATCGGCGACCCGCCTGCCGATCCTGACATCACCGTTCAGCAGGCGTTCAGGCGCGCAATCCGACTTTCATCGTCATTAACAGGCCGCTCCGATCCTCCGGCGCCGGCCAAGAATGGAGCAAGATGATGAACCGCCTCACCAAGGCCGCTGTCGTCGCCCTCGCGCTGTCGACCACCGCCGTCCCCATGCTGGCCGAGGCCCAGAGCCGACACGACCGCCGGGAATATCGTCAGGATCGCCGTGACGACCGCCGCGACTATCGCCAGGACCGCCGCGAGGACCGTCGGGATTATCGCCACGACCGCCGCGATGATCGCCGCGACTACCGCAACGACCGCTGGGACCGGAACAACAGCAACTGGTGGCGCGGGCGCTCGGACTTCCGGGGTTATAACGGCCCTCGCAGCGGCTACTGGTATGCGCCCAGCTACGGCTATTACCGGGTCGATCCACGCTATAGCGGCTACCGCTGGCGCACCGGCGGCTATCTGCCCTCGCAATACCGCAGCTATTATGTCCGCGACCCGTACGTTTACGGCCTGCGCCCTGCGCCGCGCGGCTATCGGTACGTCCATGCTGGCAATGACATCCTCATGATCGCCATCGCCAGCGGTCTGATCGCCAGCGTCCTGTCCGGCGTCTATTAGGCCCGATGGCCGGAGATAACGAACCCCGCAGACCTGGTCTGCGGGGTTTTGTCTTCCCGGCAGGTCGTTGTTTGACAAGGATGTTCAGCCTGGGTTCATCGACACTATCGAATTGTCGCTTCAAGCCGCCGGAGAACCGGGGTACAGGAACCAAAGACCATGAAACGCCTCTTGATGGCTTTCACCGCCATCGCCGCCGTCTCCGGCCCTCTCACCGCGCCGATCCAGGCCATCGCCCAGGAACAGCCCCGTCGCGAGCGCCCTTCGCGTGACGCCGACCGGCCCCAGCGCCCCCAGATTTCGCGTGAGAATCGCCCCTCACGGCCCCTGGCCTCCGCGCCCGAGCGGTCCCAGCAGCCGCGCCCGTCCCGTCCCGCCCGTCCGGCCCGCCCCGAGAACAGCGCGCCCCGGCCTGAACGACCGGCGACCGGCGACCGACCGGAGCGCCCTCAGACGAGCGGCGACCGCCCCAGCGGCTGGAACCGTCCTGACCGCCCCGCCAGGCCCCAAGGCGACGGCGCCCAGACCGGCGGTCCTCGTCCCGACCGTCCGCACGCCGGCGGCCGACCTGACCGGCCGGGCAATGGCGGCGCCCGCCCCGAAGGCGGCTGGAACCGCCCTGACCGCCCCGGCGACGGCCGTCCCGGTCGCCCGGAGGGCGGCTGGAACAGGCCGGATCGCCCTGGCAATGGTCAGGCGCGTCCTGATCGTCCCAACCGTCCCGGCTCTGGCTGGAACCGCGGCGACCGCGACGGCCAGCGGCACGAGTTCCGCCAGCGCTTCAACAGCGACCAGTGGCGGCGTGACTTCTACCGCAACCACCGCCCCGACTGGTGGCGCAACGACCGCCGCTTCCGGGGATACTCGGGCCTCCGCGTCGGCTTCTATTTCGCGCCGGGGTGGGGCTACTACAGCGTCCCCCGCTCCTACTGGGGCCGCTCGTGGTCGGTCGGCCAATATCTGCCGGACACCTTCTGGCGCTATCAGCTGAACGACTGGCGCACCTACGGCCTGGGCTTCCCGCCCGAAGGCACGCGTTGGGTCTCCGTCGACAACACCATCTATCTGATCGACGAATACGACGGCTACATCATCGACGTCATCCGCGACGCCTGGCGCTGGTAACTGGAAACAAGAAGGCCTCGGAGATCACTCTCCGAGGCCTTCTTCAAGGGAAGGCGTCGCTCAGGCAGCGAGCGACCGCGTCGCGAGCGTTAGCGACCAGCTGGGGGCTTGGGGGCCGCAGCCCCCAAGCATCAAAGACCCAGCTTGGCCTTCAGGATGTCGTTGACCGCCGCCGGATTGGCCTTGCCGCCCGTGGCCTTCATGACCTGACCGACGAACCAGCCGATGGCCTGGGGCTTGTCGGCCACGGCCGCCGCCTTGTCCGGGTTGGCGGCGATGATCTCGTCCACGGCCTTCTCGATGGCGCCGGTGTCGGTGACCTGTTTCAGCCCGTGCTTCTCGACCACCTCGGCGGGCGAACCCTCGCCGTTCCAGACGTGATCGAACACTTCCTTGGCGATCTTGGACGAGATGACATTCGTCTCGATCAGCTCGACCAGTTGCGCCACATGCGCCGCCGGCAGCGTGTTCTCGCTGAAGTCCTTATTGTCTGCCGCCAGACGCGCCGACACCTCATTGGTGACCCAGTTCGACACCAGCTTGGCGTCCCGACCCTTGGCCGCCTCTTCGAAATAATCCGCCTTGGCCTGTTCGGAAATCAGCACGATGGCGTCGTATTGCGACAGGCCATAGTCGGCCATCAGACGCTTGCGCTTGTCGTCCGGCAGTTCAGGCAGGGACGCCTTGATCTCGGCGATCCAGGCCTCTTCCAGGTCCAGCGGCAGCAGGTCGGGATCGGGGAAGTAGCGATAATCCTGCGCCTCTTCCTTGGACCGCATCGAGCGGGTTTCGCCGGCGGTCGGATCGTACAGGCGCGTCTCCTGGGTGATCGAACCGCCGTCCTCCAGGATCTCGATCTGGCGGCGCGCCTCATACTGGATCGCTTGAGAAATGAAGCGGAAGCTGTTGACGTTCTTGATCTCGCAGCGCGTCCCCAGATAGCCGAAGTCGCCCGTCGCCTTGAACTTTTCGTAGTTCCCCGCGCGGCACACCGACACGTTCACATCGGCCCGCAGATTGCCCTTCTCCATGTCCCCGTCGCAGGTGCCCAGATAGATCAGGATGGTCCGGATCTTCTTCACATAGGCGACCGCCTCGTCCGGCGTGCGCAGGTCAGGACGCGAGACGATCTCCATCAGCGCCGTGCCGGCCCGGTTCAGGTCGACGTAGCTCTCGGTCGGCGACAGGTCGTGGATCAGCTTGCCAGCATCCTGCTCCAGGTGCAGCCGCTCGATGCCGACGTTGAAGAAGCTGCCGTCCTCGGCCTCCACCTCGACCACGCCTTCGCCGACGATCGGATAATAGAGCTGGCTGATCTGATAGCCGGTCGGCAGGTCGGGATAGAAGTAGTTCTTGCGGTCGAACTGGCTGCGCTTGTTGATCTGCGCGCGCAGGCCCAGGCCGGTCTTCACCGCCTGTTCCACGCAGTGCTTGTTCAGCGTCGGCAGCATGCCGGGGAAGCCAGCGTCCACCAGCGAGACCTGCTCGTTCGGCCCCGCGCCGAAGCCGACGGCGGCGCCGGAGAACAGCTTGGCCTTCGACGCCACCTGGGCGTGGATTTCCAGCCCCATGACGATTTCCCAATCGCCGGTGCGGCCCTTGATGGTTTTCGCGTTCGAAACAGTGTCGGTCATGGCTTCGTCCTAGCGCCCTCCTCGGCGGCGAGAAAGGGGGCTGTCTTGATGATGTCGCGAAAGGCGATCAACTTCCGCCTCTCAACGGAGATTTCGATGACCAAGCCCCTGTTCGCCGCCGCCGCCGCGGCCTCCCTGCTGCTGGCCGGCGCCGCCTCGGCCCAGACCGCGCCTACTGCCCCGGCTCCGACGACTTCGCCCGCCCAGGAGCATGAGAATCACGCCGCCCACCCGACCATCGACAGCACCATTGAGGCCCTGGTCGCCGATCCCGCGACCAAGGCGGTCCTGGACAAGCACATGCCCGGCCTCGACAGACATCCCGCCTACGGACAGTTCAAGGCCATGACCCTGCGCCAGATCGCCCCCTACTCCCAGGGCAACATCACCGACGCCAAGATCACCGCCATCGACACCGACCTGAAGGCGCTCCCGGCGGAGTAAATCCATCCTCACCCGCCCACGGCCTTCAGCCGACGGGCGGGTGAGAGCTTACGGTGCCTGCCATCCGCGCCTGGACGCGTATCGCATCCAGAACCGTATCCAGCGCGCCAGCGACATGCTCATTTCGGAACCGCAGCACGAACCAGCCCAAGGCTTCGATCTCCTGCTGCCGAACATGGTCGTTCAGGTGGGCGCCATCCTGATCGTGAACCCCGCCGTCCAGTTCGATGACGAGACACAAGGACTCACAGGCGAAGTCGGCGAAATAGCGCCCGACCGGATGCTGGCGACGAAACTTCAGCCCGTCCAGCCGACCACCCCGCAACGCCTTCCAGAGCCGCTTCTCCGCATGGGTCTCACGCTGCCGAAGCTCGCGCGCGAGCTTCGGCAGCTCCTTCGTAATCTTCCCTCTCCCAAAGGGAGAGGGCTTGAGCCTCCGAGAGCGAAGCGATCGGCAAGGCGAAAGGGTGAGGGGTTACGGTTTAGATATTTCGTCACCGTCGTCACCCCTTCCAGACCGTAACCCCTCACCCTCCCACGCCTTCGGCGCGGGCCCCTCCCTCTCCCTCTGGGAGAGGGATTTTAAACTACCACCACTTGCCCGGCTTGGCCGTGAAGCCCGCCACCTGTTCGAGCACGGTGCCGACCTGGAACACCGTCGCCTCGTCCAGCGCCTTGCCGATGACCTGCAGACCCAACGGCAATCCGCCGGCGTCCACGCCCGCCGGCACCGAGATGCCCGGCAGGCCGGCCAGGTTGGTCGTCACCGTGAAGACGTCGTTCAGATACATGGTCAGCGGGTCGATCTGCTTGTCGCCCAGCGCAAACGCAGCCGACGGCGTGGACGGCGTCAGGATCGCGTCCACCTGGCCCCAGACATTATTGAAGTCCTCGGCGATGCGACGACGCACCTTCAGGGCGCGGACATAATAGGCGTCGTAGAAACCGGCCGACAGCACATAGGCGCCGATGGTCAGGCGACGCTGGACCTCCTTGCCGAAGCCCTCGGCGCGCGAGGTCGCATACAGGTCGTCCAGCGACTTGAACTCTTGCGCCCGGTGCCCGAACCGCATTCCGTCATAGCGGGCCAGGTTGGACGAGGCCTCGGCCGGCGCCACGATATAATAGGTCGGCAGGGCGTATTTGGTATGCGGCAGGCTGATCTCGACGATCTCGCAGCCGGCGTCCTTCAGCCAGGCCACGCCCTGGTCCCACAGGGCCTGGATCTCGGCCGGCATGCCGTCCACGACATATTCGCGCGGCACGCCGATGCGCAGGCCCTTGACCGACTTGCCGACAGACTGGGTCCAGTCGGGCGTCGGGACGTCCAGGCTGGTCGAATCCTTGGCGTCGAACGAACACATGGATTGCAGCAGCAGGGCCGCATCCTCGACCGTCTTGGTGATCGGGCCGGCCTGGTCCAGCGACGACGCAAAGGCCACCATGCCGAAGCGGCTGGCGCGGCCATAGGTGGGCTTGATCCCGACCGTGCCGGTGAAGGCGGCGGGTTGGCGGATCGAACCGCCGGTGTCGGACGCGGTGGCGGCCAGGCACAGGTCGGCGGCGACGGCCGAGGCCGAACCGCCCGACGATCCGCCCGGCGTTAGCTCGGCGTTGGAGTTCGCCGACTTCCACGGGTTCTTCACCGGACCAAAGGCCGAGGTCTCGTTGGACGAGCCCATGGCGAATTCGTCCATGTTCAGCTTGCCCAGCATGACCGCCCCGTCACGCCACAGATTGGCGGTGACGGTCGATTCATACGGCGGCACGAAGCCGCGCAGCATGTTAGACCCGGCCGTGGTCTGCACGCCCTCGGTGCAGAACAGGTCCTTGATCCCCAGCGGCGCGCCTTCCAGCGCCCCGCCCTCGCCGGCCGCGATGCGGGCGTCGGACGCGCGCGCCATGTCCATGGCCTTGTCCGCCGTCACCTCGACATAGGCGTTCAGGGTCGGATTGGCGGTCTCGATATTGGTCAGGAAGGCCTGGGTGATTTCGGCCGAGGAAAAGTCCTTGGCCTTCAGGCCGTCAACGGCGCCCTTGAGGGTCAGTTTGGTCAGGTCGCTCATGACTATTCGACCACCTTGGGCACGACGAAGAAGCCGTCGGCGGACTTCGGGGCGTTGGAGAGGACGGCGTCGATCTTGTCGCCATCGGTGACCACGTCCTCGCGCAGGCGCAGGGGCTGGGCGACGTTCGAGGTCATGGGCTCGACGCCGTCGACATCGACCTCGTTCAGCTGCTCGATCCACTGCAGGATGCCGTTCAGCTCCTGGGCCAGCGGCTCCAGCCGATCCTCGGGGGTCTTGATGCGGGCGAGATGCGCAACCTTGCGCACCGTCGCAGCGTCGATGGCCATGCGGCCCTCCAAACACACAATATGAAGTTGAAACACACGCTAGGTGTGACAGTCGAAGCGGTCGGATTAGCCGCCCGCACCGGGATTCACAAGGATCAGACGCCGGGCGTTCGACGCCGCATCATTGCGTCGTGCTAACATCGACCGCATTAGGCGGCGTCTCGCCGTTCCAGACGAAGTCGATCTGCACCGTCCGATCCGCCTTCAGAATATTCCCGTCCGGCCCCGCCGTGTCCTGACGCACCGCCAGCACCACCCGTCCGGCCCTCGCCTCGACCACCCGCCATTCAGCGTAGTCGCCCAGCGGATAGACGCTCCAACCCTCTGCCGGACCGCTCAACAGGGCGAAATAGGTCACCAGGCCGTTCACCGCAGGATCGCCGCCAGACAGGCTGAAGACCTTGGCGCTCAGCGCCGGCAGGGCGTGGAACTGCGAGACGTCGGCTGCCGTGCCCATCTCCTCGCGGGGAATGACGGGACGAGGCGCGGACGGACCGAGCGGCCGGGGCGAGGCCTCGGCCACGGACATTGGCGTGGGCGCGGGCTGGGCGCCCGCCGTCTTGCGCGGCGTCTCGGCCGGCCCGCAGCCGCACAGACCCACGGCCAGAACCACCGCCGCAGTTAGGGAAACCCTGCGCATTTCGCCGTCCTCCTTCTTCTGTGCGATCACCATCGCCTTTGACTTAAGGCCGCGCCAGTCCTAACCGCAGGCCGTGCCCGTTCTCGATCTCCTCGACCTGCCCGCCGCCTGCCCGCCCGACACGCCGTGGATGGGGCTGGATCTGGGCGAGAAGACCATCGGCGTCGCCGTGTCGGACGCCACCCGCCTGATCGCCTCGCCGCTGGAGCTGATCCGCAAGTCCAAGTTCACGCTGGAAGCCGAGCAGCTGTTCAAGCTGATGGCCCATCGCAAGGTCTCGGCCCTGGTGATCGGCCTGCCCGCAAACATGGACGGGACCGAGGGGCCGCGCGCCCAGTCGTGCCGCGCCTTCGCCCGCAATCTGGAACGGCTGCGGCCCATCAACATCGCCTTCTGGGACGAGCGGCTGTCCACCAGCGCGGTCGAACGGTTTCTGATCGAGGACCTGGACCTGAACCGCAAGCGCCGTGCGCAGGTCGTGGATCGCACCGCCGCCGCCTGGATCCTGCAAGGCGCGCTGGACCGGGTGCGCGATCAGGCGTCATGGGTTTGACGGCGGTCTGATGGGCGGTCTGGTCCTGGGCATCGCGCCCGTCTTCGTCCTGATCGCCATCGGCTACGGGCTGCGCAAGTCCGGCTTTCTGCCCGACGCGACCTGGCGGCCGATCGAAAAGCTGTCGATCAATCTGCTTTATCCGGGCTTTCTGATCCCGGCCATCTGGCATGCCGACCTGTCAGGCGACAGCGCTGGACCCGCGGGCGGGGCGGCGGTGGTGTCTGTGATCATCGTCGCGGTCCTGGCCCTGGCGGCCAAGCCGCTGATCCGGCTGGACGGCCCGTCCTACACCAGCGTCTTCCAGGGCGTGATTCGCTGGAACAGCTTCGTTTTCCTGCCCGTGGTCCAGGCCGCCTTCGGGCCGGAGGGCTTGGCGGTCGCCGCCGTCATGATCGCCTGCATCATTCCCGTGACCAATATCGCCTGCGTCGCCGTGCTGGCCCGCTGGGGCGCCGACCAGCGGGGCGTCTCGCCCCTAGCCCTGCTGACGGCCATGCTGAAGAACCCGATCCTGATGGCCTGCCTGATCGGCCTGGCGCTGAACTTCATCGGCGCGCCCGACTTCCCCGTCCTGTCGCGCATTCTGGAGCTGATCGGCGGGGCGGCCTTGCCGCTGGGCCTGATCGTCGCCGGCGCCGGCCTCAGCTTCGCCGAGGTGGCTCGACGCCGGATCACCGTCGCCGGGGTCTCGGTCGTCAAGCTGCTGGTCATGCCCCTGCTCATGTGGGGCGTCTGCCGGGCGCTGGGCGGCGATCAACTGGCCCAGGCCCTGGCCATGCTGTGCGGCGCGACGCCGGGCGCCGCGGCCTCCTATATGCTTGCGCGCCAGATGGGCGGCGACGCGCCGCTGATGGCCGGCGTCATCGCCCTGACGACCGTCGGCGGGGCGATAACCATGCCCTTGTTCCTGTCGCTGTTCCATTTGGCGTGAACCACGCCTATAGCCGCGTCTCGATGACCCAGCCGCTTACCGTCACCGACCAGACCATCCTCGAACGGCTGATCCCGTTCCCGAAGGAACATTTCCTCGCCGCTGCGGACCTGAATCCGTTCGTCACGCCTCAGTTGCTCGATCTGGCCGACGCCTTCGTCGACTTCAACCGCCAGTCCTCCAAGGCGCTGGACGTGCTGCACGGCCGCACGGTCGTGAACCTGTTCTTCGAGAACTCGACCCGCACCTCTTCCTCGTTCGAGATCGCCGCCAAGCGTCTGGGCGCCGACGTCGTGACCATGCCGGTCGGCTCTTCCTCGGTGAAGAAGGGCGAGACCCTGATCGATACGGCGGTGACGCTGAACGCGATGAAGCCGGACATCCTGGTCATCCGCCATTCGGCCTCGGGCGCGGCGGAACTGCTCAGCCAGAAGGTCGGATGCGCCGTCGTCAACGCCGGGGACGGCCGTCACGAACACCCGACCCAGGCCCTGCTGGACCTGCTGTCGATGCGCCGCGCCTTCGGCGACGTGACCAGCCTGACCGTCGCCATCTGCGGCGACATCACCCACAGCCGCGTCGCCCGCTCCAACGTCGCCCTGTTGCAGATGATGGGCGCACGCGTCCGCCTGATCGGCCCGCCGACCCTGGTGCCCGGCGACGCCGACCGCTGGGGCTGCGAGGTCTTCCACGACATGCGCGAGGGCCTGCAAGGCTGCGACGTGGTCATGATGCTGCGCCTTCAGCTGGAGCGGATGGCCGGCGCCCTGGTGCCCTCGACCCGCGAGTATTTCCGCTTCTGGGGCCTGGATCGCGAGAAACTGGCCTGGGCCAGGCCGGGCGCCAAGGTCATGCATCCCGGCCCGATGAACCGGGGCGTCGAGATCGATTCCGACGTGGCCGACGACCTGAACGTCTCCCTGATCCAGGATCAGGTCGAGATGGGCGTCGCCGCCCGCATGGCCGTGCTGGCCTCGCTCTCCGCCCGTTGGGGAGACAAGTGATGACCACCGTCGCCATCCTCAACGCCCGCCTGCTGGACCCCGCCACCGACTATGACGGGCCCGGCGGCGTCCTGATCGAGGACGGCCGCATCGTCCGCGTCGTCCATGGCGCTGCGCCCATCGACGCCGACCAGACCATCGACGCCGACGGCCTGTGCCTCGCGCCCGGCCTGATCGACATTCGGGTCAAGACCGGCGAACCGGGGGCAGAGCCCAAGGAGACGCTGAAGTCGGCCAGCCTGGCCGCCGCAGCCGGGGGCGTGACCACCATCGTTGTCCAGCCCGACACCGACCCCGCCGTCGACGACCCGGCGATGATCGACTTCATCCAGCGGCGCGGCGCGGCCCTGAACCTGGTCAATGTCCGCGCCGCCGGCGCCGCGACCAAGGCCCTGGACGGCCAGCGCATGGCCGAGATCGGCCTGATGGACGAAGCCGGCGCCCTGTATTTCACCGACGGCGACAAGGTCATCGTCAACAGCCGCACCCTGCAACGGGTGATGAGCTACGCCGCCGCCTTCAACGCCCTGATCGCCTGCCGCCCGGCCGATCCCTGGCTGACCGAAGGCGCCGTCGCCGCCTCCGGCGAACTGGCTACGCGCCTGGGCCTTTCCGGCAGCCCCGCCATCGCCGAGCGCATCGGGCTGGAACGTGACCTGGCCCTGGTCGAACAGACCGGCGCCCGCTTCCTGGTCGATCAGATCTCGACCGAAGGCGCGCTGGAGACCCTGGCCCGCGCCCGCGCCAAGGGCCTTGAGGTCGCCGTCAGCGTCTCGATCAACCACCTGTGCTTCAATGAGGTGGACATCGGCGACTATCGCACCTTCTACCGGTTGGACCCGCCGCTGCGGTCCGAGGCGGATCGCCAGGCCCTGATCGAGGCCGTCCGCGAAGGCCTGATCGACGTCATCACTTCCGCCCACGCCCCGGCCCCCGCCGAGGACAAGCGCCGTCCCTTCGCCGAGGCCGCGCCTGGCGCCGTGGGTCTGGAGACCCTGCTGCCCGCCGCCCTGACCCTGCACCACGAGGACGGGCTGGACCTGCTGGTCGTGTTGCGCCCCCTGACCCAGGGCCCCGCCGCCCTGCTGGGCCTCGACGCCGGGGTGCTGGCCGAAGGCGCCCCCGCCGATCTGGTCCTGTTCGACCTCGGCGCCCCCGTCATCATCGACGCCGACGCCCTGCACTCCAAATCCAAGAACTCCCCCTTCGACGGGCGACGGCTCCAAGGCAAGGTGATCGGAACCTGGGTGGCAGGCCGCAAGGTTCACTGACTTCACCTCCCCATTCGCGCAGGCGAATGGGGAGGACAGGCGATCGCGTCAGCGAGCGCCAGGTTGGGGGCGACCGGGTGTCGGACGCTGGCGGGGTCATCACCGGCGCCGGAGTCGCCCCCTCCTGATCGCTGCGCGATCTGTCCTCCCCACGCGCCTTCGCGCGCGGAGAGGTGGGCTTCAGCGCACCCGCTCGCACGTCGCCGCCTTGGCCACCTCGGCGCCCAGCACCGACTTGACCGCCAGCGGCGTGTCGGTGGCGATCACGGTCACGCCCTGGCGCGCCAAGTCGCGGTATTCCGATACGTCGCCGTCGGCGGCATAGCGGTCGTCACGGCGCACGCCCTCCCGGCCCAGGGTGCCGAACTGCACCTCGACGCCGGCCTCGCGTAGCGCACGCCAAAGCGCCGGGCGCTCGTCGCGCGTCCCGGTCCAGGCCAGGATCTGCGGCGCGTTCAGCCCCTGCAGGTCGTCCACGCCGCTCAGTCCGGCCGAGATCATCATCTCCAGCGCCAGGGCCGCCACCGCCCGCGCATCGGCGTCGTTATAGGTTATCAGGATCACCCGGTTTCCCGCCCGCGACCGGCGCACCTGATCGATCACCGCCCGCGCCAGATCGACGGTCGTCTCGCCGTCGGCGGGTTTCAGGTCGATGCTGGCGATGGCCCCGACGCGCCCGGCGGCGTCCAGCGCCTCGCCCAGGGTCGGCGGCGCGGCGTGGGTCAGGGCGCCGTTCGAGGCCTTCAACCGCGCCTGTTTCACCTGCGCGAGCGTCAGGTCCGCGACCCGACCGCGCCCGGTGGTGGTCCGCTCCATCGTCTCGTCGTGCATCAGCACCAGCTGCCTGTCCTTGGTCAGGACGGCGTCCAGCTCCAGGATCGCATTGGGAATGGCCCGTCCGGTCGCCTCGATGGCGGCGATGGAGTTTTCAGGCTGATCCATCGCCGAGACCGCCCGGTGCGCCGAGATCGCCACGCCGCCGTCGCGCACGCAGTCGAAATAGGCGGCCAAAGCCGGCCCTGCGGCAGGCGTTGAACCGACAGGCGGCGCGCCGACGCAACCTGCCGTGGAAAGCATCAGGATCACGGCGGCGGCGGCGGGGATTCGAGTCATGACAGTCTCCGGCAAGGCGGGCGGACCAGACGCTGCGCCGATCGTCGGGTCAAGAGGTCGGATCGCGCTTGCTCCGCGCCGCGCGCCGATGCATTTTGCCGCAACGACACGCGGGGAGCGAATCAACGTGCAGGATATGGTGGGCCCCGCAATCGGGACCTTGGCGCTCGTCGCGCTGGGCGGCTATCTGCTCGGCTCGATTCCGTTCGGCGTGGTGATCACCCGCGCGGCGGGCGCCGGCGACGTGCGCCACATCGGCTCGGGAAATATCGGCGCGACCAATGTCCTGCGTACGGGCCGCAAGGATCTGGCCCTGGCCACCCTGCTGCTGGACGCCGGCAAGGGCGCCGTGGCCCTGCTGATCGCGCGTGCTCTGTTCGACAGCGAGGTCGCGGGCGCCATCGCCGGCGGCGCGGCCTTCCTGGGCCATCTGTTCCCCGTCTGGCTGGGCTTCAAGGGCGGCAAGGGCGTCGCCACCTTCTATGGCCTGCTGCTGGCCGCCGCCTGGCCGCTGGGCTTGATGGCGGGCGCCGTCTGGCTGATCAGCGCCTTCATCTTCCGCTATTCGTCCCTGGCGGCCCTGATCTCGGCCGCGACCGCGCCGCTGCTGGCCCTGCTGCCGCTCGCCGTGGTCGGCCTGCCGGTGGGTCTGCCCATCCTCTCCCTGACCGTCTTCGCCGCCGTCCTGATCTGGGTGCGTCACCACCAGAACATCGCCCGGCTGCTGAAGGGCGAGGAACCGCGCATCGGGGCCAAGAAGGCGTGAGCCTGAGCCCGGCCGAACGCTTCGCCCGGCTGCGGCTCGCCCGCACCGACCGCATCGGTCCCGTCGCCTTCGCCCAGCTCATCGGCCGCTACGGCTCCGCCGCCGACACGCTGGACGCCCTGCCCGATCTGGTGCGCAAGTCCGGCGCCGCCTCCACGCCCCCGCCGGTCGAGGCGGTCGAGCGCGAGATCGCCGCCGGCGACGCCATCGGCGCCCGCCTGCTGGTGCTGGGCGACGACGACTATCCCGAAATGCTGGCTGCCCTTGATCCGCCCCCGCCCATCCTGTGGACCCGCGGCCGCGCCGACCTGCTGAACCAACCCGCCGTCGCCATCGTCGGCGCCCGCATCGCCTCGGCTGGCGGTCAGCGGATCGCGCGCGGCTTGGCGCAGCAGCTGGGTCAGGCCGGCCATGTCGTCGTCTCGGGCATGGCGCGCGGCATCGACGCCGCCGCCCACGAAGGCGCCTTGGCGACCGGAACCGTCGCCGTCCTGGGCGGCGGGGTGAATGACATCTATCCCCCCGAACACGCCGACCTCTATGCCCGCCTGACGGAACACGGCTGCATCGTTTCCGAAAGCCCCGTCGGCGCCCGCGCCCAGGCGCGCGACTTCCCCCGCCGCAATCGCATCATCTCGGGCCTCTCGCGCGGCGTCGTGGTGGTCGAGGCCGAGATCAGGTCCGGCTCCCTGATCACCGCCCGCCTCGCCGCCGAACAGGGGCGCGACGTCTTCGCCGTGCCCGGCTCGCCGCTGGATCCCCGCGCGCGCGGCCCCAACGAGCTGCTGCGTCAGGGCGCAATCCTGTGCGAAGGGATCGAGGACATCGACCGCGCCTTCAACACCCTGCGCACCCTGCGCGAGCCCCCAGCGGATCAAATGAGATTCGACGGCGAGATCGACGACGCCTTCCTCGACCGCGTCGCCGCCCTGCTGTCGCCCACCCCGACGCCGCGCGACGAGATCGCCCGCGCCCTGAACATCCCCGTCTCCCAGGTCGCCGCGGCCCTGCTGGAACTCAGCCTGACCGGCCGCGCCGAACTGCTGCCCGGCGGCCTGGTCTCGATCTAGGCCGCAGGCTTGCCCGCCGCCCCCGCCACCTGCTCCAACAGTTCCGCCAGTCGGCCGTCGCCCTCGTCCCGCGCCATCCGCGCCATCTCCAGCGCCATGGCCCCGATATATTCCCGGGTCGGAAAGGCCGCCGCCTCTATGTCGGAGCGGAAGGTTCCCGGGGTCTTCGTCTCGCGTCGCGTCGCCGCCATGATCGCCTCCGTTGCCAGTCGCGCAATCTATTCGCGCATTCATTAAAAGACAACTACCCTAGGCTGTAAGACGTCGGGCGCGATTGACACACGGCTCCGCTCCAACCACGTTCGCGCCCCTTCCCGAGACCGAACACCTATGAACCTCGTCATCGTCGAGAGCCCCGCAAAGGCCAAGACCATCAATAAGTATCTCGGCCCGGACTACGAAGTCCTGGCCTCCTACGGCCACGTCCGCGACCTGCCGTCCAAGGACGGTTCGGTCCTGCCCGACGACGACTTCTCCATGCACTGGGAGGCCGACGCCAAGGGCGCCAAACGCCTGTCCGAAATCGCCGAGGCCGCCAAGCGCGCCGACCGCGTCATCCTCGCGACCGACCCCGACCGCGAAGGGGAAGCGATCAGCTGGCACGTGCTGGAAGTGCTGAACAAGAAGAAGGTGCTGAAGGACACGCACGTCGAACGCGTCACCTTCAACGCGATCACCAAGTCCGCCGTCCTCGACGCCATGACCGCCCCGCGCCAGATCGACATGGAGCTGGTGAACGCCTATCTGGCCCGCCGCGCCCTGGACTATCTCGTCGGCTTCACCCTCTCGCCGGTCCTGTGGCGCAAGCTGCCGGGCGCCCGCTCAGCCGGGCGGGTTCAATCCGTCGCGCTTCGCATCGTCGTCGATCGCGAGATGGAGATCGAGAAGTTCAAGGCGCAGGAATACTGGTCCATCGAGGCCGACCTGAACGCCGACAGCCCGCCCTTCACCGCCCGCCTGGTCAAGCATGACGGCAAGCGGGTCCAGCGTCTGGACATCAAGGACGAGGCGACCGCCGCCGCCGCGCGCGCCGCCATCGACGCCGGCGACTTCACCATCAACTCGGTCGAGAAGAAGCCTGTCCGCCGCAACCCCGCCCCGCCCTTCACCACCTCCACCCTGCAGCAGGAAGCCTCGCGCAAGCTGGGCTTTTCCGCCCAGCGCACCATGCAGGCGGCGCAGAAACTGTATGAGGGCGTGGACGAGACCGGCGGCCTGATCACCTATATGCGGACCGACGGCGTCCAGACCACGCCGGAGGGCATCGCCCAGGCGCGCGAGGTCATCAGCCAGGCGTTCGGCCCGGCCTTCGTTCCCCAAGAACCCCGCTATTACAAGACCAAGGCCAAGAATGCTCAGGAAGCGCACGAAGCGATCCGGCCGACCAATATCGCGCGCCATCCCGATACCGTGCACCTCGAATCCGATCTTCAGCGCCTCTACGAGCTGATCTGGAAACGGATGGTCGCCTCCCAGATGGAGGCGGCCCGCATGGACCGCACCACGGTCGATATCGAGACGCCCGACGGCCTGACCGGCCTGCGGGCGACCGGCCAGGTGGTCACCTTCGACGGCTTCATGGCCGTCTACGAGGAAGGCCGCGACGAGAAGCAGAAGGGCGCCGAAGAGGAAGAGAGCGACGACACCAGCCGCCTGCCCGCCCTGAAGGAAGGCGCCAAGGCCAAGGTCGACGCCATCCGCACCGACCAGCATTTCACCGAACCGCCCCCGCGCTATTCGGAAGCCACCCTGGTCAAAAAGCTGGAAGAGCTGGGCATCGGCCGGCCGTCGACCTACGCCTCGACCCTGTCGACCCTGCGCGACCGAGAATATGTCCGCGTCGACAAGAACCGCTTCTATCCCGAGGACAAGGGACGGCTGGTCACGGCCTTCCTGGAGCAGTTCTTCCGCAAATGGGTGGAATACGATTTCACCGCCGCTCTGGAGACGCGCCTCGACGAGGTGTCGGCCGGTCAGCTGGACTGGAAGGTTCTGCTGCGCGAGTTCTGGTCTGACTTCCACGCCGCGACCCAGGCCGCCGGCGAACTGCGCACCACGGCCATTCTGGACGCCCTGAACGAAAGCCTGGGCGCCCACATCTTCCCGGCCAAGGAAGACGGCTCCGATCCACGCGAATGCCCCCTGTGCCACATCGGCCAGCTCAGCCTGAAGACCAGCCGTTTCGGCGCCTTCATCGGCTGCGAACGCTACCCGGACTGCAAATACACCCGCCCCGTCGCAAGCCCCTCGGCCGAGGACGGTTCGGCCGAGAGCGGCGACCGCGAACTGGGCATCGACCCGGAGACCGGCCAGCCGGTCCAGCTGAAGATCGGTCGCTTCGGCCCCTATGTCGAAATCACGCCGCCCGAGGGCGACAAGCCCAAACGCTCGTCCCTGCCCAAGGGCTGGTCGCCGGCGTCCCTGTCGCTGGACCAGGCCCTGCGTCTGTTGGCTCTGCCGCGCGAGGTCGGGGTTCACCCCGAGGACGGCAAGATGATCACCGCAGGGCTGGGCCGTTACGGACCCTTCGTCTTGCACGCCGGCACCTATGCGAACGTCTCGGACATCGACGAGGTGTTCGAAGTCGGCCTTAACCGCGCTGTCGCCCTGCTGGCCGAGAAGCGCGCCGGCCGTCCCGGTCGCGGCGCCGCCACGGCCCCGCTCAAGGACCTGGGCGCCCACCCGGAAACGGGCGAGCCGATCCACGTCATGGCCGGCCGCTTCGGCCCCTACGTCAAGTCCGGCAAGATCAACGCCACCCTGCCCAAGGGCGTGGCGCCCGAAGACCTGACCCTGGAAGACGCCCTTCCCCTCCTCGCCGCCAAGGCCGGCGCCGCGCCCAAGAAGAAGGCGCCGTCCAAGAAGGCCGCTGCTCCGAAAAAGGCCGCCGCCAAGAAACCCGCCGCCAAGAAGGCTCCGGCGAAGAAGGCCAAGACCGGAGACTGATCACACCGTTCCCTCCCATTGGGAAACGGCAACACCGCAACAGAACTCCGGGCGAAGGCTCGGAGCTCCGCCCTGCCCTCCTTCCACGCCAGCCTTGCGCCGAGGGCGGGCTTAGATGCGTCCGGTCTTTCTCAACAGTCTGTCTCGCGCCGCATTGACGCGGATGGCCAGGCCTTCCGTTCCGCCCTGATCGGGGTGCGCGCGGGCCATGGCTCGCTTCCACGCCGCGCGTATCTCCGCCTCGGTCGCGTCGGGCCTCACGCCCAGAACCGCGCGGGCGTCCGCCTCGCTGATCGGTTCGGATCTGAACACCGGGCGGACTCGCGACGACCAGGCCAGATAGAGGCCGGCCCCCGCCAGGGCCGCCGCCGCCAGCCACGATCCGCGAAACGCCGCCAATGCGCCGCCGGCCAGCAGGACGGACCCCAGCAGGGTCGCCGTCACGCGCCAGTGCGCCCGTCCGCGTCGCTCAGTCTGGCGGCCCAGCCGCACCAGCGCCCAGACGGCGATCGCCGCCAGGGCCAGCCAGATCAGGCCCATGGGGACGTCAGGCCGCCACGTCCAAAGGGCTGAGCGCCTGCTCCAGCCCCATGGCCTTCATCAGGTTTCGCATTTCCTGGCGCGCGGCGACGTGGGCCAGCGACACCGCCACCGGCCGGATGTCGTTGGACAGGTCCGCCACCGTCAGCCCGAACGGGAACAGTTCGCGGTAGATGACCCGATCGCGCAGGCCGGGCCCGACGCGGAAACCGACCCGCTTGGCCAGCTTGGTCATCCGCTCTTCCAGCCGCTTGCGGTTGCGCGCCTCGGCGACGGCCAGGCGGTTGGTCACCACCAGCCAGTCGATGGTGGCGTGACGGCCCTGGGCGATGGCGCGCTGCTTGCGCGCCTCCCAGACGCTCTCGGAATAGATCGAGGGTTTCAGCAGATCCAGCGACACCGGATCGACGTCGCCCAGCAGGTCGAAATCGACGAAACTGTCGTTCATCGGCGTCACGATCTGGTCGGCGCGGGCATGCGCCGCGTTCGAAACGGCCGTATCCCCGCCCGGCGTATCGATCAGAATGCAATCCACGCCCTGCGCCGCCGCCTCGTCGAAGGCGCGCTCGAATACGGCGATCTGTTCGGCGACATCCGCCTTGGCCAGGGCCTTGCCGTCGCCCATGTCGGGGATGAAGGGTTGGGGCAGTTGCTGGCCGTTCGCCGCAAGCCACGCCAGGCGATTGTGGAAGAAGCGCTGCATCGACCGCTGGCGCAGGTCCAGATCGATGATCGCCACCGTTCGGCCAGCGTGCAGCATGCCTGTCACGATGTGGATGGCCAGGGTGGACTTGCCCGCCCCGCCCTTTTCGTTGCCGAGGACGATCACATGCGGCTGCGTCATTCGAGGGAATCCTCTGTGCCGACCGCGCGACTCAAACAGCGCGGTCCTAGGTCCGGCGAGAGTCGGCCTCAACGCCGCAAACGTCAACGGAACCTTAACGCAGACCTGTGGACGGCGAGCGGACGGGTGTCAGCTGTGGTGCGCGCACCAGGCGTCCGCGACATCGGCGGATCGGCAAACGGCGGCGGCCGTCTCGCTCGAGACCGGCCCGACCTTCAGCCGCGTCAGGCTGCGGCCGTTGACCTGAACGGCTTCGAACACCGGCGACAATCCCGCCAGATCAGCATTGGCCTTCAACCGGTTCCACGCCTGTCGCGCGCCTGCAGCGCTGGAATAGGCCCCCAGCTGGATCGTCCGCCCGTGTGTCGGCTCACGCAGGCTGGCGGACTGCAACACGGACGGCGTGATTTGGGAGGCCGCCTCCTCCGCCACGGCTCGGGCGAGCACAGGCGCTGCAGCCTGCACGGCCGGCTGCGTCGCCCGAATCACGGCGTCGCGAAGCCCCGCATCCTCGGTCTCGTAACGAATGCCCGCCTGGGCGTCGCGGGCGTCCCACATCGCGTGGGGGTCCATGACGGCGACCTTCACCGGCGTGAACCGGGCGGGACGCAGACCCGACTCTTCAGCCGATCGAACTTGGGGGCGGGCATCGATCCCGGCCGCCGTCACCGGAATGTTGATCGACGCGACATGATCAGCCATCGACCGGAACCGGTGCGGGTCGCTGTCCACCGCGCCGCAACCCGCAAGCGTCAGGCCGCCGGCGCAGGCCAGGGCGATCAGAACTGGACGGGTCGCTGGTGCGGGCGTCATAAGCACGACCCTAGCCGCCAGACTTTGCGGTCTGGTGCACCAACACGCTTAAGCGGAAAGGTTAATCGCTTCACCATGACAGACGCCGCGCCCCTCCCCGTCGTCCGCACCGTCGCCGCGCTGCGCGCCACCGTTCGGGACTGGAAACGACAAGGCTTGAGCGTCGGCATGGTTCCGACCATGGGGGCCCTGCACGAAGGTCACCTGACCCTGGTGCGCGAGGCCGCCCGCCGCACAGACCGCGTCGTCGCCTCCAACTTCGTCAATCCGACCCAGTTCGCAGCGCACGAGGACCTGGGCAAATACCCGCGTCAGCAGGAAGAGGATGCGCGCCTGCTGGCCGGCGCCGGCTGCCACCTGATGTTCGCGCCTTCGCCTGAAGAAATGTATCCCGAGGGCTTCGCCACCAGCATCGCCATGACCGGCCCGGCACTTGGCCTGGAGGGCGATTTCCGACCCCAGATGTTCGGCGGCGTCGCCCTGGTCGTCACCAAGCTATTCAACCAGGTGCAGCCGGATATCGCGGTCTTTGGCGAAAAGGATTACCAGCAACTGATGGTCATCCGTCGCTTCGTGCGGGACCTGGACCTGCCTGTGGAGATCGTGGGCGCGCCGACCCAGCGCGACAGCCACGGCCTGGCCCTGTCCTCGCGCAACGCCTATCTGTCCGAGACCGAACTTGCGGTCGCCCGCCGGCTGAACGTCATCCTGTCTGACGCAGCCGCTCAGGCAAGGGCCGGCCGTTCCCTGACGGACGTGGAAAGCGACGCCACCCAGGCCCTGCTTCACGCCGGCTTCGAACGCACAGACTATGTCGCGGTGCGCAGCGCAGAAGATTTGACACTCTTCGCCGACGACGTCGTGGACGCCCCTGCCCGCATCCTCGCGGCCGCCTGGCTGGGGAAGACCCGGCTGATCGACAATCTGGCGGTCTGAATAGGAGAGGACCACATCCTCATCGGATGCGGCCCTCAGCTGTCTCTACACCGAACTTAACCGATCGCGCCGACGCAGCCTTCCGCGTCGCCCGGCGCGAGGTCGGCATCGGTCAGGGCGATGGTCCAGCCGTGATGCGTATTCAGGCCCCAACGCCGCGCGCCGCCGCCGTCGCCCGCGTCTCCGCCGGCCGTGACCACGACGCGACGCCCCTTGGGCAGAGCCGGCGGATCGATCTTGCCTACGGCCAGCGACGTCGGCGTCTCGCCGCCGTAACCGTCGAACACGCTCAGCATCGACCATTCCCGACGCAGACCCATCCACCAGGCGTCCTCGGTATTGATCGCCAGCACCGCAATTCCGTGCCCTTCGGCGGCGAAGGCCAGGGCTTTCTGCGGATCGCGCACCATCTTGATGTCAGCGGCCGCGCCGAAACGCAGGCGGGCGCCGTCATAGGCGCGGGTCGGCTCGATCGGCGCCCAGACCTGGACCTGCAGCCGGCCTTGCCGCGCCAGACCCCAGCCGACGATCTCGCGCCACAGATGCTCGACCGCCTCTGCGTTCTCGGGTTGAGCCTGTTTCAGCATCCGTGACAGCACGGTCTGCTCGCGGTCGGGCCTCAGCTTGGTATGCGGGCCGCTGGGGGCGTCCTTGGCGCGCCCCACGGTGGCGGCGACGGCGAGGCGCTGCTCGAACAGGGCCAGGATCTGGTCGTCGATGCTGTCGATTTCGGCACGCAGGGCGGCGAGCGCCTGCTGTTCGGGCGTCAGGTCGGCCATGTCAGGCCACACTTGCTGGACGTTGGAATTGGGCATGGAATCGGGCTTTCGGCATAGGGGGATTTCGATGTGCAGGGGCGGACAGCCGCTCTGGTCCAGAGCGGTCGCCGGCGAGACTGTCAGGGACGGAGTGCGCCCGACGCCTCAGCCGGCGTATCGAAAGCCGTAAAAGCCGTAGCCGAAATAGAGGCCGGAAACCGTGCGCGAACGGTCGAAAGAAACAGAAAGAACGCGCTGGCGGGACATGGGTCCGGGTCCGGTTATGCGGATCGTTTGCGATCCGTGGCTTTGTTAAGGACGCAAAGACCGTGCGCCGTCAACCCTCATCGACGCCCAGCAGGACGAAACGCGTCCGATTATCGCTCGAATCCTGCAAATCGTTGCGCAGGATCGACAAACCATATACTTCCGCCGCGCCCACGGGCGCAAGGGCGGCGCGGGTCGGATCATCCGCTTCGGCCACGTCGCGTGCCGCGCCCGCCGTGTCGAAATGCTCGATGATCTTCAGATGCATGCCGCCAAGCGTCCGGGCGCATTGGGCCAGGGCGATAGGATGGCTTTCCACGGTGCGAATGTCGGCCAGGCGCGCGCCCTGCACCGCCATCATGGCGTGGCGGATCGGCCGCCAGACATCGGCTAAAACCTTCAGCCCGGAATCCCGCACCAAGGTCGCCGCCGGCTCGACCGCCCCGATGCTGGAGTTCTCGACCGGAATAAGCGCCATGTCGCACTCCCCTGTCGTCAGCGACTCCAGGGCCTGCGCGAAGGTCCCATAGGGCACAGCCTCGTCCCAGGGCCGCAACGCCAGACAAGCCTCGTGACTGAAGGCGCCCAATGCCCCCTGGAACGCCACTCGGGAATAGGCGGGCGCGTCGCTGGAACGGGTGCTGTCGGTCTCGGTCATCTTCGATCCTGCGTGGGCGCCGTCCTGATGTGGTCCGGCCCCATGGCCGCTTCACGGCCACAAGTCATCGCCTTTGCGGCGCGCTCAGCCGACTGACCGAGGTCAGGCGGCCGGGCTTACGCCGCCTTGGACTGGTTCACGCGTCCCGCCTTCAGCCGCTCGGCCACAAGGAAGGCCAGCTCCAGAGCCTGGTCGGCGTTCAGGCGCGGGTCGCAATGGGTGTGATAGCGGTTGGACAGGTCGTCCTCGGTCACGGCCTGGGCGCCGCCGATGCATTCGGTGACGTTCTGGCCGGTCATCTCCAGGTGGACGCCGCCGGGGTGGACGCCCTCGGCCTCCGCAACATCAATAAATGTCCGCACCTCGCCCAGGATCCGGTCGAAAGGCCGGGTCTTGTAGCCGTTGCCTGCCTTCAGCGTGTTGCCGTGCATCGGGTCGATCGACCAAATCACTTTGCGACCCGAAGCCTTCACTTCGCGCATCAACTTGGGCAGGCGCTCACCAACCTTCTCGTGGCCGAAACGGCCGATCAGCGTCAGGCGACCTGAGACATTGTCCGGGTTCAGGGCGTCGATCAGCGGCAGCAGGTCGTCCGCCGTCATGGTCGGTCCGCACTTCACGCCGATGGGGTTCCTGATCCCCTTCATGAACTCGACGTGGGCGCCGTCCAGCTGGCGGGTGCGCTCGCCGATCCACAGCATGTGGGCCGAGGTGTCGAACCATTCGCCAGAACCGCCGTCCAGCCGCGTCAGGGCGCTCTCGACGTTCAGCAGCAGGGCCTCGTGGCTGGTGAAGACCTCGACCCGGCTCAGGTCCGGATGGGTCTCGGGCGTAACGCCGACGGCTTCCATGAAGGCCAGGGCCTCGGTGATCTTGTCCGCCAGCTCGCGGTACTGGGCGCCTGCGGCGTTGTCGCCCGCGAAGCCCAGGGTCCAGCGGTGGATATTATACAGGTCGGCATAACCGCCGCCGGCGAAGGCCCGCAGCAGGTTCAGGGTCGAGGCCGACTGGTTGTAGGCCCGGATCAGACGTTGCGGATCGGGCGCGCGCTCTTCCGGCGTGAACCCCATGCCGTTGATGATGTCGCCGCGATAGCTGGGCAGTTCGACGCCGTCGATCTCCTCCAGCGGCGATGAGCGCGGCTTGGCGAACTGACCGGCGATCCGACCGACCTTCACCACGGGCTTGCGGCCAGCGAACGTCAGGACGACCGCCATCTGCAGGATCAGGCGGAAGGTGTCGCGGATATTGTCGGTCGAGAATTCCTTGAAGCTCTCGGCGCAGTCCCCGCCCTGGAGCAGGAAGGCCTCGCCCCGCTCCACCTGGGCCAGTTTCGACGTCAGGCGGCGCGCCTCGCCCGCGAAGACGAGCGGCGGCAGGGCGCGCAACTCGTCCTCGACGAGCGCGAGGGCCTTGGGATCCGGATAGTCCGCCGGCATGTGCAGGGCGGTCTTGGTTCTCCAGCTTTCGGGGGTCCAGCGTGTCATCGTGCAAGAATAGAGCTTTGCGGGCCTTCAAACAATGAAAACACGGATGGATCTTGCCGCCGCGCTTCAGTCCTCGGCGGGAGGCGCCTTTTCGCCTGATGTTTCCGCCTTGCGTTCAGCCTTGGCCGCAGCTTTTTCGGCGGCCTTGATGGCCGCAGCGCGCTCGCGTTCCTGACGCTCGAAGCTGTAGTTGGGTTTGCGGGCCATGGGCGTCCTCGTCTCGTGTCTTGGTCTGACGCCGAAGGTGGCGATCCCTCGCGCGCAACGCAATCGCCAAATCCTTCCGGCCGCGGATAAGCCGCACGATGAATCGCCTTTTCTGAGCAGAAGGCTGGCCTGTTTGACCCTTTCCCAGCCTCGCTCTGGCGGCCCGTCGGGATCGACGAACCCCACGGCCGCCGCCTATGATCGGCCATGCAACGTGACGACGCGGCCGCCGATCAGCGAGACCCCATGACCGATCCCATCCTTCTCGGCGGCGTCGAGGCCGGCGGCACCAAATTCATCTGCGGCGTCGCCGCCATGGATGGGACGATCATCGACCAGATCCGCATCCCCACCACGACGCCCGCCGAGACTTTGAACGCCGTCAGCGCCTTCTTCACAGCGGCCCAATCCCGCCACGGCAAACTCGCAGCCCTGGCGATCGGCAGTTTCGGACCGCTGTCCCTGCGCCCCGACGCGCCTGACTACGGCGCCATCACCACCACGCCCAAGCCGGGCTGGAGCAACGTCAATCTGCTGGCCCACCTACGGCGAACTCTGGATGCGCCGATGACTCTGGACACGGACGTCAACTGCTCGGCCGTCGGCGAACGGCTTTTCGGCAGCGGGCGCGGGCTGGAGACCTTCTGCTATGTCACGGTCGGCACCGGTGTAGGGGTCGGGGTGATGATCGGCGGCGCTCCGCACGGTGGGGCCAATCACCCGGAGGCTGGCCACATCCGCGTGCCGCACCCCAGGGCCGCCAAGGGTTTCGCGGGCGTCTGCCCCTTCCACGGCGACTGTCTGGAAGGCATGGCCAGCGGCCCGGCCCTGCAAGCCCGCTGGGGCGCGCCGGCCGAAACCCTGCCGCAGGACCATCCGGCTTGGGCGCTCGCGGCCGAATATATCGCCGGCCTCTGCCTCAACCTGACCTACACCCTACGCCCCGAACGGATCATTATCGGCGGCGGCGTGATGCAGGATCAGATGTACGAACTGGTGCGACAGGCGCTAACGCGCCAGTTGGGCGGCTATGACGCCAGCGTCCGCGACCTGGACATGGACGCCTACATCACCCACCCCACAGCCGGCGCCTCCGCCGGCCTCATCGGCGCCCTCGCCCTCGCCCACCGCACGGCCACAGGCCAATGGCCCCAGAACTGGGCGACGCAAGATTAGCGATAGATCGCATCTGCCAATAATTTTATGCACCGCCATCCTCTTGTGCTCCCGACGGCCGCGACCTTAGCTTGGGCGTTTCAACGGAAAATGACCGAACCCAGCCGACTAAAATCTCCTCCACACGCCGCCAGACCGCAATGCAACTCGGGAACAGAGCGGGTGTCCGGGACTTAATACAGGACGAGCGAGACCTGTCATGACCCTGACCCTCACCCTGACCCTTATGGCGACCATGTTCGGCGCGCCGACCGCCTCCCCGGCTCGCGAGGCGATCCTCACCGCGGTTGCTCCGGTCGAGCCGGCCTTGTCCCAGCCTCTCCAGCAAGACCATTTCGCGGTGCGCCTGCGCTGCACCGCCCTGGCGTCAGGTCGCGTGGCGGATTGCGTCGTTCTGGAAGAGACACGGCCCGAATACGGATTCGGTCAGGCGGCGCTGGTGCTCATGCGCGACGCCGAGGTGACGCCCGCGATCAAGGGCGGGCGACCGGTCGATGCGGTGTTCGAGCGCACGATCGACTTCACTCCCTGATCAAGATTCCGGCCCCGGCGAGTCTCAACTTGCTGATTGCGTTCGGACCCCGAAATGGTAGCGTTCTCAGCACTTAGGGACGGGGTCGATGTTCTTCGAAAGTCGCATCTTTCGGCGCTGGTATATCGGCATGATGCTGTTCTGGGTGGCGCTGTTCGCGCTGCTGAACAGCGTGCCCTTTCTGATCCAGCACTGGTACTATCCCGCGATCATGGTCCTGGGCGCCTTCGTGGCCGGGCTCACGCCGGAGGGCGGCGGGGCGGTGGCCTTCCCGGTCTTGAGCGTCTTTCTCGACATCGATCGGGGGATGGCGCGCGATTTCAGCCTGATGATTCAAAGCGTGGGCATGACCAGCGCGAGCATCTGGATTCTGTCGCGCAAACAGGCTCGCATCGCCTCGTACGCCCCCGTGCTCTGGTACATACCGGTCGCCTTCATGGGCTTCGTGTTCGGCATGAACGCGATGCAGGCCATCCCCGTCTTCATCATTCAGGCCCTGTTCCTCAGCCTGATCATGACCTTCGCCCTGGCCTATGCGTCAAGCAAGCACCGGGGGCACAGGGACAAGATGCCCATCACCGGCGTCATCGACAAGCTGATGCTGGCGGCGATCCTGTTCGCGGGCGGCATCTGCGCCAGCCTGTTCGGAACAGGCGCAGACATCGTCCTCTACACCCTTCTCGTCACCCGCTTCCGGATGGACGAGAAAATCGCGACCCACCAGAGCATCATGGTGATGGCAGCCATAAGCGTCCTGGGTTTCGCCTACCGCGGGGTCTGGGATCAGGGGATTACGGACTATCAGATCCGCACCTGGCTATGCGCCTATCCGGTCGTTCTCTTCATGGCGCCCTTCGGCAGCTATGTGCTGAGCAGGCTAAAAATCGACTGGATGCTGCGAGGGATCGTGGTCCTGAACATCGTTCAGATGGTCTATTTCAATCTCAAGGCGCCAACGCTCGAGAAGTTCGCCTTTTCCCTCGGCTTTTCAGCGATCCTGTTCGCCGTCTTCTGGTTCACGCTCGCCCATATGGCCCGCTCCAGACAAAAGCCCGCGGCGATAACGCCTTAGACGCTTTGCATTGGCCTGAAGCGCGTTGGAAGGCGAGGTGACGGGGGAAAGCGCCTGCTAAACTTGATTCCGCACCATTCCCGCTTCAACATAATGTCTGACTTTTCGCGCACTCCATCTGGATGATGTCGATGATCACTTTTCGATTTCTTGCGTCCTTCGCCGGCGCCATCGCAGGGCTGACGATCTTTTCGGCGCCCCCTGCCCTGGCCCAGATCGTCGACGGCATCCCGCCCAATGCGCTGAACGCGGGCTACATCATGGAGGCCGAGCGCGAGAGTCTTCGCAACATGCAGCGCATGAACGCAGAGGCGCGCGCCGAACGCGAAACGACGGCGCAAAGCCTCGTCAACGCCCAGGCCGCCATCACCGGTGCGGGCGCCGACTGCAAGGTTTCCGAGGCCCAGCTTCTCGGCAAGACGACGGACGACGCCAAAATTTACGAGGCCGCCTGCCAGACCGGACCCGGCTATCTCCTGATCGCCTCCACCCCGCCCCAGGCCGTCAACTGCCTTGTCGCAGCACGCTCCGCAGCGCAGGACGACGCAGGACCGGCCAACGAAACCGCGTTCGTCTGCAAGATGCCCGCGAACCAGAACGGCACGGATGTCCTCGCCGCCTACGCCCGTGAAGCGGGCATCCAGTGTCAGGTCGATTTCGCCGGCCCGGTCGGCACGTCCAACGGACAGACGGTCTATGAGATCGGTTGCGCGGGTCAGGACGGCTATCGCCTCAAGCGCACCGACAGCGGCTGGGAAAAGACCGAATGCTGGATCATCGTCAGCGCCGGGTCGCGTTGCGCCAATACGACGCCGGACGAACAGTTCGCCACCATGAAGACGCGGCTCGCGGGCACGGATGCGGCAGGCTGCAACGTCAATGGGGGCCGGTTCATGGGCGCGAACGCCAATGGCGCCTTCTATGAAGCCCGGTGCGCCGGCGCGGACGGCTACATCTTCCACGTCAAGGACGAGGTCACCGACCGGGTGATACCCTGCGCCATCGCCACGCCGATCGGCGGCGGTTGCACCCTGACACCCGTCAGCGCCGCCGCCCCTACGCCGACAACGACGCCGTCATCGAACTGACGTCGCCTTCGATACCCGAGACTCGCGTCTGTCGCGGGGGTCAGCGTGACCCTTTGGTCAGCGTTTTCACGCGCGCCAGGTTGGGGCCGGAGGTGATGTAGAGCATCTCGTCGCCGCCGAACTTGCAGTTGGCGGCGGCTCCGCCCGTGTCGATGCGACCCAGGGAACGTCCTTCGGCCGTCAACACGTGGATCCCCCCGGGGCCGCTGGCGAACAGATGTCCTGCGGCGTCGATGGCGAGCCCGTCCGGCAAACCGGGATGGGCGTCGCCGACCATGGCCGTGAAATCCTTCAGCACCCGGCCCCTGGACACGGCACCGGCGGGCGACAGGTCATAGGCCATGATCACCGCACGCGCCGGATCGGAAACGGCCACATAAAGCGTGCGCTCGTCCGGAGACAGGGCGACGCCATTCGGGAAGGTCAGGTCGGCCGCCAACAGGGTGACGGCGCCATCCGGATCGAGCCGATACACGCCGTTCTGCGGCTGTTCCTTCAATGGCGAGGCGTCCATGTCCTTCAGGCCATAGGGCGGATCGGTGAAGAAGATCGCGCCGGTCTTGGACCGGACCAGATCGTTGGGCGAGTTGAACCGTTTGCCGTCGTAATGCGTGGCCAGCAGGGTCTTGCGCCGGGTCGCCAGATCGACCTGCGCGATAGCCCGGTTGCCGTGGTCCGCCATCAGGATCGATCCCGCAGGCCCGACGATCAACCCGTTCGATCCGGGCTCACGAAAGCCCGAGGCGTCGGTCCCGTCGAAGCCGGACGGCTCCATGAAGACCGACACCCCGTCCGTCGGCGACCACCAGTGGATTCTGTTGCGAGGCACGTCGCTGAACAACAGGTAGCCGCAGTCGGCGATCCAGACCGGCCCTTCCGACCAGGTGAAGCCGTCCGCCAGTTTCTCGATCATGGCGCCCGGCGCGATCAGGCGGTCGAGCCCAGGGTCCTCACGCACGATGCGGCCCAGGGTCGGATAGGCGGTCTCCGCCTCCGGCATGGCGACGCTCCGGCAGGCGGTGGCGGTCAGGGCGGCGGCCCCGGCGATGACAAGGCGGCGGGACAGGCTCAAGACGCAGGCTCCTCGGCGGAAGGGGTGGAAATCGCGGCGGCCGGAACATCGGTCACCCCGTTTGAAGTCATGGTGAAGGCCGCTCCCGCCCGGATGTCGGCGGACAAGGCGGCGACCATGACCTGGATTTCACCCGCCTGGATATGCCATTTCCCGGCGTCCCAGAAGGCGACCTGGCCGGGGTCATGGTGAATCCTTGAGACGCTTGCGAACCGCAGTCCCGGCGTCGGTTGGACGCCGGGACCATATGTCTTGTGGACCTGACCTGATGATCAGGGTTGCGTCGCTCCTGCCGCAGCCATGGGGCAGACGGTGTCGTTCTCGTTCGACGCCAGGCGGATCTCGGCGACGGACAGGCTGACGGGGGTCGAGGCGCGCAGGGCGAAGGGCATCGTTACGGTCCCGACCTGGGCGCCGGCGGCCCGGAAGCACGACAGCCCCACCTTGAGGGTCCGCCATTCGCCCAGCGGAGCCGCACCCAGAATGGCGCCCAGATCGACGCCGCCTTCGCCGAGGGCCAGGGTCACGGGTCCGGCGGGCCGGGCGTCCACGCGATATCGGAACGCCACCGCCATGTCGCCGTTCGTCTGACGGTTGAGATCGACCGAGGGCCCGCGCACGGACACGGCGCCCTCCCCTGACCCGTCGAACGCGAACTGTCGCGCGCTTTCCTGCGCCAGATCATCGACGGCGCCAGACGTCACATGCCGACGTGGGCTTTCGCCCTCTCCGCCGGTCGAGACCTGCGTGTCTCCCCCCGCGTCCGTCAGGACCAACGACCAGGGCGCGACGAGCTTGCCGTCGACGAAATAGCGATCGACGCTGGATGCGCTTGAGGACACGCCGGATATTTCCGACAGCTGTGGGACCGACTGCGCCGAGGCGTAGGTCAGACCATAGCCGTAGGCGAACTGGGGATCGTAGTCCGGATCCCCCACATTGAGGGGCTCGCCCGACGCCCGCTTCGGCCAGGAGAACGACAGGGTCCCGGTGAAGTCGTGTCGGGGGCGCCCCTGGGCGTCGCCGATCAGCACATCCGCCACGCCGGCACCCTCGCTGCCGGGCAACCAGGCGGCGACGAAGGCGTCCGATTGATTGATCTCCGGATTGGTCCACAGCGGTCGGCCGGACAGGAAGACGGAGACGGTCGGGACGCCCGCCGCCTTCAGCCGCTTCAGCGTCTCCAGCGGCCCCTCGGGGTGGAAATCGAGATCGGCGACGTCGCCCTGAAACTCCGCATAGGGCGTCTCACCGAAGACCACGATGGCCACGTCGGGTTTTTCGGTGAAGGCGCCGTCGGCGCTGAGCTGCGCGGAGCCTCCCGCGGCCGTCACGGCTTCGTTGATCCCGTCCCAGATCGATTGTCCGTTCGGGAAGTCGGCCTTGGTGTTGCCTGTGCCTTGCCAGCTCAGGGTCCAGCCGCCCGCCGCTTGGCCGATGTCGTCGGCCGAGCCGGCGACGAGCACCCGTGCGCCTGCGCGGATCGGCAGGACCGATTCTTCGTTCTTCAGCAGAACCAGGGATTCACGCACGGCCTGCCGCGCCAAAGCGCGATGCTCCGGCGATCCGAGCAGTTCCAGCCGCCCCTCCACGGGACGATCCTGGCGGAAGACGCCGGCCTTGACCTTGGCCCTCAGGATTCGCGTCACGGCCTCGTCGATCCGCTGGATCGGGATTTCGCCCGAGCGCGCCTGCGCCAGGGTGTTTCCATAGAGAGGTTTCCAGCTGTCCGGCGCCATCAGCATGTCGATGCCGGAATTCACGGCGAGCGCGCAGCTCTCGTTCGAACAGCCCGGCAGCTGGCCGTGCGCGTTCCAGTCCGACACGACGAAGCCGTCGAAGCCGAGCGGGCCGTGCAGCACATCGCGCAATAGCGTCGGGTTGCCGGAATGTTTGACCCCGTTCCAGCTCGAGAAACTGGCCATGACTGACAGGACGCCCGCATCGATGGCCGCCGGATAGCCGCCCAGATGGATGTCGATCAGGCCCTGTTCAGAGCCTTGGTAATCGCCCTGATCCTTGCCCTCCATCGTACCCCCGTCGGCAAGGAAGTGTTTGGCGGAACCCGCGATATGGCCCGGCGCGATCGGATGGTCCGCCGACAGCTCGCCTTGCAGCCCCAGGGTCATCGGACCCGCATAGGCGCGCTGGATCTCGGGTGTTTCGCCATAGCCTTCGTAGGTTCGGCCCCAGCGATCGTCGCGGGGAACCGCGAGCGTCGGACCGAACGTCCAGTCGGCCCCGGTGACGGCGACCTCGAGCGCGGTCGCCTCGCCGATGCGCCGGATCAGTTCGGGGTCGCGCGCCGCACCCAGGCCGATGTTGTGCGGAAACACCGTGGCGCCGACGACATTGTTATGGCCGTGCACGGCGTCGATGCCATAGATCAGCGGAATGCGCGCGCCGGGCCGGGCCGCTGCGGCCTCACGGAAGGCTCTGGCCAGATCGACCCAGGCCTGGGCGCTCGCCCGGTCGTCGCCGCCCGGCGCGGAGTTGCCGCCCGCCAGGATCGACCCCAGGGGATAGGTGGCCAGATCCGCCGGCGTGATCGACGCGATGTCGGCCTGGATCAGCTGACCCACCTTTTCCTCGATCGTCATCCGCCCCAGCAGATCGGCGACGAAGGCCTCGGTCTCAGGGTCGCTCATCGCGGCGGGCGAGGCGGCTTTCGGCCACAGCGCCGGATGCGCCGTCGAGGCGGCCGGCACGGTGGGCGAGACCGGCGTCTGAGCGAGCGCGGCGCTCGTGGCGCACAGCGCCGAAGTGAACATCAGGAAGGTGGTGAATGTCCGCATGGCGTCGTCCCTATTCTTGGGCGCCTTGGCCGGATTTCGCCCGACGCGACGCCGCTTGTTAAACAGCCCGGCGCGTGAGGCCCCGGACCCGTTACGCTAGCGCTATCATCAAAAATCGGGCTCTGCATCATAATTGACAGCGTTGTCACTTCATGTCGCATCACTGCAGGATTTCTCGGTGTTCATCCCATCTGACTGAGTATTGAACTCAGATCATCGCAACCTGGGTTGACCATGGCCGCGCCTTGGCGGACGGTCGCGTGCAATCGGCCGAAGGTTTTTGAAGATGATCGACCTGACGGCGCAGCCCGTGCGGAATCTGCGGGGAATCAGACACCTGCGTCTCAAACCCGATCAGGCCCGGTGACGCCGCCTTGATGACGACTTCGGGACGATCGCCCCTTTATCTCGCCCTCTATGCGCTCGCCTACGCCGGCGGCGCGGTTCTCTATGTGCCCCTGCTCACCCTGCTGCTTCCGCTAAAGGCGGAACTGGTGCATCCGGCCGACAAGCTGGCCCTGCTCGGCCTGGCCACCGTCTCCGGCGCCGTCGCGGCCAGCGTCAGCAATATCGTCGTCGGCCATCTCAGCGACCGTGGCCTGCGCGGGGGCTGGGGCCGTCGCCGCTGGGTCGGCGTCGGGCTCGCCCTGACCCTCCTCGCCCTCGCTGGCGTGTGGGCGAGCCAGTCCGCAGCTCAGTTGATCGGGGCGGTCGTCGCCTTCCAGGTCGTTCTCAACATCCTGCTGGCCCCCCTGGTGGCTCTGGCCGCAGACGAGGTGCCCGACGCGCAGAAAGGCCTGCTGGGCGGCCTGATCGGGGCAGCCTATCCCTTCGGCGCGCTGGCCGCAGTCGCCGTCACCGCACCGCCGGGCCTGAGCGAGGGCGTACAGCTCGTTCTCGTCGGGGGAGCCGGAGCCCTCGCCATCCTGCCCTTCCTGTTGCTGCGCCCCTCCCCCGCCCCGATGGTCGTCCCTCACTCCGGCCAGCCGGTCGGAAAGGTAGGCAATCTGGTCCTGGTCTTGGTCTCGCGCCTGCTGGTGCAGACGGCCAGCCTGATCCTGTTCGCCTTCTTCCTGTTCTATTTCCAGAGCGTCGAACATCACGACCCCTCGATGACGTCGCGTGACCTTGCCGCTCGCATCGCCTGGCTTCCGGGCCTGGCCGCCATTCTGACCGTTCCGCTGGCCCTGGGGCTCGGCCGACTGTCGGATCGGACCGGCTCGCGCCGGCCTGTCCTCGTGGGCACAGCGGCGGTGGCGGTCGTCGGCCTCGGCCTGATGGCAGCCTTCCCCGAATGGCGGCTGGCCGCGTCGGGATATCTGCTGTTTTCCTGCTCGAGCGGCGTCTTCCTGGCCCTGCAGACCGCCTATGCGATGCAGATCCTCCCCTCGCCGGCCCATCGCGGACGCGACCTGGGGTTCCTCAACCTGGCCAATACCGTCCCGAGCATTCTCGGACCGGTGCTGACGCTCGCCGTCGTCGCGGCGGGCGGCTTTCGCCCGCTGATGGTGGTGCTGGCGGCCATTACAGCATTAGCGGGCGCGCTGATGATCCTCGTGCGGCAGCCGGCGAAGCTCGACGCCGCAGCTCAGGCGTCTTCGCGGCAATAGGTCTCCACGAAGGCCTGATGCGCGGGCAAGGCCGCCACCGCCCGGTCGATCGCCCCTTTCAGATCGCTCAAGGCCTTTGTCAGCCGGTCGTCGGGGATAAGCTCGGCCATGCGGTGATAGGCCCGAGGCGAAACCTCCTGCCCGAACAGCACCTGTATCCACGACGCCACCCTGAACAGGTCGTCCGGCGCCTGATAGGCCTGCGCGCTTTCCTCGAACAGGGCGATGCGCTCGACGAGGGTCGACGGGATCGCCATCTCGCGCTGTCGCCGCCAGAAGGGCTCCGGCCGGTCGTTCAGGTGATAGTGCAGGACGATGAAATCCCGGACCCGCTCCAGCTCGGCGCGGGACTGGTCGTTGAAGCGTGCGATCACGGCCGGGCTGACGCCGTCGAACGGGAACTGCTGCATCAGCCGTGTCAGCCCCGTCATGATCAGATGGATGCTCGTCGACTCCAGCGGCTCCACGAACCCCGCAGCGAGGCTCAGCGCGACGCAGTTGCCTTCCCAGGTCCGCAGCCGACGCCCGGTCCGGAAGCGGATCAGACCCGGCTCGATCAGCCGCTCCCCATCGAGGGCGCCGATCAGGCGGGCGTGGGCTTCATCGTCCGAAAGAAAGTCGGCCGCATACACCAGGCCATTGCCGACGCGATGCTGAAGCGGGATCCGCCAGCGCCATCCCGCGTCGTGGGCGATGGCCCGGGTATAGGGCGGCGCTGGGCCGGTCGAGGTCGTTTGGACCGCCAGCGCCCGGTTGGTCGGAAGCCAGTCGCCCCAGTCCTCATATCCCACGCCCAGGGCGTCGCCGATCAGAAGGGCCCTGAACCCGGTGCAATCCAGGAAAAGGTCGCCCTCGATCCTCTGCTCGTCCGCCAGAACCAGGGCGGCGATCAGGCCGCTCTCGGCATGGCGCTCGACGCGCGAAATCCGCCCCTCGATCCGTTTCAGCCCGGCGGCCTCGCTGCGGCCCCGCAGAAAACGGGCATAGCGTCCGGCGTCGAGGTGATAGGCGTAGTTGAGCCGGCCCTCGGGCCCCGTCATGAACTTGCCGGCCTCGGCGGCCTGGTGTTCGAAACAATATTCGCCCAGCTCGCCCGCCAGCCCGCGGCGGCGCGCGTCCAGCCAGAAATGCTGGAAATCGCCCATCCAGGTGGATTTTCCGACGTCGCCGAAGGAGTGGATGTAGCGGGAACCCTCCCGGCTCCAGTTTTCGAAGGCGATGCCGAGCTTGAAGGTCGCGCCCGTCGTGCGCATGAACTCCGCCTCGTCCAGCCCCATCAGGGCGTGGAAGGACCGGATCGTGGGAATGGTCGATTCCCCGACCCCGACCGTGCCGATCTCCTCGGACTCGATCAGGGTCACATCGATCAGCTCGCCTAGTTGCCGGGTCAGGACGGCGGCGGCCAACCAGCCGGCCGTCCCACCGCCGGCGATCACCACACGCGTCTTGCGCTGTTCCACGGCCCGCCTCCTCAGCGATTGAGTTTCTGCAGCACCAGCGCGCGCAGCCGTCGCGCCGATCGCTCATCAAGGGGCGCCAGGTCGCCTTGCGCAGCGTGCGGCAAATGCCCGTCCGCCTTTTTCGTGTCCCCGAACACATAGAAGTCGAAGAGCGCCCGCCAGGCCGCCTTCTCCGCCGCCGTCCGGCCGCGCAGGCTCAAGAGCCCATGCAGCAGCGTGGTCATGGGCGTGTCCATGAAGGCCGGCGCGTCGTTCCACCAGTAGTTGATCATGGCGTTGAAATCATCGAGCGCCTCGACATTGTGCCACCAGAGCGCGGGATAGAAGAGCACGTCGCCCGGCTCCAGTTCGGCCACCTCCCCCGCCTCGGCGGCGAGGGCGAAGCGCGGGAATCGGTCGAGATCGGGTGCTGAAGGATCGACCAGGCTGACGACCTGCCCCCCCGGCGTTGGCTCCATCGGACCCGGATAGAGGTTGTCGATCTGGTCCGGCGGAAACAGGGTGAAGCGGCGACGGCCCACGAGACAGCAGGCCAGATTGTTCGACATGTCGAAATGCGTCGCAGCCGTGGTCCGGTTTCCCATCCATATGCTGACGACCGGCGGGTCTCGGTCCTCATCGGCCGACACGGGCAGGTCGAGACCGTTCTCCCGCCCCAGGCCCGGCAGATAGAGATCAAGGTCGGTCGAACCGACGTAGAGCGACGGCGCCTGCTCAGCGCCGATCAGGCTGAGCGCAAGGTCGAGGTAGGCGCTCAGCGGCACCCGCTCAGCCGCGAAATTCAGGGTCTGAAGATCATCCCGATAGAAATATCGACCGCCGATCTCGGGCCCGCCGGTATAGCCCACGACCGGACGGCCGGCGTCGAAACCCTTCAGATAGGCCACGGCCTCATGCGCGCCCTTCAGGCCCGCCTGGGCCAGCGGCCAGTCCCGGGCCAGGCCGCGCAGGATCACTGGACGCCCATCCGCAAGCAGCGCCTCAAGGTCGACGCGGGCGCCGGGCGCCGCCGGCGCCACCCGGGTCCGTCGGGTCACCACGCCGGCGCCGGGTGCAGGCGCACTCATCTGGCGGGCCCCTTTGCAGCCTTCAGCGCGATCAGATGATCGATGTTTCCCAGCGAACTGGCGGCGTGGAAGGCCGTCGCGAGCCATCCCGCCTGGTGAAGCCCGTTCAGCGTTTCGATGTCCAGTCGCCCCAGCCGCTCCCGCGAAAGCGCGTAGACGCCCTCGAGATCGTAACGGTCACCCTCGCCGACGGTGATGTCGATCGCCACCGGCTCGATCAGCCCGGCCGCATCCAAGGCCGCAAACATGGAGGCCTCACGCTGAAGACCGTCATAGACGACCGAGAGCGCCGCGCGGGCCTGTTCCAGGGCGCGCGCCCCGCCGCCATGGCGCAGAAAAACCGGATCCCCTGAGCCGTCGTTCAGGCGAGGATGATCGAGATCGACGTTGATCTTGGGCTCCTGCCCCGCCTCGGGCCCGTTCGCCTGGACGCCGATCGAGAACGGGCCGCGACGGTGGCCCGCCGGGACATAGCGTGCACGCCAGGCGTCGCCTTCGAGAAACAGGTTCTCGTCTCGGTCCAGCCCCAGCAGGACGATGGAATAGTAGGCCCCGTTGCCGTCGCGGCGAAACAGGATGGGATACTCGCGCTGGAGGACGTCGAACTCCGCCGGGAACACCCGTGTCTGGTTCGTGGCGTCGCCGAACTCGGCGCCAAAGCCGCCTCTGACGCGAAGGTCGGCATGATCGATATTGTTCAGAAGCACGATATTGGTCACGGGCGCACCTTGGATCGGCATGGCAAGATGATCGGGTCCGTCCCCCGTGGCAATCGGACCCGGCGAGTAAAAAAAAGGGCCGCCGACGAGCGGCGGCCCCAGTCGCACACGCCGCGATCAGAAGCGCATACGCGCGCCGAGGAGGTAGCGCGGTTTCAGCTCCTGCGCGAACCACAGGTTCGTCTCGTCGCGCCCGTGGGTCTTGACCGTCTCGCTGGTGAGGTTGATGCCCTCGAACGAGATGGCGAGATTGTCCGTGACGTCATAGCTGATGTTCATGTCCAGCGTCCCGAAGGGCTCTGTGAACACCGGGTTGCGGTCGCCGCCGCCACGGTTGGTCTCGCTCAGATATTCGTCGCGCCAGTTGTAGGCCAGACGGGCCGAGACGCCGCGATTTTCATAGATCAGCGTGACGTTGCCGCTGTTCGAAAGGCCCAGCAGGGCGAACTGATCGATGCTGGGATCGGCGCCCACATCGATATCCACGTCGCCGTTCACGATCGTATAGGAGCCGGCGATGCCAAAGCCTGTCTCGCCCAGGAAGTACTGACCGGCGAACTCGATGCCGTTGATGTTGGCTTCCTGCTGGTTGACGGGCTGGGAGACCGCGACCTGGAACAGCGGGTCGTTGGCGTCCGCCGTGATGTCAACCGCAGCCAGGGTCGAGTCGATGAAGGCCTGGTTCAGCGATCGGTTCGGGCCCGTGCGCTGGGCTTCGAACTGGGCGCTGGCGGCGGCGACATTGCCGTTGTTCTGGATCAACAGCGCCGTATAGGTGAACAGGTTCACGTCCGAGATGTCGGCGCCCAGGTTCGTCAGTTGCGACAGAGCCGTGCCCGAACGCGAGCCGGCGACACCTGACGACGGGTCACGCAGGCCGAACAGATTGCGCGTGAACTGGCCCTGACCGATGAAGTTGCGGACCTGTTTGTCGAAATAGCCGATCGAAACATAGCTGGACGGGGCGAAATACCATTCCGCCGAGAAGTCGATGTTGTCGGACAGCAGCGGTTGCAGGTTCGGGTTGCCGGAGTTGCCCGTGACCACGCCGCCGATGGCCGTCGGGCGTCCAGGCGGGTTGATGGTGCTGGCCGCGAACAGGTTGCCGAAGTCGGGGCGGGCCAGGGTGCGGCTGAACGAGGCGCGCAGCTTTACGTCCTCGCGGGGTTCGATCGAGAAATCCAGGGCCGGCAGCCAGTAGTCATAGCTCCCGTCGCCCGTGATCGGTTGAACCTCCAGGCCCACGATGCGGGTGAAGTCGTTGTCGGCGGTCCAGCGGAGCTCAGTCGGCACGGCGACCAGCGACGTGGAGGTCACATCCGTGGATTCGTATCGGATGCCGGCCATCATCGAAGCCGGCATCGTCCCGATTTCACCGTCCCAGGTCAGTTGACCGAACAGCGCCCAGGTCTCTTCCACGACGGTGTTGAAGTCCTGTCCCGAAATGTCGTTCGGATTGCCCGCCTCGGCGATATTGTTGAACGGGTTCTTGTCGGCGGCATAGACCGGCGAAAGGGCGTTGAAGATGTCGATGGCATTGCCGCGGAAGCCGACAAGCGACGCGCCCGTCGCGCCCGGATCGAAGTGGTCGAACTGGCAGGTGATGCAGAACTCTTCCAGCAGTCCGCCCGCAAAACGCTCGACGTCGCCAGGATTGGTGATGCCCCAGTCGCCCAGCGTCTGCTGGGTCTGGGTGCGCTGGCTGGTCATGTCGGACTTGATATAGTCGCCGCCGAATTCGAACCGGCTGCCGCCGCCGAAATCATACGTGCCCGCGCCGCGGATTTCCTTGATCTCCTGGCGTTGCTGCGAGGCGTTGGTGCGGGCGATCTGGGACCCGATATCACCGATGTCGAGGACGCCGTTGTTGTTGCCGCGCAGCGCATCGTTGATCGTGATGTTCTGGACCGGGAAGCCGCTGCTGTAATCGACCGAGTGCGCGGCGATGACCGGCGCGCCCAGGCTGACGAGGGTCGACGAGGCGCCGTTGGAGGAATCCGGTAGGCTCTCGGCGGTCGAGATATGGCCGTCGATGTTGATCGAGAACCGGTCCGTCAGATCCCATTTGGCGTTCAGGCCGTAGGATTCCAGGGTGTCCTTGGTCGCGCGATACTGCTGCTCGAAGCCCGTGTCCTTCACGCCGCTGATGTCTTCCTGCAGGAAGACGGTCGTGGCGACGGCCGGGTTGGCGTCGAAGGTCACCTGACGGAAGGGCCGGTTGAACCAGTTCGTCTGGTCGGAGCGCGACTCGGTCACGCTGTTCTCGGCATAGAGGACGTCGGCGGTCAGCGTCAGGCCGTCCTTGGGCCGCCACTGGAACACCGCCTGGCCGTTGATCCTTTCCCGGGTCGATTCCGAGAAGTGATAGCGGCTGTCGTTCGGCACCGAGACCAGTTGGTTGGAGGCCGGCTGATTGGTGATGACCGTCTGGGGATTCACGAAACCGTTGGCGGGATCGAGGAAGGCGTCGAGGGTGCGGATGTTCCACGCATTCGAGGTCGAGCTGGCCGCCGCGCTGTCTCGGCTTTGATAGCTGCCGAAGACCTGAACGCCGAACCGCTGGTCCTCGTCGGTCCAGCTCAGCAGCCCCGACGTTTCCGGGGTGATCTTGTCGCCGCGATCGACGCTGGTGTCCGCGACGGCCTTGACGCCGAAGCTGCCCTGCAGGCCCGGCTCACGATTATCCAGGGGCCTGCGCGTGACCACATTGATGGTCGCGCCGATGCCGCCCGACGGCGCCGAGGCGCGACCGGTCTTGTAGACTTCCAGGCGGCCGACGGCCTCGGAGGCGATGTTGGAGAAGTCGAAAGACCGGCTGGTGGCCGTGGCGAAATCGACGTTCTGGTCGCCGCCGACGGCGACGACGTTGGCGGTCGGCATCTGGCGGCCGTTCAGGGTGACGAGGTTGAACCCGCCGCCGAAGCCGCGAACGGTCACTTCGGAGCCTTCGCCGTTGACCCGGTTGATCGACACGCCGCTGACCCGCTGCAGCGACTCAGCCAGGTTGGTGTCCGGGAACTTGCCGATGTCCTCGGCGGAGATGGCGTCCACGACGCCCGACGAGTTGCGCTTGATGTCCATGGCCCGGTCCAGGCTGGCCCGGACGCCGGTGACGATGATTTCGTCAACCGTCGTCGGTTCCGCGCTCTGGGGCGTGGCCGGCGGCGTGGATTGCGCCAGGGCGGTCGCCGGCAAGGCGAGGCCCGTCATCAGCGCGACAGCAGAAGTCGAGCGCGCAAGCGTCTTTATAAACGTCATATCCCTCATGTTTCCCTCCGCGCCGACTGAGCCGACGTCTGTTTTATTGGGCGACTTTGATGTCGCTTAGTCTGACAAATCGACCAGTTGTCCCACGTTGTCAACGCCGATAATGGTAGCGCTATCGCAAATGTGTTGAAAACCCGACGGCGCGCGGCACTGGACCGGACGGCTGCTAGCGGCTAGCTGTGATCGGCGCGACGATCGCGGCGGGAGAACGGTCCAGGGTGGTGAAGGGCGTACGGCGGGCGACGATTGTCGATGTCGGCTTGCTGGCCGGGGTGTCGATCAAGACCGTGTCGCGGGTCTTCAACGAGGCGCCCAACGTCAGCGACGCCGTCCGACAGCGCGTCCGCGAGGCCGCCGAGACGCTGGACTATCACCCCAATGTTTTCGCCCAGGGCTTGGTGAGGCGGCGCTCGCACCTGATCGGGCTACTGTACGAAAACCCCTCCCCCAGCTACGTCGTCGAACTGCAGATGGGCGTGCTGGATCGCCTTCGGTCCACCCGTTACCGTCTTGTCGTCATCCCGATCTCCTCGGTGCAGAAGCGCGCGGCCGAGGTGGTCGGTCTGCTGCGTTCGGCGGCTCTGGACGGCGTGGTCCTCGCGCCGCCAGCTTCGGACAATCCGCGTGTCCTGCGCGACCTGGCGGCGGCCGGCATTGGCTTCGCGCGGATCGCTCCGATGCAGGACATAGAGGCCGGCTCCAGCAATGTGATCGACGATGTCGCTGCGGCTCGAGAAGCGGCGGCGCACCTCCTCGGTCTGGGCCACGTCTCGATCGCCGTCATCATGGGCGATCCCACCCACGCGTCCAGCGCCGCGCGCATGGTCGGATACCGTCAGGCCTTCGAGGCCGCCGGCGTCGCGCTTCCTGATGACCTCATCGAACCCGGTCTGTTTACGCGGACGAGCGGTTACGAGGCCGCCTCGCGGCTCTTCGACCGGAACGCCGGAATGACGGCGATCCTCGCCCAGAACGACGACATGGCGGTCGGCGCGCTCATGGCCACCCGGGAGCGCGGACTGTCCGCCCCCGAAGACATCTCCATCGTCGGCTTCGATGATTCGGAAGTCTCTCGAATCACATGGCCCCGTCTCACCACAGTCAGACAGCCGGTCTTCGAGATGGCGGCGTCGGCCGCCGACATGGTCCTGGCCCAGCTGGAGGGAACGCCCGTGACCCTGCGCAAGGATCATCCGTACACCCTGCTGATCCGCGAATCCTCCGGCCCGCCGCGCTGACCCGGCGTTCGAAAAGGCGACCGTGCGCTGTGTTGTCTGGAAGGAGGATGGTGGACGCGACAGGAATTGAACCTGTGAACCCCCTCGGTGTGAATCCCCTCGATACCCATTTCACTTCTTTTCAGGCTGTTTCGAAACTACGCAAAATCCGCCACTTACATCGAAAACCTGTTTCAGCACATTTCACGGCGTTTCGTCGCACTGCGTTCCCATGGCCCCCCTTTGGCCCCCAGGACATGCCCCTCAAACGCATTGAAACAGTCGACGGCAATTTACTTTCGGGCAGCTTCAGACTCAACCTCGCCGTTGACCGAGACGGGCTTCAGAACTGGTTGGTTGAACGGGTCTCGATACATGGACCGACCAAGGCTCATCATACGGTTGGAGCGTCCGCCAGTAAGGCCGGGCTCGAGCCATCCGGTGAAGTCAACGCCCGAACCCGCTGTCCCGCGGCGGACGCCCCAACCGAGCCATCTTGCCGGCGAGAGCTTCTCCCTAATAAACGGTGATCGATCAAAACCAGTACCCGCAGCGGGAGGTCGACATTTCGATGAGCTGGGCCCTCCGCCATCGCGGCTTTACAGCATCTACTGGGACTGACGCTGACGACTGACGGTGAGAATTGGGTGGCGAGTGGTGTCGCGCCGCCGGGTCGATTCAGCCACGGCAAATAAAGCCCACCCTACCATCCGACGGCATAGGCGCCACAGCGCAGGACAGCCGGGATAAAAAAGGTCGCCTTCGCGGAGGCTGCCATAAGCAATTGACACGGCTGAAATATCAGAGAACACTGCCCTCGCTAGACACCGGTGTCATCACAGAGTCCATAAGGACCGGATGCCCACTTAGTCCTGGGGAGGACCAGCCCATGACGATCTTTCTTGATCGTTCGCGCCTGCTTGGCGCAACCGCACTTGTCTCTACGACCTGCATACTTGGCTTCGCGGCGCCGGCCGTCGCTCAGGTAACGGAACCGATCGCTCCGGCGGCGCAAGCCGAACCGACTAATGTTGACGAAATTGTCGTCACCGGTTTCCGGGGCAGCCTCGAGCGCGCCCTGTCAGTGAAGCGCAACAGCAATGCCGTAGTCGACAGTATTGTCGCAGAGGACATCGCCAAATTTCCGGACAACAATCTGGCGGAGTCGATCCAGCGCGTACCGGGGGTGACCATTACTCGGGATGGCGGCGAAGGCCGCGCGATCTCCGTGCGCGGACTCGGCCCGGACTTCACCCGCGTTCGCATCAACGGCGTCGAGGCCCAGGCCACGACCGGCAGCAACCGCGGTCGCGGATTCGACTTCAACGTCTTCGCCTCGGAGCTCTTCAACCAGATCGACGTGCGCAAGACCCCTTCGGCCAATGTCGAGGAAGGCTCGCTTGGTGCAACAGTCGATTTGAACACCGGCCAACCCTTTGATTCCAGCGGCCCGGTGTTCGCAGCATCCGCCCAGATGGGCTATAACGACCTGTCGAAGAAGGCCGATCCGCGCTTTGCGGTTCTGGGCAGCAATCGTTGGATGACAGGCATCGGCGAGATCGGGCTGTCCGCATCGGTCGCCTATTCCGAGAAGACCACCCTTCAGAACGGCGCGTCCACCGGCCAGTGGAACTTTGGAGCGCAAGACGGCGGCTGGTGCAATCCGGCAACCAACGCGGCGCTTTGCGGGGACGCCGACCCGGCGCTGTTCGCAATCGCCTCGGCGACGACGACGCGCTATCCGCGCTTCCTACGCTATCAGGACTACAATCTCGAAACACAACGTCTAGGCGTCACCGGTTCGTTCCAATGGCGTCCCAGCGATCGCACCGAAGTCAGCCTGGACGTCCTCTATTCCAAATTCGACGGGCAGCGGAATGAACGTCAGCTGGAAGCCATTGGTCTGAGCCGCGGCGCTTCGCAGGGCGGCAAGCCGGAAACCATCGTGCGCGACATCGAATTGGATGACGACGGCACAGCGCTGTATATGCTCTTGGACAATATTGATATTCGGTCGGAAAACTATGTCGATGAATATACGACCGAATTCCAGCAATATACGCTGAAAGTCGATCACCAGCTGACCGACAAGCTGTCCGTCACCTTCCTTGGCGGATACGTCAACAACGACTTCGACAACTTCAAGGACTACATCGTTCAAATGGACCGTCAGAATGCTGACGGCTATTCCTACGACATGCGGTCCAGCGGCATGGACTTCCCGGCCATCAACTACGGCTTTGACGTCACGGACCCGAACGAATGGTATATCGGCCCGACCCGCGTGGCGCCCGGCGGCGGCACCGGCCCAAGCGGTCCGGATATCCGACTGCGCCCCAACTGGAACGACAACACCTACACGACCGGTCAGTTCGACCTGGCGTATGAGCTGACGCCGTCGTTCACCATCCGGGGCGGCGTACAGGCCAAGAAGTACGAGTTTGAGGGTCGCGGCATGCGTTTCGCCAGCGGCGAGACCAACATCCCGGCGATCCCCGCCGGCTACAATATGGAAAGCCTGACCGAAGACTACTGCGGCTTCCAAGGCCTGGAGCTGCCGGATGGTACGCCGCGTTGCTGGCGCACCCCCAGCCTGGAAGCGATGGCCGAAGCCTACGGCGTTTTCGACAACTCCGGGCGGTTCGCCCTGTCTGAAACGACGTCCAGCGCACGCGGCGACAACCGGACAGTCTCAGAAGAGGATCAAGCCGCCTATATCCAGGCCGACTTCAACTTCGACCTGATGGGCATGCCGGTGCGCGGCGACGTCGGCTATCGCTACGTCAAGACCAAGCAGGAGTCAGGCTTCTATTCGACGGTACCGACGTCTGTGGATCCGTCCGGCTTCCTCTGGACCGTGGTGGGCCGGGAATACGAAGACAACCTGCCATCGCTCAACCTGGTGCTCGAGCCGCGCGAAGATGTCCTGGTGCGCTTCGGCGCCGCCAAGGTCATGGCGCGTCCTGGCCTGGGCAGCATCTCGGCGGCGACCAATGTGAACGTTTCGGGCGGGGGCCGCTCGGTCTCGACCGGCAACCCCAATCTGGAGCCCTACCGCGCCAACACCTACGATCTGGCGTTCGAATGGTACCCGTCGCGCGGATCAATCCTGTCGGCCGGGTTCTTCTACAAGGAAATCTCGACCTACATTCAGAACCTGACGACCTCGGCGCCTTATTCATCGACGGGACTGCCGGACTCGCTTCTGGCCGGCACAGGCACCAACGCCAGCGACATTTTCCAGATCTCTACAGTCGTGAACACGCCGGGGGGACCGCTGAAAGGCGTCGAACTGAATTTCCAGCAGGCCTTGACCTTCCTGCCCGGTAAGCTGTCCAACCTGGGCGTCCTGGCCAACTACACCTACGTGAAGTCGGACATCGATTATCAGGTGTCGAATGCGGGCGGGGTCTTGACGACTGTGAGCCAGCCGCTGCTGAACCTGTCGAAGGTTGCCTATAACGGCACCATCTATTACGAAGATGGCCCGTTCCAAGCGCGCATCTCGGCGGCGTACCGCGATCCGTACCTGACGGCGGTGCCTGCGTCCTATAACATCGATGTCGCCGGCGTGGAGAAGTCCACCTACGTCGATTTCTCACTGTCGTATCGCTGGAACGACGTCACCTTCAGCTTCGAGGGCATCAACCTGACCGACGAGGTCAATGTGTCCTACACCGACTCCGAGGCCGAGCGGTTGAGCGACTACTTCCAGAGTGGACGTCAGTTCTACGCAGGCGTTCGCTACAGCTTCTGATCCCCAGGCGCCGGGCGCGGCCTTTGTCGCGCCCGGCGATCGGAGCCTCTCATATGAGCCATTCCTCGAATCCCGCACGCCGGGACCTCGGCCGGCTGGGCCTGGCCGGCGTGCTGACGCTCGCGCTGCCCAAAGCGGCAGGCGCGCAGCCGTCCGTCGATCCTTGGGACGAGGCGCGAGCCATCCGCTCTCGCATCCGACCGCCAACCTTCCCTCGCGCCAATCGGTTCACCCCGCAGCAGTTCGGCGGTCAGCCTGACGGCCGCACCGACTGTACGTCCGCCTTTCGTCGCGCGATCGCCGCAGCCTCATCCGCACCCGGCGGCGGGCGCGTGGTGGCCGAGGGCGGCGTGTTCCTGACGGGGCCGATCCATCTGCTGTCCAATGTCGAACTTCATATCGACCGCGAAAGCACGATCCGCTTCTCTCAAGATCCTCGCGACTATTTTCCACCTGTTCTGACGCGGTACGAGGGCACGGAATTCATGGGCGTCTCGCCCTTCATCTACGCCTACGGCCAAGAGAACATCGCGGTCACCGGCCATGGCGTCCTGGACGGGTGCGCCAGCGCGGACAACTGGTGGGCGCACAAGCGCGGCGCGGATGGGCAGGAAGGCGATCCCGCCCGCTTGCGCCGTCTGGCGGAAGACGGCGCGCCTGTGGATCAGCGCGTCTTCGGCCCCGAAACGACCATCCGGCCCCAGTTTATCCAGCCTTACCGTTGCAAGAACGTGCTGATTGAAGGGGTCACCATCGTGCGGTCCCCAATGTGGGAGATCCACCCGGTAGAATGCGAGAACGTCACCGTTCGGCGCGTTACGATCTCCAGCCACGGCCCCAACAACGACGGCTGCGACCCTGAGTCCTGCCGCAACGTGCTGATCGAAGACTGCGTGTTCGACACCGGCGACGATTGCATCGCCATCAAGTCCGGTCGCAATGCCGACGGCCGGCGGCTGAACAGGCCGAGCGAAAACATCATTATTTCAGGCTGCACCATGATGGACGGCCACGGCGGGGTGACGTTGGGCAGCGAAATTACGGGCGGCGTCAGGAATGTCTTCGTCGAAAACTGCCGCATGGACAGTCCCCGCCTAAACACCGCGATCCGTTTCAAGAACAACGCCATGCGCGGCGGGACCCTGGCCAATGTTCATGTGCGCGACGTGACGATCGGCCAAGTCGCCCATGCGGCGGTCACCATCGACTACAATTACGGCGAAGGCGCCGAGGGCGGGTTCACCCCGGAGTTCGAGGGTCTGACGCTGGAGCGCGTGCTGGTCGGGCGATGCGAGCGCGTGCTGGACCTGCAGGGGTTCGCCACGGCGCCCATACGGGACATCACGATCCGCGACTGCCAGTTCGTGCATGTCGCCGAGCCGGACGTCATCGCCCACGTCGAAGGCCTGACCTATCAACGGGTCAGGCGAAACGGCCAGGCCGTCGACGGCCCCACGCCGGGCGGCCCCGTTCGACCCGCCAGCCGCCACGGATAGTCTCCAAGGAGCATCGCATGCCAATCCAACGTTCAACTGCGCTGCTCGCCGCCCTAACGACAATGGGCGCCCTGATCACGGGCCCGGCGGCCGCCTATCCGGCCATGGCGCAGACGGCGGCGGCCATGGGCGCCGAAGCCGCGCCAAACGGCCGCGACCGACTGATCGACTGGCTGACCCAAGAGGCGGCGCGTCATACCGTGCTTCGACGTGAGGCGATGGTCGCGATCGACACCGAGGCCGAAGCCCGCGCCCGCCAAGTGCGTGTCCGCGCCCTGCTTTCGGAGATGATCGAACCGGAGACGGCGGCGGGCCCCGTGGTCGCCCGCACGACGGGCCGGTCGCACGAAGACGGCGTCGACATCGAGAACCTCTGGTACGAGAGCCTGCCGGGCTACCGCGTCACCGCGAACCTGTACCTGCCGACGGCCGGGGAAGGCCCCTACCCCGCGCTCATCCTTCAGCCGGGCCATGGGGTGGACGGCAAGATCGGCAACTATGGCTTCGCGTCCGCCTTTGCGCGAGCCGGCTATGTCGTTCTGGCGATCGACATCGTCGGCGAGGGCGAACGTATCCAGCATTTCGATGCGGAGATCGGCGCATCCAAGGTCGGACGCCCGACGGGCGAGCACAGCATGGCCTTTGGCCAGTCGCTGCCGACAGGCGGGCATGTCTCGCGCTATTTCATCCAGGACGCGATGCGCGGCGTCGATCTGCTGATGTCGCGGCCGGAGGTGGACGATCAGCGCATCGGCGCCTTCGGCTGTTCGGGCGGCGGCACGATCACGGCCTATCTCGCTGCGTTCGACCCGCGCATCAAGGCCACGGCGACGGCCTGCTATGTCACCGACTACGACCATCTGCTGGCGCCGGGCGTAACCGGCCCCCAGGATGCGGAACAGTCGATCCCCTTCTTTATAGAACGGGGCCTGGATCTGCCCGACTGGGTCGAACTGGCCGCCCCGCGCCCCTACGCCATCGTCTCGACCACCGAGGACATGTTCCCCATCGCCGGCGCGCGCGCCGCCTACGCCGAGGCGAAGCGTTTTTATGAGGTCATGGGCGCGCCGGACCGCCTCACCATGATCGAGGGTCCGGGCGGCCACGGCAATCTCGGGCCGGTCGCGCCCCAGATCTTGGCCTTCTTCGGCAAATGGCTGAAGGACGATCCCTCGCCGCAGGCCTTCACGCCCGCGCCGCTGGGCGACGCATCGCGGTTGCTAGTCACGGACACGGGACAGATCTCCACCTCCATCGGGGGAGAGACCTTGCAGACCCTGGCCAGGGTCGACGCGGACGCCGCCCGACCGGCCCCCATGGCGGATGAAAGCGACGCCGCCCGTCTCGCGCGCCTGCGTGTGGCCATCGCCGACATCGCCCGCACGACCGTAAAACCCGGCGCCCGACCGGCCCAGGCGACGGTGGGGGACCCGGTCGCCCGTGCGGACTATACGGTCACCCCCATATCGTTTTCGGTGGGCGGTATGGACGTCCCGGCCGCGTTCGCCGTTGGAACCGGCGCGAAGGCGCGGCCGACGCTGTTGCTGCTGGCGCCCCAGAGCCGGACGACGGACGCCGTATTCGCGGCGTGGACCCAAGCGGGCTGGAACGTCCTGGCGCTGGAACCTCGCGGCGCCGGCGGCACGGAGGAGGCGAAGTCTCCGTTGACGGGAGATTGGACCCTGTTGTCCCTCCGCGCCCTGATGGTCGGACGAACCCCGGTCGGGCTGCGAGTCGATGACGCCGTTACTGCGATCGATTGGCTGAGCACCCGGCCGGAGGCGGCGCCCGGCCGGATCACCATCCAGGGCGCCGGCGCCCTGGGGCCCGTCGCGCTTCACGCCGCCGTGCTGGATGACCGGATCGACCAGGTGACGACGGTCGGATCGATCCTCGCCTATCGCGAATTCGTGGATCGGCCGATCAGCCGCGACATGGCCGAAGTCGATCTGCCGGGCGTTCTGCGCCGCTATGACCTGCCCGACCTGATCGCCGTGCTCGGCGACCGACTGACGCTGGTCAATCCGGTCAACGCCATTGGCGAGACTCTGACTGCGGCCGAGGCCGTCCAGGTCGCGCCGAGCGCCCACATCGTGTTCCGGGGCGCGCGAGATCCCGCCGCGCCGCCTCCTTCCTCTCACCATTGAGCCGCCGATGTCCCTGCCCGCCAGTCGCCGAACCTTCCTCGCCGCCGTCAGCCTGGGCGCGGTGTCGGCCGCCATCGCCCCGGTGGCCCGCGCACAGGTCATGCCGACCGCCGCCGCCCCGTTCACACCGCCGGCCACGGGTCTGCGGTTGGACCCGCGCGAGTTCGGCGCCAAGGCGGACGGCGCGACCAAGGACACCCACGCCCTTCAGCGGGCGCTTGACCGGTGCGCGGTTTTGGGCGGCGGCGAAGTCGTCCTGGCGGGCGGCGTTTTCGTGACGGGCGCCATCAGGATCGGCTCCAACACCACATTGCGGATCGAGGAGAATGCGGTCCTCCAGGGATCGGCCGACATCGCCGACTATCCGATCATGCAGGTGCGCTGGGAGGGTCGCTGGGTGCCCGGCTATATCGGACTGGTCTGGGCGCAGGAGGCCAGGAACGTCGGCATTGCAGGCAAGGGCAAGATACTGGCCTCGAAAGCCATCAAGCGCCGGATCGAGGAATCGACGGGCTATCGCCACCCCTGCCTGCTGGAATTCGTCGATGTGAGCCGGCTCAGCGTCACCGAGGTCTTCACCGAACAGAACGACATGTGGTCGATCCATCCCGTCTATTGCGAGGACGTCGTTTTCCGCAACGTGACCGTCCATGGCGGCGCCGACGGCATCGACGTGGACTCGTGCCGTCGGGTGGCCATCGACCACTGCGATTTCGACACGGTCGACGACTGCATCTCTCTGAAATCCGGCCGCGGCATGGAGGGCAACCTGATCGCGCGCCCGACCGAGGACGTGACCATAACCGACTGCGTCTTCCGCGATCACCACTGGGCCTGCATCGGCATCGGCAGCGAGACATCTGCGGGCATCAGACGCGTGCTGGTCGAGCGCTGCCAGTGTCTGAAGGCGCGCACGTTCGCGATCTATTTGAAGACCCGGCCCGGCCGGGGCGCCTTCATCGAGGACATCGTCATGCGTGACATCGAGGTGTCGGGCGCGGGTTACGGCTTCCTGCGCCTGAACTTCCTCGACAGCGGCAAGCAGGACCAGTTCCCGGTGCCCGGTCTGGACGGCATACCGACCGTGCGCAACTTCGTCTTCGAGCGCATTCGCGTGACGGAGGCGCCGATCCTGGTCGAGGCGGTCAACATCCACCCCGACAAGCCACTCGACGGCTTTGTCCTACGTGACATCACCGGCAGCGCCGGGCGCGGGATCACCCTGGCGAACATGACCAACGTCACGATCGAGAACGTCGACGTCAACGTCTTCAGCGGGCCGAAACTGGCCATCGACAATGTCACGGGTCGCGGCCTGGACGGCGCCGCACGCCTGATTCCGCCCGAGACGCCGCCGCCCGTCGTAGCCGGCGAACCCTATCGGCTGGGCATGACGACCGGAAGGCCGAACTAACCGCTTCACCCATCGATCAGGCGGCGCAGATCGCCGGTCGGGCTCACGAGAGGAAATGTCCCGATGCGCACCCGCGCCGCCCTGATGGCCTCGGCCGCCCTGTTCGTCTCAGCCCCGGCGATCGCCCAGACGCCCTCCGCCCCCGTTGCCGATGACGGCCGGCTTTTCCACGCGCCGCTCGACGCCGACTTCACCGCGGATAGAGCCGATGGCGAGCCGCGCCCGCTGTTTGCGGACAATGTCGACATCGTCCCTGACGGCGCGCAAGGGCCGGCGATGCACGCCGCCGACAACCAGGTCCTGGCCTGGAGCGCGCCCGGCAACCTCTACGCCCAGCGTGGTTCGGTGTCCTTCTTCTGGCGCTCGCACCAGCCGATCGGAGAGCGTCAGTTCGTCATCTTCCGCGTCGGCTACCCCGACCACACCAGCTGGGACATGACCTTCCTGCGGCTGGACTGGAACGGCCACGGCTTCGACGCCTTCGTCACCGACGCCAACCTGGCGCGGGTTCGGGTGTCGTTCGACGCGCCGGCGCCGGCCCCCGACGCCTGGACCCATTTCGCCGTCGCCTGGGACGAGACCCGGGGCCTGACGCTGCATGTCGACGGCAAGCCGGCGGCGAAACGCGAAACGACAGCCGTCCTGGACAACGGCCTGTTCGCGTTCGGCCCGCACAGCCGCATCATCAGCGGCTACCAGGTTCAGAGCGCCTATGATTACCAGCGCGGCGGGGACGTGGACGAGGTCTCGACCTTCGACCACATGCTGGACGACGCCGAGGCGGCGACCCTGGCCCGCCATCAGGCTCTCACCGGCGCGGGCGCACCGGTCCGCGACCTGACCCAGGCCAGATGGCGCGACGAATGGAACCTGCGCTACGGCTTCAACCGGCCGAAGGATCCGCCGCCCTATCTGGACGCGGAATCCACCCGCATCAGCGTGGTGCGGCCGACCGAGGCGCGTGACCTGAAGCAACGCTTCTGGAAGGGCGACGACGGCCTGCGCGAGACGACGTGGCCGGGCGTTTACAACCGTTCGCGTCTGCCGGGCCGCCACGACTATTTCGTCCTGCCCGACTGGAACGTCTATGAGGTCGGCGGCAAGGCCCTGACGGTCTCCCTGCCCGACCGTCCCTGGAACCGCATAGAAATCCAGGGGGCGGCGGACGGCGCGCTGACCCGGATCGACGCCTCGGGGGAAACCCGCATCGGGTCGAGGCCGCAAGGCCAGGAGCGGACCACTCTGCAACTGGCCCAGTCCGCCTCGGGCGGAGCGGTTCGCTTCGACAATCGCGTGCAGGAGACGCCGATCCGCGAGATCGGCTTCTATGATGTCCAGCCCGGCGAGGCGCCGCAGGGATCCGGCAGCCTGGAGTATGTCGTCCGCCCATCAGCCGCGCCGGCCTACAAGACGCTGGACGAGCTGAACGCCTATATCGCCGGCCGCTTCATGGCCGACGAGCGAACGACCGTCGTCGCCCTGCCCGCGGGCGCGCCCCAGACGCCCAAGGCCGCACCTGCGGCCGGACGCGCCATGCCCCTGGTCCACGTCCTGATCCCCGCCGACTTCCGCGCGGTGGAGCCCGGCGGCCCGACCGCGCGCTTCGACTATGGCTGGGGCAATCTGCGCGACGGCCTGGACGGGCTGGAACTGCGGATACCTGCGCTGGACGCCACGGCGACCCACGGCGGCCTGATCCCGCTGAATATTCGCGTCAAGGATCCGATCTGGCCCGACCGCGACATGCTGGACGTCAACGTTTCGGTGAAGCCGGGCGAAGCACGAACCGTATGGCTGGACCTCCGCGACCGGATGCTGCCGAACGATCGCAGCCTGTATCTGCAGCTCGCCTCCGCCAGCCCGGATTTCGACGGGGCGTCGCTGGACGGCATGACGATCCGCCTGGCGTTCAAGCCGCGCGAGCAGGCCCTGGTCGAACACGTCGCCGACCGCCTGGAAGCCGCCGAGGGCAATCTGGCCAACTTCGTCGAGGAACAGCCGAACAACCGGCTGCTGCCCGTCTATGAGCGGTTCGACCGCGACATGACCGATCTGCTGCGTGTCGATCCCGACAACCTATCCGCACGCATCTACTGGAACGAGCAGAACACCGAACAACCCTATCCCGCCTTCACCCAGACCCCGGCGCCGTCCGGCGTGCCCCTTTGGGCGCATCGCCAGATCGAAGATCTGAAGCAGGTCGAGTATTTCGTGAACTGGTGGATCGACCACCGCCAGATCGACAACGGCGAGTTCGGCGGCGGCCTGTCCGACGACTCCGACTTGCTGAACCAGTGGCCGCCGCTGGCGCTCATGGGCTCGAACCCCGACAAGATCCGCGCCAGCCAGGCGGCGGCGATGGAGGCCATCTACCGCTCGGGCATGATCACCGACGGACTGAACACCATTCGCGCCGACGAGCTCCACTCCTATGAGGAGGGGATCAACGCGATTTCCCAGTACGCCATGCTGAACTGGGGCAGCCCGAGGGCCATCGAGCGGCTGATGGCGACTGCGCGTCGCTACGACTTCCTGACGCAGGTCAATCCGGCCGGGCACCGCCACTTCGCCTCCAACTCCTTCTCGCACGACGTTCTGTCCCGCGAGGGACCGTGGCAGCGGCAGAAGGGTAACAACTTCCTGATGTTCCACCCCGGCATACTGCTGGTGCAGTGGAACGGCGCCCCGCAGGTCCGCGACACCATCCTGCAGACGCTGGACGGCTTCCTGGCCCACGCCCGTCCCGATCCCGACGGCGAAGGCGTGGACCTGCCCCCCCAGATCGACTGGCCCAGCGATTCGACCATTGACGCCTCGACAGGCGCGGGCGGCGCGGGCCTGGCGGGATCGACCTCGTCCTTCCTGGCGGCATGGCGCTGGACCGGAGACGACAAATACCTGCAGCCGCTTCTGCCGGGCGGTCTGTCCAGCATGGCGGGCCTCGGCCCCGACATGCTGACCGCCCTGAACCGCCAGGAGGCGTGGGGACCGTCCATGATCGAGCGTGCTCGTGCGGCCGGCGGTTTCAGCCGCGCCGCCGTCGGCGGCCGCCTGGCCACGCCATTGGCCATGTCCCGCTTCGGCGCCTGGCAGGTCACCGGCGACAAGTCGTTCCTCGAGGCCCTCTACGCCGACGAGATTCAATCCGCCGCCCAGCGGATGGAGATCATGACGAAGGGCGAACTTTGGACGGACCGGGTCCAGGTTCCCAGCGAGATGCTGCAACGCTCCCGTCTGGGCGGCGTCGCCGCCCGCCGCGGCCAGACCTATCCGGGCAATGTCGTCTCCTGGAGGTTCGGCGGCGACGACGGCGCGGACAGCGTGGCGATCCTGACGCCCTTCGCCACGCGGGCGGGCTTCAAGATGATCGTCTTCAACGTCGAGGATCATCCGGTCCAGGCCACCCTGACCGGCGCCGACATCACCCCCGGCCAGTGGCGGGTGACCGAGGGTGTCGATGCGGACGGCGACGACAAGGCCGACGCGCCCCTGGCGCACGCCCTGACTTTCGAACCCGGCGCGGACGTGCCGCTGACCCTCGCGCCGAAACAGACGACGGTGCTGGAGTTCACCCTGACCCAGGCCGGTCAGCCCATGTCCAGCCGCCCCGACGTGGGCGTGGATCCCGAGGACGTGATCGTGCAGGGCCGCACAGCCCGCGTCACCGTGCACAGCCTGGGCGGCGTCGACGCCCCTGCCGGCCAGGTGGTGATCGAGACGGCCGACGGCCGCGAGCTGGTGCGGGCGGCCTTCCCCGCCCTGCCTGGACCGACCGACCTGCTGCCGAAGACGACGACGGTCAGCCTGCGCCTGCCAACCGGGACGACCGCCTCCGGCCTTCGCGCTCGTCTGGTGCTGGACGGCGACCCTGCGGAGATCAGCCGCAGCAACAACACGGTGGTCCTGCCATGACCGCTGGCCTCAGCCGCCGCGCCGTTCTGGGCGGCGTGGCCCTGACCGGCGTCGCCGCGACCTCCCAGGCCGACGCCCCGACCTTGGCCCCGCAGACCCTGTCGGGCACGCCAGACAGCCCGGTCGAAATCCCGGCCCCGGCCGAACCGGCAGGCTTGCTCTCGAATACGGTGATCGAGGTGTGGCCGCGCGGCCGCGTTCCCGGCGCGGACGGCGTCAGCGTGCGGCGCCGGGTGCTCGAGCGGGGCTCGCCGCAGGCTCATGATCGCGCGGTCATGCATGTGACCCAGCCGATCCTCGAGGTTTTTCGTCCCGAACGTCCCAACGGCGCGGCGATCATCCTGTTGCCCGGCGGCGGCTATGTCCGCCTGGCGGTGGACAAGGAGGGCGCAGGCGGCGCACGTCGGCTCGTCCGGTCGGGCGTGACCGCCATCGTGTTGAACTATCGCCTGCCCGGAGACGGCTGGGCCGCCGCCTATGACGCGCCGCTTCAGGACGTGCAACGCGCCGTGCGCCTGGTGCGAAGCCGCGCCGCCGAATGGGGTCTGGACCCCGCCCGCATCGGCGTCATGGGCTTTTCCGCCGGCGGCCATCTCGCCGCCGCCTGCCTGACCCGCCACGATGACCAGACCTATGACGCCCTGGACGCCCACGACGCCGTCTCGGCCCGGCCCGACATCGTCGTATTGGGCTATGCGGTGATGAGCGTCCGACCTCGGCCAGGCATGCCGTCCGATGCGGCCTGGGGCCGGCCGCTGAACGAACGCGTCCGGACCGGCCTGGCGCCCACCTTCATCCTGCATGCCGCCGATGATCGCACCGTGCCGGTAGCCAATAGCCTGGCGATGTTCCAGGCCCTCAAGGCGGCCGACGTCCCGACGGAGATGCACATCTACCAACACGCCGGCCACGGCTTCGGCTTCAGCCTGCCCTCCGACCAGCCCGCCTCGCGCTGGCCGGACGCCTTTGAAGCCTGGGCCGCGCAATATGGCTTCGACCCAAGGCCGATCTGATCCGCCGCCTGCCCCGACGCCGTGGCGCAACCGATCAGTCGCCTGGATAGGCCACCTCCAGCCCGCGCAGCACCACCGATCCGCTGAATCGCGAGGCGGTCCAGTAGAAGCCCGCGCCGCCGAAACGATTGGGTTCGATCGTTCCCGTCAGGTTCAGGACTTCCCCGTCCGTCGTGTTCGACCCGGTGACGACGACGCGGTCGTGCCGGACCAAAATCCGCAGGGTCGTCGTGGGCTTCAACACCCCCGTCAGTTGCTGCTCGCCCATCGGCGTCCCGCGACCGTCCGCGATCCTGTAAAGTTGGAACGCCACGGCCGTGGCCGAGCGGGTGGTGCGCCAGAAGCGCAGCGCATAGCCATTGCGCGTCGCCGGATCGTATTTGAACAGGATGTCGGCGCGCGGCCGACCATCGTCCTCCGGCGAGCCCGGAATGGAGAAGCCCTGCCCCTCCAGCTTGTCGGTATCCAGTTCGACCGTGACGTCCATGTCGCCCGCGACAGGATGTCCGCCGTAAAGAAGCGTGCTGTCCTCGGCGCCGACGCGCAGCCCCCAACGATCGCCATCGGGCAGCGGCGCCTCGCTGGACCACAGTCCCGTCAACCGCCAGTCGCCCTCCCATCGGTCAGCCGCCGCGCTGTCCGGCTGGCTGCGGACATCCAACGTCGCTGAATGATCCGCCGCAGCCGGGGCCGCAGGCGCGTTCATGACGCCGGTTCGGCGGGCCGGACCGGGCAGGCTGAGATCGTGCCGGGGCTCGATGGTCGCCATGACCGGGCGTCCGGCCAGGGCGGCGGTGACGGCGAGGGCCTTCAGGGGTTCGTCGCCCCTGGACACGGCGATCCGCTCAGGCCGATCACAGGCTGTGTCGTCGCAGACGAACCAGGTGACGAGAGACCGGTCCGCCCGGCCCTCCGGCAGGTGAAGGTCATAGGCGATGCGCAGCGCGCCGTTCCCCGACTGAAGCGTCGGCTCCCCCTTCAGCGCCGGCGCCGGCCGGTAGGCGGGATCGACCGTCACATAGGCGGTGCTGCTGAAACCGTTGTCGGCCTTGGCCTCAACCGCCACGACCGCCGGCTGTTCGGTGGCGTTGGCTGCGGTGACGACGATCCGGTCGCCCTCCGTCGCACTGAGACGCACAAGAGGCGAACTGGCGCTCCACCGGATTCGTTGCGTCGATCCGGACGGCAGCGCCGTCGCCGCGATCTCGACAGGCGCCTCCGCGGTGCGAATGCGCGGTGCGGCGTTGGTCAGGGCGATGCGGAAAGGTTGAGCGCCCACCGCTTCGTAACGGCCGCGCACGCCGGCCGGATCCCAGCCGTCATCCACGCCGTCCGCCGTCCAGCGCAGCAGGTTCCAGGGGTTGAAGGCCTGGCTTTCCTGATCGGTCAGCTCGCGCGAGATCGTTCGCTTCGGCTCGCCGACGATGCTGTCGATGATGTCCGCCGGTCGGCCGCCTTCCGTCCTTGTTCGATAGGTCAGCGACGGCTCGCCCACATGGTCGGGCGCTCGCCACCCGAACCAGGCGACGGGGCCATCGGGCAGGGTCGATTCGATCAGCGACACGGGCGCGACGGGCACCTTGTAGAACTGCATCGGCCGGGTCGCGCGGAATCGGGTGCGGATGAACGTCGTGCCGCCGGCGAACAGGATGCCGCCGCCCTCGATGAAGTTGATCTCCGAGTCTTCCCAGACGCTGCGCCCCGGCGCGCCCAGGTAATCGTCAGTCCCCTCCAGATAGGAATGGGTGAAGTAGGACCGCTTGGTCCGGTTAAACATCGTGTCGAGACGGCTGAGGAAGGCCACATGGGAATAGACGTGGCGGTCCCCGCTCATCTGGATCGCCACCGCCTGGGTGATGACGTCGGATCGCTTTTTCAGGCTCTTGGACGGATCGCCCGGATAGTCGTAGTCCAGATTGCAATAGTTCAGGATCGTCAGGTTCACGGCCGAGAAGCCGTCTGCATCGACGATCATGGAAAAGCCGTTGTTCGCCGCCCCCTGCCTGTTGCCGCGATTGTCGGCCAGAACCACGTCGCGCCGGTCCCGCGTCAGCCCCATCAGGGTGATGTAGGGCTTGGTGATCACCAGACCCGGCTCGGTCTCGGAGCCGCGCAGTTGATACACGTTCGGCAGGATGCCGATGACCGTGGGGCGTTCTGGGGTTCCCGCCGGGGCGGCGGCGTAGGCGGCTTGGAGCGTTCGATAGCGTCTGGCGTCGGGATCATCCGGGCGGGAGGCGTCCACCAGGATGTCGTATCGTTCCGCCGTCGTGTCGAAAATCACGCCGGTGTAGCCCCGAACCTCGCCTAAGCCCGTCAGCGTATCCTGAGCCGTCGCGGCCTGGGCCGAGACGAGCAGCGCGCCGATGGCGCAGGCGGTCATGGCTGTTTTTATCATTGGTCCACCTCCCTGAATGACACCGGTATCACATCGAACCGAGCCATGCATCGTCGGTGTTAGCGCAGGACCACCGGCACGCCGTCCGACCCGCGACAGTCGATCAGCCAGCGAGAAATGCGGTCCGCGATCTCGGCGCTGTTTCGTTCCAGCATGACCATGTGGCCGTTGCCATGAAGCCCCCAGTCCTGCAGCCGCACGAAGTTGGTGCGGACGCCGGCCTGGGCCAGATAGGCGGCGGTGCAGTGGTCATAGCCCGCGTGGTAGGACGCCTCGGCCGTCAGGACCAGAACCGGAAACTTCGAGAGGTTCGACAATCGACGCGCCGGCTCGGCCTGTCGCCAGCAGCCGGCCAGCTCCGGATCGTTCGACGCGACCCATTGGCGCGCCAAAGCCGCGCCTTTCGCCAGCGGCGGGTCATAGGTCAGGGGCGTGGTGGTCAAGCCGTAGGCCCGCGCCACCCGGTCAGGCGAGCCGTCGCCCCAGGGCGCCGGGGCGCTGGCGAAGGGGGGTCCGCTGGGCTCGATCGCGACGATCCCCCGCACCAGGTGAGGCCGAAGTTCGCCGATGCCCCAGCCGAAGGCGCCGGCCTGGGAATGGGTAACGATCACCGCCGGACCGATCCGGTCCAGCAAGGCGGCGCCCGCACGCGCCACCAGACCGGCCGACAGCCCGCCCGCTGCATATTCGACCTGGGAGGCGAAGAACTGGTCGAAGGCCGGATCGCCCGCCCGCCCGTCGCCGGGCCACTGGTCGTGCCGTCGCGCTTGAGGCCAGCCATAGGCCTGACCTGGCTCGGGCGCGAACGTTTCGCTCGCCGTGAACCGCTGCTCCAGCACCTCGGGCCCCTGCCGCGACGGCGGACCATAGGCGTCCAGGTCGTAGCCGGATGCGCCCCGCCCGGGCTGATCCATCAGATAGACGACGAAGCCTTGACGCACGAAGTGCGTCGCCCAACCCTCGCGCCCGTCCGGGGTCGCCAGGAAGTTCGTGATCGTCTGCCCCTGCCCCGGAATGAAGACGAGCGGCGTCCGGTAAACCGGTCGGTCCGGCGCCAGGCGCATCACATGGGCCTGTCCCGTCATCCGCGCGCCGTCGGTCCCATAGGCCCCGCCGACGAAGAAGACGTCCACCTTGCCAAGGCCTTGGTCGGTATGGACGCATCCGGCCAGAGCCGCCGCGCCCGCCAGGCACGCAAGAACTTGACGGAAAAGCGTTAGGACCATGCGTCTCCCCTACCCAAGCGCCTCGATCAGTTCGCCCATGTGGCGGATGTAGACGCCGGTCGAAATGCCCTCCTGCGGGAAGTCGGAGATATAGGGCGAGGTGTCCGAGGCGTCGCCGACGCGCGTGATCCGAAACTCGCCCAGGGCCACCGTAGCGGTGGAATCGGCCACATAGGGATTGCTGGTCGACGCCAGGATGGACGGCCAATAGCCCTGGGCGTTCAAACCCGCGACCAGTTCGTCGATCCGCGACGTCGTCGGGCTTTCCGGCCGGGCGATAAGGCCGCCGCTGTTCAGGTCCGAAACACGGAATGCGCGGGTCGTATAGTATTTCGGCAGGGGCACGGTTCCAGGCCGCGCCAGCAGGGCCGAGCCGGCCCTGACATCCTCTGGCGCGCGAGCCGCCAGTTCGGCGCAACGCGTCCGCAGCCCCGCCGTGTCAATGGCGCGGAACCCGCCGGTGTGGACAACGATATCGTCCGCCTTTTTCGTCACATAGTATTCGCCGTTGACCGCGTTCGAGCCGCGCCGGTGAATGAACAGCGGATCGTTTGTGCCGATCTCCACATAGGTGGAATGCGAACGGCCGTCGCGACGTTGATCCTGCGGCAGGGCGACGGCCTCCAGCCAGTCCATGGCCTCGGGCACGCGAGCCAGATACTTCCGATCCCCGGTCAGGACGTAGAAGTCCATCATCTGTTCAAGGTTGCCGGCCGTCGCATGGGTGGCCAGCGCGCGCGGCTCATAGGTGCGGGCGCCGGCAGGCTTCAAGTCGTCGACCGTGTATTGCATCGCCCAGCCGGGCTGAGGCGCCGGTTGCTGGGTGGCGATGAAACAGTCCATGGCCCGGTGGATCGGATCGATAAGGCGCGCCTCGCCCAGGGTCTGATAGCAGAAGGTCAGGAACTTGATGTTCTCGGCCGAAACGTCGTCGTTGAAGGTGATGTAGCCGGTATAGTCCGGCCGTCCGTGCAGACCGCCGTCCGGCACGCGCGGATAGCGCTGGGGCCAGCCGCCGACCGGATACTGGCTCTCGAGGACAAAGGCGATCGCCTTGTCCAGCGGGCCCCGGTAGCGACGATCCTTCTTCTCCCAATAGACCCGCAGCATGAAGGTCGCGGCGTCCGACGTCGTCACGTCGTCGAAGGTGGCGTTCGGATAGTGGTGCTGGAATTCCTCCAGTCGCCAGGCGTTCTTGCCGATGGTGTCGTACCAACGCTGCAGCGACGCCTCGCCCGCCGTGTCGATGACGTAGTTCCAACCCCCCGACGGCAGTTGGCCCCGCGCTAAGGCGTCGGCGACGCGGGTGGCGGCCAAATAATAGTCCTCGTCGCCTGTCGCATGATAGGCGTCCAGGAACAGGTGTCCCATGGTCGCGGTGCCGGGCGGCTGGACCCAGATCATGGTCGGATAGGCTTCCAGCTCGCCCCAGCGGCGCGAGAGATCGGGCGTATAGGCCCAGACATAGCCGTCGCCGACCGCCACGCTGTCGGTCATGAACCGGGTGGCGCGCTTCATCGTCTGGAGAATCGCCGAGCGGTCTGCGGCCGATGCGCCGCTCGGCAGGCCCAGCGCCACGCCGACCGCCGCCCCGGCGATCAGGACGCCGCGCCGCGATATTTCCGTTGTCCGCATGTCCGTCTCTCCGTCTGAAGTCTTGCTGAGCAGCGCTCAATCGACCGGTGTCGCCGGGCCGGCCAGAAGGGCGTGCGCCTTGTCCTGATCGAGCATTCCGTCCCATTTGGCCACCGCCACCGTGGCCACGGCGTTGCCGATCAGATTGGTCACGGCGCGCGCCTCGTTCAGGAAGCGATCGACGCCTAAAAGCAGCACCAGGCCGACTACCGGCACGTGGCCGATCACCGACAGCGTCGCCGCCAAGGTCACGAACCCCGCGCCCGCCACCCCCGCCGAGCCCTTGGACGTCAGCAACAGGACCCCAAGGATCAACAGTTGATCCGCCACGCTCAACGACGTGTTGGTGGCCTGGGCTACGAAGATCGCCCCCATGGTCAGATAGATTGCCGTCCCGTCGGCGTTGAAGGTGTACCCCGCCGGCAGGACCAGGCCGACCACCGTCTTTTCGCACCCCAGGGCTTCCAGCTTCTGCATCATCCGGGGCAGGACCGCCTCGGTGGAACAGGTGGCGAAGACGACCAGAATCTCGTCACGGAAATACAGAAGGAATCGATGTGGCGGCAGACCGACCCACCACAGCACCCCGCCCAGCACCACGACCACGAAAATCGCCGTGGTCACATACAGCGCCACGATCAGCCGCCCGAGCGACCACAGGCTGTCCAGACCATAGGCCCCCACCGTAAAGGCGATCCCGGCCGCCGCGCCCAAGGGCGCCAGCCGCATGATCATGGCGACGATGCGGAACAGCACCTCCATGACGCGGTCGAAACCATCCAGCAGCGGCTCGGCCCGCGTGCCCATCTGGGTCAGCGCCACGCCGACCAGCAGAGCCAGCAGAATCACCTGCAGCATATGTCCCTCGACGAAGGCGCCGAGGAAGGCGTTGGGGATGATGTCGAGCAGGAAGCCGGTCACGCTCTCGGCCTTGGCGGCGCTGGTGTAGGGGGCGATCGAGCCGGCGTCGAGCGCGGCGATGTCGACGTTCATCCCCGCGCCCGGCCGCAGCACATTGACCACCACCAGGCCGATGAGCAGCGCCAACGTCGAGACGACCTCGAAATAGATCAAGGCGCGCGCGCCGATGCGGCCGACTTCCTTCAGACTGCCCATCCGGGCGATGCCCAGGGCCACGGTGCCGAAGATTACCGGGGCCAGCATCATGCGGATCAGCTTGATGAAGCCGTCCGCGAGCGGCTTCATCGCGGCTCCGATGTCGGGCGCCAGGGCGCCCAGCACCACCCCCAGCGCCATGCCGATCAGCACCTGCGCATACAGGGGCCGCAGCCAACGCCAGGGACGGGCGCCCGTCACTCGATCAGCTCGCGCATCACGGCGTAAAGGGCCGACTTCGCCTCGAAGCCCACGCCCGGAATATCCGGCAGGCCGACGTAGCCGTCCTGAACCGCCACGCCGTCGGCGAAACCGCCGAACGGCTGGAAGACGTCGGGATAGGATTCATTGCCGCCCAGGTGAAGGCCGGCGGCGATGTTCAGCGACATCTGGTGCCCCCCGTGCGGCACGATCCGCCGCGATGACCAGCCCTCTTCGGCCAGGACGCCCAGCGTGCGCATATATTCGACAAGGCCGTAGGACAGGGCGCAGTCGAACTGAAGGATATCGCGTTCCGGCCGCATGCCGCCGTAACGCAACAGATTGCGCGCGTCCTGGTGCGAGAACAGGTTCTCGCCCGTCGCCATCGGCAAATCGTAGTGGTTCGCCAGTTCGGCCTGCAAGGCGTAATCGAGCGGGTCTCCAGCTTCCTCGTACCAGAACAGGCCATAGGGCTTCAGCGCTTCGGCGTAGGCGACCGCCGTATCCCGATCGAACCGACCGTTCGCATCGACCGCGAGGCGATCGCCTCGGCCGACCACCTCCAGCACCGCCTCGATCCGGGACAGGTCCTCGTCCAGAGACGCGCCGCCGATCTTCATCTTCACCACCTGATAGCCGCGATCTAGATAGCCCTGCATCTCGGCCTTCAGCTGGGAATGATCCTTGCCCGGATAATAGTAGCCGCCCGCCGCGTACACCCATACCTTTTCGTCGGCGGCGCCGCCGCGATACCGGTCGGCCAGGAGGCGATACAGCGGAACGCCTGCGATCTTGGCCGTCGCATCCCAGATCGCCATGTCCAGAGTGCCGACGGCGACCGACCGTTCGCCGTGCCCGCCCGGCTTCTCGTTCGTCATCAGCGTTTTCCAGATGGCGAACGGATCCAGGTTGTCCAGGCTGGGGTCCAACAGGGTTTCGGGGTTCGCTTCCAGGACACGCGGAATGAACCGATCGCGCATCAGGGCACCCTGTCCATACCGCCCATTCGAGTTGAACCCGAAACCGACGACGGGCTTGCCGTCGCGAATGACGTCGGTGACCACGCCGACCACCGAACAGGTCATCTTGGAAAAGTCGATGTAGGCGTTTGCGATGGGTGAGGCGATGGAGGCCGTCATCTCCCGTATATCAATGATACGCATATGTCTTCCAGTTGCCTCCAAAACACCGTCGATCCGGCTCGTGCCCGCTGCGTTCGTCATGCTGGTCGCGCATGAACTCGGGCAACGGCTCCCGCCTCACAAAAAGACGCGAAGACCGAGGCGATCTTCGCGTCTGGCGCAGTTGGGAGAAACGCGCCGTGAGGAGGGATTTTCAGGGCGATCAAGCCCCGAAGGCCGATCCCATAGGGAGCGGCCGAGTCCAGGACGTCGTGTGCTAGATAACGCCGTCCGAGGTCTCTCCCCTAGTTACCCCTGGGGAAACACTCGAAGCCAATGCCGTTTTCGCCCTCCCTCATGCACACAGAGCATGATAGATCATGGACGCGCACATCGGCATGCGCTGTCGCTCAACCGCTCAACCCATGGGATCACGATGGAACTGATCTGGCTCGAGGACTTCCTCGCCTTGGTGGAGACCGGCAACTTCTCGCGCGCTGCTCAGACTCGCAACGTTACTCAGCCCGCCTTCAGCCGACGCATCCGGGCTCTGGAGGACCACCTCGGTCTTTCGCTTTTTGATCGGACTTCGGCAGGCGCCGTCGCGACGCCCGCCGGATTGGTGCTCCGGCAGGGCGCAGAAGACATCGTGCGGCGGCTTCAACAGGTCACGAACGAGGTGCGTCGCGCCGGACGAAGCGAAGATCACACCCTGCTCTTTGCAGCGACCCACGCGCTCTCCTTCACCTTCTTCCCCGCCTGGGTGAGAGAACTGGAGCGGGCGGCTCCGCTGGGTCCGCTGCAGTTGGTTTCCGACAGCATGCAGGGATGCGAAACCCTAATGCGTCAGGGTGACGTTCACTTCCTTCTTTGCCACGCCCATGACGCCGCGCCAGGCCATTTCTCCCAGCCCCACTTCTCCGTGAAGGTCGTCGGGTCCGACAGGCTAGAGCCCGTCTGCGCGCCGAACGCAGACGGAGGGCCGCTCTGGACGCTCGGGGCCGAAGACTGCGACGACATCCCGTATCTGGCCTACAGTCCGCAGTCGGGCCTTGGCCGGATACTTGACGCCACCGTTCTTGCCCGTAGGGCGGCATGTCGGTTGAAGCCTGGGGTCACGTCTCACTTGGCAGCCACCCTGTTGTCGCTCGCGCGTGACGGACGCGGCATGACATGGCTTCCACGGACCGTCGCGGCGGACGACTTGGCTGCAGGACGGCTTGTGCCGTGCGCAGACCCCGACTGGGGGGTGACGGTGGATATTGTGGTCGCCCGTTCAAACGCGACCCAAAGCACCGCCGCCGAAAAGTTCTGGTCCCTGACGGGGGCGGTCCGGTAGGGCGGAAACAGTCCCTATCAGCGTAAGACCCGCGTCGATGCCCATTTCGACATTCTTCCGTTTTTTCAAAAACGCCCGGTCACGTTAGAATTTGTTTTCCTGCATTTCAGGGGTTTTTACTTAGCGCCCTATCGATCGCTTCCCTGTGGCCGCCCGGATTCGGCCTCGGAAGAGGGTCGCCGACCCCGGCCATGCCGCGAGATGCTTACACCCCGAGGGGCGCGTCCAGCCTCGGATCAGCTCAAGTCCCGCCGCTGCGATCCTGAATGCGCCTGCCGGGCGGTAGGCCATCAAAGCAGACTGCTATTCTTGCGAGATGCGGTGAAGCTGCGATAACAGTGTGTCGTTATTTCCTCCAAATCCTATCCGTTCGGCCGCCAACTTGAGGGACTCTCATGGCCTCGCGGACGCATTGGTCACCGCGCAGCCTGTGGTCCGGGCCCGAACCTCAGAAGTCGAAGTCGATCTGGTCGGGATGAACCTTCAGTCGATGGCGTCCGGCCGACCGTTTGGCCGTGACGCCATTTGGACCCCGACCACGTCTGTTGTCGGTCGGCGCTGCCCGCCGGGATCACCAGAGCTTGCGTCGGCGGCGACGGCGACGGCGACCGAGCGGTGTTGATCAATCGGGGCTCCCTCGGAGGACGCCGGGACAGCTTGGCCCGTCCGGCACGCGCCGCCTCCGCCTGGGCCTGAGCCTGGGCCTTCGCCCGCTCCGCCTTCCAGGCGTTGAGTTCACTCTCCCACCAGCCGACCCGACCCGGCGACACCTGCAGCGGAAGCGGAAAGGCGCCGCGTTGCTGAAGCCGCCAAGCCGTCGTTCGGCTGAGGCCGATGATGTCCCTGACGCACCGCCAGGGAAGCAACCGGTCCTTCGGCCCGCCCGGGCCCTCCTCCTTGCCCGCATCAGCCATGGCCCGGCTTCGGGCTGCCGGAGGGGCGCCAGTTCTAACGTCAGAAATCTGGGCCTTCGCCCACTGGCGAAGCAGCGCCCTCGGATAATAGGGTTGGGCGCGGACATGGCGGCACGGACGGCCCTGGTGACCCGTCGACCAGAGCCGCGCCAGGGTCGCAGGCTTCAGCCGGATGCCGAACTGGGCGAGAAAGGCCGAGGCCTCCTGGCGGGTCAATAGATCGCCCTCGCCGTCCCCGCCGTCGCCCTCGACATCTACGCGGATCACCGCGCCCTCCCCGGCGTCCGGCACGCGGTGGCGGACAGGGGCCGCCGCCCCGCGGTCAATGCCAGATAACATTCAATGACGGTGTCAACATAATGTTCTGTCTCCGTAATCCGGGGAACACGTCCCAGCCTTTCCACGCGCGAAGGCCCCGCGTTGTACAACGTCGTGCCGACGGACGCCGACATCTACGACACGCGCTCGTGGAAGCGCGACGCCCTGCTCCAACCCGAAAGCCGCGCCGCCTTCCAGGCCCTGCTGGACCAGGGATGGACGGACGCCCTGCGCACGCGCTTTCCCCACGATCCTCCGCCCTGGATGTTCTGATCCTATTTCCGCAAGGCGTGGGAGCGCGACGCGGGCCTGCGGATCGACCACCTCCTGCTCAACGCCGCCGCAGCCGAGCGCCCTGACCGACGCCGGAGTGGACAGCGCCGTCCGCAGCGACGAAAGGGCCAGCGACCACGCCCCGACGTGGATCACGCTTGGGTAGCAGTCCTGAACGGCCGCCTTAAACGGCACGCTCAGCAGCCGCCGCCGAATGCCGTTCAGTCGGCGGTTGCCGGACCGTGTCGTCCGGATTGCCACCGGGCCTAATTACCGGAAAACGTCGATCCAGCGCGCCACAGCCGCCTTCGATCCGGCGGCGGCGAGATCCAGTCCCGCCTTCGCCAGGAGGTCGAGATGCGGCACGCTGCCCTCCGGCCGTCGCGCTAGGCTCAGGGTCAGGCTGAGCACCGCCTGCTGGAGAGCCGCCTCCTCACACAGCACCCTCGCCGCCGCCTTCGCCCGCTCCAACTCGTCTTGCTCATCTGCAGCGGCGCCCGACACGGCGGCGAGACCGCCCGCGTCCGTCGCCTCCGGCTCTCCTCGGAGGTGGCGGCCCCAGCGGCTGAGGGCTTCTCGCTTCTCCGGCACGTAGGTGTAGCGGTCATAGACGGCTGTGACCGCCGCCCCCTCGTTGGGCGTGTGGCCCAGCACGAGTCCGGCGATGAACCGGCTGACGCCATACTGCCCCGTCAACGTCGTTGCGCCGGACCGGCGAACGTCATGCGGAGATCCCAGGGGCAGTTTTTTGCGGGCGCAGGTGCGCGCGAAAGCGCGCGTGATGGCGTGCGGATCGAGGTGCTGGCCCGGCGACCTGCCGGAGGGGAAGAGATACGGACTGTCGGGATCGAGCGCCCAGGCCTTGTCGATCACGGCCAGACAGGCGTCGTCAAAGGGGACCACATGGGGGTGGCGCGACTGGAGGGAATGGTCCATATCCGCGCCTTTCGGTCGAACTCGGACTTTCGCGCGCCGGCCGCTTCGTTGCGTCGGGTCAAGTTCAGCATCAGCAGCTGGATCGCCAGCCCCATGGCCGGCTCCAGGCGGGCGTGCACGCCGGCCTTCTTGGCTCCCGCCTCCCAGGGCTCGCTCGCCAGGGTCGCGGACGCCCACAGGGCCGTCAGGGCCACATCGTCGAACATCCGCTCGCGCGACGTCAGGGCGAGCGGTCGCGCCAGCCCGTGGACGGGATTGGCCTCGAGCCGCTCCTCCAGAACCGCATATCCCATGACGGCGTGCAGCAGACCGCCGATGGAGGCGACCGAGGCGGCCGACAGACCGGAGGTCACACGGTCGCGCATGAAGCTCTTGACGTCGGCGCGCTTGATTTCCGTGAGCGGCCGTCCGCCCAGTGGCTTGCGGATGTGATTGCGCCAGAGCTGACGTTCGTTGTCGATCGTGCCGGGTCGCTTGGGGCGGCGTCGCCCGCCGTGGAGTCCGACCCTGGCGGCGGCCCAATAGGCCTCCGCCAGTTCGTCGAGGGTTTCGCCAGAGCGGGCCCGCTCCCGCGCCGCCGCCTTTTCGCCGACCGGATCGGCGCCGTTCACAAGGGAGAGCCGCACCTCGGCCGCCCGGATCCTAGCGCTGGCGAGCGTCAGGTCCGGATAAAGCCCGAGGATCAGGCGCCGGCGCCGTCCGCTCGGCAGACGGTAGCGATAGGCGAACTGTTTGGCGCCGCTTGGCGAGACCCGGATCACGAGGCCATGACTGCCGCCCACCACCGCCTCATAGCGGGTGGCTGCCGGCCGGAGCGCGGCGATCTGACGATCGGCGGTGAGTTCGACGCCCGCCATCTCACCCCTCCCTCGTGTCGGCGCTGCAGTTCAGGACTGCAGGATCATAACACTGGAGAGCCGCGAGTTTTTTCTGCGCAGGACCGCCAGGCGCGCCCAAGGACCCGCCAACCGCGAATCGGTCGAAATCGGCTTTCCGCGCTGAACACGGGTGAAACGGCGTGAGAAGCGGTGAACACCGCCGAGGCTCAGGCGATTGTTTCAGAACACTTTTTCGGGATTTCGAAACCGCCGAGGCCGTCGCCGTGGCCCCCCCTGTGGCCCCCCGGAGCCGATTCGCGCAGAAACGTTGTTCGTGCACACAGTGCGCCCGGAACAAGACGTTGTATTTGTTTGGAAAACAATGGTGGACGCGACAGGGATTGAACCTGTGACCCCCTCGGTGTGAACGAGGTGCTCTCCCGCTGAGCTACGCGTCCTTGCCTTGCGGAGGCGGCGATGTAGCCCGGTCGCCGGCCCTGCGCAAGCGCCTGTTTCAGATTCCGGCGGCCTGAACCGTCTCGGGCGTCTCGGCCTCCGGGTCGCCCGGCAGCCAGGCGACGTGACCATTGTAGATGTCCTCGTCCAGTATCCCCTCCTCCTTGGCCACCAGCACCGGGACCAGCATCTGGCCGGTGACGTTGGTCGCCGTGCGCATCATGTCGATGACCCGGTCGATGGCGACGATATAGCCGATGCCTTCCAGCGGCAGTCCGGCGGTGGACAGGGTCAGGGTCAGCATGACGATCGACGTCCCCGGCACACCGGCCGTGCCCAGCGACCCCAGCACCGCCGTCAGGCCGATCAGGATGTACTGCGTCAGCGTCAGGTCGATCTTGAAATACTGGGCGATGAAGATCGAGGCGATGGCCGGATAGATGGCCCCACACCCGTCCATCTTCACATTGGCGCCCAGCGGCACCGCAAAGGCGGCGTAGGCCTGGGGCACGCCCAGCCGCTCGACCGTCTGGCGCAGGGTGATCGGCAGCGTCCCCAGCGACGACGAGGTGGCGAATGCCGTCTGCTGGGCCGCGAAGGCGCCGCGGAAGAAGCTGGTCACCTTCAGCCCGTGGACCTTCAGCAGCCCCGAATAGACGATCAGGATGTGGAACAGGCAGGCGGCGTAGATGGCCCCGATGAACTTCAGCAGCGGCAGCAACGCCTCCCAGCCATAACCGCCGACGACCGAGCCGATCAGGCCGAACACCCCGATGGGCGTCAGCTGGATCACCCAGCGCGTGATGCGGAAGATCACGGCCGCACCCTCGTCCACCAGCCGCCGCACCCCCTGCGCCCGATCGCCCAGCGCCACCAGGGCCATCCCGACCAGGGCCGAGAAGAAGATGATCTGCAGCACCTTGCCCTCAGCCAGGGCGGCGAACGGATTGGTCGGCACCACGCCGATCAGCACCTCCAGCGGCGTCGGGATCACCCGGTCCTTGACCTCGCCCAGCGGCAGGTTGGACAGGCCGACGCCCGGATTGATGATGTGGCCGAACGCGAACCCGACCAGCACGGCCAGCAGCGAGGTGATGGCGAACCAGACGATGGTCCGCACGCCCAGCCGCACGGCCCCCGCCCCCTCGCCCAGCTTGGCGATGGAGCTGGCGATGGTGAACAGCACCAGGGGCGCCACCACCATGCGGATCAGGTTCAGATAGACGTCGCCGATCGGCTGCAGCCAGACCTCGGCCCGTTCGCGCAGGATCAGTCCCGCAATGACGCCCAGGGCCAGGCCGGCGAAGGTGCGCTGCCAGAGCGGGATCTTGAAGAAGCGAGCAAGCATGGAGTGGCTTTCAACAGGGGTGCGCCAATCTGTCCATCGCCGCCTCCATCCGCAACCGCGTCGGCGATCATTCAGCCGACAGATTTCCTGTCGGCGCCCCTCAGAATTTCAGCGCCTTCATGACGTAGAAGTCGGACAGGACGCCGTCGATAGCCTCCTCGACATCCTCGAAATCGTCGATCAGCACGTCCGCGCCCAGGTCCTCGACCGGCACCGGCGTAAAGCCGAAGGTGACCAGGATGCACGGCATGCCCGCATCCTTGGCCGCCTCCGCGTCCGGCGCCGCATCCCCGACCATGATCGCCCGCTCGGGGTCCCCGCCGCCCTTGATCACGGCCTCCTTCAGATGCGCGCCCGAGGGTTTGCGCGCGCTGACCCGGTCCGGCCCGACGATGGCGGCGAAATGCCGGGTCAGGTCCAGCTTTTCCAGCAGCAATTCCGACAGATCCGACCGCTTGTTGGTCGCCACGACCAGGATCGCTCCGCGCGCGCTCAATCGCTCCAGCGTCTCGACGACCCCCTCGAACGGCTGCGACCCGTCCGCGATATGGGCGGCGTAGTCGACCAGAAACCGCTCGAACAATGCGTCCGATTGCGCCCGTTCGACCGACGCACCCGCCGCCTCGAAGCCGTGAACCAGCAACGCGCGTGCGCCGGACCCGATCAGGGTTGAGGCGGACTCCATCGGCACGGGCGGCAGCCCCTCCTCGACCAGCAGCCGGTTCAGAGTCCCGATCAGGTCCGGCGCGGAATCGACCAGCGTCCCATCCAGATCGAAGGCGATGGTCCAGCCTTCCAGGTCGCGCTCGGTCATGGTCACTCTCTTTCCATTCGTCATCCTCGGGCTCGACCCGAGGATCGGGCGCCGCCCCGCGCGTGCGAAACGGCGACGCACCCGCGCTCGCAAATCCGATCCTCGGGTCAAGCCCGAGGATGACGGAACGGCGGGGGCGCTGTAGACGGCGAACGACGACTAGACCGCGAGACGATTCATGACCAGCCAGACGCCCCCCCGCGCCGCCATCATTCTCGCCGCCGGCCAAGGCACGCGGATGAAGTCGCCCCTGCCCAAGGTGCTGCATCCGGTGGCCCATCGCGCCATGATGGACCACGCCATCGACGCGGCCGAGGGCCTGGGCTGCGAACGGATCGTCATCGTGGTCGGGACCCACTCGCCCGAGGTCCGCGCCCATGTGGTCAAGCGGTTGGGTCAGGCGGCGATCGCCGTCCAGGACCCGCCGCTGGGCACCGGCCACGCCGTCCGCGCCGCCGAACAGGCGCTGGCCGGCTTCGACGGCGAAGTGGTCGTCACCTATGGCGACGTGCCCCTGCTGAAGGCCGCCGACATCGAGCCCGTCTTCAATGCGGAGGGCGTGACCGTGATCGGCTTCGAGGCGCGCGATCCCGGCGCCTATGGCCGGTTGATCCTAGACGGCGACACGCTGACCGCCATCACCGAGGCCAAGGAAGCCTCGGCCGAAGTCCTCGCCGTCACCGCCTGCAACTCCGGCGTCATGGCCGCTCCGGCCGCCCTGCTCTTCTCGCTGCTGGCCGAAGTCCGCAACGACAACGCCAAGGGCGAATACTATCTGACCGACGTGGTCGAGCTGGCGCGCAAGGCCGGCCACCCCACCCGCGCCGTCTTCGCCGCCGAGGACGCCGTCATGGGCGTCAACTCCCAGGCCGAACTGGCCCAGGCCGAAGCCCTGTTCCAGCAGGTGCAGCGCGACGCCTTCCTGGCCACTGGCGTGACCATGAGCGCGCCCGACACCGTCCACTTCGCCTGGGATACACAGGTCGGCGGCGGAACCGTCATCGAACCCTTCGTCGTCTTCGGTCCCGGCGTGGTGATCGAGAGCGGCGCCCGCATCCGCAGCTTCAGCCACATCGAGGGCGCCCGCGTCGCCTCCGGCGCCGAAGTCGGCCCCTACGCCCGTCTGCGCCCCGGTGCCGACCTGGCCAAGGGCGTCAAGGTCGGCAACTTCGTCGAGGTCAAGAACGTCAAGATGGCCGAGGGCGCCAAGGCCAACCACCTGGCCTATCTGGGCGACGGCTCCGTCGGCGCGGGGGCCAACATCGGCGCCGGGACGATCTTCTGCAACTACGACGGATTCAACAAGGCCCGGACCGACGTGGGCGCCGGGGCCTTCGTCGGCTCCAACTCCAGCCTGGTCGCCCCGGTCGTCATCGGCGACGGCGCCATCGTCGCCTCCGGCTCGGTGATCACCGAAAACGTTCCGGCCGACGCCCTCGCCTTCGGCCGTGCGCGACAGACCCACAAGCCGGACGCCGGCGCCGCCTTCCGAGAGAAGGCGAAAGCTCAGAAAGCCGCAAAATCCAAATGAGCGACATCCAGAAAAAGAACGCCGGCGAAGCCGCCGCCGCCCATGTCGAGGCCGGCATGGTCGTCGGCCTGGGCACTGGCTCGACCGCCGCCTGGTTCGTCAAGGCGTTGGCGGCGCGTGGCCTGCCCGGCCTGCGCTGCGTCCCGACCTCGGAAAAGACCGCTGACCTGGCGCGCGAACTGGGTCTGACGCTGTCGACGCTGGAAGATACGCCCCGCATCGACCTGACCGTCGACGGCGCCGACGAGGTCGGCCCCGGCCTGGCCCTGATCAAGGGCGGCGGTGCAGCCCTGCTGCGCGAGAAACTGGTGTGGGAGGCCTCGGCCCGCTGCATCGTCATCGCCGACGCGGCCAAGGTGGTGCCGGTGCTGGGGACCTTCCCCCTGCCGATCGAGGTCGTCGCCTTCGGCCACAAGACCACGGCGAACCGCATCGCCGACGTCCTTATCGACCACGACATCAACCAGCCGGCCCGCGTGCGCCAGGCGGATCGCGGCCTGGTCCGCACCGACGGCGGCAACCTGATCTATGACGCGGGCTGCAAGGCCATACACGACCCCGTGCGCCTGGCCGACGATCTGAAACTGATCACCGGCGTGGTCGAACACGGCCTGTTCCTGGACCTGGCGGACCTGGCCATCATCGGCACGGACGACGGCGTCGAAGAACGCCTGCCCTGACCCCTATTTCGCGGCCAGAGCCCCTTCGAAGCTCAGGGTCGCATCGGCGTTCTCGACCACGTTGAGGCTGGTCGCCTGAACGCCGCGCCCGTCGAGCGCCGCCAGCCAGCCGAAGGCCGCAGCGGTCGAGACATTGGTCAGGGCGAACCCCAGGCCGCCGTCCGGCGACATCCCCATGACGGGCGAAACGCCGCCGGCCGCGCTGACCTGGGCCACGACGGCCTGAACGTCCACGCCGCTCGCCCTCGTGGAGCGGGGCGCCGCATCGCCCAGCGCGCGCCGGATCGTGGACAGGTCCGCCTCCGCCGTCACACGCTGATCGGCCGCATCGGCGCGCCAGGCCCAGACCGGCCGCACGATCACCAGCCACGCCAGAACCGCGAACACCAGCACCCCCATCACCGCCAGCATCCGCTGCTCGCGCGGGGACCGTCCGTCCCACCACGCCATGGTCTGTGCGATCATTCCGTTCATGACGCGCCTCCCAGCACGACTTCGCTGACAACGCGACCGCCGTCCTCGACGGTGCTGGTGTCCGACAGGCTCAGCCCCGATCCGTTCAGCGCGGTTCGCATGGCGTCCAGGTCGCCGAAGGCGGGATAGCTGACGGTGGCCCTCAGCCCCTGGCCGGCCGAGGACGACATGCCGTCCAGTTCCGCACCCTCGACGCCCTCCACCGCAGCGAACAGGGCGGCGGACGCCGCGGCCATGCCACCCGGCGGCGGGGCTGCGGCCAGTTGACGGCGCGCCTCCGCGATCGGATCCGCCGCCTTGGCCGCGTCCGGCAACGCCTCCGTAATCAGGACCAGCGTCGCCTCACGGGCCTGGCTGGCCTCATGCCGGTCATGCGCGGCGCCCGCGACGGCCAGGATCAGCGGCGAGATCACCACCGCCGCAGCCAGGGCCGCGACCCGACGCCAGCCGCCGCTCGATGCCTGACGCGTCCGCTCCACGCCGGACAGCAGATTGACCGGCAGCGGCGCGGTCGCCAGCGCCGACAGGGCCGCGTCCCAATCCCCGACCGGCGCCAGCGACCGATCGCCCGCCATGGCCTGAACCAGATCGGCCTGAACCGTGGCGGCGAACCCGCGCCCGCGCAGAGCCACATCGCCGCCGACCGCCACCGTCGCCAGGGTCAGGTCGTCCTGCGGCTCAGGCAAGACCAGACAGTCGGGCACCACGGCCTCGACCGACACGCCCAGGGCCGCCAGATAGTCGATCCAGGCCTCCAGCAGGGTGGCGCTGACCGCGGCGGTCAGGCGGGGACCGTGCGCGACGCCGGGCGCGCCGACGGCGACCACGGTGCGATCCGGCAGGGCCGCCAGGTCGTCCTTCAGCATCCAGCGCGCCGCCGCCCGCGTCTGGGCCGCGCCGCCGACGGGCAGGTCCAGCCATCGGATCAGGACATCGGCCCCCGGCGCGACCGCAATGGTGCGCACCTCGGCGTGCGGCGCCTCGCCTTCCAGCAGCAAGGCGCCGCGCTGAAGCACCCGGCCCTGGCCATCGACGACGACGAAGGGCGCAGGCATGGACGCCGCCGGGGGGATCTGGACGATGCGGGTCGTGGTCATTCTTCGGGTATCCAGCGGCGGATGACGGTGCGCACGCCCCCTTCGGGCGCGGCGTACAACAGGGCGGTGCGGACGGCGTGGGCGCCGCCGTAATCGACATCGACGGTCAGGTCGAAAAAGCGCGTCAGCAGCGTAGCCTGCGCGCGCGTCTCGTCGTCGGGCGTGAAATCCTGAAGGGCCGGCTGCGCCCAGAAGGCGTCGGCGCTGGCCCAACCGGTCGCCGGACGCGCGGCGATGGCGGTCTTCGCCGCCTGCGGCCCCAGCGCGCCGCGCGTAAGCATCGTCAGCAGGGGCGCCTGATCCGGCCTCAGGGTGTTCACATTGATCGCCGACAGCCGGGTCGTCGGCAGGGCGCAGACATAGGGCCGCAGACGCCGGTAAAGCCCGTCGTCCATCCCGGCGACGGCCCGCATCTCGCTGACATCGGCCAGCATGATCCCGGCGGTGCGATAGGGGACCGACAGTCCGGCGTATCGCGCATCTTCCGCGCCGCCCGGCAGGGGGTCGCCGTCCGCATCCATCCAGTCGGTCAGGGCGGCGCCGACCGTCGCCATTCGCGTGCGCGGCAGCCCCAGCGCCGTCCCCAGCGCCACGAACTGCGCCAGCCCTTCCGGTCGCGCCACCAGGTCCTCGCCCTGGCCCAGCACCAGACTGTTCAGGTTGAAACAGGCCTGGCCGTCATGGACCACCGCCTGGATCGCGCCGTCCTCGATAGGAAAGCTTAGCACCCGCCCGTCCCATCGCGGCTCCAGCGGCGTGCGGACGGGGTCTGCGGCGATCAGATCCTCGATCTGGCGCCGCGCCAGGCTTTCGGCGCCGGCGGCGTACCACTGGGCCTGGGCCTGGGTCTCGACATTGGTCGTGCGGCGAACGGAAAAGCGCACGTCGTCCAGAATGGCCACCGCCACGACGGCCATCACCGCCACCAGCAGCAGGACGGTCAGCAGGGCCATCCCCTCGCGCGCTCGACGCCGCCCCCTCACGCCGCCGCCACCAGGAACAGCTGTTCGACGCGCCCGAGGCCGTCCAGCGTCATGACCACCCGCACCGCGTCGGGCAGGGGCCGCGCGCTGGTCGAGATGAAGGCTGGAGCCTCGCTGCCGTCCTGCAGGAAGGTGACGGCCACGTCGCGGACGCCTGTGTAGAGCACCTGGGCGGCGCCCGCCCGCGCCCCGTCCAGATAGGGCGACACCCGCCGCTCCAACCGCCCGTCGGTCACTCGATATTCCACGCGTTGCAGCGACGGCCGCGCCGCAGCGTCGGGATTGCTCCACCCGTTGCGGACCAGGACCAGAACCGGATCGCCCGGCGCCTGCGCCCCCATCAGGGCGCGCGGCAGGGGCCGTCCGCTGGGTCCGCGCGTGCGCCGGTCGGAGGCCTGGGCCAGATCGGCCTTAAGCAGGGCGCGCGTCCGTTGCAGGGCGGCGGTGCGTTCGACATTGCTCTGGACGGCGAACCGCGTATCGATCGTCTGGCCCAGCACCAGGGCGCCCGCCGCCGCCAGCAGGGCGAAGATCAGCAGCGAGACCAGCACCTCGACCAGGGTGAAGCCCGCGCGGGCCTTGGCCATCATCATGCGCCCGCCGCCCGGAACAGGACACGATCCGCCGCCTGGCCCTCGTCGTTGGCGACCCGCACGTCGATGCGGCCCACTCCCGGAACCTCCGTCCCGCTGACCACGCGCCGCCAGCGCCAGACCTGGCCGCCCAGCGTCGTCTGACCGGACGTCTCCCCGACCGGCAGGCTGGGGGCGATCATGGCCTCCGCCGCGACGTTTTCCGCCACGATGCCGCCCAGGGTGCGCGCCTCGACACGGGCGGCCGAGCGCGTGCTCTCTCCCGACAGGTTCAGCAGGGCCATCGCCGCCAGGGCGAACACCGCCAGGGCGACCAGCATTTCGATCAGGGTGAAGCCGGCGCGGTCAGCCATCGACCACCACCTCGCCTGCGCCGTCCACGACGACGGTGCGCCCCCTGCCGTCGCGCATCAGCCTGATTTCGGCCGGGTCCGTCACGCCGGTCGGATCGAAGACGATCCGCGCCCGTCCTGGCCCGCCCAGGCCCTCGTCCCAGGTCTGGGCCGTGAAGACGCCGTTCAGGGCGGTCCAGTCCCGCCCGTCGAAGTTGGAAAAGCGATAACCGACGCGGTCCACATCCACCGCGACCGGCCGGTTCGTCAGGATCGCCTCTTCCCTGGCGCGCACCAGCCGCGCGGCGAACCGTTCCGCCTCCATCCCGACCGAGGGCCGGGGATCGGGAATGGACAGGACGACGGCGCCGGCCGCCAGGCCGATGATCGTCATCACGACCATCAGCTCGACCAGGGTGAATCCGGCCCGGACGGCGGGCCTAGCCCTGCCAGTTTCCAAGGTCGGCGTCATTGTCCTCCCCTCCCTCCTTGCCGTCCGCCCCCAGCGAGAAGACGTCGAACTGCCCGCCATGGGCGCTCTGGCGCCGATACTGGTAGGCGTTGCCCCAGGGATCTTCCGGCAGACGGCGCACATAGCCGCCCTCGCGGTAGCGTTCGGGCTGGGTCAGGCCTGCGGGCGGCGCGACCAGGGCCTGCAGCCCCTGCTGGTCGGTGGGGAAGTTCAGATTGTCCAGGCGATAGGTCTCGATCGCCTGTTCCAGCACGGAGATGTCGGCCTTGGCCTTGCCGACCATGGCGCGGTCCTGGCTGGGCAAGACGTTGATGGCCACGACCGTCGCCAGCAGGCCGATGATCACGATGACCACCATCAGCTCCACCAGGGTGAAGCCTTCGCGCTTGCGGCGGGTCCGGTGTTTGGTCTTGGTCATGAGAAGTCCTTTCATCCCATCGCCAGGGTGTTGATCTGAAGGATCGGCAGCAGGATCGACAGCACGATCAGGGCGACCACGCCGCCCATGACGACGATGATGGCCGGCTCCAACAGGCTCAGCATCACGGCCGTGAAGGTCGAGAACTCGCGTTCCAGATAGTCGGCGGCGCGCTCCAGCATCGGCTCCAGCCGTCCGCTGCTCTCGCCCGAGGCGGTCATGTAAACCAGGATCGGCGGAAAGACGTCGGCGCGGCGCATGGCGGCCGACAGCCCGCCGCCCTCGCGCACGGCGTCGGCCATCGCCTCGGTCGCCTGGCGAAGCGCCCGGTTGGACACCGTGCGCGCCGTGATCGTCAGACCCTCCAGCACCGGCAGGCCTGCGGCGATCATTGTCGACAGCGTCCGCGCCATCTTCGCCCCGTGCAGGTCGCGCGTCAGCCGTCCGACCAGCGGCAGGCGCAGCACCGCGCGGTCCATCGTCATTCGGATGTCCGGTCTGCGACGCGCCACGACGCCCGCCGCCGCCATGACGGCCAGAACGACCAGCACCAGCCAACCCCAGTTCCGCATCAGGTCCGATACGCCGATCACCAGCCGCGTCAGCAGCGGCAGCGTCTGGTTCATGCTGTCGAACTGATCCACCACCTTGGGCACGACGAAGGTCATCAGGGCGCCGATGACGCCCAGCGCCACGACCGCCAACACGCAGGGATAGACCAGCGCCGTGATCACCTTGCCGCGCACCTGCTGGTCGCGCTCCAGCCCGTCGGCCAGCCGCTCCAGGATCGGTTGCAGTGCCCCCGACTGTTCGCCGGCCGAGACCATGGCCCGATAGAGCGGCGGAAAGGCCTGGCCCTGGCGGCTCATGGCGTCGGACAGGCGACGCCCCTCCATCACCCCGGCGTGGACGCCTTCCAGCACCCGGCGAACGGCGACGCGGTCGGCCTGAAGCGCCAGGGTCCGCAGGGCCTCCTCGATCGGGGCCACGGAAATCAGGGTCGCCAGTTGCCGCGTGGTCAGGGCCAGGGTCTTGGCGTTCAGCTTGCCGCCCGGCCGCGCGGCGGTCTCGGCCCGGCCGACGACGCGTGCAGGCGTGATCTCCAGCAAGGCCAGCCGACGACGCGACAACAGGCTTCGCGCCGCAACCTCGTCCGCTGCGGTCAGGGCGCCGGACACCGTGCGTCCGGCCGCGTCGACGGCGACATAGTCGAACGCCGCCATCAGCCCGCCTCGCCCGAGCTGTCGCCGTCCAGATCGACGGCGGTTTCCTGACGCGAGACCCGCACCGCCTCCTCGATGGAGGTCACGCCTTGCAGGACCATGTCGCGCGCGCGGTCCGCCAATGTCCCGCCCTGTGCGAACGCTGCGGCGCTCAGCGCGTCGCCATCGGCCTCGGCGGCGATCACGCGACGGACGCGGTCGTCGATCTTCAGCACCTCATACAGCCCGACCCGGCCGACATAGCCGGTGTTGGCGCAGTGAGCGCAGCCGTGCGGACGCCAGACGCGCACCCCGGCCTTGGCGCCGATCAGACGGGCGGTCGTCTTGTCGGCGATCTCGGGCGTCCGGCACTCGCCGCACAGCCGTCGCACCAGCCGCTGGGCCACGACGAGACGCAGGGTCGAGGCCAGCAGGAAGGGCTCCACCCCCATGTCGCGCAACCGCGTCACCGCCCCGACCGCATCGTTGGTATGGACGGTCGACAGCACCAGATGCCCGGTCAGCGAGGCCTGAACGGCGATGCCCGCCGTCTCCACGTCGCGGATCTCGCCCACCATCACCACGTCCGGATCCTGGCGCAGGATGGCGCGCAGCCCGGCGGCGAAGGTCATGCCGACCTTGGTGTTGACCTGGGTCTGGCCCACGCCGTCGATGGCGTATTCGACCGGGTCCTCGACCGTCAGGATGTTGCGCGTCTGGTCGTTCAGAAGCGACAGCCCGGCGTACAGGCTGGTGGTCTTGCCCGAACCCGTCGGCCCCGTGACCAGGATGATCCCGTTCGGCTCGGCCAGCGCGCCCTTGAAGGCGGCGAAGGCGTCGGTATCCATGCCCAGCCGGTCCAGCGTCATGCCCGCCTGATCCTTGTCCAGGATCCGCAGCACCACCCGTTCGCCGCCCCGCGACGGCAGGGTGGAGACCCGCACGTCCAGCGTCTTGCCGCCAAGCGCCAGCGGAATCCGCCCGTCCTGCGGCACGCGTTTCTCCGCGATGTCCAGCCGCGCCATGACCTTGATGCGCGACACCAGCAGGGGCGCGATGCGCGGGTTCAGGCTCAGGACTTCGCGCAGGACTCCGTCGATCCGCATACGGACCAACAGCGCCGTCTCGTAGGTTTCCAGGTGAATGTCCGAGGCGCCGGCCCGCACGGCCTCGGCGATCACCCCGTTGATCAGCCGGATGACCGGGGCGTCGTCGGCGGTGTCCAGCAGGTCCGCCGCCGCCGGAATGTCGTCGATCAGGCTTTCCAGCCCCGCCGGCATGTCCAGATCGTCGCCGTCACCGCCCGTCAGATGGTCGCCCGCGTAGATTTCCGACAGCTGCCGGTCGAACGCCGCCTGGGTCAGGGGCTCGACCGCCAGCGGCCGACCCAGCGCACGCCGCGTCTCGATCAGGGCCATCGGGTCCGCGCCCTGCCGCAGCCCCACCCGCGCCACGTCATCGATGTCCAGCAACAGCACGCCGTGCCGCTTGGCGAACCCATAGGGCAGGCTGGGGCTGACCAGCGTGATCACGGATCAGCTCCCCGCAGGCGGCAGGGGCGCGACGTCGACCGGCGCGATGGGGGCGGTCGGCGCAATCACCATCGGCTCGCCCACGGCGGGCGCCGCCGGCGGCTGGGTGCGCATATAGTCCCGCACCAGGGCGTCCAGGCTGGGCTCGCGATCCGGCTGAACCGCCTGCTGCTGGGCGCGCATATAGCCCCAGCGGTCGGCCGCCAGGCCTTGCGCCTCGGCCGGGGTGCGGATGATGGTGGGGCGCAGGAAGACCATCAGATTGGTCCGCCCCCGCTGTCGGCTGGTCGAGCGGAACAGCACGCCGACGCCGGGAATGTCGCCCAGCCCCGGCACCTTGTCGGTGGCCAGCCGGTCGTTCTGGTCCAGCAGACCGCCCGCGACGGCGATGTCGCCGTCATCCACCACCAGCGTTGTCTCCAGCTCGCGCTTGTCCAGCACCAGGTCCGACGCGCCGTTGGTCAGCACGCCGTTGATGGCCGACACCTCCTGGCGCAGGGTCAGGGTGATGGAGCCGCCCGCGTTGATCTGCGGCTTGACCGTCAACCGCACGCCGATGTCCTTGCGGTCGGTCGTGGTGAAGGGGTTGGAGTTTCCGTCCAGCAGGGTCTGGCCCGTCGTGATCGGCACCTCCTGCCCGACCAGGAAGGTCGCCTCCTCATTGTCCAGCGTCATGATCGACGGCGTCTGGAGCAGGTTGGAGCCTTCGTCGGTCTTGGCCGCATTGATAATGAAGCCGAACAGGCCGTTGCCGATCTTGCCGCCGCCCCCGCCGACGAAACCGTTGGCGCCCAGCAGGCTGTTCAGCGCCAGGCTCTGAAGCTGTTCACGCAACGGATCGTCTGGATCGAGCTGGCCCGCCGCAGCGCCGCCGGCCAGCGGGACCAGGGGCGAGGCGCGGTTGGAATAGTTGGTCAGGCCCACGCCGTTCTCGCCGCCGTACAGCCACTGGACGCCCAGCTCGCGCACCGCATTGTCGCTCAGCTCGACCACGATGGCCTCGATCAGCACCTGCTGGCGGCGCACGTCCAGGCGACGGATCACATCGGCCAGTGTCCGCTGCATGTCCGCCGGCCCCGAGATCACCAGGGCGTTGGCGCCGGGGAAACGGGCGATGGTGGCGCGCTGGCCCGTCGCCGTGACCGTCGAAGAGCCGATGGCCCCGGTGTCGGCGTCCGCGCCCCCCAGGCTGGACGCCGTGCGCGACAGACCGCCGGAGCCTCCGTTCGTCGTGCCCGTCGGCGGGGTCCGCAGCCGTTGCGTCCCCTCCGTCGATGCGCTGACGGGCTGCCCGACCACCTGTTGCAGCACCGGCAACAGCTGCTCGGCGCTGGCGTGTTCCAGGAAGATGACATTGACGTCCTGGCTGGCGCGTGACCGGCCGTCCAGATCGTGGATCAGCCCCCGCACGCGGGTCAGCGCCTGGCCGTCGCCGCGCAGGACGATGGAGTTGGAGCTCTCGACCGGGGTGACCGTGACCATCCCCTGCCCGCCTGCGCCCGGCGCCGACATCACCTGTTGCAGCACGCCTGCGATCTCGCGCGCCGATGCGTTCTCCAGCGACACGACCTCATAGCTGGATCGATCCACGTCGATCCGCGAGATCAGCGACCGGACCCGCGCCAGGTTGTCGGCGAAATCCGCCACCACCACGCTGTTGGCGCCGGGATTGGCCAGTACCTGCCCCTGGCCCCCGACCAGGGGCCGGATGGTTTCGGCCGCCGAGGCCGCGTCGATGTTGCGAAGCTGGAACACCTCGGTCGAGAACCGCTCCACTCCCACGGTGGACGGCCCTTGCGCCGCGCCCTGGGCCGGGCTGATGCGATAGGCGCCCGATTGGGTCGGCGTGACGACCAGGCCGTTGGCCCGCAGGGTCGACAGGAAGACCTCGAACAGCTGCGTGCGGCCCAGCGGGCGGTCGCTGGTCACCGTCACCGTGCCGGTCACGGCCGGATCGACGATGAAGGTGCGCCCTGTCGTGCGGGCCACGTCCTGGATGAAGGCGCGAATGTCGGCGCCCTGGACGTTCAGCGTCTGGCGCGCCTCCTGGGCGGCGACCGGCACGGCCGACAGCGGGCCTTGCAGAACCAGCACGGCGGCGAGCGCGCCGACGCCGGATCGCATCAGGCGGTTGCGCAGAGAGGCGGTCATGGACGCGTCCTTATGGTGGTGGTGCGCGTCTCTCCGGCGCGCTCGTACTGGATTTCGGCGGCGGGCGCGCTGGCCAGCTGGCCGCGCAGGGCGCCGATGGCCTGCGGGCTGTTCAGCGCTACCCCGTTGACCGACAGGATGACGTCGCCGGACTGGAGCCCCGCGCTGCGCAGCTCGGACGCATTGCCGGCCGAGGATACGGTGAAGCCGTTGACGCCCAGACCCTGGATGCGGGGACGCAGCGACGCCTGGGCCATCAACCGCTGGGGATCGACGATCGCGCCCTGGGCCGAGGCCGGCGCAGGGCTGGGCGGCGCCACGACCTGGGGCGTCGAGGGCGGCGGCGGCGGCGCTGCGGCGCCGACGGGTGTTTCGGTGAATTCGAGGCGGCTGAGCGACTGGCCGCGCGCCAGGGTGACGAAGTCGGGGCCGACCGCCTGGAGCACCAGCCCCGGCTCCACCTCCTCGCCGACGCCGACGGAGACCTGGCGTCCATCCGCCAGACCGATGATGGCCGACCCGCCGCCCACGCCGCCTGACCGCACCCCGAACAGCCGCATCTGGCTGGCGTCCGTCCCCGACGCCCCGGCCAGCGCGCCCTGTCCGCCCGTGCGGAAGAAGGCGTCGAAACGCGACAGAATGGTCATGTCCACGGGCCGATCGGGCGCCGCAGCGGCCGTCGGCTCGGTCTTGGGATGCGGCGCGACGAACACCCAGACCAGACGCCCCGCCTGGATCAGCAGCAGCAGGATCAGGACCGCCTCGACGATGCGACGCAGCGGCAGGCGACGGGCCGTCTCGGCCGCCGACGTCAGGCTGAAGTTGCGGAAAGCAGCGATCACGACGCCATGCTCGTCACGGCCCCCGACGGCCGTGTCGCGACTTAGACTAATCGTCCGTATGCGGGCCGCACCGGAGTGTGAAGACACCAAGAACATCTCGTGACAGTCACGGTCCATACGGATGATCCTGAAACGAAAACGACCGGGAAGCCGAAGCCTCCCGGTCGCAAGGTCGCAGCCTGTTTCTGGATCAGAAGCGGGCGGTCAGGCTGACCGAGGCGCTCTGACCCAGGTCGTAGTTGTTGACCCGGATCTTGTTCCCAAGCTCCTGATATTCGTCGAACTCGGTCCCCAGCAGGTTCCGCAGTTCCAGGGCGAAGCCCATGTCGCGGGCCATGACGGTGAAGTCCTTGCGATAGACGAAGTCCAGGAAGACGCCGGGCTCCTGGATGAAGTCCGGTTCACGGCCGCTGCCGACGCCTGCGCCACGCGCGGTGATGCGATCGCTGACGTAGTTGACGATGATCGTCGCCTGCGACCGGGCGGTGTCGTCTTCCCAGCCCAGTTGCAGGTTGGCGACGTGTTCCGACTGGCCCTGGAGACGGCTGCCGTCCTGGATGAAGAAGGACGCCTGCTCCGGCGTGCCGGCCCCGCCCAGCGTCAGGACGGTGTCGTCCTCGCCGACCTTAACCTCGGAGTCCGAATAGGTGTAGTTGGCCTGCACCAGCCAGCGCTTGTTGGCGATGAAGGACATGCCCTGGTCGGGGAACTCGAAATACTTCTTCACCTCGACCTCGGCGCCCATGATGGTGGCCTTGGGCGCGTTGAGGAAGGATTGCTGACGCTGGTTGCCGACATCGACGATGACGGATTCAACCGGCTTATCCAGGTCCTTGTAGAAGACGCCGGCCGTGATGAACTGCTGGCGGGCGAAATACCATTCGTACCGCGCATCCAGGTTCAGCAGTTCGGTGTCCACCAGATAGGGGTTGCCGATGAAGATGCGGTCGCTTTCCGGGTCGGTATAGGCCTGGGGCGCCAGTTCGCGGAACTGCGGACGACCGATCGTCTTGGAGGCGCCGAAACGCAGTTGCTGATCCTCGGCGAAGTTCCAGGTCGCCGTGAACGACGGCAGCCAATACTGCTCGTCGATCTCGGTGGCCTCGAAGGTCGAGGCGCCGCCGAACAGATCGCGCGGCGTCACGCTCTGCTGACCGTCCTCGAAGCGAACGCCGACCGTGGTGCGGACCAGCGGAATGATTTCCGCATCGACCATGGCGTAGGCGGCGTTGACCTGCAGCTCGGCGTCATAGGCGCTGGCGCCGTTGCTGCCGGCGATCTCACGCAGCTGCAGGGTGTTCGGGTTGATGTTGTAGTCCGAGAAGAGATAGTCGATCCGCGAGTGACGCTGATCGTCCGTCAAACCGTTGACCGCCTCGAACTGAAGGTCGTGACGCGAGGCTTCGCGGTTGTTGTCCAGTGAGGCGACGCCGGCGCTGATAATGGCTTCACGCGCCGACGACAGCGGCAGGGTGTAGGCCACATCGACGCCGCCGGAGACGATGTCGTCGTCCAGTTCGCTGAACGAGATCAGATTGCCCTGGACGTTATGGATGAAAGCGCCGTCCGCATCGACGCCGTACTGGAAGCGCGATTCATAGGGAGCGTCGCGCGACGTCTTGGCGTAGGCCGCGCGCCAATCGACTTCCAGGGAGCCGTCCATGAAGTGGTGCTCGCCGGCCAGTTGGCTGCTGAACAGCTGGCGAACGAACCATTCGGTATAGTCGTTGCGGATCACGCCGCCGCCGGCGTCGAAGTCCGGTCCGGCGACCGTGCGAGCTTCCTTGGACGTGTTGCGGACGTAGAAGTTGGTCCACTTCACCTCATGGTCTTCGTTCGACAGCGACAGGCCGCCGAGGAAGTTCAGGCGGATGTCGTTCTGGTAGGATTCAACGGCATAGGTGGAGACCGGCACCAGCACGTCGCCCTGGAACTGGCCTTCTTCCTGGACGCCATTGCGGGCGCGCCAGCTGTTGTCATATCCCGCGACAGCCACGACGCCCAGGGTGCCCAGGCCGGTTTGCTGCGAGAAGCCGCCGGCCAGTTCCACGCCGCCGTCGATCGGCGTCTTTTCACGCTGCAACAGACGCAGGGGCGCGTTCACCAGCGACTGCCCCATGGTCTGGAGCTGGTCGGCCGAGAAGTTGGCGGTGTTGATCTGCTTGCCCTGGTCGAAAGCGATGCTGATCGCGCCGGGCACTTCGCGGGTGTCGTCGTCAAAGCCCGTGAAGTCGCTGCGCGAGCCGAAGTAGATCAGGTTTTCCTTGCCGGTCGACTCGGTGTTGCCGGCCAGCGAAAGCTTCATGTTGAAGAAGGGCTCGGTGGGCGCGTCGATGGTGTGCAGGTCGATGACGCCGCCGCCGAACTCGCCGGGGAAGTTGGGCGAATAGGTCTTCTGGACCGTCACGCCCGCCAGGATGCTGGAGGGGAACAGGTCCAGCGGCACGACGCGTTGCAGTGGTTCGGGGCTGGGCAGCGGCGAACCGTTCAGCAGGGCGGAGGAGTAACGCTCGCCCAGGCCGCGCACATAGATGAAGCGCCCTTCGACGATCGACAGGCCCGTGACGCGGGTCAGGGCGGCGGCGGCGTTGCTGTCGCCGGTCCGTTCCAGATCCTCGGACGTCAGAAAGGCCGCGACCTCGGAGCTTTCGCGGTTGAGTTCGGGAATGTAGCGTCCCAGGACGACGATCTCGCCGACGTCGGTCGCCTGTTCCTGGACCTGTTGGGCCGGGGTCTGCGCGGTCGGGGTCGTCGCGGGGGCGGTTTGGGCGAACGCCAGGCCAGGCGCGATCAGCGCACTGCTGGCGAGAAGGACCCCGCTCAGGGTCAGAGTAAGTCTATTCATGGTCTGCGCCTTGAAGGGGTCGGGAAACGCGAAGAACCGGCGGCGACCCCATGGTCGCCGCCGGCGCTGTCATCGTCAGCAGGTGGAGCCGGCAGTCAGGCCGCAGGTCCAGCCCTGCCACCAGGTGTCGGACGCGTTCTGGACGGCGCCGATGTAGGTGGTGGTGTCGAAGAAGGCGTAAACCGTCTTCGCGTCGACCGGCGTGACGCCGTTCTCGTTGGCCCCGTTGATGAAGGCCAGGTTCTGGTTCGAGATGGTCGTGCCCGAGGTCGGGGCGGTCAGGGTCGACGTGCCAGCAGCGGTCACATTGGTGTTGCGGGCGTTGGTGAACACGGCCGTCGAGCGCGCCACGTTCGCCGGACGGTAGGAGACCGCGCAGGACATGTAGATCGAACGCAGCGACGGCGTCGTACCGCCGTCGAAGCTGGTCTGCGTGTCGGCGTCTGCAATGTCGAAGCAGCCGGCGACCGAACCCGCCGTCGAGGTGGCGACGATGTTGATCAGGTTCGGGTTGGTGCCGGTGTCGAAGTGCATGACCGTGTGGGCGTCGATCGGCGCGTTGCGGCCGACCAGGGTCCAGTTGGCGATCTTCGGCTGCGACAGGTAACGCGAGGCGTAGGCCGTCGAAGCCGGGGCGGACGAGAACTCGAAGCCGGCCGAACGGCTGGTCGAGTTCGGCGCACGCTGGGTCACGATGCCGAACTGGGCGCCGCCGCGCCAGCCGGTGTCGGTGTCCAGGCCGTCGTCGTCGGCGCCGTTGATGACGATGTGCTTCAGGTTGGCGAAGCCGCCGAAGATTTCGATGCCGTCGTCAGAGCTGTTGTACGACTGGATGTATTCCAGGGTCGTGCCCGAGCCGACGCCGGCCAGGGTCAGAGCCTGAAGTTCATTGCCGGTCGAGATTTCGAAGCCCGAATATTTGATCTGGACGTAACGCAGGCGGCCCGAGTTGTCGGCGGGCGTGTTGCCGCCGTAGAAGGCGTTGGTGCCCTCGACCTGGCCGGTGCAGGTGACGGGCGCCGTCAGTTGGCAGTTGGCCTGCGGCGCACGACCGGCGAGGACGATGCCGCCCCACTGACCTTGCGACGTCGCGGTGGTCGAACCCTCGATGTTCTGACGGCTGGTGAAGACGATGGGGTTGGTCGCGGTGCCTTCGGCGAAGATCTGCGAGCCGCGGTTGACGAGCAGATAGTCGCCGCCGCCCGACGCGAAGACCTTGACGCCCGGCTCGATCGTCAGGACGCCCTGCGTGCCGGTCGGCGCCGCCGGGTCAAGTCCGCGATCGGTGCCGACTTCGGTGCGGCCGGTGATCGAATAGATGGTGCCGGCGCGCACGGCGAGGGTCAGATTGCCCAGAACCTGTTGCGGCAGTTGGCAAACGCGCAGGCTGTTGTTGGCGATGGTGCCGACGTTCGACAGGCCCGTCGGGCAATCCGCCGCAGGCGTGCCCGGCGCGGGCGTTCCGCCACCACCACCACCGCCGCCACCGCCGCCGCCGTTTCCGTAATCGCCTTCTCCAGGCGAGGCCACTTCGGCGGAACCGCAGGCGGCGAGCGCGAGGGCGCTGCACGCCGTCACAAGCAGGGTTTTCATCTGAAGGCCGGTCATCGTCAGTCCACCGTGTGTCTGGTCAAAGAGCTACGGCAGGGGACGTCCGAGCTTATGCCCGGCCGCAACGACGTGATCGCCCCTCCTGCCCGGCTACAGTCATTAGGGTCTGGTTGTGACGGCGCATGCGCTGGATCATGAAGGTTCGACGGAGGTTTTGAGGATGATCGACGGCGCTTTTACGAAAACCGATCCGGTCGCCGACGATAAAGACGATCGCCTCCTAGCAGGCGCCTCTCCGGCTCAGGACGGCCGGGATCGTCCGGGCCAGGATCATAAGATAGACGCGGAGGGACGCGTTCCTGACCAGCCAGACATCCATGGCCACGCGACGGGCATAGGCCACGTCGTTACGGCCGGAAATCTGCCACAGGCCGGTCAGACCGGGCCGCACCGCGCAATAGGCTTGCAGACGTCGTCCATAAAGTTTCGCCTCGTCCAGCACGATCGGGCGCGGCCCGACCAGGGACATCTCCCCCCTCAGGACGTTGATCAGTTGGGGCAGCTCATCCAGGCTGGACAGCCGCAGCACGCGCCCCAGCCGGGTCACGCGGGCGTCGCGCCTGAACTTGCGCGCCGCCGCCCATTCTTCATTCATCATATCGGGCAAGCGGGCCTCGGCGTCGACGGCCATCGACCTGAACTTCAGGCAGTCGAACAGTTCCCCGCCCCGCCCCAGCCGCGCCTGTCGAAACAAGGCCGACCCGCCGTCCTGCCCCCGGATCGCCAGGGCCGTCAGAGCCATCAGCGGAAGAAAGAACAGGAGCGCGGCCAGCGAAACGACGACGTCGAGCGCGCGGATCCACCGCGCCTGATCGCCCCCGCGTCGAGACGTGTTCGGACGCACCCGCGCCTGCCGCCGCCCAGCGGCCTCCGCCATCGCCATCTGTCCACCCTCCCCGGCGGACTATTTCTCAAGGTTGCAATCTTGGCAACTCGTCATGCGTTTACGTCCTGAACACGCAAGACCACACTTCTTGACCGGCGACGTTTTCGCCATCATAGGTTGCATCGTGTCCGCCAAACCCTCCCGCCCGTCGCGCCGTCTCGCCTCTCCGGCGGACGTGCGCCTGAAGCGATCCTCCACAGAGCCCCGCTGGTCGGGAAAACGCTCCGTCGGCCTGCTGGTGGGGCTCAGCCTTCTGCTGTGGGCCGCGATCGCCGGCGGGGTCTATCTGCTGGTCCGCCTGGCGCTCTGATCAGTCGCCGCCCCATCGGCTCAGGCTGACGGCCATGCGTCGTCCCTCCACCGTCACCGTCCCGGTCAGGACGGGCGTCTGGTCCCCCAGGTTTCGCCGCGCCGTGGCCAGCGCGCCCTGGTCGAGACGCGCCTGAAACTGGACCACTCCGCCGTCAGGCGTCGCGCCCCTCATCTGCACCGCATCGTCGGTGACGACATAGGCCTCGGGCGTGATCCGCGCCTCCCCGTCCGGCCCGGTCAGCGTCAGCAGCAGCGGCGGCGCCGTGCGATCTCCCGCCTCCCACCTGACGAAGGCCGCCGCCTGCCCGATGAACAGCGACGTCGTTCCGCCCTCCGCATCGGGCGCCGAGCGATATTCTCCGGAGACGTCCCCGCTCAGCCGATGACTGAACGCCGCGGCCGCAGGGGGCGGGCTTGCCGGTACGGGCGCCCTCGCCTCCCGCCTTTCACACGCCCCCAGCGCCAGCACGCAGAGCGACAGCGCCGCCGCCAGCCGACGCATCACCGGTCCATCGCCCTGTCCAGCGCCTCGTCCAGTGCCCGGAACCCGGCGATGGCGATCTCGGTCGCGCTGGTGAAGACGGCCGGGGTGATCCGCTCGAAGTCGTCGCTCGGGCGGTGATAGTCGGGGTGATAGTCCACGCCCATATAGAGGAACGGCACGCCCGCCTCGTGGAAGGCGCCGTGGTCGGACGCATCGACCCAGTTGTTCTCGCCCGTATCCTGCGGCGTGTCCTTGCCGAAGGCGAACGAGACCGGCCCCTGCGGCGCGACGGCCTCCAGAATGGGGCGCAGTTGCGGCTGCTGATAGGTCCCTGTGACCCACAGATGACCGTCCGTCTCGGCCCGCGCCGTCATGTCGAAGTTCAGGTTCAGGCTGATGGACGACAGCGGCACCGGCGGCGCCCGCACGAACTCGCGCGCCCCCAGCAGCCCCCGCTCCTCGCCGTCCAGGGCGACGATCAGCACGCTGTGTTCGGGCGGGTTCGCCTTCAGCCGCGTCGCCATCTCCAGCATCGTCGACACGCCCGAGGCGTTGTCGTCCGCGCCGTTGTAGATCTGGCCGCCGCTGACGCCGACGTGATCATAGTGCGCCGTCACGACGATATAGCGATCCGGAACCCGCGTACCCGGTATCAGCCCGACGATATTGACCCCGCTGAAGGCCTTCACCCCCTCGGCCGTGCGACCCGAGGCCTGGAACGGCTGCAGCCGTCCGAACGGTGGCGCCTGCACCCCGATCGCCTCCAGCCGAGACACGATATAGGCCCGCGCCCGCTCGCCGCCCGGCGATCCGGTGTCGCGCCCCTCCATGTCGTTCGCCGACAGGATGCGAACGTCCTCCAGCAACTGGCTCGGGCCCGTCTCCACCGCTGCGGCGGGCGTCGGCGCGACCGGAGCGGCGGGCGCGGCGACACACCCGCTCAGCACCAGGGCGGCGGTCAGGAAGATAGGAAAAGGCGATCGATTCATGCAGGCTCCGAGGCTGGGTCGTCAGCCTAGCGTCCCTTCCCCCGGCCGTCAGCATACGGTTCTGTCATGCAGGCGCCGCCGCAGATGATAAGACGATCCTCATGGCCCCGACGATTCCCTCACCCGTTTCCATCGACGCCCTGACGCCGGACGCGGCGGCCGAGGAGCTTGCCTGGCTGGCCGACGAAATGGCCCGCCACGACGCCCTCTACGCCGAGGCGGCGCCCGAGATTTCCGACGCCAACTACGACGCCCTGCGCGCCCGCAACCTGGCGATCGAGACCGCCTTCCCCGACCTGATCCGCCCGGATTCCCCGTCCAACAAGGTCGGCGCCGCCGTCTCCACCCAGTTCGCCGAGGTCCGCCACGGCTTGCCCATGCTGTCGCTGGACAACGCCTTCGACGAGGGCGAGGTGCGCGACTTCGTCGCCCGCATCGCCCGTTTCCTGAAACTGCCCGCCGACGAGCCCATCGCCTTCGTCGCTGAGCCCAAGATCGACGGCCTGTCCGCCAACCTCCTCTACGTGGACGGCCGACTGACCATCGGCGCCACACGAGGGGACGGCCGCACCGGCGAGGACGTCACCGCCAATCTGAACACCATCGCCGATGTGAAACAGACGTTAGCCGGCGACGACTGGCCCGACCGGATCGAAATCCGGGGCGAGGTCTACGCCCCCACCGACGCCTTCGCCGCCTTCAACGCCGCAGCCGAGGCCGAGGGCCGCCGCACCTACGCCAACCCGCGCAACTTCGCCGCCGGCTCCCTGCGCCAGAAGGACGCCCGGATCACCGGCAAACGTCCGCTGAACTTCTTCGCCTACGCCTGGGGCGAACACTCCAGCGACTTCGCCGAGACCCAGTGGGAGGCCCTGCAAAAGCTCAAGGCCTGGGGCTTCCCCGTCAACGCCCGCTCGCGCCGGGTCGAGGGCGCCCAGGGCCTGATCGCGGTCTATCGCGAACTGGAACGCGACCGCGCGACCCTGGGCTATGATATCGATGGCGTGGTCTACAAGGTGGACCGCCTGGACTGGCAGCGCCGTCTCGGCTTCGTCGCCCGAAGCCCCAGATGGGCCATCGCCCACAAATTCCCCGCGCAACAGGCGACCACGGTGCTGGAAGGCATCGACATCCAGGTCGGCCGCACCGGCTCCCTGACCCCAGTCGCTCGCCTGCATCCGGTCACCGTCGGCGGCGTCGTGGTCAGGAACGCCACCCTGCACAATGAAGACGAGATCGAACGTCTGGACGTCCGCATCGGCGACACCGTCCGCCTGCAACGCGCCGGGGATGTCATTCCCCAGATTCTGGGCGTCGTCCCGGACCTGCGTCCCGCCGAAGCCGTCCCCTATGTCTTCCCCGACAAATGCCCGGTCTGCGGCTCCGAGGCGGTGCGTGAGGGCGACGAGGTCAAGCGCCGCTGCACCGGCGGCCTGATCTGCGACGCCCAGATCGTCGAACGGCTCAAACATTTCGTCGGCCGCCGCGCCTTCGACATCGAAGGCCTCGGCGAGAAACAGCTGGTCGCCTTCAATGCGCGCGGCTGGATCAAGGAGCCCGCCGACATCTTCCGCCTGGCCCGCGACGAAGCGCGGCTGAAGGAGCTGGAACGCGAAGACGGCTATGGCGAGACCAGCATCCGCAACCTGGTCGCCGGAATCGACGCCCGCCGCGTCATCTCGCTGGACCGGTTCCTGTTCGGCCTGGGCATACGCGACATCGGCGAACAGACCTCCATCGTCCTGGCCCGCGCCTTCGAGAGCTGGCCCGCGCTGAAGGCCGCCTGCCTCCAAGCCGCCTCGGGCGTGCCCTCTGACGCCTGGACCACACTTGCCGCCGCCCACGCCATATCGCCGCGCGTCCTGACCCTGATGGCCGAGGCGACGCCCCCCGCCGCCGATCCCTGGCCCGACGCCACGATGGATATGAAGATCAGCCAGGCCTTCCCCGGCATGGCCGCCCCCGCCCGGCGCTCGCTGGCCACGATGGTCGACGACTGGTCCGGCCTGGTCGAACTGGCCCGTGTGGCGCGCGAGGAAGGCCCGTCCGAAATCCTGAACCAGATCGCCGGCGTCACCGGCGTCGGCCCCGTCGCCGCCCTGGCCCTGGCCCACTTCTTCCACGAGCCGCACAATCTTCAGGTCGTCGCCGCGCTCGAGGCCGAACTGACCGAAATCCTCGACGCCGAACGGCCCAAGTCCGACACCCCGGTTGCAGGCAAGACCGTCGTCTTCACCGGCGCCCTGGAACGCTTCACCCGCGACGAGGCCAAGGCCCGCGCGGAAAGCCTGGGCGCCAAGGTCTCGGGCTCCGTCTCGAAAAAGACCGACTACCTCGTCGCCGGCCCCGGCGCCGGCTCCAAGCTGAAGGACGCCGAAAAACACGGCGTCCAGGTCCTGACCGAAGACGAATGGCTGGCCCTGATCGGCTGAAACGGCGGGGAAAGCGCCAGCCATCCTATTTCGGCTTAAAAACCGTCGCGGGATCAGCGGCTTGAAGATTTATCACGCCGCAAACCCAGCAGGCCCTCGAACGGGCTTATAATCTCGTCCAGGTCTTTGACATCGCCGCCGGACATCCCTGACGCACCGGCCTCGGACGCCGAAAAGTGCACGAAAGTGCACTGCTTTTTTATTGTGGCGGCATCGTGCACATTTCATCATGACGCCCGCTCCAAACCTTCCCTAAGGTCCGGTTTTCATTGCGATAAGGTGATCGGTTCAGCCTTGTTTTGAACCGAAACCCGGACCACCCTGCATCTCAACGGGTCGGCGAACCGATCCGAGCAAAGGGAACGACCATGAAGACCAAGATCCTGCTGGCCGCCGCCGCCCTGGCGACCGCCCTCGCCTCTCCCGCCCTGGCCGGCGACCCGACCGGACTGTGGCAGACCCCCACCAACGGCGGCCAGGTCCGCATCGCCCGCTGCGGCCAGGCGCTGTGCGGCACGCTGGTGACCTCGGACCACATCCGGGCCGACGCCAACGCCCGCGACCAGCACAACCGCAACGCCGACCTGCGCGGCCGCACCCTGCGCAACCTGCCCATGCTGACCGGCTTCACCGGCGGCCCCACGGAATGGCGCAACGGCTCGGTCTACAACCCCGCCGACGGCGGCACCTATCGCGGCACCATCACCATGACCAACGACAACAGCCTGCGTCTGCGCGGCTGTATCATCGCTCCCCTGTGCAAGACCCAGACCTGGACCCGCATCCAGTAGGCCACGCGCCCTAACGGACAGAGGCCCGGTCGGATCGCTCCGGCCGGGCCTCTTCATGGACGCCGTCGTCGTCTCAGCGGTTCAGGGCCGCCCGCGCCGCCTCGGCGTAGCGGTGGCCGACCGCCGCCCCCTTGGGGAAGACCGCCTCGATGCGCGACAGGTCTTCCGGGCTCAGGGCGATGTCTGCGGCGGCGACATTCTGCTCCAGCGTGGCGACCCTTCGGGTGCCGGGGATGGGAACCAGATCCTCGCCCTGCGCCAGCACCCAGGCCAGCGCCAACTGGGCGGCGGTGACGCCCTTGTCTGCGGCGATCGCCTTCACCGCCTCGACCAGATCCAGGTTCTTCTGGAAGTTCTCGCCCATGAAGCGGGGATTGCTGCGGCGGAAGTCGTCAGGCGCCAGATCGTCGATGGACCTGATGTCCCCCGACAGGAAGCCGCGGCCCAGCGGGCTATAGGGCACGAAGCCGACGCCCAGCTCGCGCACGACCGAGAACAGCTCTTCCTCCGGCTCGCGGCTCCAAAGCGAGTATTCGGTCTGGAGCGCCGTGATCGGATGGGTCGCATGGGCCTTGCGCAGGGTCTCGGGCGCAGCCTCCGACAGGCCCAGGAACCTCACCTTGCCCTCGGTCACCAGCTCGGCCATGGCCCCGACCGTCTCCTCGATCGGCGTGTCCGGATCGACCCGGTGCAGGTAGTAGAGATCGACGTGATCGACGCCCAGGCGCTGCAGGCTGCCTTCGATGGCGCGGCGGACGTTCGCGGGGCTGCCGTCGATCATCAGCTTGGAGCGGTCGGCGTTGTAGTTGATGCCGAACTTGGTGGCGATGAAGGCTTCGTCGCGCCGATCCTTCAGCGCCTTGCCGACCAGCACCTCATTGGTGTGCGGGCCATACATCTCGGCCGTGTCGAACAGGGTGACGCCCAGATCCAGCGCGCGGTGGATGACCGAGATCGACTGGGCCTCGTCGCCGCCGCCGTAGAAGGCGCTCATGCCCATACAGCCCAGCCCGATGGCCGAAACCTCGGGTCCGTTCGGACCCAGTGTGCGCGTCTTCATGTGGCGCTCTCCTGTCGATGTAGGGGATCGGCGAACCTGCCGACTATCAGGAGATGGTCGCGGCGGCGGCGGGCTTCAAGCCCGTCCGCCCTTTGCGATGGTACCGCCTCTCAGGCTTGAACTGAGGACCTCCGGTTCCACAAACCGGCGCTCTAACCAACTGAGCTAAGGCGGCCCGCGCATCGCGAGGGGCGTTCTCTACCGGTCCTGAGACGGGCGATCAAGCAGCTTGATGACATTTCGTCATGAGATATCGACCGACCCCACCGCAAACGAAAAACGCCCCGGAGATTGCTCTCCGGGGCGTCTGTTCTGATCGCCTTTCGGCTCACCCGAGGGTGAAGGGCACCCGGACGCGGAAGGTCGCGTCCTGGGCGGCGCCGTCGACGGTCCGCGGGGACAGTTGTCCACGCTGAACCACCCGAATGGCGGCGCGGCCGAAGCCCATACCCGCAGGCTCTTCCGACACCACGCGGCAGTTCGCCGGGGAACCGTTGGAGCGCGCGGTGCACTCGACAGTAGCCGATCCGCTGATCTCGCGTTCCAGGGCTCGCGACGGGAAGTCGTTTGCGGTCGGACGCGGCTGGCGCGCCCACTGGACGTTCGTGATCGTGGACGGACGCGGCGGAGCCGGAGGCGCGGGCGGCGGCGGCGGTCCCGGGATGTTCACGGGCGGACCCGTGTATTCAACCCGATCTTCCTTCTTCGTCGGCGTAATGTTCACCGGCGGGGGCGGAGTCACGTTCGGAACCGGAGCCGGCACACGCACCTGAAGCTTCGGCGGCGGCGGCGTATCGGTCGGCGGAGGCGGGGGCGGCGGAGGCGGCGGAGGCGGCGGAACCGGCTCGACCAACTCAACCTCGACCGACTCGTCGACGTAGTTGAATTCCTTCAGCTTGAACTTCGACTGTTGCAGGAAGAACAGCAGAAGCGCGAACAGGATGGTGACGACCAGAAGGCAGACCAGCAGCACAGGGGTCGGAACCCCCATGAAGCCCTTCTTCTTCGGCGCGTCATAACGACTGCGGTGATAAGTGACGTCTGTCATTGCACCTCGCCCTACTGCGTAGACTGGTCTTCGCCGACCAAGGCGACGCTGTAGAAACCGTTGTCCTGGAGGGCGTTCATGACCTGCATGAAGTCGCCGTACCGGGTGTTCTGGTCGCCACGAATGAAGATGCGCTCATCGGCCGGATTACGGCTTCCGATCTGCTCCTTCAGGTCTTCGCCCAACGTGGAGGTGCTGGAGCGGAAGTCCCCGACGAAGACGTCGCCATCGTTCTGGATCGAAATATAAACCGGCTTGGGCGGATTGGGCGCCGGCTTGGCGACTGCAGAAGGAAGTTCCACCGGCACCGACACGGAGGCCAGAGGCGCGGCCACCATGAAGATGATCAGGAGAACCAACATGATATCAACGAAAGGCGTAACGTTGATATCGCTGTTGGCCTCGATCTGGTACTTCCCACCGCCGCCTGATGAAAGCTTGGCGGCCATCCGTCTTATGCTCCCTTGTCGAGTTGACGCGAGATGCCGTTGATCAGTTCAGCGTTGAAGCCGTCCGCACGCGTGCCGTAGGCCGAGATGCGGGTGTTGAAGTAGTTGTAGAAGATAACCGCGGGGATAGCGGCGAACAGGCCGATACCGGTGGCGAGCAGGGCTTCAGCGATACCCGGAGCAACGACGGCAAGGTTGGTCGTGTTGGATTCCGCGATGCCGATGAAGGAGTTCATGATGCCGTACACGGTGCCGAACAGACCGACGAACGGACCGGTCGAACCGACGGAGGCAAGGAACTGCTGGCCGCCCGACAGGCGCTTGGCCAGACCGGCTTGAACGGCCGAGACGGCGGCTTGAGCGCGGCCCAAGGCCGACTCTTGGTGATCACCGACAACCGAGAGGCCCGATTGACGCGACAGTTCGATTTCCTCGGTGGCCGCAGCGGCCATATCGGCCAGCGGGTTGCCGTCGAACTCTTCCGAGGTTGAAACGGCGCGCATGTCCGCGATGGTGCGGGCGCCGCGGAAGTTTTCGAGGAAGGCGTCCGTCTTGCGGTTCAGAGCGCCGAACTCGAACAGCTTGATGAGCAGCAGGGTCCACGAGAAGATCGAGGCCAGCAGCAGGCCGGCCATGACGACCTTAACGACGACCGTGGCTTCCATGAACATGGAGATCGGGGTGATGCCGCCGCTGTGACCGCCGCCGACGGCTTCACCGACGGATGCGGGATCGGCTTCCGGGGTCGCCGGAGCGGCAGGGGCCATAGCCGCAGATGCGGCGGCCGGAGTTGGCTCGGTCGGCTCTTGAGCCAGAACCGGCGAGCTCGCCATCAGCGCGGCGGCGCCGGCCATAGCGAGAAGGATGTTCGTCTTTTTGCTGTTCAGCATAATTCGCCAGTTCCTGCTTGGTCTGACTCGTGGAACCAAAGGTGCGGCCATAGTCAGCGACCGCCCCCCAACCTGAAATGTTTCCTTCACCAGGCCCCGCCTTCTTCAAAGAACGCAGCCCGCTGAATACGTGTGGCGTGCGATCCGGTTGCCCGGTCGATCACCGTGGTGAACAGATCGTCGGAGTTATTGTCCTCGGACCCGATCAGAACGCCCTCTGGGAGGGCGTCCCAACCCTTTGACGAACCCTTACCGGAGCGTCAAGGGCGAAGCGGCTGATTTCGCCCCATCAGCGAAGATGGGGGCGAACTCTTGCTCTGACAGTCATCAAAACGGCCAAACGCGACATTTTAGTGATGGTGGGGTGCGGGGCGACGCAATCTTGTTTCGAAGATGGTGCCTGGAGGCGGGTTCGAACCACCGACACGCGGATTTTCAATCCGCTGCTCTACCAGCTGAGCTATCCAGGCGCCGACGCGGCGTCGCGAGAGCGGGGTCTATAGGCGAGCCGGTTTTATGTGTCCAGCGTCGTTTCAGTCGTTTTCGACATCATCTTCCGCGCCCTCGTCGAGGGCGGCCGGTATGGCGTAGGCGCCGGTGAACCAGCGCTGCAGATCGACCTCCGAACAGCGGCGCGAGCAGAACGGCTTGTACTTGGGATCGGCGTCGGCCTTGCGACAAATCGGGCATGTGGCCATGGGGGCTCTCTCTTATTGTTCAGGTCGGACGCCGTCCGCCTGAAGCACGGCGCGGGGTCCGAGGCGGGCGGCCAGCGGCGCGGCGACCGCCGCTTCATCGGGACTGCAACGCACGACGACGCGAGGCGACGCGGTGTCGGCCAGCATGTCCCGGCGCAGCCGCCGGACCAAGGCCAGGGCGCGCGTCTCCAGCGTCGGGCGGCCGGCGGCGTTCAGCAGCACCTCGTCGATCGGCTTGTAGCGCCAGGGCAGCGCAATCTGAAGCAGGCCGAACCGGCTGACCGGCGCGAACACCGCCTGGCGTTCGTGGGCGAAGGCGGCGCGCGCAGCCTTCATCTGCGCGTCGGCCTCCTGTCCGTCGCCCACGAGATCGACGACCACCAGTCCCGCCCAGTTCTTCAAGCCCACCAGACGGGCGGCCTCGCGCAGCCCTTCTCGATTCGCCGCCGCCCTGCCCTGTTTGGCGTCGCGCCCCGCGGTCGGAGCGTAGTCCATATCTATGGCGATCAGGGCGCGCGTACGCTCGATCGAAAGATCGACGCCTTGGGGCGCGAAGACATGATTCCGGGCCAGAGCCTCTTCTTCAGCCTCCAGCACGACGTCGATGGCCGTGGTTCCGGTCTGTGATTCCACGCCAGGCGCGAGGCTGCGCAACTGGTCCGCGACATCGAGACCCGGCTGCAGCAGACGCGGCGCGCCCTCCCCCGGCCCGAGGCGACGAACGGCCGCACCCTTTCCGGCGCGCGGTTCGGCGGTGACCACCACCTCCAACCGCTCGCCCTGCGTCAGACGGTCGCTGCGATTGAACGACAGGAAGGCCGGGGTGGCGCTTCCCATATCGACGAAGGCCCCGCGCAAGCCGGGATTGACCTCGACCACCCGACCGATCGACCGGGCGCCCAGCCGATCTTGCGGCGTATCGCTTTCGCGCTGGATCAGCAGGTGGGTGTAACGGCCGTCTCGCAGGACCGCGCCGCGCGTCTCGCCCGGCGTCTCGTCGAGGAAGACCTCGACCTCGCCGGTCATGGACGCCAGCCGACGCCGTTCAGCAACTGGACGGCCTCGTAGACCGGCAGGCCCATAACCGATGGATGGCTGCCGACGATTCGCTGGACGAAGGCCCCCGCCGGGCCCTGGATGCCGTAGCCGCCAGCCTTGCCGCGCCAGTCGCCGGTGGCGACATAGGTCGCGATCTCATGATCCGACAGCGGCTTGAAGGTGACGCGCGTCTCGTTGACACGCGACGAGAGCTTGCCGCCGCGCACGACGGCCACGCCGGTGAAGACCCGGTGATTGCGGCCGGACAGCAGTTTCAGAAATCGTGTCGCCTCGGCCTCATCCGCCGCCTTCTCGAGAAAGCGCCGCCCCACCGCCACGACCGTATCGGCGGCGATGACAACCGCCTCGGGACAACGGGCCGCCACGACCTGGGCCTTGGACGTCGCCAAACGTTCGGCGAGACGCGGCGGCGTCTCGCCCTTCAGCGGCGTCTCGTCGATGTCGGCGGGGTCGATATGGTCGGGCGTGATCCCGACCTGCGCCAGCAGCTCGATGCGGCGCGGACTGGACGAGGCCAGCACCAGCTCAGGCCGGCTCATGCGAGCCGCCCCTTACTTGAAGCGATAGGTGATGCGACCCTTGGTCAGGTCGTAGGGCGTCATTTCCACCAGAACCTTGTCGCCGGCCAGCACGCGGATGCGGTTCTTGCGCATCTTGCCCGCCGTGTGGGCGATGATTTCGTGGTCGTTCTCGAGCGTCACGCGGAAGGTGGCGTTCGGCAGCAGTTCGCTGACGGTGCCGGGAAACTCGAGCAGTTCTTCCTTAGCCATGCGGCCTCTCACGCCCGTTGAATATGCGTTCGACCCCACGCCGGGCGGGCGCGAGGGGCGGAATGGACGGGCCTAATGCCCCAAAACACAGAGATAGTCGAGGTCAGCCGCGACGGTAGAGGGCGCAGAGCAGCGTAAACAGCCGCCGCGCGGTCTCATGATCGACCACGATCTTGCCGTCCAGCCGCGTCTTGAGCTGATCGGCGCCCTCGTTGTGCAGGCCGCGCCGACCCATATCGACCGATTCGATCTGGCTGGCCGACGACCCGCGCAGCGCCTCGTAATAGCTGTCGCAGATCAGCAGATAGTCTTTGATCACCCCCTTCAGCGGCGTCAGGCTGATGGCGTAGGTCCGATTGAACTCAGTCCCCGTGATGTCGAACACCAGACGGTTGTCCTGCAACGACAGTTTCAGCTGATACGGCCCGCCTTCGGCACCCACCGGCTCGAAGCTGTTCTTTTCAACGAGGTCGAAGATGGCGACCCGGCGTTCGTGTTCGATCTCTGCTGTCGCGGCCGGCAGGGTCGCGGCGTCCAGTTCGACCGAAGCGAGTTTGTGCGCCCCGCTCATTCCGGCCGCCCGTCGTCCAGGGGCACGGCGTCCAGATGGGTCGGCGCGACGCGGGCCGGCCAGCGCTCGGAGATGTCCGTGACCACGGCGTCGAGGCATTCGACATCGACCCGCAGATCCCCGCCGCCCGCGAACATCAGTATGACCTTGCCGCCCGGCGCGTCCGTTGGCACGAAGTCGAGCGCCAGCAGCTCCAGCGAGGCGTCAGGATTGCGCGGCAGGCGACGGCTCTTGACCGCCTCCACGTCGCCGAACTGCATGGCGCACATGACACGCGTCCCCCCGCACTCCCAGCAGAACCGGCTGAAGGCGATGGTAAGGGTGCGGGCCTGCTTTTCCCAGACGATGTCGACGGGCCGCAGGATCGCGTCCTGCAGGGCGGCGGAGATGATCTGAAGATCGTCGGCGTCCTCGGCCAGCAGACGCAGCGGCTCGACCGGCGCGTTGGGCACAGGCGGAACGCCGTCGATGTCAGTGCTCATCACCCGTTCCTTTAATCCGCCGAATATCCGCGCCGCAGGCGCCGAGCTTCTCTTCCAGCCGCTCGAAACCGCGATCCAGATGATAGACGCGGCCGACCGTGGTCTCACCTTCTGCGACAAGACCCGCGATGACCAGACACATCGACGCGCGAAGATCGGTCGCCATCACCTGGGCGCCATGCAAAGCCTCGACCCCATGCACCTGAGCCTCGCCCGCTTGGACCGAAATCTCGGCCCCCAGCCGCGCCAGTTCCGGCACGTGCATGAACCGGTTCTCGAAAATGGTCTCGCGCACCGTGCTGACGCCGTCAGCCGTGGTCATCAGCGCCATGAACTGGGCCTGCAGATCGGTGGCGAAGCCCGGATAGATGGCGGTCTCGACGTCGACGGCCTTCAGCCGCTGTTTCGGGTCGCGCTTGATCAGCACGCCTTCGATGGTGGGCGACACCTCGACGCCGGCCGCGATCATCTTGTCGGTCAACGCGCCGATCAGCTCGGGCCGCGCCTTGGTCAGACGGACCTCGCCGCCCGCCATCGCGGCGGCGACGGCGTAGGAGCCCATCTCGATTCGGTCGGGAATCACCGACCAGGTCGTGCCGCTCAACGAAGAGACGCCGGTGATGGTCAGCACATCGGTGTCGACGCCCTCGATCCTGGCGCCCATTGCGATCAGGCAGCGCGCCAGATCACCGATCTCGGGCTCGCGCGCCGCACGGCGCAGCACGGTCGTGCCCTGCGCCAGAACGGCGGCCAGCAGGGCGTGTTCGGTCGCGCCGACGGAAACGAACGGGAACTCGATCTCCGCGCCCTTCAGCCCCTTGGGCGCCTTGGCGGTGACGTAGCCTTCGTCCAGCTCGATCTCGGCGCCCAAGGCGGTCAGGGCCTGCAGGTGCAGATCCACCGGCCGCGCACCGATGGTGCAGCCGCCCGGCAGCGAGACCTTGGCCTCGCCGGTCCGCGCCAGCAGCGGCCCCAGCACGTTGAACGAGGCCCGCATCTGGCGAACCAGATCATAGGGGGCGAAGGTCGAGGTCAGCGCCTTGGCGTGGAACAGGCTCTCCTGCCCGTCCGCCCCGTCGCGCTCGATGACGTCCACGCCGAACTGGCGCAGCAGCTGGCCCAGGAACCGGGTGTCCGCCAGACGCGGCATATTGGTCAGCAGCAGAGGCTGATCAGTCAGGATCGAGGCGGCCATCAGCTTGATGGCGGAGTTCTTGGCGCCGCTGACGGGGATGTCCCCGTGAAGCTGTGCGCCGCCCTGAATGGCTATGCTGTCCATGACGTCCTTAAGCGCGCCCGAAGGGAACGCCTCGGGGGGATCGTTCTCTAGCAAGTCGTCCGTCGCTTGCCAAAGGGCTGTGAGGCCCGAAACCGATGACTTTCAGTTGCTGTCTCTCGGCGCGGCCGGCGTGCGCTGCGGCGCCTTGCGCCGACGCAGGTTGGCGCGAAGGGCGGAGGCCAGCCGAATCGCCTTGTCCGCCTTGGCGCGCGCGATCTCGAACTCGGGACCCGATTCGACGGGCGGCGTCTGCGCGGCGGCTGCGGCAGGAGTATCGGCGTCGTGTGGGGGGCGTGTCATGCTGGAGATGATGCCGTGATCGCTGGCCATGTCCAAACTTTCTTTCAGATGACCAAAAAGCCGCTTCCCTCTCCGGATGGGTTTGGCTATACGGCCGCTTCCTCAGTCGGGGCCGCCGTAGCTCAGTGGTAGAGCGCATCCTTGGTAAGGCTGAGGTCGTGGGTTCGATTCCCCCCGGCGGCACCATCTGAGAACTGAAAAGGCCCGGCTATCGCCGGGCCTTTTTGCATCTCCAATCCAACCCAGAACCGCTCAGTCGTAGGCGGACAGGCCTCGACGGTAGGGATCGCGATCGTCGGTGTCGCCATCCTTGTTCCAGCTGAAGCCCATCGACAGCGACTTGGTCGTGGTGTCGCCGCCATAGCCTCGGCCGCGCCACCCGCCGCCATAGGGCGGGTAGAAGCCAGGACCGCGCAGACCGTATCCCCCGCCATAGCCATACCCCCAGGGTTCGTTGCGACCCTCGCGGTAGGCCAGGTCCAGGCGGCCGTTCTCGCCCACGGGCAGAGACACCGCCGCGCCATAGCTGCGATAGCCGCCGGTGCCGATTCCGGCCTCGACCATGCCGTGCATCTGGCGGTCGTCCTTGAGTCCGGCATCGACGGTTTCATCGAAGCTGGCGCCCGGCGTACGGGATTCGATCCACTGCTGGATCTGCTGCTCGGTCGTCATGCCGTGCGGCGCGGCGTCCTGGGCCGTCGGGGCCGCAGACGGAGCCTCAGGCACCGCAGCCATGGCCTGGGCCAAGGTGGGAGCGTTCGAGGGTGCGGTCGTGACCACGCCGTCGGGATCGCCGTCCGACGCGGTCAGAGCCATGGCGGCCAACAATCCTGCGATCAGCATGCGGCGTCTCCGTTCAACATCATCCTAGCACGGCGAATAAGGCCAAGGTCAGGCGTTTCCATCGCCCCGATGGAGCGGGTCCGGAAGGGCCTCGCCCTCGGCCACGAAGGTCAGGGCGACGGAGTTGATGCAATAGCGATTGCCTGTGGGCGGCGGACCGTCGGGGAAGACGTGTCCCTGGTGGCTGCCGCAGCGGGCGCACTGGGTTTCGATCCGCACCATGCCGTAGCTGGTGTCGCGAATCTCGTGGACGTGGCTGTCGTCCACCGGTTGGGTGAAGCTGGGCCATCCCGTGCCGCTCTCGAACTTGGTTCCGCTCTTGAACAGCGGCAGGCCGCATTCACGGCAGCAAAAGACGCCTGCCCGTTTCTCGCCCAGCAGGGTGCCGCAGAAGGGCGCCTCGGTGCCGTGGGACAGCAGAACGCGCTTTTCCTCGGCGTTCAGGTCCGCTTCCAGACGGGCGCGCTTTGCGTCGTCGGGGGGCGTCAGATCATAGCCGGAGGGCGAACGCAGGGTTTCGGAGGTTTGGGCGAGTTCGGTCATGGTCTGCAAATGGGAAGGGCCGGGCCGAGGTTCCACCCCCTGCCCGGCCCTTGATCCGTTCGCGCTGCGTTTTTACTGGAACAGCGTGCCGACCCAGGTGCGGACGGCCGCCTCGTCGGTCGCCGAGCCCGTGTAGGCCAGACCCTGCGCCGGGGTGAAGGGCGCGTCGTTGCCGCGCTGGCGCGTCGTCCAGGCCTTGTGGCCATAGCTCAGCTCGGCATAGTTCGACGGCAGGCGCAGCACGGTCGGCTCGATGAAGATCGAATCCTCGGCCGTGACCGATCCGGCCAGCCGCACGTTCGGCAGGCGCGTCAGCAGGTCCAGCGTGTCCAGGCAACCGCTGGTGCAGCCGCCGTCGACCAGAACAACCACCTGGCCGGCAACGGGGTTGGCCGCACCGGTGTCCGCCACGGACGCGCGGCCCGGCATGCTGAAGGTCGGCTGGTTCGCGGCGAGCGCCGCGTCGAAGGCGGCAACGATGGCCTGGGTCTGTTCGATCACCGGACCGGACTCGGCGACGAAGCGGGGATCGGCCTGCATCCGGCCCAGGGTGTCAGCGAACCACTGGCGGTTTGCCTGGGTGGCGCGATAGGTGATCGAACCGGCTTCCGGCTGGCGGCTGACAGTAAACTCCGGCGTCCAGATGCGGTTGGCTAGGCCATAGCCCTTGCCGGTCGCGTTCAGCGATGCGCCGTTGGCGCCCCGCAGATCGATGACCAGGCCTTGGGCGCCGCGAATGGCGGGCAGCTGGCCCTCGACGGCGGCGAAGAAGGAGTCCCATCCGGCGTCGTCCGCCAGGGTGTGGACGTGAATCCAGGGCCGGCCGTCGACCATTTCGACCGCCAGCGGATTGGCGCCCGGCATATAGACGGTGGCGCGATAGGCGGCTTCCAGGCTGGCGGCGTCGGCCGGCTGGGGCTGCATCTGGAAATCACGGTCGCGGCGACCGACCTTGAAGGTGCACAGCGAGGGCACGCCGCCGGTGAAGGGGTTGTTGCGGTTCCACAGCAGATAGGGCGCCGTGCGGACGCGACCGGCCTCGGTCGTCAGATCGCCTTCCCAGCGGTCCAGACGCTCGTCGGCCAGCTGAGCGGCGGTCTTGTCGCCGCACTTGACCAGGGTCGCGCCGACCGGCGGCACGTTGCGGACGCCCGGCTTCACATAGGAGACGACATACTGGTCGTTGCGCCAGGCCGTGGTCACACCCGGCCAGCTGGTTGCGAAGAACGGGCCGAGGCCTTCGTAGGTGGGGCGGATCGCGATGTTCGAATCGCGGAAACCGTTGGCGTAGTAGCGCATCAGATAGGCGTGGCTGTCGCCGCTGTTGACGCGCCCCACCTTGCCCATGGCGTCGGCCAGGCCTGCATCGACCCAGGTGCGAAAGGGCTCGCTGGGCGCGCCGGGGACGACGGCGGCGGGGTGGTTGGCGGCCAGGGCGTCGTGGGCGGTCTGAAGGTCTTGTTGCGCCAGGGCGCGGAAGTCCTGAGCGACCGCTGCGCCTGCGGCGACGGTCAAGGACAGGACGGCGGCCGAAGCGGCGGCGATCATGCGATTCATGGGGTCTCCTGCGGCCTGCTATTCAAGCTCGTGGCGGTCGTTAAACCTCATGCGTCCCACGCTTGCCAAGCCCGCCGGACAGGATTTCGCCCGATTGTCATACCAACTGCGGCGATGCGGCGCGCCTCATAGCGGGCCCGGAACCTCGACCGCCGCGCCGAAGATCGCGTCGAAGCTGGTCCGCAAGGCGCCGTCCGCCTCGTCCATCGTCGCCAGAACGCCCAGATCGACCAGACTGGTCACCCCATGCTCCTGAATGCCGCACGGCACGATGCCGCTGAAATGGTCCAGGTCGGGCTCCACGTTCAGACTGATCCCGTGAAAGCTGACCCATTTGCGCACCTTGACGCCGATGGCGGCGATCTTGTCCTCGCGCGACCAGCCCGCGCCCTTGCGCTCCACCCACACGCCGACGCGGCCGGGCCTGACGTCGGCGGCGACGCCGAAGTCGGCCAGGGCGCCAATCAACCAAAGCTCCAGCCCGCGCACGAAACAGCGCACGTCCTTTCCGCGCCGGTTCAGATCCAGCATCACATAGGCCACGCGCTGGCCCGGCCCATGATAGGTGAACTGCCCGCCCCGCCCCGTGCGGTGCACCGGGAATCGGCCAGCATCCAGCAGGTCCTCGTCCCTGGCCGAGACCCCTGCGGTGTAGAGCGGCGAATGCTCCAGCAGCCACACCATCTCCGCCGCCTCGCCCGCCGCAATGGCTGCGACCCGCGCCTCCATGAAAGCCTCAGCGGCGGCGTAGTCGACATAGCCTTTCGAAACCGCCCACTCGACCGGCCGGCCGTCGTCGAGACGCAGTTTCTGAAGGGACGGGCTTAACGGCTCAGCAAGCATGAAGCTTCAATGTGGACCCCAAGGCGTTTTCGCAAGAGGACGGCCTTAGAGTGATCGAGAGTTTCCGTGACCCAAATCAACGCCGTCGATGTCGAAATCTCCGTGGTTCTGGGTCGATCGGTGCTGCCGATGTCCCAGCTGCTGCGCATGGGCCGTGGCGCGGTGATTCCCCTGGACGCGGCCGAAGGCGACGAAGTCTGGATTCTGGCCAACAACTATCCGGTCGCGCGTGGCGAGATCGAGATTCGCGACGACCGCATCGCCATCACCGTCACCCGCCCGGCCGACGTCTACGACTTCATGGCCGGGTCCGCCTGACCCGGAAACGTCGCGACCCTTCACGCGTCGCCCGCCGTCGAATTCCCGCTTTCCTTTTCCGGCGGCTTCGTCTATTCGCCGCCGCTCCGATGCGAGCGGTCGTGGCGGAATTGGTAGACGCGCAGCGTTGAGGTCGCTGTGGGGCAACCCGTGGAAGTTCGAGTCTTCTCGACCGCACCATCTGGCTAAACAGGGCGATTCATCGGCTTACTACGGCTGGACATACCAAGGGAGGCGACCACGTGAACACCACGGACTCCGCCTTCGCTCCAGCCGAAGCGCCTGATAACGAAGACCACGCCGCCCTGGACGAGGACTACGTCCTCACCCCTCAATTCGTCGAGAAAGTCGTGGACGCCGCCGACGACGGCGACGGGATGCGACTGCGCTCGCTGCTGGAAGACCTGCACCCGGCCGACGTCGCCGACCTGATGGGCTTCCTGACGGCCGAACACCGCGCCGTCGTGGTGCTGTGGCTGCCGCCGGAACTGCTGGCCGAGACCCTGCCCGAGCTGGACGACGGCATCCGAGAAGAGGTGCTGGAGCGGGTGCCGCACGGCACCCTGGCGGAGGCCCTTCAGGAACTGGATTCCGACGACGCCGCCGCCGTGGTCGAGGACCTGGAGGACGACCAGCGCGAACGCGTCCTAGCCGCCATGCCCGACGTCGACCGCGCCGCGATCGAAAACAGCCTGGGCTACGACGAGGAGTCCGCCGGCCGCCTTATGCAGCGCGAGGTGATGGCCGCGCCCCAGTTCTGGAGCGTGGGCGACACCATCGACCACATCCGCAAACAGGGCGACGACCTGCCCGAGCTGTTCTTCGACATCTATGTGGTCGATCCGGTCAACCGGCCCGTCGGCGGCGTGCCCATCAGCGGCCTGCTGCGCGCGCCGCGCACCGCCGCCCTGTCTGATCTGATGGAACCGATCAATGTGATCGACGTCGGCCAGGATCAGGAAGAGGTCGCCTACATCTTCGAGAAATACCACCTGATCTCGGCGCCCGTCGTGGACGCGGCCGGCCGGCTGGTGGGCCAGATCACCGTCGATGACATCGTCAACATCATTCAGGAAGAGAACCGCGAGGATATCCTGCGTCTGGCCGGTGTTTCCGACGAGGACCGCGGCTCGTCCGTGTCCGAGATCGTGCGCGGTCGCGTGCCCTGGCTGGCCATCAACCTGGCGACGGCGGCCCTGGGCGCCAGCGTCATCGGCCTGTTCGAAGGCACGATCCAGCAGATCGTCGCCCTGGCCGTCCTGATGCCTATCGTTTCCGCCATCGGCGGCAATGCGGGCACCCAGGCGCTGACCGTGACCGTGCGCGCGCTGGCGACCCGCGAACTGAACAGCTCGAACGCCCCTCGCACCTTCTGGCGCGAGATGATGGTCGGCCTGGCCAACGGAATGATCCTGGCGCCCCTGATCGGCATCGCCGCCGGTTTCTGGTTCCGCGACGAAGACTGGAAGATCGGTCTGGTGATCGGCGCCGCCATGATCCTGAACCTGCTGATCGCCGCGAGCATCGGCGTTCTGACGCCCCTGACCCTGTCCAAGCTGAAGTTCGACCCGGCCGTGTCGTCCGCCGTGTTCGTCACGGCGACCACCGACTTCTTCGGCTTCCTGATCTTCCTTGGTCTGGCCACACTGGTGCTGCTCTAGACATCATCCACGCCGATCCGGCGCGGCCCTTGCTGATGACCGTGCGAGCGCCGCGCGCCTGTTTCCAATTGGGTCAACTGTGTCTGACGTCCTCCCCAAACCGACCAGAGTCTCCCGCGAGGGCGTCCTGCTGATCAAGAGCTTCGAAGGCTTCCGCCCTCGGGCCAGACAGCGCAGCGACGGCCAGTGGGTCATCGGCTACGGCCACACCCTGTCCGCGCGCGAGGGCCTGACGGTGTCTGAGGCGGACGCCGAATTGCTGATGCAATACGACCTGATCCCCGTCGTGAAGGCCGTGACCGAACAGGTCCGCGCCCCGCTGAACCAGCACCAGTTCGACGCCCTGGCCAGTTTCGCCTTCTCAATCGGCGCGGACCGGTTCGCAGCCTCTGACGTGGTCGAACAGCTCAACGCCGGCGCCGCGCACCACGCCGCAGCCTCCCTCAGCGAATGGGCCGACGAAGGCGCAGCCGAACGGCCCACACGCCGACGTTCGGCCGAACACGCCCTGTTCAATGCGGCGCCCGGCGCGCCCGTCACCCTGGCCGACCTGCTGGCTGCGCCGCTGCCGTCTCCTTTCGAGACGCCGCAACCGACCCTTGCCGCCGTGGACGGCGCGCTGGACGAAACGGTCGCCCCCTTCCCCGCTCAGGACGACGCCACGCCGGAGCCGGTCGCCGAACCCGTCGCGGTTCCGCCTGCCGCGGTCCAGGCCTCGGCCCGTCTCTATTCGCCCTACGCTGTAACGACCCTCGGCGTCGTTCCCGACCTGACGCCGCTCATCGACCAGACCAAAGAGACGGCCGTTTCGACCAGCGCGCCCCTCGTCGCCGCCAATGATCTTCAAGCTCCTGTCGAAGCGCAGCCCGCCGTCGCCGCGACGCCGGGTTTCGCGCCCGCCGAAAAGACCAGCGTCGTCCTGACGGCGCCCGGCCTGTCGGAACCCGAACCCGCCGCCGTCGAGGCGCAATCGCAACCGACCTTCGAGCCCGATCCGGCTACGGGCGATCAGACGCTGAACGTGCGCGAGGTCGTCTTGCGGGCGAAGCGCGCCCGCCGGGGCGAGACGATCACCTTCTGGGTCATGGGCGCCTTGGGGATGCTGTCTCTGGGCGTGGCCATGGCGGCCTTCCGTCGGGCCTCGGTGTCGAACAGCGACGATACGGCGACCGTCGCCTGGGTGCTGCTGCTGATCGCCGCAGCCTGCATCGGGGTGTCGGGCTACAACCTCTACCGTCGCTGGGGACGGGCTGACCGCGTCTGAGATCGCTTGGCGAATGGCCGTGCGCGATGCTAGGCCCTAGGGCATGAGCATTCCCTTCGCGCCCCAATCCATGGAATTCGGTCTCGGCGAAAACGCCGACGCCATCCGCGACACGACCGCCCGCTGGGCCGCCGACCGCCTGGCCCCCCTTGCGGCCGAGATCGACGAGCAGAACGCCTTCCGGCGCGAGCTGTGGCCTGAAATGGGCGAACTGGGTCTTCACGGAATCACCGTCGAGGAAGAGTTCGGCGGCCTGGGCCTGGGCTATCTCGAACACGTCGTTGCGATGGAAGAAGTGTCGCGCGCCTCGGCCTCGATCGGTTTGGCCTACGGGGCCCACTCCAATCTTTGCGTCAACCAGATCCGTCGCTGGGGCACGCCCGAGCAGAAGCAGAAGTATCTGCCCAAACTGATCAGCGGCGAACACGTCGGCGCCCTGGCGATGTCGGAGGCCGGCTCGGGTTCGGACGTCATGTCCATGCGCACCCGCGCCGACAAGAAGGGCGACCGCTATGTCCTGAACGGGACCAAGTTCTGGATCACCAACGCGCCCCACGCCGACACCCTGGTGGTCTACGCCAAGACCGATCCCGACGCCGGATCAAAGGGATGCACAGCCTTCCTGATTGAAAAGGGCATGAAAGGCTTCAGCGTCTCCAAGAAGCTGGACAAGATGGGCATGCGCGGTTCGGACACCGCCGAACTGGTGTTCGAGGACTGCGAAGTTCCCGAAGACAACATCATGGGTCCGCTGGGCGGCGGCGCGGGCGTGCTGATGAGCGGTCTGGATTATGAGCGCGCCGTCCTGTCGGCCGGTCCCCTCGGCATCATGCAGGCCGCGCTGGACGTCGTTCTGCCCTACATCCGCGACCGCAAGCAGTTCGGCAAACCCATCGGCTCGTTCCAACTGATGCAGGGCAAGGTGGCGGACATGTACGTCGCCCTGAACAGCGCCCGCGCCTATGTATACGCCGTCGCGCGCGCCTGCGACGCCGGCCTGACCACACGTTACGATGCGGCGGGCGCCATCCTGCTGGCCAGCGAGAACGCCGTGAAGGTCACCCTGGAGGCTGTCCAGGCCCTGGGCGGCGCCGGCTACACCAAGGAATGGCCCGTCGAGCGGCTGGTCCGCGACGCCAAACTTTACGACATCGGCGCGGGCACCAACGAGATTCGGCGCTTCCTGATCGGCCGGGAACTGCTGGGAAGCTGACGACTTCTTCAGGGCGGAAGGAGACATCCCATGCCCGCCAAATCCGCAGCCCAGCAAAAGGCCGCCGGCGCCGCCCTGTCGGCCAAGCGCGGCGACACGCCCAAATCCAAGCTGAAGGGCGCATCCAAGTCTATGGCCGAGTCCATGACTGAGAAGCAGTTGGAAGACTTCGCCGAAACCAAGCGCAAGGAAAAGCCCGAACACGTCGCGAAGAAATAGTGGCTTTTCGTGCGATTATTCCGGTCTGTTGCCGTTCTGTAAGTGGCGGGGAAACCGTTGCGCGCCTACATGGCTCGAACCCCCAGCCGAGCCCCTCACCCGATGCCCGCACCCGACAGTCAGAAAGACCTGAGACTGTTCTCTGACGTCATCGAGTCGCTTGGCGAAAGCGATGATCCCAAGCTGAAGCTTGAGGAGTTGGTTGCCGCCGTTGGTGAACGCGGCTTCGGCGCAATGATCCTGATCCTGTCGATGCTGGCCCTGCTGCCCTGGCCGCCCGGCGGCAAGGCTGTCTTCGCCGTACCGATCATATTGATGTCGCTTGAGCTGGCGTTCCAGCGCGACTCCATCTGGCTGCCCCGCTGGGCCCTGCGCGCCTCGATCAGTCGCCCCGCCTATCGGGCCGGCGTATCGCGGATCATGAAGGCGGTCCGCTACGTCGAGAACCTGACCCGCCCGCGGCTCCCGTTCCTGACCGGCGAAGTCGCCGACACCGTCACGGGGCTGATCTGCGTGGTCCTGGCTCTGGTCATGGCCTTGCCTATTCCGTTCGGAGACGCCCTGCCCGGCATCGCCCTGGTCTTCTTCGCCTTGGGCATGATGCAGAGGGACGGCGTCGCTATCCTGCTGGGCGCGCTCGCGACTGGCGGCTGCGGCCTGTATCTCTTCCTGATCTGGCGCACCGTGATCGAGGTGGCCCATCACGCCGCCAGTTGGCTGGCCCAGGCCTTCCACTGACGGCGAGCCGACCTTTCCATACAAAAAGGGCCGCCGCGTTTCCGCAGCGACCCTTCATTGCCTGACCGCAAACGGTCCAGCCGCAACTCAGCCTGAAAGGATCAGGCCCGGACCTCTCCGAGGACCAGGGTCGCGGCCGCCGCTCGCGATTGATGACAATGAGACACTGGATCACCTCCTTTCGACTGTTGAACAGGGAAGTGAAAGATAAGACCCCTCAACGCCTTGCGCCAAGAGGCTTCTCGTTTTTGTGAAGTCTGCGTCAGGCGGCCTGCTGTTGGCTCGCCAGGCCCTGCATCATCATGCGGTTGATATCGATCAGATCCTGGAAGGTTTCCTCGCCGCGCATCACCGCCGACGAATGGCGGTTGACGAACAGGCTCAGGGAAATGATCTGCGCGCGAACGGGGCTGGCCAGCGCATTGCCGGAGTCGCTGCAGTCGGTGGCCAAGGTCGACCAAAGCCGCCGGTTCCAGTCCAACGCATCGATGCGAGTGGCCAGATCGGAGGCGTCTACCGTCGATGCGTGAACCAATGCGCGCGTGACCTGACCGAACAGTCGGTATTCCAGGTCGCGCGGGGTTTCAGCTCTCGCCGTCGCCGCTGTGTACGCCTGAAGCGACATTCAGCACTCTCTCTTCGTATTCGACAATCTTACGCGCCGACATCAGGGCTTTGTAGTATTCGCGCGCCAGCACGTGACGCGAGGCCGATACGCATTCGGCCAAAATATCCGGATTCTGCGTCGCCCCCATGAACTCGGTGATCCGCAGCGCCAGTTCGTCATAGAACTTCGATGCCGACGTCTCGTCCAGATACATCATCATGATCGGGAAATAGATGCGCCGGCCGGGCGTGGTGACGTCCTCGGCCTGCATGATGTCCTTCTCGCGAAGCACGCTGGCGCGGTTCTGAAGGATCAGCACGCCGCGTCGGTCGCCGTTCTGGACCACGGCGCCGTTCAGGACGAACTTCTCGCCGGGTTTGAGCGACAGCTTCAGGGCCATGGAGGACCGAACTCCCAATAGGGTCGAGCCGATCGTCTCTGGACCGGCCCTGTTAAGGCGGACCTTACCGGGCGATGGGTTAACCATCCCTTGTCCGCACCGTCCGCTGGAACGCGTATCGTCGCCGCCGCGTTTGCTCCCTGCAGAGGAGAGCGCCATGCCGGACAACGATTATCAGGACGATCAGGAACAGTCGGAAACCTTCGACGAAACCCATCTGGACGACGAAGGCGACGGCGATCTGCTTCTGGACGAGGCGGACCAGGTTCTCGATGTGACCCAGGCCGACGGCGACGCCGACGAAGAGGACTTCGATCCCGACGCAGAAGTCGATCTGGACGACCAGCTGGCCTTGGACGGCATCGAACGCGAGGCGGACGCCCTGCTTGGCGTCGATGGCGAAACCCGCAACCAGTCCGATTCAGACGGCGACACGGCTTCGGGTCCCGATGAGGTCGAACTGGTCTACGCCGGCCTGATGGAAAATGAGCGCGGCGCCCAGGCCAGCGCAGCGCATTGGGAAGCCAAACGGCTTTCCGACGATGACATCGACGATCTCGGCTACGGCCCGGACGGCGATCAGGATCACCCGGCTCGATAAGGAGAAATCGATATGGAAGACGCCAAGACACGCAATCACGAATCCGCCGATACGCCTTACGCCAAGCGCGTGACGGGCGACGCTGAGGCCAACAAGCCGGATCAGTTGGACGAGGTCGACAAGAACGAGAGCCGCCAGGAAGCCCTTGTCGATGAAGGGCTGGAAGAGACCTTCCCCGCTAGCGATCCGGTCTCGGCCAAACACATCACCTGATCGCTGTTCAGGAAGATTGCGATCCGCTACCCACTCCCTGGAAACACGGAGTGGGTTTTTCTATGAGCCGTTTCGAAGGCACCGATCGCTACATCGCCACCAGCGACCTGAAGGTGGCGGTCAACGCCGCCGTCGCGCTGGAACGTCCGCTGCTGATCAAGGGCGAGCCCGGAACCGGCAAGACCGTCCTGGCCTATGAGATCGCCAAGGCCTTCGACGCCCCGTTGATCACCTGGCACGTCAAATCCACCACCAAGGCTCATAGCGGCCTTTACGAATATGACGCCGTCAGCCGCCTGCGCGACAGCCAACTGGGCGAGGAACGAGTCCACGACGTCCGCAACTATCTGAAGAAGGGCAAGCTGTGGGAGGCCTTCACCGCCCCTGCCCGCCCCGTCCTGCTGATCGACGAGATCGACAAGGCCGACATCGAGTTCCCGAACGACCTCCTGCAGGAGCTCGACCGGATGGAGTTTTATGTCCAGGAAACCGACGAAACGATCCGGGCCGAGGTCCGCCCCATCGTCATCATCACCTCCAACAACGAGAAGGAACTTCCTGACGCCTTCCTGCGTCGCTGCTTCTTCCACTTCATCCGCTTCCCGGACGCCGAGACCCTGTCGGCCATCGTCGATGTCCACTTCCCCGGCATAAAGCCGCGTCTCGTCGCCGAGGCCCTGAAGACCTTCTACGAGATCCGCGACACGCCAGGCTTGAAGAAGAAGCCGTCGACGTCGGAACTGCTGGACTGGCTGAAGCTGTTGCTGGTCGAGGACATCGACGCCGAGACCCTGCGCGAAAAGACGCCGAACAAGCTGATCCCGCCCCTGCACGGCGCCTTGCTGAAGAACGAGCAGGACGTGCATCTGTTCGAACGCCTGGCCTTTCTGAACCGCCGCGAAGGCTCGCGTCCGGGCGGGTGAGTCGGCGGTGATTACCGCGATTTCACTGGCGCCGCCGCCGCCGACGCGCAGAATGGAGCCCTTGAGAGGTTCGCCCATGCGTCACATTCTGCTTGCCTTGGCCCTTGCCGCCGGCGTCTCCGCCTGTGACGGCGAAAACTCGGTGCGGATCACCACCACGACGTCCAGCGACAGTCAGGGCCAGGGCGTCCTGAAGGTGGTCGACGCCCTGCAATGTCCCGACAGCGTCGGCGTCCTGACCCGCAAGGGCGTGGCCGCCACCGGCGGAACCAACTGCGTCTACGGCGGGCCGAAAGGCGCCGAAGCGGTGCTCTACCTGGTCCAGCTTGACGGGCGCTCCGCCGACGAGGTTCTGCGCGAGTTCGAACAGCGAGTCAGCACGGACCTGCCCCAAACGAGCGCCCGGCTGGCCCCCGGCCCTGACGCCCCTCCGGTCGTGCCCTTGGAGAGCGGGACCGACACCGCCTCGATCGAGGCGCTAGGCGTCAACATCCAGGCCCGGGGCGACGACGCCTCGGTACACCTGCCCGGCCTGCGGATCGAAACGCGGGGCGACAACGCCAGCGTTCGCATCGGCGGCATCAACATCCAGTCCAAGGACGGCGAGAACGTCCGCACGGAAACCACCAACGTCAGCGTCGATTCCAACGGCGACTCGGCGCGGGTCCGGACCCGGGCGCCCGGCGCGGCGACCCGCATGACCTACATCCTCGTCGACGATCAACCGTCCCTGGCGGGCTGGCGACAGGTTGGGTTCGAGGCGCGCGGCCCCGACGGAGGGCCGATCGTCATCGCCGTCGTCCGTTCCAAGGACCGTCAGGACAAGGACGTCTTCAACGACGCCAAGGAACTGGTGACGCTGAACGTCGGCAAATGACGCCGCACAGGTCTCCGGCTTGCCTCTCCCAGGGTTGGTTTTCCCGCACGCATTGACGCCACATGTCCCCTGCGGCTTGATCCCGGCGTCTCTTTGCGTCACCTGACCAACCCGTAAGCGATCAGGACACGCCCCTTGGCCGAGCGCACACCCAAGAAGAACGCCCCTCGTGCATGGCAGCGGATGCTGTCGGGCCGCCGCCTGGACCTGCTCGATCCCTCGCCCTTCGACATCGAGATCGAGGACATCGCCCACGGCCTGGCGCGCGTGGCGCGCTGGAACGGACAGACCATCGGCGAACACGCCTTCTCGGTCGCTCAGCACTCGTGCGTCGTCGAAGAGATCGCCGCCCACATCAAGCCGGGCCTGGACCCCAAATGGCGCCTGGCCGCCCTGCTGCACGACGCCTCCGAATATGTCATCGGCGACATGATCTCGCCGTTCAAGGCTGCCCTAGGTTCGGGGTACAAGGATTTCGAGGCCCGGCTGGAGGCCGCCATCCACCTACGCTACGGCCTGCCGCCCAAGACGCCCCAGACTATAAAGACCCTGATCAAGAAGGCCGACAAGGCCTGCGCCTTCTTCGAGGCGACGCAGTTGGCCGGCTTCACCGAAAAGGAATCGCTCGGCTTCTTCGGCAGCCCGCCCGAGGGTTACAGCCTGATCATCGAGCCCCAGCCCGCCCCGGTCGCCCAGGCCCGCTATCTGGAGCGCTATCGCGTGCTGGCCGGTGCGGTCGGCCTGATCCCCGCCGACGACGCCTGGCACACGGAATAACGCCATGACCCAGGGGGCGGAGGACGGCGTTCGCATCGGCCTTTCGGCGGTCGTCATGACCCTGAAGGCGCGCCAGGCCGTCGTCCTGACCACCCCGGCCGAGGATGGGGCCCGCGCCCTGCCCTTTGGCCCATTCGATCCCTTGCGCGACCGCACGTTCGAGCGCGCCCTGCGCGACTTCGTGACGGCCCAGACCGGCTTCCACCTGGGGTTCGTCGAACAGCTCTACACCTTCGGCGACGCAGGCCGCGCCTCGCCCCGCGCCACGCCGGGCCCCGGCCGCCACCGCGAGGTTTCCGTCGGCTATCTTGCCCTGACCCCCGACGCTGCGGAGGGCCAGACCCACGACGCCCGCTGGGACGCCGTCTTCGACTTCTTCCCCTGGGAGGACCGTCGCGGGCCCCACGTCGCCGCCCTGACCGACGGCCTGATCGCCTGGGCGGCCGACGACGAGCACCGCCTAGCCCGCGCCCGCGCCCTGTTCGCCCTGACCCCCGAACACCGCTGGAACGAGGAGCGGGTGCTGGAACGCTACGAACTTCTGTATGAGGCCCGTCTGGTCGCCGAGGCCTGGCGCGACGCCGCTCAGCCCCCGCCCCAGCCGATGCCCGGCCGCATCATGACCTCGGATCACCGACGCATCCTGGCGACCGCATTGGGCCGCCTGCGCAGCAAGCTGAAATACCGCCCCGTCCTGTTCGACCTGACGCCCGGCGTCTTCACCCTGTCCGAGCTCCAGGCCGGCGCCGAGGCCGTCTCGGGCCTCAGCCTGCACAAGCAGAACTTCCGTCGCGGGGTGGAGCGCACGGGCCTGGTCGAACCCACCGGACAGCTGTCCTCGACCACCGGTGGCCGCCCCGCCGAACTGTTTCGATTCAAGGGCGTGGACGCCCAAACCGGCTCCGCCCCGGGCCTGTCCCTGCCCGCCCAAAGATAGCGTCTGATTTCTTTCACAGACGGCTTGCAGAGCGCTGCCGCTCCGATTAGAGAAGCCCCTCGCTCGACCAAGCGATATCGGCGCCGCGGAGAGGTGGCAGAGTGGTCGAATGTACCGCACTCGAAATGCGGCGTGCCTGGAAGGGTACCGTGGGTTCGAATCCCACCCTCTCCGCCATCGTCCTGTTCGTTCCTGATGGTTCGAACTTTAGAAGATCAATAAAAAATCTTGCCAGCGCCGTACCGATGGCGCTGAACCACGCAGCTGGCGCCGACGGCGTTCCAGACGCGGAAACGGGCGGCCTTTCGACCGCCCATCCTGTTTTTCTGATCTGAAGATAATGGGCCGCCGCCGCGGCCCATCCGTGCGCCTCAGAACCGGTAGCGCGCCCCGACGAACACCTGCCGACCGGTGTGGTGATAGACGTAGGTGCTGTCGCGCGGCCCGTCGAGATCGCCGTGGTTCTGGCGATTCTCTTCGTCCGTGAGGTTCAGCCCCTCCAGCGTCACACTGAGGTTTTCGGTGAGGTTGTACGAGGCCGAGGCGTCGATCGTCGTCGTCTCGGTCTTGCCCTGATAAGGGATGCCGTTCGAGCCGCCGTTCGAGCCAGGCACGGACTGGTAGTAGGCGTCGCGATAGGCCGCCGACACCCGCGCATTGAACTTGCCGTCGTCATAGTAAAGCGTGGCGTTCCACGCGTTTGGCGACAGGTTGACCAGATCCTCGGTGACGAACACGGCGCAGGACGAGTTCGTGCAGTAGTCGATTTCCGATTCGACGTGGGTGTAGTTCAGCTGCGTCCCGAGGTTCGCGAACAGGCCCGGCAGGAAGGTGAAGGTCTGCTGATAGCTGATCTCGAAGCCCTTCAGGGGCCCGCCTGGCGTGTTGGTGGGGGTGCTGAACAGATATTCGTCTCCCACCGGACGGTTCGCCGCTGCGGGGAAGGCGATGGGGTTGAGGGCCGTCAGCTCGCCGTAGGTGAGCGTCTGCTGCGTCGTTTGCACATAGGTCGAGATGTCCTTGTAGAAGTAGGCGAAGGACAGCAGGGCCTCAGGCGCGAAATAGTATTCGACCGAAAGGTCGTAGGTCTTGGCGCGATACGGATCCAAATCCACATTGCCGAGGGACGCCGTGCGGTTGGCAGCGTCGAAGGCGCTGAGACCGAACACAGGGATCAGGCTGCCGACCGGCGGGCGAGCCATGACCTTGGCTGCGCCAAACCGGACGATCAGGTCCTCGAACGGCTCCAGCGACACGTTCAGCGAAGGCAGGGTGTCTTCGTATTCGTTCTCGCCTGTCGTCGGCGTCGCTACGCCGCCCACGTTGGAATACCCTAGGGCATTGACCTCCGTCTTGACCTGACGGACGCCGACGTTGCCGCGGAAGGGCATGGAGCCGATCGTCGTGTTCCAGTCGGCCTGGACATAGGCGCCGGTGTCTTCCTCGGACACATTACGCCAACCGCCGAACGTCGACGTATTCTCGTTGAGGCCCAACAGGCGGAAGTCGCCGCCGGGGACGCCAGTGTCGCAGTTGCAGCTGTAGTTCCAGACACCGTCGAGCGCGCCGAGATCCGGACGGACCCAGGACGTCGCCGAGCCTTCTGGCAGGTCCAGGTTGTTGCCGAAGTCCTCCAGCATATTGGTGACGTCGGCCAGGCTGACGCCGGCCGGCAGGTCCGGCGCGCCGTTGTTGAGACGCGCGAAGCTTCGGCTGCTGGATTCGAACTTCTTCCAGCTGGCGCCGGCCTTCAGGGTCAGCCAATCGTTCAGATCGTAGACGAAGTTCGCCTCGGCGGTCGAATAGACATTGTCCTGGAAGTTGGAGCTGGAACGGAGTTCAGAACGCGGCTGGGCGCCGGCCGGACCGACGATGGACCATTGCGCCGGATCGGTGACGTCGAAGCCGTAGCCGATCAGCGGCAGGTTCCGGTTGTTGCGGAAATCAATGGTGTAGCCATCGACATTCTGGCGATCGATGATGGCGCTGACCTGCGTCGGATTGCCGAACTGGGAGTCTGCGCGGCCGACCAGGCCGTTGAAGCGGAACTTGTCCGAGAACTCGTGCTCGACGCCGAACGTCAGCTGGGTGAACTCCGTCTCCAGGATATCGAAGCGTTGTTCGCTGCGGATGTCCATGTTGTTGAGCTCGGCGTAGATCATCTCGCCAGTGTTGGGGTCGATCTCATAATCGACGATTTCCACCTCGGGCTTGCCGCCTTGCGTCGCATTGCGGCTAAGCGACCAGGCCTGCAGGAAGTTCTCGCTGCGGGTCGAGTCCAGCTTCGAGTAGAGGGCGTCGAAGGTGAACAGGGTCGGTCCGTTGTCCGGACGCGCCTGGAAGGACAGGGTGGCGCCGAGGCGCTTTTGCCCGTGCTCCAACCGACCATAGCGCGGGATGCGGGGGTGATAGGTGCCCGTCGGATTGGGCAGAACACCCGTATTCAGGAAGCCGCTGTCGCCGCTGGCCGGACCCCACCGCACCGAGCTGAAGCCTTCTTCCAAGCTCTCCTTTTCGCTGTAGGCGATGGAGAACAGGGCGCCGAGTTGGCCGTCGGCCCAGGTGTTGGAGATCAGGCCGGCGAAGCGCGGGTCCCAGTTTTCGGACAAGTCGTTGTAGCCGTACTGACCCGAGATCGCGCCCTGGAAGCCCGGCTTGTCGAAGGGACGGCTGGTCTTCAGATCGACGGTTGCGCCCAGCGAGCCTTCCTCGACTTCGGCCGAGGCGGTCTTGCGGACCGTGATGTTGTTGAACAACTCGGAAGCGAAGACGTTGAAGTCGAAGCCACGGCCGCGGTTCACGCCGCCCGAGGAGTCGGTGGCGCTGGTGGTCGCCTGGGCCTCGATGCCGTTGATACGGGTGCGGGTGAACTCCGAGCTCAGGCCGCGCACCGTGATGGAACGCCCCTCGCCCGCATCCCGGTCGATGGAGACGCCGGGAATGCGCTGGATGGATTCCGCAAGATTGGTGTCGGGGAAGTCGGCGATGTCCTCGGCCGAAATGGCGTCGACGACGCCGGCTTCATTACGCTTGATGTTCAGGGCGTTGGCCAGGCTGGCGCGAAACCCTGTGACGACGATCTCGCCGACTTCGGTGGCGTTGTCGTCCTGCGGCGCGGCGGCAGCGTCGGCCGTCTGTGCGGCGGCGTCATGCGCCATCATGGCCAGGGCGAGAGCGCCCAGCGAAGCGGTGGCGACCAGCGTGTGGCGCGCGAATTTGTGGCGTTGAGTCATTTTTTGTCTCCTCCCAGGTCTGGCGTTTCGAGGATCGAAATGTCCTCGTTCAAGCCGCCCGCTGCTGGCGGGCGACACCGGTGTCAACGCTTGTTTGCCAAGTCGCTGCTACCGGTGTCATATGTGTTTTAGGCACAGTTGCTCGCGTGTGGCAACAACGTGACCGGCCCGATCTCAAATTTGTAATCTCCGGATACGGCAAGGATTGAGACGGGCTGAAAGATGATCAGGCGTGTCAGACGCCGGCGAGGGAGAACGAAATGCCGCAGGACAACAACGAGATGGGCGCCACGAAGTTGGGCAGGGAAGATTCGACGCGTCATTCGTTCTGCGGAGCTCCGCGATGATCACGCGACGCGCAGCGCTCGCCGCCGGCATGGCCGCCATCACCCTGCCCGTTTCGGCACGCGCCGATTCGCGGCCCCCTGCAGTCCACACGGCGGCTGGACCTGTCGTCGGGGCTAAACACGATGGAATCAGCGTGTTCAAAGGCCTGCGCTACGGCGCGCCGACCCGCAGGTTCCAGCCGCCCCAAAAGCCAGCCCCGTGGCGAGACCCCGTCCGCGCCGTGGCCTATGGCGCCGCCAGTCCGCAGCGGGGAGATGAGGCGAACCAGAGCGAGGACTGTCTGTTCCTGAACGTCTGGACGCCGGGAGCCGACGCGGGGCGGCGGCCGGTCATGGTCTATATTCACGGGGGCGCCTATTCGAGTGGATCCGGGTCGGATCCGCTGTATGACGGGACGCGGCTGGCGACCCGCGGCGACGTGGTGGTGGTGACGCTGAACCATCGGCTGAACGTCTTCGGCTACGCCTATCTGGCGCGGCTGGCGCCGGGGTTCGAGGATTCGGGCAACGTCGGTCAGCTGGACCTGATCCTGGCCCTGCAGTGGGTGAGGGACAATATCGCGGCCTTCGGCGGTGATCCGGATCGGGTCATGCTGTTCGGCCAGTCGGGCGGGGGCGCCAAGATCGCCACCCTGATGGCGACCCCGGCGGCGCAGGGCCTGTTCCATCGGGCCGCGACCATGAGCGGCCAGCAGGTGACGGCGTCCGGCCCGATCAACGCCACGACACGAGCCTCAGCATGGCTGGCCGCGCTGGGTCTGAAGCCGGATGGAGCGGCCGAGGCGGCGACCCTGCCGGTGGAGCGGCTGCTGGAGGCCCAGAGGACCGAAGATCCGATCCTGGGGTTCGGGGGCCTGTATTTCGGGCCGGTGCTGGATTTCCGCACCCTGCCCCGCCACCCCTTCTATCCTGACGCCGCGCCGCTGGGCCGGTTGATTCCGATGATCATCGGCAACACCCGCGAAGAGACGCTGGGCTTCATGGGCAATGATCCCAAGAATACCGGCCTGACGTGGGACACCCTGCCGGCCCGATTGACGCCCGGCGTCATGCGGATCGACATCACGCCCGAGGCGATCATCGCCGGCTATCGGGCGATGCATCCCGACTGGTCGCCCGACCAGGTGCTGATCGCCGCCACGACGGCGGGACGATCCTGGCGCGGCGCGGTGATCGAGGCGGAGGAACGGGCCAAGGCCGGGGCGCCGGCCTGGGTCTATCAGCTCGACTTCCCCGGCGAGATCGCGTCGGGCCGCAAGGGGGCGTTCCACACCGCCGACATCCCCCTGGTGTTCGACAATGTCGAGGCGGAGGGGTCGAGGACGCGGGGGCCGGGAGCGCAAGAGATGGCGGACCGGATGAGCGACGCCTTCATCGCCCTGGCGCGCGACGGCGACCCGAACCATGCGGGGCTGCCGCGCTGGGATCGCTACGAACTGCCGCGCCGCCAGACCATGCTGATGGACGTGCAGCCGCGCATGGCAGACGATCCACGCGGCGACGAGCGGGCCTTCTTCTCGGCCATCCCCTACATTCAGCCGGGGACATAGGCGGACTTGCACTGCACGTCGAAAAACGAGTCTAACGCGTGCAACTTCCTGATCCCCCGCCTCTGACGACCAAGGATTATAACCCTGCTGGGAGGCGTGTTAGGTCGATTGTCGATCGGGGCCGAAAACGCCTTACCTTTCAAAGGCCGTGGCGGCGGAAATAGGATGGCTGGCGCGAGACGATGCGTTGTGACGTCGCTTGATCGCCGGCTTGCGGCACGGGGTGCGCCGTTGCACTCCGTGCTGCGAAGTTAGACTCGCCGCTACAGGGCGAAGTCCAGACGCGCGGCCCAGGCGCGCACCAGATCCGGCCAGACCTGGGCGGGTCGTCCCTGGATCAGGCGAATGCCGAACCCATGACCACCTTCCTGGAACAGGTGGGCCTCGGTCGGAACGGCGGCGGCCTTCAACGCGCCGAGGAGTTGCAGGCTGTTCTCGACCGGCACGGAGGCATCGTCGATGGCGTGCAGCAGAAAGACAGGCGCGGCGCCGCGCCAATTCATCTGCTCCAGCGAATAGGCCTTGAGGCGTTCCGGCGACGGTGTTTCGCCCAGCAGATAGGTGCGCGATCCGGCGTGGACGTGGGGGTCCGCCATGGTCGCGACGGGATACATCAACACCGTCAGATCCGGGCGAAGGGACGCGGCGTCGGCGGCGTCGACGGCAGGGTAGGTCGCATCCGTGCGCGCGCTGGCCAGGCCCGCCAGATGTCCGCCGGCCGAGGCGCCCAGGACCGCGATCCTTTGCGGGTTCACGCCATAGTCGGCGGCGCGGCTGCGGATCAGGCGGATGGCGCGCTGGGCGTCCTGCAACGGGGCGTCGGCCCCTGCGGCCCAGCCGTCGGCCGGCAGGCGATAGCGCAGGACGAAACAGGTCGTGCCGCTGGCGGCGAAGACGCGGGCGACGTCATAGCCTTCCTTGTCCAGCACCGCCCAGCGATAGCCGCCGCCGGGGATCAGCAGCATGGCCGAACCGTTCGGACGCGCGGGCCGGAAGACGGTCAGGATGGGATCGGTCGTATATTGGGCGTAGCGGTCGTGGAAGGCGGGATCGGTCGAGCGTTCGGGCACGATCGGAGTCACCGTCACCCCCTCCCCGCCCGGCGCGCCGTCAGGCCACAGATGGATGATCTCGGTCGGGTCGGACGGCCCCGCGCGGCCCGCGTCCGCCAGCGTCTGCGCACGCGCACCGTGAGCGCCCATCGCCATGCCGGCCCCCGCCGCCAAGCCCAGAAGCGTCCTGCGTTCCATATCCATCGTCAGATCTCGCATGGTGAAAAAGACAACGGCCGGGCGATCGCTCGCCCGGCCGCAATCCTGGAGGACGTCAGGGGTGCAGCCCCCGCGTCGTCAGACCTTGGCCTGGGCGTATCTCGGCGACAGCAGGTGGATGACCAGCAGCGCGATCAGATAGGCGGAGGCGGCGACGACGAAGATGGGCGTATAGGTGCCGATCTGGTCCAGGACGTAGCCGGCGTATTTGGCCATGGCCATGCCGCCGATGGCGCCCAGCATGCCGCCGATGCCGACGACCGAACCCACGGCCGAGCGCGGGAAGACGTCGCCCGGCAGAGCATACAGATTGGCCGAGAAGCCCTGGTGAGCCGCCGTCGCCAGACCGATGATGCCCACCGCCACCCAAAGGTTTGAGGCCATGGCGGCGAAGGCCACGGGCACGGCGCACAGGGCGCAGATCAGCATGGTGATCTTGCGCGCCTTGTTGACGCTCATGCCCCGGTGCATCAGGCGCGACGACATCCAGCCGCCGCCGACCGAACCCACGTCGCTCAGCAGATAGATGGCCACCAGCGGCGGGCCGAAGGTCTTGAGGTCCAGGCCATAGGTCTTGCCCAGGAAATCGGGCAGCCAGAACAGGAACATCCACCAGATCGGGTCGATCAGGAACTTGCCCAGAGCGTAGGCCCAGGTTTCCTTGACCGTCAGCAGCTTGGTCCACTTGACCTTCTCGACCACGTCGGCCGGGTCCTGTTCGATATAGGCCAGTTCGGTCGCGGACAGGTTCTTCTGCTCGCGCGGACGGCGATAGACCAACAGCCAGATCGGCAGCCAGATCAGGCCCAGGGCGCCGGTGATGACGAAGGCCATCTGCCAGCCGAAGGCCAGGACCAGGCCCGGCACGATCAGGGGCGTGACGATGGCGCCGATGTTGGTGCCGGCGTTGAACAAGCCGGTGGCCAGGGCGCGTTCCTTCTTGGGGAACCACTCGGCGACCGCCTTGATGCCGCCGGGGAAGCCGCCGGCCTCGCCGACGCCCAGCACCATCCGCGCCATCATGAAGTGCGACAGATCACGCGCCGCGCCGTGCAGGATATGGCCGATCTGCCAGATGCCGAAGGCGACGCCCAGGCCCCAGCGGGCGCCGACCTTGTCCATGATCCGGCCCCACAACAGGTAGGCCACGGCGTAGGACGCCTGGAACCAGAAGACGATGTCGGCATAGTCGGTCTCGGACCAGCCGAACTCGGCCGACAGCGTCGGCTTGAGGAAGCCGATCATCTGACGATCGACGTAGTTGATGACCATGGCTGCGAACAGCAACCACATGATGACCCAGCGGTATTTGCCGGGGGACGGCGCCTTGATCTCGATCGGCGGCGCGACGGAAGCGTCTGACATGGTCGTAAAGCCCGTTCCTGTATTTTCCTGGCCGCGTCCCGTCTCTGACCGCCCTGACGGCGGACGGGTTGGCGTCCGGTTTGCGTTTTACTTGGGCTCGGCCCTCACGACCGAGCAATGAAGTTCTGCGATACCCTTGAAGATGCACACGGCCTCGTCGCCGGCGTGGACGCGATGAACGCCGGTGACGGCGCCGGTCGAGACCAGCGTGCCCGCCTTCAGCGGACGGCCCCAGCGCGCGCAATGCTCCAGCAGGAAGCGCACCGATTCCATCGCGCCGCCGGCCAGCGACAGCGAACCGCCCGTGCCGACGCTGGCGCCGTTGATCACGGTCTCGACCTCGATGCCGTCCAGACGCTCGCGCCAGTTCTCGACCTCGGGACCGATCATCAGGCCGCCGTTGTTGCCGAAGTCAGAGGCGACGACGGCGGAGCCGAGGTCGTTGATCGCGGACAGAGGGCTGCCGGCCAGTTCCACGCCGATGAAGACCTTGTCGACGGCGGCCGCGGCCTCTTCGACGGTCCAATCGGTCTTGGCGGGATCGGCGTCGGCGCCGATGCGGGCGATGAACTCCGATTCGACGGCGGCGAACCCGCCCTCGATCTCGGGCAGAGGCACGACGGTGTCGCCGGGCGCCGGCCAGACGTTGCCCGCGAAGATGGCGCCGGCCAGGCGGTGGACGCCCAGTTTCGGCTGCTGCTCTGGCGGCACGCCGCCCACCTTCCAGCCCACGACCTGATCGGGGAACAGGCCGATGGCGATGTCCTGGATGGCGTAGGATTCGGCCATCGTCTCGGGAATCGCACCGGGATAGTCGGGCGTGCAGCGCGCAGCCAGACGCGCCTGGACAAACTGCTCGGCGATCGCCGCAGCCGCCGTCCCGGGCGTGGAATCGTTAAGGGGCGTCGCGCTCATCGGGCGCCGCTCGCGGGGGGAAGGATCGAAATCAACAGGATCGCCTCGTGAATAAGCTTCGATAAGAGCGACGATGGAAACCGGTGTCAATGCGCTTTGCGACGCCCCATGGCGTCGGAGGCGACTCGCGGCTATGGCTTAGGTCAAGACACAGGGAAGGAGCCGGCCTTGGCTCAGGACGATCCGCGCTCCGGCAAACCGGGCAAGCGGGCCACGATCAACGATGTCGCACGCGAAGCCCAGGTCTCGAAGAAGACCGTCTCGCGGGTCATCAACCAGTCGCCGTTCGTGAAGGAAGACACGCGCGAGCGGGTCAACGCTGTCATCAAGGCGCTGGGCTTCACCCCCGACCCCCAGGCGCGGGGGCTGGCGTTCCGACGCTCGTTCCTAGTCGGCCTGATCTACGACAACCCCAGTCCGACCTATGTCGTGAACATGCAGCAGGGCGTTCTGGACGCGCTGAAGGGGTCCGGGCTGGAGTTGGTCGTCCACCCGTGCAACCGCAACTCCCCCACCCTGCTGGAAGATATTCGAGGCTTCGTCGAGCGCCAGCGTCTGTACGGCGTCATCATGCCGCCGTCGGTGTCGGAGGACGAACAGGTCATCGACCTGCTGCGTGAACTGGACTGCCCCTATGTCCGCATCGCCTCGGTGGCGCTGGACGAGCCGCAGGCCATGGTGGTCACCAACGACTGGATCGGCGCGGCCGAGGCGGCGGCGCATCTGGCCGACCTGGGGCACCGGCGAATCGGGATGGTGCGCGGCCCGGACTCGTTCAGGTCATCGGCGGTGCGGGGCAAGGGCTTCCTGGACGCCCTGGCCGAGCGTGGGATTCCGCTGGACCCTGTTTATGATTTCACGGGCGCCTATACGTTCGAATCGGGCGTCGAGGCCGGGCACGCCCTCTTGGCGCTGGATACACCGCCAACCGCCATCTTCACCCTGAACGACGACATGGCCATCGGCGTGATGCAGGCGGCGCGTGATCGCGGGCTGGAACTGCCGCGCGACCTGTCGGTCGTGGGCTTCGACGACCTGCCCATGGCGGCGCGGGTCTGGCCCAATCTGACGTCGGTGCGCCTGCCGATCCGCGACATGGGGCGGATGGCGGCCGAGAAGCTGCTGGCGCCGATGCGCGGCGTCGATCCAGCCAAGATGCAGCAGCCGGAAGTCCGCCCGGCCCTGGTGGTGCGCAAGTCCGCGATTCCTGCGGCTTGAAAAAGGTCGGTCGGCGCGCGGGATCGCGCGCCGACCTCTATGCCTTAAGCCGTTTCGAGAACGGGCTTGGCGGCGAGAACACCCTTCAGATAGTCGCGGATGCCTTCGTCGGTGGCGTTGGCGAAGAAGTAGTCCTGGAACCGCTCACCGGCGATGGCGGCCTTCAGCAGGTCTTGGTCCATCGTCTTCAGCACCGTCAGCATGTCGTGGCAGGTCACGGCCTTCAGATCGCTGAGCACGCCGCGGTTCTTGCGCATGATCTCGGCCCGCTCCTTGGGATAGCCCAGGCCACGCTCACCTTCGAACAGCTTGCGATAGACGTCCTGCAGGTTCAGTTCCGCCGCCCAGCCGAAGCCCTTGGCGTAGGGCATGGCGATGGCGTTGCCGTCATTGATCTGGCCGAACAGGAAGGCGTCGGTGGGGTCGATGATCAGACCGCAGAAGACGCCCGGCATGGCGTTGGCGGCCAGCATCGAGCCCGTGCCCGTGCCGCAGCCGGTGACGACGAAATCGGCTGCGCCCGAGTTCAGCAGGATGCCGGTCAGGACGCCGTTCATCACATAGGTCAGCGACGCCTTGTCCTCGGCCGCATACATTCCATAGTGGAAGACTTCGTGGCCCAAGGGCTCGGCGACGGCCGTCAGCGCGGCATGCACCGTCTCGCTTTTGGCGGCCTGGCTGTTTTCGATGATGAGAGCGATCTTCATGGGGGAATCCTCAAGACGGTGGCGAAGCGATGCCGAACGGATGTCGGCGATTATGGTCTAATCCATTGCATCATAATATGACACCGGTTACCTAGTCCACAGAAGGACGGACGCAAGATCCGTCACCGTGGCTCGCGCTGCGAGCTCCTAGGGAGACCCGCATGTACGACCCCATGTATGACAAAGTCTATCAGGCCACCCATCCCGACATGATGGACGGCGCCTCGAATCAGCAGCTGCGGGATCGCTACCTGATCGAGAACCTGTTCGTTCCGGGCAAGATCAGCCTGAACTATTCCCACCACGAGCGCATGATCATCGGCGGCGCGACCCCGGCCGGGACCGCCCTGAGCCTGCCCACCCATTCGGAGCCGCCGTCCCTGGCCGGCGCGCCGTTCCTTCAGGCCCGTGAACTGGGCGTGGTCAACATCGGCGGCGCCGGTTCGATCACTGTCGATGGCGAGACCATCGAACTGCGCTTCCGTGACGGCCTGTATGTACCGATGGGGTCGAGCGACGTCAGCTTCACCTCGAACAACCCCGCCGAGCCCGCAAAATTCTATCTGGTCGCCACCCCGGCCCACGCCCGCTACGACCTGACCAAGATCTCGATCGACGAGGCCGTGCCGCTGGAAATGGGCGCGCTGGAGACGTCGAACGAACGGACCATCTACCAGTATGTCGTGCCGGCGAAGGTGAAGTCCTGCCAGCTGCTGCTGGGCGTGACCGTGCTCAAGCCCGGCTCGGTGTGGAACACCATGCCGCCGCATATTCACGACCGCCGCTCGGAAGCCTACCTCTATTTCGGCCTCGGCGAGGACGACCGCGTCTTCCACTTCATGGGCGAACCGGACAAGTCGCGTCACATCGTCATCGCCGACGGCGAGGCCGTGATCTGCCCGCCGTGGTCGATCCATACGGGCGCAGGCACGTCGAACTACACCTTCATCTGGGGCATGGGCGGCGAGAATCTCGACTACACCGACATGTACAAACTCGACATCTGCCAGTTGAAGTAATCAGGACAAGAGGAAGAAAAGCATGAGCAATCCGTTCGACCTGACCGGCAAGGTCGCCCTGGTCACCGGCGGCAACGTGGGTCTGGGCCAAGGCATCGCCCTAGCCCTGGCCGAAGCCGGCGCCGACATCGTCTCGGTCGCCCTGTCGGATTCCGACGACACGGTCGCCAAGGTGCAGGCCCTGGGCCGTCGCGCCCACGCCATCAGCGCCGACCTGACCTCGATCGAGCCGGTCGAGCGCGTGGTGCAGGAAGCGCTCGCCGCCATGGGCCGCATCGACATCCTGGTGAACAACGCCGGCCTGATCCGTCGCGCCGACGCGGTCGATTTCACCGAGGCCGACTGGGACCTGGTGATGAACATCAATCTTAAGACGGTCTTCTTCATGAGCCAGGCGGTCGCCCGTCTGTTCATCAAGCAAGGCGACGGCGGCAAGATCATCAACATCGCCTCCATGCTGTCCTTCCAGGGCGGCATCCGCGTGCCCTCCTACACGGCCTCCAAGTCGGGCGTCGCCGGCCTGACCAAGCTGATGGCCAACGAATGGGCGCCGCACCGCATCACCGCCAACGCCATCGCCCCCGGCTATTTCGCCACGGCAAACACCCAGGCCCTGCGCGAGGATCCGGTGCGTTCGGCCGAGATCCTGGGGCGTATCCCCGCCGGTCGCTGGGGCGAGCCGTCTGATCTGGGCGGCGCAGCCGTCTTCCTGGCCAGCAAAGCCTCGGACTATGTCCAGGGGGCCATCCTGCCCGTCGATGGCGGCTGGCAGGCGCGCTAACGCCCATACCCTCCGTGATCCTCGGGCCTGTCCCGAGGATCCAGACTCCCGGTCTCAAGGCCGGCACACTCTGCGGACGCACCGGGAGTCTTGATCCTCGCCACAAGGGCGAGGATGACGGCGAAATATTGAAGGCGTTCGCCATCGCATCGCTTTCAGGCACAGTGCCGATCCGATTCCGCTGCGGTTAGTCTCATGTCCCAGAACGCCTCATCCAGACGCATCCTCTGCTTCGGCGAGATGCTGCTGCGGTTCTCGCCCAATCAGAACGAACTGCTGATGCAGTCCCCCGCCCTGACGATCCGTCCGGCGGGGGCCGAGGCGAACGTCGCCGTGTCCCTGGCCCGCTTCGGCGCGCCGACCGGCATGGCGACAGTCCTGGCCGACAATGCGCTTGGCCGGGGCGTTCGCGATGAGGTGCGCAAGCACGGCGTCGACACCTCACAGGTCGTGTTCAAGCCGGGCCGGATGGGCCTGTACTTTCTGACGCCCGGCGCCGTGCGTCGTCCATCGGAAGTTCTGTACGACCGCGCCGGTTCGGCCTTCGTAAAACATGTCGATACCGCCTTCGACTGGGATCAGCTGCTGGACGGGGTCGAATGGCTGCACGCTTCGGGCGTGACGCCGGCGACAGGGCCAAAGGGCTCGGCGGCCGCCGTGGCCATCATCGAGGCCGCCGTCCGCAAGGGCGTTAAGGTCAGCTACGACGGCAATTTCCGCGGCAAGCTGTGGGATCAGTGGGACGGCGATCCGCCCACCACCTTGGGCAAGATGCTGGCCGGGGCCACGGTCGCCTTCGCCGACGACCGCGACTTCGCCCTGGTGCTGAAGACCAAGTTTGATAACGCCGATCCGGCCGTTCGCCGCCGCGACGCCGCCAAGGCCGCCTTCGCCGCCTTCCCCCGCCTGCAACGCATCGCCTGCACCTTGCGCGTCCAGGAAAGCGTCGCCGACCAGGCCCTGTCCGCCGTCATGCTGACCCGTGACGGCGACGGCGTGATCGAAACAAACGCCGAGGCCATTCACATGACCGGCGTCGTGGACCGCGTCGGCGGCGGCGACGCCTTCGCTTCCGGCGTGCTGTTCGGTCTGTGGAGCGGGTGGTCGGACCAGGAGGCGCTGGACTTCGGCCTGGCCGCCGCCGGCCTGAAACATTCCGTGCCGGGCGACTTCAACCTGTTCACGGCCGACGAGGTTCGCGCGGCCATGGGCGACGGCGGGTTCGACATTCGGCGCTAACAAGGGCAGCCGTCGATCCCTGTCAAAACGGCCCGACTCCCCTAGGAAACCGGTGTCATCCATGCTTCAATACTGCGTCAAGCGGTCGCAGAACCGCATGTTCGAGGCACACCCCAGGAGTTTTCATGCCCATCTCGTCGATGAATCGCCGCGCCCTGCTGGCCGCCGGCGCCGCCGCTACGTTCGTTGCGGCCTCCGCCCCTGCCCTGGCTCAGTCGTCTACGGCCCGCGCTCCTGACGCCAACGCCGTAAAGGCCGCCATGAAGAAGGCCAGCCGGTTCATGGTCGACGACGTCGCAGTCGGCGGCGGCTATGTCTGGAACGTCCTTCCGGATCGGTCGCGGCGTTGGGGCGAACTGGAGGCCAATCCCACGATGATCTGGGTCCAGCCGCCCGGAACGGCGACGATGGGCCACCTTTTCCTGGACGCCTATGAGGCGACGGGCGACGAGTTCTACTACGACGCGGCAGCGGCTGCCGCGCAGGCCCTGGCGCGGGGTCAGCATTCGACCGGCGGCTGGAACTATGTGATCGACACGGCCGGCGAGGAGTCGCTGAAGCGCTGGTACGAGACGGTTGGAAAGAACGCCTGGCGGCTGGAGGAATTCCAGCACTACTACGGCAATGCGACCTTCGACGACGCGGGAACAGCCGAAGCCAGCCAGTTGATGCTGCGCATCTTCATGAAGAAGCGCGACGCGCGCTTCCGGGCCCCGCTGGACAAGGCGATCGCCTTCGTCCTGGACAGCCAATACGCGAACGGCGGCTGGCCCCAGCGGTATCCGCACATCCCGAACGGCGGACTGCACGGACACCAGGATTATACGCCCTACATCACCTTCAACGACGACGTGGCGGGCGAGAACCTGGAGTTCCTGATCTACAGCTATCAGGCGCTGGGCGAAGAGCGGCTGCTGGATCCGATTCGTCGCGGCATGGACATCTTCGTGGCCACGCAACAGCCGGCGCCGCAGGCGGGATGGGGCCTGCAGCACTTCCCCGACACGCTGAAACCGGCCGGAGCGCGCACGTATGAGCCCGAGGCCTTCGCCACCCACACCACCGGCGGGAACGTTCGCGCGCTGATGAACTTCTATCGCCTGACCGGCGACCGGAAATATCTGGCCCGCATTCCCGAAGCGCTGGACTGGCTCGACTCGGTCGCCTCGCCCCCCGCTCTGCGCAGCGCCGGTCGAACCCATCCGACCTTCGTGCTGGTCGGCGCCAATACGCCGATCTACATCCATCGCCGGGGATCGAACATCGTCAACGGCGAATACTACGCCAACGACAATCCCGACCGGGTGATCGGCCACTATGGGTCGTTCCGCAACGTCGACACCGCCGCGCTGCGGGCCGAATATCAGGAACTGGCGGCCATGACGCCGGAACAGGCCAGCGCCGGGTCGCCGCTGAAGGCCAAGCCGGGAGCCCTGTCGTTGCCCCGCTTCTATACGCTGAAGGACGTCAACGCTTGGGACCTGGGCAAGGATGGGCGGAAGGAGACGCCGACGGCGCCCGGCGGCGCGGCGCAGATCGTCGCCACGCTGAACGCCGAGGGCTATTGGCCCACGCCGCTGACCACGACCAGCAACCCCTTCATCGGCGACGGCCCCGCGACGCCTACGCCGGGCGAGTATCAGAGCACCAATGTCGGGGACATCTACGACACCTCGCCGTGGCACACCGACTATCCGGTCGAGGGCATATCGACGGCCGCCTTCATCCGGAACATGGGCGTGCTGATCGAAACCCTGGCCGGTTGAACCAACGGGATCAGCCCGCGATCATCGCGCGGCTGATCCCCGCCACCGACCTGGCCCCCGTCAGGGTCATGGCAACGCGCATCTCCTTCTCGAACAGGTCGATCAGGTTGGCGACACCGGCCTGCCTCCCTGCCGCCAGGGCATAGACGAAGGCGCGGCCCAGCATCACCGCATCGGCGCCCAGGGCGATGGCGCGGACCACGTCCAGACCGTTGCGAATGCCGGAATCGACCAGAATCTTCAGATCGCCCTTCACCGCCTCGGCGATGGCAGGCAGGGCGCGCGCCGACGACAGCACGCCGTCCAGCTGACGCCCGCCGTGGTTCGACACCACGATGCCGTCGGCGCCGAAGCTGACGGCGTCACGAGCGTCCTGAGCGTCCAGAATGCCCTTGATGATCATCGGCCCGTCCCAGAAGTCGCGGATCCATTGCAGATCCTTCCACGAGATCGACGGATCAAAATTGTTTGCCAGCCAGCCGATATAGTCGGCCAGGCCCGTCGGCTTGCCCAGATAGGCCGACACATTGCCCAGGTCGTGGGGCCGGCCGTTCAGCCCCACGTCCCAAGCCCAGGCCGGATGGGTAATGGCCTGGACCATGCGTCGGATTTCGGCATTGGGGCCGCTCATGCCCGAATGGGCGTCGCGGTAACGGGCGCCGGGGGTCGGCATGTCGACGGTGAAGACCAGGGTCTTTACGCCCGCCGCCTTGGCCCGCTCCAGCGCATTTCTCATGAAGCCCCGGTCACGCAGCACATAGAGCTGGAACCACATGGGCCGGTCGATGGCCGGCGCCACCTCCTCGATCGGACAGACAGAGACGGTGGACAGGGTGAAGGGCACGCCGCGCGACGCCGCCGCCTTGGCCGCCTGGACCTCGCCGCGCCGGGCATACATGCCGGTCAGACCGACGGGCGCCAGGATGATCGGCAGGCTCAGGGTCTCGTCGAACAGTCGGGTTTCCAGGCTGAGGCTGGTCATGTCCTGCAGCACGCGCTGGCGCAGGGCGATGGCCTGCCAGTCCTCGACGTTGCGGCGCAGGGTCTGTTCGGCGTAGGCGCCGCCGTCGATATAGTGGAACAGGAAGGGCGGCAGCTTGCGCCGCGCCGCCTCTCGGTAATCGCCCGGCGACGAGATGATCACGGCCCCGTCCTACTGGAAGTTGGCGAAGGCGCCGCCGTCGACCAGCAGGGCCGCGCCGGACATGTAGCCGGCCATGTCCGAGGCCAGGAAGGCGACGACCGAGGCGATGTCCTCGGGCTTGCCCAGGCGGCCCAGCGGGATGCGGCCTTCCATATATTCGCGCTTGGCCGGGTCCGCGAGATCGTCCTTGTTGATGTCGGTGGCGATGGTGCCCGGCAGGACGGAGTTGCAGCGGATGCCGTGACGCCCAAGGGCAACGGCGCAGGACTGCATCAGGCTGTGCACCCCCGCCTTGGTCGGGGTGTAGTGGGTCTGCATCCCGCCGCCGACCAGGGCCGAGATCGAGCTGATGGCGACAATGGAACCACCCTGCCCTTGCTTGACCATCTGGTTCGCTGCGGCCTGGGTCATGAAATAGGCCCCGTGGAGATTGACCTCCATCGTGCGGCGCAAGGTCTCGACCGGCATGTCGAGGAAGGCGTGGAAGGGGCAGATGCCGGCGTTGGAGACGAAGACGTCCACGCGCCCGAACGCCTCGACCGCTGCATTCACGAAGGTCGTCGCGCTGTCCGGCAGGGCCACATCGGCGTCGACGACTATGGCCTTGCGACCCAGAGCCTCGATCTCGGCGACGACCTCGGCGGCGACGGCCTCGTCCTTGTAGGTGTTGATGGCGACATTGGCGCCCTGGCGTGCGGCTTCTATCGCCGTCGCCCGTCCGATACCCCGCGATGCGCCCGTGATCAGGACGACCTTGTTCTCAAGCAGCATGCGGGCTCCGGCGTTTCACTGTGTTCAGGGTTTCGGCAGCCAACCGAGGTCGGCGCTGATGGCGTTGGCGGCGTCGGTGACGGTCTTGGTCAGTTCCGTCATCCGGGCGTCGGACATGTATTGGGCGGCGGAGGAGACGCTGAGCGCGGCGACGATATGGCCGTCCACCGAACGGATTGGCGCGGCGACGCAGCGAATCTGGTCCTCGTTCTCTTCCAGATCGAAGGCGTAGCCCTTCTGGGCATAGCCGTGCATCCGCTCCAACCAGACGGCGCGGGCCGACGAATCATAAGGCGCACCCTCCGGCGCATAGAAGTCGATCCAGTCCGGCTCGGACTTGTCGAGAATCAGGGCCTTGCCCAGGCCGGTCGAAGCGATGGGATGCCGTTCGCCCAGGCGCGAGCCGATGTTGATGCGGCGGCGACCGGCGACCTTGTCGAGATAGAGGGCGTGGCGGCCGTCGAGGACACCCAGGTGAACCGTATCATCGGTCTGGGCCGACAGTTGCTCCAGCCAGGGCCGGGCGACGCGCGGCAGATGCATCTGCTGGCTGGCGGCATGGCCCAGCTCCAGCAGTTTCGGGCCGAGAGAATAGCCCTCGCGCGGGCGGAACGACAGCAGGCGACGATCAACCAGAGCCGAGGCCAGGCGGTGGGTCGTGCTGCGGGTCAGGTCCAGCTTCTCTGACAACTCGGCCAGAGGCAGAGAGCCGTCCATCAGGGCGTCGATCACGTCCAGGCCGCGCAGCAGGGTCTGACTGCCGGACGCCTTGGCGCCGACCTCTTCTTCCCCATCGACCTGTGCGGTCTTGATTGACGCCACTCGTCCCATTTCGTAATCCTCATTCTCAGAATGTAGCAAAACGCGCAAGCCGCTCCACTCACGGGTGGCGACTTTGACGCGGCGCACGGAGGAATGCCAGTGAAATCCCGTATGATGGGAGCAAATCACCAAATACTGGTGATCGCTTGATGAGCCGCCTGCCGAAGATCAAACATGTCCGCGCCTTCGTCGTGAAGAACGACGGAACAGGTGGCGGCGCCGACTATCACGACCAGGGCGAAGGTCACTGGATCGACGACCATATCGCCACGCCGATGGCCAAATATCCCGAGTATCGCCAGAGCCGCCGCAGCTTCGGCATCAATGTGCTGGGCACCCTGGTGGTCGAGATCGAAGCCGAGAACGGCGTGGTCGGGTTCGCGGTAACGACCGGCGGCGAACCCGCCGCCTATATCGTCGAGAAACACCTGGCCCGCTTCCTGGAGGGGCGCGATCCGTCCGAGGTCGAGAAGATCTGGGACCAGATGTATTTCTCGACCCAGTATTATGGCCGCAAGGGCCTGGTGGTGAACGCCATCTCCGGCGTCGATCTGGCCCTGTGGGATCTGCTGGGTCGTCTGCGCCAGGAGCCGGTCTTCGCCATGCTGGGCGGCCCTGTCCGCGACGAGCTTACCTTCTACGCCACCGGCGCGCGTCCCGATAAGGCGAAGGAGCTAGGCTTCATCGGCGGCAAGATGCCCCTGCACCACGGCCCCGCAGAGGGCGAGGAGGGTCTGCACAAGAACCTCGCCGAGCTCGAAGCCATGCGGAACGCCTGTGGCGACGACTTCTGGCTGATGTTCGACTGCTGGATGGCGCTGGATCTCAACTACGCCACCCGTCTGGCGCATGAGGCGCACAAGCTGGGCCTGAAGTGGATCGAGGAGGCCCTCAGCCCCGACGACTACTGGGGCTATCAGGCGCTAAAGAAGGCCGCGCCCAAGGGGATGCTGGTCACCACCGGCGAGCATGAGGCCACCCGCTGGGGCTTCCGCATGCTGCTGGAAATGGAGTGCTGCGACATCATCCAGCCGGACGTGGGCTGGTGCGGCGGCGTGACCGAGCTGATCAAGATTTCCGCGATGGCCGACGCCAAGGGCGTGCTGATGATCCCGCACGGATCGTCAGTTTATTCCTACCACTTCGTCGTGACCCGCCATAACAGCCCGTTCGCGGAGTTCCTGATGATGGCCCCCGGCGCCGACGAGGTCGTGCCCATGTTCCATCCGCAACTGATCGGCGAGCCGGTTCCGGTGAACGGCAAACTGAAGGTGCCAGACACTCCCGGCTTCGGCGTCGAGTTGAACCGCGACATCGCCCTGCACCGCCCCTACGCGCGCTAAGACGAAAGACACTCCCCGATATGAAACTGCTGCGTTACGGCCCCAAGGGCCAGGAAAAGCCGGGCACGCTGGATGCCGAAGGGCGAATCCGCGACCTGTCGGGCGTGGTCGCCGACATCACGCCCAACGAATTGCACGGCGACGGACTTTCGGCGCTGAAGGCGATCGATCCGACGAGCCTGCCGCTGGTCGAGGGCGAGCAACGCTATGGCGTGCCGGTTAACGGCGCTCGCAAGTTCATCGCCATCGGCCTGAACTTCGCCGATCACGCCGCGGAGTCCAACCTGCCGGAGCCGTCCGAGCCGGTGGTCTTCATGAAGGCCATCTCTTGTCTGACGGGCCCGAACGACACCGTTGTCATTCCCCGTGGTTCCGAAAAGACCGATTGGGAAGTCGAGCTGGGCATCGTCATCGGCAAGCCCGCGTCCTACGTCGAACAGGCGGACGCCCTGGATCACGTCGCGGGCTATGTGCTGATCAACGACGTCTCCGAGCGCGCTTTCCAGACGGAGCGCGGCGGCACCTGGGACAAGGGCAAGGGTTGCGACACGTTCGGTCCCGTCGGCCCCTGGATCGTCACGACCGACGAGGTCGGCGATGTCCAGGGCCTGGACATGTGGCTGGACCTGAACGGCAAGCGGATGCAGACCGGCAATACGAAGACGATGATCTTCGGCGTGGCCGAGATCGTGTCTTACGTCAGCCAGTTCATGACGCTGGAACCGGGCGACCTGATCACCACCGGCACCCCGCCCGGCGTCGGCCTGGGCCAGAAGCCGGAGCCCTTCTACCTGAAGGCCGGCGACGTGATGGAGCTGGGCATCGACAAACTGGGCAGCCAGCGCCAAGCGGTCGTCGCCTGGTCCAGGGAAGCCGTCGCATGAGCGCCTATCAGGGACGGTTCACCGGCCGCACCGCCGTCGTGACCGGCGGCGCCTCGGGCCTGGGCAAGGCCTCGGCCGCGCGCATCATAGCCGAGGGCGGCCAGGTCTCGCTGTGGGACCTGAACGCAGACGCCTTGGCCGCCGCAGCCGTCGAGATCGGCGCGCAACATTTCGTGGCGCTGGACGTGTCGGACGCCGATGCGGTCGCCGCCGCCGCCGCCGAGGCGAACCAGACGCTGGGCGGGATCGACATCCTGATCGCTTCGGCCGGCATCACCGGAGCCACCGTGCCCGTGCATGAATTTCCGATCGACAGTTGGAAACGGGTCGTGGACATCAACCTGAACGGCGTCTTCTATTGCTCGCGCGCGATCGTGCCCTTGATGCTGGAGAACGGCTATGGCCGGATCGTCAACGTCGCCTCGGTGGCCGGCAAGGAAGGCAATCCCAACGCCAGCGCCTATTCGGCGTCAAAGGCCGGCGTCATCGGCTTCACCAAGTCGCTGGGCAAGGAACTGGCCGGCAAGGGCGTCATCGCCAACAGCCTTACCCCCGCCACCTTCGAAAGCCCGATCCTGGCGCAACTGCCCCAGAGCCAGGTCGACTACATGCGCTCCAAGATCCCGATGGGCCGCCTGGGCGAGGTCGAGGAAAGCGCCGCCATGGTCTGTTTCATGGCGTCCGAGGAATGCAGCTTCACCACCGCCTCGACGTTCGATACGTCGGGCGGCCGCACCACCTACTAGGCGCGCAGGGGTGGCGTCTGACCTTCGCATCGTTGATAGCCACGTCCACCTGTGGGACCTGTCGCGTGCGCGCTATGGCTGGCTTCAGGACGATCCCCTGCCGAACAATCCGGCGGGGGGGATGTCGCCCATCGCGCACAAGAACTATCTTCTGAAGGACTACCTCGCCGACACCGCCGGCTGGCGCGTGGACAAGATCGTCCACGTCGAGGCCGGCCAGCCCATCGGCCGGCAACTGGCCGAAACCGACTGGCTCCAGTCGCTGGCGGATGACTACGGCTATCCGCACGCCATCGTCGCCGGCGTCGATCTGCTCGACCCCGACCTCGACGCCCTGCTGGAGGCCCACGCGGCCGGGCCGAACGTGCGCGGCGTGCGCCAGATCGTCTGCTGGCACGAGGATCCGCTGAAGACCTATACTGATCGCGACCTGTTGCGCGATCCGCAGTGGGTCGCGGGGCTGGCCAAGCTGGCGCGGCATGGCCTGTCGTTCGACCTGCAGCTGTATCCGTCGCAGATGGCCACCGCCTCAATCATCGCCGCGCGCCATCCCGACATCCCCATGATCGTCAACCACGCCGGCCTGCCCACCGACCGGAACGAAATCGGCATGGAACGCTGGCGGATGGGATTGCGCCTGCTGGCCGCCCAGCCCCAGGTCTCGATCAAAATCTCCGGCCTGGGCATCACCGACCGGGCCTGGACGCCTGAAACCATCCGCCCGATCATCCTGGAATGCATCGACGCCTTCGGGACCGAGCGCGCCATGTTCGCCTCCGACTTCCCTGTCGAAAGCGTCCACGGGACGTTCGACGCCTTCTACTCCGCCTTCGACGCGATCACCGCCGACTTCTCGGCTGATGAGCGCGACCGCCTGTTCGCCGCCAACGCCGAGGCGATCTACCGCATCTAACCCCTTTCGCCGAAGCCGCATCAAGACGGCCAGGCCCCAGAGAAACCCCAGGAGACTGATCATGGTCATCGAGACCGATGCGGCCCACACCCCCGGAGGGCTGGCCAAGCCCGCCGGTTCGCTGAGGGGCCCGCTGGCCTTCGCCATCGCCTGTTTCCTGATCTGGGGCCTGGCCTACGGTCTGCTGGACGTGCTGAACAAGCATTTCCAGGAGACGCTGAGCATCAGCCAGGCCGACAGCGCCTGGCTGCAGATCGCCTATTTCGGGGCCTATCTGCTGCTGTCGATTCCGGCAGGCATGCTGCTGAATGCGCGGGGCTACAAGTTCGGCATCGTATCTGGGCTGGCGGTGACCGCCATCGGCGCCCTGTTGTTCATTCCAGCGGCGGGCGCGGGCGCCTTCCTGCCCTTCGTCGGTTCCATGTTCGTGCTCGCCGCAGGCCTGTGCATCCTGGAGACCAGCGCCGACACCTACGTCAACGTCCTGGGCGATCCGGCCAAGGCCTCGCAGCGGCTGAACCTGGCCCAGTCGTTCAACGCCCTGGGCGTCTTCTTCGGCCCGCTGATCGGCGGCGCCGTCTTCTTCAGCCCGACGACGACCGAAGCCCTGGGCGGCGCGACCCGCTCGATCCAGATCGTCTATGGCCTGATCGCCGTCGGCGTGGTCCTGTTCGCCCTCGCCGTATGGCGCGCCCGCCTGCCGGAAACCGGCCTGTCGGACCACGGTAACGCCGTGGAGGGCGACGCCCCGGCCCTGCCTCTGTCCAAACAGCCGCACTTCATCGCCGGCGTCATCACCCAGGCGCTCTACATCGGCGCCCAGGTGGGCATCGGCGCCTATTTCATCAATCTGGTGACCCACAACTGGCAGGGCCTGACGTCGCAGCAAGGCGCCTTCATGCTGTCGCTGGCGGCCATCGGCTATCTGGTCGGCCGCTTCTTCGCCACCGCCCTGCTGCTGAAGGTCAAGCCCCGCGTGCTGCTGACCACCTACGGCGTGATCAATGTGGTCCTGACCCTGGTCGTGGCCGCAGGGATCAACATCGTCTCGCCGATCGCCCTGATCGCCGTCTTCTTCTTCATGTCCACCATGTTCGCCACCATCTTCGCCCTGGGCACCACCGGCCTTGGCGCCGGCACCAAGAAGGCGTCCTCGCTGATGGTCATGGCCATCGGCGGGGGCGTGCTGCTGCCCTGGCCCATGGGCAAGATCGCCGACCTGTACGGCGCCAATGTCGCCTTCCTGCTGCCCGCCGTCTGCTTCGCCGTCGTCGCCTGGTACGGATGGAAGGGCGCTGGCCTTGGACTGAAGAAGGATGCCGCCTGATGCGTCTTCGCACCGCCCTGCTCGCCTTCACCCTGCTGGCCGGTCCTACGGCCTGCGCCCAGACTGTCGCGCCCGCCTCTCAAGTGGTCGCCCCCGCCGCGCCGATCGACCGCCACGCCCTGGTCACGCGCCACAACGTCAACCTGACGGCCATCGACCGCCATGCCCCGATCATGCTGGGCAACGGCGACCTGGGCTTCACCGCCGACATCACCGGCTTGCAGACCTTCCCGGAACAGTATTCGGAACTAGCGCCCCTGCTGACCATGGCCCAGTGGGCCTGGCACAGCTTTCCCAACCCGAACGGCTATACCGAACAGGACGGCCTGATCGACGTGCCTGTGCCGGGTCGGGGCGAGCAGCCCTATGCCTGGATGAAATCATGGGACGTGGCGGAAACCCAGCCCGCCTACACCTGGCTGCGGGCCAATCCGCATCGGTTCTCGCTCAGCCGCATCGGCCTGACCTTCGCCGACGACCAGCCGCTGGACTTCGCCAAGGTCGCCGACACGCGCCAGACGCTGGACCTGTGGTCCGGCGCCCTGACCAGCCGCTTCACCTATGACGGCCAGCCGGTCGAGGTCGTGACCCGCGTCCACCCGACGCTGGACATGGTCATGGTCGAGATCGCATCGCCCCTGGTCGCCGCCCAGGGGCTGGGCGTTCAGGTCCGCTATCCCGGCGTGAACCCCGCCATCAATCCCAATCCGACGACGTTCGAAGATTCGGGCGCGCAAGGCCTGAGCGTCGTCGCCCACGACACGGGCGATGTCCGCATTCGCCGCACCCTGGACGACACCACCTATTATTCCGGCATCACCGCTTCCGGTAAGATCGAACAGAGCGGCGCCGACGCGTTCCGCGTGGCCGCCGCTGGTCGCGACCGGCTGACCGTCATGGTCCGCTTCGATCAACAGGCGCAGGGGCCGGCGGCCCCCGCCTACAGCGCCGGCGTCCAGGCGACGACCGCCCACTGGAACGGCTTCTGGACCCAGGGCGGCGCCGTCGATTTCACGGGGTCCACCGACCCGCGCGCGGCCGAGCTGGAACGTCGCGTTGTCCTGTCACAGTATCTGTCGGTCGTGAACGGCGCCGGCGAGCTGCCGCCGCAGGAAGAGGGCCTGTTCTCCAACAGCTGGTACGGCAAGTTCCACCTGGAAATGCACCCCTGGCACGCCGGCTGGCAGGCCATGTGGGGCCATCCCGACATGCTGGAGCGCAGCCTGCCCTGGTATGTCGGCAATCTGGACAACGCCCGCGCCGAGGCCGCCCGTCACCACGTCAAGGGCGCCTGGTGGCCCAAGATGGTCGGGCCCGAGGGCCGCAACAGCCCCAGCCTGGTCTCGCCCTTCATCATGTGGCAGCAGCCGCATCCGATCCTGCTGGCCGAACTTGTCTGGCGCGCCGAGAAGGATCCGGCGGTGCTGGATCGATACGGCGAAGTCGTCGAGGCGACAGCCGATCTGTTGGCATCCTGGCCAATCGAACACGACGGCCGGCTAAATCTGGGCGCGCCGATGATCCCGGCGCAGGAGAACTACGATCCCCTGACCACGATGAACCCGACCTTCGAGGTCGAGTATTTCCGCTGGGCGCTGGAAACTGCGCAGCATTGGCGCGAACGCAAGGGCCAGGCCCGTCGCGCAGATTGGGATCAGGCCTTGGCCAGGATCGCCCCACCCCCGATGAAGGACGGCTTGTACCTGCCGATCGAGAACCTCCCGGATTTCTGGGAGACGGCCATGTCCGACGCCTGCCGCAAGCACGCGGCGGCGGCCCAGTGCAAGAACCGCGACCATCCCTCCTTCCTGATGGCCTATGGCTTCATCCCTGGCGCGCGGATCGACCCGGAGGCCATGCGGCGGACGTTTGCTGCGGTCGAGGCGAACTGGGACGTACGGCAGACCTGGGGGTGGGACTTTCCCATGATGGCCATGACCGCCGCCCGGCTGGGCGAGCCGGACAAGGCCGTCGACTGGCTGTTTGCCGACCTGAAAAACAATCAGTGGGGCGTCACCGGCATGACCCCGCGTGTTCACCTGGACGAGCACGCGGACGAACTCGTCCCCGTCTCGGCCGGAGCCGGCGGCGTCGAGATGGCGGTCAATCCCGACGGTCCCGGCTATCGCCGCGCCGCCGAGACCTATTTCCCGTCCAATGGCTCGCTGCTGATGGCCGTCGGCCTGATGGCGGCGGGCTGGGACGGATCGAGCGGCCACGCCCCCGGCTTTCCCAAGGACGGCTGGACCGTCCGGGTCGAAGGCCTGACCCCCGCGCCGTAATCCAGAAAAAAACCGAGAGGAACGCCCATGACGACCTCCAGACGCACCGCCCTGAAGGCCCTGTTCGCGGCCCCCGCCGTCGGCGCCTTGGCCACCACGACCGTCCAGGCCCAGCAGGCCACCGTAACCCCGCCTGCGCCGGGCCAGACCCCCGTCTGGCCCGCACCCAACACCGCCCCGCCCTCGATCCAGGAAACGCCGGTCGAGCGGCCGCAGTGGGACGGCCCCGTGCCGACCGAGTGGGTCGATCCAAAGACCGGCCACCGCATCCGCCGCGTCTCGCCAGACGGCGGCGGCGGAAAGCCCTATTTCTACAAGAACATGTTCCTGCCGCCCAAGGCCGGCGCGCCCGACCTGATGGTCATCTCGACGCCCCAGGGCATCTCGACCGTCGATCTGGCGACCTGGGCTGTCAGCGTCCTGGTTCCCGACCACGACGCCGACCTGATGTTCACAGGCCGCAAGGGCCGCAACGTCTATTATTCGATGACCGCGCCCGGCGACGAGCAGTTGATGGACCGCGCCAAAACCCTGTTCGTCATCGATGCCGACACGAAACAGAATCGCGAGATCGGCCGGATTCCGAACGGTCAGATCAACTCGGTCAACGCCGACGAGACCCTGCTGCTGGGCTTCGTCGCCTATGACAGCCAGCCGCTTCAGCCGACCGTGCCCGATCCCCGCAATCGCCGCTTCGACCAGGCCGAATACGAAGCCAATGGACCGGACGGAAAGCCGCTGAACTTCGCTCGCGCCAAGGGCGTGCGGATGCTCCAGCGCTGGGCCGCCGGCTATCCGATGGAGATCTTCGTCATAGACCTGGCGACGGGCGAACGGCGCGTGATCCACAAGACCAACGAATGGATCGGCCACACCCAGTTCTCGCCCACCGATCCGCAGCAGATCATCTTCTGCCACGAAGGCCCCTGGCACCGGGTGGACCGGATGTGGGCCATGCGCGCCGACGGCACGGGCCTGAGGAAAACCCACCAGCGGACGATGAACTTCGAGATCTTCGGCCACGAATGGTTCAGCCCGGACGGCAAACAGGTGCTGTATGACCTCCAGACCCCGCGCGGTCAGGTCTTCTGGGTCGCCTCGGTCGATCTGGAAACGGGCCGCCGCGTCTATCGCCGGGTCGAGCAGAACGACTGGTCGGTCCACTACAACGTCTCGCCGGACGGAACCCTGTTCGCCGGCGACGGCGGCGACGGCGACATGGTCGCCCATGCGCCCGACGGCAAATGGCTCGTCCTGCTGCGCCCCGAACCGATCGTCGACGCCGATCCGTCCAGCGACAAGGACGACCAGATTTTCGTCGAGTATATGCGCTCTGAACGGCTGGTGGACCTGTCGAACCACGACTACCGGCTGGAGCCGAATCTGACCTTCACGCCGGACGCCAAATGGATCGTCTTCGTGTCGAACATGCACGGCGCCAATCACGTCTACGCCGTCGAAGTCGCGCGTCGCGCCTAGAGACATCGACAATTTGTCGATGCCGAAAGGCTGAATTGTCGATGTTTTGTCGAGAATTTTCGACGGATCGTCGCGGTCGAAACATCGGCATGTTGCAAAATGCGGGAAGCTGTTGCAATAAACGGCACGTCGCCAATCCGAACTATGCGCGACAGCATACCAAAAAATGACACCGGTGCCAGATGGCCGCCGGGATGGGGAGAGAACGAATGCGACGGACCAACACCCGGACTCTGTGCGCCGTTGGCGTGTCCCTGGCGGCCTTGATGGGTGCCGTGCCGGCGATGGCGCAGACCGCCCCCGCCGCCGAACCCGTGACTGAAGAAGCCCCCCAGGACGACGCGACCGTGGTCGACGAGATCGTCGTCACCGGCTTCCGCTCCAGCCTGCAGCAGGCGCTGAACATCAAGCGCAGCGAAGCCGGCGCCGTGGACGCCATCCTGGCCGAAGACATCGCCGACTTCCCCGATCAGAACCTGGCCGAGGCCATCCAGCGCCTGCCCGGCGTCACCATCGACCGGGTCAACGGACAGGGCACCACCATTTCCGTCCGCGGCCTGGGTTCCGACTTCACCCGCACGCGGATCAACGGGCTTGAGGCCCAGGCGGCGTCCGGCGGCAACCGCAATCGCAGCTTCGACTTCTCGATGTTCGCTTCGGAACTGTTCAACAGCATCAAGGTCCGCAAGACCCAGTCGGCCGAGATCGAGGAGGGTTCGCTGGGCTCGACCGTCGATCTTCAGACCGGCCGTCCGCTGGACTTCGGCGGCAGCGGCGTGAACGCCGCGCTCTCGGTCCAGGCGTCCTACAATGACCTTTCCGAAAAGACCGTCCCCCGCACGGCCGCCCTGCTGAGCTGGTCCAACGAGAACAGGACCTTCGGCGCCCTGGTGTCGGTCGCCTATTCCGAGCGCTCGCCGATCCTCGAGAGCTTCAACACCACGCGCTGGCAGGCGGGCAATCCGAACCCCACGCTGCCCGCAGGCATGGAGCCGGCGGACTATCCGAACTATCCTTACGGGATCGGCCAGAACTTCGGCGGCTGCATCCCCTGCACCACCACAGCCGAGCGTGACGCGCTGTTGAGCGCCTACTATCCTCGCATCCCCCGCTACACCTTCGGCAACACCCAGGAAGATCGCCTGGGCATGACCGGGTCGCTGCAATGGCGTCCGAGTGACCGGACCGAGGTTGTGCTGGACCTGCTGTGGTCGCGGTTCAACTCCGAGCTGGAAAGCCCGAACCTGGAGGCCTGGTCCTTCAGCCGCGCGGCCGTCAACAACGTCGTCGTGCGCGATTACGAGATCGACGCCGACAAGAACGCCCTGTCCTACGGCGTGTTCGACAACGTCCTGGTCCGGTCGGAAAACGGCTTCACGCGCAATGAAAGCGACTTCTACCAGGCGTCGATGAACGTCCGGCACGACTTCACCGATCGCCTCCACGGCAATCTGAAGGTCGGCGCCAACCGATCGGAGGCCCGCACGCCCCTGAACGTCGCCTACGCTTTTGAGGCGAGCGGAGTGAACGGCTACACCATCGATTTCCGCGAGAACGACCGCCTGCCGTTGATCAACTACGGCTTCGACGTCACCTCGGGCGATCGCTTCACCCTGGTGCAGGCGACACGCAGCAGCGCGGGCGGCAATTTCGAGAACAACGTCGGGGCGGGCTCTCTGGCGTATGACTGGACGCCTTCGTTGACATTCAAGGTCGGCGGCGAATACCGCACCTACGGCTTCGAAACCTTTGGCCTGGCGCGGGCGCAGACCAGCCCGTCCGGCGCAGACCGTCTGACCGGCGTCGATTCCATCGGCAAGATCGTCAGCATCGACGGCGGGATCGGCGTGCCCGATGGCTCCAGCCTGAACTACATCGTCCCCGACATCGGCAAGATCGCCGACTTCCTCAGCATCTACGACGACCCGCTCGTCGCCAACCGCAGCGAGCGCGAGGTGGACGAGACGGACAAGGGCGTCTTCTTCCAGACCGACTTCAACACCGACGTGGCGGGCATGACGCTGCGGGGGAACGTCGGCATCCGCTACGCCCAGACCGAGGTGGAATCCAAGGGCTGGCAAACTGTGACGGGCGAGGATGGCCCCAGCTACAGCTATGTCACGGCCAACAACGACTATGATGACGTGTTGCCGTCATTCAACCTGGCGTTCGAGCCGCGCGAGGACCTGGTCATCCGCCTGGGCGCCGCCAAGGTCATGTCGCGTCCGTCGCTGGGCGATCTGACTCCCGGCGGCGGCGTGTCGCCGACGACGCGCACGGTCTCCTACGGCAATCCGCTGCTCGATCCGTTCCGCGCCACCAACTACGACTTCTCGGTGGAATGGTATTTCCAGAACGAAGGTCTTCTGGCCGCCGCAGTCTTCTACAAGGACATCGACAGCTTCATCACCTCGGTCACGGAATCCATCGTGTGGAGCGACCTGGGACTGCCGGACGAGTTGTTGCAGGACGCCGCACGGCCGACCGACGTCTTCCAGGTCACGCGCAAGCTCAATGGCCAGGGCGGCTCGCTGCACGGGCTGGAGATCCAGTACCAGCAGCCGTTCACCTTCCTGCCGGGCTTCTGGTCGAACTTCGGCTTCATCGGCAACGTCACCTACGTCGATTCCGAGGTCGACTATGGCGCATCCGGCAAGAACCGCCTGACGGGCCAGTCGAAGAACACCGCCAATGCGACGCTGTACTATGAGACCGGCCCCTTCCAGGCCCGCGTCTCGGCCGCCTATCGCAGCCAGTATCTGATGTCCTTCCCGGCCGGCAACGGCAACTCGGAAGAAGGCATGAACGCCACGACCTATGTAGACGCCTCCATGTCCTACGACATCAGGGACAACCTGACCTTCTCGCTGGAAGGCATCAACCTGACCGACGAGTACAACGACCGCTACGTCGACGAGACGAACCGCATCTCGGACTACCGTCACACCGGCCGCGAGATCGCCATCGGATTGCGCTGGAAGTACTGACCTTCCCTCCCTGAAAACTTTCAGTGCGATAAACTGGCCCGGAGCATGGCTCCGGGCCTTCTTTTATGGGCGATGCGCGGCGACGAGCGAACCGCGCCACGATGGGCGCGGCCCCTCGCCGCCTAACAACTGTGCAGTGAAGTGGTCAGGCGCGGTCGCGCAGACCCGTCACGCCTCTGGACTCCGTCACGCGCGGCGCCTTGCCGTCCAAGGTGTCGATGTTGCAGTCGTTGAAACGCCAGTTTTCAGCGTTGGCGATGGTTCCGGCGTCCTGGACGTCCCAGTCCAGGCGCTCGAACACGAAGTTCTTCAGCGGCGCCTCGGGATAGGCGGCGGCTTCGAAGCCGACCTTGCCGCCCACGGCCTTGATGTCGGATAGGCGAACGTCGTGGATGCGAGGAATGCCCTGTTCGCGCGGCACCGGCGTCGCCAGGGCGCGCCAGTAGTCGGGGATGTCTGTGATCCCCGCCGGGATCTGGGCGTAGCTGTAGTTCGGATACCAGTTCAGATTGACGCGGAACAGCGTACGCACGTCCTGAAGGTGGATGTCGTGCAGACGGATGTTCGAGATCACGCCGCCGCGCGTGTGACCCGACTTGAAGAAGATGCCTAGCGGCACCGGATAGTCGATCCGCAAACCCGAGACCTCAATATCCTCGAACCCGCCGGACGTCTCGCTGCCAAACGTCATGCCGGCCAGGGCGTCGCGCACGACGCAGTCCCTGATCCGAACCGACCGGCATGGACGCGCCACCCGCAGGCCGTCCGAATCCCGACCGGCCTTGATGCACAGCGCGTCGTCATTGACCGCAATGTCGCAACGCTCGACCAGAACCCGCTCGCAGGAATCGATATCAACCCCGTCGGTGGACGGCCCCCGCCCGCCGATGTTGTTGCGGATGATCAGGTCCGAAACCTTCACGTCGCGCGAATAGCAGACATGCACGCTCCAGAACCCCGAGCGCGCCAGGTTCAGGCCCGAGACCTCGGCCTGGTCGGAATCATAGACATGGATCAGGCGCGGACGGCGGCAGTCATAGTCGGCCGCCCAACGCAGGTCGCGCGGATCATAGTCGCGCCGCATGGCCCAGTAGCTGTCCCAGAAGACCTTGCCGTCGCCGTCGACCACACCCTCGCCGGTGATCTTGGCGTTCTGCTGCTGATAGATGTTCAGCAGACCGGCGGGCCAGTCCATCTCGATGCCTGCGACGCGGGTGCGGACCATCGGATAGGCGGCGATGTCCTGGAGACCTCGGATGGTCGCCCCGCGCCCGATCATCAGGGTCACGCCCGACTTCACGAACAGGGAGCCAGACAGATAGAGACCGGGTTTGAGCACCACGGTTCCCCCGCCCTGTCCCGCCGCCGCGTCGATGGCGGCCTGGATCTGGCGCGTGTTGACCGTTTCGCCGTCGCCCACGGCGCCGAAATCGGCTGCGTCGAAAATCTTGCCTGACGACTGCGCCAAGACAGGCGTGGATGAGGCCAGAACGCCGGTCAGGCCGAGTTGCAGAAGGGATCGTCGATGCATGAGCGCGCTTCCTGGCAGCGGAGACATTGCGTCTCACATTTTGCGTTATCGTCCCACGATAGCGAACGGCGGCGGAGGCGCAAGCGTGCGGGTGTCGCAGCGCCTAGAGATAGGCCCCCACCTGCCAAGGCACGAACTCGTTGTCGCCGACGCCCAGGACCTCGGACTTGGACGGTTCGCCCGAGGCGACGTCCAGCATCTTCTGGAAGATGACGGCCCCGACCTCGGCTAAACTGGTCCCGGTCAGGACGGGCGAGGCGTCGATATCCATGTCCTCGTCCATCCAGTTGGCCAGTTTGGCGTTGGAGGCGACCTTGATCGATGGGGCTGGTTTGGCGCCGAAGACCGAGCCCCGGCCCGTGGTGAAGACGATCAGATTGGCGCCCGAGGCGATCTGGCCCGTGGCCGAGCACGGATCGTAGCCAGGGCTGTCCATGAAGCTGAGGCCCTTGGCCTGAAGCGGTTCGGCATAGCCGATTACGTCGTTCAGCGGCGTGGAGCCCGACTTGGCCACCGCGCCCAGAGACTTCTCCAGGATGGTGGTCAAGCCGCCCTTTAGATTGCCCGGCGACGGATTGTTGTTCAGTTCCATCTGGTGCCGCTCGGCATAGTCGCGCCACCAGGCCAGGCGCGCGTTCAGCTTGTTCGCCACATCCTGCGACGCCGCACGCCGCAGCAGCAGGTGTTCGGCGCCCCAGATCTCGGGCGTTTCCGACAGCATGGCCGAGCCGCCGTGGGCGACCAGCAGGTCCACCGCCGCGCCCAACGCCGGATTGGCGGTGACTCCGGACCAGCCGTCCGAACCGCCGCACTGAAGGCCGACCGTCAGGTGGGATGCGGAGACAGGCTGGCGTTCGACCTTCGCCGCCTCGGCGACCAGGTCGCGGACGACCGCGATCCCGGCCTCAATGGCGCGGGCGGTGCCGCCAGCTTCCTGGATGGTCAGGGCCCGAAGGTGCGGACCGGATTTCAGGCCTTCGTTGGCCAGCCAGGCGGGGATTTGGTTGGCTTCACAGCCCAGGCCGACGATCAGGATGGAGTGGAAGTTCGGATGTCGGGCATAGCCGGCCAAAGTCCGCTGCAGCAGGGTCACGTCGCTGCTGAGCGAAGAGCCGCCGCACCCGCCCTGGTGGGTGAAGGCGACGACGCCGTCCATACCCTTGGGCAGGCTGGAGTCCGGAAAGGCGTCGGCGATGCGGCGCGCGACGGTGGCCGAACAGTTCACGCTGGTCAGGACGCCGATATAGTTGCGCGTGCCGATGCGACCGTCTGCACGGACGATGCCGTTGAAGGTCGCGCCCGACAGTGGCGCGGGCGGGCGAAGGTCGGCGCCGACCTCGGCCTCGCGCCCGTCCTCGGCCATGGCCAGGTTGTGGACGTGGACGTGGTCCCCGGCGGCGATGGCCGCCTTTGCGCGGCCGATGACCTGGCCATAGCGGCGAACCAGTCCGCCCTCTTCCACCGCATGACGCGCGATCTTGTGCCCGGTGGCGATGTCGGCGCGCGCCGGCGCGTCCAGACCGTCGGGCGTGTCGCCGGTCGCGATGTCGTCCAGGGCGATGGCGACGTCGTCGGCGGGGTTCAGAATCAGGACGCGGGACATGGTCTAACCTCGTGTGTTCCTTCTCCCCTCGGGGGAGAAGGTGGCTCGCGGAGCGAGACGGATGAGGGGGCTGCCAGATGCAGGCCCGCTCTTGCCGCCAGAGGGGCGGAGAGAGCCCCCTCATCCGAGCGCTTCGGGCCCACCTTCTCCCCCGAGGGGAGAAGGAAGAAAATGGCGCGCTCATCCATCATTCTAGCCCACGACCAGACGCGCGGCCTCGACCGCGCCGTTCCGGCTGAGCGACAGATAGGCGCCCGTGACCGCGACCGCGAACCGATCGTCGACGGCGAGCGCGGGTGGGAAGACGGCGGACAGGCTCAGCAGAGCCGAAACCCGCGCCTGGTCGTCAGCAGCGCCGGCTAGCAGTTCTGCGGTCTTGGCCGCCAGAGGGTCGTCGACGACGACGGTCTCGCCGCCTTCGGTCACGCCCGACTGCCATTTCATCCAGGCGGCGACGCCCAGGGCCATGGCGTCGATACCCTGCCCGGCCGCCAGACGTTCGGCGGCGCCGGCCAGCAGGCGCTGGGGCAGTTTCTGCGAGCCGTCCATGGCGATCTGGCGGGTGCGGTGCATAAGGGCTGCGTTGGAAAAGCGAGCCATCAGCGCGTCGCGATAGGCGGGGATATCCAGACCCGGCGGCGGGTTCAGCGTGGTCTGCGCCTCGTCCCACAGGGTCTCGACATAGGCGCGGAAGGCGGGGACGGCGACGGCCTCGTGGACATGCTCATGCCCCGACAGGGCGCCCAGATAGGCTATGGCCGAGTGGGCGCCGTTCAGCAGACGCAGCTTGGCGTCCTCCCACGGCTCGACCGCGTCGGTCAGTTGCACGCCCAGAGATGCGAAGTCCGGGCGCTCGCCGGCGAACCGGTCCTCGATCACCCATTGGGTGAAGGGTTCGGCCTTGACCATGCCCTGGTCCTCGACGCCGAGACGGGCGGCCAGGCGAGCGATGTCGTCGGGGATGGTCGCCGGGACGATCCGGTCGATCATGGTCTGGGGAAAGGCGCCCTCGGCCTCGATCCAGTCGGCCAGAGCCGGTTCGATCCGGCGGGCCATGGCGATGACCCCGGCGCGGATGCGTCTGCCGTTGTGCGGAAGGTTATCGCAACTGATGACGGTGAAAGGCTTGAGGCCCGCAGCCTTCCTCGCCCGCAGCGCCGCAACGATGAAGCCGGGCGCCGTGCGAGGCGAAGCGATATCGGCCAGATCGGCCGCCACGTCCGCGTCGTCCAGCAGCAGGTCGCCCGTCGCCGGGTCGAGGCGATAGCCCTTCTCGGTTACGGTCAGGGTGACGATGTGGACATCGGCGTCGGCCATGGCCGCGACCAGGGCGGCGGGGTCTTCCGGCCCGACCAGCACACCGCGACCGGCGCCGATAATGCGCAGATGCTCGTCGGCTCCGTCACGCACGACCAGGGTGTAGAGGCCATCCTGCGGGTTCAACTGGTCACGCACGCCGGGCGACCGCAGCGAGGCGCCCAGCACGCCCCAGCGCAGGTCGCCGCTCGCCAGCGCGTCGTCGAACACGACCGCCTGGTGGGCGCGGTGAAAGGCGCCGATGCCCAAATGGACCACGCCGGTCTTCACCTGGACGCGGTCGTAATCGGGAACGAAGACCTCGGCGGGCAGGCCGGCAAGGGCCGCATCATTCAGACGGGTCACAGCTTGTAGGCCGCCTTGACCAGACCATAGGTCAGGGCGTGGGCCAGTTCGTGGGCCTCGTCCTCCTCCATCCGGTGTTCGACCACTAGCTTGGCCAGGAAGCCGCAGTCCATCCGCCGCGCCACGTCGTGACGGGCCGGAATCGACAGGAAGGCGCGGGTGTCGTCGTTGAAGCCGACGGTGTTGTAGAAGCCGGCCGTCTCGGTGACCTGTTCGCGGAAGCGACGCATGCCCTCGGGGCTGTCGTGGAACCACCAGCTGGGGCCCAACTTCAGCGCCGGATAGTGACCGGCCAGGGGCGCCAGTTCGCGGCTGTAGCTGGTCTCGTCCAGGGTGAAGAGGATCAGCGACAGGCGGGTGTCCGAACCGAACCGGTCCAGCAGCGGCTTCAGCGCCCGGACGTAATCCGTCTGGGTCGGGATGTCGCAACCCTTGTCGCGGCCGAAGCGATTGAAGACGGTGGCGGAGTGGTTGCGGAACGATCCGGGGTGCAACTGCATCACCAGACCATCCTCGACCGACATGGCCGCCATTTCGGTCAGCATCTGGCCCCGGAACAGTTCGGCGTCTTCCGCCGACGCCGGGGCGGTCGAAACGCGGCGGAACAGGGCCTCCGCGTCAGACTTCGACAGGTCGGCGGTGAAGGCGGTCGGGTGGCCGTGATCAGTCGAGGTGGCGCCCATCTCGATGAAGACCGCGCGACGGTCGCGCAGGGCTTGCAGATAGCCTTCCCAGCTCAGCGTATCGCGGCCCGTCTGGTCCGCCAGGATCTTCAGATTGTCACGGAAGCCCTCGTAGTCGGGATCCAACACCGGGTCGGGGCGATAGGCGGTCAGCACCCTGCCCTTCCAGCCCGAGGCCGTAATGGCCTTATGGTGCTCAAGTGTGTCGAGCGGGCTCTCGGTCGTGGTCAGGACCTCGATATTATAGCGGTCGAACAGGGCGCGGGGCCTGAAGGCGTCGGTCTTCAACGCGGCGTCGATGACGTCGTAGTAGTGGTCCGCCGTGTCGGCCGACAGGCGCACGTCGATGCCGAAGGCCTCGGCATAGACCCAGTCGTGCCACATGCGCGACGGCGTGCCGCGGAACAGGTGATAGTTCTCGGCGAACCGACGCCAGATCACACGCGGATCGGTTTCGACCGGGCCGCCGTCGGCGCGAGGGACGCCCAGGTCCTCCATCGCCATCCCCTGCGAGTGCAGCATGCGGAAGACATAGTGGTCAGGCGTGATCAGCAGTTCGGCCGGATTGGCGAAGTTCTCATTGCCGGCGAACCAGCTGGGGTCCGTATGGCCGTGCGGGCTGATGATCGGCAGGCCCTTGATCTCTGCGTACAGACGGCGGGCCACGGCGCGGGTATCCGCGTCGGCCGGAAACAGGCGGTCGGGATGAAGGTTGAGCGGGTGGGCCATTTCACGTTTCCTCGGCATGGAGGCGTTGATCGCCTCCCCGGCTTTCAGACAGTTGTCGACCATGACGGATACATTGTCGCGGCAAAAAAGACACCGGTTACCTTGGCGACCGGTCAAGTCCATTTTATGGTATCCGTCAGCAAATAATGGAAGACGCGAACCTGTCGCGTCTCGGAGGACGTTCATGACCCCGCGCCGTTCCAGCCGCTTCGGCCTGATTTTGACCGCCGCCTTGATGGCGGGCACGGCTTTGTCATCGCCTGTTTTCGCACAGAGCGCCGCCCTTTCGCCTGGCGTGGAAGCCGAGTGGCTGACCGCTCGGCCGCGCCCGGCGCTGAATGTCGATCCTGACACGTTGCCGTCGCGCGAAGCTGCCATGGCCGCCGTGGAATACGTCGCTTCCTCCCAGATCGCGGCGATGGCGAACGAACCGCTGGCCCTCTCGACCGGCAGCAACCTGAGCCAGATGTCGTCGAACTGGGTCGCCGCCACCTTTTATGTCGGGGCAGCGCGTCTGGCTCGCGTTTCGGACGATCCGGAAACCCTGCGCTTCCTGACCGCCGTGGCCGAACACTATAACTACAGCGTGCGCGGCGGCCGCTCGGGCCCCACCATGCTGAACGCCGACGACATCGCCATCGGCGACCTGTACGAGGAACTGTACGCTCGCCGAGGTCAGGACGGCGTCCTGATGCCGCTGCGCCAGCGGCTCGACTGGCAGGTCCCGCACCTGAACCGGGCAGAGGACACGCCCGCCCTGGTCTGGTGGTGGGCCGACGCCCTCTATATGGCGCCGCCCGTGCTGGCGCGGATGTCGGCCATCACCGGGGACCCCAAGTATCTGGCCGCCGCCGACCGGGAGTGGCGCCGCACGGCCGCACGGCTGTGGGTTCCGCAAGATGGGCTGTTCCTGCGCGACGAACGCTTCAAGGATCGCGTCAGCGAGAACGGCAAGCCCATCTATTGGTCGCGGGCCAACGGCTGGGTCATGGGCGGACTGGCCCGTTGGCTTGAATCGGCGCCCGCCGATTTGCAGGATCGCGCCTTCTACGTCGACATCTTCCAGAAGATGGCCCGTCGCATCGCGCAGCTTCAGCAGGACGACGGCCTGTGGCGCGCCAGCCTGCTGGACCCCGAGGCCTATCCACAGGCGGAGACCTCGGGCTCTGTCTTCTACGTCTATGCCCTGGCGTGGGGAATCAATCATGGACTGCTGGACCGGGCCGACTATCTGCCGGCCGTTCAGAAAGGCTGGGCTGCGCTGAACCGCCATGTCCTGCCCAACGGCCTGATCGGCGCGACGCAGAAGACCGGCGACATGCCGGTGGCGACCGATCCCGGCGAGGTGGGCCTGTACACGACCGGAACCTATATCCTGGCCGGGCTGGAGATCGCCGACCTGAATGGTCCGGCCCAGTCCCTGCCCGAGGCCGAGCCCGCGCGCGACAGCGCCGAGGTCATCGCCGCCACCACGCCTGCGCCGCCCGCGCCCGTCACCGTGGTCGGCCCCGAAGAGACACGCCGACGTCAGGAGGAGATGGCCGCGACCCGCGCCCTGGCCTACGATCCCGCAGCCACGGGGCGCCCATCGACTATCGCCCCGCTGACGCCGCCGACGGCGGCCGAGCAGCGGCCGCGCGCCGTGGCCCGTTTCGCGCCGGATCGCCTTGACGACCTGCTGTGGGAAAACGATCGCGTCGCCCACCGAATCTACGGCCCGGCGCTGGAGGCGCGCGAAGCGCCGTCCGGTTCGGGCATCGACGTCTGGGCCAAGCGGGTCCGCTATCCCTTCATGGACCGTCAGCTGAAGTTCCCGAACTACCACACCGATCGCGGCGAGGGGCTGGACTACTATGACGTGGGTCGCGGTCGCGGGGCCGGCGGCCTGGGCGTCTGGTACGACAACAAACTGTGGACCAGCCGCAACTTCTCGACCTATCGAATCGAGGAGACGGGCGGCGACGAGGCGCGTTTCAGCGTCGACTATCGTCCCTGGCCGGTCGATGTGGCGCGTCGCGTATGGGAAACCCGGGAGTTCTCCCTGCCGATGGGGTCCAACTTCACCCGCATGACCTCAACGCTGAATTCGGACACGACCGAGCCGCTGATCGTCGGCATCGGGATTTCCAAGCGTGCGAACGACAACGGGTCGGGCTTCGTCACCCGTGACGCCGAACACGGCCGGCTGACGTTCTGGGAGCCGGAAAATCCGGAACACGGCAGCATCGGCATCGCCATTCTGGTCGATCCAGCCATGGTCGAAGGCTTCATTCAGGACGCGGACAACTATCTGATCCTGGTGCGCGTCACTCCCGGACAGCCCTTCACCTACTATATGGGCTCCGCGTGGGACGGCGGGCTGGATTTCAAGACGCGACAAGCCTGGGAAAGCTTCGTCGCCGCCTACTCGCCGCCCGAGCCCTGGCGCTGACGGCGGCGATTTGTCCCCTGCTGGAGCCAAGGGCGGCTTGCGTCGCGGCTCCGGCCTAGACATAAGGTCCGAATTCCGCACGCGCGGAGCCGGTTTAGCTCAGTTGGTAGAGCGCCAGTTTTGTAAACTGGATGTCGCGGGTTCGATTCCTGCAACCGGCACCATTCACTCTCGACCATTGGGGACATGGCCGACACAACCAACAAGCTGGGTCACAAGATCGGCGCACGCGGGGGTCGCACCCGCCAGGCGATCCTTGACGCGACCCGACGTCTGTTGAACGGGCGGCACTACGGCGAAATTCGCGTCGCCGACCTGGCCTCGGCGGCCGGCGTGTCGCCCTCGAATTTCTATACATATTTCAAGACGGTCGAAGAGCCGGTTCTGGCGCTCTGCGACGTCGCGGCGAACGACTTCCAGGGCTTGGCCACACATTTTCAGGCCGACTGGCCCGGCGACAAGGCCTTCACCATCGCCCGCGCCTTCATCCTGGATGTTATGGCCATCTGGCGCAGCCACGGACAGGTGCTGCGGGTCGAACACATGCTGGCTGATAACGGCGAGGTCGCCTTCGTGGAAAGCCGCGTGCGTCGTCTGCGTCGCCTTCACCTGGCCATCGAACGCCGCGTCGCCCAGGCCCACGCCAGCGGCCTGCATCCCAAGGACTACAATCCGCGCCTGGCTTCATACCAGATCGCCTCGATCGCCGAATCGACGGCGGCCAGTTTCGATCTGTTGCGTCGCGCCGACACGCCAGAGGCCATTCTGGACACTGCGGCCATCATCATCGTCAAGCTGACGACGGGGCGTTAGAGCCCCAGCGGACCGTAGAGCCAGGTCAACCAGATGCCGACGGCCAGGAAGACACCGAACGGCAACCGCTCGGCCCCGCTGATCGAACGGCGCACCACCAGCATGCCAAACACCAGGCTGAGCCCCGCCGCCGACGCCCATAGAAGGACGCTCGGCAGCCCGATCCATCCGACCCAGGCTCCGGCGCCGGCGAACAGGAATGGATCCCCACCGCCCAGCCCGTCTCGCCGCCGCACGACGCGGTAAAGCCAGCCGACCAGCCAGAGTCCGACGAACCCCGCGCCCATGCCGATCAGATGCGAAAGGCCGTTGGCCCAACCACCGAACAGCGGGAGACAGGCAAACGCCAGGCCGCTGATCGCCAACGGCCAGGTCAAAATGTCCGGAAGCCAGAAATGCTCGCCGTCGATGATGGCGATCAGCAGCAGTTGCCATCCAAGCACGGCGGTCGCCGTGACCATCAACCACGACGCGCCGTAAAGGCCCGCCCACACGCCTATGACGGCGGCGCCCAGTTCAATCAGCGGATAGCGGCGCGAGATCGGCGTCTCACAACGCGCGCACCGTCCCTTCAGCGCCAGCCAACTGAAGACAGGAACCAGTTCCCAAGGCCGCAGCGGGCGTTTGCACGCCATGCAGTGCGACCTTGCGACCACGATGTCCTCATCGCGCGGCAGGCGTATGCTGACCGCGGCCAGGAAGCTGCCGACCAGCAGGCCCAGCAGCCCGGTCACGACGGCGGCGATCACAGGGGTCATGAAGGGGATCCAGAGGGCGTGTGCCGCCCCGCCTGAGCCGCCCCCGAGCGCCACCGCCACATGATAGGTGGCGAACGACGCCAGATAAGCCAGACCGAACATGTAGCCGATCATCACCCAGGTCCATTTCCACGAGTTGGTCTCGCGCTTCACCACGCCCAGGGTCGCCACGCACTGGGGCGCGAAGATGTACCAGGCCAGGAAGGACAAGGCCGTCGCCAACGACCATTGGGCCGACAGGGTGGAGGCCAGAAGGCCCGTTGCATTCTCGGCGTCGGCGATGGCGTAGGTGGTGCCCAGCGCCGCGACCGCAACCTCGCGCGCCGCCATGCCCGGGATCAGGGCGATGACCATCTGCCAGTTGAAGCCGATGGGGGCGAAGATCGGCTCCAGCGCCCGGCCGATCATGCCGGCGAACGAATAGTCGATGTCCGGCAGGGTCGCGTTCGCGGGCGGATAGGGGAAGGTCGCCAGCACCCAGAGCAGGATGACCAGCGGCAGAATGATCCGGCCCGCCCGGTTCAGGAAGATCTTGGCCCGGAGCCACAGGTTGAACAGGACGCTGCGCAGATCCGGCGTCTTGTAGGCCGGCAACTCCATCATGAAGGGCTCGACCGCACCGCGCCAGAATACCTTGCGGATCAGCCAGGAGACGACCAGGGCGCTGACGATGCCGGCGGCGTAGAGGCCGAACATCACCAGCCCCTGCAGATTGGCGAAGCCCCAGACGGTCTCGTTCGGGATGAAGGCGGCGATGATCAGCGTATAGACCGGGATCCGCGCCGAGCAGGTCATCAGCGGCGCGACCAGGATGGTGGTCAGACGGTCGCGCTTGGAATCGATCACCCGCGCCGCCATCACGCCGGGAATGGCGCAGGCGAAACTGGACAGCAGCGGAATGAAGGCGCGGCCGTGCAGCCCCGCCCCGCCCATAATCTTGTCCATCAGGAAGGCCGCGCGGGCCATATAGCCGAAGTCTTCCAAGGCGATGATGAACAGGAACAGGATCAGGATCTGCGGCAGGAAGACCAGCACGCTGCCGACGCCCGAGATGATCCCGTCCACGATCAGGCTCCGGAGCAGGCCTTCCGGCAGAACGGCGGCGACCAGACCGCCCAGCCAGCCGATCCCACCCTCGATGCCGTCCATCAGGGGCGCCGCCCAGCTGAACACGGCCTGGAACATGACGAACAGGATCGCCGTCAGGATGATCATCCCGCCGACCGGATGCAGCAGCACGGAATCGATCCGGCCGGTCAGGGTGTCCGGCCGCTCGGGCGGGCGCACGCAGATCTTCATGATCCGCTCGGCTTCGCGCGCGGCGGTGCGCAGCTCGGCGGCGTCGGGGCTATGCCAGCTGTTCTCGCCCTGGGCGGCCGCCTCGACCTGCGTCTCGACGGCGGCGATCAGATCGTCGATGCCGCGCTTGCGCGTCGCGACCGTGGTGATGATCGGCACGCCCAGTTCGGCGCGCAATTGCTCCAGATCGATCCTCAAGCCCTGGCGCTGAGCGATGTCGTACATGTTCAGCGCCAGAACCATCGGCCGCCCGACCGCCTTCAGCTCCAGGATCAGCCGCAGAACGAGACGCAGATTGGTGGCGTCGGCGACGCAGACCACGACGTCCGGCTGCGCTTCACCCGCCAACCGCCCCAGAACGGCGTCGCGGGTCACTTCCTCGTCCGGACTGCGGGCGCGTAGGGAATAGGTGCCGGGCAGGTCCAGCACCGACATCGTCCGGCCGGAAGAGGCGCGGATCAGCCCCTCCTTCCGCTCCACCGTGACGCCGGCGTAGTTGGCGACCTTCTGATGGGCGCCGGTCAGGGCGTTGAACAGGGCCGTCTTGCCGCTGTTCGGATTGCCGACCAGGGCGACGCGGGCGGTCTTCAGGGCCATGTCCATCAGGCGGCGCCCGACTTGCCAGAGTCCAGCCTGCCAGACTCCAGTCTGATGGTCAGGCTGGCGGCCTCGTGGCGGCGGAGGGCCACGCGCATGTCGTCAACCTTCATGGCAATGGGATCGCGGCCGAACAGGCCCTCGTGCAGCAGTTCGATCTGCGCGCCCTCGACGAAGCCCAGTTCCAGCAGCCGGCGTTCCAGCTCGACCTCCGGGTTCTGGTGATGGCAATGGGCGCCCACCTGCACGATGACGCCGCGATCGCCGCGTCGGGCCTGGCTCAGCTTGATGGTGTCGGTCAAAATTTACGCTCGCACGGGCGGGTCGCCCCCCTCGGCGGCTCCGCGTTTCCTTGACAGTGATTATCAGGTGCGAACCCCCCGCGTCTAGTTGGACAGCTTGACCAATTGCCGTGCGACCGCATTGGGGTATCAGGGGATCAGACAGGAACCGCCATGACCCGTTTCGCCGCCCTCGCGCTCGCCCCCTTCATCCTCGTTTCAGCCTGCAGCCAGGGCGGCGGCGAGACGGCGTCCGCGCCGCCGAAGCCGGCGCGCGTCCTGACGGAAGCGGAAAAGGCGACGCTGCTGGCCTCATTGCCCGCCCCCTATAATCAGGGTGATCTCGAGAACGGGCGACGGGCCTTCGCGCGCTGCCGGTCCTGCCACACCATCGGCGAGGGCGGGCCGGACATGACGGGGCCGAACCTGTACGGCGTGTTCGGCCGCAAGGTCGGCGAACGGCCGCGCTACAGCTATTCCAACGCCCTGCGCCAAGCCGACTTCACCTGGGACGCCGAGAAGCTGGACCACTGGCTCGAAAACCCCCGCACCTTCCTGCCCGGCAACAAGATGACCTTCCCCGGCCTGCCCGACGCCACGGACCGGCGCGACGTCATCGCCTTCCTGAAGACCGAAACAGGCTACCAGCCGCCGGCGACGCCGGCGGCCTGATCAGCCTTCCGGCAGTTCCTTGGGTCCGCCCTCACGCATTTCCTGGGCTTCCCATTCCTCGATCTTGCGAGCGGTCCACTCGGGCGACTTGGTGAAGCGGGCGAGGACGCCGTAGATCACCGGCACCACGAACAGGGTCAGGACGGTGGCGAAGATGGCGCCGGTGAAGATCACCACGCCGATCGTCTGGCGGCTGCCCGCGCCCGCGCCTTGCCACAGCACCAGCGGCAGGGCGCCGAATGCGGTGGCGATCGAGGTCATGATGATGGGCCGCAGGCGCAGGCTGGACGATTCGATGATCGCCTCGCGGATGGACCGCCCCTGATCACGCAGCTGATTGGCGAACTCGACGATCAGAATACCGTTCTTGGCCGCCACCCCGATCAGGATGATCAGGCCGATCTGACTGTAGATATTCAGGCTGGACCCCGCCATCAGCAGGCCGAACAGACCGCCCGCCGCCGCCAAGGGCACCGTCAGCATGATGACCGCCGGAGTGATCCAGCTTTCGAACTGGGCCGCCAGAACCAGGAAGACCAGCAGAAGCGCCAGGCCGAAGGCCGCCAGCACTGCGCCGCCCGCCTCCTGCTGATCGCGGGCCGCGCCGCCCCACTGGACGACCACCCCGCCCTGGGGCTGTTTCGCCGCCTCGTCACGCAGGAACTGAACGGCGTCGTCGATGGTCATGCCGGGGTTCAGGTCGGCCTGGAGCGAGATCGCCCGCTGGCGGTCCAGGCGGCGCCGGTCGGGCGTGTCGCCGGAGGTCTTGGTCGTCACGACCGCCGAAAGCGGCACCAACTGCCCGCCGCCGGTGGCGACGTACAGCGCCTCGAGGTCGGCGACCTCGCGTCGATTGTCGCGCTCGGTCTGCAGGATGACGTCATATTCCTGGCCGCCCTTGATGTAGGTCGTGGCCCGGCGCGATCCGAACATGGTCTCCAACGTGCGGCCGATCGACTGCGACGAGACGCCCAGCGCGGCCGCCTTCTGCGGATCGACATCCACCAGCAGGCGCGGCGAGTTCGGCTCATAGTTCAGGCGGGGGCGTGAGAAGCCCGGATTGGCCTGGGCCGCCGCCAGCATGGGCTGCAGCCAGTTGTAGATCTCCTGGTAGTCGGTGCCGGTGGCGATCAGTTCGATCGAGTTGGAATTGCCGCCCCCACGCTGGAAGGCGCCGGGCGTGGACGCGTTCACCTGGGCGTCCGTCTGGCCGCGCAGCTTGCCGTTCAGCTCCTGGGCGATCTCGGCCGCCGAGCGATCGCGTTTGGACCAGTCCGAGAGCACCAGCACGCCGTTGCCGGAATTGAAGCTGCCGCCGCCGAAGCCCGGTGCGGAAATCAGGAAGCTGTCAGCCTCGCCGCTGGTCTTGTATTCGGCCAGCAGCGGTTCAAGGCCCATCATGATCTTGCGCGTATAGTCGAAGCCTGCGCCTTCCGGGCCGGCGACACGGACGGAAACCCGTCCCCGATCCTCGTCCGGCACCAGTTCGTTGGGCAGGACCAGGAAGATGCCCCCTGCCCCGGCCGCGATCAGGGCGATCAGGGCGCCGACGCCGATCACGGCGATGCGCCGCCCCAGCAGCAGGTCCAGCGACCGTCCATAGGAGGTCTTCAACCGGTCCATGCCCCAGTCGACACGGCGCGCGACCCAGCCGCCGCCATGGGCGGGGCGAAGGATCTTGGACGCCAGCATGGGCGACAGGCTCAGCGCCAGGAAGGCCGAGAAGGCCACCGACGCGGCGATGGCCGCAGCCAGCTCGACGAACAGACGACCGACATAGCCCGGCAGGAACAGAAGGGGCGCAAACACCGACAACAGCACGATCGTGGTCGCCACAACGGCGAAGAAGACCTGACGCGCGCCGCGTTCGGCCGCCACCAGCGGCGGCTCGCCGTGATCCAGGCGACGCTGGATGTTCTCCACCACCACAATGGCGTCATCGACGACCAGGCCGATGGCCAGCACCAGCGCCAGCAGCGTCAGCAGGTTCAGCGAGAAGCCCAGCGGCGCCAAGACGATGAAAGTGGCCAGCAGGCAGATCGGCGCCACGATGGAGGGAATCAGGGCGGCGCGCAGGCTGCCCAGGAAAATGAAGTTGACCAGGGCGACCAGGGCCATCGAGATGCCGATGGTGATCCAGACCTCGTCGATGGCGTGCGAGGTAAAGACCGAGTTGTCGGACCCGACCTCCAGCGTCACGCCCGGCGGCAGGCTGGGCCTGATCTCGTCGATCATCTTCTGCACGCCTTCGGAGATGGCGAGGTCGTTCGACTGGGCCTGACGGGTCACGGCCAGACCGATCTGGTCCATGCCGTTGCCGCGGAACAGGCGACGGTCCTCTTCCGGCGCCTCCTCGACGCGCGCGACATCGCCCAGGCGGGTGACATAGGTCGGCTGGCCCTGGATGATGGCGGCCGAGCCGCTGCCCGAGCCGGTCGCCACCGCTGCGGACGCCGAGGCCGAGCCGCGGGTGCCGATGGGAAGTTGGCGGAAATCCTCGGGCCGCGAATAGGTGCGCGCCACCCGGACGGTGTAGTCCTTGTCTGTCGATTCCAGCGAACCCGCCGGCAGTTCGACATTCTGGTTGGTCAGCGCCGTCTCGACGTCGGTGACCGTCAGACCGCGCGCGGCGAGCGCGGCGGAATCCAGCCATATCCGCATCGAATAGCGCTGCTCGCCATAGATGTTGACCTGGGCCACGCCCGGTACGGTCGCCATCCGGTCCACCAGATAGCGGTCGGCGTAGTCGGTCAGTTGTAGCCGATCCATGCTGGTCGAGCGCAGGAACACGATGATGATCGGCTGACTGTCGGAATCGGCCTTGGCCACCTCAGGCGGATCGGCCTGGTCGGGCAGGTTTCCGACCACTCGGCTGACGCGGTCGCGCACATCGTTGGCGGCGTCGTCGATGTTGCGGTCCAGCGAGAACTCGATGTTCACGTTCGAGCGGCCGTCGCGGCTGGTCGAGTTGATCCGCTCGACGCCCTGAATGCCGGCGATCTGCTGTTCGACCGGCTCGGTGATCCGGCTCTCGATCACCTCGGCCGAAGCCCCGGCGTAGGAGGTGTTCACAGACACGATGGGCGGATCGACGTCCGGCAGTTCGCGCACCGGCAGGAAGAAGAAGGCGGCGGCGCCGATCACGCACAGCACGATCGCGGCGACGGCCGCGAAGACGGGCCGCCGGACCGAAACATCGGAAAGCATCATTTGGCGGCGCCCTGCTTGCGCTGCGCGCCTGCGACGCTGATCGGCGCTCCCGGCTGGATGCGGTTCAGGCCCGACCCCACGATGTGATCGCCCGTCTGGACCCCCGACAGGATTTCGACGAAGCCGTTTTCGACCGCGCCGGTCTCGACCTCCACCCGCTGGGCGGTCGATCCGTTCTGGCCAGGCGCGATGCGATAGACGAAGGCGCCCGCGCCCTCATATTGCACGGCGGACTCCGGCGCAGCCGCCCCCTGCCGCTGGCCCTGCTGCACGACGACGCGCAACAGCATGCCGGGACGGATGCGACCACCGGGATTGGGGAACTCCGCGCGCGCTGTGGCGGCCCGTGTCGCCTCGTTAACGCGCGTGTCGATCAGGGCGATCCGCCCCTGGAAGGGCTCATCGCCATAGGCGTCCGCCGTCGCGGTCAAGGCGGCGCCCGGACGCAGCACATTCAGGTAGCGCTCAGGCAGGGGGAAATCGACGCGGATGGTCGAGGTGTCGTCCAGCGTCGCGATCACCGCGCCCGGATTGATCAGCGTGCCCGCCGTCACCGTCGTCAGGCCCAGCGTGCCGGCGAAGGGTGCGCGGATGACGCGATCCCCGCGACGCGCCTGGGCGGCGTCCAGCGAGGCCCGCGCCGTCTCCAGCCCGGTCTCGGCCTGTTCCAGCATCACCTGGGGCGCGACGCCCCGATCGGCCAAAGCCTTGTAACGATCATACTCGCGCTGGGCTTGATTGACGTTGGCGCGCGCCTCGATGATGGCGGCGTCTTCCTCACGCGCCTGAAGCTCGACCAACGGCGCGCCCGCCGAAACCCGCTGACCGTCGGCGAACAGGACGCGGGTGATCAGTTCCGTGGTCGAAGAGGTGATGTTGACCGATCGCTGGCCGCGCGCGACGCCCAAGACACGGATTTGATCGGAAAAGGGACGCTCGCCAACGATCGCCTGGGAGACCTGCTGTCCGCCGCGTCGCGCGCCGCTCGGCGCGCCGGGCGCCCCGGCGGCTTCGTCGCCGCCGACAACGATCTTCAGCACGGCGGCGAGAACCATCAGCCCCAGCAGAACGGCTGCTGCGGCAAGGAAGAAGTGACGTTTGATCACGCGGGAGTCTCTCGATCGGGGGGACGCCGCATGCATTACCGTCTAACGGGCTGCGCGCAACGTTACGTATCAGTAACGCGCCATATCACGATTTCCGTCGCGGCAATCCGCGTCAAAAACGACGCCAGATTCCGATCACCGGCCCATGCGCGATCGCCGCCTCGCGCCCCGCGACGGTTTGCCTCCAGCCAGCCTGGACGCTCCAGTCGCCGAAATCGCGCACCACCGAGGCTTCGAGCGACAGCCAGCGCGCACCGCCGTCCGCCGCACCGCCGAACGCCTGGCCCAGCACCATCCAGTCGGGTCCGATCCGCCCGCCGACGGTGGCGTCCAGCCGCGTCTCGTCCGGCAAACCGTCTCGCAGGCGACGCGCCGCCTGAACCTCCACGAACGAATGCTCCATCCCCCAACGCGCACCGACATCGCCCAGCGAACGACCGACAGACAGACGCGCCTCCCAATCATGCTCGCCGACGCCCGGCGCCGCATAGCCGGCGTTGCGACCCTCTCCGGCCCAGGTGTACCCGCCATACAGGCTGACGGCGTTGTGATCGTTGCGCCAGACCTGCCAGGTCGCGCCGATCTCGATCGGTCCCCGGCCTTCGTAATCCACGAAGGCGTCCTCGCCATCCTGCCAGTCGGCCTTCAACTGCAGGGTCAGCCGATCCGACACGCCGTATTCGGCGAACAGGCCCAGCGCCGCGTCACGCCTCTCGGCCGTCAGGTCCGTTTCATCTCCCTCGGGGTCGAAGGCCGTATCCGCGCTCAGGGTCTCGTATTTGACGATGACCTGACCCTGCCCCTTTGGCTGGGTCCAGGCGCCGGCGAAGGCCTGGGCGGGCGCCAGCGCAGCCAGCGCAAGCGCCGCAGCGCCTGCAAGACCTAGGCGTCGTAGCCCGGCGACTTGCGATCCAGCTGACGCAGGGCGCCCGGCCAGGCCAGGGCCGAAATGAAGCCGATGCCCCGCCCCTGCTCCTTTGTTTCCGCCTGCGCCTCGTCGGGGGCCAGCAGTATGTGCTGACGCCCGCCCGACAGGGCCGCAACCTGCTGCGCGCAGGCCCTCTCCAGAAAGAAGATGCCGATCCATGCCTGAGCCGCCGTTTCCCCGACCGCCAGAGTGCCGTGGTTTCGCAGCAACATCAGCGGTTTGTCCCCCAGGTCGGCCACCAGACGGTCGCGTTCGTCATGGTTCAAGGCCAACCCCTCGTACCCATGATACGCAACCTGATGCTGTAGTAAACACGCGTTCTGGCTGATCGGCAGCAAACCTTCGGCCTGAGCCGCCACGCCGACGCCGTTCACCGTATGCAGATGGATGACGAACTTGGCGTCGTCGCGTGCGGCGTGGACGGCGGAATGGATGGTGAAGCCCGCCGGATTGATGAAGTTGTTCGTGTCCTGGACGATGTTTCCCTCCAGATCGACCCTCACCAGCGACGAGGCGGTGATCTCGTCGAAATAGAAGCCGTAGGGATTGATCAGGAAATGATGCTCCGGCCCCGGCACGCGCGCCGAAATATGGGTGAAGATCATGTCGTCCCAGCCGTGCAGGGCGACGAGACGATACAGCGCCGCCAGTTCGACGCGGACCTGCCATTCGGCCTCGGACACGCGAGATTTGATCGAAGGGCTCGTTCCGTCAGCCATGGTTTCCTCCTGCCTCCGGATGGGCTTTGGCCGACCGTCTCCCCGCACGCGGCCTCCGTCAAGCCGACAGTGCTCAAGCTGACGCAACGTTATCCCCGCTGCTTCAGATTTCATTAACCCTGTCTTCACGACCCGCAGACCATGATGTCGCATCCGTCGTCGGTTCGGGGAGCCGCTGTGTCAGTCGTCGTTCAACTGGAGACGCCCGGCGAAACCTGGGACGATCGCACGGTCACGAATCTTCTGGATCTGGCCCGCAGTCGATCCCCTGACGATCGTCACCGGCTGCTGCTAAAGGTCACCTCGCTCTGTGAATCGAAGCCGCCCCCCGCAGGCGTCGCGCCCGTACTCAGCGACATCTTCCTGACCTTGGCCGCACAGGCCGAGCGGGACATACGCGTGGCCTTGTCCGAGCGGATCGCGGGCTTCGACTGGGCGCCCGCCGCCCTGATCAACATGCTGGCGCTGGACGAGATCGAGATCGCCCGGCCGGTCATCACCGCCAGCCCTCTGCTCAAGGACGCCGACCTGATCCGCCTGCTGGTGGAGGCGACGCTGGAGCATCAGATCGCCGTCGCGCGACGGCCCCATCTGTCGCGGCCTGTTGTGGACACGATCATCGACCGGGGCGAGGCCGTAACCATGACGGCCCTGGCGTCCAATCGCACGGCGGACGTGAGTGAAGAGGCGATGCGTCGTCTGGTGGCTCAGTCGCAACGCATCGCCGGCCTGCGCGCGCCCCTCACCCGTCACCCGAGGCTTAACGAGCAACTGGCCCAGCAGCTCTATCAATGGGTCGGTCAGGCGCTGCGCCAGTCCATCGGCGAACGGTTCAAGATCGACGACGCCCAGTTGAACGCTGCAGTCCAGCAGGCCGCGACCTTGGCTTCCGGCGGCCAGCAGTGGCGCGAAGTCACCGCCAGCCACAGGCTGGTCGAGAGCCGCAAACGCTCCGAGATGGAACGGCGGCTGGTGGACAAGCTGCAAGCCGCCGGCCAACTGCGCCCCGGCCTTCTGGTCCGCGCCCTGCGCGAGCAGCGGTTCGAACTGTTCGAACAGGCCCTCGCCGCCCTGGGCCAGTTCAGCATTCGCGAAATCCACAGCGCCATGCGCGCGCCGACCGCCGAGCCGCTTTATCTGGCCTGTATCGCCGTTGGGGTGGACAAGGCGGTCTTCGCCTCCCTGCTGGCCGAGGTCCGCAAGCTGAACGGCGGCCTGCCGGCCGATGGCGGCTGGTCTGCAACGCCGATGAACGCACATTCCGCCGCGCGCGCCTTTCGCCAGATGATGGAAAAGCCCGCGATCATTTGACTTCGCAATCAAGCTCGGTTCACGTCCCGCCGTGACCCAGTCCAGCCCCTCCCTCTCCCTCGCCTTCGTCGCCAGCGACCGCCCGGAAGCCCAGGCGGCGCGGGCGGCGCTGATCGCCCGCTATGGCGCGGTGCCGGAAGGCGAAGCCGACGTCATCGTCGCCCTGGGCGGTGACGGCCAGATGCTGGAGACGCTGCACGGCAATTTGCGCGAACGCACGCCTGTCTATGGAATGAACCGGGGCTCGGTCGGCTTCCTGATGAACGACTATGAGGAAGAGGGCCTGCTGGAGCGGATCGCCGCCGCCGAACGCACCGTCATCCATCCGCTGCAGATGGACGCCTGGACGGAGAGTGGAGAGGTCCACACCGGCCTTGCCATCAACGAGGTGTCCCTGCTGCGTCAGACGCGTCAGAGCGCAAAGCTGCGGATCACGGTCGACGACCGCGTGCGGCTGGACGAACTGTCCTGCGATGGGTGCATGGTGGCAACGCCGGCGGGGTCGACCGCCTACAATCTGTCGGCGCATGGCCCGATCATCCCGCTGGACGCCCGTATCCTGGCCCTGACGCCGATCAGCGCCTTTCGCCCCCGTCGCTGGCGCGGCGCCCTGCTGTCGCACGAGGCCAAGGTGCGGTTCGAGGTGCTGGAGCCCGACAAGCGCCCCGTCTCGGCAACGGCCGACAATTTCGAAGTCCGGCGCGTCGCCCGGGTGGAGGTGCGTGAGCGTCGGGACGTCACCCTGACCATGCTGTTCGACGCCGGACGCTCGTTCGACGAACGAGTCATGGCCGAGCAGTTCACCAACTGATCCGGTCACGGCTTCTTAAGCCAACCCGCCTAGTCTCCGCCCCAAGTTCAATGGAGCCCGCCATGAGCAATCCGGCGCAAGTCATCAGTCCCCCCAACACCCTGCGCCTGAAGGTCGGCGGCGGCTTCGGCATCAATGCAGACGCCATCGCCAAGGCCGAAGAGGCCCTGAAGGCCATGTCGGCCCAGTTCAGCCAGTGGCTGGACGACGAGATCGTCAAGCTGGACAAGGCACAGGCCGACATTCGCGAACAGGGTTACAACCCGGCCACCGCCGAGGCCCTGTATTTCCGGGCCCATGACCTGAAGGGACTGGGCACGACTTACGAATATCCGCTGGTGACACGTATCGCCGGTTCGCTGTGCAAGATGCTGGACGACGCCGACAAGCGCATGACGGCGCCCGTCGCCCTGCTGGACGCCCACATCGACGCCATCCGCGCCGTGGTCCGCGATCAGATCAAGACCGACGAACACCCCACCGGCCGCGACCTTGCCGAAGCCCTGGAAGCCCGCGTCACGGAGCATCTGGCGCGCTGACACCCGCAGACAGCCCCTGCGATGAAAGGCCCGCGCCAGCGGGCCTTTTTCTTGTCAGGCGGCGACCGACGACAACTGGTGCGACGGCGCCTGGTCCAGCCGTTCCATCAGATAGGCCAGGTCGTCACGCAGGACATTCGGACGCTGGGTCAGGAACCGCTCCAGCATCTGCTCGCGGAAGAACTCGCTTGAGGTGTCCGTCCCCTCGGCCGCCAGGGCGCGCCAGGTATCGACGCCTGCTCGGAAGGCCTGGAACAGACGCGGCGGCAGCCCCGCGCGATCATAGATAGCCTTCAGTCCCAGCGGCCCGGCGTCGTGGACCATCAGCCAGGCTCGCTGATGAGGCGTATTCGCCAGTTCGGCCAGCCCGTATTCGAACATCGCCATCTGACCGCGCGCCAGGCCGCGCAGCAGGAGAGAGGCGTTCAAGGCGCGGCGGCTGTTCAACTGGGCCATGAAGGCGGCTAAGTCGGCACTGGCGGCGGCCTGGTCCACCAGATCGATGGTCGCCCGCTCGCGCGTGTATTGGGCAAGTCGGATCGCCGTCTCGGGCGCGACGGCGTGGCGGCTGATCAGGTGTTCGCGCACGGTCTCGCTGGCCAGAGCGATCAGGCGTTCGGTGACGTGCAGCGGCAGAACCTGACGATAGGCCACCGCCGTCAGCACTTCTGGCGCATCGGGGAAGCGATCGACCACGGCCGACAGCGACGTTTCCGAAAGGTCAGCGTTGTCGTTGGCCGCCAGGACGCGCACGGCCTGCTCACAGCCCTCTTCGGCCAGAACCGTGGCGACGTCGCGCGACACACGCGGGCGGCCCGCCACTGCGACCTGACGCACGACCGACCCGGCGCGCACGATCTCGATCAGATCCTCGTCGCTGAAGGCCGGCGACGCGGCGATGATCGGCAGGGCGATGCTGTCCAGATCGCCCGCCAGCTTGCGCGCCACATCGTGGGGGATCAGGTCCGACGCCTTCAGCGTCACGGCCATGGCGCGGCGCACCAGTTCCGCTGTGTCATTGGCCAGCAGCCGCAGGATCTTCTGCGCCGCCGCCCGGTCGTCCTCGCCCAGGTCGGCGCGTTCCATGTTGCGGCACAGTTTGTGGGCGGCCTCCGCCCGCTCGTCGTCGTCCGTCGCCTTGATGAGGCGATGAATGTCCACTTCTGTCAGGCGTGCGCGATAGGCGGTCATGGACGGCTCGTGAGGGAATCGGACGTTGATCCCACGATGAACCTGCCATGCTTAACGGGCGGTTTACCATCGGTCGCCGCGCGACGACTCAGGTCGATTGTTTCCCGGTCGGAGAAAAGGCCCCGCCGAAACCGTTGCTGGACGATCCTTCCTGGCCCAACAGCAGGGCCAGCAGCCCCTGATCCTGCTTCAGCCGGTCCAGACGCGCCGCCAGCATCTGATCCTTGTCGCTGAGGTTCGGGGTCGCATATTTCGTCTCGCCCGCCCCCGCCGCCGGAGCGCCCTGGCCTGCGGTCCGTTGCAGATTGGCGTGGACCTCGGCGATCGTCGCGGGGCGGCCGTCACGGTAAAAGATGGTGCGATTGGCCCTGGCGGCCTGGGGGAACATGGCCGCCGCACTGGCGCCGGGGTTGCGGTCCATCGCCTCCATCAGGCCCGCCGCGCCTGCCGGACCCAGGAAATGGGCCGCGTAGAGATCGCCGGCTCCCGGCTCCTTGCCCGTCCGTCCCCTCAGATAGGCGGCGTTTGACGCGGTCAGCTCCGCCGCCATGGTCGAGGCCGCGTGAGGGTCGAACCTCAGGTCCAGCACCACATTGCGCGCCGAGCCCTCCACCCGCCAGCGGCCGTCGTTGCCTCGGTGAATCAGGTCGGCGTACTGGCCATAGCCGTGCTGGGCGCCGTGCTGTTTGACCGTGCCCAGCCAGGTCTGTTCGATGAACTGGAACAGTCCCGCCGCCGAGGATGTCGGCGCCTTGGCCGACGGGTTCATTGCGCTTTCGCGCCGCGCCGTCTTGACCAGGAAGTCGTAGTCGACGCCCACGGCGTTGGAGGCGCGCCGAATGGCCGCCTCTACGCCGCCCGAAGATGGAATCGCTCCGATGCCCATAGCGGGATGCTCGGCGAACGTAGTTAACCAATCCCTAATTCTTAATGCGGTCATTAACACATCGACGTTAGTCCAAGACGCAACCTCTGCCGCAAAGCCGCCACAACCCGCGCGCCCACTTCGTCTCACGGGCGCTGCGGGGGCGGTGAACGAGGGAGTGACGTCATGATGATCCGCGCCGCCGGAGGACCCGGCTTGATCAGCCCCATCGACTTCGGGGAACGCAAGAAACCCATCCCACGCTGGATGTGGGGGGCCATAGGCCTGTCGGTCGCCCTGCATGTCGGTGCGGGCGTGGTCCTTTATAACCAGCGCTTCAGTCTGGCCGAGCCAGAACCCGCGCCGGCCACGCCGACCACGATCGTCACCCTCAGCCAACCCCGGCCGCCCAAGCCGATCGATCCACAGGTTCAGCCCAGAACGCCGCCTGCGCCGCCCACGCCGATCCACAAGCCTGACGCCATCTTCCCGACCGAAGTTCTGTCGCCCTTCACAGCGCCTGAAACCCCGGTCACGGGCGATCCCGGCGCGACGGTCGTCGTCAGCACCGCGCCCAAGGGCGTCGAAGGCGGAACTGGGACAACGCCCAGCGAGCCCGTCCGCGCTTCGGTCATCAACAATCCGACATGGGCAAGCCGCCCATCGGCGGCGCAGATGGCCCGCGCCTATCCTCAGCGGGCGATCGAGCGAGGCCTATCCGGCGCGGCCAGCCTGAGCTGCGTGGTTCGGTTGGACGGCGGGCTGACCGCGTGCCGCGTGGCCGACGAAACCCCGAACGGCCTGGGCTTCGGACGGGCGGCCATGGGCCTGGCGCGCGACTTTCGCATGAACCCACGCACCGTCGACGGCCAGGCCGTGGGCGGGGCGACGGTCAACTTCACGGTCCGGTTCGCCGTGGACTAGAAGCGGCCGGGATCGAGGGCGCGGGCTTGCGGCGACGGAGCCCGTCCCTCGATCGCATCTGCGACGACAGCGGCCGCCAGCGGGCCCAAAAGCCAGCCGTTGCGACGCGGCGCCAGGGCCACGAACACCCCCTCCCCGCCAGGGGCGGCGCCGGCCAGCGGCAGGCCGTCGGTCGTCGCGCCGCGCACGCCGACGCGCCATTCGATGTCCAGCGGCTCAGGTTTTTCGCCCAGGACGCGCCACGCCGCCTCGGTCAGCCGCCGGGCCGTGGCGGCATCCGGCGCGACGTCGCGCCGCCCCGTCTCCATCGTGGCGCCGATCACCGCGCCGGTCCCCATCGGAGCGACATAGGCCCCCGGTCCACGAACGACGTGATCGGCCAAGCCGCGCTTTGCGACGCCGATCTGGCCCCGGATCGGCTGGATCGCCCCGATCGCTTCACGCACGGCGGCGGGCAGGCCGGCGATCGCTCCCTCCGCGCCGGTCGCCAGCACCAGGGCCTGCGCCTCCAGCGCCCCGGTCTCCGTTTCCAGACGCCAACCCGTCGCGACCCGCTGAACGGCCATGACCCGTCCGGTCACGACGGCGGCCCCCAGCGCGCGTCTCAGCGCGGCCAGCGCCCGCTGGGGTTCGACCTGATAGTCGTCGTCGGTCGCGACGCCGAGCGTCGTTCGCCGGGTTTCGAAACCCTTGGCCTGCAGCCGCGCCTCCATCGCCTCTACGTCCCCGTCTCGCCATTCGGCAGGTCGGCGAGCCAACTCAATCCCAGACGCGCGCGCGAATTCCGGCCAGATGTCGCGCCCGGCCCGAAACAGCACGGCTTGCTCCAGCGGCGCATCGTCGATCGCCGCCTCCATGGCCGGCGCGATCATGCCGGCGGCCACCTGCGAGGCGTTCGTCTTGCCGGGATCGATCACCACGACCGCCTGGCCGCGTCGATGCAGTTCGAACGCCGTGCATAGCCCCAGAACGCCGGCGCCGATGATCGCAATGGGAGGAGAGGACGTCACAGGCCGTGTGATCGGCCCGCAGCGCCCTTATTGCAAGACGTCCTCGCCGCCCTATTCCGCCGCCAGGGATGCGGCGTCGGTCTGCTGCAGCCGCGCGACAAGGGCCCTGTGCTGCGCCCACAGCGCCTCGGGCAGGTGATTGCCGAACTGCCGGTAGAAGTCGGGAATCAAAGCGGCCTCCTCCGTCCAGACTGCGGCGTCCACCTCCAGCAGGGTCGAGAGCTGCGCCTCGGTCAGGCCCAGTCCCGCCACGTCCAGCGAGGCGGCCGACGGCACCCGACCGACCGCCGTGTCCACCGCCTCGGCCTCGCCGTCGATGCGTTCGCTAATCCACTTCAGCACGCGCGCATTGTCACCGAATCCGGGCCAAACGAACCGCCCGTCCTGATCCTTCCTGAACCAGTTGACGAAGAAGATGCGCGGCAGTTTCGACGCGTCGCGCCCCTGCCCCATCTTCAGCCAGTGGGCGAAATAGTCACCCATGTTGTAGCCGCAGAAGGGCAGCATGGCGAAGGGATCGCGGCGCAGTTCCCCGACCTTGTTCTCGGCCGCCGCCGTGCCTTCGGACGCCACGGTCGAGCCCATGAAGACGCCGTGTTCCCAATCGAACGCCTCGGTCACCAAAGGCACGGCGCTGGCCCGACGACCGCCGAACAGGATGGCGTCGATCGGCACGCCCCTGGGGTCTTCCCATTCCGGCGCGATGGCGGGGCATTGGCTGGCGGGCGCGGCGAAGCGGGCGTTTGGGTGCGCCGCCGGTTCGCCGGACGCCGGATCGTGCGGACGCCCCTTCCAGTTCGTCAGGCCCTGCGGAGCCTCCTTGGTCAGCCCCTCCCACCACACGTCACCGTCCGCCGTCAGGGCCGTGTTGGTGAAGATGGTATTGGTCGCCAGGGTCTCCAGCGCATTGTGGTTGGTGTTGCGGCTGGTGCCGGGCGCGACGCCGAAGAAGCCGGCTTCGGGGTTCACGGCATACAGCCGTCCGTCCTCGCCAAACCGCATCCATGCGATGTCGTCGCCGATGGTCTCGGCCTTCCAGCCCGGCAGGCTGGGTTGCAGCATGGCCAGGTTCGTCTTGCCGCACGCGCTCGGGAAGGCGGCGGCGACATATTTCGCGCGTCCCTTCGGATCGGTCAACTTCAGGATCAGCATATGCTCGGCCAGCCACCCCTCGTCGCGGGCCATGATCGAGGCGATGCGCAGGGCGTAGCATTTCTTGCCCAGCAGAGCGTTGCCGCCATAGCCCGAGCCATAGGACCAGATCTCCCGCGTCTCCGGGAAATGCACGATCCACTTGTCGTCGTTGCACGGCCACGGCGCGTCGGCCTGCCCTGCGGCCAGCGGCGCGCCCAGCGTATGAACGGCCGGCACGAACACACCCTTGTCGCCTAGCTGATCCAGGGCCGGTTTGCCCATGCGGGTCATTACGCCCATCGACAGGGCGACATAGCCGCTGTCGGTGATCTCGACGCCCGGGGCGCTGATGGCCGATCCCAGCGGCCCCATGCAGAAAGGCACGACATACATCGTCCGCCCCGCCATGCAGCCCTCAAACAGCCCGTCCAGACGATCGCGCATCTCGATCGGATCGGCCCAGTTGTTGGTAGGGCCGGCATCGGCCTCGTCGTCCGAACAGATGAAGGTCCGGCTCTCGACCCGCGCCACGTCGCGGGGATCGGACGCGGCGTAATAGCAGCCCGGCCGCTTGTCCTGATCCAGCGCCCTCAGCGTGCCCTTGGTCAGCAGGTCGGCGGTGATGGCCTGTTTCTCGGCCTCGGACCCGTCGCACCAGTGGACGCGCGCGGGCCTGGTCAGGGCGGCAATCTGCTCGACCCAGGCGACGAGGCCGGCATGGGTGGTCGGCGCCGGATGGAGTCCGGGCGTGGCGGAAATGGGCAAGGGCGTCTCCTGAGCGAACAGGCCCGACGATCTGACGCCGTCGTGACCTTCAGCACGCGACGATCACGCACTGTTACAGGCGAGATGCGCCGGTCTTTCCACCTCGTCAAACTGTGCAAGAAAGCGGCGATGTCTACCGGTGTCTTGGGCAAAAGATCGCAGGTGCCAGCGGCGGTCGCTGGCGCTAGAAGGGCGTGTGCAAACACTGGATTCCCTCTCCGCCCTGCCTGACGGCGCCCTCAGCTCGCCCGCTGCGCGTCGCAATGCGGAGGCGATTCTAAAGGCCCTGCGCGCCCATCTGCCGGCGCGCGGATCGGTGCTGGAGATCGCCTCGGGATCGGGCGAACACGCCGCCGCCTTCGCCGCTGCACTACCCGGCCTGCACTGGACGCCCAGCGACCCCAGCGAACAGGCGCGCGACAGCATCGCCGCCTGGACGCGCCAGTTGGCGCTGGCGAACCTGAACCCGCCGCTGTCGCTCGATGCGGCTGACCAATCCACCTGGCCCAATGGCCCGTTCGACGCCCTGTATTGCGCGAACATGACGCACATCAGCCCCTGGTCGGCGACCGAGGGGCTGATGGACCTGGCCGGTCGCGTCCTGCGACGCCCCGGCGGTCTGCTGGCGCTCTACGGCCCCTATCGTGAGGCCGGCGTTGCGCTGGCGGCGTCGAACGCCGCCTTCGACGACAGTCTGAAGGCGCGAAACGTTGAATGGGGTCTGCGGGACCGTGAACCGGTCGAGGCCCTGGCCCGCTCGCATGGCCTTGCGGCCACGCTGCGAGTTCAGATGCCGGCGAACAACCTCATCCTGCTGTTCCGCGCCGTCTGATCAGCCGATCGCGCCGACGACCTTGGACAGTTCGGCCCGGTCGTTCAGCAGGGTTACGGCGCCGTCCTTGAACACCGCGCCGTCGGCCTCGGCCGACACGCCAAAGCTTTCCGCCGCCAAAGCCACGCCGTCGGCGAAGGCGATCACGGTCAGGGCGTTGGCGCGCGCCAGGTCGAGTAGCGACCGCACGGCCGCCAGCGACGCCTCGTCCGTCGAACCGCCCGGAACGACCAGACCCTTCAGCCGACCTTCGACGATGTCCTTGGCCGTGGCGGTGGCCAGAACGGTCACGCCGCCGGTGATCAGGCTGGCGTCGCCTGTCGACATCGGGGCCAAGCCCACGCCTTCGGCCCGCAACGCACCCTCCACGTCGCCCAGCGCGCCGAACTCCATGTCACGCCGCATCACCAGCCCCATGCGCAGACGGGTCGGGACTGGACGGTTGTAACCGGTGCGACGGGGGCCTGCGGAAGATTTGTTTTGAGCGTACAAGACGTCTCCTTCGAGTGTTTTCAATAATGATAGAGGATCGGCGACCGCAGCCGTCGATCCGGCGACACGAATGACCAGAAAGATAAAAATCAACGGGTCCGACGGTCGTCGTCCCGCACTCTGGCTCATTTGTGGAATGTGGGCAGATATAGTGTGAATCTCGTCAGGATCAACCGTCGCGATCCCCGCTCACGGCCCTTGTGATCCTGAACCGGTGGTCCGGCTTGCTCGCGGCGCCGGCTGGCCCTAGAGAGCGACATCGACTGGACGGAACCCGATGGCCTTCACCCGCACCTATGATGGCGACGAACCCGTTCGCGTGAACAAGTGGCTGGGCCAGACCGGCGTCTGTTCCCGGCGCGAGGCCGACACCCTGATCGCCAACGGCCTGGTCTCCATCGATGGCGAGACCATCAGCGATGCAGGTCGCAAGATTCAGCCGGGCGAGACCCTGACCTTGAACGACACCGCCCAGGCGGCCCTGGCGTCGGGCATGACCCTAGTGCTGCACAAGCCGGTCGGTTACGTCTCGGGCCAGCCCGATCCCGGCAAGATACCCGCCGTGCGCCTGCTGACGAAGCCCAACCGTATCGGCGAGGGCGAGATTCCCGCTCGCGACGCCTCCCTGCCCCCCATCGGCCGGCTGGACGAGGATTCGCGCGGCCTGCTGCTGCTGTCGTCCGACGGCGTGGTCGCCAAGGCGGTGATCGGCCCGGCGTCGGAACTGGACAAGGAGTATCTGGTCGTCGTCGAAGGCTTGATCACCGAGGGCAAACTCAGCCGCCTGCGGCACGGCATGGAACTGAACGACAAGCCGCTCAAGCCCGCTCGCGTGACCCAGATTGGGCCGCAGCGAATGCGGTTCATCCTGGACGAGGGCAAATACCGTCAAATCCGCCGCATGTGCGAACTGGTCGGGCTGGAGGTCGTGGACCTGTACCGTACACGCATCGGCCCGCTGGAACTCGGCGACCTGCCCGAGGGCCGCTGGCGTCACCTGACGAACGAAGAGCGCGCGATGCTCATCGCCCACTCAGCATCCTGAGTTCTGCGCCTAATCCAGGGCCCTGAACCACTGATCCAGCAGCTGCGCCTCGGCGCGGCGCGCTTCGGTGCGTCCGGCGGCTTCGGCGTCAACACCCCACTGGTCTTCCTGAAACAGCTCGTCGATCCGCGACAGATCGAACGCCGCGCCGCCGTCCAGCGCGCCCCGCTCCACCGCCAAAGCCAGCACCGCCGACCCCAGCAACGGCACGGCCGTCGCCAGCCCCGTCAGGCGGAATTCATCCAGCGACAGGGCATGCGCCTTGACCCGCGCGATGGCGCCCGGCGACTGGGGCTGGTGGACGATGCCGGCCACCGGCGTCAGAACCACGCCCATCTCGCGCGCGGCCCAGTCTCGCCAAGGCCCCCATTCCCGCGCCTGGCGCTCGACCAGCGGCGTCGGATGTTCGGCCAGGTAACAGACCACGTCCGACCCGGCGTAGGCGGCGATCTCGTCCGCCACCGGCTCGCGCGCCTGACCGATCCGGTCGATGGCGGTCGAGGCCAGCCGCGTCGCCGGCATGGTCGAGGGATCCAGAAACTTGCCCTGCGCCGCCCATTCGTCGGCGACCAGCTGGGCTGCGGCCTGCGTCGGCAGGACCAGCGCCGCCTTGTCCGGCGTCTTGGGCGTGCGCCCGTCCAGCAGCACGGCCCAGCCGCCGTCTGCATGCGGACCGACGACCGCCTCCTTCCAGAAACGTGAGATCCGATCCGGCGACTGTTCGACGAAACGCGGGCGATGCGGTGCGGGCTTGTCGGTCATGGAAGGGTCCGTAAAATCAGATGTTGAGCGTCCGCCGTCACCGGATTCGTTTCACGCCCAGGAAGGGATCGTCCTCCGCCTCGTCCTCGGAGAAGCCGAAGTGGGCGAAGCCGGCCTTCATCTCGGGGCTGAGCGGCGCCGTGACCTTCAGCGTTCCGCCGCGCGGGTGGTCCAGCTCGATGCTGCGGGCATGCAGTTGCAGCTTCAGCGGCCCGGACAACTCCCTGGATTTCTCATCGCCGTATTTCGGATCGCCCAGGATCGGGTGACCGATCCCCGCCATATGCGCGCGCAACTGGTGCGTCCGCCCGGTGAAGGGCCGCAGGGCCATCCACGACGCCCGGTGCGAAGCGCGGCTGACGGTGCTGAACGCGGTCTCGGCCGGTTCGGCCTTGGGGTCCTTGCGTTCGGCCGGGCGCATCATCTCGAAGTCGTTGATGCCGGTCTTCTTCAACGGCATGTCGATCTGGCCCGAATAGGGTTTCGGGTTGCCGATGACGATCGCCCAATAGGTCTTCTTGGCTTGGCGCCGCGCAAAGGCGCCGGCCAACCGCTTGGCCGCCTCCGGCCCCTTGCCCAGCAGCAGGACGCCCGATGTGTCGCGGTCCAGACGGTGGACCAGGCGCGGCCGGTTGACCCCCTCGCCCCAGGCCGACAACAGACGGTCGACGTGGCGGCTGGTCTTGGTTCCACCCTGAACCGCCAGGCCGTGCGGCTTGTTGATCGCAATGACCATGTCGTCCTCATAGAGGACCAGCGACTTGACGAAACGAATGTCTTGTTCGGACAGGGTGTGCATGTCCCCGGCCTGGCGTGAGGTGTCATCCGGGATCGGGGGCACGCGTACGGCGGCCCCGGCGGTCAGACGGCCTTCGGGCTTGATGCGGGCGCCGTCCACGCGGATCTGGCCGCTGCGGGCCATCTTCTGCACCTGGATGTTCGACAGGTGCGGCCATCGTCGGCGGAACCAGCGGTCCAGGCGAATGCCGTCCTCATCCTCGGCGACGTAGATGGTCAGGACTTCGCGCTTGGGCGCGTCCTGCGCAGGTTCAGGGGCGGGCGAGTGATCGGTCAAACAGCGGCTCCGAAGGCGCGGCGCGCAACCACCAGCCCGATGAACAGGGCGACGACGGCTGCGATCACCGAGCCGACGACATAGGCCGCCCCCAGGGCGTAGTCACGCCGCTCGATCATCAGCACCGCCTCAAGCGAATAGGAGGAAAAGGTGGTGAAACCGCCCAGCACGCCCACGGCGGCGAACAGGCGAATGGTTTCCTGATGCGCCCCGCCCTTGAAGGCCAACCAGCCGACCAGAAAACCCATGGCCAGACCGCCCAGCACATTGGCCGCGAAGGTGCCCAGTGGCCATCCGGAGCCAGGCGCCAGGCGCATGGCGGCCAGCCCCAGCCCGTACCGCGCCATGGCTCCCAGGCCGCCGCCAGCCGCGACAAGAAAGAAACGTGTAATCATCGGCGGCTTATACGACACTCCGGCCGCGCCGCCAGCCGGTCAGTGATCAGCGCGGAATGGAGGCCAGCACTTCGCTTGCGCTATAGGCGTTCGGGCGGTCGGGCTTCTGCCCCCGGCCCAGGACGATCTCCAGCGAGGTCGAGGTCGGCTGAGGGCCGGTGAAGTTCAGGCCAACGCCAACGCCGACGCCCGAGGCGGAATAGCCGCCGTAACGGCTGGTCCCCCCGCCGATGGAGACGCTGGGGCGAACGCCGCCAGCCCCGCCCGGACGGCCGTCGGTCCAGCTCTGCGTCACCTCGAACCAGTCAGCGCCCTGATCCGCCGTCAGTTCGGCGGCCCGCAGCAGGGCGAAATCGGCCACACGCCGGGCGTCGCCGACGCCGTTATAAGTGACGCGGTAGCGGTTGGACTCGATCCGCTGTTCCGAGAACCCCTGCCCGCCGGGCGCGCCCTGGGCCCCATAGGGAGCCAGGCTGGCGCAGGCCGTCAGAGCCAGGGCGGAGAGGCCGGTCAGGGCCATGACGAGAGGCTTCATTTCAGCAATCCTTTCGACGACATAGCGCCGCAAACCGCGCCGCGTTCCCTGATACGGCTAAAGCCCAAGCGCGGACCTCAGTGTGGCGAAGTCGGGCGGCGGCGGCGCCTCCACCGTGGTCATTCCGCCCTCGGGATGAGGAAAGCTGAGCTTGGCGGCATGCAGCATCAGGCGCGGCGCCGGCCCGACCGGCGTGGTCAGGGCGCCGCCGTATCGCACGTCGCCGATCAGCGGCCGACCGATATGCGCCATATGCACCCGCAACTGGTGCATCCGCCCGGTCAGCGGCTCCAGTTCGACCACCGCCCCCTCCGGCCCCGAGGCTAGAGTGCGGTATTTACTCTGCGAGCCCTGCGCGCCCGGCGCATCAAAGGCGACGACCCGCATATAGCTCTCTCGCCCGATTTCCTCGCGCCGCAGCGGGACGTCGATGGTCGCGGACGCCGGTTCCGGCGCAGCCGACAGCAGGGCCAGATACTGTTTGCGAAACCGCCGCATCTGCAGCGCCTTACCCAGAAAGCTCGCCGCCGGCTTGGTCTTGGCCGCCAGGATCACGCCCGAAGTGTCGCGGTCCAGCCGATGCACCAGCTCCGGCCGCTTGCCGTTCGACCGGGCGAAGGCCCACAGCAGGTCGTCCAGCGTATGGGCCTTTATCCGTCCGCCCTGGCTGGACAAGCCCGGCGGCTTGGAGAAGGCGATGACATGGGCGTCCTCATGGATCACCCACGAGCGGACGGCGGCGATCTCATCCTCGGACAGGGCGACGGGTTGGCGGTCGGTCATTCGGGGCTTCTAGCGGCGCCCGCCGTCGCGGTCAGCGGAAATCAGCGCAGCACGCCGCGTCTGGTCATCCACCAGGCGTATCCGATCAGCAGGATGCAGATCGCGGTGATGACCGCGCTCATCGCCTCGTTGCCGCTCATCACCTCGGCGCCGTCGGGCGAGACGACATAGGTGTAGAAGAGGCTGGCCAGCATGCCGATGAACGAGGCCACGAAGGCCCACAGCGCCCAGGGTCGTTTCAGCACCAGAAGGATCGCGCCGACCAGGCCGCCCCAGGTCCCGAGGATCCACGCCCCATACATCCAAGCGGGAAAGCCGTGGAAATAGGCCAGTTGCGCCTCGGTCATGCCCATGGACCGCAGATACGGATCGCCGACCGTCAGGCTCATGATGGAATCGAAGCCCCCGAACCCGTTCCACAGCAGGGCCAGGGCCGCCACCAGCCAGAAATGCCAAGGCGTCTTTACGGTCTCGATCATCGTCCCCTCCCCAGGTTGCGATGGGGACAAAATACGCCGCTAAAGCCGGCACGACAATGAACGCCGTTCAGTCAGACACGCCGTCGTCTCGCTGAGCCTTCGCCCGCATCTCGGCCCAGCGCTCCAGCCGCGCCTTGACCTTCTCCTCGTGGCCTTCGCCCTTGGGTTTGTAGAAGGTGCGGCGCTCCATCTCGTCGGGGAAGAAGTCGGCGCCCGAGAAGCCCTCGGGCGTGTCCGGGTCGTATTGGTAGCCCTTGCCGTAGCCCAGCGACTTCATCAGCTTGGTCGGGGCGTTACGGATATGGGCCGGCGGCATCAGCGAGCCCGTCTCATAGGCCGCCTTCTTGGCCGCCTTGAAGGCTTCGTACACGCCCACCGACTTGGGCGCGGTCGCCAAATGGACCACGGCCTGGGCCAGAGCCAGTTCACCCTCGGGGCTGCCCAGAAAGTCGTAGGTGTCCTTGGCCGCATTGGCGACCAGGATCGAAAGCGGGTCTGCCTCGCCGATGTCCTCGACCGCCATCCGCACGATCCGCCGCGCCAGATACAGCGGATCCTCGCCCCCGTTCAGCATCCGCGCCAGCCAGTACAGCGCCGCGTCCGGGTCCGACCCCCGCACCGATTTATGCAGGGCGGATATGAGGTTGTAATGTTCTTCTCTCGACTTGTCATAGGCTGGCGCCCGGCGTTGCAGCACGCTGGCCAGCCCCTGCACGTCCAGCATCTCGCCCTCCGGCAAGTCGAACAGGACCTCGGACATTGTCAGCAGGTAGCGGCCGTCGCCGTCCGCGAGAGCCAACATCGCCTGCCGCGCCTCAGGCGACAGCGGCAGGGTCCGCTCCATATGCGCCTCGGCCCGGCTCAGCAGTTGATCCAGCGCCACATCGTCCAGCCGCTTCAGCACATAGACCTGGCTGCGCGACAGCAACGCCCCGTTCAACTCGAAGCTGGGGTTCTCGGTCGTGGCCCCCACTAGCGTCACCACGCCCGCTTCGACGAAGGGCAGGAAACCGTCCTGCTGGGCGCGATTGAAACGGTGGATTTCATCGACGAAGAGCAAGGTGCTCTGTCCCACCGCCCGCCGCATTCGCGCCGCCTCGAACGCCTTCTTCAGATCGGCGACGCCTGAGAAGACCGCGCTGATCGCCTGATATTCATAGCCCGCCGCCTGGGCCAGCAGCCGGGCGATGGTGGTCTTGCCGGTGCCGGGCGGCCCCCACAGGATCATCGAGCCCAGGCGCCCGGCCTCGATCATGCGCCGGATCGGCCCGCCCGGTCCCAGCAGATGATCCTGGCCCACCACCTCGTCCAGCGTGCGCGGGCGCAGGCGGTCGGCCAGGGGGGCGTCGGGGGGCAGGATGCCGGAGGCTTCGAACAGGTCGCTCATGAGTGCGACCTATGTAGTCGTTCGCCAAAGGCTTTTCACGCGTTAGTATGGCGACCTGCCACGGAGACCGCCTTCATGACCGACGCCAATCCGAACCAGGGTCCGACCTCGGGCCTGACGCCCCATCTGACGATCCCGTCGCGCGGCGCCTCGGCGGCGGTCGATTTCTACATCATCGCCTTCGGGGCCGAGGTTCTGGACCGCCGGCTGGCGGAAGACGGCGAGCGACTGATGCACGCCCACCTGAAGATCAACGGCGGCAGCGTCATGCTGAACGACGAGTTCCCGGAACACAGCGGCGTCCAGGACGTGCGCCCCGCCGGCGTCACCCTTCACCTCCAGGTCGCCGATCCCGACGCCTGGTGGACCCGCGCCCTGGTCGTCGGCGGCGCCGAACCCGTCATGGACATGGCTGACCAGTTCTGGGGCGACCGCTACGGCGTCCTGCGCGACCCCTTCGGCCACACCTGGTCCATCGGCGGGCCGACGAAGGGTTGAGGCCTTCACGCTCGGCGGACTTGGGTCAAGGCCCAGCTGACAGGCAGACCGATGACGGCCATGACCGCGACCAAGCCGAATTGACCGCCCCACTCGGCCGGAAAATGATCGCGCCTCAAAACGAAGATGGCAGCCATGCACAGGCCCAAAGCAAAGGCTTGGGAGCGAGGCACGACCAAAGTCTCGCCGCAGCCGGCGCAGGCGAACGTCCGACCATAGCCGAACTGGGTCTTGAGGAAGGGAACGCGCATCTGGCACTCGGGACAGGTCGGCCCGAGCTTCATCAGTTGCACACCACGGTGTTCGACCGCGCGATGTGTTGGCGCCGGAGCGCGCGGCGGCGTCCCTCGCTCAGCCATTCGCCGCGCCGGTCGGTCAGGTATTCGACGACGGTATCCGGCAAGCAGGATTTCGCCATGGTTTCCTCGACGAGCCAGGCCTTGGTGTCGGCGTCGAAATCCGCCCAGGCGCCGTCCAGCCTCTCGACCGCCGTCGACCCGGCTTCTCGATAAAGCAGCCAGCCGGGATTGACCTTGTTGCGCGCCATGAACGCGGCTTGCCGTGCGGCGATCTCGTCCAGATCAACCTGTCCATCGACCATGGCGTTGGCGGACGCCTGGGTTCGCGAAATCAGGCTGGGATCGACGCCGCCGTGGACCACGATCACCGCACCCGGCTCGACGATCAGGCGTCCCCCCAGCGGCAGGAAATAGTTGGCGCAGGACGAGTTGCACTCGCCCTTGACCCGCATGGTGAGACGCCGGCCCTCGAACCGTTCGGCGATCCGCATCGCCTGGTCCGCCGAACCGCCGCGACTGGTCAGCACCAGCTCGACGGTGGTCGGAGCGAAGCTGTGCTCGACACAGGCCGTCATGGCGGCTTCGATGGAACCCGACAGGATGAAGGTTTCAGGCGTGGCCTGACGGCACAGGTCGTCGCGCGCAGCCGCCTTGGCCGACCCCACGCCCGACAACGACAAAACCAGCCCCGCGCAGGCCAACCAGACCGCCTGTTTCATGCCGCTCAACCCCACCTAGCCTCACGACGATCTACGCGAGTAGACCGTCAATCGAAGGTAGTGGCTCAACGGTAGAGGGCAAGACTGTTTAGCGTAGCACGCCGCGAATTTGTCGGCCGCCCCGGTTTATGACGACCTCCCATGGGCCGCGACCTGCGCCGGCGGCCTCAATGTCGCGCGCCGAGGCGATGGCGCGACCGTTGATGCTGACGATCAGGTCGTTCTGGCGGAAGCCGGCGCGGGCGGCGTAGCCTCGACCCGAGACGCCGGTGACGATAACGCCGGTGGCGAAGGGATCGCCGCCCAGACGGTCGGCCAGGGCGGGGTTCAGGGCCACGACCTCGGCGCCGGCGAAGGGGCCGGACTGGATGGTGACGCCCTGATCCGGATCGGCGTCTCCCGGCAGGGTCTGGACGCGGACGGTCAGGGTCTGGGGCCGGCCGTCGCGCAGGATGGCGATCTGGACCTGATCGTTCGGATTGCGCGAGCCGACGCGGTAGTTCAGCCCGCCCTGATCGTTGATCTCCTGCCCGTCCACGGCCGTGATGACGTCGCCCTGGCGCACGCCGGCGCGGGCGGCGGGGCCGTTGGCGTAGACGTCGGTGACGACCAGGCCCTGCGGCCGGGTCAGGCCCAGGCTGCCGGCGATGTCGGCGGTGACGGTGTCGCCCTTCACGCCCAGCCAGGGCCGGACCACCGTCTTGGCGCCGCCCAGGGCGCTGTCGACGACCCGCTTGACCATGGCCGCAGGCACGGCGAACCCGACCCCGGCCGAGGAGCCCGAGCGCGAGAAGATGGCGGTGTTGATGCCGATCAGATCGCCGTCCATATCCACCAGAGCCCCACCCGAGTTGCCGGGATTGATGGCCGCGTCGGTCTGGATGAAGGAGCCGCTGTCGGAAATGCCGGTTTCAGTCCGGTTCAGGGCCGAGATGATGCCGTTGGTCACCGTCTGGCCCACGCCGAACGGATTGCCGATGGCCAGGACCAGATCGCCGACCTGCTGTTCTTCCTGATCGTCGATGGCCAGGACCGGCAGGCGGTCGCTGACGTTTTCCAGCCTCAGCACGGCGATGTCGCTGCGTTCGTCGGCCAGGATGACGGTGGCGGGAAACTCGCGCCGGTCGTTCAGCACGACCTTGATCTGCTGGGCGCCGTCGATGACATGGTTGTTGGTGACGACGATGCCGTCCGAGCGGACGATGACGCCCGAACCGACCGATTCCGCCACGCGCGCCTGGGGAATGCCGCCGCCGAAGAACTGGAAGAAGGGATCGGCCTGAACCCTTTGCACGCTACGCGCCGAAATATTGACCACGGCAGGCGCGGCCGAGCGGACCACGGGCGCAAAGCTGGACTTCATACCCGCCGCGTCGGACGGGGCGGTGCGCGTCGGCTGGGCGAACTCGCCCTCCTGCGCCTTCGAAGTTTCGGGATTGCCGCAGGCGGATAGGGCCAGGGCGGCGGCGAGCACGATCGATCGGGTCTGCATAATCATCCGAGGAGAACAGGCTTCAAGCCAAACCATACCGCACCGCGTTTCTGGCCGGATCAAGGCGTCGGCGTGATATGAACGGACAAGCTTGAGGGCTGTTCCGCAAAGACAAGCGGAAGCGCTCCCTGCCTTTCCGGGCGGAGGTATGGAGGGCTGGGCGGAGCGCCGGGCCTTCGCCCGGAGTTCTGTTGTGGTGTTACCGTTTCGACGAAGGATATGACGCTCCGCGCGAAGGGTTGGCCGCAGGCAGGGGGCTTTTAAGCGGCGGTTCTTACGCCTCCCCCCCAATGCCGACGACGGGCAGGTCGGGGCTGCGCGCCCCGATCCCTGGTCCGGCCGTGGTTCCCACCCCGACCCTCGTTACGACGCTTCAGACACCGGGCGGACCCGACCGATAAGACGCCGAACTCGCACAGGCCGTCTCAGACCCGCTCCCGTTCTCTCCGCTCTCGCCGCCGCAAGGTCGCAGGCCAGGCGAGCCCTCCATGCGACGAGACGGGATCAGAATACGCGCGTTTGGAAGGGGGATGGGAGATGGGGGACATAATTCGCCAAGCGGCTGGAATCGTTGGGAAGGGACCAGCGTCATTGTGCGGGTTGGAGCCTCGTCTCCTCCCTATCGCGCAGCGATGGGGAGGTGGATCGACGGCGAAGCCGGCGAGACGGAGGGGCTCCTTTGGATCATCACAGGCGTCGGTGGGACGTCAAGAGCCCCTCCACCACGCTACGCGCGGTCCCCCTCCCCGCGAAGCGGGGAGGAGACGATGGGGTAGGCGCCCTAGCCTGCCCAGTTGGGTTTGCGCTTTTCGAGGAAGGCGAGGACGCCTTCGCGGCCTTCGGGGGAGACGCGGGCGCGGGCAATGCGTTTGGCGGTCTCGTCCAGAAGACCCGAGTCGATCTTGTGGTGGGCGATGTCGTTGACGAGGCGCTTGGCCTCGCCCATCGCGCCCGGCGCATTGCCGATCAGGCTGTCGGTCAGCATGGAGATGAACTCGTCCACCGAACCTTCAGGCAGGACCAGATCGATCAGGCCGGCGTGGGCGGCGTAGTCGGCGTCGAAGCTGTTTCCGGTCAGGAACAGCTGGCGGGCGCGGCGGGCGCCGATGGCCTCGACGACATAGGGGGCGATGGTCGCTGGGATCAGGCCCAGCTTGACCTCGGAGAAGGCGAAACGCGCCCCCTCGACCGCCACGGCCATGTCGCAGGCGGCGACGATGCCCGCGCCCCCTCCCATGGCGTTCCCCTCGACCAGGGCGATGGTCAGGGCGGGCACGTCGTGCAGGGCCTTGAGCATCTTCGCCAGGCCCATGGCGTCGTCGCGATTGTCGCTTTCGGACCAGCCGGCGGCGTCGCGCATCCAGTTCAGGTCGGCGCCGGCGCTGAAGGTGCCGCCCGCGCCGCGAATGAAGACGGCGCGCACGCGGTCGGCGCCGTGCAGGGTCTCGAACGCCTCGTGCAGGGCGGCGATGGTGGCGGCGTCGAAGGCGTTCTTCTTGTGCGGCCGGTTGATGGTGACGAAGACGACGCCGTCGGCCGTGGAATCGATCTGGACCAGATCATCGTTCGCGTCCGGCGCCGGGTCCGGGACCAGGGGCTGGGCGATGCTGTTGATCTCGGCTTCTTCGGCGTCGGTGACGTCCAGGGCGTTGAGGTCGGCTTCGGTGGGTTTGTCGGCCATGGTCGTCTCCAAACTGAGGGTCCGCTTCCAACGAGGGGCGGAGGTATAGGTTACATCCGGAACAGGCCGAACGTCGTCTCCGGGATCGGGGCGTTCAGGCTGGCGCTGATCGCCAGGCCCAGGACGTCGCGCGTCTGGGCCGGGTCGATGACGCCGTCGTCCCACAGGCGGGCGGTGGCGTAGTAGGGGTTGCCCTCGTCTTCGTACTTCTGACGGATCGGGGCCTTGAAGGCCTCGGCGTCGTCCGCGCTCCAGGTCTCGGCGTCGCGGTGGACGGTGGCCAGGACCGAAGCCGCCTGTTCACCGCCCATGACGCCGATCCGGCTGTTGGGCCAGGTGAAGAGGAAGCGCGGGGAATAGGCGCGGCCGCACATGCCGTAGTTTCCGGCCCCGAAACTGCCGCCGATCAGGACGGTGAACTTGGGCACCTCGGCGCTGGCGACGGCGGTGACCAGCTTGGCGCCGTCCTTGGCGATGCCGCCCGCCTCGTATTTGCCGCCGACCATGAAGCCCGAGATGTTCTGCAGGAACAGCAGCGGGATCTTTCGCTTGCAGGCCAGTTCGATGAAGTGGGCGCCCTTCTGGGCGCTCTCGGAAAAGATGACGCCGTTGTTGGCCAGGATGGCGACCGGATAGCCCCAGATGCGGGCGAAGCCGCAGACCAGGGTCGAGCCGTACAACGTCTTGAACTCGTCGAACTCGGACCCGTCCACCAAGCGGGCGATGACCTCGCGCACATCATAGGGGGCGCGGACGTCGTCGGGGATCAGGCCGTAAAGCTCTTCGGCCGCGAAGGCCGGCGCGCGGGGTTCGCGCACATCCATATCCACGGTCTTGGTGGTGTTCAGATTGGCGACGATGGACCGCACGATCTCCAGCGCATGTTCGTCGTTCTCGGCCACATGATCGACCACGCCCGAGCGGCGGCCGTGGGTCTCGGCCCCGCCCAGTTCCTCGGCCGAGATCACCTCGCCCGTGGCGGCCTTCACCAGGGGCGGCCCGGCCAGGAAGATGGCGCCCTGGTTGCGCACGATGATCGTCTCGTCCGACATGGCCGGCACATAGGCGCCGCCGGCGGTGGACAGGCCCATGACGCAGGCGATCTGGGCGATGCCCTTGGCGCTCATCCGGGCCTGGTTGAAGAAGATGCGGCCGAAATGGTCGCGGTCGGGAAACACCTCGGCCTGGTGAGGCAGGTTGGCCCCGCCTGAGTCCACCAGATAAACGCATGGCAGGCGGTTCTGCTCGGCGATCTCCTGGGCGCGCAGGTGTTTCTTCACCGTCATGGGGAAATAGGCGCCGCCCTTCACCGTCGGATCGTTGCAGACGATAATGACCTCGCGGCCCGACACCCGGCCGATTCCGGCGATGACGCCGGCGGCGGGGGCCTCGCCGTCATACATGCCGTGGGCGGCCAGCTGACCGACCTCCAGGAAGGGCGAGCCGGGGTCCAGCAGCCGCTCGACCCGGTCGCGCGGCAACAGCTTGCCGCGGGCCACTTGCCGCTCGCGCGACTTGTCGGACCCGCCGCGCGCGGCCTTGGCCACATGGTCGCGCAACTCGGCGACCAGGGCGCTGTTGTGCGCGTGCAGGGACTTGTATTTGGGGCTTTGCGGATCGACCGCTGACGTCAGCTTCGGCATGGAGGTGGTTTAGGCGGGGTCGCGGGGCGTCACAAGCGCCTGCCGCCATCCTTGCCTCCCCGCCCCTTTTCCCCTATAGGCCCCGCCTTTCCAGGGCTTCGGTCCTGTCGCGGACCACCAAAGGGTTGGACGTTCGGTCCGGCCGCCGCGCCAGGAGCCATCGTGGGGATCGACTTACCCGGTCGTTTCCACGCCGACGCCCACAAGGGAGAATACCGCATGGCTCTTTACGAGCACACGGTCATGTCGCGCCAGGATATCTCGGCGCAACAGGCCGAAGCGCTGAACGACACCATCAAGGGCTTGATCGAACAAGGCGGCGGTTCCGTCGCCAAGATCGAGTACTGGGGTCTGCGCAACCTGACGTACCGCGTGAAGAAGAACCGCAAGGCTCACTATTCGCTGCTGGCCGTCGATTGCCCCCCGGCCGCCATGGCCGAGGTCGAGCGTCAGCTGTCGATCAACGAAGACGTGCTGCGTTGGCTGACCGTCCGCGTCGAGGAACTCGACCTGGAACTGTCGCCGCTGCTGGCCCGCCGCGAGCGTGAACGCGAGCGTGAGCGCGAGCGTACCCCGCGCGACGACGCCGCTTCCGACGCCGCCGAATAAGGAATCCGGAACATGACCGATACCACCGCCCCGACCCCGGGCGCACCGGCGGGCTCCGGCGCCGCCGGCCGCCGCCCCTTCTATCGCCGCCGCAAGGTCTGCCCGTTCTCGGGCGCCAATGCGCCGAAGATCGACTACAAGGACGTGAAGCTGCTGCAGCGTTACGTTTCCGAACGCGGCAAGATCGTGCCCTCGCGCATCACCGCCGTCTCCCAGAAGAAGCAACGCGAACTGGCCAAGGCCATCAAGCGCGCTCGCTATCTGGCCCTCCTGCCTTACGTGGTGAAGTGAGATGAAGGTCGTTCTGCTTGAACGCGTCGAGAATCTCGGCGCCATCGGCGACGTCGTGTCCGTCAAGGACGGCTTCGCCCGTAACTTCCTTCTGCCGCGCGACAAGGCCCGTCGGGCCACCGCCGCGAACCTGAAGGCGTTCGAACTCGACCGCGCCGCCATCGAGCAGCGCAACGAGAAGAACAAGGCCGATGCACAGAAGGTCGCCGACAAGATCGACGGCCAGACCTACATCATGATCCGTCAGGCCGGTGAAACCGGTCACCTGTACGGTTCGGTCGCCGGCCGCGACGTCGCCGAGGCCATCCAGGCCGAAGGCGGCAAGGTCGAGCGTTCGCAAGTCGTCCTGAACACGGCGATCAAGAACCTGGGCGTCCACGAAGTGCCGGTCCGCCTGCACGCCGAGGTCCGCGCCACGGTCAAGATCAACATCGCCCGTTCGATGGACGAAGCCGAGCGTCAGGCCAAGGGCGAGGACGTGATCCGCAGCCAGTTCGACGATGAGCGCCAGGCCGCCGAGCAATCGGCCCAGGAACTGATCGAAGGCGGCGCCGGTCAACAAGAAGGCTTCGGCGACGAAGCCTGATCGACCCCGGCCTTCGGGCCGGATCGCCAAGACATCGAGGGCGTGTTCCGCAAGGGACGCGCCCTTTTTGCTGCCTCAGCTCGCCCGCAGGAAGAATGCGATCGCCCGCGCACTCTATGACAAGTTTGCAACAAGCAAAGACCTTCGGTCTCTCAGAGGCCGAAATAGACAATAAGCTTGCTTGACGCCGCTCGTTTGGGGTCACAGCCTCCAATCACGACTGATTTCGACCTGCCGGGCGAAAGATTATTGCCCCGAGGACGAGCCGGCCGAGGGGCGACGGCATGGCGGCCTGTCGAACGCCCGCGCACATGGCCGTCTCGCTTTCCGCCGGGGATATTCAATGCAAATCGGACACGGCCGTCGGGCCCTGCTGGCCTTCGCCTCCACCAGCGCGCTTTTCATCGCATCGTCAGCCTTCGCTCAAACGACACCGCCCCCGATCGACGACACGACGGAAGTGGGAGAGATCGTCGTCACAGGCACCCGCACGGTGGGACGCACTCGCCTGGACACCATCGCCCCAGTCGATGTCATCACCGGCGAAACCCTGACCCGCTCCGGCACCGGCACGGAGACCGCTGCGGCGCTGGCGGCGGCGGCGCCCTCGATCAACTTTCCTCGCCCCTCGATCTCTGACGGTTCGGACCACGTTCGGCCGGCCACCCTGCGCGGCCTGGCGCCGGATCAAGCCCTGGTGCTGATCAACGGACAGCGCGGCCATGTCAGCGCCCTCGTGAACGTCAACGGCAACCTGGGCCGGGGATCGACCGCGTTCGACCTGAACACGATCCCATCGGTCACGCTGGGTTCGGTCGAGGTTCTGCGCGACGGCGCCTCCGCCCAATATGGTTCAGACGCCATCGCGGGCGTGATCAATCTGCGTCTGCGCGAGGCGCGCGAAGGCGGCGGCCTGACCCTGAACTACGGTCGATACGACACCAGTTTCGACACCGCGCGGGGGTCCCAAGACCGACAGGATGGAACCCAGAAATCGGTCGCCGGATGGGTGGGGCTGCCCTTGGGCGAAGAGGGTTTCGTGACCGTGTCAGGCGAGTTGCAGAGCCGCGACCCGACCAATCGCGCCGACTATGCCGCACCTTCCGCCGTGGCGGACGGTTCGGCCGATACGGTGCTTGGCCGCTATGGCGATCCGGGCGTGCAAGCGCAGTCGATCTGGTTCAACGCCGGCCATCCGGTCGGCGGGGCCTGGGAGGCCTACGCCTTTGGCGGCATTCAGCACAAGGAAACGGATTCGGCGGCGACCGCGCGCGCCTTCAACAATCCCAACAATGTGGTGGGCATTTATCCCAACGGCTTCCTGCCCAAGATCGGCACGGAGATCGTCGATTATAATTTGTATGGGGGCGTCAAGGGCGAGGCTGGCGGAATCCTCTGGGACTTCTCGGCGGGTTATGGACGAAACACGATCGACTATCGCGTGTTCGACAGCATCAACGCCTCTTACGGCGATCAGGGCGACGCGACGCAACGTGAGTTCGACGCCGGTGGTCTGGAATACGACCAACTGACGGTCGGGGTGGATGGGGTGAAGCCGCTCGAAGTCGGCCTGTTCGAGCCGGTCAACCTTGCCTTCGGGTTCGAATATCGCGCCGAGAGCTTCGGCCAGACGGCGGGCGAACCCAAGTCCTACGACAAACTGGCCGGCAGTTCGCAGGGCGGCGGCGCTCAGGGCTTTCCCGGCTTCTCGCCCGCCAATGTCGTCGACGTGGATCGCCACAACTGGAGCGCCTACATCGACCTGGAGGGCAAGCTGACCGAAGCGCTGTCGGTCGGCCTGGCCGGTCGATACGAGGACTATTCGGACTTCGGCGACCAGGTGACTGGCAAGCTGTCGGCACGCTACGACTTCTCGCCCAGCTTCGCCCTGCGCGGCGCGGTTTCCAGCGGATTCCACGCCCCGGCGCTGCAGCAGCAGTATTTCAGCTATGTGGCCACCAATCTGGTGACCACCGGCTCCCCTCCGGTGACGAACCTGATCCAGTCGGGCACTTTCCGCGTGGACGACCCGGTCTCGATCGCCCTGGGCGCCAAGCCGCTAGAGGCCGAGACCTCAACCAACTATTCGTTGGGCGCGGTCTTCCGAACGGGCGGGTTCGAATTGACGATCGACGCCTATCAGATCGCCCTAGAAAACCGCATCATCCTGTCGGAGAATTTGGGCCCGTCACGCCCCAGCCAGTCGGCGGACACGACCAACGCCGTCCTGGCGATCATTCAGCCGCTGGGCGTCTCGTCCGCCCGTTTCTGGACCAACGGCCTGGACACCACCACCCAGGGGATCGACGTCGTCGGCCGTTACCGCATGCCCACGGACACCATGGGACGGTTTGATTTCACACTGGCCGGCAATTACAACGAGACCACCGTCGATAAACTGCCCGACATTCCGACCGGCTTGGCGATCCCGGTCTCGCCGAACTTCCTGTTCGACCGCGCCAACATCCTGTCGTTCGAGGAAGGCACGCCGAAATACAAGGTCGTGGGTAGTGCGGACTGGACTTACGGCGGCTTCGGCGTGACGGCCAAGGCGACCTATTACGACACCGTTCTGGTCCCCAACAACACGGCCTCCAACGACTACTGGACCGGGGCGGCGACGCTGCTGGATCTGGAAGGGCGCTATGCCTTCCCCATGGGCGTCTCGGTGGCGATCGGGGTCAACAATCTAACTGACGAATACCCGAACTACACCCCTGCTGCTCTGAACGCCGCTACGGGATCGGTCGGCTTCCCGCAGTATTCGCCCTATGGTTTCAACGGGCGGTTCTTCTACGGGCGGCTGAGCTACAGTTTCTGAGCCGAAGCGCAGGTTGGCGGAAGGGCGCTCTTCGGAGCGCCCTTTTTCGTGAACTCGACGACCACCGCATAGTCCACAGCCTATCCCCGTTCATCTTCGGCTTGATGATGAATCCGTCCGCATTCGACGCAGGGCGAGGTTAGAACGGCAGGCCATGAACGCCTTCGCCCCCCTGCCCTTCTCCGCCTCGCCGACCGATCAGGGCGGGATTTCGTCGATGCCTCACAATCTGGAGGCGGAGCAGGCGCTGCTGGGTTCGCTGATGTTCGACAACGCCGTGTTCGAGCGGCTGAGCGACAGGCTGCGGGGGTCGCACTTCTACGAGCCTTTCCACCAGCGGCTTTACGAGGCGATCGAGGATCACATCCGCCAGGGGATGCTGGCCGAGCCGACCATCCTGATGGAGCGGTTCAAGCAGGACCCGGCGTTCCAGGAGTTCGGCGGTCTGCGTTACCTCGCCGATCTGGTGGACCGGGCGCCGCCGGCGGCCAATGCGCCCGACTATGCGCGGGTGGTCTATGATCTGGCGCTGCGGCGCGACCTGATCCGCATCGGCGGCGAGATCATCAAGGAGGCGCCCAATCCCGAGACGCCCGCCGACGAACAGATCGAACAGGCCGAGCAGACCCTGTATTCCCTGGCCGAGACCGGCAAGCCGTCGTCGGGTTTCGTCAGCTTTTCCAACGCCCTGTCGGGCGCGGTTCAGATGGCGGCCGAGGCGTATCAGCGCGACGGAAAGCTGGCGGGCCTGGCGACGCAGTTGAACGATCTGGACCAGAAGCTGGGGGGCCTGCACCCCTCCGACCTGCTGATCCTGGCGGGGCGTCCGTCGATGGGCAAGACGGCGCTGGCGACCAACATCGCCTTCAATGTGGCCCGAAGCTATCAGTGGGAGCCGACGCCGGAAGGGCGCAAGACCGTCAACGGCGGCGTGGTCGCCTTCTATTCGCTGGAAATGAGCGCCGAACAGCTGGCCATGCGTATTCTGGCCGATGCGTCGGGCGTGTCGTCGGACAAGCTGCGCAAGGGCGAGATCAATGCGTCCGACTTCGGCAAGATCCGCGACGCGGCGGTCGAGATCGGCGAGAGCCCGTTGTACATCGACGCCACCGGCGGCCTGTCCATCTCAAAGCTGGCGGCGCGCGCGCGGCGGCTGAAGCGGATGGAGCACGGGCTGGACCTGATCATCGTCGACTATCTTCAACTGGTGACCACCGGCGAGAACAGCCAGAAGAACCGGGTGCAGGAGGTGTCGGAGATCACCGGCGGGCTGAAGGCCCTGGCCAAGGAGCTGTCGGTGCCGATCATCGCCCTGTCGCAGTTGTCGCGTCAGGTGGAGCAGCGCGAGGACAAGCGGCCGCAACTATCGGACCTGCGTGAATCGGGCTCGATCGAACAGGACGCCGACTGCGTGATGTTCGTCTATCGGGAAAGCTACTACCTGGGCCGGGCCGAACCGCGCGAGGGCACCGAGGAACACCTGCAATGGCAGCAGGACATGGACCGGCTGCAGCACCAGGCCGAAGTGGTCATCGGCAAACAGCGCCACGGCCCCATCGGCATCGTCAAACTGTCGTTCGACGCCGACACGACCAAGTTCGGCAACCTAGCGCACGACGGCCGCTATGAAGAGCCGAACTACGAGTAGCGGCTGTTCCATCCGGCGAAAGTTGGAGCATAAGGAGGCCATGTCCGCCCCTGCCCCCGCCGTGCTTTCCGTCGATCTGAGCGCCCTGGCGCGCAACTACCACACGCTGGGGGCCGTCAGCGGCCAACCGGTGCATCCGGTGGTCAAGGCGGACGGCTATGGGCTGGGGGCGCAGGCGGTGGCGACGCGGCTGATGGCCGAGGGGGCGCGGACCTTCTTCGTGGCGCGGGCGGCCGAGGGGGTGCGGCTGCGGGCGGCGCTGGGCGGCGCACAGGCGGGCGGGCCGGTGATCTATGTGCTGGACGGATGTCATGGCGAGGATGCGCCGGCGCTGAAGGCGGCGGACCTGCGGCCGGTGCTGAACCATCCTGCGCAGATGCAGGCCTGGGCCGCAGCGGGCGGCGGGACCTGCGGGCTTCAGATCGACACCGGCATGAACCGGCTGGGCGTCCGGCCCGAGGATGCGCCGGAGGCCTTCGAAGGGCTGGCGCTGGTGCTGACACACCTGGCCTGCGCCGATGATCCGACCAATCCGATGAACCGGCGTCAGCGCGACGCCTTTGCGGGCGTGGTGGAGCGCTATCCGGGCGTGATCCGGTCGTTCGCCAACTCCAGCGGGTGCTTCCTGGGGCCGGAGTTCGCCTTCGACGCCGTGCGGCCGGGCATCTGCCTTTACGGCGGCGGGCCGGAGGGGCGGCCTGATCCCCGGATCGCGCCCGTGGCTGCGCTTACGGCCCAGGTGCTTCAGGTGCGCGACGTGCCGGCGGGCGAGAGCGTCGGCTATTCACGCGGCTTCATCGCCGAACGCCCGATGCGGGTGGCGACGGTGGCGGCGGGCTATGCGGATGGATTGCTGCGGTCCTACTCGCCCCAGGGCGCTGTCTGGATTGCGGGCGAGACCCGGCCGTTGCTGGGCCGGGTCTCGATGGATGTCTGCGCCGTGGACATCACCGGCCTGGATGTCGCAGTCGGCGATCCGGTCGAACTGTTCGGCGCCAACCGCTTGCTGGACGACGCGGCGGCGGCGGCGGGGACCATCAGCTACGAGCTGCTGACGTCGATCACCACGCGCGTGCCGCGTCGCTACATGGATTAGCCAAGCACACGACGGACCGGAACGGAGAAAGCGATCAGAGGCCGGCGAGACCGCTCATGGCGGCGGTGCTGGCGACGAACATCATGCTGATGCTGCCGACGATGGCGCTGATGATGAAATAGACCACGATGCTGAGAATGACCGTGACGATGAAGTAGCCGACCTTCTTGTCGTCGGGCGTCTTCATCAGAATCGGCAGGCCGACGAACAGCAGATAGAAGCTGTACAGACCCAGGATCGCCAGGATGCCCAGCATCGGGATCAGGCCAAACACGCCGACCAGCCAGGCGGCCGTCCAGGAATAGACGGCGACCTTCATCGCCTGGACCTTGTTGGGGACCGAGCCGAAGCTGGGGGCCAGGGCGTTGATGATGAGACCCAGCAGGAAGACGCCCAACAGCGACATCAGATAGCTGACGACGGCGACGACCAGGGCGCCGGTGATCGGCATGCGCATGCCGAAGATCGGCAGCAACTGTCCGCCCAGCAGGCTGCAGATCGGGCCGATGGCGGCCAGGATCATCGCATAGCGGGTGAACAGGCTCTTGGTCGTGGCGAACTCGCCGTCGATGATGCGCCATTCGGACAGGGGCTGAAGCAGGATGCCCTTGACGCGCGCGATCAGGGCCGGATCGACGGCGGGTTGCGAAGGGGTCGTCGGATCGGTCATGGCGCGCCTCGGCGTTTGAGAGAACGTCAGTTTGACGTTGCGCCGCCCACATAAGCAAGGGCGATGCGACAGACTCTCAATCTTATACAGCAAAGGTCGCCCTACGACCGGACCTGTCGTGGGCGTCGTGCAATCGGAATGCGAACAGGCGGCCCAAACCGTCCGATCTGCTAAGGAAGCTCATGGCTCGCGATTCCGCTCTCTACGTCTGTCAGTCCTGCGGCACGGTCCACGGCAAATGGTCGGGGCAGTGCAGTTCCTGCGGCCAGTGGAACACGCTGAGCGAGGAGAGCCGTTCGGCCCCGCCCGGGGCGATCAAACCCTCGGCTGCGACCTCGGCCCGGTCGCGCGGCATTCAGTTCGAGACCCTGCAATCCGATACGCCCGAACCGGCGCGCATCACGACGGGCGTGGCCGAGTTCGACCGCGTCTGCGGCGGCGGCGTGGTGCCGGGATCCGCCATATTGCTGAGCGGCGACCCTGGCGTGGGCAAGTCCACGCTGTTGCTGGAGGTTGCGGCCAAGGCGGCGCTGCGCGGATCGCGCGTGGCCTATATCTCCGGCGAAGAAGCCGTGGAGCAGATCCGGGCGCGGGCCAAGCGGATGGGTCTGGCCGACGCGCCGGTCAATCTGGCGGCGGCGACCGCGCTGCGTGAAATCCTGGGCACGCTGAAGCGCGAGCATTTCGACATCGTCATCGTCGACTCGATTCAGACCCTGTGGTCCGACGTGCATGAAAGCGGCCCCGGCTCGATCACCCAGGTCCGGGCCTGCGCCGGCGAAATGGTGCGTCTGGCCAAGTCGCAGGGCGTGGCGGTCGTGCTGGTCGGTCACGTCACCAAGGACGGTCAGGTCGCCGGCCCCCGCGTGGTCGAACACCTGGTCGACGCGGTCATGACCTTCGAGGGCGAGCGCGGCTATCCGTTCCGCATCCTGCGCGCGGGCAAGAACCGCTTCGGCGCCACCGACGAAATCGGCGTGTTCGAAATGGGCGACAGCGGTCTGCGCGAGGTCGCCAATCCGTCCGCCCTCTTCCTGGGCGAGGGCAAGGAACGGGCGCCCGGCGCCGCCGTCTTCGCCGGTATCGAAGGCTCGCGCCCCGTGCTGGTCGAGATGCAGGCCCTGGTGTCCAAATCCGCCTATGGCACCCCGCGGCGGGCCGTGATCGGCTGGGAGACCGGGCGCCTGGCCATGGTGCTGGCCGTACTGGAGGCCCGCTGCGGTTTCGGCTTCGGCGATCAGGACGTCTATCTGAATGTGGCGGGCGGCTTGCGCATCAACGAACCCGCTGCGGATCTCGCGGCGGCGGCGGCCCTGATCAGCTCGGCGACCGGCATCTCCCTGCCCCAGGGCTGCGTCGTCTTCGGCGAGATCGGCCTGTCGGGCGAGGTCCGCAGCGTCGGCCGCGCCGAGGCCCGCCTGCGCGAGGCGCAAAAGCTGGGCTTCGATCAGGTGCTGAGCCCGACCCTGACGGCCAAGACCAAGGGGGTGAAGGTGACATCGGTGACGCGTCTGACGGATGTGGTCGAACGAATCTCGCAGAACCGCTATTAGAGGATAGACGGTCGCGCTTTCTTTCGGTTCGTCATCCTCGCCCTTGTGGCGAGAATCCATAAACTCCGAGGCCGGGAGTCCCCGGCGCCACCGGGCGTATGGATCCTAGGGACAAGCCCTAGGATGACGGGATTGGGGACGGTGGGGCTCTTTGGAGAGCAAGTGACTTAAGTGACCGGATACGACGTCTTCGCCATTGTGGTGATCCTGTTTTCCGTCGCCGCCGGCTGGGTGCGCGGCGGTGTGCGCGAGATCATCACCCTGCTCAGCGCGACCCTGGCCGCCCTGGTGGCGCTGATCAGCCTGCCGTGGACCGCCGGCCTCGGCCGATCGCTGGTCGATCCCGAATGGGCGGGCTCGGTTCTGGCGGCGGTGGTGACCTTCTTCATCGTCTATTTCGGCCTGCGGATCGCCGGGTCGATGATCTCCAAGGGCGCCAAGGACCATCCGCAACTGGGCGGCGTGGACCGGGTGTTCGGCCTGCTGATCGGCGGGGTTCGGGCCCTGGTCCTGATCGGGGCGGTGCATCTGGTCGTGGTCGCCGCCCTGCCCGGCGAGCGGACGCCGCGCTTCCTGACCAACGCCGCCCTCTATCCCGTCAGCGCGATAGGCGCACGGGCGATCCAGATCGTCCTGCCCAGCCTGGGGCGCGGCGCGGACGCCATCACGCCGGTGGTCGATTCATCCGTGCGCAGGGGGTTTTCCGACGACGAAGCCTTGCCCCCGACGCATTCACAGACTAACTCGCGCCGCGAAGCCGCCCCTTAAGTTTCCCCCGGTCATCGGAGCCCCACGATGCGCCACCATATCGCCGATCCTGTCGTTCACCGCGAGCACTGGCGCGAGCCGGAGGATGACCAGCTGCGGCTGGAGTGCGGCGTCTGCGGCGTCTGGGGCGCGGACGAGGACGAAGGGTCGGCCATCGTCGCCCTGGGCCTGCATGCCTTGCAACACCGCGGCCAGGAAGCCTGCGGCATCGCCAGCGTCAAGGACGAGCGTTTCCACACCGAACGCCACCAGGGTCTGGTGGGCGAGGCCTTCGGCGGCGCCGACCTGATGACGCGGATGCCGGGCCGTGCGGCCGTGGGCCACACGCGTTATTCGACGGCGGGCGGCAGTTTCCTGCGCAACATCCAGCCGATGTTCGCCGATCTGGACCAGGGCGGCATCGCCCTGGCGCACAACGGCAACCTGACGAACTTCAAATTCCTGCACAGCCAGCTGGTCGGCGAAGGCGCCATCTTCCAGTCGACGTCGGATTCGGAGGTCATCCTCCACCTGATCGCCCGCAGCCGTAAGGCCAAGATCGTCGACCGCTTCATCGACGCCCTGGCCCGGATCGAGGGCGGCTACGCCCTGGTCGCCCAGACGCGGCACAAGATGATCGGCGCCCGCGACCCGCTGGGCATCCGCCCGCTGGTTCTGGGCAAGGTGGGCGAGGCCTGGGTGCTGGCGTCCGAAACCTGCGCCCTTGACATGATCGGCGCGACCTTCGAACGCGACGTCGAGCACGGCGAGGTCGTGGTCATCGACGAGAACGGCCTGCGTTCGCTGAAGCCCTTCCCTGCCCGCGCCGCCCGGCCCTGCCTGTTCGAATACGTCTATTTCTCGCGCCCGGATTCGGTCGTGAACGGCCGCTCCGTCTATGAGGTCCGCAAGGAGATGGGCCGAGGCCTGGCCCGCGAGCTGGGCGTCGAGGCCGACATCGTGGTGCCGGTGCCCGACTCGGGCGTACCGGCGGCCCTGGGCTATGCCCAGGAAAGCGGCATTCCCTACGAAATGGGCATCATCCGCAGCCACTATCTGGGCCGCACCTTCATCCAGCCCAGCCAGGGCGCCCGACAGAAGGGCGTGCGCATGAAGCACAGCCCCAACAAGTCGGCCCTGGCCGGCAAGCGCGTCGTGCTGATCGACGATTCCATCGTGCGCGGCACCACCTCGCTGAAGCTGGTCCGCGCGGTGCGGGCGGCGGGCGCGACCGAGGTCCACCTGCGTTCGGCCAGCCCGCAGATCCTGTTCCCCGACTTCTACGGCATCGACATGCCGGAGCGGGCCCAACTGCTGGCCGCCAACAAGACGCTGGAAGAGATGCGCGACATGCTGGAGGTCGATTCGCTGGGCTTCCTGTCCATCGACGGCCTGTATCGCGCCATGGGCGAGGCCGGGCGCAACAACGCCCACCCCCAGTTCACGGACCACTATTTCACCGGCGACTATCCCACCCGCCTGCTGGATCGCGAGATCGAGGAAGGCGGCCGGGAGTTCGGCGGCAAGCAGATGTCATTGCTGGTCAGCGCCTGATCACGCTCAGTCCCGGTTCTGGGCGGTGTGAAACAGGCGGATGATTTGGACCTGGCCGTCGTCAGCGCCGTCGGTCAGGGCGTAGACGATCAGGTATGGCGCGCCCGTGATCAGCTTTTCATACGTCCCCGGCTGCTTGCCCGGCCGCCCGATGGGGCGCTGGGTTAGCTTTTCCGTCGTCTCGAGGATACGCGCTTCGATCCGTTGAGCGGCGGGAAGATTCCGTTGAGCCAGATAGTCGATGGCGTGGGTCAGCTCGAGCAGGGCACGCTGCGACCAGGCAACCGTGCGCATCAGGCCTCGTATTTGGCGATGGTCTCACGAATCCGACGCATGGCTTCCTCATGCGGGACGACGTTGCCCGTGCGAAAGTCCTCAAGGCCTTCCTCGACGGCGATCATCATTTCGAGTTCACGTTCGACGTAGCCCGCGATGGCCCGTTCGGCGAGAAAGGACTGCGTGCGCTGGGTCTTTTCGGCCAGAAGGCCGAGGCGCTCTTTCAAGCTTTCGCTAACTCGGACCGTGACTGTGGTGCTGGCGGCCATGCGGATGCTCCTGTGCACATCTGCTTACAGCTTAACACATTGACCCGTCGCGCCGCCACTCCTACCACCCCAGCATGACTGACGCCCTGCCCCTGAACGACCGTATCGCCCTCGTCGTCGGCGCCTCGCGCGGCATCGGCTATGAGAGCGCGCTGGCGCTGGCCAAGGCGGGGGCGCACGTCGTGGCGACGGCGCGGACGCAGGGCGGGCTGGAAGAACTGGACGACGCCATCTTCGCCGCCACGGGCAAGCACGCAACGCTGGTTCCGTTCGATCTGGTGGACGGCGGGGCCATCGACCGGCTGGGCGGCGCCATCTTCGAACGCTTCAAGAAGCTGGACATCTGGGTCCATGCCGCGGCCACAATGGGGCCGTCGGGCCTGACGCCGGTGTCCCACGCCGACCCGCGCGAGTTCGCCAAGATCGAGAAGACCAACTTCACCGCCGTCTATCGCCTGATCCGCTCGCTGGAGCCGCTGCTGCGCGCCTCGGACGCCGGGCGGGCCATCCACCTGACGACCAGCGTGGCGACGGCGCCCAAGGCCTTCTGGGGCATGTATGCGGCCACCAAGGCGGGCGCCGAGGCCCTGGTGAAGGCCTGGGCCGACGAGATCGAGAGCACGCCGGTGCGCGTCAGCATCGTCGATCCCGGCCGGATGCGCACCGCCATGCGCGCCCAGGCCTATCCGGGCGAAGACCCGTCCGGCCTGCCTCACCCGTCCGAAATCGGTCCCTTGGTGGTGGAGCTGGCGCGGGGCGAGCTGACGCCGCCGCTGACGATCCGGTTCCAGGACTGGAAGGCCGGGCCGTCGGCGGAAGCGCTGATCTGACGATCAGTTCCAGGCGGTGTCGAGCGCCGGTTCCTTGCGGAAGGCGAAGGTTCCGTCGGTCGAGGCCGACAGGTCGCGCCAGACGTTCAGTTCGCCCAGAAGACCTGCGGCCTTGCCCTCGACCACGGCGATGGCGTCCGTGCCCGCCGACCAGCGGACCGGCGGGTTTTCCGCCTTCGCCAAGGTCACCAGGGCCTGCCCCAGCTTGACCGGATCGCCGGCCTGGTTCTGGTTGCGCGCCTCGTAGAAGGCGCGGATGGCGGCCGAGGCCTCGGCATAGTCGGCGATGGGATTGTCGCCGTAGCGGACCGAGCTCGCATCCAGGAAGTCGGTGCGGAAGAAGCCGGGCTGGACGATGGTCATGCGGATGCCGAACGGCTTGACCTCGGCGGCGACGGATTCGGTGAAGCCTTCGACGGCGAACTTGGAGGCGCAATAGATGGAACCGCTCTCGCCGCCCATCAGGCCGCCGATCGACGAGACGTTGAACACATGGCCCGAGCGTTGGGCGCGCATGACCGGCAGGACGGCGCGGGTCATGTCGAACAGGCCGAAGACATTGGTGTCGAACTGGGTGCGGGCGTCCTGGGGCCGGGTCTCCTCGAACAGGCCGAGGTGGCCATAGCCGGCGTTGTTGACCAGCACGTCGATGCGACCGAAACGGGCGACCGCCGCATCGACGGCGGAAGCGATGGCGGCGGGGTCGGTGACGTCGAGCGCCAGGGACAGGACGGCGTCGCTGTCCGGGCCGAAGGCCTCGACCAGGGCGTTTCGATTGCGGCCGGCGGCGACGACCCGGTCGCCGGCGTTCAGGGCGGCGCGGGCGATGGCGGCGCCCAGGCCCCGGGCGGCGCCGGTGACGAACCAGGTCTTCTGGGATGGGGTGGTCATGAGACATCTCCTCTGTCTGACGGGACGGAGAAGACGCCCATTCGCCTCGCAGGCGTTAGGGCGATCGGGGCGAAGTCTTGCACGATCCTGTCAAACTCCGTCCGGCCGCTTGCGCGGGCGCGAAGACAGGCGTTGGATGCGAACATGAGCCTCTTGCCCGAAATGAGCGACGTCGTCGCACGCCATGCGCCGCCCGACCTGTCGCGCTCGGCCGTGCCGGGCCTGCGCCTGTATGGCAGCGAAGCGCGGACGCGGATGGTGTCGGTGAGCTACGACCCCATGCTGTGCCTGGTTGTCTCGGGCGGCAAACAGACAATCCTGGGCGAGACCGTCTATTCCTATCGGGCGGGCGACTGCCTGGTGGTGTCCGCCGAACTGCCGGTCTGCGGCAGCATCACGGAGGCGCCGTATCGCGCGCTCAGCTTCGACCTGAGCCCGGCGACCATCGCCGGCCTGATGCTGGAGATCGACGCCCCCGCCGCCTCGGATCAGCCGCCGCCGACCGGCATCCAGGTAACCCGGCTGGAGGACGAACTGCTGGAGCCCATGGCACGCCTGCTGCGCCTTCTGGACCGGCCGGGCGAGATCGGCGTCATGACGCCGATGATCGAGCGCGAACTGGTCTGGCGCCTGCTCCACAGCCGGCACGCCGCCACCGTCCGTCAGATCGGCTCGGCCGAAAGCCGGCTGTCGGGCGTCAACCGCGCCATCAGTTGGATCCGCGCCCACTACGCCGAGCCGATGCGGCTGGAGGCCCTGTCGAACCTGGCGGGGATGAGCCTGTCGACCTTCCACCGGCATTTCCGCACGGTGACGACCATGAGCCCGCTGCAGTTCCACAAACAGGTGCGGCTGCAGGAAGCCCGCGCGCGCCTGCTGCGCGGCGGCGACGGGGCGGCCGAGACCGGTTTCGCCGTCGGCTACGACAGCCCGTCCCAGTTCAGCAGAGAATACGCCCGCCTGTTCGGCCTGCCGCCCGCCCGGGACGCGGCGCGGATGCGCGAAAGCCTGATGGTCGGCTGAGCCCCTTAGGGCAGCCGCGCCAGAACCCGCAGCCAGCCCTCGGCTTGAGCCAGGTCGATGGCTTCGAACAGCGGGATCGCCAGCAGGAAGACCAGGCCGTCGCGGATGGTGGTCAGGAAGAAGGAGGGACGCACCGACAGCTCCGCCTCGTCGCGCCACAGGGCGAAATTGGGCAGGAAGCGCGGGGTGCGGGCCTTGTAGGCTTCGTAGTCGGCGCCGAAGGTCGCGCCCAGCCAGGCCTCTTCGCGGCGGACGGTCAGGTAGAAGACCGCCAGGGACGCCAGGGTGAACAGCACCGCCAGCGTCAGGCTGCCGCTCTGGGCGCCGATGCCGAAGGCGCCGAAGAAGCTGAAGATGTAGAGGGGATTGCGGCTGATCGAATAGGGGCCGCGCGAGACGATCTCGGCCTTCTTTCGCCCGCCGATATAGAGCGAGCACCAGGCGCGCCCGACGATGGCGAAGACGATGGCGGCCAGACCCACGGCCTCGACGCCCTCATGCAGCGGGCTGTCCAGGCCGGATGCGGACTGAGACACCATGGTCAGCCCCACCAGAGCCAGCAGGGCGACGAGGACGGCGCCCTTGCGGATCTTTTGAACCGCCTGAAGATCGAAAACCTGGCTCGTGGTCATGACGTGCTCCGATTGATCCAAAACCCAAGCGCCGCTTTAACCAGTGGATCAAGCGGTATGTTTGCGAGCGAAAATCGGTCTCGAAAAAAGACGCCTGAACCCCGTTCAGCCGCAGCGGAGAGCGGGATCAGTCTTCGTAGGAAAGCTCTTCGGATGCAGGCCGCTTAGGTTCGGGGAGTATCGGAGGGGTCGAGTCGGCATAGGTGAGATAGTCGCGCCATACGACATGGGTGCGCTCGCGCGTCATCTGGATGCGACGCTCCAGGGCCATGACCGTGCGGATCGTGCCGCCGCTCCAGTTGTTGTAGACGCCGTCGCAGACGATGTCGGCATAAGCGGCCCACGCCGACTGGGCGTTGTCCAGATAGGCGCGTTGCGACGACGCCGCCCCTGTTCCGGCGGACTCCTCGTCTCGCGTCGCCGCCTGTCGGCGCGCCGCCGACAGATAGGTTTCCATCCTTTCGGTCTCCGCCGCCAGACGCTGGGCCGCGCAGGCGTTGACCTGCGGCGTCGTCATGGCCTGGGCGCAATCCGCAGGCGCATCGGCAGCCTGGGTCAGCAGGACGGCGGCGATCAGGGCGAGCATGGCGAACCTCCTAAACGGAACAACACCCTAGCCTTGATCGACCCCCTTCGCCATCTGCGTCAGGCGCTCCAGAATGTCCGCCAATTCTTCCGGCCAGATCGTCTCGGTCGAGGCGCGGATCTGGTTGAGGCTCCACCAGCGGTGTTCGGCCAGGACGCGCTTTTCCTCTTCGGTCCATCCGGTGGAGGACAGGTCGAAGGCTTCAGTGCGCAGCAGGAAGAAGCGCTGATCGACATCGGCCATGCGGCCGTCGGGCAGGCGGAAGCTGACGCGGACGCGGGCGACCTGGGGGCCGGGATCGGCGACGACCAGACCCGTCTCTTCGAACAGTTCGCGGCGGGCGGCGTCCTCATAGGTCTCGCCCGGATCGCAGCCGCCGCCGGGCGTGGCCCAGAACTCCGATCCGGCGAGGGGCCCGTCGGCGAAGGCGAAGCGGAACAGCAGCACCCGCCCCTGCCCGTCCAGGATCAGCCACCGCGAGGTCGGCCGGTCGGGAAGGACGGGCGCGACCTCGCTCATGAGGTCACTTCTTGGCGCCGCCCTTCTGGCCGGTGCGGATGCGGCCGGAGCGCGAGACCTGGCGAGCGCCGCCGCGGGCGCCCTTCTGGACCGCCACCGAGGAGCCGGCCTTCTTGGACGCGCTGGACTTCAGGCCGCCCAGAACCTTGGGCTGGGCCTTGCGAGTCTTCTTCTGCTCCAGCGCCTTGCCGGGCAGTTTGGACAGGGCCTCTTCCTTCTCGGCCTTCTTGACGCGGCGCGGCGCGGTCTTGGCGTCACCCTTGTAACGTTCCGGCCCCGACTTGGCGCCGCCCTCGGCATAGGGGTTCACACCGCTGGACTTGACGTTCAGACGGATCGGCGTGCCCGGCAGATCGAAGCTCTCGCGGATCGAGTTAACCAGATAGCGCTTGTAATGCTCCGGCATCGACTCGGCGCGGTTGGCCATCAGCACGAAGGTGGGCGGACGGGCCTTGGTCTGGGCGATGTATTTCGGCTTGATGCGCTTGCCGTCCACGGCGGGGGGCGGGTGCCGCTGCGTGGCCATGGACAGCCAGGTGTTCAGGTCCTTGGTCTTCACCTTGACCGACCAGGTGTCATAGGCCTGAAGCACGGCCGGCATCAGGCGTTCGACGCCGCGCCCGCTGTGCGAGGACAGAACCACGAAGGGCGACCCCTTCAGCTGGGGCAGCTTGTCCTCGGCCATGCCCTTCAGCTTGGCCATGCGGGCCTGGGGCTCTTCTTCCAGGTCCCATTTGGACGCGACATAGACCAGGGCGCGCCCCTCGCGCTCGACCAGGTCGGCCAGTTGCAGGTCCTGGGTGTCGAAGGCGTCGTCCTTGTCCATCATCAGGATGACGACTTCGGCGAAGGTGATGGCGCGGATGGTGTCGGCGACCGACAGCTTTTCCAGCTTTTCCTGCACCCGCGCCTTGCGGCGCATGCCGGCCGTATCGACCAGGCGGATGTTCTTGCCCTCGAACACCCAGTCGACCGAGATGGAGTCGCGGGTGATCCCCGCTTCCGGCCCGGTCAGCAGGCGGTCGTCGCCGATCAGGCGATTGATCAGGGTCGATTTGCCAGCGTTCGGACGGCCGATGACGGCGATGCGGATCGGCTTGTCCGGCTCGTCGATCTCTTCGATGAAGATGTCTTCGGACGCCGCGCGGATGGCCTTATAGAGGTCGGCCATGCCCTCGCCGTGCTCGGCCGAGATGGCGACGGGTTCGCCAAAGCCCAGGGCGTGCGCCTCGCCGACGCCGCCGCCGCTTTCGCGGCTCTCGGACTTGTTGGCCAGCAGGATGATCGGCTTGTGCACCTTGCGCAGGCGCTCGGCGAAGATCCGGTCCAGCGACGTCACGCCCTCGCGGGCGTCCATCATGAACATGACCAGCTCGGCGTCGTCCAGCGCGGCCTCGGTCTGCTCGCGCATCCGGGCTTCCAGGCTGTCGTCGGTGACGTCCTCGTAACCCGCCGTGTCGATCAGCGTCAGATCCATGTCGCCGATATTGCCGTCGGCATAGCGCCGGTCACGGGTCACGCCGGGGCGATCGTCGACCAGCGCGAGGCGCTTGCCGACGAGGCGGTTGAACAGTGTCGATTTGCCCACATTGGGGCGGCCGACGATGGCGACCTTCAGAGCCATGTCGGCTTTCTAGCTTAGTTCGGGCTGAAAATCAGCGGATGCAGATCAGCTGGCCGGTGTCGGTCAGCACATAAAGGGCGCCGTTGTAGGCGGCCGGCGCGATATAGGCAGGCGCGCCCAGCTTCAGAGTCGTCTGGGCTGCGCCGGTCTTGGGATCGAAGGCCACGGCCTCGCCGAACGAGTTGACCATCACCAGGCGGTTGGAGGCCAGCAGCGGCCCCGACCATTGCGGCGTCAGTTCGCGGTCGAAGAAGCCGAAGACGCCGCCTTCCTTGCGCACGCGGCCTTCGTTCAACTCGCGCGTCCAGTAGATCTGGCCCGTGTCGCGGTTGACGGTGATCAGCTCGCCGGACTTGGACACCACATAGACGACGTCGCCGACCGGCAGGGGCGCGTTCACGCCCGCCACCGGCAACTGCCACTTCGACTGGCCCGAACGCAGGTCCAGGGCCGTCAGAAGGCCCGAATGGCTGACGCCATAGACCATGCCGCGGCTGATGACCGGACGGCCCGCGACGTCGCGCACCTCGGACAGGGCGCTGGTGCGGCTGGTGCGCGAGAGGGTCTCTTCCCAGACGGATTGGCCGTTCAGAGCGCTGAGCGCCACCAGCTGACCCGAGGCGAAGGGCGCGATCACGGTGGCGCCGCTGACGGCCGGGCTGGAGGCGCGCATGACGCGGGCCGGCTCGGCGATGCCGCGATAGGTCCAGTCCTGGGCGCCGGTGTTGGCGTCGAAGGCGAACAGCTGGCTGTCCACATCGACCACGAAGACGCGACTGCCCGACACCGTCGGGGCGCCGTGGATCGGGGCGTCGACCTGCTGGGTCCAGACGACCGCGCCGGTGTTGGCGTCCAGGGCCGACATGGAACGATAGCCCGACGACACGAAGACCTTGCCGCCACCGACGGCGACGCCGCCGCCGAAGCCGCCGTTGCGGTCACGCTCGTCGTTCTTGACGTTGGCCTTCCACAGGATTTCGCCGGTGCCGGCGGACACGGCCGAGACGGTCGATTCGCCGTCCAGCACGAAGATCTTGCCGTCGGCCGCCACGATGGGGGCCATGACGTTGCCGACGCGGGCCGAGCCGGAACCGACGTCGCGCTTCCAGGCGATCTGGAAGTTCGGGGCGGCGATGACGTGTTCGACCAGGTTTTCGGACGTGCCGCCCGGCTGGGTCCAGGCGGTTATCGCTTGGGGTCCCGGCAGGAAGAAGTCACGGCCCGACAGGGCGGCCGAGGGCGCCAGCTGCTGTTCGTATTCCAGCACCGAGATGCGCTGGCCCTCCGATGCGGTCGCCTGCGGCTCGTCGGTGCGGCCCAGGCCGAAGGGCAGGTTGCGGCGAACGGTGCCGCACGACGCCACGGTCGCGGCGACACCGCAGATCAGCGCGACTTTCAGAACTCGGTTCATCGGGGGCGTCCTGTAAGGGGTCGTCACTGTTGGGCCGGCGCGGCGGCGGGCGCGGCGGGCTCAGCCGGAGAAGTCTGGGTCGGAGGATTCTGGGCCGAAGGGGTCATCGCATTGGCGGCGCCGGGGGCCGGGGGCGTGGCCTTGGCCGCGGCGTCGATGATGGGCTTCAGCGCGCCGACAGTGCCGGCGTCGATGGCCTCCACCGCGATCTGGGCGCGTTGACGCACCGAATCCGGCACGTCCTGCCCCAGTTGCAGCAGAACGAAGGCGGCGCGGGCCTCCTTGGTCTTGCCGTGTTGCAGGCGGGCCAGGGCCAGGGCTTCCTGGGCGAAGGCGTGCAGCGGACGGTCGTCCTCGGCCAGCGGGGTCAGGCGGGCCTCGACGTCGGCCAGGGGCGCGGTGTCCATGATCAGGAAGGCGGCCTTGAGCGCAGGCGGGTCCGACAGGATCGGATCGCGCGACGCCTTGGACGCCTCGTCGAACAGGCGAACGGCGTCGGGGAATTTGTTGGCGCTGACGGCGAGACCCGCCTGCTGTTGCAGGGCCAGGACCTTGTAGGCGCCGTTGCCTTCCTTGACCGCTTCCTCGAAGGCGGCGCGGGCGTCCATCGGCTTGTCGGCGCGCAGGGCCTCCATGCCGCGGTCATAGGCCTCGGCGGCCTTGCCGGCCTTGTTGGAGTTCAGGCTGTCCCAGCCCCACCAGCCCAGGGCGCCGATCAGCGCGACGACCAGAACCACCCCGAAGACGGGCAGCCATGTGCGGGCCAGGCGCTTCAACTTGTCGGAGCGAAGCTCCTCCTCGACCTGCTCGAAGACATCAACCACTGAAACGTCGCCCCAAAATCGCTAAAAGCAAACCGGCGCGGACCCTAGAAGGTCGGCTCCCCGCCCGCAACGTCGTCCGTTACTGCGAAGCCGGCTTTTTCGAGAAGTAGGTCTCGACTTCGGCAGGAAAACGGCGGGTTTTCACATCATTGGCGAAAGCGGCGGCGGCGCGGTCGATCTCTGTGCGCAGATCGGCGTATTTGCGCACGAACTTCGGCGTCCAGTCGAACATGCCCAGCATGTCGTTGATCACCAGCACCTGGCCGTCGCAGGCGGGCGAGGCGCCGATGCCGATGGTGGGCTTGTCGATGGTCTCGGTGATCTCGCGCGCCAGGGATTCGGCCACGCCCTCGATGACGATGCAGAAGGCGCCGGCCTCGGCGACAGCCCTAGCCTCGGCCAGCACACGCTCGCGCTCGCCGTCGGTCCTGCCCTTGGCCTTGAACCCGCCCTCGGCCAGGATCGCCTGGGGGCGCAGGCCGACGTGGCCCATGACGGGAATGCCGCGCTGAACCAGGAAGGCGACGATCTCGGCCAGTTCGATGCTGGTTTCCAGCTTCACCGCCTGGGCGCCGGTCTCCTTCATCACCCGCACGCAGTTGGCGTAGGCGACCTCCTTGCCGCCCTCGTAGGAGCCGAACGGCATGTCCACGACCACCATGGCCCGTTTGGCGCCCCGCATGACCGCCTGCCCGTGCAGGATCATCATCTCCAGGGTGACGCCCACCGTATTGGGCAGGCCGTGAACCGCCATGCCCAGACTGTCGCCGACCAGCAGCACATCGCAATGCGGATCCAGCAGGGCCGCCATAGGGGCGTCATAGGCGGTCAGGCAGACGATCGGCTCACCGCCCTTGCGACCGGCGATATCGGGCACGGAGATCCGCTTCACGGTCTCCTGCGTTTGAATGGACATCCGGTGGGCCTCCTGTCTGAACGCGGTTCAGATAGGCCCGCCGGCGAGGGAAGTCATCCCTCAGACGTCCTGTGACAGTCGCGCTGCGCCCGCCGCCAAAAGGGCGATCATTGCGCCTGCGACGATCCAGAAGGCCAGCATGCCCGTGCCGCTGGACATATCGAACGACCCGACGCCCAGGCCGTCCAGCCCCGATTGAACCCCGCCCTGCGCCATGGCGACGGCCGTGCGCAGACCCTGGCCCAGCGTCGTCTGGCTGTCCGAGGCGAAGTTGACGTTCAGGCCCTCGCGGATCGCGAGGCCGCCGCCGACCAGGCCCGCCGCCGTCAGGGCCGCCGTGCGCCAGCGCGACCTTTTCTCCATCCGCGCCTGAAGCAAGGCCAGGAACAGGGCCTCGTCGGCCAGTCGCGGGTTTTGCGCGAACATTCGCTCGATCGCGGGATCGAATTCGTCAGCCGACATGGATCGACCTCCCGTCGCCATGCGCCGGCTGAAGCCGCGCGCGGAGTTTATCCAGACCACGTTTGACATGGGATTTCACCGTTCCGAGCGGCAAATTCATGGCCGCCGCGATTTCGGGATGGGACATCCCCGCGCCGTGGCACAGGGACACGCACACCCGCTCGGTTTCGTTGAGCGTCTTCAGCGCCTCGTCCAGATCCATCAGCCCCCCGCGATCGACCCCGACACCCGCCTGGTCCGTCTCCACTTCGGCGACATAGCGGGCCTCGCGGGCGACGCGCTTCAGATAGAGGCGCGCGGCGATCTTCTTGATCCAGCCCGCAAAGGTCCCCTGCCCCCGAAACTCCGGGCAACGCTGGAACCCTTGCAGAAAGGCGTCCTGCGCCACGTCGTCGGCCAGCGACGGCGAGGCCCCCATCCGGCGCAGCAGGCCCCGGACCGCCGTGCTGTGCCGACGGACCAGTTCGCCATACTCGCGCCGCCCGCCGGCCGCCGCCTGGGCGGCCAGCTCGACATCGTGAAGATCGCGCAGAGATTTGCCCATGACGGCCCCCTCCCGGCCGATCTCAAGCCTTGTTCGGGTTGAAGAAGCCCAGAATGATGAAGGCGATCCCGATCGCGGCCGGAATGCAGGCAATGCCTAGCAAGGCGCCGTCTCCGTTGCTCCCCCAATCGCGCGTCGAATCCTGCACAGCGAAGGCGAAGCCCGCGATTCCTGCCCCGGCCGCCAGGCTGAGCACCCCCTTGCGGATGTCCTTGGTCCGCGAAGCCAGCCCCTTCTCCACATCTTTGGTCATGACATCAATGAGTTCGGCAGGCAGTTGCTGCCCCTTGTCCACCGCGTGGCGGACGGTCTCCTGCATGTCGCGCTTTTCGCGGTACTTCAGCAGCTGAGGACCGAAGACGATGGCGGTGATCGAGCCGAAGACGGCGAAGATGGCGAAGATCGGAATGAAGTCTTCCATGACGGGTATCCCTTGAACCGTTGCAGCAGCCTGATGCGGCGGCCTTCTGATCACAAGAGGCTGCGCGGCGCCTCCACGGATGCGCTGGCTTATGTGAAATCTTCGTAAGGTCCCCCGATCAAGATTTCCGGAGGTCGCCCGACACCGCTGGACAAGCTGGGCCTTTAGGCAGACCGTCGCGATCGGTTCGCTGGCGTATGTGGTTCAATCCCGTTCACGCGAGGTCGCGATGCTGCTTCCCCAACTCTCCGCCCTGGGCTGGTTTCACACCTTAGGCAGCCTGCCCGCCGTGCCGTTGGCCCTCTACCTCCTCATCCGATACGGCCGCATCCCGCCCGAGAAGATGATCTCCAAGATCTTCCTCGGCTTCATGTTCATCGGAGCCTTGTCCGGCGTGCTGGTGATCAAGAGCCCGCCGGGCGTGGCGATTTCGATCCTCAGCCTGGGTTCGCTCGTGGTCGGCTCGACCATCGGCTTCATCAAGCCCTTGGCCCGGCATCGCTGGTGGATCCAGACGGTGGCGCTGAGCGTGGCGGTGTTCACCCTGTTCCTGCCCAGCGTGACCGAGGTCATGACGCGTCTGCCGGCGGGCCATCCCATCGCCGACAGTCCCGAGGACCCGCTGGTCGTGGCCTCCCAGCTGTCGCTGGTGATCATCCTGATCGTAGGGGTCACGCTGCAACTGCTGTTCCTGCGGCGGCCGGTTCGGGCTACGGTCGTCGCCTGACCTTCAACGGAGACTTCCATGGCCCACGTCACCTATCGCATCGTCGAACACGACGGCGGCTGGGCCTATCAGTCCAGCGGCACCTATTCCGAGACCTTCGCCACCCATGACGCCGCCAAGGCCGCCGCCGTCCGCGCCGCGCGCGAGCAGCGGGTGCCCGACGAGACCGCCGCCATCGAATACGAGACCGCCGACGGCAAATGGGTGACCGAGAGCGCCGACGGTCACGACCGCCCGGTCACCGACGTCGAGGACTGATCGGGCAGCCGCCTGATCGAGGTCAGGCGAAGGCGGCGGCGTAGGCCTCGGGCTTGAAGCCGACCAGCCGCCGGTCGCCCAGGTCCAGCACCGGACGTTTGATCATCGACGGCTGGGCCAACGTCAGGGCGATGGCCTTGTCGCGATCGACGCCCGTCTTGTCGGCGTCGGGCAGCGTCTTGAAGGTCGTCCCTGCCCGGTTCAGCACGGTCTCCCAGCCGTGCTCGTCAATCCACTGGCCCAGCCGGTCCGCATCGGCGCCGGCCTTCTTGTAGTCATGGAAGACATAGTCGACGCCGTGCTGGTCCAGCCAGACGCGGGCCTTCTTGACGGTGTCGCAGTTCGGGATTCCGTAGAGGACGACGGGCATGGCGAGCCTTTCCAGTGAGGCGGCCGCTGTGGCGCCTGAGGATCATACTGACAAGGCTAGAACCGCTTCGTCAGTCCCACGCTGACCACCCGCCCGCGCGGATCGGCCACGACCGGGTCGTAGCCGAGCGCGAACTGGGCCAGGGGCGGCGCCTTGTCGGCGACATTGACTACGCCCAGCGACAGGTCGAGACCCACGCCCACCGCCCGACTGTAAAGCAGGTCCACCGTCGTCTGGCTGGCGATGGTCGTGTCGGTGATGCCGCTGCGGTCGTTGGCGTAGCCGCTGGTGTAGTGGACCAGGGCGGTGACGGCGTGCGGTCCGCCGCTCCAGCCCAGGGCGAACTCGCCCCGATCACGCGGCAGCGACCGGCCGATATTGTTCAGATTGGTCGAGCCGACCCCCGACACCTCTGCCGCCGAGGCGTTCAGGCGGATGTCGTAGCGGTCCACATAGGTCCAGGTCGCCGAAGCCGTCGCCCGGCCGCCCAGCACGTCGCGGCTGTAGCGCGCGGACAGGTCCAGCCCCTGGGTCTCAATGGACGAGGCGTTGAGGAAATACAGTTGCACGAAGGTCAGGGCGCCGTTCGAGGCCCGGGTGATGCGGCCTTGCGCGTCCGTGCCTGTCAGGCCCGCCGCATCGTCGGCGGCCGCCTGGTCGATGACCGCCTGGGCCGATTCCTTGACGACCTGATCCGTGTAGTCGAAGCGCCAGGCGTCGAGCCCCAGTTCCAGCCCTTCGACAGGCCGCCACAGGGCGCCGAAGGTCAGGCTTTCCGACCGTTCGGGCTTCAGGTCCGCATCGCCCGAGGTCAGGGTGTTGACGAAGACGAAGGCGCCCCGGTCGAACACGGACGGCTGCGAGGCCTGGGCGCCGGCCTGGGCGTAGACGGACGGGGCGCGGAACCCCTGCCCCCATGAGCCGCGCAGGGCGAAGGCGTCGGACACGTCCCAGCGGACGGCGATCTTGGGACTGAAACGGCCTTCGCCGCCGTCGTAGGTCTCGTACCGACCCGCCAGTTGCGCCTCGATCCGGTCGCCCAGATGCACGCGGGCCTCGGCGAAGGCGGCCAGGGCCTGCTGGTCGCCGTCGAAGTCCGGGGAATAGCCGGCGGTCAGCAGGTCGCCGGCGTTGACCAGGTCGCTCCAGTCGTGGCGGAAGGTCGAGCGGCGATATTGCGCGCCCACGGCGACGTCGATCGCCCCGCCGGTCCACGCAAAGGCCTGGCCGCTGGTGGACGCATCGACCGTCGTCAGGCCGGCCGCGCCGCGCAGGCCGACGTCGCCGATCAGGCTGTCGATCAGGTCCGGACCGTTCGCCGTTCCGGTCCCCAGATAGGCGCTGCCGAAGGGGTTGAAATACTGGCAGGCGCCGACGCCCGGCGCGCCGGTCGCCGCATCGCAGCCGGTGCCGCCCAGACCGTTCAGGGCGTTCTGAAGCGCGCTGCCGATCACGTCGGCCTTGTCATAGGCGACATGCTGGCGGCTGGCCGTTGCGGACAGGCCCCAGGTCCAGCCATTGGCGAAATCGCCGTCCAGCCCGGCGGCCAGGCGCCAGGTGTCGTAGTCGAACCGGGACTCCAGCGCGCCGCTCTCGGCGCCCAGCAGGCGGCCGCGGAACAGCACGTCCTCGCCGAACGGATTGTCGGGATGAGAGGCCGGAACCGTCAGGGCCTGCGCCAGGATCGGCAAGGACGGGGTCAGCCGCGCCTGGGTCCAGGTCGAGGAATAGGCGGCCTGCAGCGACAGGGTCATGTCGCCGATCGGGCGGCGATAGTCGGCGAACACCTGGGTCCGCGTCTCTTCCGGCGTCAGGTCGAAGAAGTCGGAATAGTCGAGCCGGCAGAAGGCGTCGGTCGGGCCGTTGCGATAGGCGGCGCCGAAGGCGGGATCGTCGCAGTCGGGGTCCGGCGCATAGGCGCCCGTGCTGGGCCGGAAGTAGGATCCGGGCTGGCCATAGCTGGTCACGGCGGTCCAGGCGGCGCGGCCATAGCGTTCGGCCTGGGTGAAGTCGCGCTCGTCCGACCCCAGGGCCGAGCGGTGGAAATGCGAGGCGGCCAGGGTCAGGTCGCCGCCCAGCAGTTCGAAGCCGCCGATGGCCTCGATCACGCTCTCTTCCGAGCCGTCGGCGACGGCGTATTTCGCGCGGATTTCCGGCCGGCCGACGTCATGACGGGTGATGAAGTTGACCACGCCGGCCACCGCGTCCGAGCCATAGACGGCCGAGGCGCCGTCCTTGACCACCTCGACCCGCTCGAGAGCGATCATGGGGACCAGCGAATTGATATCGACAAAGGCCGATCCGTCGGTCGCCACCACGGCGCTGGACGTCCAGCGCTGGCCGTCGACCAGGACCAGGGTCGAGCCCAGGCCGAGATTGCGCAGGTTGAACTGGGCCGTGCCGGAGCTCTGGGGCTGGTTCAGCTGGTCCACCTGGGCTTCCGAGCCCGAGTTGGCGGTCACCAGGCGGACCAGTTGCGACGCGTCGGCGATCCCGGCGGCGGCGATCGCCTGTCGTTCCACCGTTTCGACCGGCGCGATCCGGTCGCCGCCCGCTATCCGCGAGCCGGTGACGACGATGTCGTCCACTTGGGTTTCGGCCCGGGCCCCGACCTGGGCATGGGCCGCTGCAGCCGCCGCCAGCCAGGCGACCGACGCCGTCGCCATCAGGATTGAACGCTTCGCCATTTCGATGCTCCCCGCAATTGGTGGCGGGCTTCTATCCAGCGTCGCCGTTTTGCGAAAGCTAATTTTCGCAACTTTGCAAACTAGACGGTGGATTGACACACCGACGCAGCGGATGGACGGTTAGATAAAATAACCAGTCAGGATGACGTCAGATGAAGCTCTACGCCCACCCCTTCTCCTCCTACTGCCAGAAGGCCCTGATCGCATTATACGAGACCGACACCGCGTTCGAATATCGTCACCTGGAAGAGCCGGGCGCCATGGCCGAGTTGGCGGCGCTGTGGCCGCTGAAGCGGTTTCCGATCCTGACGGACGGCGAGACCACCGTCGTCGAGGCGACCAGCGTCGTCGAATATGTGGACGCCCGGCACGGCGAAGGCCGGTTGATCCCTCGTGACCCGATCGCCGCCGTCGAGGTGCGGATGATGGACCGGGTGTTCGACAACTACATCAACACGCCCCAGCAGAAGTTCGTCTTCGACATCCTGCGCCCCGAGGCCGACCGGGACCCTTATGGCGTCGAGGAGGCCAGACAGATGCTGGACGCCGCCTACGCCTGGCTGGACCAGAGGCTGGCCGGCCGGGAATGGGCGACCGATCACGGCTTCACCCTGGCCGATTGCGCGGCGGCGCCGGCCCTGTTCTACGCCGACTGGACGCACGCCATCCCCGAGCGGTTCGAGGTGCTGAGGGCTTACCGCGCCCGGCTGCTGGCGCGGCCGTCCTTCGCCCGCTGCGTGGAGGAGGCGCGGAAGTATCGCCACTATTTCCCGCTGGGCGCGCCGGACCAGGATTGATCGCGGCTGAGACGTCTCGCGCCATTGATCCGCCGATGTAACCGGTTACGGTGCGCCAAAAGAAAAGCGGCTCAGGGAAACAGGAAGCATGGCGAACGTCCGTCTGGTCGACGTGAAGAAGGCGTTCGGCGCCGTCGAGGTGCTGAAGGGCGTCGATCTGGAGATCGCCGACGGCGAGTTCATCGTCTTCGTCGGCCCGTCGGGCTGCGGCAAGTCCACCCTGCTGCGCACCATCGCCGGTCTGGAAGAGGCGGCGACGGGCCAGGTTTCCATCGGCGGCCGCGTCGTTGACGACCTGTCGCCGTCGGACAGAGGCATCGCCATGGTGTTCCAGTCCTATGCGCTTTATCCGCACATGACGGCCTATGAGAACATGGCCTTCGGCCTGAAGCTGGCCAGGACGGACAAGGGCGAGATCGACCTCCGCGTCCGCGCCGCCGCCGAAGCGCTCAGCATCACCGACTATCTGGACCGCAAACCCAAGGCCATGTCGGGCGGTCAGCGGCAGCGCGTCGCCATCGGCCGCGCCATCGTGCGCGAACCCGAGGTCTTTCTGTTCGACGAGCCTTTGTCCAACCTGGACGCCGCCCTGCGGGTGCGGATGCGCTACGAGTTCGCGCGGCTGCACGCCGAACTGAAGACCACCATGATCTACGTCACCCACGACCAGGTCGAGGCCATGACCCTGGCCGACCGGATCGTGGTGCTGAATGGCGGACGGATCGAACAGGTCGGGGCCCCGATGGACCTGTACGACCACCCCGCCAACCTGTTCGTCGCCAGCTTCATCGGCAGCCCGAAGATGAACCTGCTGGCGGCTGAAATCGTCGAGGCTTCGGCGACTGCCGCGACGGTGAAGACCACCGCCGGCGAGACGATCCACGTCGCCGTGGACGCCGCGACCGCCAAGCCCGGCGACGCCGTGACCCTGGGCATCCGCCCCGAACACCTGACCACGACCGGCGACGGCGATGCATTGAACGCCGAGGTCATGTTCGTGGAAACCCTGGGCGCGACGACCATGGCCCACCTGAAGCATCCGGCGTCGCAAGACACCCTGACCGTTCAGTTGGCGGGAGAACTCCGGGCCAAGGCCGGCGAGCGATTGATGCTGCACGTCCCCGCCCGACAGGCGCACCTGTTCGACGCGAGCGGCAAGGCCTTCAAGCGCCTATAGACCCTTCTCCCCTCGGGGGAGAAGGTGGCTCGCGGAGCGAGACGGATGAGGGGGTTGCTTCCGCAGCTTCGCTCTTGCCATTTCGAGGCGGATAAACACCCCTCATCCGAGGCCTTCGGCCCCACCTTCTACCCCAAGGGGAGAAGGGTCAGCGCAACTCCACCTGCCGCGCCCCTGCTGGAATAACCAACTCGTCGCCTGCCCACGTCGCCGCACGGCCGTCGATCCGCACCCGTTCCGGCCGCCCCTGCCCCGCAGGCCATTGCAGAACGAACCCGCCCGGCGGCGTCGCCCCGCCGCCCAGGGTCAGCACATAGGCCGCCCCCTGTTTGCGATAGGCGTAGGTCAGCGACCCATAGGCGGTGCGCAGGTCCTTCACCCCCACGCCCTCCTTCGTATCCAGCCAGGTCTCAGGCACGCCCGCCGCCAGCACCAGGGCGTGGTCGCGGTCCCGCTCATAGGCGAACAGGTCCAGGGCCGAACGGATATAGTCCGAGCTGATCCAGGCGTGGGGCATGTCGCCGATGAAGCGCGGCTCGCGCTTCTCGCGCCCCACGACTTCGGCCCAGCCGTTCCAGGCCTCGGGCCGACGGTCGGCCATCAGGAAGTCCAGCACCGCCAGGGCCCGGTCCTTCTGACCCAGCCGCACATAGGCGCCGACCAGCCGCCATTCGTAGGGGGTGTAGTCCTTCCACGCCGTGCGATTGGTCAGCCGGTTCTGGAAGTTTTCCCAATAACGGTCAAAGGTCCGCGCCATCAGCTCGGGCGGAAGATTATCCTGCTCGCCCGACGGCGACAGGGCGATCGTGGTCGAGGTGGCGTCGAAATCGCCACGGTCGGCGGCGCCCGCGATCCAGTCGATGTCGTGATGTTCGGCCGTCGCGGCGATGGAGGCGCGGATGTCGGCGGCGAACTGATCCCGCGCGGCGGCGTAGCGAGCGGCGGCCTCGGCGTCGCCCAGGGTCTGCGCGATGAAGACCGCGTCCTTGTAGCCCAGCAGGCCCCAGAAATCGTCCCAGTAGGAATAGGCCGCTTTGTCCGAATAGCCTTCGTGGCTGATCGTCGGGGGCAGCAGGCCGTACAGGTGGCGCTGGTCCGGCGTCTGGAAAGCGGCGGTGCGGGTGGAGGCGCGCAGGTCGTCCATATAGGCGATGGCCTTCTGCACCTGGGGCCAGACCTGCCGCAGCAGGGCCTCGTCGCCGGTGTAGCGATAGGTCTCGGCGGCCAGGAAGACGAACTCGCCGTGGCTGTCGTTCTCGGGCACCGGATCGGCGCCGCGCGCATCGACGCAGCAGGGGACCTTGCCGTTGTCGAACACATAGGGGGCGTACCAGCGCAGATAGTCGGCGGAGTGCTCGGCCATGCCCAGCCGGTTCAACCCCTCGGCCATCATGGCCCCGTCGCGGATCCAGGAGCGGTTGTAGCTGCGGGTGCCGGGCTGGAGGATCGGCCCCTGACGCGACATCAGCATATGGGCCAGCGACGACTTCAGCGCGTCCTCGATCCGCTGGGCGGCGGGCGGCAGGGTCAGGTCCACCCGGTCCAGCTTCTCGCGCCATTCCGCCGCCAGCGCCTGTTCGGCCTGATCCAGCGCGGCGACGCCCTGCCCCGCCTGCGGCTGCGGCGCCTCACCCGCCAGCGGCGACAAGAAGCCGAAGGTGCGCGTCTCGCCGGGTTGAAGCGTCACCTCATACAGCAGGGCGCCGGCCGGCAGGTCTGTAGCGTCGGACACCACGACTGGCGTGTCGGCCGGGCGTCGCGCTGACGGCAACATCAATGATTGAGGATCAGCCCCTGTGTCGAAGCTCGAAGCCGCCACGGCGTCCGGCGCGCCCAGGGCCTGGACCCGGACATCGTCGTTCAGCGTCAGGGTGCCGCCGTCCCAGGCGATCCGTTCGACCGGCGCCACGCCGCCCGGAATGGCCAGGAACTGCACGGGTCCATTCACCTGGAACGGCCGCGCCATCAGGGCCAGGGTCAAGCGACGCGGCCGGTTGGAGGTATTGGTCAGGTCATAGCGGCCCCACAGACGCGCCTGGCCCGGCGCGCCGTCGGCGAAGCTGGTGATCTTCAGCGTCCAGTCGTCGGCGGTCCAGGTGACCGAGGGAATCGGCAGGTCGTCGTCCCTCAGCCCCTGTTCAATATTGACGTCGGCCCAGGTGATCAGTCGCCCGTTGTCCACGACGAAGGGTTCGATGCTGGGGCCGGCGCGGCGCAGTTCGATGGCGCCGTCCTCGCCGATCAGACCGCTCTCGCCGCCGCCGTCCACGCCGACCAGGGTCCAGTAAGGCTGTTCCCCGAAGAAGCCGCGCGGATAGAGGCCGCGCCGGTTCTCCTTGGCCACCGCCTCCACGAAGGCTGTGGCGTCTTCGCCGAAGGCCAGGGGTTCGACCTCGATCTCGTTCAACGCATAGGTGGTCGCCTGCCCTGCCCCCAGCCGCTGACCGGCGCCGGAGGATCCGACCACGTCCGAGGCGGGGACCGGCTTCAGCGGCTCCAGCCGCAGCCAGCGGGCGGTCGTCTCGGGCGTGCGCAGCCAGTCGACGCCGCCGTTGCCGCCCTGCACGGATGTCAGCTCACGCCAGTCACGTCCGTCGGTGGAGGCCGAAATCCGATAGTCCGCCGCCGCGCCGCGCTCGCTCCACCGCAGGGTCAGGCCGCCGAACTCGCGCTCATAGCCCAGGTCCAGCGTCAGCGCCGACGCCTCGCCCACAGGCGGGGTCCAGGCGGTCTTCAGGTCCAGATCGACGGCGTTGGCGGCGGTCGTCTGCGCCCGTCCATCGGCGGCGACCGGCTGCGGCGGCACCGCCGGATCGACCGGCAGGGCGCGCAAGGCGAGTTGGTCGATCTCGACCGCCCCCTTGCCGCCGTCGGCCGCGACCACGACAAACTCGACCCGCTCGGCGCGGCGCAGCACCGTCTCCGGGCTGGGCCCCCAGGCCTTGGACACTTGGCGGCGCTTGATCACGAACTTCGTCCAGCCGTCGGGGAAGTCGTACCGAGCCGTCTGTTTCCACCAGACGTTCTCGGCCGAGGCGTCGGTCAGCTTGACCTCGAAGGTGTTGATCGGCCCGGCGCCGCGCACCCAGAAGCTGATCTCGTAATTGTCGGGCAGGTCGAACGGCAGCGGCCGGCTGAGCACCGCATAACCGGCCTTGCCGTCGAAATCGTAGTCGAGCCGGACCGCCCGTCCGTCATGCCCCGCCACGGCGGAGACGGCGGCGTGAACGTCGGTCGAGGCGCTGGCCTCCCACCGCGCCGCGTCGTCCATGCTGTCGAGCACGCGCGTGTCCTGGGCGACGGCGGGGGCGGCCATCAGGGCGGCGCTGAGCGCGAGGGCGGATGTCAGGATACGCATTCGGATTACTCCAATGAGCCCCCTCGTCGTCATCCTAGGCCTTGTGCCTAGGATCCAGAGACTCCGTCGAAACCGGGGACGCACGTCCGCCACCGGGAGTCTGGATCCTCGCCACAAGGGCGAGGATGACGATTATTGAGGGGTGGGTCGTTTCAGGTTCACCCCTTCACGCTGCCCGCGAGCATGCCGCGGATGTAGTAGCGTTGCAGGGCGAGGAAGAGGATCAGCACGGGCGCCACCGTGACGACGGCGCCGGCCATCATCAGTTCGATGTCCTGCACATGTTCGCGCGACAGGGCCGCCAGGGCGACCGGCAGGGTATAGTTCGACTGATCCGTCAGGACGATCAGCGGCCACAGGAAGTCGTTCCAGCTGCCCAGGAAGACGAACAGACCCAGGGTGACGATGATCGGCTGCAGCGTCGGCAGGACGATGCGGCGGAAGATCTGGCCTTCGCTGGCGCCATCGATCCGGGCGGCCTCCAGCATCTCGTCGGGAATGCTCAGCGCATACTGGCGCACCAGGAACAGGCCGAAGATCGAGGCCAGCCAGGGCACCAGCGCCCCGGCATAGGTGTTCACCAGCCCCATCCCCTTCAGCATCAGGAACAGCGGCAGGGTGCCGATCTGGGCCGGCACCACCAGGGCGGCGACCAGGAATTGGAACAGCCGCTCGCGCCCGGCGAACTTCAGCTTGGCGAAGGCGTAGCCGGCCGGAACGGTGAAGCTGAGCGCCAGGATCGTCGCCAGGGTCGCCAGGGCGAAACTGTTCCACAGATAGCGGCCCATGCCCTGGTTCAGGAACAGGTCCTGATAGTGCTCCAGCGTCCAGCGCGACGGGACCAATGGCGGCGGGAAGGTCGCCGCCTCGCCGGTGGGCATGAAGCTGACGGACGTCATCCAGACCAGAGGGAACAGGACGATGAGCGCGATGAGGGCGACGGCGAGGTTGAGGAAGATGGAGCGGATTTTCACTGGTACGCCCCCACCCGCTTGGCGACGGCCAACTGGACCAGGGTGATGGCCAGGATGCACAGGAACAGGACGAACGCGACCGCGCTGGCGGAGCCCAGGTTCCACCATTTGAAGCCTTCCTCGTACATGAAGTAGAGCACCGTCACCGTGCTCTGGGCCGGCCCCCCTTGCGTCATCACATAGGGTTCGGCGAACAGCTGGAAGAAGCTGGCGACGGAAATGATCGAGACAAGCAGCATGGTCGGCGCGATGGCCGGCAGGGTGACATGGCGGAACTGTTTCCACGGCCCGGCGCCGTCGATGCGGGCGGCCTCGTACAGGTCGTCCGGCACGGTCTGCAGCACGGCCAGGAAGATCAGCATATTGTAGCCGAAGATCTTCCAGACCACGAACATCAGGATGGCGGGGATCGAGGTCGAGGGCTGGCCCAGCCAGTCCACCGCCGGCAGGCCGATGCTCTCCAGCCCCCAGTTCATGACGCCGTAGCGGGTGTGCAGCAGATAGCGCCACACCACGGCCGTCGCGACCAGGGTGGTGACATAGGGGGCGAAGAACATGACCCGCCAGATCGGCCGCCACTTCACCACCCGCGCATTCAGGATCACCGCCGCCGCCAGCGAGGCCGCAATGGACAGGGGCACGCCCAGGACCGCGAAGGTCAGGGTGTTCTTCATCGCCCCCCAGAACAGCGGATTGGTCATCAGCCGCTCGTAGTTCTGCAGGCCGACGAAACGCAGATTGTCCAGGTTCGCCAGGGCGTAGATGTCGAAGTCGGTCAGGCTGAGCAACAGGGCCGCGATCACCGGAATGGCGAAGAACAGACCGATGGCGATCATCGCCGGGGCGACGAAGGCCCAGGCCGCGCGTTCGCGTGCGCCGCGTCCGCGGGAGGGTTTGACCTTGGCTAATGTCGGATCGGCGACGGTCATACGGCCCTGCCCTGTTCCATCATCCAGCGGCGTTTCTCAAGCAGCCGGTCGGCGCGGCGGTCGATCTCGGCGGCCGCAGTCTCCGGCGTATATTCACCGCGCACCATCCGTTCGGCGACGATCTGCATCTCGGTGACGATCCGCTCCCACTCCGGCACCTTGGGCACGGCCTTGGCCCGCTCCAGCTGGCCCCGGAAGGGCGCCAGCATCGGGTCGCGCTCGACCTGGGCGATGTCCCAGGCGCTCTGGCGCGCCGGCAGGTCGCCGACGATGGTGTTGAACCGGGCCTGGACGGCTGGTTCGGACAGATAGCGAACCAGGGCCCAGGCGGCCTCCTGGTGCGGCGAAGACTTGAACACCGCCAGGCTGGACCCGCCCGGCGCCGAGGCGCCCAGGCCGTTCGGTCCCGGCACCCCGGCCGTGGCCCAGTTCGGCTGGAACGACGCCGGCAGGCGCGAACGGAAATCGCCGACGCTCCACGGGCCGGAGAAATAGAAGCTGAAATAGCCGCGCGCGAACTCGGTCCAGACGTTGGATATCTGGGCCGCCGAGGCCAGGGGGGCCAACCCCTCGGCGAACAGGCTGCGATAAAAGGCCAGGGCCGCGACGAAGCCGGGGTTGGAGAAGTTGCCCCGCGTATTGCGGTCGCGCAGCAGCGGCTCTTCGGTCTGCAATCCAAAGGTCAGCAGTTGCTCGAACTCGTTCAGCGGCAGCAGGATGGCGAAGTTATCGCCGCCCGCCACGCGCTTGATCCCGTGCATGGCCCGCTTCCATTCGGCCCAGTCCTGCGGCGGCGCCCCAAAGCCCGCGCGGGCCAACAGGTCGGTGCGGTAAAACAGCAGGCGCGTGTCCACATACCAGGGCGTGGTCATGGCCTGGCCGGCGACTTGATTGGTCTCCAGCACCGCCGCGAACTGGTCGGTCAGCAGGTCGGCGGCGGCGGGCGGTGTCGGCGACAGGGCGCCGATGGCGGTCAGTTCCGCCACCCAGGTGTTGCCGATCTGGCTGACGTCCGGCAACGACGCCCCGGCATAGGCGGTCAGCAGCTTTTCGTGCGCCGCCGTCCACGGCAGGGGCTGGACCGCGACACGGACGCCGGGATTGCGCCGCTCGAACTCGGGCATCAGTTCGCCGACCGTCCCGCCCTCGTTTCCCATGGCCCAAAAGCGCAGCACGGTTTCGCCGTCCCGGCGCGGCGTACAGGCCGCCGCCGCGCCGCCCGCCAGCAGCGCCAAGGCCCCGCGCCTGTGCGGGCCAGAGGTCATGCGTCCAGCCAGCCGCCCGTGAAGCCCGCCGTCTCCAGCGCCTTACGGATGTGCGGCTCACCGCGCATATAGCGCCAGATAAAGTCCGAGCGGTGGTTCTCGGTCATGCCGACGATGGGCCCCTGGTCGATGCCCAGATAGTCGCCGTCCACCCAGCCCACGCCGTCCACGAGCTTGCCGTGCTGCAACGGCCCGTCGCGCTGGGTCAGGGTCGGGTTGAAACTGTCGAGGAAGCCCCACTCAGTATAGATGCCCGCCCCAAACCGGCTCTTCATCGCCTTGATGCAGGGCACGACGATCTCGGGCGCAAAGGCGATGGAGCTGGCCGCCGCCGTCGGCGCGATGGTGCCGTCGTCGCGCTCGCCCGGGCCACGCGCCGAATAGCTGAAGAACTCGCGTTCGACGCCGTTGATCGTCTGTTTGAAATCGCCCGGCCCGTCGCAGGCCGTCAGCCCCCAGGTCTCGGACGAATAGCCGGCCCACTGGCCCGGATTGTCGTGCCCGTATTTCTGCTGGGCGTAGACCGCGCGGCGGCTGTTTTCGAAATAGTCCAGATATTCGCCCAGTTGCGCCGTCTGCCCCCGCATCCAGGCGTCCTGGATGCCGCGGAAATCGACGAACATATGGCTGTACTGATGGCCGAAGATCGGCGCGAAATTCAGCTGCCAGCTGCCCCAGCGGTCGGTCCAGCTCTCATCATAACTGGCGGCCCATTCGTGCCAGACATTGACCGAGACGGGATGCGTCGGGCTGCCTATGGCCAGCAGCAGGATCAGCATGCCCTCGTTATAGACGTTCCAGTCCGAGGGAATGAAGCCGCTCTCGGGATGCCAGCCCATGGTGATGCGGTTGTCGCGCACCACGGCCCAGGGCCATTCGATCCGCTCATAGAGGGCCTGGGCCCGGCTGCGAATCTCGACCTCGTCAGGATGGTCGCCGTCGAAATAGCGGGCGGCGAACAGCATGCCCGCGATCAGCAGGGCGGTATCGACGGTGGAGAGTTCGTTGGTCCGATACCGAAGCCCCGTCTCCATATCCAGGAAATGATAGAAGAAGCCCTTGTGCCCCGCCGTGCCGCTGGCCTCCGGCCCCTGCGGCAGGCTGTGGAAATAGCGGATGGTGGTCAGGGTGCGCTCGCGCGCCTCGTCGCGGCTCATCCAGCGCCGCTCGACGCCGATGGGCCAGCAGGTCAGGGCGAACCCGACCGCCGCCACCGAACAGAAGGACGGCGTGGGCCAACGATCCGGCGTCAGGCCGGTGCGTCGATCCGTGACCTTCTCGAACCAGCGGAAGGTGCGCTCCTGAAGCTCGTCGATCTCGCGATCCAGCCGCAAGGGCCGCCGCTGCGTGCCGTTCACCGCGCCTGTCCCCTGCTGAGCCGCCACCGCTTCCTGCGCCATCGCCCCCGCCGGAAAGCCGACAGCCAAGGCCGCCGCTCCAGCCGTCGTTCGCATCAGGAAGTTTCGACGGTTCATGGGCACGCTCACACTTGCAGGTCGAAAAAGAAAGGCCGCCGTCACGCATGGCGACGGCGGCCCAAGCTCAGAGGGATTTAGAAGGAATAGCGCATGCCGACCTGGAAGCTGCGGGTCGGCAAGTACTGGGATGTCGGAGCGCCGAAGCGGGCGTTGTTGTAGCCCCCCTCGAACCCGTTGTAGTTCTTGAAGTTGAAGATGTTGATCGCATCGACGATGAACTCGACGCGCTGGCCGCCGAAGACATCGAAGCCCTTGGTCAGGCGCAGATCAACCTGGCGGAAGGCGAAGTTCAGACCCGGGAAGAAGGCCCGCTTTTCGGGACGGCCGCCGTTCCAGCAGATCGCCGGGCCATAGGGTGACGCGTCCGGGCAATCGAAGACATTGTACGGCAGGCCCGAGCCCAGGGTGACGATGCCCGACAGCAGGAAGTCCGCCGGCAGGCCGAGGGTGCCGGACGCCACCAGACGGTGACGCTCGTCCGTCGCCGAGGGGAATTCGGGCGAATAGCCGGGTGTCGGATAGTCGAAGTCGAACGCCACCGTGCCGTTGTCGCGGCTGCCGTTCTGGGTCGCGTCCATATAGGTGTACGCGATGTTGAGACCCCAGTTGTCGTCGGCGTTATACGGCTTGTCGGCTGTGAAATAGATCGCCTTGAAGTCACGCTCCTTGTCCTGGTTCTGGAAGAAGACCGTGTCGTTGTACTGGGGGAAGCCGACCGAGGTCGGGGTCGGGCCGATGTTGGCGTTGACGTCGGGGTTCAGGACGTTGGCCTTGTACCATCCGGACTCGTTTTCCGTATGGCCCAGGGCGAAGGTCAGCGAGGTCTGGAACACGCCGACCTTCTGGCGGACGCCGAAGTTGAACTGATCGGTACGGGGCGGTTCAGCCTCGTTATTGATGAGGAAGATTTCACCCCTGCCCTGCGAAGCGGCCAGCAGCGGATCCAGGCCAGCCGGCGTCAGGTACGACGGATCCCAGGCGATGCTCGGCGCCGTGATCGGTGAACCGTCCGGATTGGTGCCGGTCCGGACCGGGGCGCCGTCCTCCGAGAAGTAGATGGTGCGGTTGAACTGATTGGGCTTGAACCGCTCGTCCACGGCGAAGTTGAAGCCGAGACGATCGTAGTACCGGCCGGCGCCGCCGAAGATCACCGTGCGCTCGTCGCCGTAGACGTCGTACGAGAAACCGATCCGAGGCTGGAAGGCGCCCTTGAAGGCCTCGCGGTCGCCGTCGGAGATATAGTCAGCCGGGTTGAAATAAGCCGGGAAGTCATAGCCAGGCGAGTTTTCCAGCGCCGCGAGCATGTCGCGGATTTCCTGCGGCGTCTCATAATCGTTGTTGAACGCGTTGCTCTCGTAATCCCAACGAATGCCGAGGTTCAGTTCCAGCTTGTCGGTGATCTGCCAGTCGTCCTGGATATACAGGCCGATGACGTCGTTATCGACATCGACGGACGGCAGGGGCGAACCCAGGTTCACCAGGACTGGAATATCGGTACTGCCGTTGATTTCCGGGCGGCCGTCCACGTCGAAGACGAACTGGGGATTGCGACCGAAGAAGCGATCCAGACGATAGTTCTGCATCGAATATTTGGCGCCCATCTTGACCGTGTGCAGGCCCATCCAGTTCAGGTCGGTGAACGTCAGGTCGTCGCGGAAGGTGTAGCTGGTCTGCTGGTTGAACTGGCTGTCGCCGCGACCGCCGGTGTTGAAGACGGTCGAGTCGCGATTGTTAACACTATATTGGAAGCCGTCCGTGTCCGGATCCTCGTCGCGGAAGATCACATATTCGCGGCCGTAGGAATCGAAGTTCTCGGCGGTGTTGGTGTAGCTGAACTGGAAGAAGTCGAAGCTGGCCTCGTTCAGGAAGCTGCCGCCCTGGAACTGGTGGCGAGCATTGATCGAGGTCGTCTCGCCCTGGATCGACGTGGCGCGGTCCGGTCCGTTCTGGCCGCCGACGTCGCGGATGTCCTCCTCGGTCCGGTACTGGCCGCTGATCTCCAGCCGCTGCCGGTCGTCGATCTGCCACGACAGCTTGCCGAAGTAGAGGTCTTCCTCGAACGGCGTCGAAAAGGTGCCCAAGTCGTCCTGGAACAGGTTCTCGTACTCGGTCCGGTTCAGGAAGGTCTGGGCCGCGCGGGTCTCGTCCTTGCGCTCGTAAGAGCCGAAGAAGTGCAGCCGATCCTTGATGATGGGGCCGCCCAGCGACACGCCGTACTGCAGCCGCTCAAGGTCGGGCTTCTCGTCGCCGCGACGCTCCGAGAACACGTCCTGGGCGATCCAGTCCTGGTTCTGATAGCTGCCGAACACCTCGCCGTGGAATTCGTTGGTGCCCGAGCGGGTCACGGCGGTGATGATGGCCGATCCCGCCTGTTCGTACTCGGCCTTGAAGTTCTGGCTGATGACGCGGAACTCCTGCACCGCCGCCTGCGGGAAGGGGTTGCCGCGGCTATCGTCCTGGCCGGCCGCGCCGCCATCGATGATGGTGGACTTCTGGTTCTGGCCGTCGATGAAGATATTGATCGCCTGGGCGCTCTGGCCGCCGGCGGAGATGGTGCGCTCGGTGTCGCCCTCGGTGACCCGCAGGCCGGGCGCCAGAGCGGCGAAGTTCAGGAAGTTGCGGTTGATCTGCGGAAGGTTGTTGATCTGCTGCTGGGTGACGTTGGTGGCCACTTCCGGCGTGCGGACTTCAAACACGCGGCGCCCGGTCACGACGATGTCGCCCAGTTCGGCGACGCCTTCGCCGCCCGACGCGCCTGTGGCTGCAGTTGCGACATCCAGATCCAGCGTGCCGACCTGGCCCAGGCCCAGCGTCACGGTGTCTTCAGCCGCCTGACCATCCGCAGTCGAGACTTGAACGCGATAGGTGCCGGGTCGAAGCCCGGCGAACACGTAGCGACCGTCCGCGCCGACGGCGGCGCGCACGACATAGCCGGTCGAGACCTCCGTAGCGGTCACCGTCGCACCGGACTCCACCGTCGCCCCATCATAGACCGCGCCCCGCAGGGTCGTGGTGGCGTTCTGCGCCTGAGCCGCGCCCGTAAAGGCCATGCCCAGCGCGATGGCCGAAGCAGCGGCCAGCGCGGCCTTACGCGTGTTGAACTGGTTCATCCTGAGCTCTCCCCTCCTGATGGGATTGGCTGGCAGCGACATGGCTGGTCCTCACCCGTTGTTGGACGCGACGGCTGCAGCCGTCGCGGTTGATTGGCGTTCGACCAGGATCGGGCGAACGATTTCGCAAGCGGTGTTCGGGGCCTCGGCGCCGTGGCCGGCCTGGACCAGGCCGATCAGGCGTTCGACGCCTCGACGGCCGATTTCCGCAATATTGACGCGCATCGTGGTCAGCGCCGGCCGCACCAGGGCGGCGATCGGCACGTCGTCGAAGCCCACGACGGCGATGTCTTCGGGACAGCGGACGCCCGCCTCCTGGAAGGCCAGCAGAGCGCCGACGGCCATCATGTCGTTGGCGGCGAACACCGCATCGGGCCGCTCGTCCAGCGCCAGCAGCTGCGTCGCCGCCCGGTGTCCGGAGGCCTGGGAGAAGTCGCCCTCGACGATGATCGGCGCATGACCGTCCAGCGCGGCGGCATAGCCTGCGGCGCGCGTGTCGGCCTCGACGTTGCCGCCCGCACCGCGAATGTGGGCGATGCGGCGGCGTCCGGTGGCGATCAGATGTTCGACCGCCGCGACCGCGCCGCCGTGGTTATCGACGACGATGGCCGCGCGGCCTTCCTCGGCCGTGCCGCTGTTCATCAGCAGCACCGGCATGCGCCCGGCGAACTCGGCCGCCAGGTTGGCCGCGCCGACGTGGGGGGACAGCACGATCATCCCATCCACCCGCCCGCGCATCGAGCGAACCGCAGCCAGAGTGTCCTCGGCGTCGTCGTGCGAACTGGACACGATCAGATGTTTGCCGTGCGCCCGCGCCGCCAGGTCCATGCCCCGGATCAACTCCGAGAAAAACTCCCCGAACAGGTCGGGCAGGATGACGCCGATGGTGTCGTTCTTGCTGGTCGACAGGCTGCGGGCGCCGAAATGCGGCACGTAGCGAAGCTGTTCGACGGCGTCGAGGACGCGCTGGCGGGTCGCGTCCGACGTGACGCCCAGGCCGTTCAGCACGCGCGACACCGACGCCACCGACACCTGCGCCCGCTCTGCCACGTCGCGCATGGTGGCGGCCCTGGCGAGAGGCGCAGCCTCATGCCGGATCGACGGCGCGGCGGTGGGCGCAGCCATGTCCAAGTCATCGTCTCCCTGAGCCGAACCGTCCCGGCCCTCTTCTCGAAGGTCCGTCGATACACTGATGTAAGCGGTTACATGACATAGGTGCAATGTTCCCCGCAAGCGTCAGTGCGCCATCTTTCGCCAGAATTCATCGCATGGCCAAGCGTTGCCGGAGTGCGTCCCCAGCCCATGATCGGTCGACAACGCGTTGAATTTGCTGATCACCATCGCCGCACAGCCCTGTCGGGGACGGGCGAGGCAGAGTGGCGGAAATGCGACATTGTCGCACCGCCGCGCCCTATCGAGAATCAGCAGGCGAAGGACGTCAGCCGGCGTCCAGCTCCGCCAATCGCCCGCGCAGCATCTGCAGCATGGCCGAGAAATCGCGCCCGCCATGACCCAGTCCGTCGAACAGGGCGTACATCGCCTCGGCCTGGGCGCCCAGGGGCGTCGAGGCGCCGGACTTAGACGCCGCGTCCTGGGCCAGCTTCAGGTCCTTCAGCATCATGGCCGTGGCGAAACCGCCTTGGTAGTCGCGGTTGGACGGCGCCGTCGGCACGGGCCCAGGCCAGGGATAGTAGCTGGTCACGCTCCAGCACTGGCCCGACGACTTGGACGCGATCTCGAAGAAGCGCTCGGGGTCCAGACCCAGTTTCTCGGCCAAGGCGATGGCTTCGCACGTGCCCAGCATCGACACGCCCAGCAGCATGTTGTTGCATATCTTGGCCGCCTGCCCCGCGCCGTGGTCCCCGGCGCGGATGGTGATGCGGCTCATGGGCTCAAGCGCCGCTTCGACGCGCGCGAAGTCGCCCTCGTCACAGCCGACCATGAAGGCCAGCGTCCCGGCTTCGGCCGCCGCCGTCCCGCCCGACACGGGCGCGTCGGCGAAGGCGTAGCCCGCGCCCTTGGCCAGGCCCGCCACCTTGCGCGCCGTCTCCACGTCGATGGTCGAACAGTCCAGCAGAAGCGCGCTGGACGGCGCCGCACCGATGATCTGCTCCGAATAGACCTTCAGCACATGCGGTCCGGCGGGCAGCATGGTGATGACGACCTCGGCGTCCTTGACGGCCTCCGCGACCGATGCGGCCGCAACGCAGCCGGCCGCGCTGGCCCGCTCCAGCGCCTGCGCCGACAGGTCGAAGGCGGCGACCTCATGGCCCGCCTTGGCCTGGTTGGCGGCCATGCCGCCGCCCATGTTTCCCAGGCCGATGAAGGCGATCTTGGTCATGGTCTCTCTCCCTATGTCGGCGTCGCGGTCAGGCCAGCGGCGTCCATTTTTCATTGTCCGGCAGCGGCGCAAACAGCGCGTCCAGCGTCGCATCCGTAACGCCCGACAGGTCCGCCGGGGACCATTTCGGGGCATTGTCCTTGTCCACGATCACGGCCCGCACGCCTTCCTGGAAGTCGTGGGTCCGCACGACCCGGCCGCCCAGCGCATACTCCATCGCCATGTTGTCGGCGAAGCTGTTCAGCGTCGCCCCAGTCCGCAACTGGCGCAGCGTGACCTTCAGCGACTGCGGCGACTTGGTCTTCAGCGTCGCCAGCTGCGCCATCGCCCAATCCGACCCGTCGGCTTCCAGCGCCGCAAAGATTTCCTCGACCGTGTCGAAAGCGAACAGCCGGTCGATGGCCTCGCGATGGGCGTCCAGCGGCGCCGTCCCCGCATCGCCGGACACGCGGTCGGCGACCGCTTCCGGATCAGCCGGTGCCGCCAGCAGTTCGCCGGTCAGGGCGCCAATCGCCCCGCTGTCGATGAAATGGGTATGGATGCCCAGCGCCACCGTATCCGCCGCCTTCAGCCGCGCCCCGGTCAGCGCCAGCCACACGCCGGTCTGCCCCGGCAGGCGCGGCAGGAACCATCCGCCGCCCACATCGGGGAACAGGCCGATGCCCGTCTCCGGCATCGCATAGGTCGTCCCCTCGGTCGCGATTCGCACCCTGGCCGGCTCCGAAATCCCAACCCCGCCGCCCATGACGATCCCGTCCACGATGGCCGTGATCGGCTTGGGATATTCGAACATCAGATGGTTCAGCCGGTACTCGGCCAGGAAGAAGGCCTTTGCCTCCGAGGCGTCCCCCGCCCCGCTCTCGGCGATCATGCGGATGTCGCCCCCGGCGCAGAAACCCCGCTCGCCGGCGTGATCGATCAGCACCGACTTCACGGCCTCGTCTTCGCGCCAGGCCAGCAGCGCCTCGGTCATGATCTCGCACATCGACCGGTTCAGCGCATGGATCGCCCTGGGCCGGTTCAGCGTGATCCGTCCGACGCCGTTCTCGATCCGTGTGAGGACTTCGGGTTCGGTCATTGGGGAACGGCTTTCTCTTGCGCGACGGCTAGATAGGTGCGCGCAGCGACATACATCGCCACCCCAAAAGCCAGAAATTCTAGATAGGGCGGAAGATAGATCCAGGTGATCTCGCCAAGATCAGATCCGCCCCAGGACAAATAGATAAAAGCCTTCCAGCCAGCCAAAGCCAGTATCGCAACGCTCGGTCCGGCGAACAAAAAATGGCGTGGAGCGCCGCCTGCAAGACGACTGATCCACCAACCCACACTCAGCAATGGGATGCCGATAGCTCCAGTCGCAATCGCCAGAAAGGCGAAATCCATGAGGCGAGGCGACTTCAGCGCGAGCAGATCCCCGTCCATGCCGGTCCTGAACTGATAGGCCCACAAAACACCGGCGGCGCTCAGCAACCCGAACGGCAGGGCTGCCGCAACGAGCCCCGCCCAAGACCAACGAAGACGCGCCGCGCAAATCATCGCCGCGCCATCTCCCGCGCGATGATCACCCGCATGATCTCGTTCGTCCCCTCCAGGATGCGATGGACCCGCAGGTCGCGCACGATCCGTTCCAGCGGATAGTCCTTCAGATAACCGTATCCGCCGTGCAGTTGCAGGGCCTCATCGGCGATCTGGAAACAGGCGTCGGTGGCCAGCCGCTTGGCCATGGCGCACCATTTGGTCTTTTCGGGATGGTCGGTGTCGATGGCCCAGGCGCCGCGCAGCACCATCAGCCGCGCCGCCTCCAGATCCGTCGCCATGTCGGCCAGGCGGAACTGCAGCGCCTGGAACTCGCCGATCGGACGACCGAACTGTTTGCGGGTGGCCACGTAGTCCTGGGCCGTCTCCAGCGCCAGCCGCGCCCCGCCCAGCGAACAGGCGGCGATGTTCAGCCGCCCGCCGTCCAGCCCGGCCATCGCATAGCGGAACCCCGCCCCCTCTTCGCCCAGCAGATTGGCGACCGGCACGCGGCAGTCGTCGAACTGGACTATGGCGGTCGGCTGGGCGTTCCAGCCCATCTTCTTCTCCTGCGCGCCGAACGACAGGCCCGGCGTCCCCGCCTCGACGACGATGGCGGACACCCCCTTTGCGCCCTCCCCGCCCGTGCGAACCATGACGACATAGAGGTCGCTGGTCCCCGCGCCCGAGATGAAGGCCTTGGACCCGTTCAGCACATAGTGGTCGCCGTCGCGCACCGCTGTCGTCCGCAGCGCCGCCGCATCCGAGCCGGAGCCCGGCTCGGTCAGGCAGTAGGAGGCGATCTTCTCCATGCCGACCAGATCCGGCACGAACCGCGCGCGCAGATCGTCCGAGCCGAACCGGTCGATCATCCACGTCGCCATATTGTGGATCGAGATGAAGGCCGCCGTCGCCACGTCGCCGCGCGAAAGCTCCTCGAAGATCACCGCCGCCTCGACCCGGCCCAGGGCCATGCCGCCGTGCTCCTCGCCCGTATAGATGCCGCAGAAACCCATCTCGGCCGCCTGCTTCATCACATCGACCGGGAAATGCTTCTCCTCGTCCCAACGGGCGGAATGGGGCGCCAGTTCGGCGTCGGCGAAGGCGCGGGCCGCGTCCTGGATGGCGCGCTGGTCGTCGGTAAGGGCGAAGTTCATGGCGACCTCAGCGCATCGTCGGAATGACGAACGAACTGTCCGAATGCTCCAGCGCCGAATCCGGCCAGCGGGCGGTCACGGTCTTGGTCTTGGTCCAGAAGCGGACGCCCTCCATGCCGTGCTGGTTGATGTCGCCGAAGGCCGACCGCTTCCAGCCGCCGAAGGTATGATAGGCGACCGGCACCGGGATCGGCACATTGATCCCGACCATGCCGACATTGACGCGGGCGGCGAAGTCGCGGGCGGCGCGGCCGTTCTGGGTGAAGATGGCGACGCCGTTGCCGTACTGATGGTTCGACGGCAGGGCCAGGGCCTCTTCGAAGGTCTCGGCGCGGACGATCTGCAGCACGGGCCCGAAGATCTCCTCCTGATAGGACGACATCTCGGGCTTCACATGGTCGAACAGCGACGGGCCGATGAAATAGCCCTTCTCGTGGCCCTGCAGGCTGAAGTCGCGGCCATCGACGACCAGTTCGGCGCCTTCCTGCACGCCCTTCTCGATCCAGCCGGCGACACGGTCGCGGTGCTGGGCCGTGACGACCGGACCGTAATGGGCGCCCGCGTCGGTCGAGACGCCGACCCGCATCGACGGGATTTCCGCCACCATCCGTTCGCGCAGTTCGTCCGCCGTCTTCTTGCCGACAGGCACGACGACCGGCAGGGCCATGCAGCGCTCGCCGGCCGAGCCATAGGCCGCGCCCGACAGGTCCTTGATCACCTGGTCCATGTCCGCATCAGGCAGGACGATGCCGTGGTTCTTGGCCCCGCCCATGGCCTGGACCCGCTTATGGTTGGCGGCGCCGGTCTGGTAGACATAGTGGGCGATGTCGGACGAGCCGACGAAGCTGACGGCGTGGACCAGCGGATGAGTCAGGATGGCGTCGACCGCCGTCTTGTCACCATGCACCACGTTCAGCACGCCGTTGGGCGCCCCGGCCTCCAGCATCAGCTCGGCCAAGCGCACCGGCAGGGACGGATCCCGCTCCGACGGCTTCAGCACGAAGGTGTTGCCGACCGCGATGGCCACGCCGAACATCCACATCGGGATCATGCCGGGGAAGTTGAACGGGGTGATGCCCGCCACCACGCCCAGCGGCTGGCGCATCGAATAGACGTCGATGCCGGGGCCGGCGCCTTGCGTATATTCGCCCTTCAGAGCGTGGGGGATGCCGCAAGCGAACTCGATCACCTCTAGCCCGCGCTGGATGTCGCCCTTGGAGTCGGCGATGACCTTGCCGTGCTCGGAAGACAGCAGCTCGGCCAGCTCATCCATCCGCGCCTCGACCAGGCGCTTGAAGTCGAACATGACGCGGGCCCGGCGCTGGGGATTGGTGCTGGCCCAGCCGTCGAAGGCGTTCTGCGCCGCCTGGACCGCGCGATCAACCTCGCCCGTTGTGGCCAGTTGCACGCGCGCCTGAACCTCGCCCGTATTGGGATCGAACACGTCGCCGAACCGGCCGGACGCGCCGTCGAAGGCCGCGCCGTCGATGAAGTGTCGGATGTCGCGCATGGCGTATCTCCCTGATGGTTCTTTTTGTCTGCCTCTGGCCTAGCACCGCACAAAGCGGTCGGATAATGCAAAGATGCAGGAAGGTTTCTGCATTAATGCACGAAGGCGGCCGCCATGTTCGACTGGGACGATGTGCGCATCTTCATCGCCGCCGCACGGGCGGGGTCTCTGGGCGGGGCGGCCCAGCGACTGGGCATCGACGCCGCCACCGTGGGCCGGCGCGTCGCGCGGTTGGAAAGCACGCTGAAATCGACCCTTGTGGTGCGATCGACCACCGGCCTGCAACTGACGGCGGCGGGCGCCCAGTTGCTGGACATCGGGCTGGAGGCCGAAAGCGCGATGGAGGCCGCCGCCCGGGTCACCCGTCCCGACACGCTCGCCGGCGTGGTCCGGGTCAGCGCATCGGAAGGGTTCGGCGTCACCCTCATGGCCCCCGCCCTGCCGGAGCTCCGGCTGGCCAGCCCCGGCCTGCGCATCGAACTGGCGGCGACCTCGGGCTTCCTGTCGCCCACCCGGCGCGAGGTGGACATGGCGATCACCCTGGCCGCGCCGGACGCCGCCCGCCTGATCGTCGAGCCGCTGACGCCCTATCAGCTCGCCCTCTACGCCTCGCCCGCCTATCTGGCCCGACGCGGCGCGCCCGGGACGGTGGACGACCTGCCCGGCTTCGACATCGTCGGCTATATCGACGACCTGATCTATGCGCCCGAGCTGCGCTACTTGGACGAGGTCCGGCCCGACCTGACGCCCCACCTCGGCTCCTCCTCCATCCGCGCCCAGAGAGAGATCATCGCCTCGGGCGGCGGCGTCGGCGTCCTGCCCTGTTTCCTCGCCGAGGGGCTGGAGCGCGTCCTGCCCTCCATCCTGATCGAGCGCCGCTTCTGGCTGAGCACCCACCGCGAGGTCCACGACACGGCGCGACTGCGCGCCGTGCGCGCCTGGCTGAAATCGCTGTGCGCCGCACGCCAGTCCAGCCTCAGACCCTTTGCATAGGTGCCCCCTCAAGTCCTGGGCCCGCAATACCGACCCGTCTTTCGGCCGAACTTTACTTGCCTCGCCCGTGTCGGTTACGTCTCGCTTCTCGCCGAAAGACGCATCATGGCCGCCCCGGACCTCAAAGCCTCCGCCGCCGCCCGACCGCGCCTGATCCGCAACGCCTATGACGTTCTCGTCGTCGGCGCCGGATTCGCAGGCGCGGTCATGGCCGAACGGCTCGCGTCCGATGGCGCCAAGCGCGTCCTGGTCGTCGACCGACGCCCTCACATCGGGGGCAACGCCTATGACGCGCTGGACGCCTCCGGCCTGCTGATCCACCGCTATGGCCCGCACATCTTCCATACCAACTCGGCCGAGGTGTTCGACTATCTGTCGCGCTTCACGCGCTGGCGACCTTACGAGCACCGCGTCCTGGCCCAGGTCGGCGATCAGCAGGTCCCGATCCCGATCAACCGCACGACCCTGAACCAACTCTACGGTCTGGCGCTGAACACGGACGCGGAGGCGGCGGCCTGGCTTGAGGCGCGCGCCGAGCCGGTTTCACCGATCAGGACCTCCGAGGACGTCGTGGTCTCCGCCGTCGGCCGCGAACTCTACGAGACCTTCTTCCGCGGCTATACACGCAAACAATGGGGCCTCGACCCGTCCGAACTGGACCGGTCCATCACGGCGCGCGTGCCGACCCGCACCAACACCGACGACCGCTATTTCACAGACGCCTTCCAGGCCATGCCGCTGGACGGTTACACGCGCCTGTTCGAACGCCTGCTGGACCATCCGAACATCGAGGTACGCACCGGTGTCGACTATCGCGAGGTCGCCGATCAGGTGGATGTCGAACACCTGGTCTTCACCGGCCCGATCGACGAATTCTTCGACCACCGCTACGGTCGCCTGCCCTATCGCTCGCTGCGGTTCGAACACATCACCCTGGACCAGCCCCAGGCCCAGGCCGTCGCCACGATCAACTACCCCGACGAGGCCACGCCCCAGACCCGCGTCACCGAATACAAGCACCTGACCGGCCAGACCCATCCGAAGACCAGCCTCACCTACGAATATCCCTCGGCCGAGGGCGATCCCTACTACACCGTGCCCCGCCCCGAAAACCAGGCGCTCTACAAACGCTACGAGGCGCTGGCCCTGGCCCGGCCGGACGTCAGTTTCGTCGGACGGCTAGCGACCTATCGCTACTACAATATGGACCAGGTGGTGGGTCAGGCCCTGGCGACTTACCGACGGCTTGCTACGCAACTTGGCAGAACACCGACCACACGGGTCGGAACGGCAGCCGCAGAGCCGACGGGATAGACGCGCAGTAGTCTTTCAGATCAGTCCCGCCAAAGGCGACGACGGGTCCGCGTACAGCCGTTTCGGCATCCGGCCCGCCAGATAGGCGTCGCGGCCGGCGATGACGGCGTGTTTCATGGCGCGGGCCATGCGGATTGGGTCCTTGGCGCCGGCGATGGCGGTGTTCATCAGGACGGCGTCGCAGCCCAGTTCCATCGCCAAAGTCGCATCCGAAGCCGTGCCGACGCCCGCATCGACCAGGACCGGCACCTTGGCCTGTTCGACGATCAGGCGGACGTTGATGGGGTTCTGGATGCCCAGACCTGAGCCGATCGGCGCGGCGGCCGGCATGATGGCGGCGGCGCCGGCGTCTTCCAGGCGTTTGGCCATAACGACGTCGTCGGTGCAGTAGACCATGACGTCGAACCCGTCCTTGATCAGCAGGTCCAGCGCCCGCAGCGTCTCGATCATGTCGGGATACAGGTGGGCGGTGTTGGACAGCACCTCCAGCTTGACCAGGCTCCAGCCGCCGGCTTCGCGCGCCAGGCGCAGGGTGCGCACCGCGTCCTCGCCGGTGAAACAGCCGGCGGTGTTGGGCAGGAAGGTGAAGCGGTCGGGCTTCACATAGTCGACCAGCATCGGCTGGTTCGGATCGGTCAGGTTCACCCGGCGCACGGCCACGGTGACGATCTCGGCGCCCGCAGCCTCGGCGGCGGCGGCGTTCTGGGCGTAGTCTGCGTATTTGCCCGTGCCCACGATCAGGCGCGAGTTGAAGGTGCGGCCGGCGACGGACCAGGTTTCGGAGACTGTATCGGTCATGGGTGGTGACCTAAGCCTCTGGCGGACGATGTCAAAGGCTGGATCGATCACGCCGCGTTGCGAGAGTGCGTCGGATGGACTAAACTAAGTGGACTAAGTTCACAGGAGCGGCGTCATGGAAACGGTCAACATCCACCAGGCCAAGACCCACCTGTCCCGCTTGATCGAACGCGCGGCGAACGGCGAAACCATCACCATCGCCAAGGCGGGCAAGCCGATGGCCAGGATCGTGCCGCTGGAGGAGATACAGCCGGTCGTCGACACCTCGCGCCGCTTCGGCTTCATGAAAGGCCAGATTCAGGTGCCCGACGACTTCGACACCATGGGTCAGGCCGAGATCGAAGCCATGTTCTATGGCGAAGGGGTCAACGAAGAGCCCGACGGCGGCTTCAGCCGATGAGATTGCTGATCGACACCCACCTGCTGCTTTGGGCATCGGAAGATTTGGAGCGGCTTCCTGCGAAGGCGGCTCAGGTGATGGCTGATCCTGCCAGCAGTCTGATCTTCAGTGCTGTCAACATCTGGGAAATCGTCGTCAAACGGAACCTGCAGCGCCCAGATTTCAACATCGACCCGACCACGTTTCGGCATCGCCTTCTGGGGGCAGGCTATGAGGAAATCGACGTGACCAGCCTGCACACACTGGCGCTGGCGGACCTGCCCTCAATCCATCGCGATCCGTTTGACCGCCTGTTGCTGGCCCAGGCCATCGTCGAGGGCGCAAGCCTAGTGACCGCAGACGCGACGCTCGCTCGCTATCCCGGCCCCATCCTCAAGGTCTGATCAACCGCCGCCGACGAACTGGACCAGTTCGATGCGGTCGCCTTGGGCGACGGGGGTGGCGGCGTGCAGGGACTTGGGCACGATCTCGAGATTGCGCTCGACCGCCACCTTGCGGGGGTCCAGCGACAGTTCCTCGACGAGGGCCAGGATGGTGGTGGCCTGGACCTGGCGGGGTTCGCCGTTGAGATGGATCTGGTGCATGGGTCGGAGATAACGATTGGCGGGCGGCTTCGCCAGACCGTCGGCCCTCAGCCCGCCTCGAACAGAAAGGCGCCGACGGCGACCGCTATGGCTGCGAAGGTCGCCATGACCGTTCGAACCACCAATTTCACGTCCTGGCGCATCCTCCGCGCTCCTGTGCCCCGTCCCGCTGGGGGACGAATGGGGTCGGGACTGCGAAATGCGCGCCATCGCACAGTGACCCAGGGTAAGGTTCGATGCGGCGACCGTTTGACCCGCGCCCCGCGTCGGCTAAAAGGCCCCTCTTGTGCTGCGAAGCGGCGCCCGATTCCGGAAGCCATGTCCGAAACACCCGTCATTCACGTGCTGAACGGCCCCAATCTGAACCTGCTCGGGGTTCGGGAGCCGGACATCTATGGCCGCGACACCCTGGCGGACATCGAACAGCGCTGCGTGACTGCGGCTGAGGGCGCGACCGTCGTGTTTCGTCAGACCAACCATGAAGGCGTTCTGGTGGACTGGATCCAGGAGGCGCGCGCAGGCGTGGACGCCCTGATCATCAATCCGGCGGCCTATGGGCATACGTCGGTGGCGCTGCACGATGCGCTGAAGACGCTGTCGATCCCGGTGATCGAACTGCATCTGTCCAACCCGGCGGCGCGCGAGGCGTTTCGCCATCACTCCTATGTGTCGTCAGCGGCGACCGGCGTCATCGCCGGCTTCGGCGCGGTCGGCTATGAACTGGCCGTCCAGGCGGCCCTCACCAAGGTTCGGGAACGCGGCTGAGGCCCGACCCGTTCGCACTACACACGAAAGACAAGGCGCACTCCAATGGCCGATGACAAGAAACACGCCGAGATCGACGCGAACCTGGTTCGCCAGCTGGCCGACATCCTGAACGAGACCGACCTGACGGAGGTCGAGGTCGAGCGCGGCGATCTGCGCATCCGCGTGGCGCGCGAGATCACCGTCAACGCCGCCCCGGTGCAATACGCCGCCGCCCCGGCCCCAGTTGCTGCTCCCGCCGCTGCTGCTGCTCCGGTCTCCATGCCGTCCGACCCCGCCACCATCGTCGCCCGCGCCGGCGAAGAGGTGAAGTCGCCGATGGTCGGCACCGCCTATCTGCAGGCCTCGCCGGAAGCGGCGCCCTTCGTCCAGGCGGGCGACAAGGTCAAGAAGGGCCAGACCCTGCTGATCGTCGAGGCCATGAAGACGATGAACCCGATCCAGGCCCCGCGCGACGGCGTGGTGGCGGACATTCTGGTCGGCGACGCCCAGCCGGTCGAGTTCGGCGAACCCCTCGTCCTGCTCGAGGCGTAAGCCATGTTTACGAAGGTTCTGATCGCCAACCGGGGCGAGATCGCGCTGCGCATCCACCGGGCGTGCAAGGAGATGGGTATTTCCACCGTCGCCGTGCACTCCGAAGCCGACCGCGGCGCCATGTGGGTGCGTCTGGCCGACGAAAGCGTCTGCATCGGCCCCGCCTCGGCGGCCAAGTCGTATCTGAACATCCCGTCGATCATCGCGGCGGCCGAGATCACCGGCGCCCAGGCGATCCACCCCGGCTACGGCTTCCTGTCCGAGAACGCCCGCTTCGCCGAGATCGTCGAAGCCCACGGCATGACCTTCATCGGTCCCAAGCCCGAGCATATCCGGGTCATGGGCGACAAGATTAGCGCCAAACAGACCGTCATGGACGCCGGCATCCCCGTCGTCCCCGGTTCCAAGGGCGAGGTAGAGACCGTCGAGGAAGCCATCGAGGCGTCGAAGACCATCGGCTTCCCCCTGATCGTCAAGGCGGCGGCGGGCGGCGGCGGACGAGGCATGAAGGTCGCCCTGACGGCTGACGACCTGGTCGAGGCGGTTCAGACCGCCCAGTCCGAGGCCAAGGCCGCCTTCGGCAACGGCGCCGTCTATATGGAGCGCTACCTCCAGAAGCCGCGCCACATCGAGATCCAGGTCATCGCCGACAGCCACGGCAATGTCGTCCACCTGGGCGAACGCGACTGCTCGCTGCAGCGTCGTCACCAGAAGGTGCTGGAAGAGGCCCCCTCGCCCGCCCTGTCGGCCGAGGGTCGCAAGCAGATCGGCGAGACGGTCAACAAGGCCATCGCCGCCATCGGCTATCTGGGCGTCGGCACCATCGAGTTCCTGTGGGAGGACGGCGAGTTCTTCTTCATCGAGATGAACACCCGTCTGCAAGTCGAGCATCCGGTTACGGAAATGATCACGGGCGTCGATCTGGTCCGCGAACAGGTCCGCATCGCCGCCGGCCTGCCGCTGTCGTTCACGCAAGACGACATCGAGTTCAAAGGCCACGCCATCGAGGTGCGGATCAACGCCGAGAACCCGGAGACCTTCACCCCGTCGCCGGGCAAGATCACCGACTTCCACGCGCCGGGCGGCCTGGGCGTGCGTCTGGATAGCGCCATCTACGCCGGCTATTCGATCCCGCCCTATTACGACAGCCTGATCGGCAAGCTGATCGTCCACGGCCGCGACCGCGAGGAGGCCATCGCGCGCCTGAAGCGGTCGCTGAACGAGATCGTCATCGACGGCGTCGACACCACCATCCCCCTGTTCCAGAAACTGTTGCAGGAGCCCGACATCCTGTCCGGCGATTATGACATCCACTGGCTGGAGAAGTGGGCGGCCCGCCAGAAGGGCGACGCCTGACAGACCCCAATTTCAGCGCCAGCGGGCCTTTCGGCGGCTTCGGCCCCGAGGACCTGCTGGCCTGTTACGCCCGGGGCGTGTTTCCGATGGCCGAGGCGCGCGACGATCCGCGCGTCTTCATCATCGAGCCGGAACAGCGCGGCGTCCTGCCGCTGGACGCCTTTCACATTCCCTCGCGCCTGCGTCGCACTGTGCGCGGCGAGCCGTTTGAGGTGCGGGTCGACACCGCGTTCGAGGCGGTGCTGGACGGCTGTGCGGCGGCGCAGGGGCCGGATCGCGAGGACACCTGGATCAACGGCCCGATCCGGCGGCTGTATGCGGCCCTGTTCGCCATGGGGTTCGTCCACTCCATCGAATGCTGGAGGGACGAACGGCTGATCGGAGGACTGTATGGGGTGTCGCTGGGCGGGGCCTTCTTCGGCGAGAGCATGTTCAGCCGCGAGCGGGATGCGTCCAAGGTGGCGCTGGTCCATCTGGTCGCGCGGTTGCGAAAGGGCGGCTGGACCCTGTTGGACGCGCAGTTTCTGACCGAGCACCTCAGCCAGTTCGGCGCGGTGGAGACGCCGCAGGCGGCCTATCTGGACATGCTGTCCCCCGCCCTGTCGGTCAGGCCGGACCAGGCGGCGTTGTGTGCGCGCCTGACCGGCGCCGAGGCGGTGGCTCTGGCCACGGCGTAATGGGCTCCGCCTGATCTGTCCGGACACGATTTTGGGCCTGTCCCGACAGGTTCGGATTGGCGTCGGCGGCGGGTCTGGCGGTCAATGGCGGCATGACCCAGCCCCATCCAAGCCGAAGTCCCCGCCCCGTTCGACCGTCCTGCGCGAAGGGCGAGAGATCGCCGTGACGCTGGCCGTCGCCCTGATCCTGGCGACGGCGCTCCGCATCCTGCTGTTCCAACCCTTCACCATTCCCTCGTCGTCGATGGAGCCGGGACTGGTGACGGGCGACTATATCGTCGTGTCCAAATACGCCTACGGATGGAGCACGGCGTCGCTGCCGTTTTCGCCGCCGATCTTGCCGGGGCGGGTGATGGGACGCGAGCCTCGGCGCGGGGACGTGGTGGTGTTCCGCCTGCCGCACGATCCGAAACAGACCTGGATCAAGCGTGTCGTGGGCCTGCCCGGCGACACGGTTCAGGTGCGCGGCGGCGTGGTCTTCGTCAACGGCGACGCGGTGCGCCAAACCCGGCTGGATGTCGTCGCCGACCATGACGCGCCCCAGCGCCGGGTGCAGCCGGTGCGCGAGACCCTGGCCGACGGGCGATCCTACGTCACCTATGACGGCGGGCCGGGCCTGCCGGGCGACGACACGCCCCTGCGCCGCGTACTGCCGGGTCGGTATCTGATGATGGGCGACAATCGCGACGACTCGCTGGACAGCCGATGGCCGCCCGAGGTCGGGGTCGGCCTGCTGCCCGCCGAGAACATCGTCGGCCGGGCCGAGATCGTGATGGCGTCCTGGAAGCCGGGCGCGAGCCTGTTCAAGCCCTGGACCTGGCTGAACCTTCAGTGGGACCGGTTTTTGGTCCGCATCCGTTAGCGTGCGCGGTATTCGTCGAAGCTGACAACGCCGTCGTGGTTGCGGTCCATCCGGTCGAAGGCGGCGCGGCTGGGCGGCGAAGACTGGGCCAGGGAGGGCGCGGCGACGGCGCCGAGGGCCAGGCCGGCGACGGCGGCGGCCAGCAGCGGACGCCAGCCCAGGCGGGGCTGGCGACGCGTCGCCGACGTCTGGCTCAGTTCGGCGTCGATGAAGCGGCGGATGGCGTCGCTGGCGGTGCGGCCCTCGGCACGGCAGCGGGCCATGAAGGCGGACTTGGTCGCGTGGGGCAGTCGGATTTCGACCGTTTCGCTTTTCTTGAGCGGCTTATCGCGATCCATCCTCAGCCTCCTCACGGCGTGAAAGGTCAGTTCTTACAGCCCACGACCCAGGCGTCGTAATAGGGGTTCTGGATGCCGCTAACGGCGGGCGACGAGGCGAACATCCAGCCACGGAAGATCTGGCGCGGCGAGGCCTGCTGGCCGCGCGGCTGCAGCGACACGTCGATATAGGCGATGGCGTCCTCGGTCAGCTCGTCCGGGGTCGTCACCTCGCAGGCGCGGGCGGCGAAGATCAGGTTGCGGTTGAAGCGCACGGGGCGACCGCCGACCTCGACCTCGAACTTCATCGTCTCGGCCGTGACCTTGTCGATGGCCTGGATGACCGCGAACTTGCGCCGCTGGCGCCGGGCGGGGGTGTCGGGCTGGTCGATGGCCTTCACGGCGACCGGGGCCTCGGTCTTCTCTTCTTCCTCGGCCTTTTCCTCGACGGCGGCGTCCTCGGCGATGATGATCTGAGGCGGCGGGGTCACGGCGACGGGCGAGCGCGGGGCCGGCGCGCCCGCAGGCGGCGTCTCGGTCGGCACCGACGGCTGGGCCGGCGTATTGCGCAGGATGTCGCCGATCGGATCCTGGACGGGGCGGGCGTCGCGCGGGGCGTCCTGAAGCACGCTGGCGGTCACCGCCCCGGCGCTCAGCACGCCGACCAGCGCCGCCCCGCCCAGCAGGAGCCGACGCGCTCTCACTCCGGCGTCCAGGCCTGATAGTCGCCGGTCGCGGCCGGGCGCTTGGCCTCATTGGCCAGCGAGCCGGGCGGACGCCAGGCCAGCGGCGTGCCGGTCATATTGGGCAGGTGATCCTTTTCCCACACGCGACGCGGCAGCGGCTGCTCGGTCGGGGGCAGGTCGAAGGTGTAGTGCAGCCAGCCGTGCCAGTCGGGCGTCACCTTGGACGCCTCGGCATAGCCGTCATAGATGACCCAGCGACGCTTGCGGCCGTCGTAGCTGACGTTGTCGCGGCTCTCGAAATAGCGATTGCCGTTCTCGTCCTGGCCGACGAAGCGACCGCGCTTGGCGATGGTGAAGCGGGTGCCGATCGTGGCGCCCTCCCACCAGCCGAAAATCTTGCTCAACACGTCGTGGAATCCAACCGTAAGGGGTCGCCGAAAAGGGAGGCGGCGTCTGGCTTGGATCATAGAAAGCCGCGCCCCCTTCGTCCAGCGTTCAGAAGGGTCAGGTCGAATCGATATCTTGTGGGCAATACGGCCTGAGCACACCAGATGTATTGGCGAACGGGCGCGCGACCGCCTAGGCTGGCCCGAACCTTTCGGAGAGACGCCGCCATGCGCTTTCAATCCGGCTTCGCCGTTCGCGCCGAACGAGTCGCGATGGAGACCCGCGCCATCGAGCGCCCGGCCAACGTGCAGCCCGTGCTGGTGCCCGCCGGCTGGTCCGACTCTCAGATCGAGGCCTGGCTGGACTGGGTCGAGGCGGCAGGATTCGCGACGCCGATGTCGGGCGACTGGCTGAACGGCGGCGTGGACGCCTGGGCCGAGCGGTTGGCCGCGACCGGCGTCACGGAGGGCGTGTTCGACCGGGCCGAGGCCGCTGTGTTCGCCGCCGAATTGTCGGGCGCGTTCAAGCTGGGCCTGGCGGCGCCGGCGGGATCGGAGCCGGTTGCAGCCGGCGTCGTCGATCTGAACGATCCCGGCGCGGGCGCGAATCTGAGGACGCACAGCGGCAAGCGGGCCGCCGCAAGACTGGGCGCCCAGGCGGCGCAGGCCCTGGCCGAGGCTCTGGCGGGGGTGGCCGATGCGGTGGACCGGTGCGAAGGACCCCGCGGCGACTGCGGCGACCCCTCGCGCAATCCGGCCTTGGGCCGGGCGGCGGCGCTGGCGCGACGGTGCGGGGCGAGCGACGCCGACATCCTGAGAGCCGTCGACGGCGAACGGCCGGCCATGGCGCTGGAGCCGACGGTCGAGGGCGCGCCCCTGGTCGCCCTGGCGGATCGAACGCAGATCGCAGCGGGCGCGCCGGAGGCCCTGCTGGCGGCCGAAGCGACGCTGGACGGCGGGCTGATCGTGGCCTTCGATCCGCGCGATGCGGAGACCGCGACGGCGGCGGCAGGTCGAGCCGTCATCGACCTGGGCGCCGTGCTGGCGCTGGGGGGCGACGCGGCGACCGATCTGGCGAGCCTGACGCGGCTGTTGACGGTGGCGCTGGACCTTCAGGCGGCGTCGCCGGGCGTGATCGCCCTGGGGCTGGACGGGTTGCTGGAGGCCCTGGCGGCGGTCAATGATCTAACGACTCGGGCGCAGGCATTCGCGGGACTGGTCGCGGCGACGGCGGCGCAGACCTCGGCCGAGTTGGCGAGCGTGCGCGGTCTATGCCCCGACTGGGACGATCTGAAGGGCGCCGCCGCCGAGACTGAAGGGACGCGGCGCGATCTGCTGAAGGGGCTGGCCAACCCCATCGCCGCAGTCGCGTCTAAGGCCCTGCCGGTCGCGCCCAAGGCGCGGCGGCACTCGGCCATCGGCCTGTTCGTCGAGGATGCCGAGGCGCGGCTGCGGCTGGGCCTGGGCCGGATCGCGGCGGTCGATGTGTTCCAGACGGCGGACGGCGAGATCGGTCGCCGGCTGAACCCCGCCCTGGCGGCGGCGATCTCGGCGGCGGGCGGCGACGTCGAGGCGGCGGAGCGGTGGACGTTCGGGCGGCGCACCCTGGTCGAGGCGCCGGGCATCGACCATGCGTCGCTGCGCGCGCTGGGCTTCACCGACATCGAGCTGGCCGCCATCGAGAACGCCCTGGCCTGGGCTGAGGATTTCGACACGGTCTTCGCCGCCCCGGTGCTGGACCCCGGCTTCATCCGCGACGTGCTGGGCGTCGAGGACGGCGACGGCCTGCTATTGACCCTGCTGGGCGTGTGCGAAGAGGCCGAGACGGCGGCGACGCGCTGGGTTTTCGGTCATGGCGACCTGAGCGATTGGCCCGAGGCACCGGCGTCCGTCGCCGCCCTGCTGGCCGATCCAGCGGGGGTCGCAGCGGACCTGCGGCGCGCCATCGAACCGTTCAGCGACTTAGCCGACATCGCGGTCGAACCGATGGACTGGCGCGCCACTTCGGCCCAGGCCGCGCGTCTGCTGAGCCAGGGCGCGCTGGACGGTCGTCGCGCCATCCGCCTGGCCCGCGCCGCGCCGGCGGCCGGTCCGCTGCTGTCCTTGCCGAACATCGAGACGGCGCGGGCCGAGCCTGTGCGCGAAGCCCCCCGCCCCGCCCCGACCGAACGGGTTGTCGAGCGCGTGGTCGAGCGGGAACGGGCGCGCCGCAAGCTGCCCGACCGGCGCAAGGGCTATATCCAGAAGGCCGCCGTGGGGGGGCACAAGGTCTATATTCACACCGGCGAATACGAAGACGGCGAGCTGGGCGAAATCTTCATCGACATGCACAAGGAAGGCGCCGCCTTCCGCAGCCTGATGAACAACTTCGCCATCGCCATCTCCATCGGCCTGCAATACGGCGTGCCGCTGGACGAGTTCGTGGACGCCTTCGTCTTCACCCGGTTCGAGCCGGCCGGGCGCGTCACCGGCAACGACTCCATCAAGTCCGCGACCTCGATCCTGGACTACATCTTCCGCGAGTTGGGCGTCTCCTATCTGGACCGCGACGAACTGGCCAATGCGGGAACGGACGACCTGAACGCGGATGGGCTGGGCGACGGAAAGCCCGACGCCAACGCGGCCGTGCCCGCCGCCCGGTTCATCTCCAAGGGATTCGCGCGCGGATCGGCGCCCGACAATCTGGTCGTCCTGCCCTTCGGCAAGAAGGCCGAGCCCGAGCCGCGTCACGTCGCCAATAGCGAAGCCGTCGCCTGCCCCGCCTGCGGCGACTTCAGTCTGCAGCAGCGCGGGGCCGCCTGGGTCTGTGACACCTGCGGGGCCGCGCCGGCGCTGAAGGGCGGCGATCAGGGGTAGGTTAAGGGTTATGGCCTAGGGTTTGCTGCAAGACGATCAAACGTCGGAGCCCGGTCCATGAAACGCACACTTTCCCTCGGCCTGATCGCCGCCCTGCTGGCCGTCGCCGCGCCCGCCCTGGCCCAGAATGCGGGCCAGATCGCCAGCGTGAAGCGCGGGTCGTCCTGCGCCGGATGCAACCTGTTCCAGGGCGACTTCTCGGGGCTGGAGGCGCGGGGCCTGAACCTGTCGGGCGCACGGCTGCGTCAGGCGGACCTGAGCCTCAGCGTCATGAACCGCACGCGTTTTTCCAATACCGACATGCGCGACGTGGAAGCCTATGGCGGCGTCTTCTCGGGTTCCAACTTCTCGCGCGCAAACCTGACCAACGCCAGTTTCGTCGGCGCCTATCTGGAGGGCGCCAGCTTTGCGGGAGCGACGCTGTCGGGCCTGAACCTGTCGGGCGCCCAGCTGACGCGGGCCACCGGCCTGACCCAGGGCCAGTTGAACCAGGCCTGCGGCGACGACTCCACCGTCCTGCCGCGGGGCCTGCGCATTCCCGCCTGCTGAGGGCCGCCGACCTTGCCTCGATTTAACGAAATTACCTCGATTTAAGTAGGTCTGACAGGGGTTTCGGGGCATGCAGGTCTCGTGAAACAGATCGCAAGACATATCCCCTCACGAACCCCATTGGCGCTGCTGGCGCTGGGTGCGGCGCTTGGCGTCGCCCTGGCCGCCTCCCCCGCGACGGCGGGGGTCGAGATGCTGATTCAGGACCGCGACGTGGCCCGTTCGGTGTCGCTGGGCGGATCGTGCAACCGGTGCGAACTGTCGGGCCGCAACCTGACCGGCGCCACCTTCACCGGCGCCTCCTTCATGAACGCCACCCTGGTCGGCGCGAACCTGCGCGGGGCCGAGATGGTCGGGTCCAACTTCACGGGCAGCGATTTCAGCCGCGCCAATCTGTCGGGCGTCGAGATCGTCGGCGCCAACTTCTCCTCGACCAACTTCACCGGCGCGGTCCTGAGCGGCGCCGAGGCGCAAGGGGCGTCCTTCGTGCGGGCCAATCTGAGCCGGGCCGATGTGTCCGGCGCTGAGCTGCACGGCGTCAACTTCAACGGCGCCACCCTGTCGGGCGCCAACTTTTCAGACAGCGAGATGTTCGGCTCGACCCTGGCCAATGTCCGGGCGGGGGGCGCCAACTTCAATGACGCCGAGATCACGGCCTCGAACCTGTCGAACGGCGACTTCTCCGGCGCCTCCTTCCGCGACGCCAATCTGGACGGTGCGCGGCTGAGCGGGGGAAACTTCGCCCGCACGGATTTTGGCGACGCCTCGCTGCGCCGGGCAGACATCCGGGGCGCGGACCTGTCCAGCGCGCGCGGCCTGACCCAGTCCCAGATCAGCGAGGCCTGCGGCGACGGCTCGACCCGCCTGCCCGGCCGACTGTCGCCCCAGGCCTGTCGCGGCACGATCCGCGTGATCCGCACCCCGCCGGCGCCGCCGGTTCCGCCCCGCGTGCGCAACATCGTCATCGCCAGCGGCCGCTGACGCAGCAAAAAGGGGACGCCTCGCAGCGTCCCCTTGTTCGTGTCGGCTAGCTTTCGCCCATCACACCTTGATCGGCAGGGCCGTGCGGATGTGGACGTCCTTCAACTGACGCTCTTCCGCCTCGGTCGGCGCGTTCATCAACAGGTCTTCGCCCTGCTGGTTCAGCGGGAAGGCGATGACCTCGCGGATGGCCGTCTCGCCCGCCAGAAGCATGACGATGCGGTCGATGCCGGGGGCAAGGCCGCCGTGCGGCGGCGCGCCATAGCGGAAGGCGTTCAGCATGCCGCCGAACTGTTCCTCGACCACCGAGGCGTCGTAACCGGCGATCTCGAAGGCCTTGAGCATGATCTCGGCCTTGTGGTTCCGGATCGCGCCCGAGCACAGCTCATAGCCGTTGCAAACGATGTCATACTGATAGGCGCGGATGGTCAGCGGATCCTGGGTCTCCAGGGCCTCCAGCCCGCCCTGCGGCATCGAGAAGGGGTTGTGGCTGAAATCGACCTTCTTCTCTTCTTCCGACCATTCGAACATGGGGAAGTCGACGATCCAGCAGAATTTGAACTGGTTCTCGTCGATCAGCTTCAGCTCCGTGCCCACGCGGGTGCGGGCCAGACCGGCGAACTTGGCGAAGACCGACGGCAGGCCGGCGGTGAAGAAGGCGGCGTCGCCCTTGCCCAGGCCCAGCGAGGCCATCAGGGTCTCGGTCGGCTCCTGGCCCAGGTTCTTGGCGATGGGACCGCCCCAGGCGCCCTGGTCGTCCGACCAGAAGATATAGCCCAGGCCTGGCTGGCCCTCACCCTGCGCCCAGCTGTTCATGCGGTCGCAGAAGGCGCGGGAGCCGCCGGTCGGGGCCGGAATCGCCCAGACGGCGTTCTTCTCGTCCGCGCCCAGAATCTTGGCGAACAGGCCGAAACCGCCGTCGCGGAAGTGGTCGGAGACGACCTGCATCTTGATCGGGTTGCGCAGGTCCGGCTTGTCCGAACCATACCAGGCCATCGACTGGGCGTAGGTCAGGCGCTCGAAACCCTTGTGCTCGAACGTCTCGCCGAAGTCGTTGGTGAAGACATGGGCGCCGTCGATGGGCGACACCGGCTTGCCCTCGCCGAACTCCTCGAACACGCCGTGCATCAGCGGCTCGATGGCGGCGAAGACGTCTTCCTGGGTCACGAAGCTCATCTCGACGTCGAGCTGGTAGAATTCCAGCGACCGGTCGGCGCGCAGGTCTTCGTCACGGAAGCAGGGGGCGATCTGGAAATAGCGGTCGAAGCCCGAAACCATCAGCAGCTGCTTGAACTGCTGCGGCGCCTGCGGCAGGGCGTAGAACTTGCCGGGGTGCAGGCGCGACGGCACCAGGAAGTCGCGTGCGCCTTCCGGCGACGACGCCGTCAGGATCGGGGTCTGATATTCCAGGAAGCCCTGGGCGACCATGCGCTGGCGTATCGAGGAGATGACCCTGGAGCGCAGGACGATGTTCTTGTGCAGCCGCTCACGACGCAGGTCGAGGAAGCGGTTGCCCAGGCGGATATCCTCCGGATACTCCTGATCGCCGAAGACCGGCATCGGCAGTTCGGCGGCTTCCGACAAGACCTCGACGCCTTGCACGCGCACCTCGACCTCGCCGGTCGGCAGGTTGGGGTTCACGACCCCCGCCTCGCGCGCGATGACTTCGCCGTCGATCTTGATCACGCTCTCGGCGCGCAGACGTTCGACCGCTGCGAAGCCCGGCGTCTCAGGGTGCAGCACCAGCTGCGTCAGGCCGTAGTGGTCGCGCAGATCGATGAACAGCAGGCCGCCATGATCGCGCTTCCTGTGCACCCAGCCAGACAGGCGGACGGCGGAACCGGCGTCGGAGGCGCGCAGGGCGCCGCAGGTATGGGAGCGGTAGGCGTGCATGAGAATCGTCTGGACTGGACCGCGCGCGCGGCGAAAATCGGAAGCGGCGTAGGGCGCATCATCACCCCCGAAAGTCAAGGTTTCAGGCGTTGCAAAGCCTGCTGCGGCGGGCGATAGCCTGCGACATCAACCTGGAAAGCCACCCATGTTCATCGTCACCATCACCTACACCCAGCCGATCGAAGCCATCGAAGCCAAGACGGTCGAGCATCGCGAGTGGTTGGACACCCATGTCGCCAGCGGCCTGATCATCGCCGCCGGGCCGATGGTTCCGCGCACCGGCGGCATTCTGGTGGTGCGCAGCGGCGGAACGAAAGAAGAGCTCGAGACCCTGCTTAAGGCCGACCCGTTCCAGGTTCACGGCCTGGCAGACTATGTCGTGACCGAGTTCAAGGCGGGCAAGCTGAACCCGGCCCTGGCGCCGTTCGCCTGAATTCCATCCACAGGGTCAGGCTTCCCTCCCCGGAACCAACAGGGCGGGATCGGCGCGGTTGAGGCCGGCGTCTGCTATGACCCTGCCATGCCCGCGCCCAGCGCCCTGATCAAATCGCCCGTTGAGCAGCTGCGTCTGCCGTTGGAGCGGCATGGCGAGACGACCGCCTTCGTGACCTCGGACAGCAACGCCGAGGCCGTTCGCACCCTGTCCCGCTGGCCGGACGGGGTCGGCGCGGTGCTGGCCCTGCATGGCCCGGCCGGATCGGGCAAGAGCCGCCTGGCCGCCGAATGGGCCGAGCGCGTGGGCGCCCTGCCCCTGCACGGCGCGGAGGCCGGCCTGATGGACCCGCTGGAGCTGGAAGGCCGCGCCGTCCTGCTGGACCGCGCCCCCGATGCGGACGACGAGACCCTGTTTCACCTGATCAATCTGGCCAACGCCGGCGGGGGCGCCCTGCTGCTGGTGTCGCGTTCGGCCCCGCGGTCGTGGAGCGTGGCCCTGCCCGATCTGCGCTCGCGGCTGGACGCGGTGAGGACCGTGGCCGTCGAGGCGCCCGACGACGACGTCCTGTCGGCCATCCTGCGCGCCCGCTTCGCCGAACGCAGCATCGCCCCTGCGGATGAGGTGATCGACTATCTGGTGCGGCGGCTGGATCGTTCGGCCGAGGCGGCCGCGACGGCGGTGGATCGGCTGGACGCCCTGCATCGGCCGGTGACGCGGGTTCTGGCGCGTCAGGTGCTGGACGATCTGGAGACCCTGGCGGATCGCTGAGCGACGATCCGTCTCGGCCCCGCCGGACGAAAATCGCTTATGCCGCTTGCGGCCGTCACAGACGCGCGCGAGAACCGGGTCATGACCGACGCCGCCATCCACGACGACACCCGAGGCGAGGAGGTTCCCGCCTCGCGCGCCCCCCAGCTCGCGCTGAACGAAGACCTGATGGCCTCGCCCGCCCGCTTCTTCAATCGGGAGATCTCGTGGCTGGCGTTCAACGAACGCGTGCTGGAAGAGGCGGCCAACCCCAACCATCCGTTGCTGGAGCGGCTGCGGTTCCTGTCGATCTCGGCCAATAATCTGGACGAGTTCTTCATGACCCGCGTCGCCGGCCTGAAGGGCCAGTTGCGCGAGCGGCTGCGGGTCCTGTCCGCCGACGGCCTGACGCCGGGCGAACAGCTGGACCAGATCAACGTCGCCGCCGGCGAGCTGATGGCCGAGCAGCAGTTGCGCTGGCGTCAGCTGAAGAAGGAACTGACCACCGCAGGCATCGAGGTCGTCGATCGCCAGCGCATCACCAAGACCGAGCGGGACCGGCTGGAGCCCGAGTTCCTGAACCAACTGTTCGCCGTCCTGACGCCCCTGGCCATCGACCCGGCGCACCCCTTCCCCTTCCTGCCCAACCTGGGCTTCTCCCTGGCGCTGAAGCTGCGGCGCAAGGGCGAAAGCCGCACCTTCTACGCCCTGGTGCCCGTCCCGACCCAGGTGCGCCGCTTCTGGCAACTGCCCACCGACGGCCGCTCCACGCCCGGGCACAAGCGGTTCATCACGCTGGAAAACGTGCTGCTGCTGTTCATCGACCACCTGTTCCCCGGCTGCGAGGTTCTGGAAAAGGGCGTGCTGCGGCTGATCCGCGACAGCGACATCGAGATCGAGGAAGAGGCCGAGGACCTGGTGCTGGAGTTCGAGGAGGCGCTGAAACAGCGTCGCCTCGGCCTGGTCGTGCGGGTCAAGATCGAGGCGTCCATGCCCGCCGACCTGCGCGACTTCATTGTCGGCGAGCTGGAGGCGGCGCCGCAAGACGTGGTTCTGGTGGACGGCATGCTGGGGCTGGCCCAGCTGTCGGACCTTATCCCCGGCGGCCACCCGGACCTGAAGTTCAAGGGCTATGAACCCCGCTATCCCGAGCGGGTGCGCGACAACGGCGGCGACATCTTCGCGGCGGTCCGCGAGAAGGACATGCTGATCCACCATCCGTTCGAAAGCTTCGACGTGGTGGTGCAGTTCCTGCGTCAGGCCGCGCGTGATCCCAACGTCATCGCCATCAAACAGACGCTGTATCGCACCTCCAAGGACAGTCCCATCGTCGCGGCGCTGATCGAGGCGGCCGAGAACGGCAAGAACGTCACCGCCCTGGTCGAGCTGAAAGCCCGGTTCGACGAGGAGGCCAATCTGCGCTGGGCGCGGGCGATGGAGCGGGCCGGGGTCCACGTCGTCTTCGGCTTCGTCGAGTACAAGACCCACGCCAAGCTGAGCGTGGTCGTGCGGCGCGAGGGCGACGGGCTGAAGACCTATTGCCACTTCGGCACCGGCAACTATCACCCGGTGACGGCCAAGGTTTACACCGACCTGTCGCTGTTCAGCTGCGACCCCGTGCTGGGGCGCGATGCGACCAAGGTGTTCAACTACATCACGGGCTATGCAACGCCGGACCATCTGGAAGCGCTGATCGTGTCGCCGCTGAACATGAAGTCCACGCTGGTCGAACTGATCGGCAAGGAGATGTCGGCCGCCGCCATGGGCAAGCCCGCGGCCATCTGGGTCAAGCTGAACTCGCTGGTGGACCCCGAGATCATCGACGCCCTGTACCGCGCCAGCCAATGGGGCGTACGCATCGACCTGGTGGTGCGCGGCATCTGCTGCCTGCGCCCCGGCGTGCCGGGCCTGTCCGAGAACATCCGCGTCAAGTCGATCGTCGGCCGGTTCCTGGAGCACAGCCGCATTGTCTGTTTCGCCAACGGCAAGGACCTGCCGCACGACAAGGCCAAGGTCTTCATCTCCTCGGCCGATTGGATGACGCGCAATCTGGACCGCCGGGTCGAGCTGATGACGCCCATCCGCAACGCCACCGTCCACGACCAGGTGCTGGACCAGATCATGGTCGCCAACCTGAAGGACGACGCACAAAGCTGGGTGCTGGACGCCGAAGGGCGCTATACACGCGTCACCCCTGCGGACCCGGAGCGGCCCTTCTCGGCCCACAAATACTTCATGACCAATCCCAGCCTGTCGGGGCGCGGCCGCAAGGCCAAGAGCCTGCCTGCCGTCCTGCGCTATGAGCGTCCCGGCCGCTGATGCCCGAAAACCCGCTTACCGACCGCGACATCGCCGCGATCGACATCGGCTCCAACTCGGTGCGCCTGGTGCTGTACCGGCTGGAAGGCCGGGCGATCTGGACTGTCTATAACGAGAAGGTGCTGGCCGGCCTGGGCCGCGACCTGCCGACGACGCGCAAGCTGTCGCCCGAAGGGGTGGTGATGGCCATGACGGCGCTGCGCCGCTTCGCCGCCGTGCTGGAAGGCGTGCGGCCCGATGCGACCCTGATCGCCGCCACCGCCGCCGTGCGCGAGGCCCTCGACGGGCCCGAATTCTGCGAGCGGGTGGCGGCCGAGACCGGCCTGAACATCCGTGTCCTGTCCGGTGAGGAAGAGGCGAAATACGCCGCCATGGGCGTGCTGGCCGGCGCGCCCCTGGCGCACGGCGTGTCAGCCGACATGGGCGGCGCCAGCCTGGAGCTGACCCGCCTGAACGGAGACGGCGTCGAGCATGGCCTGACCCTGCCGCTGGGGCCCTTCGCCCTGGCCGACGGCAAGGCCTTCGACGCCGACCGCATCAGGGCCCGCATCGACCAGACGCTGAAACCCGTCGCGGCCCAGTTCCAGAGCGAGCGCCTCTATGCCGTCGGCGGCGCCTGGCGCACCCTGGCCCAGGTGCAGATGGCCCTGAAATCCTATCCGCTGAAGGTCGTTCACCAGTATCAGATGTCGGCCGAGGATGCGCTGGAGACGGCGCGTCTGGTGGCTCAGCAGTCGGCGGCCGGCCTGGCGAAACTACCCGGCGTGTCCAAGAAGCGGGCCGAGACCCTGCCCTACGCCGGGCTGGTGCTGGAGGGGCTGATCCAGCACCTGGGCCTGAAACAGATCGAGATGTCGGCCTGGGGCGTGCGCGAGGGCCTGTTGTTCGAGACGCTGGACGAGGCGACGCGCACGGCCGATCCGCTGATGGCGGGGTGTGCGGCCCTGGGCGGACGTCAGGGCGTCGCCCCCGCCCTTCCCGGCGCCCTGAACGGCTGGATTTCCGACATCGTCGCGGCCCTGCCCTCGGCCTTCGGAGAAGAGCGCGACGCCGTCCTGGTCGCGGCAACCTGCCACCTGGCCGACCTGGGCGCCCGGCTGCACCCCGACCACCGGCTGGAACTGGTGTTCGACCAGGTGCTGCGCGCGCCGGTGGCGGGCATCAGCCACGTCGAACGCGCCTTCCTGGCCAGCGCCATGAACGCCCGCTACGGCGGCGGCCCCGCCACGCCCCAGCCCGAGATCATCGATCGCCTGCTGAACGGCGACGCCGCCAAACGCGCCCGCGCCATCGGCCTGGCCATCCGCCTCGCCTGCGACCTGTCCGGCCGCTCGCCGCAACTGCTGGCCAATGCGACGGCCAAGGTGAAGGGCGGCGACCTGCGCCTGACGGCGACCGAAGGCTATGCCGACGTCCTGTTGGGCGAACAGACCAAGAAGCGCGCCAAGGCCTTGGCGGAGGCGATGGACCTGGGATTGAAGATATAAGGCAACCCGTCTCCTCCCCATGAAATGGGGAGGTGGCGCGGCGCGTCTTCAGCGCCGTGACGGAGGGGCTCTTCGCCGCATAACAGGCGCCGGTGGGGCTTCAAGAGCCCCTCCACCGCTTCGCGGTCCCCCTCCCCGCTTCGCAGGGAGGAGACGGTTGGTCAGCCCTCTATCTCGACGACCTCGACGCGGGCGCCGTTCAGGACCAGGGCGATCTCGCCGCGTTTCAGCTTGAGCGCATCCTCGCCGAACAGTTCGCGGCGCCAGCCCTTCAGAGCGTCCACATCGGCATCGTCGGCGACGGCGATCTTTTCCAGGTCCGACACGGTGGCGATCAGCTTGGAGGCCACGCCGGCGTTGTCGCTCTTGGCCTTCAGCAGCACCTTCAGCAGCTCGACCACCGAGGGCGGGGCCGGCTGGCGGTGGGCGGGGCGTTCCATGTCGGGGGCGTGCGATTCGGGATCGGCCAGGACGCGCTTGAGCTCTTCAGCCAGTTCCAGCCCCAGGCGCGAGCCGCCGAAGCCCTTGGGCACCGAGCGCAGGCGGTTGAAGGCCTCGACGTCCGTCGGGGTCTGCTGGGCGATCTCGTCGATGCCCTCGTCCTTCAGGATGCGGCCGCGCGGCTGGTCCCGCTCCTGCGCCGCCCGCTCTCGCCAGACGGCGACGGCCTTGAAGGCGGCGAGGTATTTGGCCGAGAACTTCTTGGGTTTCAGCCGCTTCCAGGCGTTTTCGGGATTGGTGTCATAGATGGCCGGATCGGTCAGGGCCGCCATTTCCGACATCACCCAGTCCAGACGGCCTTCCTTGCTCAGCCGATCGCGCAGCTTGGGATAGAGCGCCGCCAGATGGGTCACGTCGCCGAGCGCATAGACCAGTTGGCTTTCCGACAGCGGCCGGCGGGCCCAGTCGGTGAAACGGCTGCCCTTGTCCACCTCGATGCGCAGCATCTGCCGGACCAGCGAATCATAAGCGACCTGTTCGCCGAACCCGGCGGCCATGGCCGCGACCTGGGTGTCGAACATCGGCTTGGGCATGGCCCCCAGGCGCACGAAGATTTCCACGTCCTGTCGGCAGGCGTGGAAGACCTTGACGATCTTCTCGTCGCGCAACAGGTCCAGGAACGGCTCCAGATCCAGCCCTTCCGCCATCGGATCGATGATGGCGGCGTGTTCGGCCGAGGCCGCCTGGATCAGGCACAGCCTGGGCCAGTAGGTCGTTTCCCGCATGAATTCGGTATCGACCGTGATGAAGGGGGCTGTGGCTACGCGGGCGCAGAATTCGGCCAGCGCCTCGGTGGTGGTGATCGGCGTCATTCCGATGCTATAGCCCCCCGCATCCTACCTGTGGCAAGAGCCGCGCTGCATTTCCGCCCCGATTCAGGCCCGAGATCTCATGAGCGACACCCAAAAGCCTCTCGAAAACGGCCTGACCTACGCCGATGCGGGCGTGGACATCGATGCGGGCGAGATGCTGGTCGAACACATCAAGCCCCTGGCCAAGTCCACGGCGCGCCCCGGATCGGAGCCCTCGCTGGGCGGTTTCGGCGCCCTGTTCGACCTGAAGGCCGCCGGCTTCGAGGATCCGCTGATCGTCACCACCACCGACGGCGTGGGCACCAAGCTGAAGATCGCCATCGAGACCGGCCGCCATGACGGCGTCGGCGTCGACCTGGTCGCCATGTGCGTCAACGACCTGCTGGCGCAAGGCGCCGAGCCCCTGCTGTTCCTCGACTATTACGCCACCGGCCATCTGGAGATCGACGCCGCCCGCCGCGTCGTCGCCGGCATCGCCGAGGGCTGTCGCCAGGCCGGCTGCGCCCTGGTCGGCGGCGAGACCGCCGAAATGCCCGGCATGTACACCGACGGCGACTATGACCTGGCAGGGTTCAGCCTGGGCGCCGTCGAGCGCGGCCACGCCCTGCCCTATCTGGATCGCCAGGCGGCCGGCGACATCATCATCGGCCTGGCCTCCACCGGCCCGCACTCGAACGGCTATTCGCTGGTGCGCAAGGTGGTCGAGAAGTCTGGCCTGGCCTGGGGCGACGACGCCCCCTTCGCCAAGGACCGCTCGCTGGCCCAGGCCCTGATGGAGCCGACCCGCATCTATGTGAAGCCGGTCCTGCCGCTGATGAAGGCGGGCCTGGTCAAGGGCGCGGCCCACATCACCGGCGGCGGCCTGATCGAAAACCCGCCCCGCTGCATCGCCGAGGGCCTGCAGGCGTCGTTCGACTGGGACGCCTGGCCCATGCCCGCCGTCTTCCAGTGGCTGGCCGAGGCCGGCGGCATCAGCGACCACGAGATGCGCCGCACCTTCAACTGCGGCGTCGGCTTCATCCTGATCGTCGCGCCCGAAAACGCCGAGCCGGTCCTCGCCGCCCTGCTCAACGCGGGCGAGGTCGCCTTCGTCTGCGGACAGCTGGAAGCGGCCTGATCCCCATGCGCACCGCCCTGCTCGCCTCCGTCGCCGTTTTCACCCTGGCCCTGACGACGGGGGCGGCGCAGGCGCAGACGCCCGCCGCTGTTGAGCAACCGTTGCTGCACGGGGTCGCCGCCGACATCCAGCCGGACAGGATGCGCGCCGACATTGAGGCCCTGGTCGGCTTCGGAACGCGCCACACCCTGTCGGAGACCCAATCCGACACGCGCGGCATCGGCGCCGCCCGCCGCTGGACCGAACGCCAGTTCCGCACCATCGGCGCCGAATGCGGCGACTGCCTGACCATCGCCCTGCCCGCCGACACCGTCACCGGCGGGCGCGTGCCGACCCCGACCGAGGTGATGGACGTCCTGGCCATCCAGCGCGGCACGACCGATCCCGACCGAGTGATCGTCATCTCGGGCCACATCGACAACCGCGTCACCGACGTGATGGACTTCACCTCCGACGCGCCCGGCGCCAACGACGACGCCTCGGGAGTTGCGGCTGTGCTGGAAGCCGCGCGCGTCCTGTCAAAGCACAAGTTCGCGGCCACCCTGGTCTACGCCGTCCTGTCGGGCGAGGAGCAGGGGCTGCTGGGCGGCAAGATCCTGGCCGACTACGCCGCCGCCCAGGGCTGGAAGGTCGAGGCCAATCTGAACAACGACATCGTCGGCAACTCCGAAGGCCAGAACGGGGTGCGCGACACAACCCGCGTCCGCGTCTTCTCCGAAGGCACCAAGACGGTCGAGACCCCGGAACAGGCCGAACGTCGTCGCTACAACGGCGGCGAAGTCGATTCCTCCTCGCGCAACCTGGCTCGATTCGTGGACGGGATCGCCGACCGCTATCTGGCGAACTTCGACGTCGAGATGATCTATCGCACCGACCGCTACGGCCGCGGCGGCGACCAGGTCGAGATGCTGAAGGCCGGCTTCCCCGCCGTGCGCATCAGCGAGGGCGCCGAGAACTACGACCGCCAGCACCAGGACCTGCGGGTCGAGAACGGCGTCCACTACGGCGACACCATCGACGGCGTGGACTTCGGCTATCTGGGTCAGGTCGCGCGGCTGAACACCGTCGCCATGGCGGCCCTGGCCTCGGCCCCCGCCGCCCCCACCGGCGTCGCCATCGAAGGCGCGGTCAAGCCGGACACCACCGTCAGCTGGAAGACCGTACCCGGCGCCGTCGGCTATCGCGTCTGGTGGCGTTCGACCACCGCGCCCCAGTGGACCTACAGCCGCGCCGCGCCCGCCGACGCCACCACCCTGGTCCTGCCCAATATCGTCATCGACGACTGGTTCTTCGGCGTCTCCGCCCTGTCGGCGGACGGCTATGAAAGCCCCGTGGTCTTCCCCGGCGCGCCCGGTTCGTTCGAGGCGCCCACGTCGCCGCCTGCCGAGTGATGTCCGGCTCAAAGACCCGCGTCGCCGTCCTGATCTCAGGGGCCGGCTCCAACATGGCCGCCCTTATCGACGCCGGTTCGGCGGCCGACAGCGGCTATGAGGTCGTTCTGGTCCTGTCGAACGTCGAGGGGGCCGGCGGTCTGGCCGTTGCGGCGGCCAAGGGCGTCGAGACCGCGACCGTGGCGCACAAACCCTTCGGCAAGGACCGCGAGGCGCATGAACGGGCGGTGGACGACCGCTTGCGCACCGCGGGCGTCGAGGTGATCGCCCTGGCCGGCTATATGCGCGTTCTGACGCCCTGGCTGGTCGGCGGCTGGCGCGGCCGGATGCTGAACATCCACCCCAGCCTGCTGCCCCTCTATCCCGGCCTCGACACCCACGCCCGCGCCGTCGCCGCCGGCGACGCCGAGGCCGGCTGCACCGTCCATCTGGTCACCGAGGGCGTGGACGAAGGCCCGATCCTGGGCCAGGCGCGCGTGCCGATCGTCGAAGGCGATACGCCCGAAAGCCTGGCCGAACGGGTCAAAACGGCCGAGCACACGCTCTATCCGCAATTGCTGAGTGCTTTCTGCCGGGGCTTGGGGCGGGGCTAAGGCCCCTCCCCCGTTCGTCATCCTAGGCCTTGTGCCTAGGATCCAGAATCCCGGTAGGTCGGCAGAGTGCTCGGTCTTCGAACACCGAGCGTATGGATTCTAGGCACAAGGCCTAGGATGACGGCTTTAGCGAAGTGTGGACGTCCCGCCCCAACACGCCAGCCCCGCAAAGATTACAAAAACGTCATGCGACAGACCGCCGCACCGGCGCAATGGTGCGGCCGACCAAAATTGGGAATGTCTCTTTTCATGAATCGCATCCGTCTGATGGCCGCCTGCTCGGCCTGTATCGTCGTCGCCCTGACCGGCGGCGCGGCTTCGGCTCAGGAGGCGCCCGGCGCCTCGGGCGTCCACAGGATCGGCGAATGGGGCTTCGACCTCGCCGGGCGCGACACCAGCGTGAAGCCGGGCGACGACTTCAACGAATACGCCAACGGAACCTATCTGCGCACGACCGAGATCCCGGCTGACAAGACCCGGTTCGGCCCCTTCGACGTCCTGTATGAGAACGCCCAGGCCCAGTTGCGCTCCATCATCGAGACCAGCGCCGCCAACCCCGTCAACGCCAACGCCCAGAAGGTCGGCGCCCTGTACGCCAGCTTCATGGACGAGGCCAAGATCGAACAGCTGGGCGCGACCCCGCTCGCGGCCGACCTCGCCGCCGTCAAGGCCGTCACCGACCATGCCGGCATGGCGCGGTTGATGGGTGAAAGCCACTCCGGCTTCGGCGCCTCGGTGTTCGGCATCGACGTGTTCGAGGATCTGCAAAAGCCCGACATGAACTCGGCCTATCTGGGCCAGGGCTCGCTCGGCCTGCCGGACCGCGACTATTATCTGAAGCCCGACTTCGCCGCCCAGCGCGAAGCCTATCTGGCCTATCTGACCACCACCCTGACCGCCATCGGCTGGACCGAGCCGGCCAAGGCCGCCGCCGACATCCTGGCCTTCGAGACCAAGGTGGCCGAAAAGCAGTGGTCGAACGTCGAGCGTCGCCAGATCGACAAGCTCTACAACCCCACCAAGGTCGCGGACCTGGCCGCCCTGGCGCCGGGCTTCGACTGGACCGGCTTCCTGGCCGGCGCCCAGGTGTCGGACGTCGACACCCTGGTCCTGATGGAAAACACCGCGATCCCCGGCATCGCCCAGGAGTTCGCCGACACCCCCATCGAGACGCTGAAGGCCTGGCAAGCGTTCAACGTCGTCGATCAGGCCAGCCCCTATCTGTCCAAGGCCTTCGTCGACGCCCGCTTCGACTTCCGCGGCAAGGCCCTGCGCGGCCAGCCCGAAAACCGGCCGCGCTGGAACCGGGGCGTCGCCCTGGTCGACGGCCAGCTGGGCGAGGTGCTGGGCCAGGAATACGTCCGCCTGCACTTCCCCGCCACGTCCAAGGCCCAGATGGAGGCGCTGGTCGGCAATATCCGCGCGGCCATGACCGAGCGTCTGAAGCATGTCGACTGGATGAGCGAGCCGACTCGCGAACAGGCCCTCTACAAGATGTCCAAGTTCGGCGTGAAGATCGGCTATCCCGACAAGTGGCGCAGCTATGACGGTCTGGAGCTGACCGCCGACGACCTGTACGGCAACGTCGAACGCTCCTCGGCCTTCGAATGGGCCTACAAGCGCGCCAAAATCGGCCAGCCGGTCGATCCGCTGGAATGGGGCATGACGCCCCAGACGATCAACGCCTACTACAACCCGCCCCGCAACGAGATCGTCTTCCCGGCCGCCATCCTGCAGGCGCCCTTCTTCGATCCGAACGCTGACCCGGCGATCAACTATGGCGGCATCGGCGCGGTCATCGGTCACGAGATCACCCACGGCTTCGACGACCAGGGCCGCAAGTCCGACGGCGACGGCGTGCTGCGCGACTGGTGGACGCCCGAGGACGCCGCCCGGTTCGAGGCGCGCGCCAAGGTGCTGGGCGACATCTACGACAGCCTGGAGCCCATCCCCGGCGTCCACGTCAACGGCGACCTGACCATGGGCGAGAACATCGCCGATCTGGGCGGCCTGCTGCTGGCGCTGGACGCCTATCACCGCAGCCTGAACGGCCAGCCGGCCCCGGTCATCGACGGCCTGTCGGGCGACCAGCGCGTCTTCCTGGGCTGGGCCCAGGTCTGGCGCGAGAAGTCGCGCGCCGAGGCGTTGAAGGAACAGCTGACCACCGATCCGCACTCGCCGGGCCCGGTGCGCGCCGCCACCTCGCCGCGCAACATCGACGCCTGGTATGCGGCCTTCGGCGTCTCGCCCGACCAGAAGGAATATATCGCACCCGAGGCCCGCGCCCGCATCTGGTAAGCGATCACACTCCAGACGCAGAAAAGGCCCGGAGCGCACGCTCCGGGCCTTTTCCTTGTCCGGGGTTTAAGCCGGATTTAGCGAGGCGTGGTGGCCGCACCGGCGACGGCGCCGATCGCAGCGCCGGCCACGGTCGAACCCGTGTTGCCGCCGACGGCCTGGCCGGCGACGGCGCCGCCCAGAGCGCCGGTCGCAGCGCGTTGTTCCATGGTCTGGCCACAGGCGGCCAGCAGGGCCACGGCGCCGATGACGGGGGTCAGTTTCAGAATGGTCTTCATGAGAATTCTCCTAGGGAGGCGAGACGATGAAGACCAAACGACAAGGCCCGCGTCCGGTTCCGGACGCGGGCCTTTATACTGACGCTACGCTCGGGACGCGGTCCCTTGCGCTTGAGCGCCTTAGCCGACGATCTGGTCGTCGGTGAAGAACTGGGCGATCTCGATCTTGGCGTTGTCCTGGCTGTCCGAGCCGTGGACCGAGTTCTCGCCGATCGACAGGGCGAACTGCTTGCGGATGGTGCCGTCGGCGGCGTCCTTCGGGTTGGTGGCGCCCATGACTTCACGATAGGCGGCGACGGCGTTGTCGCCTTCCAGCACCTGCACGACGACCGGCTCGGCGGTCATCTGCTCGACCAGCTCGCCGTAAAACGGGCGTTCGGCGTGGACTTCGTAGAACTTCTTGGCCTGGTCGGTCGACAGCTTGACGCGGCGCTGAGCCACGATGCGCAGGCCGGCGCCTTCGATCACGGCGTTGATCGCGCCGGTCAGGTTGCGGCGGGTCGCGTCGGGCTTGATGATCGAGAAGGTGCGTTCGGTCATGGGAATTGACTTCTTGTTAGGGAGATTGACGGTCGCGGGCTTATAGCGACGCCCCGCCCCCGCGCCAAGCCGTCTTTCAGCAGGCGACGGCGCGCACATGCCCCGCGGCGGCGTAGTCGAGAATGGCGCGGTCGCGGGTGATCAAAGTCAAATCATAGGCCCGCGCCGTGGCGATCAACATCCGATCGGCAGGATCTCGATGGAGAGGCGGCGGAAGATGCGCCACATCCAAGAGGATGTCCGGCGCCAGGTCTTTGATGCGCGCATGAGCCGTATTGACGGCTTCCCAGAACCAGGTGCGGACATCGCGTCGTAAAATCTGGACCAACTCTGGCTTGCTGGCCAGATAGCCCATTTCCCAGGCCGACGCAGCCGAGACAAACAGTTCGCCCTGCACCGCCGCCGCACTGATCATTTCGACAGCCGCCGGCCGAAGTGCGGCCCCCCCGACAATCCAGATCAGAGCGTGGGTGTCCAGCAACACCCCGTCACTCACGCCTCGTGACTTTCAAGGCCGAGATCAATCTCATCCAACCCCATGTCGGCTTCGACCGTCGTGCCGAAAACCTGTTCGTAGATCGGCTTGTCCAGGTCGATGCTAGGATCGATGACAATCGATCCCTTCATCGCGCCGAACATGCTCATGGGGTTCCAGGGCGCTTCGCTGTCCATGGTCGGCGACGCCAGAACCGCCACCTCCTTGCCGCGCTTGGTCACTCGAACCCTACGGATCTCGCCCGAGTTCACGCGATCCAGCAGGTCCAGGCACTTGGCCTTGAACTCCGTGGCCGTTATGACGACCTCGCCGCTTACAAGATCATACGTCATGACTGGTCATATAGAGATGACCGGTCAGAAAGTCCATTGCGCCTCCCATGCTCCAGATCACCGACCTGACCTTCAACGCCTGGGGCCGCAAATTCCTCGTGGACGCCTCCGTCAGCCTGCCGCCTGGCGCCAAGGTCGGCCTGGTCGGCCGCAACGGCATCGGCAAGTCCACCCTGTTCAAGCTGATCCTGGGCGAGCTTCATGCCGCCGGCGACGAGATCAGCCTGCCCAAGACCGCCCGCATCGGCTCGGTCGATCAGGAACACCCGGCGACGCCGGTCAGCGTCATCGACACCATTCTTGAAGCCGACGTCGAACGCCACACCCTGCTGGGCCGGCTGGAAACGGCGCCCCCCGAGGAGATGGGCGAGATCTGGGCCCGCCTGATCGAGATCGACGCCGACGCCGCCCCTGCGCGCGCCGCCGAAATTCTGGTCGGTCTGGGCTTCGACCAGGAGAACCAGGCCCGGCCGATGTCCGAGTTCTCGGGCGGCTGGCGCATGCGCGTGGCCCTGGCGGCGGCCCTGTTCGCCGAGCCGGACATGCTGCTGCTCGACGAACCGACCAACTATCTCGACCTGGAAGGCGCCCTGTGGCTGGAGGCGCGGCTGAAGAAATACCCGCACACCGCCCTGATCATCTCCCACGACCGCGAGATGCTGAACGAGGTCTGCACCCATATCCTGCACCTCGCGAACCACACCCTGACCCTCTACACCGGCAACTACGACGCCTTCGAAAAGGCCCGCGCCGAGAAGGCCCGTCTGCAACTGTCGGCCAAGGCCAAGCAGGACGCCGAACGCGCCCACCTCCAGTCCTTCGTGGACCGGTTCAAAGCCAAGGCGTCGAAGGCCGCCCAGGCCCAGTCGCGCATGAAGCGGCTGGAGAAGATGCAGCCCGTCGCCACCACGATCGAGGAACGCGTCGCCCCCTTCACCCTGCCCTCGCCGCCGCGTCCGCTGGCCCCGCCGCTGATCCGGCTCGAACGGGCCAATGTGGGTTACGACACCGGCAAGCCGATCCTGCGCAATCTGAACCTGCGGATGGATCTGGATGACCGGATCGGCCTCTTGGGCGTCAACGGCGCGGGCAAGTCCACCTTCGCCAAGATGATCGCCGGCGCCCTCAATGTGTCCGAGGGCGAGTTGCACCGCGACAAGAAGATGCGCGTGGGCTGGTTCCACCAGCACCAGATCGAGGCGATGGACCCCACCGACACGCCGCTGGAAATCATCCGCCGCGCCATGCCGGATGCGCCCGAAAGCGCCCGCCGTTCCAAATTGGCCCAATTCGGCCTTGGCTATGAAAAGCAGGAGACCACGGTCGACAGCCTGTCGGGCGGCGAACGCGCCCGCCTGCTGCTGAACATGGTCGCGATGGATGCGCCCCATGTCCTGATCCTCGACGAACCGACCAACCACCTGGACATCGACAGCCGCCGCGCCCTGCTGGACGCGCTGAACGACTACACCGGCGCCGTCATCCTGATCACCCACGACCGGTCGCTGATGGAGATGGTCGCGGACCGTCTGTGGCTGGCCGCCGACGGCACGGTGAAGCCTTACGACGGCGACATGGAGGATTACGCCAAATTCGTCCTCGACCGCGCCAAGGCCGCCATATCCAAGCCCAGCCAGATCAAGAAGGAAGAGGCCGCCGCCTCTCCCGCCGCTCAGAACAACAAGGGCAAGAAGAACGACCGCAAATCAGGCCCCTCCCCCTCGACGCTGCGTCACGCGGTCAAGAAGGCCGAAGAGACCATGGCCCGCCTGACCGCCGAGATCGCCCGTATCGACGACGACATGGCCACCGCCTCGGTCAACAACCCCAAGGCTCTGGAAGGCCTGACCCGCGCCCGCGCCAAGACCGAATCCGATCTCGCCACGGCCGAAGCCGCCTGGGTCGCGGCGGAGGAAGCCCTCGCGGAGGTGGCTTGATGGCCCAGCGAATCGAACTCTCGCCCGACGAACACGCCGCCGCGACCGGCAAGCTGCGCGCCTATTTCCGCGACGAACTCGACCACGACCTGGGTCAGCTGCCCGCCGATATGCTGCTGGACTTTATCGGCGCCGAAATCTGCGGCGTCTTCTACAATCGCGGCGTCCACGACGCCCAGCAGATGGTCAAGCAGAAGGCCGAGGACATCGTCGAGGCCCTCTACGGCCTGGAACGCGCGACGCCGACGCGCTGATCGCCCTCAACGCCTGGGCTTCGCCAGAAGACGACCGATGCGGTGGAGGCGGTGCGCTGGCGGCGCGGCGTGGGCGAGATACGCCTCGTCGGCGGCCTGACGGCGCCGGTCAGCCGGACCCATGGTCCTGTGCTGAAAGCGGCGGGCTGGCTCTAAAGGTCCAGCCGCCGGTCGTGCCGTGATCGCCCCGCGTCGGTCGAGGCCGGGCGATCACGTCTTGGGACGAACGCTATTCCGGCAGGTCTTCGGCCAGGATCGCCATTTCGAACATGAACGAGCCCTCCTCGTCCTCGTCCTCAAAGACGATGCCGATGAACTCGTCGCCGACATAGACTTCGGCCGAGTCGTTCTGCTTGGGGCGGGCCTTCACGATGATGCCGCCGGTGTTGAAGGTGCGCTTGAGGTGGGCCTCGATGCGCTTCAGGTCGGTGTCTTTCACGGGGGCCTCATGGTCTGAACGTTGGCCGCGGACCCTAGAGACATCGGCCGTTCAGGGAAACCCGTCAGATCACGAAGTCGTAGACCACGTCCGCCAGCGTATGATCCATCGTCCGCGCCGGTTCGGCCCCGGTCGGGCAGTTGACCAGCCGCGCCGGCACCCCTGCGACGGTGCAGCCCGACGGCACGGCCTTCAGCACCACCGAGCCGGACGCCACCTTGGCGTAGTCGCCGACGTGGATATTGCCCAGCACCTTGGCCCCGGCGCCCAGCAGGACGCCCTTGCCGATCTTGGGATGGCGGTCGCCGCGCTCGGCCCCCGTGCCGCCCAGGGTCACGCCGTGCAGCATGGAGACGTCATCGCCCACCACAGCCGTCTCACCGATGACGATGCCGGTGCCGTGGTCCAGGAACAGCCCCTTGCCCAGTTGCGCCGCCGGATGGATGTCCAGCTGGAACAGTTCGGAAATCCGGCTCTGGAAATGGAAGGCCAAGGTCTCGCGCCCCTGCCCCCACAGCCAGTGGGCCACGCGCCAGCTTTGCAGGGCCTGGAAGCCTTTGAAATACAGGAAGGGCTGCAACAGGTTGCGGATCGCCGGGTCGCGCTCGGCCACCGCCTGCAAATCCGCCTCCGCCGCCTCGACGATCGACGCATCGGCGCCGAAGGCCGACAGGCAGACCTCGCGCACCGACATGGCGGTCATCTCGCCATCGGCCAGCTTGCGCGCGATCTGGAAGCTGAGCGCCCCCGCCAGGTCGTCGTGCGACAGGACCACGGCGTTCATCTGCGAGCCCAGTTGCGGCTCCTCGCGCGCCGCAGCCTCGGCCGAGGCGCGCAGCTGTCGCCACACGCTGTCGGTTTCCGCGACGATTTCCAGCTTGGCCATGACCGGCTCCTTCGGCGACATCATAGCCGCCCCAGCAAGGCGCGCGCCAGCGCCTCGGGCAGCTCTCCGTTCTGGGCCATATGGTAGGCCCGGTAGGCGGTCGCCACCGTCAGCGAGTCCCGCACCGTCCCTCGCCCGATCTCGGCCAGCAGATCGACGAAGGGCGCGCGCACCACGGCGATGACCTCGGTCGGGTCCGGCGCGGTCGGCACGGGGCTCAGCCCCCAGGCGATCCAGGTGTGGGCTACCTCCGTCGTCACCGAGTTGGACAGCTCCATCGTCAGGGCCGGCGCCCAGTGTGCGGCCTCCAGTCCCGCCTCCTCGGCCAGTTCGCGCCGCACCCCGTCGAACGGATCCTCGTCCAGCGGCGCCCCGCCTTCGGGCATTTCCCAGGAATAGTTCCCCAGGGCGAGCCGCTGCTGGCCCACCAGGGTCACGGTCCCGTCGTCATGGACCGGCAGCACGCCCGTCGCCACATTGCGGGGCCGCATCACCGCATAATCGGCGACATGGCCGGTGGGCGCGACAGCCCGGTGCCGGGTCAGGACCAGCCATGGGCTTTCGAACAGCGTCTCCTGGCTTTCGCTGCGCCAGGCCGGCGGCTTGACCAGCCCCCTGGCCCATCCGGGTTCGTCGGTGTCGCTCATCGCGAAACTATGGCGGAAGCGATGTCGAAAGCCTAGCTAGACGACATGACCCAGATGCCCGTCTTCGACCTGAACGCCCCCCTGCCCGCGCCCGTCGCGTCGCCGCAGATGCGCGAGCGGCTGGCCCTGCGCCGTTCCGCCCCGGCCCAGGCCCTGGTCGCCCCCGGCCCGACCGAGGCCGAGCTGGACGACATCCTGACCCTGGGTGCCCGCACGCCCGACCACGGCAAGCTGTTCCCGTGGCGGTTCGTGGTGCTGGGCCCGCAGTCGCGCGCCGAGATCGCCGAGCGGCTGGCGGTGCTTGCCGAACTGAAAAATCGCCCGGCCAAGGATCAGGCGGTGCTGGCCAAGCTGACCGCCGCGCCGGTCACCATCCTCGTCGTCTCGACCCCCGTCCCGAACGCCAAGCCGGTGTGGGAGCAACAGCTGTCGGCCGGCGCCGTCTGCATGAACCTGGAGCACGCGGCCGGCGCCTTCGGCTACTCCACCAGCTGGATCACCGACTGGTACAGCTATGACGCCCAGGGCGCGGCCCTGTTCGGCGTTACCGAGGGCGAGACCGTCGCCGGCTTCATCCACATCGGAACCCTGGGCGAGCCCGCCCTGGAACGCCCCCGCCCCGACATGGCCGCCAAGGTGACCCGCCTGCCTTAAGCGGAGCCGTGCCGAACCTTAATCTTTAGTCCCTAATGTCAGACGCTTAACAGGAGAAGCGTCAGTCAATGTCCTGCGTGGGTTGTAAAGACGGGGCCGGGTTCGACCTGCCCATCACCATGGCGTTCCAGCCCATCGCCGATGTCGCGAACCAGACCGTCTTCGCCTACGAGGCCCTGGTGCGGGGCAAGGACGGTCAGGGCGCCGGCCAGGTCCTGTCTCAGGTTTCGGCCGAGAACCGCTACGCCTTCGACCAGCTGTGCCGCACCACCGCCATCGACCTGGCGGCCGGGCTCGACATGGCCGCCGACGGCGCGCACCTGTCGATCAACTTCCTGCCCAATGCGGTCTATGAGCCGCGCGCCTGCATCCGCGCCACCCTGGCGGCGGCGATGCGCACCAACTTCCCGCTGAACCGGATCATCTTCGAGTTCACCGAGAGCGAGGCGATGGACGCCGATCACATCCTGAACATCCTGCGGTCTTATCGGGCCATGGGGTTCAAGACGGCCATCGACGACTTCGGCGCCGGCTATGCGGGCCTGGGCCTGCTGGTCCTGTTCCAGCCGGACATCGTCAAGCTGGACATGGCCCTGATCCGCGATATCGACACCGACCCGGTCAAGCGCACCATCGTGCGCAACACCCTGAACATGCTGCGCGACCTGGGCGTCGAGCCGGTCTGCGAAGGCGTCGAGACCCTGGCCGAACACGACGTCCTGCGCGATCTGGGCGTCACCCTGATGCAGGGCTATCTGCTGGCCAAGCCTGCGGTCGAGGCCCTGACGCCGGTCTCATGGCCCCGCGACGCCGCTTCACTAGCCCGCACGGCCTAACCCTCTCCTTTCGTCATCCTCCGGCAAGCCGCGCCTTCGCGGCGCAGACCGGGGGACCCAGCGGCGCCGAAGGCGAAATCTATCCGCCGCATGATGGCTGAAGCCGAGTCCGCGACAGGTTCGCGCTCTCGCGCGCCGCTGGGTCCCCCGGTCTCGCTACGCTCGCCGGAGGATGACGAAAGTAAAGAAGGCTACGCTCCCTCTTCCTCCGGCCGGTGGACCAGCGACACCAGCACCACGGATATGATCATCAGCAGGAACCAGCTGCCCAGCTTGGCCAGGGACACCATCTCCCACCCCGCCTCCTGCCCCGGATAGACCCAGGCCCGCCCCAGCGTGCCCAGGTTCTCGGCGAACCAGATGAACGTCGCAACCAGCCCGTATCCCAGCAGCAGCGGCATCGACCGCCTGCGCCTATCTGCCGTGAACCAAAACCACCCCCGCCCGAACAGCAGCACGGTCGCCGCGAACAGCGCGATCCGAACGTCCGGCAGCCAGTGATGGGCGAAGAAGTTGACGTAGATGGCCGCCGCCAGCACCCAGGTCGTCCACAGCGGCGGATACCCCATCACCCGGATGTGGAAGATCCGCTGCACCCGCGCGATATAGCTGCCCACCGCCGCATACATGAAGCCCGAGAACAGCGGCACCGCCCCGATCCGCAGCAGACTGTCCTCGGGATAGATCCACGACCCGTGCGCGGTCTTGAACAGCTCCATGATCGTCCCCGCCACATGGAACAGGAAGATCACCCGCGCCTCCTCCCAGCTCTCCAGCCGGAAGATCAGCATCGCCGCCTGGATCAACACCGCCCCTACCGCCAGAAAGTCGTAGCGCGACACCGGCGCCCCTTCCGGCCAGAACAGGAAGGTCGCCAGGATCAAGCCCAGCATCAGTCCCCCGAACAGACACGCCCACCCCTGCTTCAGTCCGAACCACAGGAACTCGTAGGCGTAGCGACGCAGGCGCGACTGGTCAGCCCAGGTTTCGGCGCGCGTGAGGAGGCGTCGGCCCCAGGCTTCGATGGGAAGGCGACGGGTCATCGGCAACTCGACTGATTCTCGGTCCGCCAGCCTAGCGTTCTACGGACAGAAAGAATTCGCTGAAGAAAGCCACGACCTCATTGTTGAACGTCGCCTTGAACGCGGCACGATCAAAGCCTGGCGGCGACGTGCAAAGCACCGGCAACTCAAGGGTCATTTCGAGCGTGCAGGGGCTTAGAAAGTCATAGTGTCCCGCGTTTTCGACATGGTGATAGTCCGGTGCGCGTCCCAGGCGATCACGGATCGGCTCCACGTTGTATGGGGCGGGCAGTATCTCGTCATCGCTTGCCTGCCATAGCTGTACAGGGATCGAGACCGACGCCAGACTTTCTGTGGTGAAGGATTGGCCAAAGGCCGGGGCGGCGATCACGGCTGCGCCAACACGGACATCGCGTGTCTCCGGCCGCCACTCGCCCAGGTCAAACCGGTGGGCGGCAAGCAGGCGGCATGCAAAGATGTTCGGATGAGCCCTGCAATGACCCAGTATGGCTTGCGCATCTGAAACCCCACCCACGATAGATGTCACGGTGAACCCGCCAGCGGAAAAACCGAAGGCTCCGATCCGTTCAGGGTCGATAGCGACCGGGCCGCTCCAAACCCCGGTCATATAATCGATCAGGGCGCTGAGCTGGGGTGCGCGGCCGGTCAGTTGCACGGCCCGACTTTGGTCACGGAAATTGTCGCCGGGGTGGGTCAAGGCCGCGACGACAAAGCCGGCGTCCGCCAAAGCCTCGGCGGTGTCGTAGTGCCCCCGATACCAACCACTGTTGCCGTGAGAGATGACCACGAGCGGCCGAGCGGAAGCATCACCGTCCGGTAACCAGACTCCACCCTCTATCGTCTCTCCTTGGCGGTCGGTGAACCGGATCATCTGATCGGGCGCCTGAGCCTGAGCCGCGGCGGTGACGGACAGGACGGCGAGCAAAGCGTGAAGAAAGCGCCAAGAACGAAACAACATGAAGACCTCTGTGACTGGTCCGTCATCTGCGCGGCCACCGTTCGTCGGCGCCAGCCGGGTTTCGTGAACGGGCGAACGGTTACGCGACAGGGCGAACGGTTCCGCTTCGAGCCGTCGTCGCTATAGTCGCCTTATGAACAATGCGGTTAGCGACACGCTGAACACGCCTCGCGCCTGGGCGATCGAGCTTGCAGCCGGCGCAGTCGCCGGCGTCGTCATGGGAATCACCGGACCTTTCGGAAGCTTCTTCAACGACAGCCTGCCCGTTCGTCTGGCCTACTGGATAATGGTCTGCCTGCTCAGCGCCTTGGCGGTCGGGGCGGCGGTTCGGCTGGCTTGGCCGCCGGCCCGACGCCTAGGCGTTGCGACTTGGATCTGGGTTCCGGTCGTCTCTCTGTTGGTCAGCCTGCCCTTGGCGGTCGTGACACGCCTCATCGCCATTGGTTTCTGGCCAGACATCCGCGACGCCGTCGGCTGGGTTGAATGGTATGGTCAGACGGCGCTGGTCGCCTTCGTCTACATGTCACTCTACGTCGCCGCCTATGCTCGGATGCCGGCTGGGACCAAGACCCCATCGGCTGACGCATCGCGCATCCTGGACCGTCTGCCGCATCGTTTGGGGCGCGACCTGCTGTGCTTCCAGATGGAGGACCACTATGTCCGACTACATACGCCTCAAGGATCGGTCCTGATCCTGTCGTCGCTGGGTCGCGCCATCGAACAAGTAAGGGGGTATCGAAGGCATGCGCGTCCACCGATCCTGGTGGGTGGCGCGCCACGCCGTTCAAGGCGTCGTACACGACGGAAGACGGTTGCGCCTAGCCCTGACCTCTGGGCTGGAAGCGCCGGTCTCGCGCGCCAAGGTGGCCGAACTCAAAGCCGCCGGCTGGCTGAGCGCGAACTTAAACCGATAGCGGACTTTCACCCCCGCCCGCGATAGGTCGGCACGCCCTGGTCCGGCAGCCACAGCCCCTCCGGCGCCACGCCCGTCTGCCAGAAGACGTCGATGGGGATGCCGCCGCGCGGGTACCAGTAGCCGCCGATGCGCAGCCATTTGGGGGCCAGCAGATCGGCCAGCTTCTTGCCGATTGCGACGGTGCAGTCCTCGTGGAAGGCGCCGTGGTTGCGGAAGCTGGTCAGGTACAGTTTCAGGCTTTTGGACTCGACCAGCCAGTCGCCCGGCGCATAGTCGATGACGATATGGGCGAAGTCCGGCTGGCCCGTCACCGGGCACAGGCTGGTGAACTCGGGCGCCGTGAACCGGGCCAGATACAGCGTGTCCGCATGCGGGTTCGGCACCCGTTCCAGCACGGCCGTCTCGGGACTGGTCGGGGCGGCGGTCTGGGCGCCGAGCTGGCTGAGGCCTTCGGTGTAATGGGTCATGGGGCGCATTTAGGCGCTTGCGACCGGATTGAAAATCCTCCCCCATCGCACTTCCCTCTTCGGCGGTAGAGGGCTTGCGGACGAGAGCATCAGCGATCCCTCTGTAGAAGGAGAAAAAGCCGCGATATCCCCCCTCAGCGCAGCAGGTTGAGCAGCGAGCTGTTCTTCAGCGAGTTGATGATTTGCGCCGACGCCTCGATCGAGACCTGGGCGAGCTGCAGATCCGTGATCGCCTGGGCAGGGTCATAGCCGGACTTGTCCTGCATCATCTTCTCGAGCGCGTTCTTCTGGCCTTCCTGCGCATCCAGGGCCGATCCGACGTGGTTCTCCATCAGGCCATTCTTGGCGTTCTGGTTGGTCAGGCCCTCGTTGGCCTTGTCCAGTTCGCCCATCTGCGCGGTAAGGAAGGCGGAGATGTTTGCGTCAGGCTGGCCCGTCAGCGTGCCGGGGCCGGTTGGGGTATAGGTCACGCCATTGACCGTCACCGGCGTGCCGTTCTGGAAAGCCTGCATATTGCGAAAGACGTCGGTCAAAGGCCCGCCCAGCTCATTGGCCAGGAAACCGGTCTCGACGGTCGTCTTCTCGTCGATCCGCGACTTCTGCTTCAGCGTGTCGTTAGCGAAGGTCGAGGCGGTCGAGGGGGCGGCCGCAAGGTCTGCCATGGTCGCGGCCGTCGCAGGCGCCACGTCGCTTTGACCGCCCGCGAACAGATAGACCCCCTGATGCTGGGCGTTCAGGCCGCCCTGAACGGTCTGATATTGCAGACCGAGCTCGGTCATCAGATTGTCGATCCGTCCCGCCGCCAGGCTTTCGGCGATCGCCTCGCGTGCGCCGGTCCCGCCCTCTGCGATACGGCTCATGGCCAGGTCCTGCGCGCTCAATCGCGCGGCCACGGTCTCGCCCGTGGCGATGAAACCGTCCAGCCGCGCCTGGGTCGAGGTCAGACTGGTCAGTTGCTCGGCGCCTCGGCCATAGCCGGACATGTCGGTGGCGATCTTCTCGCTGTCGATCCGCTCCTGCGCCTGCTGCGCCCGGCTTTGGGCGTTCATCAGGCTCAGAAGGGCGGACTGGTAGTTCGCATTGGTCGCGACGCGCGTCATTGCAGGATTCCGATCAGAACGTCGTACATATCCTTGCTCGCCTGGATCAGGCGGGCCGAGGCGTTATAGGCTTGCTGGAAAGTGGTCATATTGACCAGCTCCTCGTCCATATTGACGCCCTCGGCGGAGGTGCGGCGGCTGTCCGCCTCCTTGGCCAGAGCGGTGGCGGTCTCGCTGCGGGTCTTGGCCGCCGCCGCCTTGCCGCCGATCTCGCCGGCGAAGTCGGACGCATAGGCCGACAGGGTCTTGGTTCCGCCGGAGGAGCCGCCGGCTGCGCCGAAGGCGACGTTGCGCTTGCCGACGTCGCCCAGCAGCAGCCCGCCGCGCCCGTCGTTCTTGCTCAGCGCGGGCGTTCCGGCCGCAGCCGACAGGTTCAGTTGCGCCAAGGCCAGTTTGCCGGGATCCTGCTGGATGTCGCTGCGGACCGAATAGGCCCCCGCGCGGGTGGCGCCAATTCCGCCCAAGCCGAAAATCTGGGACATCGACAGTCCCGACGGGTCCTGGGTCGTGCCGTCAGTGACCACGCTCATCGTCGTAGATGCGGGATTGTAAGCCTTGAAGGCCAGCGTACCCGAGGCGTCGAGGCTGAACGACCCGTATCGGCCCACGCCCATCACCGGATCGTTCAGGGCCGACAGCATTTCGCCCATCGTGCCTGTCCCCGCAGGCACCGCCACGGTGATGTCCCGCTCGCGAGACCCCGAGCTTCCGGAGAAGCGGAACGTCATGCTCTCGCCTGCATCGAAGCCGTGCTGCGACGCCAGGGTCAGCCCCGTCTCGTAGAAGGTCGGCGTCGTGGTCGTGACCAGATCGTTCAGGCCGAACCAGTGCGAGAAACCGCGTCCGCCCTTGTCGCTGGGCGTCGTTGCGTCGTCGGCGATCGCGATTCCGTTCCCGCCCGCGCCGGACAGCTGAAGCTGGCCGCCGGCGAAGCTCGCCGTCGCGGTTCCGCCCAGCTCGGTGTTGAGTACGCCAAGGAAGGTTGTCGGGTCGGCCGCCGTGCCGTTGATCGTCATCGTCGCGCCAGAGAAGACGATCTCTGCGGAGGCCTGAACCACGCCTGCGGCGTCGACCGTCGTGATGGTGGTTCTGCCGGTGAAGCCCGTCAGGGCGTTTTCCAGCGACTGTCCCGTGTTGCGCCCGGTCAGCGTCGTCGGCGCAGGCACGCTGCTGTTGGCGTTATGGGCGCGGTTCAGCTCGTCCGCCTGCTTCGCCGTCAGTTCGCCCAATCGGGCGGCGGCCGCAGGAGCGTCGATATCGCGCAGTTCGACCAGGCCGCGGATTTCGCCTGAAGACACGCCGTCCAGCAGCGGCCAGCGCGTGCCGTTTGGCTCGGTGATCATGATGTCGGAGAAGGCGGTGGTCGCATCGACCGTCCCGGCGGACTTGTACGACAGGGTCGCATGACCCTCGCCCACGAGGCTCATTCCCGTCGTCGTCTTCAAGGTCACGCCGCCGTTGGAGCGCTGTTCGACCTTCACATCCATATATTGCGACAGCTCATTGATCAGGCTGAGCTGCGTATTCTGGGCGCCGGTGACGTCCTGATTGGTCACGGATCCCGCAGCGATCGTCTTGTTCAGCTTGTCGATCTGTTCCAGCAGCGGGTTGACGGTCTCGATCGCATTCAGCAACCGTCCGTCGGCCTCCTGACGCGCGGCCTGGATCTGGCTGGCGATCCCCGCCGCCTCGTTGAACATCGACTGGGTCTTGTGGATCGTGTCCTGACGTGCGGCGGAAGAGGTAGGGCTCTCCGCAAGCGTCGCATAGCTGGCGAACAGCTTGTCGACCTGGGCGAAGAAGTTGCTGTCGCTGCTGGGGTCGCCGAACTGGTTCTGGATCTGGTCATATAGTTCATAGCGCACGCCCTGGCGCGCCGCATCCGCGCCCGCGCTCCACCCGGCCGCCTGCAGGAACCGGTCGGTCGCCAACCGCACCCGCGTCACATCTACGCCGGCGCCGTATCCGCCCGTGACGGCGGCCGACTGGTCGGCGATCTTGCGGACGTAGCCGGGCGTATCGACGTTGGCGATATTGTCGGCGGTGATGCGCAACTGGGCCTGCGCAGTCTGCAGGCCCGACGTCGCGATGTTCATGATCGAGTTCAGCGACATGGACGCGTCTCCCCTGCCTCACCCGGCAAGCCCTGCACCATCAGGCGCAATTCTTGCCCAGCCACGCGCCGTCCGCGCTCATGCAGAGCATTGTTTTCAAAAGAAATCACGGATCGGACGGGCGTCATGATCAGAAAGATGCGCAAGGGCCGGGCCAACTGCGTCACAGCACTCGTCATCCCGGACCGAGGTGCGCGTTGCGCGCCGGAGGCCGCCAGCCGCCCAGCCGGGCAAAAAGTGGCGATGGCGCGGCAATAAACGACCATCGCCCCATTTCCGGTTCAACAGGGAACGGCGCTTTCTATTGTTTTTGCTGAATTTATTCCATGGCCCGACCCTTGCGTCGGAGAGGGCGAACCCTTTGGCGCAGCAGGCGCCGCCGTCTCCGATACGAAAGCCTCCTGCGCTTCATGCCGACCGCCTCCGCCCTTTTCGCGCCTGCCGCCCCGGTTTCGACCGGGACGCCCTCGGCTGCTCCGGGTGCGACACAGGCGGACGCCGGCCTGTTCTCAAGCAAGATCGCCGGCGTGCTGGACGCGGCTCTGGGCATTGAGCAAAACACCGCGCCTCCCGCCGGTCGCCTGACGTCGCCCCTATCGCTGGGCGCCCTGCTGGTCCAGGCGAACGCCGACAAGACCGATGCTCCCGTTGCCGATCCGGACGCGGAGACTGCTGTGACGCCTGAGACCGCCGTCGCCGCGCCCGGCGTCTCGCAAGACGATGCATCCGCTGAGGATGTCGTCATCGACGAGGACGCAACGCCTGTCGATACCGAGGCCCAGGTCGCCTCGACGGACACTCCGACGACGCCGGTCATACCTCTGATCACGCACCCCGCTGCGCCCCTGACCACAACGACTCCGCCGATCTCGCCGTCTCAAGCCTCCGAGATCGCGTTGGGGGCGGTCGATCCCGCTTCGGACAAGGCGACAGAGGCCGCGGCTATGGTCGCCTCTGCTGAGGCCGCCTCCCCTGAGGCCGCCGTCCTGGTGACGTCTGCGTTGCAGGAGGAAGTGGCCGCTGCGCCTGTCCAGTCCGCCGTACCCGCCAAGACGCAGCCAAACTCTAAACCGGACGGGAAGGAAGAAGGCGGCGTCACAGGCAAGGTCTCGGATTTCGTCAGCGACGACGCGCCTCCACAGGCCGCTACCTCAGCGCCGGCCGAGCCGAAGCCCCCCGTGACCGCTAAGGCCGCACCGACGCCCGATACGGCGAAGACCGAACCGGCCGCACAGCCTGTTTCGGTCTCGAAACGTTCGGCCCCCGCAACGCCGGGTGAACCGCCGGTCAGTTCGACGGTGGAGGCCAAGCCTGCAGCAACGCCGCCCACGCCGCTTCCGGCGCCCGCAGCCCCCGCTGAAAAAGCCGATGCTCGACCTGTTCGGTCAGATGCGGCAGCCGCCGCTCCGTCTCAGCTCGCCCAGGCCCTGACGGCCACACAGATTCCCACGGCGCAGGTTCAGGTTCAGGTTTCGGTCACAGCGCCTGCGCCCAAGGTTGTCCAGCCTGTCGCTGTCGATCTGGCCGTCGCGGCGATCGCCGCACAGGAGGCGTCCGCTGACGCCGAACCGGCCGTCTCGCCCGATGACGTCGCCAAGGCCGATGACGATGCGCCCGAACCGGCGAAATCACAGACGCTCTCGCCCGCGACTCCACAACCGGCGCCGATCCGCCCTGCGCGGCACGAGTTGGCGCATCGGGCGGGCGAAGGCCTGGCCCCAACGCATTCCGGCAAGGGCGAGACGGCGGCCCCTGCCGCGCAGTCGATGGCCGACGCAGGCGCGTCCGCCGCCCAGCTGGCGGTCCAGCCGGCGGCCGCATCCGCCCCTGCGGTCGCCTCGGCGCCCGCTCCCGTCTCTGCCCTACCCACCGCTGCACCGCCGAGCAGCGCCGTTCCCGCCGAGGCGCAACCGATCCAGCAGGCCGTGGCGTCAGAGCGCGATCTGGGTCTCTCGACCCTATCGCGCGCCACGGTGGAGACCACCGCCCACCTCGCCGCCCAGATCGCGCGCAAGCTGGACGGCCGCTCGACCCGGTTCGACATGGTGCTGACGCCTGAAGATCTGGGCCGCGTCGATGTCAGCCTGGAGATCGGCAAGGACGGCCAGCTCTCGGCTCGCCTCGCCTTCGACAATCCCGCAGCCGCCGCGGACCTGCGCGGCCGGGCCGACGAATTGCGTCGTCAGCTTCAGGATGCCGGCTTCCAGGTGGCGGGCGATGCGCTCGACTTCTCGCAGCGCGATCCGTCTTCGGGCGGCGGCGCATTCGAGCGCCAACAGCAACGCAACGCCCTATTCGCCGGCGGCTCTCGCCTGGCGGCCCAGGCCGACACTCCCATCGTCCCGGCGCCTGGCGCCTGGATCAACCACTCACAGACGCCCGAGCGCGTCGATCTGAAGGTCTGACCCCATGGTCGACGCCGTCACCAACACCGCAGACGCCACTGGTCGTCTGAACAACAGCACCACCATGCTGGCCTCGAACTTCGAGACCTTCCTGACGCTGCTGACCACGCAGATGAAGAACCAGGATCCGCTGTCGCCGCTCGATTCCAACGAGTTCACGGCCCAGTTGACTCAAATGGCCGGCGTCGAACAGCAACTGCTGACCAACGACCTGCTGACCAGCCTGCTGGCCGCCCAGGCGGGCGGCGGTCTGGACAACGCCTCCAACTACATCGGCCGCGACGTGACGGCCGCCTGGACCGCCACCGAGTTCAAGGACGGCAAGGCCACCTGGGCCTACGAACTGGGCGACGACGCCGAGGACGTGAACCTGCAGGTCGTCGACAGCAAGGGTTCGGTGGTGTGGGAAGGCCCCGCCCCCGACAAGACCTCCGGCATCCATTCCTTCACCTGGGAAGGCCAGCTGAAGGGCGGCGATGTCGCCGACGAGGACGGCGTCTACACTCTGAAGGTCTCCGCCAGCGACGAGAACGGCGCGGAGGTCGCCAGCCAGGCGCTGATCCAGGGTCGCGTCACCGGCGTCGAGATGTACGACGGCGCGCCGTACCTGGTGATCGGCGATTCCATCCTTCCGCTTTCGACCGTGATCTCGCTGAACGAGATCAAGGCGCAGGCCGATAACGACACCGACGATACGGAGAATCCGGACGTCCCGACCGAGGAGGCGGCCGCATGATGCGCTCCGCCGCCTTCCCGATGATTTCCATTTAAGGAGCGTTCTCCATGAGCCTCAACAGCGCCATGCTGGCCGGCGTGTCCGGTCTCGCCGCCAACTCCGCCGCCCTGGCGGCGATTTCCCAGAACATCGCCAACGTCAACACCGTGGGCTACAAGCGCACGCAGGGTGAGTTCCAGACCCTCGTCAACAGCCAGAGCAAAGCCGGAGGCGGCTATTCCGCCGGCGGCGTCGTGGCCAATGCGCGGTCCTTCATCAGCCAGGAAGGGCAACTTCAACGCACGACGGAAAGCACCGACCTCGCCGTCAGCGGCCAGGGCTTCTTCGTGACCACGACCCAGGCTGAAGGCGTCGCAGCGACGGACAGCCGCCTGTTCACCCGCGCCGGCGCATTCCGCGTGGACAAGCTGGGCTATCTGAAGAACAGCGCAGGTCTGTACCTCCAGGGCTGGCCCGTCGATTCCAACGGCGAAATCTCGACCGACCCGTCCGATCTGTCGCGTCTTCGCTCGATCAACATCGGCTCGGTCGGCGGCACGGCGGAACCGACCACACGCGTTCAGATCAACGCCAACCTGCGCTCCACTCAGGAAGTCTCCAGCGCGGCCGGCGCCCAGGTCTATAAGGGGGTCGAGGACACGACGGCGCCGACGCCCGGCACTCATGATGTCTCGGTCTCCTACGCCCGCACCGGCGCCAATACCTATGAGGTGACGATCAAGACCGGCATCACCAAGATCACCGGCACCGCCACTTACGCGGCCGGCGCCCTGACCGGCTTCGTTCCCTCGGCGGGCACCAATGGCTCAGCCACCGCAACGGCGACCGACATCACCATCACGCCTACCAGCGGCACACCGCCGGTGGCGGGAGCGCCATACACCTTGGACTTCGCCGACCTGGGCCTGACCACGGACGGCATCGCCAAGACCAAGTACGATCCTTCGGTCAACTCGATGGCGATGTATGACGCCGACGACGACAATCCTGTCGGGGTTAAGCCCGACTTCAAGATGAATATCCCGGTCTCGGACTCCAAGGGCGGTCAACGCAACCTGGAAATCCGCTTCCTGAAGAGCGACCAGCCGAACCAGTGGTATGCCGAAGTCGTGGCGGTTCCCGCAGACGACGTCGTCACAGGCGCCCCCTACTCCAACGGTCAGATCAAGACCGGGCTGATCGCCTTCACGCCGTCCGGCCGACTCGATGTGGACACGATGAAGTCCTGGCCGGCCGGCACCGGCCTGTTCGACGATCCCGAGAACGCCACCCTGTCCTTCCTAGAATCGGATCCCGACAACACCATCGATCCGAACGATCCGCTGGACGACGGCAAGATCAAATGGGCCGACGGCCTGGGCATCGCCGCCCAGACCGTGACGCTCGACCTTAACACTTCGGCTGGCGGTCTCAGCCAGTTGAACACGGCTTCGGTGGTGCAGTCGACGGTCACCAACGGCACCGCCTTCGGCAATCTGAGCGAGATCACCATCGACGAGAGCGGCTTCGTGACGGCGGTCTTCGACAACGGCGTGATGCGCCGCATCGCCCAGGTCGCCATCGCCACCTTCCCCAGCCCCGATAGCCTGAAAGAGGTTTCCGGCAACGCCTACAGCGTCAGCCTGCAATCCGGCACCTTTAACCTCAAGGCCGCAGGCACAGGGGGCGCGGGCACCATCGCGGCCCAACAGCTGGAGTCCTCGACCGTCGATCTGTCGGCCGAATTCACCGGCCTGATCACCACCCAGCGGGCCTATTCCGCCTCGTCCAAGATCATCACCACGGCCGACGAAATGCTGGCCGAGCTGATCAACATCAAACGCTGATCGGCGAGTAAGTAAGCGTTAGTCTCGATGAATCGTCGCGCAATCAAGGTTTACAGAGTCGTGCGGGCAGGGATGGATTTTATCCGTTCCTTCACCACGACGCTTAAACGGACCTTAGTCGGGGACGCCTACCTTCATGACACTACGGTGTTGGTGAAAGAGGCATAAGCCCATGTTGCAAGAGCGACGCCTGAATAGCAAAGGCGAACAATACGTGGTCGGACCGACTGGCACGCCCCTGACCCTGAACGATCTGCCGCCGTCCAATACGGACCGGTGGGTGATCCGCCGCAAGGCCGAGGTCGTCGCCGCCGTGCGCGGCGGCCTGCTCAGCCTTGACGACGCCCTGGCGAAGTATCGCCTGACGGCGGAAGAATTCCTCGCCTGGCAGAAGGCCATCGACAAATGGGGCATGCAGGGTCTGCGCACGACGCGGATCCAGAGCTACCGCTCCTAAGGGTTTCCCCGAAGACGACGAAGGGCCGCATCCGGCGACGGGTGCGGCCCTTTTCGTTACAGGCCTCGAAATCGCGCGGGTTCCGCACTAAATGGCCGCAATGACCCTGGTCGAAGACTTTTGCCCCGTTCCAAATATCGTCCGCACCGACATGGATGCGGCGGTCGAGAGCGCGCGGGCGGCGGTCGGCCTGCCGGTCGGGGCCCGCGTCGTCGCGGCCATGTCGGGCGGGGTGGACTCCACCGTCGTCGCCGCCCTGCTGCACAAGGCCGGCTATGACGTGGTGGGGGTAACGCTTCAACTCTACGACCACGGCGCGGCGCTGAAGAAGAAGGGCGCCTGCTGCGCGGGCCAGGACATCCACGACGCCCGCCTGGCCGCTGAGATGATCGGCATCCCCCACTATGTCCTGGACTACGAAAGCCGGTTCAAGGACGCGGTGATCGACCAGTTCGCCGACTCCTATCTGAAGGGCCAGACCCCGGTCCCCTGCATCCGCTGCAATCAGACGGTCAAGTTCCGCGACCTGCTGGACGTCGCCCGCGACCTGGGCGCCGAGGCCATGGCGACGGGCCACTACGTCCGCCGCGCCGTCGACGGCAATCGCTCGCAGATGCGCAAGGCGATCGACCACTCGCGCGACCAGTCCTACTTCCTGTTTGCCACGACGCAGGACCAGCTCGACTATCTGCGCTTCCCCCTGGCCGATCTGGAAAAGCCCCAGGTGCGCGGCGTCGCCGCCGAACTGGGGCTCAAGATCGCCGCCAAGCCGGACAGTCAGGACATCTGTTTCGTCCCGTCCGGCGACTATCGCACCCTGATCGACCGCCTGCGTCCGCAGGGCCGCGAGGCCGGCGAGATTGTCCATATGGACGGCCGGGTGCTGGGCGCCCACGCGGGCATCACCGACTACACGATCGGCCAGCGTCGCGGCCTGAACGTCGCCGTGGGCGAGCCCCTGTTCGTGACGAAGCTGGAGCCCGAGACGCGCCGCGTCATCGTCGGCCCGCGCGAAGCCCTGCTGACCGCCAGCCTGACGCTGGAAGAAACCAACTGGCTGGGCGACGAAGCCACCATTTCCGAGGCGGCCGAGGCGAATATCCCGGTCCTGGCCCGCGTCCGCTCGACGCGTCAGCCCTCCCCTGCCCGCCTGAGCATGATCGACGGCGCCGTCTCCATCGTCTTCGATCAGGGCGAGGAAGGCGTGGCGCCCGGTCAGGCCTGCGCGCTGTACGACCCCGGCGATCCCGACCGCGTCCTGGGCGGCGGCTTCATCTCGGACACCACGGCCGTTGTCTGACCCCTCCGGCGATCCGCTGCACCTGCACGCGCGCGCCGGCCTGCCCGACGACATGCGTGTGCTTCTGGCCGACTATCCCAAGGACCGCTGGGGCGAGCCGACACTGGCAGAAATGGCGCGCTTCTGGCTGGGGGTCCACGAGAACTTCCGACGCCAGCACGCCCATATGGTCGCCGTCGCCGACCACTGGCGCGCAGGCCACACGGACCTGCCCGGTCTGCACGGCCGTCTGATCCCCGCGGTGCAGCAGTTCCTGCAGCATCTGGACATGCACCACCGCATCGAAAGCGGTCAGTATTTCCCGACCTTCCGCCGGGTCGAGCCCCGCATCGCCCACGGGATCGACCTGCTCGACCGCGACCATGACGTCGTCCACAAAGACATCGACCGTCTGTTCCAGGCCGCCGTCGCCTTCCACCAGGACCTCAAGGCCGGCGCCCCCGCGGTAACAGACCGCGCCAGCGTTCTGGCGGACGTCATCGCAACGATGGGCCCCCACGTGCTGCGCCACCTGCGCGATGAGGAAGAGATCGTCATTCCCCTGATCGCCACGCGGGGCGACGAGATCGCCTGAACCACATCAGGCGATGCCCTTCTCGGGTCAGGCCGCCACGGCATAGACCCGCAGCCGGTGACCGTCAGGGTCGCCCGCCACGAAGCTGCGGCCCGGCTCAGTGTCGATCGGCGGAGTCAGGATGCGCGCGCCGCGGTCCCACCAGTCGATGTGGGCTTGGTCTACGGCGGCTGCGCCATCCAGCGGAAAATCCACCTCGCACACCTCGCCCCGATCGCCCGCCCGCCGCAACAGGCCCAGCGCCCGGCCTGAACTGAGCACGAACAGCGCCCGATCCGGCCCCGCCATCACCGGCCGACAACCCAGCAGGCCCGCATAGAATCGCGCGCTGGTCTCGGGATCCGCGACAGCCAGAAGAATGTCTTCGATATCGGTCATCAGCCCAGGCCTCGCTTCAACACGACGGAGCCTAGACCAGCCTGCTGCCAGTTTCCGTCAGCAGGCTTGAGACGGGTTCGCCTTTTCGTGCGCTTCGCGCCAGGTCTTCATCAGGACCTGCCGACGGGCGGGATAGCGGGCCTCCATCACCTCGGCTTCGACGATGCGGTCGGTGCGGAAGCTACGGAAGTCGCCGCGCAGTTCGCACCAGGCGATCAGCAGCCGAACCCGGTCGAAGAAGGCCAGGGCGAAGGGCCAGACCACGCGTTCTAACGCCGCACCCGCCTCGTCACGATAGCACAGCCTCAACCGCCGCTCGGTGCGGATCGCCTTCCTCAGCAGGCCCGGATCGACCGGGTCCGCCGGGAACGGCGCCCCCGGCACGACCAGCAGGGCGGACGTCTCCATCTCATCTCTCAGATCGGGCGGCAACACCGCCGAAATCCGCCCCAGGGCCGCCAGCGCCGCATCCCGCATGCGCGGATCGGCCCGGTCCGCCACCCAGCGCGAGCCCAGCACCAGGGCCTCGATCTCTTCCGGCGTGAACATCAGCGGCGGCAGCAGGAAGCCCGGCTTCAGCACATAGCCCACCCCCGCCTCCCCCTCGATCGTCGCGCCCTGCGCCTGCAGGCTGGCGATATCGCGATAGAGGGTGCGCAGGCTGACGCCCATCTGATCCGCCAACACCTGCCCGCTCACCGGCCGACGATGCCGCCGCATGACGTTCAGCAGATCAAGAAGGCGTTCGGACCGGGACACCGCACGACCTTAGCAGACTTGCTGCCAGAAAACGGCAGCAGGAATCGAGCCTAGGCGGCTTCCTTCGGCATCACATCGCCCACCGTCGGCCGGTTCTCGGCGCGGGTCAGCAGGATGTCCCTGGGTTTGACGATCTCGTTGCAGCAGCCGCAGGCGATGCGCGGCGTCAGGGTGTGTCCGCAGGTCTTGTGGACCATGTCGATGCCGCTGTCGGCGTCGCCATAGACGTGTTTGGCGCCCCAGCCGTGCAGGGTCACCAGCACGCCGTACAGATCCTTGCCTTTGGCGGTCAGGACATATTCGTTGCGCGGGGGGCGTTCGGAGTAAAGCTGCGGCTCCAGCACCCCGTGCTGGACCAGGCTTTTCAGGCGCGCGGCCAGGACGTTGCGCGCCACGCCCAGATTGTCCTGCCACTGTTCGAACCGGCTGACCCCTTTGAAGGCGTCGCGGATGATCAGCAAGGTCCAGGGATCGCCGATCACCTCGAGCGTGGCGGCGATAGAGCAGCTTTGGCGGCTGTAGTCGGCGGTGCGTCCCATGGGCCGAAAGTGACCTCGCGTCAGCCGTTTGGCAAGGGTTGCAAATCCGAACGGGCCAAGTCAGTCTTGTTTGGCAACGGATAGGCGAGCTTCCGGTTCGCCGCCCTTGTTCCTTTGACTGGCGGAGGGTCCTGCGCTCAAGTCGCAACGTGTAGCGCGACTGGAACATGGGCCTTCCGCCCCTTCTTCGCCTGACACAGGATCGCGCCATGACCGACGCCATCTCCCTCGACGCCGCCTTGGCCTTCCACACCCTGGACGACGGGGCGCTGTCGGCCCCCGTGCCGGGTCATTTCTCCAATGGCCCGCGCGGCATGGCGCCCGAGAAGGGGTTTCCGTTCGGCGGCCTGCTGGCGGCCCTGTGCGCCCGGTCGATGCGCCAGGGGCTTTCCCTGACCGCACCGCTGCGCACCCTTTCGGTCCAGTATTTGTCTGCCGCCAAGTTCGGGGATCAGGTCGCCTTTCGTCCTCGCCTGCTGCGAGGCGGCCGCAACGTGGTCTATGCGGCGGTCGAGGCCGAACAGGACGGCCGCATGACCCATCACGCCACCGGAACCTACGGACTGGACGGCGAGACACCGCCTTTGACCCCGCTGCGTCTGCCGCCACCGCCTTTGGAGAGCCTGGACCCCGCCGCCACCATCCACGGACCGATGGCGCCCCATTTCGCGCGGCACGTCGAATACCGGTTCGACGGCGGCCCCAACATCCTGGGCGGCAACATCGGCAAGCCGGCGGTGGAGCGCACCTGGATGCGAATGGCGGATCGGCGGCCGCTTGACGAGGTCGGCTTGTGCTACCTGCTCGACGCCCTCTACCCGCCCGCCTGGACGATGTCGCCGACGCCTGCGCCCATGACAACCGTGGACCTGCGCATCGACATCCTGACCGACCCGACGCCGCAGACAGCCCCCGACGGCTGGGCCTTCTTCGAGTTCAGGATGCTGGACCTGGGCCTGGGCTGGACAGTCGACGAGGCCCTCGCCTGGGGCGTGGACGGAACGCCGTTGGCGATGTCACGGCAACGGCGCAAACTGCTGCCGCAAAGAAACGCCTGAAGTCAGCCGCCATTCACCCTTATAGGCGACTATTCCAAGTCTCCGGAGTCGTGCTCATGCGTCGTCGAAATCGCCTTTTCGCCGTATCTCAAATCGTCGTCGTTCTTGGGGGCTGTCTGATGCTCCAAGGCTGCCTTGTCGGCGCCGTCGTCGGGGGGACCGCCGCCGTCGTGGGCGGCACAGCCAAGGCCACTGGCGCGGTGGTCGGCGCCGGCTTCGACGCCGTCACGACGTCCGACGAGGAAACCAAACTGCGCCGCGAGCGCGAACAGCGCGACTACGAACGCGACCAGCGCCGCTGCGCAGAACGCCAGCGCCAGGGCAAGCGCTGCTGACTAAAGGCTCAGCACGCACCGCTCGTTGATCGTGGGCCGCGCCACCTGCACCCGGCAAAGCCCCGGCCAGTCTGGCTTGAGCGTCTTCACGAACCACAGACACAGGTTCTCCAGGCTGGGCAGCTCCAGCCCCTCGTGCTCGTTCAGCATGCCGTGGTCCAGTTGGTCCGCCGCCGCCTTCAGCGCCCGGTCCAGCGCGCCCAGGTCCGCGACCCAGCCGTGTTCGGCGTCCAGAACCTCCGACCGCACCGTCGCCTCGACCGTGAAGGAATGGCCATGGACGCGGCGATAGATGCTGCCCTCGGGTTCGTTGGGGAAGTGGTGGGCGGCGTCGAAGGTCGCCTGTTTGGTGATTTCGAAGACGGGCATTAGCGGACGCCGATGTATTTGTGGGTCTGGACGCTCAGGCGCCACTGAGGATGGGTAAGGCAGTATTCGATGGCGGCGGCGGTATTGGCCGCCTGATCAGGGCCGTCCATGGGCTGGAGCCAGAACCGCTCGAAATCGAGGTGTTCGAACCGGTCCGGCAAGGCCTTGGGCTGCGGATAGACCAGCTTCAGTTCCTGCCCCTTGATCTGGACCACGGCCGCGTCCGCCTTGGGACTGATGCAGATCCAGTCGATCCCGTCCGGCGCCGCCAGGGTGCCGTTGGATTCGATGGCGATCTCGAAACCGCGCGCGTGCAGTGCTGCGATCAGCGGCGCGTCCAGTTGCAGCAAGGGCTCGCCCCCGGTGCAGACCACCAGCTTCGAGTCCCCTTCCCGGCCCCGCCACATCGCCGCGACATGATCAGCCAACAGGTCCGCCGTGGCGAACTTGCCCCCGCCATCCCCGTCCACGCCGACGAAGTCCGTATCGCAGAAGCTACAGACGGCGCTCGCCCGGTCCTGCTCGCGCCCGCTCCACAGATTGCAGCCGGCGAAGCGCAGGAAGACAGCAGGCCGCCCCGCCTGCCCGCCTTCGCCCTGCACCGTCAGAAAGACTTCCTTGGCCGAATAGGTCACCGGCTCGCCACCCATTCCGCATGACCCGCAGCCCGCAGTTCGCAAGCCGGGCATTCGCCGCAGCCATAGCCCCAGGCGTGCCGATGGGCCCGGTCGCCCCGGTAACAGGTGTGGCTATCCTCGACGATCAGCTCGACGAGTTTCGCCCCGCCCAGCGTATCGGCCAGCTCCCACGTCTGGGCCTTGGTCAGCCACATCAGCGGCGTGTCGATCACCACCGGCTTGTCCAGCCCCAGCGACAGCGCCCGCGCCATGGCCTCCATCGTCTCGTGGCGGCAATCCGGGTAACCCGAAAAATCCGTCTCGCACATGCCGCCGACCAGCACCTCCAGTCCCCGTCGATCCGCCAGCGCCGCCGCAGCGACCAGGAAGATCAGGTTCCGCCCCGGTACGAAGGTGGTCGGCAGGCCGCGCGCGTCCATCTCGATCTTGCGGTCGGCGGTCAGGGCGCTCTCGGCGATCCGGCCATAGCCGGTCAGGTCCACCACATGGTCGTCGCCCAGCCGGTCGGCCCATTGCGGCAGGGCCGTCTTCATCCCAGCGCGCACGGCCTGGCGCGCCTCCATCTCGACCAGATGGCGCTGGCCATAGTCGAAGCCAACCGTCTCCACCCGCTCGAACCGCTCCAGCGCCCAGGCCAGACAGGTCGCGCTGTCCTGCCCGCCGGAGAACAGAACCAGGGCCGATGTGGGAGACTTTTCCAGGATGACGCTCATGACGAATCTGCGGTCGGCCGGTCGGCCGCGCGCATGCACAAAGGGATGAGGACCCCAGATGGGTCGGGCGGGCCTTCTACACCAGCCCTGCGAGGACGCAAAGGGCGCCACCGGTGTCGATTCGACTCGCCACGGCGGCGCTTAACCAATCTGCAAGCGATTTCTGGCCTATGGTCCGCTGAGTATGGAGTTCGAGGCAGTATGCCGACCATCGAGACCCTTTGTGAGCGTCCCAAGCCGATCGCCCCAACGACACTGGGCTGCGAGGTGCTTGCACGCTTCGAGCGCGAGCCCGACACGCTGGTCATCCCCGTGGTAGATGGTGATCGTCCGGTCGGCCTGGTCGAACGGACCGCCTTCCTGCAGAAGATCGCCGCCCGTTTCGGCCACGCGCTGTACGACGGCCGCCCCATCACCTTCGCCATGGATCCAGAGCCGGCGGTGGTCGAGGCCGGGGTGCGCATCGACGCCTTCTGCGACATCATGCTGAAGGGTGGCCCGGCCGCCCTGCTGCGCGGTTTCATTGTCACCCGCAACGGCGTCTATCACGGCGTGGGCACCGCAGCGACGCTGCTTCAGGCCGTCAACGGCCGCCAGCGCGAACAGAACGAACAACTGGCGGAACAGGCCGCCGTCCTCAACGACACCCGCGCCCAGGCCATCGCCGCCGCCCGCGCCAAGAGCCAGTTCCTGGCGATCATGAGCCATGAGCTGCGCACGCCGATGAACGGCGTGCTGGCCGTCGCCGAACTGCTGCGCCGCCAGCCCCTGACCACGGCCGCCCAGGCGCACGTCCAGACCATCGTCGATTCTTCCGAGGCCCTGCTGCGCATCCTTCAGGACGCCGTGGACCTGTCCAAGGCCGAAGCCGGCGAGCTCGAGCTGAACAGCACCCCGACCGCCCTGCGCGCCGTCATGGACGACATCCAGTCGATGTGGGAGCCGCGCGCGTCACAGGACGGCGTGACCCTGCTGATCGGCTACGAAGGCGACACCGAACTTGCCGCCGTCATTGACGGCATGCGGCTGAAGCAAGTGTTCAACAACCTGATCGGCAACGCCCTGAAGTTCGCGCGCAACGGCGTGGTCGAAGCCGGTCTCAAGGCCTGGGTCGAGGGCGACCGCATCCAGATGGAAGCCCGCATCCGTGACGACGGGCCGGGCGTCGACGCCGACCGGGTCGATTCCATCTTCGAACCCTTCGTTCATGGATCGGGCCCCGACGGCGCGGGCCTGGGCCTGTCGATCTGCCGCCAGGTGATCGATCGGATGGGCGGTCGCATCTGGGCCGAGAACAACAAGGGCCGGGGCGCGACCTTCGCCTTCGACCTGGCCGCGCCGCGCGCCGCCATCGAGGCGGACGCCCAATCCAATGTGTCGGACCTGTCCGGCCTGGACCTGATGTCCGCGCCCCACGTCCTGATCGTCGACGACAACGCCACCAACCGCGTTGTGGCCCAGGCGCTGTGCGAGATGTTTGGGTGCAGTTCCGAACTGGCCGAGGACGGGCTGGAAGCCCTTCGCGCCGTTCAGGAAAGCCGTTACGATCTGGTCTTGATGGACATCAAGATGCCCCGCATGGACGGCGTCCAGGCGACGCAAGCGATCCGCGCCCTGCCCGGCGCCGCCGGCCGGGTGCCCATCGTCGCCCTGACCGCCAACGCCGACCCGGAGGACGCCAAACGCTATCTGGCCATAGGCATGGCCGCCGTGGTCGAAAAGCCCATCAAGCCGGAGCGGCTGCGCATGGCGATGAACGCCGCTCTGGCTGTCGCCGAGTCGGAAACGCGCGACGAAACCGCCCCCGTCGAGACCTCAGACGGCGCCCGTTCGGTCGCCTGATCCTCAGTCGGGGCGGACGTCTAGCGCCTCCTCGTCCTCTTCGTCGTAGCCGACGAGGCGGAGCGCCCGCGCCTTCTGGCCGTTGATCTCGGCCCAGCGCAGCAGCCCCTCCTCCCGCCCGTGCGTGATCCAGATTTCCTCTGGCTTCAGCTCGGTGAAGGTCGCCGTCAGTTCGTTCCAGTCGGCATGATCCGACACGACGAGGGGAAGTTCCACGCCCCTCTGCCTCGCCCGCGCCCTGACGCCCATCCAGCCCGATGCGAAGGCCGTAACCGGATCGGCGAACCGCCGCGCCCAGCGATCCTGAATGGCTGAGGGCGGCGCAATGGCGACCTCTCCCCCCAAGGCGTTTTTCGGCAGATCGCGCGTCGGCAGGATCGGTCCCAGATCGACACCCTCGGCTTCATAGAGGGCGTTCAATCGCTCCATCGCGCCGTGGACGTAGATCGGCCGATCCCAGCCCGCCTCACGCAATAGACGGATGATCCGCTGCGCCTTGCCCAGCGCATAGGCGCCGACCAGATGCGCACGCTCCGGAAACTGCCCCAGCGATCGCACCAGCCGCCCGACCTCCTCCTCCGCCGACGGATGGCTGAAGACCGGAAGCCCGAACGTCGCCTCGGAGATGAAGACGTGGCAAGGCAAAGGCTCGAACGGCTCGCAGGTCGGATCGCGGCGACGTTTGTAGTCGCCTGACACCACCATCGTCAGCCCCTTCCACCGCACTTCCACCTGCGCCGAGCCCAGGACGTGACCAGCCGGGACCAGACGCAGGTCCACGCCATTGATCGCCGCCCCTTCTCCATAGGCGACGGCCTGTTCCCGCCCCGTAAAGTCCACGCCATAGCGTTCCGCCATGATCGCCAGGGTCTGTCGGGTGGCCAGAACCGCGCCATGGCCGGCGCGGGCGTGGTCGGAATGGCCGTGGGTGATGACCGCCCGATCCACCGGCCGCACCGGATCGATGTAGAAATCCCCAGGCGGGCAATAGAGGCCGGCGGGCGTGGGATGCAGCAGGTCTTCAGGGCGGATCATGATGCGGTAACGCTCTCGACGCCGTCAGGTCGCCGCCCCATACAGGATGGTCGATAAATCGTCCCTGAAAGTCCGCCGCTCGATGCACGAGAGCTTCCTCACCACCATCCTGCCGCAACTGGCGGCCGGCGCCGCCCACACCAGCGCCTTGGGGTTCGCCTTCGACGGTCTGCACGATGGCGAGCCGCGCATCCGCGTGCCGTGGCGCGAAGATCTGGTGGGCGATTCTGACAGCGGCGTCTTCGCCGGCGGCCTAGTCACCACCCTGCTCGATCATATCGGCGGCCTGGCGGTCTGGACGGCGCTCGACACCTTCCAGCCGGTCGCCACCCTGGACCTTCGGGTGGACTATATGCGGGCCGCCCGGCCGCGTCAGGACCTGCTGGCCCAGGGGCGTTGCTACCGCCTGACGCCGACCATCGCCTTCGTCCGCGCCTGGGCGTTCGAGGACGATCCGTCCGACCCTGTCGCGGCCGCCCAGTCGGCCTATGTCCTGAACCAGCCCCGGGACCGCACCCGTTCGACGGAAGCCGCCGCGTGACCGACATTCTGGATCGCATGCCCTACGCTCGTTTCCTGGGCTTGAAGACCCTGGTCAGCGGCGACGAAATCACCGTCATCCTGCCGTTTGCGGACAAGTTGATCGGCAATCCCATGCTGCCGGCCCTGCACGGCGGATCGACCGCCGCCCTTCTGGAAATGACCGCCATGGCGCAGGTGGCGCTGGGCTTCCCCAGTTCGCGCCTGCCCCGGCCCATCAACGTGACGGTCGCCTATCTGCGTACGGGACGGCCGATCGACGTGTTCGCCCGCGCCCGCATAAACCGGGCCGGCCGTCGCGTCGCTCACGTCCAGGCCGAGGCTTGGCAGGAAGAACATGCACAGCCAATCGCGTCGCTGACCGCTCACTTCCTGCTGGACAACCAGGACTAGGCATTCCGGTTTACTCGCCGATTCGTCCGTGACCCCCGCAATCGTTGACCGCCCCGCCATCCCTTGTGGCGGCGCTTCAACGCGTGATTGCCCCAAACATGAAGATCGCCCTACCAAACAAGGTTAAGACGTGCTAACCATACATCTTCCGTAAACCTTGTTTGAGGGACTGCAATGGACCGTACTGAAGTCGTCACCAGCGTTGCTGGCGATCTGCACGCTACCGAACTCGCGATCGACGCCGCGATCACCCAGGCGACGACGCTGGTTCAATCCTTCATCGGCGCCCGCGCCGCGCTCTCGCTGTCCCCGGTCGCTGCGACGGAGTCGCAGGCTAAGGCTATGGAAACCATCGCCGCCCTCTCGGCTGCACGGGAATCCATCGTGGCCTGCCACGCTGAGCTGAAGAAGGATCACCGTCGTCTCGGTTACGGCGCCTACGCCGCCGGCCCGCTGGCCAAGCCCAACGATTGGCTCGACCCCAAGGCTTCGCTCACGCCGACGCACCTGCACCGCGTCGCGTGAATTCTTGGTAAGCTTGGCTTACCGAGATTTCAGTCTGAGCTGAATTCAGCCATTATCGCCCTCGCGCATTCCGGCGCGGGGGCGATTTGTCATGTTCAACATCGTTTACGCGATCGTTGGCGCGGTCTTTATGGTCGGCATGGCGCTGTTCGCCTTCCTGAAAGGCGGCCCCTCCGAAAAGTTAGGAGCAGGCGTGTATCTCTTCGCTTGGTTCGCCTCCCTGATGCTTCAGGAAAACGACGGCTTCCGTGGGGTGCCGGTTGGCTTGCTGCTGATCGACCTCGCTCTCCTGGCCGTTTTCGCAGGCATCGCGTGGCGGTATCGTCAATCGTGGCCGGTGTGGGCCAGCGGCCTGCAGTTGATCGCCGTCATGTCCCACATCATGCGACTGACCGGGCAGCACGTGATGATGGGCTCACTCTACACAGTGACGAACCTGACCAGCTACCTGATCATCGGCTGCATAATCGTGGGCACCTTTTTCGCGTGGCAGGAGCGTCGGGCCGCGACATTGAATAGGTAGAAATTCCTACACCACCCCTCTAAGCTTCGAGCGAATCGTTCGCCGGGGCGCCATGCCGCTATCGCACGCCAAATTGTGGAAGGCCGTCGACAATCTGGCGCGGCGCGAGGGGCTGACACCGTCGGGTCTTGCCCGCCGGGCGGGACTGGACGCCACCAGCTTCAACCCGTCGAAGCGTTTCGGCGCCGGCGATCCGCCGCGACCGCGCTGGCCATCGACCGAAAGCGTGACCCTGGTGCTCCAAGCGACCGGCGTCTCCCTCGCCGATTTCGCCGCCTTGGCTGATGACGCGCCTGCGACGCTCGCCACCGTGCCGTTGCTGGGTCTGGCCAAGGCGGGCCAGGACGGGTTCTTCGACGATGCGGGCCTGCCGGTCGGCGACGGCTGGGACCAGACCGAACTGCCGCGCGCCAAAGACACCCTGTTCAGCCTGAAGATCACGGGGGATTCCATGGCTCCGCTCTACCGAGAGGGCGACCGGGTCATCGTCGATCAGGAGGCGACCCGCGTGCGGCGCGGCGACCGTGTCGTGGCCCGCCTGACCACGGGCGAGACCGTGGCCAAGGAAGTGGCGGCGCTGAACAGCCGCGCGGTCACCCTGTCGTCGATCAATCCCGACTATCCGCCACGGGTCGTTCCCCGGCGAGAGATCGAATGGATGGCGCGCATCCTGTGGGTCAGCCAGTAGGTCGGATCGCAAAAAAGCCCCGTCCGTTGATCCGGACGGGGCTTCCGACGGGCATCGTGAAGATTAGTTGGCGGTCACGTAGTGGGCGTTCACCCAGCCGCCGCCGGCGATCTGAACCCACTCGCCTTGCGACCCAATAGCGGTGAAGGGCTGACCGGCCGACAGGCTGCCAGCTTGGCGATAGTTGGTGCCGGGGCCGCTGCGGATACGCAGGTTGGACGAGGCGCGATATTGCGAGCCGTTCGAGGTCGTGGCCGCACGGGCGCGTTGCTGGTTACAACCGATATACGAACCCGCCGCCGCGCCGGCGCCAGCGCCGACGATGGTGCCGGCGGTGCGCTCGTTGCGGGCAAGATTGGAGCCGACCACGCCGCCGACAACGGCGCCGATCAGGGCGCCTGCGCGCTGACGACCGCCGGGGGCGTCGCAGTTGGTCACGCCGTTGGCCTGGGCCGAGGCGCTCATCGGGGCGGCGGTTATGAGGGCGGCCAGAGCCGCTGCCGTGGCCAGACCCGTATTCATGAACTTGTTCGACATGGCTGTTCTCCTGTCATCGCGTTGTCGATGAAGGTCACAATGCACTGCCCAACCTGAAGGCTCCCGGAGCTTCGCCGTTATTTTCGGTTCATCTTCGGATAGGCCCGCGCGTCGCCCGTCGTCGTTCGATCAATCTCCGCGCCGCCTCCACATCGCGAACGACCAGGTGTTTTCGCCGCACGAACTGGAAGTCCATCACCTTGGCCCACAGGTGCAGCAAGGAGTCGTGGGTCACGAACACCGTCACCGCCTCGACCTTGGGCGGCGGCCCCCAGGCGGCCGACAACTGCGCCAGATGATGGGTCGTGGCGTCATCAGGTAGAGGCTCGCCCTCGGCGATCCAGTCCCAACCACACAGCTCGGGTCGCGCCTTAATCAGCGTAAGGGTCGTCGCCAGCACATTGTCGGCAGACCCGGCGGAGACCATGTCGAACCACAGAATCTGGGCATCTTCTTCGATCTCGTAACGCAACACCGCCTCCGTGGGACGCCGAGATTCAAGACTGACTTCGTTAAGAAGTCTTCCCCTGGGTCAACCTTGCGCCAGCTCGCCCGCCGCTCCCGCCTCGATCAGGGCTATGGTCTGCGGCAGCCCGTAGATGGCCGCGAACGAACCGAAGCGCGGCCCCTGACTGGCGCCCAGCAGCACCTCGTACAGCGCCCCGAACCAGGCCCGCAGCGGCTCGAACTCATGCGCCTTACCGACTGCATAGACCTCGCTCTGGATCAGCTCGCCGTCAGTCGTGTCCGCCGGCAGGGCCTTCAGCCGTTCCGCTAGGTCCAGCAGCGCCGCCTTCTCCTTGTCGTCGGGCAGGCGATACGACTTCGAGGGCTTCACGAAGTCCTCGTAGTAGTTCAGCGCTGACCCCATCAGCCGGTCCAGCAGCGGCTCGTTCTGCGGCGTCGCCTCGGGCAGGTATTGGGCGAAATAGGCCCACAGCTGCTCCTTGGTCGAGGCGTTGGCTACACCGACCAAATTCAGCAACAGGGCGAACGACACCGGCGAGGTGTGGGTCGGCGGATCGCCCGCATGGATCGACCAGACGGCGTTGTCGATCCGCTTGGCCGGCTCCTGGGTCTTATAGCTTTCGATGAAGGCCAGATAGTCGTCGATGGCGCGCGGGATGACGTTGAAGTGCAGGCTCTTGGCCGACTTCGGCGACTGGAACATGTACCAGCTCAGGCTCTCGGGCGTGCCGTAGCGCAGCCATTCGTCCATCGTCAGACCATTTCCCTTGGACTTGGAGATCTTCTTGCCCTCGATGTCGAGGAAGAGCTCGTAGTTGAAGCCCTCCGGCGGCGTGCCGCCCAGAGCGCGACACAGTTTCGACGACTCGCGCACGCTCTCGATCAGGTCCTTGCCCGACATCTCGTAATCGACGTCCAGCGCGACCCAGCGCATGGCCCAGTCGGGCTTCCATTGCAGCTTCACATGGCCGCCGGTGACCGGAACCTCGGTGCGGTTGCCCGGCTCGCCGGCCGGATCCTCGAAGGTGATGGTTCCCTTCTCGACGTCGCGCGCCAGGGTCGGCACCTGCAGCACATGGCCGGTGATGGGGCTGACCGGCAGGAAGGGCGAATAGGTCGCGCGCCGCTCCTCGCCCAGGGTCGGCAGCATGATGGCCATGACGGCGTCGAACCGCTCCAGCAGGGTCAGCAGCGTCGCGTCGAACCGGCCGGACTTGTAGGTCTCGGTCGAGCTCATGAACTCGTAGTCGAAGCCGAACGAATCCAGGAAGGCCTGCAGCCGCGCATTGTTGTGCGCCCCGAAACTGTCGTGCGTGCCGAACGGATCGCGCACGCGTGTCAGCGACAGGTGCAGGTCTTCGCGCAGCATTTCCGGGTTCGGGATGCCCTCGGGCACCTTACGCAGGCCGTCCATGTCGTCGCTGAAGGCGATCAGGCGTGTCGGCCAGTGATCGCCGGTCAGGGCGCGGAAGGCGTTGCGCACCATGGTCGTGCGCGCCACCTCGCCGAAGGTGCCCATGTGCGGCAGGCCCGACGGGCCATAGCCGGTCTCAAGGATCACCGGCCGTTGCAGCGCCGGGAAGGTCGCCAGCGCCTCTTCCGCCTTGCCCGCGTCGATCAACAGTTTCGCCGCGTCCCGCTCGGCGTCGGTCAGGCGCTTTTTCAGCACATGGGCCAGCAGATTGCGGGCTTGTTCGAACGGCCAGGACTTGGCCTCGCGGGCGAGGGTTTCGAGGTTCTGCAACATGTCGGCGGTTTGCAGTCTGCATACCGCCCGGTCAACCGCTTAGCCGCCGCGATCAGCCCTTGGCGGCCCCAGTTGCAGCAATGACGATCACTTCCACCAGATACTCCGGCGACGCCAGCCGGCTCTCGCCCGTGGCGCGGGCGGGCGGATTGGCGGTATCCACCCAGGCGTCCCACACGCTGTTCATCGCGTCGAAATCGCCGATGTCGGCCAGCCATATCTGGGCCATCAGGATTCTGGACTTGTTGCTGCCGGCCTCGGTCAGCAAGGCCTCGACCTCTGCCAAGGCCGTCTTCGTCTGGGCGATGACGTCGTCGCCGGGCTCTCCGAGCTGGCCGGCCAGATAGATGGTGTCGCCGTGGATGACGGCTTCGCTCATGCGGGCGCCGGGCTGGATGCGGGTGATCATGGCGGTATCCTTTTTCGATAGCCCCTGCACCTATCGCCCCCGGGCCACGCCTGTCGAGACCTGGCGCCCCAGCGTCAGCGACGGCCGCGTCCAAGCCGCGCGACCGTCAGCCCCACCACCGCCGCGCCGGCGGCGACGATCAGCGCGTCCTCGATCAGGCCGCTGCGGGTCTGGCCGATCCTGGCCATAGCCTGCTTGCGCCCCGCCAGGGTGGCGTAGGCGAGCGGCACGGCGGTCGCCACGGCGAGGCCCGCGCCCAGTCTCTCGCGCCCACGCGGCACCAGGGCCGAACCCGCGATGCCCGCGCTCATCACGCGCGCCAGCAGACCCAGGAACACCGTCCGGTCCGGTGCCAACTTCATCTTGTCGCCGAACAATTCGCCCACGCCCATCGCCAGGGCGCCGAACTTGAACAGCGGGCGGTTCAGCAGGAAGACCCGCCCCGGGGGCTGTCGGTGGAGCAACTCGGCCCCCGCTATCGCCGCCATGGGCGTCATGGAACGGGCGCTGGCGACGGCGCCGATGAGGATGGAAGGCAGCAGGGCGGTGATCTTCATGCCGTCTGAACACCGCAAGACGACGAGGGTTCAGCCGCGCGCCGCCAGAACGTTTCGGATCGCCAGGCTGGAGTGGATGCGCGCCACCCCCGGCAGGCGCGACAGCACGTCCTTGTGGATCACCTCATAGGCGGCGATGTCCGCCGCCACGGCCCTGACGATATAGTCCGCCTCGCCCGCCATCAGATAGCAGTCGCGGATTTCCGGGTGGTTGCGCACCGCCGCCTCGAACCGGCGCATGTGGTCGTCGGTCTGCTTTTCGAGGGTGATCTCGACATAGGCCACGACACCCGCCTCGGCGTCGCTGGCCAGGACCGCCGCATAGCCCCGGATCACGCCCCTTTCCTCCAGCCGGCGCACGCGGCGCAGACACGCCGACGGCGACAGGCCGACCGCCGCCGCCAGGTCCGCATTGCTGATCCGCCCATCGGCGCGGAGCCGTTGCAGGATACGCTGGTCCACCGGATCAAACAGGGTCACACGTTTCCACCTTTCAGCCGAAGATAATTGCTTCGTCTATCTCACACCTGTCGAATATTGCGCAAACAGGCAGGATCGACGACGCGACCCCGTCTAACTTGCGCCGAAACAAAGGGTTTGCGGCGGCACATGCGGGTTCTGGTTCTCGGTTCGGGCGTCATCGGCGTCACCACCGCCTGGTATCTGAGCCAGGCGGGCCACGAGGTCGTCGTCGTCGATCGCCGCAAGGGTCCGGCGCTGGAAACCAGTTTCGCCAACGCCGGTCAGGTTTCGCCCGGCTATTCCGCCCCCTGGGCCGCGCCGTCGATCCCGGTCAAGGCGATGAAATGGCTGCTGATGCGCCACGCCCCGCTGATCCTGCGCCCCCAGCTCGACATGGCCATGGTGCGCTGGACCGCCGCCATGCTGCGAAACTGCACCCACGCCCGCTATGCATTGAACAAGGGCCGTATGGTGCGTCTGGCCGAATACAGCCGCGACCAGCTGGGTCTGCTGCGACGCGACACCAGCATCGCCTATGACGGCCGCCAGCAGGGTACGCTGCAACTGTTCCGCACTGAAAAACAGCTGGCCGACGTGCACAAGGACGTAGACGTGCTGAAGGCCCAGGGCGTGCCGTGCGAGGTGCTGGATCGGGCAGGCTGCATCGCCGCCGAGCCCGGGCTGGCGGCCTCCGACGTCGATTTCGTGGGCGGCCTTCGTTTGCCGCATGACGAGACAGGCGACTGTTTCGCCTTCACCAACGCCCTGGCGGCGAAGGCGGCCGAACGCGGCGTGCAGTTCCTTTACGACACCGACATCCAGTCCCTGCAGACCCAGGGCGGCCGCGTCACGGGCGTCCAGACGCGGGCCGGCCTGCTGACGGCGGAGGCCGTGGTGGTGGCCCTGGGCTCGCATTCGCCGGCCCTGGTCGCGCCGCTCGGCCTGCGTCTGCCGGTCTATCCGGTGAAGGGCTATTCGATCACGGCGGCCATTCTGGATCCGGCCCGCGCGCCCGTATCGACCGTGATGGACGAAAGCTACAAGGTCGCCATCACCCGTCTGGGCGACCGTATCCGCGTGGGCGGCATGGCCGAGCTTTCAGGCTACAACAACGCGCTGCCCGCCCCGCGGCGCGCCACCCTGGTCCATTCGGTGGGCAGCCTGTTTCCCGGCGGCGGCGATCTGGAAGGGGCCAGCTACTGGTCCGGTCTGCGCCCGATGACGCCGGACGGAACGCCCGTCATCGGCGCGACGTCGCTGGACGGCCTGTATCTGAACACCGGTCACGGCACCCTGGGCTGGACCATGGCCTGCGGCTCGGCCCGCGTCCTGACCGATCTGATCGACGGCGCAAGGCCCCAGATCGACGTCCACGACCTGTCGCTGAACCGCTACGGGGTGTGGGCGGGCGCGTTCGCGCCGGGTTACGCTTGACCCTGTCGCGCCCCTGCGGTCTTTGCGCCGTCTGATGAAGACCGCCGATTTCGATTTCGACCTGCCCGAAGACCGGATCGCCCTGCGTCCGGCCGATCCGCGCGATTCCGCCCGACTGCTGGTCGTGAAGGGCGGCGCGCTGCAGGATCGGGTCATCCGCGAACTGCCCGACTTCCTGCGTCCCGGCGACGCCCTGGTGTTCAACGACACACGTGTCATCCCCGCCCGTCTGTCGGGCGTGCGTCAGCGGATCGGGGCCGAAGGCGAAACCCTGACGGTCGAGGTGGAGGCGACGCTGCATCACCGCGACGCGCCCGACGTCTGGTCCGCCTTCATGAAGCCGGGCAAGCGCATCAAACCGGGCGACCGCATAAGGTTCGGAAACGAGAGCGACGCCGCTTGCGACTTGGGCCGCCTCGATGCGACGGTGACGGCCAAGGGCGACGACGGTCTGATCACCCTGACGTTCGACCTGTCCGGCCCGGCGCTGGACCACGCCATTCGCGACGTGGGGGTCATGCCCCTGCCGCCCTATATCGCCGCCAACCGGCCCGAGGACGACCGCGACCGTTCTGACTATCAGACGGTCTTCGCCGAGCATGACGGGTCGGTCGCCGCCCCGACCGCCGGCCTGCATTTCACCCCGGCCCTGCTCGACGCCATCCGCGCCAAGGGCGTCTCGACCCACGCCGTGACGCTGCACGTCGGCGCCGGCACCTTCCTGCCGGTCAAGGCCGACGACCTGGCGGACCACAAGATGCACAGCGAATGGGGCGAGGTTTCACCTGAGACCGCCGCCGCCCTGAACGCCGTCCATGCGAATGGAGGCCGCATCGTCTGCGTCGGCACCACCAGCTTGCGCCTGCTGGAAAGCGCCACGGCCGAGGACGGCGAGATCAAGCCCTTCCACGGCGACACGGCCATCTTCATCACGCCCGGCTATCGGTTCCGGGCGGTCGATGTGCTGATGACCAACTTCCACCTGCCGAAGTCGACGCTGTTCATGCTGGTCAGCGCCTTTGCGGGCAGCGCGACGATGAAGGCGGCCTACGCCCACGCCATCGCCGACGGCTATCGCTTCTATTCCTACGGCGACGGGTCGCTGCTGTTCCGCGACTGATCGCGGGTCAGGGCCACAGGCGGCCCGACCGCCACGCCTCGGCGTCGCGCTCGAACCGCAGCCGGTCATGCAGGCGGAACGGCCGGTCGCGCCAGAACTCGACCGATTGCGGCGCCACCCGCCAGCCGGTCCAATGCGCGGGACGGGGCACGTCCTGGCCATCGAACCGCGCGGTTTCGCGGCCCACCGCCTCTTCCAGCACCGTGCGATCCGAAAGGGGCCGAGACTGGTCCGAGGCCCAGGCGCCGATCCGGCTTTCGCGGGCGCGGCTGGCGAAATAGGCGTCGGCCTCTGCGGGCGTGACCGGCTCGACCGCGCCGCGCACCCGCACCTGACGCCGCAGCGATTTCCAGTGGAAGGTCAGGGCGGCGGCGGCGCAGGCCGCCAGTTCCACGCCCTTGGCGCTCTCGCTGTTGGAATAGAAGGTGAAGCCGCGCGCATCGACGTCTTTCAGCAGCACGATCCGCGCATCCGGCAGGCCATCCGCATCGACGGTGGACAGGGTCATGGCGTTGGGATCGTTCGGCTCATGCGCCCGCGCATCGGCCAGCCACTCGACGAAAAGTCCGATGGGTTCGGCGCGCGCGAAGATGGTCTCGTCGCCGTTGGCGGCCAGGGCGGCGGCATAGTCGCGGGCATATTCCTCACGCGACGGGCTGGGGGGGATCACGGATGCGGTCATGACCGATCATCTAAACCCTGCGGGCTGTGCGGGAAATGATCGAGGTCAAAAAACGGTCGCTGCCGCATCACGGTTAACCGCCCATTGACCCTATCCGGCGAACGGTGACGTCATGAGCGCACACCGTCCCCAATCCGACGTTTCCGGCGTCCGCGAGGCCCTGACCACGCTGGGCCTGACAGGCGACGTCGATGCGTCCGCGCTGAAGGCCGCCTTCCGCGCGGCGGTGAAGGCGGCGCGGCCCGATCACGCAGGCGGGGACGCCGAACGGTTTCGGCATGTGATCGCTGCCTACCGCTTGATCCAGGCGCACCAGCCTGCGCGCCCCGCCCTCTCCGCGCCGAAATCCCGCCCCGCGCCCGCGCCGGTGGTGGTGCTCAGCCCGATGCAAGCCATCGCCGGCGCTCAGGTCGAAGTGAAGCTTGGCGACCGCCTGGTGCGGGTCAAGGCGCCGGCGGGCCTGAGAAGCGGCGATCATTTGCGACTGCGGCGCGGGGCGACGGACGGCGGCGACCTCTATCTGTCCGTGCTGATCCGGCCCGAGGACGGGCTGTCGGTGCTTGGCGACGACATCTTCATGACCTGGCCCACGGAACAGCGCCTGATGGCTGACGGCGGCCGGGTCGAGATCGAGACCTACGCCGGCGCTCGCTCGGCCTGGATCACGGCGGATATGACAGCGCCCGTGCGCGTGCGACTGACGGGCCTGGGCCTGCCGGCGCGCGGATCGCGCGAGGCCGGGCATCTGTTCGTGACGCTGATCCCGTCATCCGACGTGCCGTCGGCAGCGGAGGACCTGTTACTCCGGTTCACGCGGGTCTGGACGCAGGAGCGTCTGGCGGCATAAGTCACCGCATGTCGCACAATACCTTCGGCCGTCTGTTTCGCGTGACCACCTGGGGCGAGAGCCACGGGCCGGCCATCGGCTGCGTCGTGGACGGATGCCCGCCGATGATCCCGCTGACCGAGGCGGACATCCAGCCGTGGCTGGACCAGCGCAAGCCCGGCGGCAGCCGCTTCGTCACGCAACGCAAGGAAAGCGACACGGCGCGCATCCTGTCGGGCGTCTTCGACGACGGCGACGGCCCCGTCACCACCGGCACGCCGATCTCGATCATGATCGAGAACGAGGACCAGCGGTCCAAGGACTATGGCGAGATCGCCCGCGCCTATCGGCCGGGCCACGCCGACTACGCCTATCAGGCCAAATACGGCGTGCGTGACCACAGGGGGGGCGGCCGGTCGTCCGCGCGCGAGACCGCCAGCCGCGTGGCGGCCGGCGCCGTGGCGCGCAAGGTGCTGGGCGAAGGCGTCAAGATTCGTGCAGGCGTGGTGCAGATCGGGCCCCACCGGATCACCACGGATCAGGTCGATTTCGACGCCGTTTCCGGCAATCCGCTGTTCGCAGCATCCGCCGAGGTCGTGCCTGCCTGGGAGGCCTATCTGGACGACATTCGCAAGGCCGGCTCGTCGGTCGGCGCCGTCGTCGCTCTGGAGGTCACGGGCGTTCCGGCCGGTTGGGGCGCGCCGATCTATGGCAAGCTGGATTCCGAACTGGCGGCGGCCCTGATTTCTATCAACGCCGCCAAAGGGGTCGAGATCGGCGCCGGCTTCGAGGCCGCCGAACTGACGGGCGAAGAGAACGCCGACGAGATGCGGCTGGATCTGAACAAACAGCCGGTCTTCCTGTCGAACAAGGCGGGCGGCGTGCTGGGCGGGATTTCGACGGGTCAGCCGGTGACGGCGCGGGTGGCGTTCAAGCCGACATCCTCGATCCTGACCCTGCGCCAGACCGTTACGCGCGACGGCGAGGAGACGGACCTGCGCACCAAGGGACGCCATGACCCCTGCGTCGCGCTGCGGGCCGTGCCGGTGGTGGAAGCCATGGCCGCCTGCGTCCTGGCCGACGCCTTCCTGAGGCACCGCGCCCAGGTCGGCTGAGGCCTATCGCCTCGGTCTGCGCGCCGAAACGATGGATTGAAGGCTTTGCGGGTGGCCGGCTTGAGGTCTGGGCGGCGGTTCGGCCGCGCGCTCCTCCTGCCGCATCAGGGCGACGAGGCCCGACAATCCCGTCGTCATCACGATCATCGCCGACTCCTGCAACTGCGAACCGTTTGCAGGTTTGCGCATGTTCAGGCGTCGTGCAAGAGGGATCGGTCGGTGGCGTCGAACTGAGGAGATCAACCGTGCGTGAAGACGGAAAGCTGGACTATCTCGAACTGCCCGCTGCAGACCTGCCCGCGACCAAGGAATTCTACAGCCAGGCGTTCGGCTGGACCTTCGTGGACTACGGCCCGACCTATGCGGCCTTCGACCAAGGGCTGGACGGCGGGTTCGACGCCGATCAGGCCGAACGGACCAGGACGCCCCTGCCCGTTCTGTACGCCCATGACCTGGAAGCCATGCTGGCAAAGGTCGAGGCGGCCGGCGGCCAAATCCTGAAGCCGATCTACGCCTTCCCCGGCGGTCGCCGGTTCCACTTCGCTGATCCGGCCGGGACCGAAATGGCGGTCTGGTCCGAGGGCTGACGGCTTAGCGGACGTCGATGGACTGGCCGATCCGTTCGGCCAGATCCCGGTCGGCGCCGGTGATGCTGGTGATCCAGACGTGGATTTCCTTGGGGACGGTCGGTCGCTGGAACAGATGCTCCATGGCCAGGCGTCGCCCGCCCTCCGTCACCACCACCGAGGCGCGGCCGCCGGCGCGCACCATCTCGCCGTCATAGATCGGAAACTGCGATGACGGTCCGGCATAGATCATCAGCAAGGTCTGATCGCCGCGCTGGACGCGGTAGATGCTGGCGTCTGCGCCCGCCCTCGCCGGGGTCAGCGTCAGGCCGGCCGGCAGTTCGATTCCGAACGGAAGGGCGGCGATGGCTGCGGAGTCGAGGGCGGCCGGGGCCGGGGTCGGAGCGGCGGGGGCTGATGTCGTCGGCGTCGCGGCGGGGGTTGCGGGCTGGGCTTGAGGTGCGCCGCCGATCGGCGGCAGGGTCGATGTCGAGGGCGCCGGACGCGGCGCAGCGGGGGTCGCGCGCGGTATTTGAGGCCCGCCTCCAATCGGCGGCAGCGTCGATGTGGAGGGCGCCGGGCGCGGCGTGGAAGCCGGGCTTTGCGAAGCGGCGGGAGACGCCGGCGTCACACTCGGCGTTTGGGCCGGCCGGCCGGTTGAAGACGTCGGCGCAGGGTTAGGCGTGGTCGAGACAGCCGGTCTTTGCGTGGCGGCAGCCGGCGTCTGCGCGCGAGCCGGAACCTGGGCTGGCGCTGGATTCGCTGACGATGGCGGCGTCACGGCCGATGGCGGCGCGCTGTTCAGATCGCGCGTCAGGTCGGAGGCCGAGCGCGACGACGACGGCGGCGTCGCCTGTCCGGAAATCAGAAGAGCGGCGGCGAGAGCGATCATGGGCATGGCCGGACATTCGCGCGGCGAGGTCGGGATCGCAAGCGCGACGTCAGGCCAGGGGCAGTTCCAGCCAGAAGGTTGCGCCCTCGCCCGGGGCCGAGATCACCCCGATGGCCCCGCCCTGCAACTCCACCAGCCGCTTGGCCAGCGCCAGACCCACGCCATGGCCCTCGACCGTCGTTCGCTCCAGACCCAGACGGTTGAAGGGTTCGAACAGTTGCGCCTGCTTCTCCAGCGACAGTCCGGGGCCGAAGTCGCTGACCTCGATCCGTACATTGTCGTCGGCCCGCAAGGCGCGAAGAATAACCCGTCCGCCCGAATTACCGTACTTCAGGGCGTTGATCGTCAGATTCGAAACAACCTGAGCCAGACGCTGGGAATCGGCCACGGCGATCAGACCATCGCCCTCGCATACGACCTGGATCGCGACCTTGTCAGCGTCCGGCCGCAACAGGCAGGTGCGACGCACATCTTCCAGCAGGCCGGGAATGTCGGTGGGACGCAGTTCCACTCTTACCGCCCCGGATTCGGCGCGCGCGACGTCCAGCAGGTCATGGGCCAGGGTTTCCACCTGGCGCGCGGTGGCCACCAGCATGTCGGACATCTCCGCCTGCTGCGGCGTAATCGGACCCAGTTGGCCTTGCCGCCACAGATCGCCGATGCCGATGATGCCGGCGACGGGGCTCTTGATCTCGTGGGCGACGTTGGCGAGCAGGCGCGACTTGGCCTCTGACGCCTTCTCCGCCCGCTCCCGGCCCAGGCGCGCACGCTCCGCCAGACGGTCTCGCTCTTCCAGCAAGGCCGCCACAAGCAGGAACGGCATATAGCCGATCAGGACAAGCATCTGCGCCATCATCACCTGTTCGGGACGGCTCCCTTGCGTAAAGGGACCATGCCCCATCATGGCGCCGCCGACCGAAGCGACGGTGACCAGCACCAGGCTGAACGCCGTGCCGGCCACGCCCAGGCGCACGGCGATCGCCATCAGCAGGGGCAGCATGATGAAGCCGATCGTCATCTCGCCGGTGAACCCGACGTAGTAGAAGGCCAGGACGCAGGCGACCAACACACCGGCCTCGGCCAGTTTCGCCGGCTGCGCCATGCGGACCATCGTGACCCGCGTCAGCGACAGACCTAGGGAGCCCAGCACGGCGATACCCAGGGCATGCCCGATCCACCACGTCTGGAAGCCTTCCCAGATTTCGTTTTGCCCCAACTGCGCAAGCACCAGCGTGCTGAACAGGGCCGCAGGAATCGGCGCAAGGACGGCGGCGAAGAACAGGAAACTGGCGGCGCCGTTCAGGCTGGACAGGTTCAGCGTCGGTGCGAACCGTCGCGCCAACAGGACCGCGCCCCCGATCTCGATCATGTTGGCCAGGGTGAAAAGCAGCGCCAGGGCCGGCTTGTTGCCCGCGATGATTTCGCCGATCAGGATGCCGACCGTCAGGACGCCGGCGAACGTCATGTCGCTGCTGCGACCCCGGCTGGTGCGCAGCCACACCGCCACGGCCACGCCGCCCGCGCCCCACAGGCCCGCCACCAGTCCTGCGGATCGACCATAGCCGATGGCCACGGCGACCAGGATCGCGACGACGACACCGGTCAGAACGGGGGCCAGAGGATGGGAAATCTGGCCGATGTCGCCGATCTCGGCCGACGAATCGACAGCCGCCGACGCCTTCGAAGACGAAGCCGGTTGATCGTCGACGTCGAGCGCGCGGCTCAGGATCATGAAAGGGTCTCGGCCGAATAAAGTCCGGCTATAAGATCATGGGGTTCCTAATATCCCCTGAAGTCAGAACTTCAACTTTTGGTTGAACGCTTCAACCGCAGCAGCTGCGCCTTGGCTGTAACCCCAGACGCCGCTGCTGACAGCGACGAAATCGGCCCCCGCCCTGGCCAGTTCGGCGGCGTTATCGACGGTGACGCCGCCGATGGCGACGCAAGGTGTCTCCACCGTCTCCTGCCACACGGTCAGGATGTCCAGCGGCGGTCGATGAATCGTTTCCTTGGTCTCGGTGGGATAGAAGGCGCCGAAGGCCACATAGTCGGCGCCGCCCTCGGCCGCTTCCCAGGCCAGGTCGCGGTCGTCGTGACAGGTGACGCCGATCATGGCGTCCGGCCCCATGATGCGTCGCGCCTCGGCCAGAGAGCCGTCCTGCTGGCCGATGTGGACCCCGTCGCAGCCGGTGGCGCGCGCCAGGTCCGGGCGATCGTTCAAGATCACCGCCACCCCGTGTCGGAGTGTGACCGGCGCCAGGGCTTCGACCGCCGCGCATATCGTTGCGTCGTTTGCAGGCTTCAGCCGTATCTGCAGGGCGGCGACGTCTCCGGCGGACAGCGCCTGGTCTAGCGTCGCAGCGAAGGCTTGCAGGTCGGGAATGGCGGGCGGCGTGATCAGGTACAGCCGGCAGGGCGGGCGGTCGGGAGCGGTAGGAATTCTGGCCATACGGTCCCTTCCCTCTCCGCCGCCGGTTCGTCAACGGCCGAGACCGTTCACCCCCATGCAAACGACTTGCAATCGCCGTTGCAGGTGCTATAGCGAGCCATTCTCAGTCGGTGGATGCGTCTTTTCTCGTGTACGTCTGTAACTGCAACGGTCTTCGCCAACGCGATGTCGCCCAAGCCATCGAGGCTGGCGCCTGTCGCCCGCGCGACATCTTCGCCCGCAACCAGTGCCAGGCCCAGTGCGCCAAATGCGTCTGCGAGATGCGTCAGATGATCCACGACAGCCGCGAAGCGTTCGCACTCGCAGCCGAGTAGTCTGCGCCGCTCATCGCGGCCGAAAATCACTCGCACTATCAATGTCGTGATAAAAACTCGCAAATAAACAACGTGAGTTTTACTGTGGTATCGCTTCGCTCGACAGACGGCGACCGCGCCGTGGCGAGACCAAGGACCATGGCCATGAAGGGCGACCCCGCAATCCTGCGCACGCTGAACGCAGTGCTGACCAACGAACTGACGGCGGTGAACCAGTATTTCCTGCATGCCCGCATGTTTGAAAGCTGGGGCCTGGCTCACCTGGGGAACGTGATCTACGAAGAATCGATCGGCGAGATGAAGCACGCCGACATGCTGATCAAACGCATCCTCTTCCTCGACGGCCTGCCTAATCTGCAGGATCTGCACAAGCTGAAGGTCGGCGAGCACCCGATCGAATGCCTGGGTGCCGACCTGCAGCTGGAACTGGACAGCCGCGCCACGACCGCCGCCGCCGTGACCCAGTGCGAGGAGACCCGCGACTACGTCAGCCGCGACCTGCTGATGAATATCCTGGCGGATACCGAGGAGCACATCGATTTCTTGGAAAACCAGCTCAAGCTGATCGAACTGATGGGCGCGCAGAACTATCTGCAGTCGGCCATGAAAGAAATCGTCACTGACAGCGCCGCCACGGGCGGCTGACGGAACTTGGGTCCGCGCCGGCCATTAGATTTCGACGGGCAAGCTGGAGCGGACCATGACTGATATCGACGACGCCATCGACGACGTGCGGGACGCCGCCGTGGGCTTGCTGAACAGCGAGGGCCGCAGCGCGGGCCATGTCGCTATCGGCGTCGCCCTGACGGCCGGGTTCGTCCTGTTGGCGACGGGTATTGCGTCGGGCGCGTTGAAGCCGAAGCGGACACTGAAGCATGTCCGCAAGGGAGACATGCCGATCACCGAGCGGCCGCGAGGCGCCTTCAGCTTGATCCTGCCGGCCATGTTTTCGGCCACCACACTGTCGGCGGTGCGGGTGTGGAACGCGCCGTCGCGTCCAGAGCGCACACGCGCCATGGGGCTGTGGCTGGCGGCCCAGACCGTGAACGCCGTGTGGCTCGGCCTGCGGCCCTCGTCGATGTGGCGGCAGGTTGCGGCGGCCATGTCGTCGGCCGGGCTGGCGGCCGCCTTCGCCCACGAGGCGCGCAAGCTGGACGAAGGGGCGGGCAAGATGGCGGCGCCCACAGGCGGAGGCGTGCGGATGGGCAACTTCCTTCACCGCAAGGTGGACCAGGCGTCTGGTGAACGCACCCTGCATTAGGGCCGCCTTGCCCTTTGGCGGGGCTTACTCTAGGGATCGCGCCCTATTCGCCACGCCCCAACCGGGCGCGTGGGCGCAACCCCATTCCCGATGTGACCCCATGAAGATCAACGGCAACACCATCAAGCCCGGCATGGTCCTGCAAGTGAACAACGGCCTGTGGGTCGTCACCAAGGCCAGCCACGTCAAGCCCGGCAAGGGCGGCGCCTTCGCCAACGTCGAGGCCAAGAACCTCGAAACCGGCAACAAGCTGAACGAACGCTTCCGGTCGGAAGACAAGGTCGAGCGCGTGACGCTGGAGCAGAAGGACTTCTCCTACCTGTTCGACAACGGCGACAGCCTGGTCTTCATGGACGACGGCACCTACGAGCAGATCGAACTGCAAAAGGACTGGGTCGGCGAAGACCGCATCCCCTATCTGCAAGAAGGCATGAAGGTCGTCATCGAGATGCACGAAGAGCGTCCGATCGGTCTGTCGCTGCCGGATCAGGTCGTGCTGGAAGTCGCCGAGACCGAGCCGACCGTGAAGGGCCAGACCGCTTCCTCCTCCTACAAGCCCGCCATGGCGTCGAACGGCGTCCGCATCATGATCCCGCCCTATATGTCGGCTGGAGAGCGCATCATCGTCGATACCGCGACCGGCGAATACGTCCGCCGCGCGGACTGACACCCACGACCGGCCTCATTCGGGGCCGTCCCTTTCTTGAACTTCTCCGCATCTCCGGGCCAACCAGCGCCTTTTCAGGATATGCGGACCAGGAGATCCGCCGATGGCCCTCGCTTCCGCCCTGCTCCAAGTCATGCTCGACGCGGTGCGCAAGACCGCCCGCCCAATGCTCCGCGACTTCGGCGAGGTCTCGCAGTTGCAGGTCTCGCGCAAGGGCCCCGGCGACTTCGTCACGGCCGCCGACCTGAAGGCCGAGGACACCCTCTACGAACTGCTGATGAAGGCCCGCCCCGGCTACGGCTTCCTGGGCGAGGAGCGCGGCATGATGGAGGGAACGGACAAGTCCCACACCTGGATCGTCGATCCGATCGACGGCACCACCAACTTCATGCACGCCATGCCCCACTTCGCCATCACGGTGGGGCTGGAGCGCCGCGCGCCGGACGGTTCGTCCGAGATCGTCGCCGGCGTGACCTACAACCCCGTCATGAATGAGCTGTTCTGGGCCGAAAAAGGCAAGGGGTGTTATCTGAACGACCACCGCATCCGCGTCGCCGGCCGTCGCGACCTGTCGGAAAGCCTGGTCGCCACCGGCCTGCCCTTCATCGGCAAATCGGGCCACGCCCAGGCCATCAAGGATATCCACGCCGTGGGCCAGCGCGTCGCCGGCATGCGCCGTCTGGGCTCGGCCGCTCTGGACTTCGCCTGGGTCGCGGCCGGTCGCTATGACGCCTTCTATGAGCGTAACCTGAAGCCCTGGGACGTGGCGGCAGGCATCCTGTTCGTCACCGAGGCCGGCGGCAAGGTGACGACCATCGAGAACGACGGCGATCCCAAGACGGGCGTGTCCATCCTGGCGAGCAACAGCGAACTGCATCCGCAGCTGCGCAAGGTGCTGCAGGGCTGAGGCTCGCTTCCGTCTCTTCCCCGCTTGCGGGGAAGTGGCGCGGCGCTTCTTGGGCGCCGTGACGATGGGGCTCTTGCCGCATCACAAGCGGCCGGTGAGGCGTCAAGAACCCCTCCACCGCTTCGCGGTCCCCCTCCCCACTGCGTGGAGAGGATACAGTCATGGTGCTGTCGCGCGGCGATCCTATCCAAGGGGTATGATCCGCGCCATCGTCACCGCCGTCGCCCTCCTTGTCGGAACCCCCGCCTTGGCCCAGCCCCTGATCATCGCCCACCGCGGCGCGTCCGGCGAACGGCCGGAGCATACGCGTGCAGCCTATGAATTGGCGGTCAAACAGGGCGCGGACGTGATCGAGCCCGATCTGGTGCTGACCAGGGACGGCGTCTTCGTGGATCGGCACGAGAACGAGATCGGAGGCACGACGGACGTCGGCGACCGGCCCGAGTTCGCGGATCGCAAGACGACCAAGACCATCGACGGCGTCCAGACCACCGGCTGGTTCACCGAAGACTTCACCCTGGCGGAACTGAAGACGCTGCGGACCAGGGAGCGGTTGCCGGCGTTTCGACCGGGCAGCGCCGCCTATGATGGACGAGAGCCGATCCTGACCTTCGACGAGGTGGTCGCCATCGCCCGCGCGGCTTCAACCCGCACAGGACGGACCATCGCCGTCGCGCCGGAGCTGAAGCACCCGACCTATTTCGCCGGGATCGGCCTGCCGATGGAGGACGCCTTCGTCGCCGAGCTGGAGCGACTGGGCCTGACCGGCGCGGGCGCACCCGTAATCATCCAGTGTTTCGAGGTCGGGCCGCTGGAGCGGCTGGCGGCGCGCATCGACGCCCCTCTGGCCCAGTTGGTCGCAGGCGTGGGTGGACCGGCGGACCGACCGGACATGACCTATGCCCAGATGATCACACCCGAAGGCTTGCACGCCATGGCCGCCTATGCCGCATGGGTTGCGCCGGAGATGACCCTGGTCCTGCCGCGCGACGCGGAGGGCCGCACGACCGCGCCCAGCGCGCTGGTCACGGACGCCCATACGGCGGGGCTGAAAGTGGTGGTCTGGACGCTGCGAGCTGAGAACGCCTTCCTGCCGGCCGAACGGCGGCAGGGCGAAGGCCTGGCCGAGCATGGCGACATGACCGGCTATGCCGCCGCCTTCGCCGAGGCGGGGGTGGACGCGATCTTCAGCGACTTCCCGGCGCTGGCGCGCGCAGGCCTTTAGTCCAAGCGCAGGCTTAGCCCGCCCGGAACTGCAGTTCGGCCAGACGCGCATAAAGGCCGCCCTTGGCCACCAGTTGATCGTGCGTGCCCTCTTCCACCACGCGGCCGTCGTCCATGACGACGATGCGGTCGGCGCGCAGCACCGTCGCCAGGCGGTGGGCGATGACGATGGTGGTGCGCTCCTCCATGGCCTGGTCGAGGGCGACCTGGACCAGGCGCTCGCTTTCAGCGTCCAGTGCGCTGGTGGCCTCGTCCAGCAACAGGATAGGAGCGTCGCGGACCAGGGCGCGGGCGATGGCCAGGCGCTGGCGCTGGCCGCCGGACAGGCTCTTGCCGCGTTCGCCCAGCGGGGTGTCGAAGCCTTCCGGCAGGGCGTCGATGAAGCCCAGGGCCTGGGCCTTGTCGGCGACGGCTCGGGCTTCGTCCAGGGTCGTGTTCTCGCGGCCGAACCGGATGTTCTCGAGCGCCGAGCCCGAGAACAGCGGGGTCTCCTGAGACACCCAGGCGAAACGGTCGCGCACGGCGACGGGATCGGCCTGACGCACATCGACGCCGTCGATCGAGACCATGCCGGTCTGGGGGTCGTAGAAACGCAGCAGCAGGCGGAAGACGGTGGACTTGCCCGCGCCGGACGGACCGACCAGGGCGACGGTCTCGCCCGGCCGCACGGTCAGGCTGAAGCCCTTCAGCGCCGGCAGGTCGGGACGACCGGGATAGGAGAAGCCGACGGCCGACATCGACACCTCGCCGCGCGGCGGCTGAGGCAGGGCCGTGGCGTGGGCCGGCGGGGCGATGTCGGGGACGGCCCGCATCAACTCCTCGATCCGCTCCATGGCGCCGGCGGCCTTTTGCACGTCGCCCCAGCTTTCGCCCAAGGCGCCCACGGCCCCGGCGGCGAAGACCGACAACAGGACGAACTGAAGCAATGCGCCGGGAGACATGACGCCGGCGACCACGTCCTGGGCGCCCAGCCAAAGCACCAGAGTCACCCCGCCGAACATGACGACGATGATCAGGGCGGTCATCCAGGCCCGCGCCTTCATGCGGGTCAGGGACGCGCCGAAAGCGTCCTCCACCGCCGCGCCGAAGCGGGCGATGGCGCTCTGTTCCCGGCCGAAGGCCTGGACCGTCTCAATGGCGTCCACGCTCTCGCCGGCGAAGCCGACGGCGTTGGCGAACCGATCCTGAGACGTGACGGTCAGCTTTCTGACCTTGCGCCCGAAGATGAAGATCGGTCCCAACAGGAAGGGCACGATCAGCAGGACGAAACCGGTCAGCTTGGGGCTGACGAAGAACAGCAGGGCCACGCCGCCGATCAGGGTCAGGAAGTTGCGCAGCGCATAGGAGATGGAGGTCGTCATCAGCGTCTCGACCAGGGCGATGTCCGTGGTCAGGCGCGACAGCACCTCGCCCGTGCGCATATGAGCGTAGAAGGAGGGGTCCAGGGTCAGGATGCGGCCAAACAGGCCCTTGCGGACATCAGCGATGACGCGCTCGCCCGTGCGAGTGACGAAATAGTAGCGGGCGGCGGTCGCCAGCCCCAGGAACAGGGCGTTGGCGCCCAGCAGCAGGAACCAGATGTTCAGATTGGCCCCGCCGGCCTCGAACCCATGGTCGATGGCCCCGCGCGCCAGGGCGGTCAGCCCCAGGGAGGCGGCGGTGGACAGCAACAGCCAGAAGACCGCCATCAGGGCGTGGCCCTTGTGGCGCAGGGCGAAGGGGATCAGACGGGCCAACGGGCGGATGTCGCGGCGCTTGGCGCGCTTGGCGCCCGCCTCGGACATCTGGTCGGCCAGCAGGGCGCCGGCGCTGGGTCGGCCATCCAGCGAGGCCACACCTGGCGCGGGGCCCGAAACGCGGTTGGCGGAAGGGGCGGCGGCGTTGGATTGGTCGGTCATTGCGCCCGCCTCTTGCCCCGGAACGCCCCCCGGTGTAAACGCCGCCCCTCATTCCCGCCGGATTTCTGGCGGGTTTCTCATTTCACGCGCACAGACGGTCGGCATCGTCATCGCGCAGAGACCGGACGACGACCATGAAAGCGGACACGCACCCCGACTATCACTTCATCAATGTTGTGATGACCGACGGCACTTCCTACCAGACCCGTTCGACCTACGGTAAGGAAGGCGGCACGCTGAACCTGGACATCGATCCGCTGACCCACCCGGCCTGGACCGGCGGCAACGCCCACCTGCTGGACCGCGGCGGCCGCGTATCGCGCTTCAACAACAAGTTCGCCGGCTTCATCAAGAAGTAAGGCTGAACGCTGCGACACAGTGCAGCAAACAGGTCACGAAAAGCGTCGGTCGCAGGGCCGGCGCTTTTTGTTTGGCCGGAACACCGATAATGTGACGGCGTTCGGGTATCAGGGGCGACGGCCACGCTGGCCGAGTCGATGGAAGAAGCGGGTGACATGAATAGACGGCAACTGGGTCTGGGCGTCGCCACTGCGGCGGTCGCCCTTGGTTCCAGCGCGCGCGCGCAGCAGGTCTTCGTGCAGCGCAGCCCTGAAGCGACCGCCTTCTACAACAGCTTCAACGACCAGATTTCGCGCCTGCCCGAAACGCAGCAGGCGGACGTGCGCGCCTTTTACGAACTGAACGGCTGGCGGCCGGTGTGGAACGCCGACCGGGTGCGGGCCCTGAACGCCGTCGCCGCCCGGGCTGATCGCCACGGCCTGTCGGCTGCGGACTATTTCGACTTCGTGGGACTGGCGGCGGATCCGGCCAGTTCGGACCTGCGCACCACGGCGGCGGCGATGGCCTACGCCCGCGTCCTGGCCGAGGGCAAGGTGCGGCCTGAGACGGTCGAAGACCTGTGGGAGATGCAGAAGAACCGCGTGGACCTGCCGCGCGGCCTGAGCGACGCGCTGAGCCGCAATCTGCTGCCGAACTGGTACGACGGCCTGGCGCCGACGGATATCGGCTATCAGAACCTGTCCGCGGGCTACGTGCGCTATCGTCGCCTGGCGGCGCAGGGCGGATGGCCCGCTTTCGCCGCCGGCGGGACGATCGAACCCGGCATGAGCGACCGCCGCATCCCGGCCCTGATCGACCGGCTGACGGCCGAGGGCGACCTTTCGACCTCAGACGGCGCGCGACTGAAGTCGCAGGGCCTGACCTATAACGCCGAACTGCAGCGCGCCGTCGAGGGATTCCAGACTCGTCACGGCCTGGGCGCCGACGGCCGTATCGGCGCGGGAACCCAGCGTTCGCTGTCGGCCTCGGCCGAGGATCGCGCACGCCAGATCGCGCTGAACCTGGAACGCCGTCGCTGGCTGAAGCGCGACGTGGCGCCCGAGCGGATCGAGGTGAACACCGCCGCCGCCATCATGGTCTATTGGAAGGACGCCAAGCCCGTTCACTCCAACCGCGTCGTGGTCGGGTCAGCCGAAAACCAGACCCCCAGCCTGGAAAAGCCCTTCGCCTCGGTCGTGGCCAATCCGCCCTGGTATGTGCCGGCCGGCATCGCCCGGCGCGAGATCCTGCCCAAGGGGCCGGGCTATCTGGCGGCCAACGACATGTATGTGAAGGACGGCATGGTCATCCAGCGCGCCGGACCGCACTCGGCCCTGGGCTATGTGAAGTTCGAACTGCGCGACAGCTACGCCATCTTCCTGCACGACACGCCGTCAAAGGCCGCTTTCAACCTGTCCACGCGTCAACGCAGCCACGGCTGCGTTCGGGTGCAGGGGGCGGTCGAGTTCGCGCGCCTGCTGCTGTCGCCCGATCCGGCCAAGCTGGGCCAGTTCGACGCCGCCCAAGACAGCCGCGAGACCACCCGCGTCACCACCGGCCGCGAGATTTCGGTGCGCCTGCTCTACTGGACCGCCTTCGTGGACGGTCAGGGGCGGGTGGCGTTCCGCGAGGACATCTATGGGCGCGACGACAAGCTGGCCGAGGCCTTGGGCATCCGGGTCGATCTGCCCAAGCCGATCGACGACGGCCGGGCCGACGCCAACGACGTCGGGCCGTAAGGGGCCTCAGCCCCGAAAGGCGGCTTCCAGCAGGCCCATCTGGCTAAGCACGGCGTTTTCGGGCGCCGTCTCCTGGCTGTCCGCATACATGCGGCGGTCCAGATACAGGGTGCGGTCGAACAGCTTTTCGGACCGGACCAGATATTCGATCAGGGCGATGGGCAGTTCGGCGTGGCTGGGCTCGCTCTCGATGCGACGGTCGTTCAGGCGATAGCGCGGCTCGCAGGCGGTTTCCGGGGTCATGTCGTCCTCGCGGACGGCCCGCTGGACCAGCAGCCACGAGGCGATCTGCATCAGGCGCGTGGTCAGCTTCATGCTCTCGGCCGCATAGGCCAGGGCGGCGGCGCGCGACAGCATCTTGGAATCGCGCCGGCCCTCGCCGTCCAGATAGGCGGCGGTTTCCTCGACCAGTTCCATGCCCTCGCGGAAGGTGCGGTCGAACAGCTCGGAACGGGCGAAGTCGCGCACCGTGCGGCTGCGATCAGCGGAGGGCTGGGCGAGGGTCATTTCAGCTTTCATGGGGGATATGCGAGTCCGTCCTGCAATCGACTCCTGACGGAACCTTACGCCCCCAAGATGCAACAGTCATGCCATGCCGACGGATCATTCGCGATCAGGATCGGAAGCTGAACAGGGCGTCGGCGGCGTTTTTCTTGGAGCGTTTGGCCTCGATCGCGCCGCGCGCGCGGCCGACCTCGTCTTCCAGCGCGGCGATACGTTCTTCCAGATCCTCGATGGAATAGACGTCCAGATCTTCGCGCGACAATGCGCGCAGGGGTTCGCCGCGTTGCGGGCGGGGTTCAATATCTTCGAACATCGTCGTCGCCTTTCCGCGCTGTCATGGCCAAGGCGGCCCAGGACCCTTATCTGAACGCCCGGATACGGACGAATGCAAGGGAAGTGCGATGCGCGCAGTCGAGATCGAAGGCGGTTCAGGCCCGGCGGAAGCCCTGAAGATCGTCGAACGCCCTGATCCGGTCGCCGGGCCGGGGCAGGTCTTGATCCGGGTGCGGGCGGCGGGCGTGAACCGGCCCGACCTGCTGCAGCGCAACGGCGGATACCCCCCTCCTCCCGGCGCATCCGACATCTTGGGGCTGGAGGTGGCGGGCGAGATCGCGGGCGTCGGCGAAGGCGTGACGCGCTGGCGGATCGGCGACCGGGTCTGCGCCCTGCTGGGCGGCGGGGGTTATGCGGAACTGACGGCGGTTGACGCACGGCACGTGCTGGCCATCCCAGAGGGTCTCGATTTCGTCCAGGCGGCGGTGCTGCCGGAGACCGTCTTCACCGTCTTCGCCAATGTGTTCGAGGCCGGCGGGCTGAAGATCGGCGAAACCCTGCTGATCCACGGCGCGACCAGCGGCATCGGCGTCACGGCGATCCAGATGGCCAAGGCGGCCGGAGCCAAGGTGATCGCCACGTCGCGCGGAGCTGAAAAGACCGCAGCCGCCAAGGCCTTGGGCGCCGACGTCAGCCTGGACGCCCGGACCGACGACCTGGCCGTCGCCATCGCCGAGGCCGGCGGCGCCGACGTGCTGCTGGACATGGTGGGGCGGGACTATGCCGAGTTGAACCTGAAGGCGTTGAACGCCGGCGGGCGATGGGTGGTGATCGCCTCGCTGTCGGGATCGACCGTCGAGATCGACCTGATGCGGATCATGCTGAAGCGGCTGGTGCTGACGGGTTCGACCCTGCGCAGCCGGTCGGCGGACGAGAAAGCCCGGTTGACCGCCGCGGTGGAGGCGACGGTCTGGCCGTGGGTCGTGTCAGGCGCGGTCAAGCCGCCGGTTCAGGCGGTCTTTCCTCTGGAACAGGCCGCCGATGCGCACGCCGAGCTGGAAGCCGGCGGGCACATCGGCAAGATCGTATTGACCGTATAAGGCCTTAGTAACGCCCGCCGCCGCGCACCGGGCGCACCGACGAGATGCTGTCGTTGAAGCCGCCGTTCAAATTGCGGACGTCGCCTTCGATGATGCGGCAGCGGCCCCGGAACTCGGCGTCGGTGCAGATTTCCCAACGGCCTTGGACGCGGATCGAGCTGATCCGGTCGTTGAAGGGCGTGCGGCCCAGGTTCCGGTCCTCCTCGGTAAACTGGCGTGAGGCGCCGCGGAAGTTCGCATTCTCATAGACGGTGATCGAGGACCGACCCCAGCCGGGACCGCCGTTGCCGCCGCCCCAGCCCGGACCACCGTTGCCGGGGCCGCCAGGGCGACCGGGTTGGTTGCCCTCGTAGTCCCCGCGGAAGCGTCCGCAGACCAGCAGGCCGTTGTCGTTGTTGATCTCTTGATTACCGCAGCGCGCCAGCTCGATCGAGGTGCCGCGCATCTGGCCGCGCACGTCGCGGCAATCGGCGTAGAGCCGACCCCGGTTCACATAGGCTTCGGTACAGCTCTGGGCGTAGCCGCCGCGCGGCGCGACACGCTGCTGTTGCGGCTCGACCGGCGACGACATGGCGGCCGTGAGGGCCGCAGCAAGCAAGATGGACATGGTGATTTCTCCTCTCCCAAAGGCGAAAGCCTTCATTACCGCGAAGGTTGCAGCATCGCACATGAACCTTGGCTGTATGCGATTGTCGGGCGGCGTTTTCTTTTCGCCCGAATAGGCCTATATCGACCTCATAAGCGCCCGGTCGAAAGGCCGGGCGCCGTCGTATCCAACGCCAGCCGAACCCTCATTCGGCGGCTCCACAACACCGGGACGAACGCCCCATGAGCGACATTCTGATGCCGAAGGCCACTGCGGTCTGGCTGGTCGACAATACCTCTCTCAGCTTCGAGCAGATCGCCGACTTCTGCGGCCTGCACCCGCTGGAAGTCCGCGGCATCGCCGACGGCGACGTGGCCCGCGACATCCGCGGCGTCGATCCCGTCACCGGGGGTCAACTGACGCGCGAAGAACTGGACAAGGCCCAGGCCGACGAGAACTATCGCCTGAAGGCCATCGTCAGCCGTCACGCCGAACTGATGAAGTCGGCAAAGCCGGCGCCGAAATACACGCCGGTCTCGCGCCGCCAGGACCGCCCGGACGCCATCGCCTGGTTCGTGCGCAACCACCCCGAGGTGACCGACGCCCAGATCGCCAAGATGCTGGGCACCACCAAGTCCACCATCGAGAGCGTGCGCAACCGCACCCACTGGAACAGCGCCAACATCAAGCCGGTCGATCCCGTGACCCTGGGCCTGGTCGGCCAGCTGGCCCTGGACGAGATCGTCAAGAAGGCGGCCGACAAGAAGACCAAGGACGACCTGAAGAAGGGCGGCGGCACCATCCAGCCGGTGGAAGAAGTCGAGGCCGAGCCCGAGTTCGTGCCGGAAGCCCGCCAGCGGCCCGGCGCCGAGCCGACGGCGGAGTCGGTGTTCGGGACCAAGGACTGATCTTCGCTTCACGAACGAAAACGACCCCGGAGAGCGATCTCCGGGGCCGTCGTCATTTTCAGGCGGTGGGACGCTAGTGCGCCCGCGCCTCAAGACTGGTGATTTCTTCCTTCAGCCGAAGCTTCTTCTGCTTCAGCGCCCTGACCTGCAACGGATCCGTGGACGGACGGGTAAGTTCCTTCTGGATGGTCTCATCCAGACTGCGATGACGATTACCCAGTTCGCGAATACGAGCCTCGATGGTCATGGCTTGCGCCTCCTCAGGTTAGGGACCAGTAGAGTGAGCGCCCGGTTTGGCAGGCTGTGGAATCACTTTCCAGTGACAGCCGGTCTCGCCGGACCCCACGGAGGCTGACCCCTAAAATGGTCGATGATGTGAACGGAGCCATACGCAAGCCTCCCTATCGAATGGTCGTCGGAATTTCAGGGGCTTCCGGAGCGATCTACGGCGCGCGGGTGCTGGACGCGCTGAAGGACCTGGGGGTCGAGAGCCATCTGGTGGTGACGAAGGCCGCCCTGCTCACATTGTCGCAGGAGACGGATCTGTCGCCCGACGACCTGACGGCGAAGGCCTCGGTCGTGCACAAGCTGGCGGACGTGGGGGCGACCATCGCCTCTGGATCCTTCCGCACCCTGGGCATGATCGTGGCGCCCTGTTCGGTCAAGACGATGAGCGAGATCGCCACCGGCGTGACCTCCACCCTGCTGACGCGCGCGGCGGACGTGACGCTGAAGGAGCGGCGGCCGTTGGTGCTGATGGTGCGCGAGACGCCGTTTCACCTGGGCCATCTGCGGACCATGACGGCCCTGACCGAGATGGGCGCCATCATCGCCCCGCCCCTGCCCGCCTTCTACGCCAAGCCGGCCTCCATCGCCGAACTGGTCGATCAATCCGTCGGCCGGGCGCTGGACCTGTTCGGCCTGGACTGGAGCGCGGTGCGGCGCTGGGAAGGCCTGAAGTAATGCGGCTGTGGGACTGGGCGGTCGCCGCCTTTGGCGCGCCGGGGGTCGGCGAGGCCTGTCTGGCGTTGCAGGACAGCCATGAGCAGAACGTGCCGGTGCTGCTGTGGTCCGCCTGGGTCGCCGCGACCGGACGCAAACCGGACGCCGACACGATCGAGGCCGCCTGCGACACCGCCCGGGCCTGGGACAGCGTCGTGGTCGCACCCCTGCGTTCGGTTCGCCGCACCCTGAAGGCGCCCGTTCCCGACATCGACGACGGCCCGCGCGAGGCCGTCCGCAACCGCATCAAGGCGCTGGAACTGGAGGCGGAAAAGCACCTGCTAGAGGCGTTGGAAGCCCTGGCGCCCGAACCCGCCGGCCCGCCGCGCCCCGCCATCGACGCCCTGGTCGCCACGGCGCGGGTCTGGGCGCAGGTCACGCCCCGACCGGCGCTGATCCGCCTCGCCGAGGCTCTTCCGGCCTGATGGCCGGATGTCTATAGAGGGTTCGGGGATCACGCGATGAACGACGACGTTCCAGACCTGAGCGAAGAGGAAGCGGCGCTGCACGCCCGCGTCAAACTGCTGCGCCAAGAGCACGCCGACCTCGACGCGTCCATCGACGCCCTGGGCCAGGCGGCCATCCCGGACCAGCTGATGATCGCCCGGCTGAAGCGCAAGAAGCTGGCCCTCAAGGACGAGATCGTGAAGATCGAAGACCGGATGCTGCCTGACATCATCGCCTGACCGGCCTGAAGCGGGCGGTTCCATGCTGCGACCATCCGCCGCCCCGCCTTGGTCCAAAAGTCGCCCCAGCCGCTGGGCATAAGCCGGCCTCCCACAGGGAACGCGGTCTGCGCCGAGCGCCGCAGCGTCCCTTTATTCCAGAGCGTAGAGACGCTGGAGACGCCGCCAAATGCGACGCCTGCTGACCAACGCGCCGATCGCGCGCTGCAAGACCCTTTTGATCCATTCCGGCCAGACGGCCGCGTTTGCCGCCGTGGCCGTCTTCGCCGCCGCTGCGGCCCCCAATGCGGCGCGTGACGCCGAACCGCCGCCGCCCGAACCGATCTCCGCCCCCGTCGCCCCGCCGGTGAAGGCCGAGGTCGAGGCGGCCGGTCCGGTGATGCGCCAGATCGCCTTTTCCGCGCCCGTTCGCGGCTATGCAGTCAACTCGCCCTTCGGCCTGCGCAAGCTGGCCATCGAGGCCAAGGCCCGCGCGCACAAGGGCGTCGACATCGCCGCCCCCAAGGGCACGACCGTCTTCACCGCCGCCGAGGGTCGCGTCGTCTGTACCGGCTATGACGCCAAGGGCTATGGCAACTTCATCGAGGTGCGCCATCCAAACGGCATGAGCACCCTTTACGGCCACCTCAGCCGCATCGACGTGGCCAGCGGCGACGCCCTCGCGCCAGGCCAACGGATCGGCCTGGTCGGCTCGACCGGTTATTCCACAGGCCCGCATCTGCATTTCGAAGTCCGCCGCAGCGGCGCACAGGTCAATCCGACCAAGGTCGTTGATCGCCATTTCGAGGTGGCGGTGAAGGCTAAGGCCTGAGGCTGCCCGCGACATTGCGACACGGGGCGAAATCGGCCTAACGTCTCTCCGTTTTTTGGAGGGATTGGGAATGAACAGATTCGTCGCAGCGGTCGTCGCGGGCATATTGGCGGCCACGCCGGTCGCCGCCGCCGCTCAGGATTACGGCCGCTACAGCGACGCCGCCGCCCAGACTGAGCTATCGCGCATCGCCGACGTACAGATGGCGGTCATGGTGCCGATGCGCGACGGCGTGGGCCTGGCCACCAATGTCTATCGCCCCAAGAACGCCGAGGGGCCGCTGCCCACCGTCTTCGTCAGGACGCCGTACAACGAGTTGGCCTACAGCGCCCGCACCACCCGTTCAGCCCTGAGCTGGGTCAGCCAGGGCTACGCTTTCGTGATCCAGAACGAGCGAGGCCGCTACTTCTCGGGCGGCGACTATCAGATCCTCGGCTACCCCCAGACCGACGGATATGACGCCCTGACCTGGATCGCCGAACAGCCCTGGTCGAACGGCAAGGTCGGCACCCTGGGCTGCTCGTCGTCGGCGGAATGGCAGCTGGCCCTGGCGGCGCAGAACCACCCCGCCCACGCCGCCATGGTGCCCCAGGCCTCTGGCGCCGGCATCGGCAAGGTCGGCCGGTTCCAGGAGCAAGGCAACTGGTACACCGGCGGCGTGCCGCGCAACCTGTTCTTCGTCTGGCTTTACGGCGTGGACAATCCGCAGCGCGCGCAGATTCCGATGGATGTCGACCAGGAAACCCGCGCGCGCATCGTCCGCTACAACGACCTCGACGCCAAGAAGCCCGAGGTGAACTGGCCCAGCCAGATCCGCCATCTGCCCGTCAACGAGATGCTGAAGGATTTGGGCGAGCCGGCCGGCACGTTCGAGGAACTGATCGCCCGCACCCCCGCCGATCCGGCCTGGCGCCAGGGCGGCCTGTATCATGACGACATGGGCTGGGGCGTGCCGTCGCTATGGTTCAACAGCTGGTACGACGTCTCCATCGGCCCGAACATGGAGCTGTTCAACCACGCCGGTTCGACGGCCGGGGACCGCGAGGCGGCCGAAAACCAGTATGTCGTGGTCGGTCCGAACAACCACTGCGCCTTCGGCGGGCTGGGGCCGAACTACAAGTCGGGCGATCGGCCGCTGGGCGACGCCAGCCTGGACAGCGACGCCATGGTCCACGCCTGGTTCGACCGCTGGCTGAAGGGCGAACGCCGCGCCTTCCCCGAAAGCACGCCGCATGTCCGCTATTTCAACATGGGCGAGAACGAATGGCGCACCGCCGCCCAATGGCCGCCGGCCGGGGTCAAGACCGTGCGGATGTATCTGCGCTCGGGCGGGGCGGCCAACAGCCTGAATGGCGACGGCCTGCTGAGCCTGGAGGCGCCGCCAGCGGGCGAACAGGCGGACCGCTATCGCTATGACCCGATGAACCCGGTCCAGACCATCGGCGGCGGCGACTGCTGCAACGGCGGTCTGGTCACGGCCGGCGCCTTCGACCAGCGGTCGATCGAGGCGCGCAACGACGTCTTAGTCTATACGTCTGAACCGCTGAGCGAACCGATGCAGGTCACCGGCTTCATCGACACGGTGCTGAAGGTGTCATCCTCGGCGCCGGACACGGACTTCGCGGTCAAGCTGGTGGATGTGGCGCCGGACGGCATGGCCTATATCCTGGGCGACACCATCATGCGCGCAAGGTATCGCGAGGGCTACGACCGCCCCACGCCGTTGACGCCAGGCCAGGTGGCGACGGTCCAGCCCACGCCGATGACGATCAGCAACACCTTCGAACCCGGGCATCGCATCCGGGTCGAGGTGACCAGCTCCAACTTCCCCAAATTCGTCCGCAACCTGAACACGGGCGGGCCGAACGAGACGGAAAGCCAGGGCGTCACAGCCGACAACGCCATCCACCACGCAGGCGACGACGCCTCCTACATTGATCTGCCGGTGTTGAAGTAGGCGGCGCGACGCCGAAGCCGCTGGCGTCCCCTGCCGTCCCCTTCTAGGCTGACGGCAGGGACAAGGGAGGCGACATGGCGGCGTTGACGCTGGACGGGGTGAGCAAGCGGTACGGCGATTTCGACGCCGTGCGCGATCTGAGCTTTCAGGTCGAGAAGGGCTCGATCTGCGGGTTTCTGGGGCCGAACGGGGCAGGCAAGACCTCAACCCTGCGCATGATCCTGGGCCTGCAGCCCGTGACCTCGGGACGGATCGAAATCCTGGGCGCGAGCGACGGGCGCCAGGTGCGCGACCGGATCGGCTTCCTGCCCGAGGAGCGCGGCCTCTACAAGAAGATGACGCCGGTCGAGGCCATCGCCTTCTTCGGCGCGCTGAAGGGCCTGCCGATCGCCGAGGGCAAGAAGCGGGCGAAGGTCATGCTGGAGCAGCAGGGCCTGGGCGCGGCCCAGCGCAAGAAGATGAAGGAACTGTCCAAGGGGATGGCGCAGAAGGTGCAGTTGATCGCCTCGGTCGTGCATCAGCCCGAGTTCGTGATCCTGGACGAGCCCTTCTCGGGTCTGGACCCGATGAACCAGCAGGGGCTGGAGGCGATGATCCGCGACCTGGCCGCCAATGGCGCGACGGTGCTGTTCTCGACCCATGTAATGCAGCACGCCGAACGGCTGTGCGACAAGGTCGTGCTGCTGGCGCGCGGACGCAAGGCGTTCGAGGGCACGGTGGATCAGGCCAAATCCACCTCGCCGCGCTTCCTTGAGCTGGACGGGGCCATCACGCCCGAGGCGGCGGCGACCCTGCCGGGCGTGGCCGGGGTGGACGTCATCTCCCATGACGGCGAGGCGCGACGGCTGAAGATCGCCCTGGCGCAGGGCGCGGGCGGGCAGGAGACGCTGAAGGCCGCCTTCCTGGGCGGGCTGGACGTGCGCGGCTTTGCGCTGAAGGAACCGACGCTGCACGACGCCTTCATCGGCCTGACGGGCGACAATCCGGATCAGCCGGCGATCAAGGAGACGGTCCGATGAAGCGCATCCTGTTGATCGCACGACGCGAATATGTGGCCTACGCCAAGACCGTGGGCTTCTGGCTGTCGCTCTTGGCCTTTCCGTTGTTCGCGGTGCTGGGCGGCGGCATACCGTTGCTGATCCGCTCAGCCGAACCGATCAAGGCCGTGGCGGTGATCGAGGAAGGCCCGGCCGCCACCGGCCTGGCCGCCTCCGTGCGTGAGGCCCTGCAAGCCGACCGGGAGCGTCAGGACGAGCTGGTGCAGGAGGCCGCAGCCAAGGGGCAGGCCGCCGCCGGCCGCGCCGCCGCGTCCCTGAGCGGCCCCAAGATCCGCCTGGTGCAGGCGCCGCCCGCGATCGCGGCGTCCGCGCCCGGCGTGACGCGCGACGCGGCCATCCGCGACGTGCTGGACAAGCAGGCGCCCAAGGAAAGCCGCCTGGACGCCGTGGTCTTCCTGAACCGCGTCGACGGCAAGCCCGCCGCCCAGGTCTGGACCGGTCGCGCCAACGACAACGACGTGGCGGACTTCGTGCGCGACGCCCTGCGGACCGGTTATCGCGACCAGGCCCTGACGGCCGCCGGCGTGGCGCCGGCCCTGGTCGAACAGATCGAGGCCTTCAAGCCGGACGTCAAAGCCTTCTCGCCCAATGCAGCCAGCGGCGGCGAGGTGTCGATGCGCGATCGCCTGCCCTCCTTCATCGGCCTGGGCGCCGGCTTCCTGCTGTGGTCGCTGGTCATCACCGGCGCCTCCATCCTGCTGAACAGCGTGATGGAGGAGAAGTCGAACAAGATCCTGGAGGTGCTGCTGTCCTCAGCCTCGGCGACCGAAATCCTGACCGGCAAGGTGCTGGGGGTGGCGATGCTGACCCTGACGGTGCTGGCGGTTTGGGGCGGGATCGGGACGTTCGGCCTGCTGACGGCCGCGCCTCAGGCTGCGGTCGATGTCGGGCAGGTGCTGCTGCACGACGGCCTGGTCTTCTACTTCATCGCATACATGGTCGGCGGATACCTGATGTACGCCGTGCTGTTCGCGGCCATCGGCGCCTTCTGCGAGACGCCGCGCGACGCCCAGACCCTGATGGGGCCGATCATGATGATCCTGGTCGTGCCGATCCTGGTCATGCAGATGGCCCTGACCAGCCCGGACGCGCCGGTGGTGAAGGTGCTGTCGTGGATTCCGCTGTTCACCCCCTTCCTGATGAGCGCGCGCGCGCCCAGCGATCCGCCGCTGATCGAGATCGTCCTGACCCTGATCGGCATGTTCGCCACCGCCGCCTTCATGGTCTGGATCGCAGGCCGGGCGTTCCGAGCGGGCGCACTGTCGGACGTGAAGCTGAGCTGGAAGACGTTCGGCCGGGCGATCACCGGGCGGGCGTAGTCGGTTCACGGTCATCTCCTCCCTGTCGCGCAGCGATGGGGAGGTGGCGCGGCGCATCTTTGCGCCGTGACGGAGGGGTTGTTCGACGCATCGCAAGCGTCCGTCGGACGTCAAGAGCCCCTCCACCCCGCTACGCGCGGCCCCTTCCCCGCTCCGCAGGAGGAGACAAGAAAAAGGCCGCTTCCAGAAGGAAGCGGCCTCAAATCTTTTGGCTTACGCCAGAGCCTTACCGGCTGCCGCCACCGGCGCCAGCGCCGGGAACGCGCGGCTTCGGCGCGGGCAGAAGGCCCTCGCGCTGCATGCGTTTGCGGGCCAGCTTGCGAGCGCGACGGATCGCCTCGGCCTTTTGACGGGCGCGCTTTTCCGACGGCTTTTCGTAATGCACGTGGCGCTTCATTTCACGGAAGCTGCCTTCGCGTTGCATCTTCTTCTTCAGGGCTTTGAGCGCTTGATCGACGTTATTATCGCGAACGAAAATCTGTACCAGGTTGAACTCTCCTTTGGCCGCCCGCCGCGTCCTGTGAGGGAGACGGGCGAACAAAATAAAATCGTCTTCCGAAAGTCGGGCTCTCGGATGAAGGCGCGCTAGTACACCAGCCGCCCGCACCTGTCCAGATCGTCGCGACCATTCTTGAAGGCTCGAAACCCCCGCGCGACCGGCGTATGGTCAGGCCATGACAGAGATCACCGACTGGGCCGACCGGACAGAACAGGCCGTGCTGGACGCCGCGATCGCCCGCGCGCCCGCCCTAGGCTGGAACGCGCGCCTAGTGCGCGAGGCCTGCGAGGCGTGCGGCCTGTCGCGCGGCGACGAGGAACTGCTGCTGCCCAATGGCGCGCGCGATCTGGCCGCCCTGCTGTCGCGCCGCCACGATGCGCGCGCGCTGGAGGCCCTGGCGCAGATCGACGCCAAATCCCTGAAGATTCGCGAGCGAATCGCCCGCGCCATGTCCGAGCGGATGGAGGCCGGCGCCGCCGACCTGGAGGCCACGCGCCGCTGCGCCGCCTTCCTGGCCCTGCCGACCAACGCCGACCTGGGGCTGAAACTGGCCTGGGAGAGCGCGGACCACCTGTGGCGTTGGGCCGGGGACGAGGCGACGGACTGGAACCACTATTCCAAGCGCACCATCCTGTCGGGCATTCTGATCCCCGCCCTGACCATGCGCTGGTTCGATGGCCGCGAGGCGGCGGAAGCCTTCGTCGCGCGGCGAATCGAGAATGTCATGGCGTTCGAGAAGTGGAAGGCGGGCAAGGACTTCGATGCGCCGTTCAGGAAGGTCAGCGATGCGCTGAGTCGTATACGGTATGGGGCGCGGGGGTAGTTCTCTCTTGTTTCGTCATCCTCCGACGAGCGCAGCGAGATCGGGGGACCCAGCGGCGCGCGTGAGCGCGAACCTGTCGCGGACAGGGTGGGCAAACAGGACGCGGCGGACGCATCGCCTGCGGCGCCGCTGGGTCCCCCGGTCTGCGCCGCGAAGACGCGGCTTGCCGGAGGATGACGAAAGAAGAAGTTAGACCGCGCCCAACACCCGATTCACGTGCGCCATCTTGCGGCCCGGCCGCGCTTCAGCCTTGCCGTAGAGGTGCAGGCGTTCGTCGGACTTAGCCGAGAGCTTGCGCCAGTCCTCGACCTCTTCGCCCAGCAGGTTGGTCATTTCGATGCGGGCGTGGGCCGTCGTCGGGCCCAGCGGCCAGCCGGTCACCGCGCGGATATGCTGTTCGAACTGGTCGCAGACGCAGCCGTCCTGGGTCCAGTGGCCGGTGTTGTGGACGCGCGGGGCGATCTCGTTGACCAGCAGGACGTCGTCTCCCAGGTCGAACAGTTCGACGCCCACCACGCCGACATAGTCCAGCCCGTCCAAAATCGCCTCGGCGATGGCGCGCGCGCGGACTTGAGTCTTTTCGTCCACGGCGGCGGGGGCCAGGGTGGTGCGAAGGACGCCGCCTTCGTGCCGGTTCTCGCCCAGCGGATAGACCGCCATATGGCCGTCCCAGTCGCGGGCGGCGATGACCGACAGTTCGCGCACGAAGGTCGCCTTGGCCTCAAGGATGGCCGGACGGCCGCCCAGGCTTTCAAGGGCGGCGGGCGCGTCCTCGATGGCGTGGATCCAGACCTGGCCCTTGCCGTCATAGCCCTCACGGCGGGTCTTCAAGAGGGCCGGCACGCCCAGGGTCGTCAGGCCGACGACCAAATCGTCGAGCGTATCGATCACGGCGAAGGCGACCGTCGGGGCGCCCACGGCGTTGAGGAAGGTCTTCTCGTCCACTCGGTCCTGCGACACGCGCAGCGCGGTCGGCCCCGGCGCGACCAGGGCGCCGGCCTCGGCCAGCCGCTCGATGGAATCGGCAGGCACGTTCTCGAACTCGAAGGTCACGACGTCGGCGGCCCGGCCCAACGCGGTCAGGGCCTCGGGATCGTCATAGGCGGCGACGATCTGGCCGGCGGAGACTCGGCCGGCCGGGCTGTCGGGCTCCGGGTCTAGGATGACGACGTCGAAGCCGAGACGCGAGGCGGCCTGGCTTAGCATCCGGCCCAGCTGGCCTCCGCCGAGGATGCCAAGGGTGGAACCGGGGGGAAGCGGCAGATCGGGCACTCAGTCCTCGACGGTTTCGGCGACGGATTCGGTCAGGGCGGCGCGGAAGGCGGTCAGGCGTTGCGCCAGCCCTTCGTCCGACAGGGCCAGGATCTGGGCGGCCAGAATGCCGGCGTTGGCGGCGCCCGCCTCGCCGATGGCCAGGGTGGCTACGGGCACGCCGGCCGGCATCTGCACGATGGACAACAGACTATCCATGCCCTTCAGGGCCTTGGACTGGACCGGCACGCCCAGCACCGGCAGTTCGGTCATCGAGGCGGCCATGCCCGGCAGGTGGGCGGCGCCCCCGGCCCCGGCGATGATGATCTTGTATCCTGCGGCCTTGGCGCCGGTCGAGAACTCGACCAGGCGCTGGGGCGTGCGGTGCGCGCTGACGACCTTGGCCGTCCAGGCGACGCCCAGTTGATCCAGACGATCGGCGGCCAGCTTCATGGTCGGCCAGTCGGACCGGCTGCCCATGATGATCGCCACCGGCGTTGCGGAAGTCGCCATGTCTTCGAGGCCCCTCGCGGAAAGGCGCCCGTTACAGCACGCGACGCACGCCCGCAACCGAACAGGCCCGGTTTAGAGCCGGTTTCGATACGGCTCAGCCTTCAATGTCGGGCGATCAGCCTCTAACATCCCCCTATTGCGCGTCCGGTTGAGTCGCGCCGCCGGAGCCTGCCTGCGCGTGACCGACGTGGCCGAACACGACCTGACCGCCGAGATCGAGCGCCTGCGCGTCGAGCTGGAGGCGTGGAAGACGCGCGCCGCCGCCGCCGAGGCGGCCGCCGACCACGATGTGCTGACGCCCGCCCTGAACCGGCGCGGCTTCGTCGCCGCCCTGCATCGGACCATGGCCTATTGCCAGCGGCACCGGGTGCCGGCGGTGCTGCTGTATCTGGACATGGACGGGTTCAAGAGCGTCAACGACCGGCTGGGCCATGCGGCCGGCGACGCGGCCCTGGTGGCGGTGGCCAAGCTGTTCCTGGCCAATCTGCGCGAGTCGGACGCCGTGGGTCGGCTGGGCGGCGACGAGTTCGCCCTGCTGATGCTGCACGCGGGCTACGAAGAGGGTCGGGCCAAGGCTCGCCAGTTGTCTGAGGCCTTGAAGAACGAAGGCTTCGTCTGGGAGGGCGAGAAGACCGAACTGGGCGGCTCGTTCGGCGTGCGCGCCTGGGACGGCCATACCGATGCCGAGGTCTGGCTGACCGAGGCCGACGCCGCCATGTGGGTGCGCAAGAAGGGGCGTTAGAACACGCGTCCCTCTCCCTTTGGGAGAGGGCTTAAGCGCACGACGGCCCAGCCGTCGTTCTGGCGCGACCCGAAGGGCGGCGCGAAGCCGCCAAAGGGTGAGGGTCGGGCGGTGCGACCTAGCCTAGCGCCCGACCCTCATCCGGCCCTTCGGGCCACCTTTTCCCAACGGGAGAAGGAAGGATTTAGAGCGGCAGCTTCAGCTGGATGCTGCCCATATGACTGTCGGCGTGGTCACCGAAGCGGCCGCGATAGCCCACCGTCACCTTGACCGGTCCCACCGAACCCTCAACGCCCGCAGACGCCAGGAACTGACCGCCGAACGGATCTTCGATCTCGCGCGACAGCACCTGGGCGGGGTTGTTGTAAATGCCCACGCGCACCGGATCGGAACTGTCGTCCAGGGCGTCACGATAGCCGCCCTCGGCGAACACGCCGAACCGGCCCATTTCGGCCTCGGCACGAAGGGCGACCTCGCCGGTCAGGGCCTTCACCGTGCGGTCGCCATACTGATACTGGGCCGCGACGCCCTGCTCATAATAGCCGTCCACGTCGCTGGAGACATAGGCCAGGGCCGCGCGGGGCGACAGGGCGACGCCGCCCATGTCGAACCACATGCCGCCCTGCAGCCGCGCGCCGGTGCTGAACGCCCGCGTCTCGGCCGTGTGGACGATAGGCGCCAAGCTGGTCAGGCGTTCGATGTCGTCGATATTGTCGCGCGCCACGCCGACGGCCGCATTGACGAAGACGTCGCCCGAGCGCCACCCGCCATAGACGTCCAGGCCGAAGCTTTCGACGTTGAAGTTCAAAGCCTGGCTCTCGACGTCGGTATTGCGGGCCGTACCGGCCAGGCCGAAACGCCAGTTCGCCGAAGGCCCTGCCTCCAGCGCGATCCGCCCGCCCCAGCCGTCGCTGGACGATTCGGTAACCGAGCCGCGCGCGTCGGTATCGACGCTGTCGATCAGGGCCGCCGTGGTGATCGACACCCCAGCCTCCCAGGCCTCGCGGCCTGACAGGGCCTCGCCGGCGGCGTCCAGGGCATCCTCGCGGTGACGATAGGTCGTCTCGCCCTGCAGCGTCGATTGGGCTCCGATATCGCCGTAGTAGAGGTAGTCGGTCGCCAGTTGGGCGAGGATTCGATGCCCTGTCGCCGTGGGGTGGACTCCGTCAAAGTAGAAATAGCTGTCGGGGTTGGCGCAGACCGTGACGCCATTGAAGCAGGCCTGGGTGACATTGGTCACGCCGAACTGACCCGGGTTGGCGGCCAGGGTGTCGCTGACCTTGAACAGGTCCATCAGAATGATGTTGCTGCCAGGACGCGCACCAGCAGTGGTCATCAGGCCGGTCTGCAAGGCCGTGTTGAATGTCGTGACGGCATAGTCGGCCAGAGGCGCGGCCGGCGTACTGCGGAACTGTGGCGTCAGGCTGAGCTTGGGCAGGTTGGTGACCAGGATGGTCCCCGCCCCGGCGCCGGCGACGCTGTTGACCAGGCTGTTGACGTTGGCGGCGGCCGTGGTCGCGACCGGCGTGATGGCGGCGACCGGGCTGGCCGAGGCGCCGGCGGCGGGCAGACCCTGGAAGATGTCGTTGGCGCCGCCCAGGACGCTGACCAGATCGGTCGAGCTGAATGTGCCGCCGGAGGCGGTGTAGCGCGCCAGCTGGTTCAGCATGCCGAACGGCACACCGGCCGTGGCGTCGGTGCGAGACCCGCCGAAGGCGTAGTTGATGCTGCCGGCCACCGAGCCATTGAAGTTGGCGGCGTTGAAGCCGAGCAGTTCGGTGAACACCGGCCCGCTGGAGAACCGGCCCTGGAAATATGGCGGCGAGGGCGGCTGGGTCCCGCCAGAGATCAGGAACAGGTTGCCGTTGTCGCTGAGGCTGTCGCCGAAGACGACAAGGCGGTTGTAGGTCTGGGCCGAGGCCGAGCCTGCAAAGGCGCAGGCGGCGAGCGCCAGAGCGGCGACGGCGCCGCCGGTGAGATAGCGTGACATATGAATCCTCCCGCAGCCGTCATGGTTCGCGGCCGTTGGAGGAGAGGATGCGCCAGTTGGCGCAGAGCGCAAGATGCCGCAACGTCAGCCTTCGGAGGAAAATCGAACGCCTACTGCAAAGTGCGGAACTTCAACGTGCCCGGCACGGTCTTGAGTTCGCGCAAGGCTTCCGGATCGTAATCGCGGTCCACGTCGGTGATGACATAGCCGGTGCGCTCGTCCGTCTTCAGGTGCTGGCCCAGAATATTCAGGCCCGCCGACGCCAGCGCCCGGTTCAGTTCGGCCAGGACGCCCGGCTGGTTCCTGTGGATGTGCAAGATACGGTGCGTGCCGGACACCTCGGCCAACTGCACGTTCGGCAGGTTCACGCTGAAGGTGGTGTCGCCGCGATTCAGATAGCCCAGCAGCCGCTCGGCCGCGAACTCGGCGATGGCCTCCTGCGCCTCCTCGGTCGAGCCGCCGATGTGGGGCGTCAGGATCATGTTGGGCAGGCCCTGCAATGGGCTTTCGAACGGATCCGCATTGGTGCGGGGTTCTTCCGGGAAGACGTCGACGGCGGCCCCGGCGATGCGGCCCGAGCCCATGGCCTGGGACAGGGCGCCGACGTCCAACACATGGCCGCGCGACAGGTTCAGGAACAGCGCGCCCTCCTTCATCCTGGCGAACTGGGCCGCGCCGAAGATGTTGGCGTTATCCTTGCGACCATCGACATGCAGAGTGACCACGTCGCTTTCGCCCAGCAGGGCGTCCAGCGAACGCATCCGCCGCGCATTGCCCAGAGCCAGCCGTTCTGACAGGTCATAGAACAGCACCCGCATGCCCAGGTTTTCGGCCAGGACCGACAACTGGCTGCCGATGGCGCCATAGCCGACGATGCCCAGGGTCTTGCCGCGTAACTCCTTGGAGCCCGTCGCGGACTTGTTCCACTTGCCGACATGCATGGCCGCCGACTTGTCCGCGACATCGCGCATCAGGACGATCATTAGGCCGATCGCCAGTTCGACGACCGAGCGCGTGTTCGAATAGGGGGCGTTGAACACCGCCACGCCGTGATCCGACGCGGCGTCCAGATCGATCTGATTGGTGCCGATGCAGAAGGCGGCGACGGCCATCAGCCGATCTGCTTCTTCCAGCACCCGGCGGCTGACCGTGGTCTTGGAGCGGATGCCCAGCACATGGACACCCTTGATGGCGGCGATCAGGTCGTCTTCGTCCAGGGCGCCCTTGACCGTCTCGACCGAATAGCCCGCCTCCTCCAGCCGCTCGACGGCGGCGGGGTGGATGTTTTCCAGCAGCAGCATCTTCATGCGGCTGCGCGGGAAGGACCAGCGACCGACCAGGCCCTCAGCGTGCAGCACCTCGTCCAGGGAGGCGGCCTCGGCGTCGGCGACCTGAACCACCGGCGCGCGGCGCACGACTTCGGTGAAGGCGTAGAAGGCGTCGGCGGCCCCCGCGATCTTGACCTCGGCGTCGTTCCAGCCGTCGCCGATCATGACGACGCGCCCCGACAGGTTCAGGGCGTGGATGGCGGCCGGCTTGCCGTTGGCGTGCGACAAGGGATTGGCGTCATCCACCCCAATGACGCGGTCTTCGGCGTCATAGATCAGGTCGTTGCACAGCACGCGGTCAGGGGACACGCCCAGCTCCTCGGCGACCGGCGCGATCACCTCGCGGAACCCGCCGGACAGGATGATGACCTCGCCCCCGTTCTGCTGGAAAAATGTCAGGTTGCGGCGAACGGATGCGGTCAGATGCTCCGGCGCCTTCGCCGCCAGGGCCGTGACATGGGCGCGGGTCAGGGGCAGCAGGGCCAGACGACGACGCAGGGCCTCGCCGAACTCCAGCTCGCCCGCCATGGCCTGATCCGTCAGGGTCGCGATCTGAGCGCGCGTATCAGCCGCGCCCGGCGCATCGGCCAAGGCGATGTCGGCCAGAGCCTCAAGGGTCTCTAAGTCGACCAGCGTCGAATCGAAGTCGAAGATAAGGGTGGGGCGCGCGCTCATGGCCGCGTCTTAGCGGCCTTCGCGCCTGCGGCAAAGCCGAGCCTTGCTGATGCAAGGGCTCAGCTGCGCTTAAACCTTGCCGCCCGCCACGCCTTTCGACTGGCGGGCGGCAAGAAAATATCAGAAGCGAACGATACGGCGCACGTGGCTGTCGGGCCGGCGGCTTTCCAGCACGGCCGCGCCGATGGCGGCGGCGATGGTGGCGACGGCCAGGATGGCGCCGCCCTCACGGGCGTGGTCGCGGGCGTAGTCGCCCACGTCTTCGGCGTGACGACGGGCGGATTTGCGCCCCTTCTTCAGCGCCTTCTTGGAACTTTTCCGAGCCGAACGGAACCAGTCATCGGCGTGGTCGCGGGCGTCGTAGGCGACATCGGCTGCGCGATGGCGGGCGTCACGTGAGAACTGTCCGGCCCGCCCGCCCACATCTTCGGCCCGATGACGGAAGGCGTCGACCGCGTCGTGGAAGCGATCGCGCAGTTCCTCGGTGTCCACCCACCCGCGCGGATCGATGCGGGTTTTGATGCGCTGATAGCGGGTCGGCCCGCTGCGCTGCGTCAGATAAAGCACCGCCGCCGCGCCGGCGGCGATCGCGACCAAGCTGCCTGCGGTGACGCCGGGATGTTTGCGAATCTCTTCGATCGGATCGATATCGCGGATCATCGGCAGAACCTCTTCAGTGATTGGCGTGGTGATGGGCGGAGCGACGGCTCCGCTTGAGCCAGAAGAGCGAACCGCGCTGCAAACGGTTCCGTCGTCGGGGCGAAGCTGAAGAAATCACAGCGCAGACCGCACCCCGCTTCGGAACAGATCAACCCCTTATCATCGGGCCTGCGGGCGCCTACATAGCCGCGATCCCGAAATGACGTCGCCAAAGGACCTCGCCGTGACCGATCACGCGCCTCACACCCCCATTTCCGACGATCTGGCCGCCGCCTTCCAGATCGAGGGCTGGCCCGTGCGCGGACGCCTGGTCCGCCTGGGCGCGACGATCGACAAGATTCTGGCCGCCCACGCCTATCCCGAGCCGGTCGCCGCCCTGCTGGGCGAGGCCTGCGCCCTGGCGGCGCTTATCGGCTCCAGCCTCAAGTTCGAAGGCCGGCTGATGGTTCAGGCCCAGGGGGACGGACCGGTGCGCTACGTCGTGGCCGATTACGGCACGGACGGCACGCTGCGCGGCTATTGCCGCTATGACGAGGCCGAGGTGGCTGAGGCGTCGAACGGCTTCGCCCGTCCCGGCGCCAAGACCCTGCTGGGCAAGGGGGTGTTCGTCATGACCCTGGATCGCGGCCCCGACTTCGAGCGCACCCAAGGCATCACCCCCATCGAGGGCGAAAGCCTGTCGCTGTGCGCCGAACACTATTTCCAGCAGTCCGAACAGGTGCCGACCAAGGTCCGCCTGGCGGTCGGCGAGGTTCTGACCGAGGCTGGTTCGCAATGGCGGGCGGGCGGCGCCATGATCCAGATCATCGCCGGCGACGAAGCGCGCGGCTCGACGGAAGAGGTGTGGGACCGCACCCGCGCCCTGTTCGGCACCCTGGGCGACGACGAACTGATCGACCCCACCATCTCGCCCGAAACCTTGCTGTTCCGCCTGTTCCACGAGGACGGGGTGCGGTTGGAGGGCGCGCGCGCCCTGAGCGCCGTCTGCCGCTGCTCACGCGAGCGTATCGCCTCGGTCCTGGCCTCGTTCGACCCGGCCGAGCGCGCCGACATGCTGGAGGACGACGGCAAGATCCGCGTCACCTGCGAATACTGCGCCACGGTCTATGCGCTGGACCCCGACGAAGTGGTGGCCGAGCAGATCTGATGCGGTGGCGGCGTGGCCGGTTTCATGAGAGGATCGTCCCATGTCTGCCACCCGCAAGATCACCGTCGAACTGCCCGAAGAAACGGCGCGCGAGATCGACGCCAAGGTCGCCCTGGGATTTTCCGAGACCGCCGAAGCCTATGTGGTGGAGAGCGTCGAGAACTACCTGTTCGGTCAGAACCCCGACATCGCGACCTGGGTCCGCGAGGAGGTGAGGCCCGCCTATGACGCGTGGAAGTCAGGCGACGAGCCAGGGATTCCGGCCGACGAGGCCTTTGCCGGGGTACAGGCCCGCCATCTCGCCCGAAAGACCGCCGTTTGAAGCGTTGGCGCCTGGTCTTTTCGCGTCGCGCACTTACCGACCTCGACGCCATCTACGACTGGGTCGCTGAAAACGCAGGGTGGAAGACCGCCGGCCGTTACGCAGAAAGACTTCGGTCGTTCAGCCTTCGCCTGACGCACTATCCAATGTGTGCGGAAGTCCAGGACGATATCTTGCCCGGCGTGCGTCTGATCGGCTTCGAGAAAAGCGTGACCCTGGTGTTTGTCGTTGATGAAGACAAAGGCGAGTTTCGTATTTTGCGCCTGCTCTATCGCGGACAGCAGATCGAAATCTGACAGATCAGCCTTCCAGATCCAGCGAATAGCCCGCCGAGCGGACCGTGCGGATCGGGTTGGCGCTTTCGTCGGCGATGGCCAGGGCCTTGCGAAGGCGACCGACGTGGACGTCGACGGTGCGGGCTTCGACATAGACGTCCGAGCCCCAGACGGCGTCGAGCAGCTGTTCGCGGCTGAACACCCGGCCGGGGTGCTGCATGAAGTGGTCCAGCAGGCGGAACTCGGTCGGGCCCAGGTGCACTTCCTGGCCCGAACGCTTCACACGGTGCGAAACGCGGTCGATGATGATGTCGCCGTGGTTCAGGCGGTCGTCGGCCAGGCCGGGACGGATGCGACGCAGGACGGCGCGGATGCGCGCGATCAGCTCGACCATCGAAAAGGGCTTGGTCAGATAGTCGTCGGCGCCGGTGTCCAGGCCCCGAACCCGGTCGCTCTCCTCGCCGCGCGCCGTCAACATGATGATCGGCAGGTTGCGGGTCTCGGCCTTGCCCCGGATGCGTCGGCAGACCTCGATGCCCGACAGTTTGGGCAGCATCCAGTCGAGCAGGACCAGGTCGGGCAGACGCTCATCGATCTGGAGCATGCCTTCCTCGCCGTCGGCGGCGACGGCGACGTCGTAGCCTTCCTTTTCAAGGTTGTACTGAAGAAGGGTCGCCAGCGCGTCCTCGTCTTCCATCACAAGGATACAGGGCTGCACGTCGTGTCTCCGGTCTCGGCTCAGTGCGTCGGAAGGTGGGGCGTCGAAAGGTTCGGCGTCGGATCGGAGTCCTCGGCCGTGGGCTGGGCGCGCGGGCGTTCGCCCAAGATTTCCTCGCCCGTGATCTCGTAATGGACAGTCTCAGCGATATTGGTCGCGTGATCGCCGATCCGTTCCAGGTTCTTGGCCATGAACAGCAGATGGGTGCAGGCGCCGATCGTGCGCGGATCGCCCATCATGTAGGTCAGCAGTTCGCGGAACAGGGCGTTGTAGTGCTCGTCCACCTCGTCGTCGGTCTGCCAGACGGCGACCGCGCGATCCAGTTCGGAGGCGGTGTAGGCGTCCAGCACGTCGCGCAGGCGGGTCGAGACCAGCCGCCCCATCCGCTCGATCGAGCGGGTCAGGGGCTGCATCGGTTCACCCTCGGCCAGGATCAGGGCGCGTTTGGCGATGTTCTTGGCCAGGTCGCCGGTGCGCTCCAGATCGGTGGCGATCTTCATGGCGCCCAGGGTGCGGCGCAGGTCGCTGGCGACCGGCTGGCGCAGGGCGATCAGGCGGATGGCCTTCTTCTCGATGTCCCGGTGCAGGGCGTCGAGCTTCAGGTCACGCTCGACCACGGCGCGCGCCAGGGCGATGTCGCGCCGGGCGACGGAATCGATGGCGTCCGCGACCTGGGCCTCTGCGAGACCGCCCATGCGGGCGACCTCGGCCGTGATCTGGTTCAGTTCGTCGCCATAGGCCTTGACGGTGTGCTGGTTCATCGGATTAGCCGAAGCGTCCCGTGATATAGTCGAGGGTGCGCCGCTCGCGCGGATTCTGGAAGATGTCTTCCGTGTCGCCGGTCTCGACCAGGCGGCCCATGTGGAAGAAGGCGGTGCGTTGAGACACCCGCGCGGCCTGGGCCATCGAGTGGGTGACGATGACGATGCAGAACCGCTCGCGCAGTTCGTCGATCAGTTCCTCGATCCGCGCGGTGGCGATGGGGTCCAGGGCCGAGCAGGGCTCGTCCATCAGGATCACTTCGGGGTTCACGGCGATGGCGCGCGCGATAACCAGACGCTGCTGCTGACCGCCCGACAGGCCCATGGCGGACGACTGCAGGCGGTCGGCGACCTCCTCCCACAGTCCGGCGCGCTTCAGCGCCTTTTCGACCACATCGTCCATCTCGGCCTTGGACGAGACCAGGCCGTGGATTTTCGGGCCGTAGGCGACGTTTTCGTAGATCGACTTCGGGAAGGGGTTCGGGCGCTGGAACACCATGCCGACGCGGGCGCGCAGCAGCACCGGGTCGATGGAACGGTCGTTGATGTCCTCGTCGTCCATCGCGATCCGACCGGTGACCTTGGCCCCGGCGATGGTGTCGTTCATGCGGTTCATCGTCCGCAGGAAGGTCGACTTGCCGCAACCCGACGGACCGATCAGGGCCGTGACGGTCTTGTCCGGGATGTCCAGCGAGACGTCGTAAAGCGCCTGCTTGCCTTCATAGAAGACCGAGACGTCGCGCGCGGCGATCTTGATCGGCCCCACGGGAGGGCTGTCGATCACGGTCGGACCAGGCAGGGCCGATGAATCATAGTCGCGCGGCGCCACGACGGCGTCCGCCTTGGGCGCCGCAGCTTCGGGCAGGACCTGGCCGCCCATGCGCGGGGTCTCGGTCGGATCGACCGGGCCAGCGCCTGTCTGGTCTTCGGCGGAGCGGAAAATACGGAATTTCATTCTCTTACCACCGACGCTCGAAGCGCCGCCTCAGGATGATGGCCGCCGCGTTCATGATGATCATGAAGACCAGCAGGACGATAATCGCCGCGGCGGTGCGTTCGTGGAACGCCCGCTCCGAGGCGTTCTCCCAGATGTAGATCAGCGACGGCAGCGCCCCGACCGGCTGGTCGATGGCGTGCGGCACGCCCGGCACGAAGCTGACCATGCCGATCAGCAGCAGCGGCGCGGTCTCGCCCAGGGCGTGGGCCATGGAGATGATGGCGCCGGTCATGACGCCGGGCATGGCCAACGGCAGGACGTGGCTGAAGACCGTCTGGGTCTTGGACGCGCCCATGGCTAGGGCCGCCTCGCGGATCGACGGCGGCACCGCCTTAAGGGCCGAGCGGGTGGCGATGACCAGGGTCGGGAGCGCCATCAGCGCCAGCACCAAACCACCCACGATCGGACTGGCGCGCGGCAGGTGCATCCAGTTGATGAACAGGGCCAGACCCAGCAGGCCGTAGACGATCGACGGCACGGCCGCGAGGTTGTTGATGTTGATCTCGATGATGTCGGTCAGCTTGTTCTTGGGCGCGAACTCTTCCAGCCAGATGGCGGCGCCGACGCCCAGCGGAATGGCGATCAGGGCGGTGACCAGCAGCATCAGGGCCGAGCCGACCACGGCGCCGAGCACCCCCGCCAGTTCGGGCTGGGTGGAGTCGCCATTGGTGAACAGGGCGGTGTTGAAGTGCGAGCCGATGACACCCTCGGTCTGCATCCGGTCCAGCCAGGCGATCTGCTGGTCGGTCAGGCGGCGCTGGGCCTCAGGCGTGTCCTTCGAGATTTCGCCCTTCAGATACAGGTCGGCGTCGTCGGATAGGGGCACGGCCAGGGGCACGGTCTCGCCGATAACTTCGCTGCGCTTGGCGACCAGGTCGGCGGCGACGAACTTCAGTTCCGAAGAGAACAGCCGCTTCATTTCGGCGGCCCTGGTCCCGGCCGCGTCGTCCGCGATACCCATGCGCGCCAGCTGTTGCTCGGCGGCCATCTGCTCGAAGTTGGAGCCTTGCGGATAGGCGCGATCGACCCGCGCCGGGTCCATATAGACCGGCACCGTCACCGTATGGGTGTAGAAGGCCGTGTGGCCCTGCTCGACAATACGGACCAGCAGGATGGCCAGGAACAGCATGGCCGCGGCGATCGCCAAGCGGCCGTACCATTTGAAACGGGTTTCCTTGGCGTGGCGGTGCTTGAGCCCCGCGCGCAGACGATCTAGCCGCCCTTTCGCGGACACGCCGTCGATCCGATCGGGGGTCGCGTCAGTCATATTGTTCCCGGTAGGTCTGGACGATCCGGTGGGCGATGATGTTCAGCACCAGCGTCGCCAGGAACAGGGTCAGGCCCAGGCCAAAAGCCGACAGGGTCTTCGCGCTGTTGAACTCCTGGTCGCCAGTCAACAGGGTCACGATCTGCACCGTGACGGTCGTCACCGTATCCAGCGGATTGAAGGTCAGGTTGGCGGCCAGGCCGGCGGCCATGGTCACGATCATGGTCTCGCCTATGGCGCGCGACACGGCCAGCAGAAGGGCGCCGGCGATGCCCGGCAGGGCGGCGGGCAGCAGGACCCGCTTCACCGTCTCGGACTTGGTCGCCCCCATGGCGAAGGAGCCGTCGCGCAGCGACTGGGGCACCGCGTTCAGGATGTCGTCGGACAGCGAAGACACGAACGGGATCAGCATGATGCCCATGACGGCGCCGGCGGTCAGCGCCATCTGGTTCTGAACCAGCGCCAGATAATGGCCCAGCCCATCAAACGGACCGCCGATCAGGAACAGACCGATCTCGTTGAAGAAGACCCGAAGGATCGGTCCCACCGTCAGGGCGGCGAAGAAGCCGTAGACCACCGTCGGTACGCCGGCGAGAATCTCGAGCAAGGGCTTGATCACGGCGCGGGTGGTGCGTCCCGCATACTCTGAAAGATAGATGGCCGACAGCAGGCCGATGGGCGCTGCGACGCACATGGCGATCATCATGATCAGCAGGGTGCCGACGAACAGGGGCACGGCCCCGAAGGCGCCGGTCGAACCGACCTGGTCGGCGCGGATGGCGATCTGCGGACTCCACTGGGTTCCGAACAGGAAGTCCAGGACCGGCACCGTCTGGAAGAAGCGGAAGCTGTCGAACGCCAGGGAAGCGATGATGCCCAGGGTCGTCAGGACGGCGATGGCCGAGCAGACGAACAGGGCGCCGTAGACCCAGCCCTCAACCCGGTTGCGAGCGCGGGTTTGAGGCTTGATCTGGGTCAGGGCGAACAGCCCGCCCAGGATGGCGGCCAGGATGGCCGCGAGTCCGCCGCCCCAGGACAGGGTGCGTTCGATGCGGACCATGCGGCGCGCCTCGACCGGAAGCTGCTCGGCCAGCGGGCGCTCCCAGATCTGCAGGGCGGGCTCGCCCCGACCGACGCGGTGGGCGTCGGCGAAGAAGGCGTCGCGGCGGAAATGGTCAAGGGCGGCCACGGCGTCAGGCGTGCCCACGGCGGTCAGTTGGCGCTGCAGCGGCGTTGCAAAGACGGAGGCCAGGATCAGCACCAGCAGGGCGGGCGCAGCGACCCAGATCAGGGCGTAGGCGCCGTGCTGCCCCGGCCGCGAATGGGGTTTGGCGCCGATCGCGCGACGACGCGCCAACTCGCGCCCGCCGATGAAGGCGGCCGCGCTCAGCGCGATAAGGATCAACAGGTAAATCCAGATCATTCGAGGTCCGAAGGCGACAGGCGCGAATCGGCGAAGGTCCAGACCATCGGGACCGACGCGGCGCGACTACTGCCCGTTAATGGTCAGCGGATTAAGACGGCTCGATGACAGTTCGATGACGGCGGCGGTCCGCAGCGCTCAGACTGCCGAACGCGTGTCGCGCCGCTCCGCCGCCATCGGGAACCAGGCGGTGAAGGCCGCGCCCATGCCAGGCGCGCTTTCGACCACCAGGCCGCCCTGGTGCCGGTTGATGATGTGTTTGACGATCGCCAGCCCCAGGCCCGTGCCCTGACGCTCCCCGCTTTTTTGCCCCTCGACGCGATAGAATCGTTCGGTCAGCCGGGGCAGATGTTCACGCGCCATGCCCGGACCATGATCCCGCACCGTCACGGCGGCGTAGAGGGTTCCGGTCGCGCGGTCGGGGGTGACCAGCGGCAGTCGCGTCGCGCCCGGCATGCGCGACGCCCAGGCCTCCTCGAAGGACAGGTCGGAAAGGACCGAAATCTCGACGGTCCCGCCCCTGGAGGAATATTTCACGGCGTTGTCGAGCAGGTTCTGGACGACCTGAAGGATTTCGTCGCGGTCTCCGCTGATCGACGCCCTCGCCTCGCCCTGATCCAGGGCGACGACGATCTCCTTCTCTCGCGTCAGGACGCTGACCGCATCCACAACGTCGGAGGCCGCGCGGTCCAGATCGACTCGGCCCGATGGCGGGATGTGCTCGTTTAGCTCGATGCGGCTGAGCGACAGCAGGTCGGCGACCAGCCGGCCCATCCTGTCCGCCTGGGCCGACATGATGTCCAGGAACCGGTCGCGGGCGGCGACGTCGTCGCGCGCATGGCCTTTCAGCGTCTCGATAAAGCCGCTCAACGAGGCCAGCGGCGTGCGCAGTTCGTGGCTGGCGTTGGCCAGGAAATCGACGCGCATCATTTCCGTACGCCTGGCGTCGGTCTCGTCGCGCAGGATCAGCAGAGCCAGTTCCGCCCCCGGACGCAGCGAGGTCTCAGCGGATAGCGGCCGCGTCCAAGCCCGCCAACGCCGGTCCCTCTGGCCGCCTGTCGTATAGTCGGTCGTGCGGGCCGTGCCGCCGAACAGGGCTTCGTCGACCGCCTCCAGCACGCCGGGCTCGCGGATCACCTGGACCAGCAACGCGCCCTGGCGCTGGATCCGCAGCAGGTCGCGCGCGGCGCCGTTCGCCATCACGATGCGCCGACCGGCGATGTCGTCCGGCTCTCCGCCGCTGATCACCAGCACAGGATCGTCCAGCGCCTCGAACACCCGATCCAGCAGGTCGCCGGTTTCAGGAGCGGCCGGTTGTTCGGCCGGGTCGCCGTCGAGGGCGGGCGGATGGTTTGGCGAAGACTCCGACATGTTCAGCAGCCAGGCCGAGGCCGCCACCAGTATGGCGCCGCCAATCAGCCAGTTGGCCAGGACGGGATGAAGGATCGCCAGCACGATCAAAACCATGATGGCGATGCCGATGCTGGCGCCGACCGTCCAGAGCCGCGACGTCGAGACCGGCGCGACAGGCGAGGGCGAAACTTCGTAGGGCATGGCCTGGGGGCGACCTCGTGAGGGACGGCGATTTCCGATCCTTGCACGGATTCTGTGACGGCGCTCAGACAGCCTGTGCCGAAAGCAAGCTTCGCCGCACGCTTTCTTTAGGACTTTTCGTCATGGTGTCCCCAACGGAGGCCTCGTGGACCGCATCATCTTCTGTATTGCGCGCGATCACGACTGGCGGGTCACTCTGCTGGCGGCTTTGATCTGTCTGATCGGCATGGCCGTTTCGATCCACCTGGTGGACCGCATGGGAAGACGTGACCCCCAGCGTCGTCGCAGGCTGGCGGCGTCTTCGGCCGTCACTGCGGCCCTGGTTATCTGGGCCACCCACTTCATCGCCCAACAGGGTTTCGTCGCCGGCGTGCCCGTTAGTTACGATCCCCTGCTGACGCTGGCCTCCATGGTCGCTGCCCTGGCGATTATCGGCGTGGCGATCGGTTCGACCTTGTTGGTCAGGGGAAGGACCTGGCGCCTTCTCGGCGCGATGATCGCCGTCGCCGGCGTCGCCGCCACACACTATCTCGGCATGGCCGCAATCCAGGTCCCGGCCCAGATCACCTGGAACGCCGGACTGGTTGCCGCCTCCATTGGCGCAGCGATGGTCCTGGCGGGTCTGACGGTCTTCTTCTACCGACGCGGCGGGTTTGTGCGGCTGGCGTTCGGAGCCGCAGGGGCGACCCTCACGGTGTTGACCGTTCATTTCGTCGGCATGGCGGCCGTCACCGTCACGCCAGACCCCGCCGCCGCCTTCCACCAGGGCCTGTCGCCCGCCGCGATGCAGATTCTGGTCATCGTCGTTCTGGCGACGCTCGCCGGAACGGCCGTCGCCCTCGGGCTGATGGCCTATAGTTCGCGGGCCACCGCGCTGCGTCGCATCCGTGAAGCGGTGGACGCCATGCCCGACGGCCTGGGCTTCTTCGACGCCCGGGACCGGCTGGTGCTGTGGAACGCGCGCTACGCCGAGGTGAACCCGGAGCTGGAACCCCATCTGGCCGTCGGCCTGTCCTTCAGCGCCGCGCTTCGGATCGGCATCAGGGAGGGCCAGTATCCCGAGGCCGTGGGGCGTGAAGAGGAATGGATCAACGATCGCCTTCTGGCGCGCCGCAAACTGTCGTCCAACAGCGAGCAGCAACTTGCCGGCGGCCGCTGGCTCAGGATTCAGGATCGCCGCACCTCCGAAGGCGGCACGGTCACCGTCTGCAACGACATAACCGACTTGAAACGCAACGCCGAAGCCCTGGCGGAAGCGCGCGACGCCGCTGAGGCGGCAAATGTCGCCAAGAGCCAGTTCCTGGCCAATATGAGCCACGAAATCCGCACGCCGTTGAACGGCGTGATCGGCCTTTCGCAGGCCCTGGCCAAGACCGACCTGACGGCCGAGCAACGCGAGATGCTGGACCTGATGCAGGCCTCGGGAAAGACGCTGCAGACCCTGCTCAGCGATATCCTCGATCTGGCGCGCGTCGAATCGGGCAAGCTGGAGCTGACCGAAGACGCCTTCGAACTGGCGACGGTGGTGCGCGAGGCGGCCCAGCTCTACGCCGAGAACGCCCGCGAGAAACACCTCGACTTCCACGTGGACATCGATCTCGAGGATGGGGTCTGGGTCATGGGCGACGCGGTTCGCCTGAAGCAGGTGCTGACCAACCTGATCTCGAACGCCGTCAAATTCACCCATCAGGGGTTCGTCGGGCTGACGGTGCAACGGGGCGTCGGCTCCGACGGCGGGGCGGTTCTGCGCTTCACCGTCGAAGACAGCGGCATCGGCTTCGATTCGGCGACCCGCAGCCGCCTGTTCGGCCGGTTCGAACAGGCCGACGGCGGCATCACACGCAAGTTCGGAGGCTCGGGCCTGGGCCTGTCCATCTGTCGCCAGCTGGCCCAGATGATGGGCGGAGAACTGGATTGCGAAAGCGAGCCGGGCGGCGGCGCCGCCTTCATCCTGACGCTACCGCTGGTCCCGTGCGAGACGCCGGCCTTCAAGGAGGCGCATTCCGTCCAGCCCGACCCCGCCGACGGCCAGCGCGTGATCCGGGTGCTGGTCGCGGACGATCATCCCACCAACCGCCGCGTCATCGAACTGATTCTCGCCCAGACCTCCGCCCACATCGTCGTCGCCGAGAACGGCGCCCAGGCGCTGGAGGCCTTCCGGGCCGACACGTTCGACCTGGTGCTCATGGACATGCAGATGCCGGTCATGGACGGGCTGACGGCGACGCAGGAGATTCGCCTGCACGAGACGACGATGGGCAGCGCGCGCACGCCGATCGTCATGCTGACCGCCAACGCCATGCCCGAACATGTCGCCGCCGGACGCGCCGCCGGGGCCGACCACCATCTGGCCAAGCCCTTCAACGCCGCTGAACTGCTGGACATCGTCGCGGCGCCGGCCGCATTGCTGAAAGATCAGGCTCAGGCGGCCTGAGCGGAGCCTTTCACGGTTGCGCCGCCTGTCCGATGCGTGTAATAGCCCGCGCTCTTGAATTCGAGGGTTCATGACCCCGCCGCGCGGGCCCAGGGTTGGCGCGGTGTTTCCGTTGTTGTTGAGGCGAGCCAGATGGCCGAGATCATTCTGAACGTGGACGTCCGCGATGGCGTCGGCACCGGTGGCGCCCGCGCCGCCCGTCGCGCCGGTTTCGTGCCGGGCGTCCTGTACGGCGGCGAGCAAGCCCCCGTCTCCATTTCGGTGAACGAGAAGGACTTCCGCAAGTCGCTCTACACCGGCAAGCTGCTGGGCCACCTGGTGACGCTGAAGTACGGCGAAGAGACCCAGCCGGTCATCGCCAAGGACGTGCAGTTCGACCCGGTGTCGGACCGCCCCCTGCACTTCGACCTGATGCGCGTCGATGCGAAGGCCCCGGTGAAGATCGAAGTGCCGGTTCACTTCGCCAACGCCGACGAGGCTCCGTTCTCGCGTCAGGGCGGTTCGCTGGAAGTCGTGCGTCACGCCGTCGAGATCCTGGTCCGCGCCGACCAGATCCCGGAAGAACTGGTCGTCGACCTGGCCAAGTCGCAAATGGGCGACACCATCCGCATGTCGGACATCAAGCTGCCCAAGGGCGCTTCGGCCACCATCACCGACCGTGACTTCGTGATCGCCACCATCAAGGTGTCGTCCGCCGCCCAATCGGCAGCCGCCGATGAAGCCGCCGACGCTGCTGCGGCGGATCCGGTCGAACCTACCGAAGACTAAGCCTTACGGCCTTCGACAAGATCACGCCCCGCCCGGTTCGCCGCGGCGGGGCTTTTCTTTGGCCGACGCACGCGGCATGAGGACGCCATGATCATCATCGCCGGGCTCGGCAATCCGGGCGCCAAATACGAGAAGAACCGCCACAACATCGGCTTCATGGCCGCCGACGAGATCGCGCGTCGCTGGCGCTTCGGGCCGGAGCGGGCCAAGTTCCAGTCGATCGTCAGCGAGGGCCAGGTCGATACCGCCGACGGGCCGGTCAAGGTGCTGCTGATGAAGCCCCAGACCTATATGAACGAGAGCGGCCGGGCGGTCGGCGAGGCCGCGCGCTTCTACAAGATCAAGCCGTCAGAGATCATCGTCTTCCATGACGAGATCGACTTGGCGCCGGGTCGGTTCCGCATGAAGACGGGCGGCGGCGCGGCGGGCCAGAACGGCGTCCGCAGCCTGATCAGCCACCTGGGCGCCGATTTCCGCCGCGCGCGCATGGGGATCGGCCATCCGGGCGAGAAGGAACTGGTCATGCCCCACGTCCTGGGCGACTTCCACAAGGCCGAGCAGCCGTGGCTGGACGCGATGCTCCAGGCCTGCGCGGACGCCCTGCCCTTCGCCGCCGCTGGCGACGACGAACGCTATCAGGGCGAGGTCATGCGTCTGGCCCCCGCGCCCAAGTTCAGCCCCCGTCAGGCGGCGCGCGGCGAACTCTAGGGCGAAACGCCGCCTTTCTTTGCTTAGCGAAAGGCCGTAGACGCGGGCCGTGACCCGCAGCCACGCCGACAACTGGTCGATCGCCAAATCGCTCGCCTTCCTGGCGGCGGTGTTCGCGCTGGCGCTCGGCACGCTGCTGCCGTTCGCGGCCATGGCGGCGGCGCGGCCGGGCCATCCCATCGTCATCTGCTCGGCGGAAGGTCCCCAGACCATCCAGACCGGGGGCGTGGACGGCCCAATCAAGAAGCATGTCGGCGTCAAATGCGCCGCCTGCGTCATGCCCCTGGCCGCCGCCCTGCCCGCGCCGCCGGTCCCGACGCCGGTCCGTCTGGTCCGATCGGTGGAGACGGTCGCCTATACGCCCCTGAGCGTCAGCCCCCCGCCGCCTGCCCGCGCGCCGCCGCGTCCGCCCTCCACCGCGCCACCCCTCGCCTGAATCCAGACCTTCGAACCCGCGCGCCGGCTCGTAAGCCGTGCGCCGACCGTTTCTGCATTCAGGAAATCTCATGTCATTGAAGACTTCTGCGGCGCCGTGCGCGCTGCTGCTCGCCGCCCTGGCGGCGCCCTGTCCCGTTCTCGCCCACGCCAGCACACAGGCCCAACCGACGGTGCTGGACAGCGTCATCGTCACCGCTGACCGCGACGAGAACGATCCGCCGGTCGTCGCCGACGCCCGGGCCCGGCTGAGCCGCACGCCCGGCGCCGTGGCCGTGATCTCGGCCGAATCCTACGCCGACCGCTACGCCGCCAACCTGGCCGATGTCCTACGCGACGCGCCCGGCGTCTATGCCCAAAAGAAGTGGGGCGGCGACATCCGTCTGTCGATCCGGGGATCGGGCATCGGCAACCCCAACCACAATCGGGGCACGCTGCTGGCCCAGGACGGCGTGCCGTTCAATGACGCGGACGGCTATGGCGACTTCCAGCTGATCGACCCGCTGATCGCCCGCTATACCGAGGTGTACAAGGGCGGCAACGCCGTGCGGTTCGGGGGCGCCCTACTGGGCGGGGCGATCAATCTGGTCACCCCGACCGGCCGCACGGCGGCGTCGAACCTCAGTCTGCGGCTCGACGGCGGTTCCTACGGCACGGCCCGCATTCATGGCGAAGCCGCCGGCGTGCGTGGCGACTGGGACGGGTTCGCCGCCGTCACCGGCCAGACGGCGGACGGCTGGCGTCAGCAGAGCGAAGGCAAGGCGCTGAACCTGTCGGCCAACCTCGGCCGCAGCTTCGGCCAGGACCGCGAGGTGCGGCTGCAGGTCTCCGGCGGCGACATCCATCAGGAAATCCCGGGCAGCGTCGGCCGGGACGACGCCCTGACCCGGCCCGAGGCGGCCAACCCCGGCAACATCACCCTGAACTACCAGCGCAACATGCGATCGTTGCGCACCACGCTTCAGACGCGCTGGCGGCTGGACGACGCCACCGTGTTCGAGGGGGCGGTCTATGGAACCTGGAAGGACCTGGACCACCCGATCTTCCAGGTCATCGATCAGCAGAGCCGGAACTACGGCGCCTTCGGCCGCTTCGACTGGCAGGGCCGGCTCGCAGGGATGCGCGCCGACGCCTTCTACGGCGCCTGGTATCGCCAGGGCGATCTGGACGCCAAACAGTGGGTCAATGTGGGCGGCGAACACGGCGACCTGCGGGCACGCAGCTTCCAGAACGCCAAGGGGCTGGACGTCTTCGGCGAAGGGCGGCTGTTCGTCACCGACCGGCTGGCGCTGGTTGCGGGCGGAACCTGGGGCCGCGCCGAGCGCGATTATCAGGGCTATGCCGTTCCCGGCGCCGCGGGTGCCTTCGACCTGACGGCCGGCAAGACCTATGACTGGTTCGCGCCCCGCGCGGGCCTGCTGTGGGAGGCGGAGGACGGGGCGCAGGTGTTCGCCAACATCACCCGCTCGATTGAGCCGCCGAACTTCTCGTCCCTGTCGCCCAACGCCGACGGCTTCCAGCCCCTGGTCCCGCAGGAGGCCGTGACCTGGGAGGTGGGCACGCGGGGACGCCGCGCCGCCTTCACCTGGGATCTGACCGCCTATCGCGCCGAGTTGAAACACGAACTGCTGAACTTCGCGGTGCGGCCCGACCTGGGGATCCCATCGGCCACGTTCAACGCCGATCCGACCGTTCACCAGGGGATCGAGGCGGGGCTGGACTGGCGGATCGCGCCGCAATGGCGCCTGCGCCAGACCTACGCCTGGTCGGACTTCTTCTTCGAAGGCGACAAGGTCTATGGCGACAACGCCCTGCCGGTCGTGCCGCCGCACCTGTATCGGGCCGAGCTGCGTTACGATCATCCTTCAGGCTGGTTCGTCGCGCCGAGCGTGGAATGGTCGATGTCGGAGACCTGGGTCGATTACGCCAACACGCTGAAGGCGCCCGCCTATGCGATCGCTAATCTGAACCTTGGGTGGGAGGTCAAACCGGGCGTGACGGTCTTCGCCGATGCGCGCAACCTGTTCGACGAGCGCTACATCTCGAACTTCAGCGCCGTGACCGACGCGACGATGGCCTCCACCGCCGTCTTCTATCCCGGAGAGGGCCGTTCGGCCTTCGTGGGCCTGCGCCTGTCGTATTAAGCTTGGGCGGGACGGCGCATGCGTCGTCCCCTCCTCTTCGGAGACTGTGAATGTCCAAGACTGAAATCGACGGCGAACCGGCTCTTTCCGGCGCCTATCGCGTCGTCTGGCGATGGCACTTCTATGCGGGCGTGTTCGTCATGCCCTTCCTGCTGCTGCTGACCCTGACGGGAGGGCTGTACCTTTTCAAGGACGAGATCGACCACGCGATCTATCGCCCGATGATCCAGGTGTCGGATGCCCCCGGCTTAACCTCGCCGGACGCCTGGCTGCCGGTCGCGGCCCAGGCCGGCGGGGGCCGCGTGGTCAACGTCTTGGTTCCGGCCCGCAGCGACGAGGCGGTGCGGATTCGCGTGGATCGCCCGGACGGTTCGCGCAGGACCGTCTTCGTCGATCCGCACACCGCGCGCATCACCGGCGTCACGGGCTATGGCGGGGTGATGGAGACGATCAAAACGATCCATTCCATGAGCCTGTTCGGCACGGCGATGAACCTGGTGGTCGAGATCGTCGCGGGCTGGGCCATCATCCTGTTCGCCACGGGCCTGTATCTGTGGTGGCCGAGAGGGCGGAAGGTCGCGACCTTCGCCCTGGAACCCACCGACGCCCGACGTCGGCCCTTCTGGCGCGACGTCCACGCCCTGACCGGTTTCTACGTCGGCGGGGTGGTGCTGTTCCTGGCGGTGACCGGCATGCCCTGGTCGGCTGTCTGGGGCGACCGGTTCATGACCGTGGTGCGCGAGACCGGCCTGGGCCGCCCTCCAGCGCCCGCCGCCGCCAGCGTCTGGGGCCACGCCGCCCACCACGACGATCCCTCGGGCGTCGGCTGGACGATGGAGCATGCTGTTCTCTATGGCCAGACGGCCCACGACCCCAGCCTGGCGCGGGTCATGGCGGTCGCGGACGGGCAGGCCATGCCTCGACCTTACCTGATCAATATTCCCCAGACCGCCAACCTGGCCTGGAACGTGGCCCGCCAGACGAGACGGGCGGAGGACGCCCGCAGCCTGTATGTCGACGGCCAGACCGGCGCGGTGAAGGCCGATGTGCGTTGGAGCCAGTTCGGCGTCGGCGCCAAGGCGTTCGAATGGGGAATCGCCGTCCACCAGGGCATGCAGTACGGCTGGATCAACCGCATCATCATGCTGGCGGGCTGCATCGGCGTCTGGCTGCTGGCGATCAGCGGCCTGATGATTTGGTGGAAACGCCGTCCGCCCGATCCGGCCCGCCTTCGCCTAGGCGCCCCGCCCGCGCCGCCCGGCGCGCGCCTGCGCACCGCCGTGCTGGCCATCGTCCTGCCCCTCGCCATCCTTTATCCCTTGACCGGCCTCAGCCTGCTGGCCGCCCTGCTCGTCGATCGTGTCGTGCAGTTGGCGGTTGGGCGACGGCCCGCCCTTTCCTGACGGAGTTTTCGACCATGAAACGCTTGCTCGCCCCCGCCGCCCTGCTTGTCCTGGCGGCCTGCAGCCAACCGGCCGACGACGCCAAGGTCGCCAGCGTCGCCGTGACCGACGCCTGGTGCCGAACCTCGCCCAACGGGGCCAAGGCCGGCGGCTGTTTCGCCACCATCCTGGCCTCGACCGATGACCGGCTGGTCGGAGGATCAAGCCCGCGCGCCGCAGAGGTGCAGGTTCACGAGATGACCACCACCGACGGCATGATGAAGATGGGCCAGATAAAGGACGGCCTGCCCCTGCCCGCCGGTGAAACCGTCGGTCTGGCGCCCGGCGGAAACCACCTGATGCTGATCGGGCTGGACCGGCCCATGGCGGAGGGGGAGACCGTGCCCCTGACCCTGCGTTTCGCCTCGGCGCCGGAGGTGACGGTCCAGGCCCAGGTCCGCACCCCGCCGGTCGGCGGCATGGCCGGAATGGCGCACGGCGGCCACTGACGACCTCTTTTGAAGCGCGAGCCTGACAAACGGATCGTAACCCGCTAAAGGCTCGCGCCTTCTCCGAGGAATACCATGGCTCTTAAAGTCGCGATCGTCGGCCTGCCCAATGTCGGCAAGTCCACCCTGTTCAACGCCCTGACCAAGACGGCGGCGGCCCAGGCGGCCAACTATCCGTTCTGCACCATCGAGCCGAACACCGGCGACGTGGCTGTGCCGGAGCCGCGTCTGGACGCCTTGGCCGAGATCGCCGGGTCCAAGGAGATCATCCCTTCGCGCATCACCTTCGTGGACATCGCCGGCCTGGTGCGCGGCGCGTCCAAGGGTGAGGGCCTGGGCAACCAGTTCCTGGCCAACATCCGCGACTGCGACGCCGTGGCCTTCGTGGCCCGTTGCTTCGTCGATGACGACATCACCCACGTCGAGGACCGCATCGATCCGATCGCCGATCTGGAGATCATCGAGACCGAACTTATGCTGGCCGACATGGAAAGCCTGGAGCGCCGTCGGCCCCAGCTCGAAAAACGCGCCAAGGGCGGTGACAAGGAATCCGGCCTGACGCTGAAGCTGGTCGATCTGGCCCTGGCCCAGCTGAACGCCGGCAAGCCCGCCCGCACCGCCGAAGTGTCCAAGGAGGACGCCAAGGCCTGGCACATGCTGCAACTGCTGACCGCCCTGCCCGCCCTCTACGTCTCCAACGTCGAGGAAGGTTCGGCCGACAAGGGCAACGACCTGTCCGACAGGGTCGCCGCGCGCGCCGCCCAGGACAACGCCAACTCGGTCGTCATCTCGGCCCAGATCGAATCCGAGATCGCCGTGCTGGATGACGAGGAGCAGAAGGAGTTTCTCGAGACCCTGGGTCTGGAAGAACCCGGCCTGAACCGCCTGATCCGCGAGGCCTACAAGCTCCTGGGCTTGCAGACCTATTTCACGGTCGGCCCGAAGGAAGCCCGCGCCTGGACCATCCCCGTCGGCGCCACCGGCCCGCAGGCGGCCGGCGTGATCCACACCGACTTCGAGAAGGGCTTCATCCGCGCCGAAACCATCGCCTACGAGGACTTCGTCGCCCTGCGCGGCGAGGCCAAGGCGCGCGAGGCCGGCAAGCTGCGCGCCGAGGGTAAGGCCTATGTCGTCAAGGACGGCGACGTGATGAACTTCCTGTTCAGCTAGGCGGGACGGCGGGGGCGGCCGTCCCCTGCCCCTTCATCATCTTCTCCAGCGGATTGGCCGGATCCGGCGCCCGAGGCGAACCGGGGCACCGCGCCAGTTTGACCGTCGTCCGGCTCCGGTCGAGGTAGGTCAGGTTCATCAGCTCGCCGCTGGTCGCCATATGCACCCGCTCGGTGCGGGCCTGGCCCTCGCCGACGCAGGACAGGGTGGCCAGATAGCCGGAGCCGGTCTCCTGAATGGCGGTGATGTCGCAGCTGTTCTCATAGCCTGCGAACCGCAGGGGTGTAATCGTGATGGGTCGACGGTCGCCCTGAGGCGCGGCGCACCAGGCCGGGTTCGCCGCCCACACGCCGACGAAGCTGCGCGGCCCGCGCGACGCCAGCGAAGTGGGTCCGGGCGCCTCCACCGGCTGCATCGCTTCGGGCGTCCTGACCGGCTGGGCCGGCTCGTCCGGCGGATTGACGCGCCGATCGCCGCAAGCCGAGAGCAGAAGGACGGCGACGATCGGGAACAGTGAAGGTTTCATCCGCCCACAACGCGGCGTGCAAGCCTCCGGTTGCCCGGTCAGTTCAGGATGATGCGGCCGCCTTCGCGCCTGAACCCGACGCCGGTTCGCTGAAACAGGCGGGCGACGACGGCGGCGGGATCGGTCGCGCCCCGATCCAGAAGCCCCGAGATGTCGTTGGCGAGCGTCGGATCGCGCGAAACCCGCGTCAGGGCGTTCAGCCACTCGGCACGGGTCAGCACCCCGTCCTGACGATTGGCCGCCAGAAGAGGCCTCAGAAAGTCGAACCAGTCCCCGCCGCTCCGCTGGTTCTGCGCGCCCTCGGCCGCCATGGCGAACACGGCCCCGCAGGCATAGTAGGCGCGGTGTTCGCCACGCTCCGCCGCCGTCACGACCGCCCGACCGGCCGACAGGTCGATACAGTCGTCGACCTCCTTCTGCAGTTCGGCGCGCGCGTCATAGGTCGGGTCCAACGCCTTCAGCGCCCGCACCGCCATCAGGTCGGCCCCGCCCTCGGTGATCCACATGTCGCGGGCGTATTCGTAGCGGACGGTCTGGCCCAGCCAGAAATGCGCGCTCTCATGGCCGATGAACCAGCGCGACCGCTCCAGCATCTCCTGGTTCGGCCGCATCACGCCGACGCCTTCGAACTGCATGACGATCAGGCCGGGCAGGACGCTGCCGCCCATGCTCGACATCCGCTCGGTCGGGCCGTTCCAGCTGACCATGACGGTCGAGGTCTCGCTGCCGACGCCGGGATCGCCCAGGCGGTTGCGGTAATAGTCGCCGACGTGGGGCGCAAAGCCTCGGATCTCCTCCCCGATCCAGGACGGCAGATTGGGGTCCATGACGGTGGTCAGTCCGTCGCCGGGGGTGACCCGCGCCTGGCCCAGCAGCACATAGCTGCGCTCGTCCGTCGTGGTCAGGTTGGGGCGGCGCTTGCCGTTGAACAGCACAGGCCCTGCCGTATCGCGCCAGGTCACCCGCGACGGGCCCGCCGCGAGGTCGACGCCGTTCAAATCCGCCGGCATGGCCTGCGCCGCTGCGACCGACGGCAAGGGGAAGACATCGAACTGGCGCGTCGGCAGGGCGACCGCGCCATCGGAAAACGTCAGGGTGCCATACTGCGCTTCCAGATCGACGGCCCTGGGGCGGATCGAGAAGCGCACGCGACGCGGCACGGGACCGCCGTCCAGGCTGCGAAGGATGTCGTAGGCGCCTCGGCGCTCCATCACCACGCCCGGCGTCTCGACCGTCCACTGGGACTGTCGCCAGGGCTGGCGAACCTCGGTGATCAGGGCTGAATCCATGAAGGCCCAGACCGGCGCATCCCGGTCGAAGACGTAGTCCGCCGTCCAGTCGTCGCCGTCGCGGGTCACCGTGACCGCAGGCTCGGCCTGCTGCGCGAAGACGCCCTGGGCGGGGGCGGCCGTGGCGCAGGCGCCCAGCAGGGCCGCCGTCAGGGCGGTGGAAACGGCAAAGGCTTTCAGGCGCAAGAAGCAGGCTCCAGACAGATCGGCTGAGCATAAACGCGGCGCGGCCTGCGTCAGCTTACCGTTCCGTCATGCTTTGGCCCGCTCAAGAGCGCGCCCGGCGGCGGCGAGTTCCCCGGCCATGACCGCCTTCAGCCGTTCGGGCGCCAGGATCACGGCCTGTTCGCCCCAGGTGAACAGGTGCCAGGCCAGTTCACGCATGCCCGAGGCCCGGAAGCGCACGATGACGGCCCCGTCCACCTGGTCCTCGAACGACTGGGTCGGGTGCCAGCGCCAGCTCTTGGCCTCGGCCGCGCCTGCGGGAGCGATACGCAGGACCACCTCCTCGATCTCGTCCTGATAGATGCCGAACGACTGGCTGGCGAAGACGCCCAGGTCGAAGTCGGCGGGCGGGACCGCCACCCCGTCCTGCGGCGCGACGCTGCTCATCCGGTCCAGGCGGAAGGTCTGGATGCGGCCGGTCTCGCGGTCGGCGGCGACCAGATAGTTGGCGCGGCCAAACATGACGCCGCAGGGGGCGACGCTGCGTCGGCGGGGCTCGGCGCCCGGCCGGGAGTAGGTGAAGCCCAGCGGCTGTTGCGCCAGCACCGCCCCGCGAATGGCGGTCAGCAAGCCTTCATCCGCCGACGGACGCGGGCCGGCCTGGACGGCGATGGTCTCTGCCCGGACGAGTGCCTCCAGATCCGGGGCCATCCGGTTCAAGGTGGTGGACCGCATCGCCGCCTTCAGTTTCCGCTCCAGCCCCTCCAGCGCCGCCGCCCGCGCCGGTTCGCCCGCTGCGCGCAGGGCGGTCGCCGCCTTGGACAGCTCCAGCATCTCGGTCGAGGTCGGGGCCTGTTCGAAGGCGGACAGGCCGCCGCGAATGCGCCAGCGTTTCGACGGCGGGTCCGACACCTCCTCCACCGTCGGGAACAGCATGAAGACGGCGTCGCGCATCCGCTCTGCCGTGCGACGGCTGACGCGCATGTCGCGCGCCATCTCGTCCAGGGTCAGGCCCTCGGCGCTGGCGGCCAGCCGCCGCGCCAAGTCGATCACCATGGCCGCCTTGTCGTGTCTCACCGTCGCTCCTGAACGATACGTCCGTTTCTGACGCATCAGTGCGCCATAACACCATCATCGACAAGAGGCCTACCGCTTCAGGAGATCATCAAATGGCCCGTTTCCAACCCAATGCCGCCGTCAACGCCAACCGCTATCTGATCGTGCCGTGCGAGGCCGACGGATCGTCGGACCTCGCCGTCATCTGGGATCGGTTGGAGGAACAGGTGGTGGACGTCATCTCCGCCGCCGCCATCGCCCGCTATTCGGACGAGGACGCCCTGTGGGACGAGGCCCGGTCGGACCCGGCGGAAACGCCCTGGCTGATGGCGGCCTGAGGTCAGGCGGCTTTCGGCTTGGTCCAGCGGTCGATCATCCGCTGCGCAGGCTGTTCGACCAGTCTGTGAGCGACGACCGCCACGGCCACGATGAAGCCGAACATGGCGACAGCGAACAGGTCGTTCAGCCAGACCGAGCCGAAATCGATGCGTCGCACCGGCACCCAGCCCAGCTTCCGAGCCACGATCATCATCACGGTCAGGATGAACATGTGGACCATGTAGATGGCGAACGACCATCGCCCCAGGGTGACCAGCGCCGGACGATCCAGCACGCGGGACAGGGCGCCGTCCTCGCCCGCGAAGACCCAGATCAGGACCACGAAGACCAGGGTGACGGCCACGGTGATCGGCCCCTGGGCATAGCCGATGAAGACGCAGGCCACGACGATGGCCGCGACCTCCAGCACCGTTGCGGCGGCGCCCTTAAGCCGAGGAATGCGCGTCCACAGCCCCTGCAGCAGACAGCCCAGGAAGAAGCCATAGACCGCGCGCGGCACGGCCAAGTCATAGGTCGTGTTCATCCAGCGCCGGGCGTAACTGACCACCAGCACGCCCCCGATGATCGCCAGAACCAGACCGATCCAGCGGAAGCGCTTGGGCGCAATCAGCACCATGCCGGCGAAGATCAGATAGCAGGCCCATTCGGCGCTCAGGGTCCAGGCCGGTCCGTTCCAGGTCAGATAGGGATGCACATGCCAGGCCTGGATCAGCGCCAGGTTGGTGAAGATCGCCTCGATCGACCGGTCCCGCGTGAACGGCGGCGCGCTATCGAACTGGAACGCCAGCCGCGCCAGCTCCAGCCCGACGAAGGCGGCCAGCATCAGCAGATGCAGCGGCCAGATCCGCCCGAACCGCCGCACCATGAACCGTCCGGCGTCCCGCCCTGACTTGAGCCGGTCCGCATAGGCATGGGCGATAACGAAGCCCGACAGCACGAAGAAATAATCGACGAAAAGATAGGAATGTTGAATGAAACCCCAATCACGCCAGTGGCTTGCCACCGGCATGTGGAACATCACCACAAGGATGGCGCACACCCCGCGCAGGGAGTCCAAGGCTTCAAATCGTTGGTGTCCGGAGGTCTTCACGAGCGCGTGATAACGGGTCTAGAAGCGCTGCGATAGTGGGCTGATGCAAGGCTCTAGGCGCCCCTTCGACCCAACCTATGGCGCGTCCGCCACCGTCTCTACGATACGCCACTCGCCGTCGCGAAAATGGAAGCGCGCATAGCCTCTCCACGGAATCTTCGACAACGGGTGGGTTGTCGATCCGCCGCCGACGGCTTCGTAGACGCCATCCGGTCGCAGGGACGCGGCAGGCGTCAAGACCGAGAAGCCGAGAGGCGTTTGGCCATAGACGACGTAGCGCAACATCACGCATCGGCCCCTCGGCTGCGATGGACCAGAGAGGCGCCGCTGCGTCGTTGGCCTCATAGACGGTCAGTTCATTGACGCAGGCCTTTCGCCCATCGTCGAACGTCACCTCGGGGCGGTCGAGGCCGCCTGCCAGTGTGAAGGTCATCATCGCCGAACACGCCGACAGGCCCACGAGACCGGACAGGCCGACGAGCAAAGCAAAACGCGGCGTCACAGCCCCTTCACGATCCCCTCGACCATCTTCTTGGCGTCGGCGAACAGCATCATGGTGTTGTCGCGGAAGAACAGCTCGTTCTCAACGCCGGCATAGCCCGAGCCCATGCCGCGCTTGATGAACAGGACGGTGCCGGCCTTTTCCACATCAAGAATTGGCATCCCGTAGATGGCGCTGGTGGGGTCGGTCTTGGCCGCCGGGTTGGTCACGTCGTTGGCGCCGATGACGAAGGCGACGTCGGCGGTGGCGAACTCGGCGTTGATGTCCTCCAGCTCGAACACCTCGTCATAGGGGACGTTGGCCTCGGCCAGCAGGACGTTCATGTGGCCCGGCATCCGGCCGGCGACGGGGTGGATGGCGTATTTCACCTCGACGCCCTCTTCCTTCAGCTTGTCGGCCATCTCGCGAAGGGCGTGCTGGGCCTGGGCCACGGCCATGCCGTAGCCGGGCACGATAATGACCTTGGACGCATTCTTCATGATGAAGGCGGCGTCCTCGGCCGAGCCCTGTTTGACCGGGCGCGTCTCTTTTGCCCCCGCCGGGCCGGCCGCCGCATCGCCGCCGCCGAACCCGCCCAGGATGACGCTGATGAAGCTGCGGTTCATGCCCTTGCACATGATGTAGCTCAGGATCGCGCCCGACGACCCGACCAAGGCGCCGGTGATGATCAGGGCGATGTTCTCCAGCGTGAAGCCCAGGGCCGCCGCCGCCCAGCCGGAATAGGAGTTCAGCATCGAGACGACGACCGGCATGTCGGCCCCGCCGATGGGAATAATCAGGGTCGCGCCCAGGATCAGGGCGATCAGGAAGACGCCCCAGAAGGCCCAGGTCGCGGCGCCGTTGGTGCCGATCAGGATGCCGATCAAAAAGACCAGGCCCAGGGCCAGGCCGACATTGATCAGGTGCCGCGCCGGCAGGATGATCGGCGCGCCGCTCATATTGCCGTTCAGCTTGGCGAAGGCGATGACCGAGCCGGTGAAGGTGATGGCCCCGATGGCGACGCCGAGCGACAGTTCGATGATCGACAGGGTCTTGATGCCCGTCCCGTCGTCCGAAAGGATGCCGAAGGCCTCGGGTGCATAGACGGCGCCGATGGCGACCAGGCAGGCGGCCATGCCGACCAGGCTGTGGAAGGCGGCGACCAGTTGCGGCATGTCGGTCATGGCGACGCGCTTGGCGATCAGGGCGCCGGTCCCGCCGCCAACGATGACGCCGCCCGCGATCAGGGCCAGGGTCACGGTGTCCAACGCGCCCGTCGTGCCGAGCGTCAGCAGGGTCACGCCTATGGCCAGGGCCATGCCGATCATGCCGAAGGTGTTGCCCTGGCGGCTGGTCTCGGGGCTGGACAGCCCGCGCAGCGACAGGATGAACAGGACGCCCGAAACCAGATAGGCCAGTGCAGCCAGCGATGCGTTCATCACGCCCCTCCCCTCAAGACGTGCGCGCCAGCCGCCACAGGGCGGCGGCGATGAACAGCGGACCGATGAAGAACAGGGCCCATTCGAAGACGCCCAGCGGCCGGTCCTGGGTCACGACGCGAACCAGAATGGCCGAGAAAACCAGGGCGATGCCGCAGTCGTGTAGCCGCTGGCGCTTGATCGGGACCTTTGTGCCGAACCAGCCGTACAGCCACAGGCCGAAGCCGATGCCGGTGGCGACCCAGGAGCCGGTGATGGCGATCTGAGCGGCATCCGTCACGAAGACGCCTCGGGAGCGGGCTTAGGCGCCGGCCGCTCCTTCTTCTTGTACATGGCCAGCATCCGCCGTGTGACCATGAAGCCGCCGAAGATGTTGACGCTGGCCAGGGTCACGGCCAGCACGCCTGCCCCCTTGGCGATCCAGGCGCTGGGGCCGGTCGCGTCACCCGACACGGCGGCCGCTGCGATCAGGCCGCCGACGATGATGACGCTGGAAATGGCGTTGGTCACGGCCATCAACGGCGTATGCAGGGCCGGCGTCACGCTCCAGACGACGTAATAGCCGACGAAGATGGCCAGAACGAAGATGGCCAGGCGAAAGACGGTGGGATCGACGTGTTCCATGACCTATGTCCTGCTCTCGTCTCGTCCAAGCTCGCCAATGCGCTGCCGGCCCTCCAGCGCCTCAACCCGCTTGGCGAGTTGTATGTTGGACCGCACCAACGCCGCCAGAATGACGAACGGCACCACGATCAGCGCCATTTTTGCGTCTGCGTCGGGGTACCAAATCGTTAGACCGGCGAGAACGAGGGTCATTCCTACGCAAAGACCAAGATAGACTTTGAGCTCGGTTATCATCCCCTAACCCCCTCATGCACAACGGCCCCGGCGTTGGTGATCACAGCCGCCTTCAGGATTTCGTCCTCCAGATCCACCGCCAACGCCCCGTCCTTGATCAGCAGCCCGACGAAGGCCGACAGGTTGCGAGCGTACAGGGCGCTGGCGTCGGCGGCGATGCGGCCGGGCAGGTTGGACCAGCCGACGATGGTGACGCCGTTGGCCGTGGTCACGACCTCGTTCAGTTTCGAGCCCTCGACATTGCCGCCCGCCTCGACCGCCAGGTCGATGATGACCGAGCCGGGCTTCATCGACGCGACATGGGCCGCCGTCAGCAGCACCGGCGCGGCGCGGCCGGGGATCAGGGCGGTGGTGATGACGATGTCCTGTTTGACCACATGGCTGGCGGTCAGTTCGGCCTGTTTGGCCTGATACTCGGCCGACATGGGCTTGGCGTAGCCGCCGGCGGTCTGGGCGTTCTTGAACTCCTCGTCCTCGACGGCCAGGAATTTGGCGCCCAGGCTCTCGACCTGTTCCTTGGTGGCGGGGCGGACGTCGGTGGCGGTGACGACGGCGCCCAGACGCCGCGCCGTGGCGATGGCCTGAAGTCCGGCGACGCCGACGCCCATGACGAAACATTTGGCCGGGGCGACCGTGCCGGCCGCCGTCATCATCATCGGGAACCCCTTGCCGAAGGCGTAGGCCGCCTCGATCACCGCGCGGTATCCGGCCAGGTTCGCCTGGGACGACAGCACGTCCATGACCTGGGCGCGGGTGATGCGGGGCACGAATTCCATGGCGAAGGCGGTAGCGCCGGCGCCGGTCAGGGCCTCGACCGTGGCCTTGTCGCGCCAGGCGTCCAGCATGGCGATGACGATGGCGCCGGGCTTGAGCGCGCTGGTCTCCTGGGCCGTGGGGCCACGCACCTTCAGCACGATGTCGGCGCCGTCCAGCACCGCGTGGGTGTCCAGCTTCACCGTCGCACCGGCGGCCGTGTAATCGGCGTCGGGAATGGACGAGCCCAGGCCCGTCCCGGCCTCGACCGTGACGGTCGCGCCCAGGGCGATCAGCTTCTTGACGGTTTCGGGCGTGACGGCGCAGCGCGTCTCGCCTTCGCGACGTTCACGGGTGACGGCGATAGCGACGGCCAAGCGAATCCCCTCGTTCTTCTCGTTGAACGAAGGTTAGGCCGTTCCGGCGCGAGCCGTCAAAGCACGGTTATGCCAAAGCTTGGCGGGGCGGCGCGATTTCAGACCGCCGAAGCGGCCAAAGGCGCAGCCGAGGACGCGGTCAGTGCGCGGCGCCGGGCTTGGACTTCAGCGCCACGAAGCCGACGACGCCCAGAACGACGGCGCCGATCACGGCGGCCATGAAGTTGCCGCCCGGGTGGAACCACAGGGTCAGGAACAGCAACAGCACCGCGATGGCCAGGCTGCCCCACTTGGCCAGGTCCAGGAACAGGCGATAGGTCGAAACCTGCTCGTGCACTTCCATATGGCCGTGCAGATAGGCTTGCGCATCGGCGTCGGCAGGTGCGTTGGCGGTGTCGTGCAGGTCGGCCATGCGTGAAAATCCCCTCGTCGTTATCGCGGACTTACACCGAGGCGCCCGCCCCGCTCAAGCCCGCAGTCATTCGTTCATCAGGCCAGCGCCTCGAACTGATCCACCAGACGCTCCAGCCTTTGGCAGCCCACGCTCCAGAAGGCCGGGTCGCGCGGGTCCAGACCGAACGGCTTCAACGCCTCGACATAGGTGCGCGATCCGCCGCCGGCCAACAGCTCGCGGTACAGAGGCGTGAAGCCCGCAGGATCCTTGCGCCGCGCCTCCATCAGGGCCGCCACCAGCAGGTCGCCGAAGGCGTAGGCGTAGACGTAGAAGGGCGAATGGACGAAGTGGCTGACGTAGGCCCACCAGTGTTCATAGCCGGGATTCAACTTGACCGACGGCCCTAGCGAGGCGGCCATCTCCTCCAGCCAGAGCTGGTTGATGCGCTGTTGCGACACCTCGCCCTGCAGGCGTTCGTCGTGGAAACGGGTCTCGAACCGGTGGAAGGCGATCTGGCGCACGACCGTGTTCAGCCCGTCCTCGATCCGGCCGGCCAGCAGACCGCGCTGTTCCGACTTGGGCGCCGTCGCCAGCAGACGGTCGAAGGTCAGACCCTCCGCGAATATCGACGCCGTCTCGGCCAGGGTCAGGGGAGTGTCGGCCAGAAGCGTGCCCTGGTCCGCCGCCAGGGTCTGGTGGACGCCGTGCCCCAGTTCGTGCGCCAGGGTCAGGACGTCGCGCCGCTCGCCCATCCAGTTCAGGAAGACATAGGGGTGGCGGTCGGCGGTGACGGGGTGGGCGTAGGCGCCCGACTGCTTGCCCGCCCGCGCTCGGCCGTCGATCCACGGCTTGTCGAAGAAGCCGCCCGCCCGGTCGGCGAAGTCGCCGCCCAGGTCAGAGAAACTGTCCAGCACGATCTCGCGCCCCTGCGTCCAGGTGAAGGCGCGCGGCGCAGTGGTCTCGATGGGGGCGTTGCGGTCCCAGTGGTCCAGCCGCGCCTTGCCCATGGCCTTGGCCTTCAACGCATAATAGCGATGCGACAGGCGCGGATAGGCGGCGGCGACGGCCTCGGCCATGGCGTCCACGGCCTCGCCGTCCACCTCATTGCCCAGGTGGCGGCTGTCGGCGGGACGTTTGAAACCGCGCCAGCGATCTTCCATCGCCTTGTCGGCGGCGACCGTGTTCAGCACCAGGGCCAGGGTCGGGGCGCGGGCGGCCAGGGCTTCCGACAGGCCTTCGGCGGCGGCCTTGCGGCGCGCGGGCTTGGCGTCCGACAGACGGTTCAGCGCCTCGGCCAGGGTCAGGCTCTCGCTGCCCGCTTTCGCGCGCAGGGCGGCCAGTTGCTCGTCGAACAGGCGCGGCCATTGGGCGGTGATCGGGCCGCGCTCGGCGATGAAGGTCTCCAACTCGGCCGACAGTTCGTGCGGCTTCATCGCCCGCACACGCCGCAGCCACGACCGCCAGCGCGCCGCGCCGGCGTGGGCGGTCAGGGCCGCCTCCAGCGCCGCGTCATCGATCTGGTTGATCTCCAACGTCAGCCAGACGGTGGGGGTGGCGATGGCGGTGATCTTCTCGCGCACGTCCGCCTCGAACCCCTGCGCGCCCGCATCGTCGCGCGCGGTCGAGGCCGACAGGAAGGCGTAGGCGCCCAGCGCGCCCAGCACGTCCGACGCCTGCTCATACAGATGGATGGCCCGGTCCAGCACGGCGCCCAGGCCGGCGGCGTCCTGTTCGGCGGCCAGTTTTCCCTTCAGGCCGTTCAGCGAATCCACCAGACCCCGCGCCCTCTCCAGGTCGGCGGCGACCTTGGCGTCGTCGCGCGAGGCGTAGAGGTCGGTCAGGTCCCACAGCGGGGCGTCGGTGCTGGGCGTCTTGAAAGGAGCGTTCATGACCACTGTTCTGGGGATGTCGGACGACAGTCGCAACCTTCCGTCACGCTTTCTCGACGGCGCCGGGCGTGCGATCCTGCATTTTGGAGACACATGAATGACCGAGACGACGCATCAAGACACCGGCCGCACAGGCCTGGGCGGGGCGTCCGGCCTGTTCGCTATTCGGTTGGCGACCGGCCTGTTTCAGGGACTGGCGCTGTATCTGCTGTATCTGGCGGCGGACAGTCATGCCTGGCCCGCGACCCAGCCTGCCCTGTTCGGCGCCCTGGCCCTGGCGACGGGTTACGGCCCTGCGGTCATTTTGGCGGGGGCGGGGCGGATCAAGCCGTCGGCCCTGGCCCTGTGGACAGGCGCAGCCGCCGTGATCCTGGCCTTGCTGGGCGCGCACGACGTGGCGCGTCAGGTGCTGGCGCCGCACGATGAACCGCCCTTCCTCAGCTTCCCGGTGATGGCGTTCGGCGCGGCGGCTCTGTTCATCGCCCATCACCTGATCGTTCCGGCGATCCGCGAACGGCGCTGGATCGTCGATTACCCCGAATATTTCGACGTGGCCTGGAAGGCCGGGGTGCAACTGGCTCTTTCGCTGGGATTCACCGGCGCCTTCTGGGTGCTGCTGCATCTGGGCGCGGCCCTGTTCAAGATGATCGGCCTCAGCTTCCTGCAGGACATCCTGCGCGAAGCCTGGTTTTCCATTCCCGTCACGGTCCTGATCTTCGCCACGGCGGTCCAGCTGACGGACGTGCGCGACGGCCTGATCCGGGGCGTGCGGACCGTGGCCCTGATGCTGCTGTCCTGGCTGTTGCTGGTGATCACCGTGCTGGTCGGCGGTTTCCTGGCGGCCCTGCCCTTCACCGGACTGGACGGCCTGTGGGAGACGCGCAGCGCCACAGCCCTGGTCCTTTCGGCCGCCGCCGCCCTGATCGTGCTGATCAACACGGCCTATCAGGACGGGCGGCCCGACAATCTGCCGCCGGTGGTGCTGAAATACGGCGTGCGTGTCGCTTCAGTCCTGATTGCGCCCCTGGTCATCCTGGCCCTGTGGGGACTGGGCCTGCGGATCGGCCAGCATGGCCTGACGCCCGACCGGATCATCGCCGCAGCCTGCGCCCTGGTGGGGGCGGTCTATGGCGTGGGCTATCTGCTGGCGGCGGCGAAGCCTGGCGGCTGGATGAAGCCGCTGGAGCGGACCAATGTCGTCGCCGCCGTCCTGTCGGTCCTGGTCATCCTGGCCCTGTTCAGCCCTCTCGCCGATCCCGCGCGGATGTCGGTGAAGGACCAGATCGCGCGGCTGGAACGCGGCGCGGTCACGGCTCGGGACTTCGACTATGATTTCCTGAGATTCGAGAGCGGCAAGGTCGGGATGGCCGCGCTGGATGTGCTGACACGATCCAGCGATGCCGAGACCGCGCGCCTGGCCCGCGCCGCCAAGGCCCGTGACTATCGTTCGGGCTCCACGCCACGCGATCGCCGCGACCGCGCGACGGCCATTCGGCTCCAGCCCGCGCTCGGCCAGACCATCCCCGCCAGCTTCACCGAGCAACTCGAACGCCAGGTCGATCAGCTGTTCAACTGCACGAGCGACAGTCCGTGCACCGTGCGGACGCTGGATCTGGACGGCGACGGCCGAGAAGATGTGCTGGTGGCGATGGCGCGGACGGTCCTTGCCTATGATCAGGACGCCGAAGGGCAATGGCGCCTCGCCGCCCGCTATGAAGTTTCGTGCAGCCGCAACGCCGAGGCCCTGGAATCGGCTCTGAGCACCGGCGTGACCACGGCTCCGGCCGCTCTGCCGGACCTGATCGTCGGGGACCAGAAACTGCAGGCGTCTCCCGAGATTCGGTGCGACGATACTCGCCGTCGTTAACGCGGCGGACACCATGCCCCATCACTCGATTTTCACCTCGACTTCCTAGAAATCGTCCCGAAACGATCCATCCGCGACGGGGGTGGGCGACAGCACAAGGGGCTTTCATGGCCAAGACCATTCTGGTCGTTGACGACGATCCGACCCAGCGCCGGCTGATCCAGGCCGTGCTGGAGCGGGACGGCAACGCCGTGGTCCATGCCGCCAGCGGCGGCGAGGCCATCGACCGGATGGTGCGCGGCGGCGGGGCCGACCTGATTCTGCTGGACATGATCATGCCCGAGATGTCGGGGCTTGAATGCCTGGCCGAACTGCGCAGCGCCGGGATCAACGAGCCGGTCATCGTGCTGACGGCAAACGGCGGCATCGACATGGTGGTCAAGGCCATGCAGGCCGGGGCCCAGGACTTCTTCGTCAAGCCGGTCGGGCCCGAGCGGTTGCTGGTCGGCGTGCGCAACGCCATGCAGATGAAGCGCCTGACAGCCGAGGTCGGACGCCTGACCAAGCGTGTCCAGGGCCGCACCAGTTTCGACGACATCGTGGGCGACAGCGCGCCGATGCGGATGGTCAAGGCGCTGGGCGCCCGGGCCGCCAAATCCTCGATCCCCGTCCTGATCACCGGCGAGAGCGGCGTCGGCAAGGAGGTCATCGCCCGCGCCCTGCACGGCGCCAGCGACCGGGCCGGCAAGCCCTTCATCGCCGTCAACTGCGGCGCCCTGCCCGCCAATCTGATCGAGTCCATCCTGTTCGGGCACGAGAAGGGCGCCTTCACCGGCGCCGTCGACAAGACACTGGGCAAGTTCCGCGAGGCGGACGGCGGCACCCTGTTCCTGGACGAGATCGGCGAACTGCCGCTGGACATGCAGGTCAAGCTGCTGCGCGCCCTGCAGGAAGGCGAGATCGACCCCGTCGGCGGCAAGCGGCCGGTCAAGATTGATGTGCGCATCGTCTCGGCCACCAATCGCGACCCCGCCCAGCAGGTCAAGGACGGCGCCTTCCGCGAGGACCTGTTCTATCGCCTGAACGTGTTTCCGATCGAGGCCCCGTCCCTGCGCGATCGGCGCGAGGACATCGCGCCCCTGGTCGATCATTTCATCGCCCGCTTCAACGCCGAGGAAGGCAAGCGGATCGCCGGCTGCGCGCCCGAGACCTTGGCCCTGCTGCAAGGCTTCGACTGGCCCGGCAATGTGCGACAGCTGGAGAATGCCGTGTTCCGCGCAATCGTCCTGGCCGATGCGCCCTTCCTGCAGCCGCACGATTTCCCCGCCGTCTCGGGCGTCGCCGCCCCCATGCCGGACGCCCAGCCCCTGTATGCCGCCACGGCCGCCAGCGCCCAGGCCGATCACGCCAGCCAGGCGGACCAGCCGATTCGCATTCTGGACGACCGAGGGCATCTGCGGACGCTGGAAGACATCGAGCGCGACCTGATCCAGCACGCCATCGAGGTCTATGCCGGCCATATGAGCGAGATCGCCCGCCGCCTGGGGATCGGCCGCTCGACCCTGTATCGCAAGGTCCGCGAGCAGGGCCTGGAAGGTCAGCTGAAGGAAGCGGGCTGATCTGATCGTCTCCTCCCCACATCGTGGGGAGGTGGCGCGACGCGGCTTCTCGTCGTGACGGAGGGGTTCTCCCCGCATCACCGTCGCCTGTGGACTTCAAGAGCCCCCTCCACCGCTACGCGGTCCCCCTCCCCACGATGTGGGGAGGAGACGGTCATTCCGATGGCTTCGGCTTCCTGCCCCACCGCCGTTTCGGCTCCTCGCCGTTGGCCTTGGCGGTGATTTCCTTGAGCTTGCGGCCCTGCATGGCCGACAGGGCCTGGCCGGGCGCGCCCTTTTCGGGGTCGGCGAAGGCGCGGCCGTGGGTCTTCACGCGCTCGCTGACCGAATCGATGAACTCGCCCTCCCATTCGGACAGCGAAACGCCCGCCTTCTCTGCCGAGCGGCGGGCGCGTTTCAAAGCGTTCAGCGCGGCGCGTTTGGCCGCCTCGCGTTGTTGTTCGAAGGGGCTAGGCGCGGGCTTTTTTGAAGCGCTACCGCCCTTCGGGCTGCTTGAGCGCAGCTTGGATGCGCCGTCGCCCTTGATGCCGCCTGATGGCGACAGCCCGCCTCCCGGCTTGAAAGGGGTGCGCTTCAAGCCGGGTCAGCCTCAGATCTCGCCCAGCGCCGACATGTAGAGGTCCAGGATGGCGTCCTCTTCCTGGCGCTTGGCCTTGTCCTGCTTTCTGATGCGGATGACCTTGCGCAGGATCTTGACGTCGTAGCCCTCGCCCTTGGCCTCGGCGAAGACCTCCTTCATGTCGGCCATGACGGCCTGCTTGTCCTCTTCGAGACGCTCGAGGCGTTCGATGATCGTGCGCAGGCGGCCCTGGGCCGTGGAGGTGAGAACGTCGGGACCACCGTCGAAGGACGCGTCGTCAGCCATGGGGAGTACTCCAGAAATCAGGCGCGGACGCTAACCATGCCGAGACGCATGGCTCAACCGCGAACACGAAAAAGGCCGCGGACAACCATCCGCAGCCTGTGGATCGTAAGCTTTTCTAAGCGCGCTATCGCCCTTTGGGCTGCTTGAGCGCGACCCAGCGTGCGCACGCCGCCGAGGCGGCGCGCAGCAAACGCTGCTTAGCCCTGCTTCGCCTTGAAGCGCGGGTCGGTCTTGTTGATGACGAAGACGACGCCCTTGCGACGCACGACCTTGCAGTCGCGGTGGCGGGTCTTCAGGGACTTGAGCGAGCTACGGACCTTCATGGTCGGACGTCCTGAGAGAAACCAATAAGAAAGCCGCTGACCCGGTCGGATCGCGGCGGAGGCGGTCGTATAGAGAGAGGGGTTCCGAAGGTCAACCCGCCAAAGCCCGAAACCGCAGAAAACCCAGCGTCCGCCTGCTTGAACGCCGAACGCCCACCACGTGCTCAAGTAGCCCGAAGGGCGATAGCACGCTCAAAAACCTGGAGGCCTGACCTCCGAGTCGAACGGAGGGTTTACGGGGTTGCACGCCCGTCGCGTCGCCACTCCGCCATCAGGCCGTCAGAGGACATGCGCTAATACGCCGCAGCGCCCTAATGGATCGACCAAAATCGAGGTTAATGACGATAACAGGGGAGAGAAAGGGCAACGCTTTCCCCTGGCAGGCGCTTTATGACCCCTGAAGGGCATTCGCGGGGATGTCATTTCACCTCTGACCTCGAGGGCTGTAGCCTGAATCTCATGCGCTTTTCCTATCGCCTTCTCCTCATCGGCTGCGTCTCGGCCTGCGCCCCCATGCTGCCGGAGCCGCACGTCGCGCTGCCGACGCCCCAACCCCAGCCGCAGCCGGGCGCGATCGCGCCGATTCCGACGCCTGCGCCCCAGACGCCGCCCCTGGCCGCCTATGACCAGCAGGGCTTCGAGGGCTGGAAACAGGGGTTCCTGGCGCGCAAGGGCGGCGCCCGCCGCGCCGACTACGCCCGCGAACTGGACGGACTGACGCCCGATCCCACCGTCGTGCGGCTGGACCGGAATCAGCCGGAATTCTCCAAGCCGGCCGGCGCCTATATCCAGAACGCCGTGACCTCGGTGCGAATCGCACAGGCCAAGCAGCGAATCGATCGGGTGCCGTGGTCGGTGGTGCAGCGGTTCGGCGTGCCGAGCGAAATCCTGGTCGGGGTCTGGGCGCAGGAGAGCGCCTTCGGCCAGGTCCAGGGCGATTATGACGTCATCCGCTCGCTGGCGACCCTGGCCTATGACGGCCGCCGCCGCGAATGGGCCGAAGCCCAGTTGAAGGACGCGCTGGACATCGTCGTGGACGGGCGGCGGGAACGCGCCGGGTTGAAGGGCAGCTGGGCGGGGGCCATGGGCCAGACCCAGTTCATGCCCGACAACTATCTGCGTCTTGGCGTCGATCAGGACGGCGACGGCAAGGTGGACATCTGGGCCGACGACGCCGACGCTCTGGCGTCCGCCGCCAATCTGCTGGCCCAGGCCGGGTGGAAGCGTGGCCAGGGCTGGGGTTACGAAGTCACCCTGCCGACGGGCTTCGACTACGCCGAGGCGGAAGGGCCGAAGCACAACTGGGCCTATTGGGCGGCCAAGGGCGTTCGTCTGGCGCAAGGCGGCACGCCGAACGGCGCGGAGGCCCTGGAAGAGGCGACCATCCTGTTGCCGCAAGGGGCGAACGGGCCGGCCTTCCTGGCCCTGCCCAACCACTATGTGATCCGCCGTTACAACAACTCGGTCAGCTACGCCCTGGCCATCGGCCTGACGGCGGACGGCATCATGGGCAAGCCGGCCCTGAGCAAGGCCTGGCCCAACGACGCCTCCATGTCGCGCGATCAGCGGATCGGGGCGCAAAGGGCGCTGACGCAACTGGGTTACGACACGCAAGGGATCGACGGGGTGATCGGCTCCAACACCCGCGCGGCCCTGCGGCGCTGGCAGATGGCGACAGGCCGGATCGCGGACGGCTATCTGACGGCCGATCTGGCCGATGAGTTGATCCGCCGGGCCGGCTGAGGGCTGATGTTCAGGCATGGTTCGGCGCTCCTGCCTTTCCGGGCGGAGGGGATGGAGGGCTGGGCGGAGCGCCGGGCCTTCGCCCGGAGTTCTGTTGTGGTGTTACCGTTTCGACGAAGGATATGACGCTCCGCGCGAAGGGTTGGCCGCAGGCAGGGGGCTTTTAAGCGGCGGTTCTTACGCCTCCCCCCCAATGCCGACGACGGGCAGGTCGGGGCTGCGCGCCCCGATCCCTGGTCCGGCCGTGGTTCCCACCCCGACCCTCGTTACGACGCTTCAGACACCGGGCGGACCCGACCGATAAGACGCCGAACTCGCACGGGCCGTCTCAGACCCGCCCCCGTTCCCTCCGCTCCCGCCGCCGCAAGGTCGCAGGCCAGGCGAGCCCTCCATGCGACGAGACGGGTCTAGAATACGCGCGTTTGGGAGGGGGGATGGGAGATGGAGGACATAATTCGCCAAGCGGTTGGAATCGTTGGGAAGGGACCAGCGTCATTGTGCGGGTTGGGGGCGGCTGAGCCCTACAGCCGCCCGCGCCGCCAAGCACTTGCGGGTCTTCGACAGCTTTCGCCATACGCGTCCTTCTCCCCTTGGGGGAGAAGGTGGGGCCGAAGGCCTCGGATGAGGGGGTCTTGTCCGCCTCGAGACGGGTGGGAGCGAGGCTGCGGAAACAACCCCCTCATCCGTCTCGCTGCGCGAGCCACCTTCTCCCCCGAGGGGAGAAGGAATTGGGTCAGCTCTTCATCCGCCAGGTGGCGCCGTCGGGGCCGTCCATGACGACGACGTTCAGGGCGTTCAGGCGGTCGCGGATGCGGTCGGCCTCGGGCCAGTCCTTGGCGGCGCGGGCGCTAGCGCGTTGTTCCAGCAAAGCCTCGACCTCAGCCTTCAGGGCGGGATCGCCGCCTTCGAACCAGGCGTCCGGCGTCAGCGACAGCACGCCGAGCAGGCCGGCGGCTTCTGCAAGGCTCCAGCGCGCCATGGCGACGTCGTTTATGTCCGCCTCGGCGTCGTTCAGCAGATCGCGAAGGGCGTTTCCCAGCCCGAACAGCTGGGCGATGGCGCCCGGCGTGTTGAGATCGTCCTCCAGCGCGTCCAGCACCGGATCCAGGGCGTTCTCGGCCAGCTCCATCTCGGCCTCGTCCAGCGTGGCGAAGTCGAAATCGGCCAGGGCCGCGTCGGCGTCGCGCAGAACGCCATAAAGACGATCCAGGTTCTTTCGGCTCTGCTCCAGCAAGCCCTGGTTCCAGTCCAGCGGCTGGCGATAGTGGGCGCTCAGAAGCGCCCAGCGGACGACCTCGCCGGGCATGGCCTGGACCAGGTCGTGCAGCAGCAGGACGTTGCCGACGGACTTGGACATCTTCTCGGCGTCCATGGTCAGGAAGCCGTTGTGCATCCAGTAGCGGGCGTATTCGTCGTGGGCCTGATCGTCATGGGCGTGACCATGGGCGCAGACGCCCTGGGCGATCTCGTTCTCGTGGTGGGGGAAGACCAGGTCGATGCCGCCGCCGTGGATGTCGATGGGCAGGCCCAGGGTCTGTTCGATCATGGCCGAGCATTCGATGTGCCAGCCGGGACGCCCCTGCCCCCACGGCGACGGCCAGGACGGCTCGTCGGTCTTGGACGGTTTCCACAGGACGAAGTCGTGGGGGTTCTTCTTGTACGGCGCGACCTCGACGCGGGCGCCGGCGATCATGTCGTCCAGGTTCCGGCCCGACAGGGCGCCGTATGACGTGTAGGACGAGACGTCGAACAGGACGTGCCCTTCCGCCGCATAGGCGCAGCCGGCGTCGACGATGGCCTGGATCTGGGCGACGATGGCGGGGATATAGTCGGTGACGTGGGGGGCCAGGTCAGGCGGGGACACGTTCAGCAGGCCCATGTCGGCCAGATAGGCGGCCTCGTAGCGGGCGGTGACCTCGCCGATCGGCACGCCTTCGCGGGCGGCCTTCTGATTGATCTTGTCGTCCACGTCGGTGACGTTGCGGGCGTAAACGACCTTGTCCACGCCGTAGGTCCGGCGCAGCAAGCGCACCAGGACGTCGAACACCACCGGCGGGCGCGCATTGCCGATATGGGCGTAGTCATAGACGGTCGGGCCGCAGACATAGAGGGTCACCCGGTTCGGATCGCGCGGTTCGAACAGGCGCTTTTCACGGCGCAGGGTGTCGTGGATGTGCAGCGGCATGGATAAGTCTTCAGCGGGTTTTCTTGCGGGACGGAGGGTCCGTCCCATATAGCGGCCTGATATACAGTCCCGACGGATTGTAGAAGGTAAACCGGGCGCACCCGCCCGCCCCGGCCGGAAAATCGAGTTCATGAGCGTCATCCCCGCCAAGCCCGTCCTCGTCAGCGACGAAACCGTGCAGCGCCCCAGCCGCGAACAGGCGCTGGAGGCCGTGCGGACCCTGATCGCCTGGGCGGGCGACAATCCGAGCCGTCCCGGCCTGATCGACACGCCCAAGCGGGTGGTGGACGCTTACGGGGAATGGTTCGACGGCTATGACGCCGATGCGGCCAAGGAGCTGAGCCGCACCTTCGAGGACGTGACCGGATACGACGACATGGTCATCCTGCGCGAGATCGAGGTGGAGAGCCACTGCGAGCACCACCTGGCCCCCTTCCTGGGCAAGGCCTATGTCGCCTATCTGCCCGGCGAGAAGGTGGTCGGCATCTCCAAGCTGGCGCGGGTGGTCGAGATCTTCGCCCGGCGCCTGCAGAACCAGGAAACCCTGACCAACGACATCATCGAGGCCATCGAATCGCACCTGCAGCCCAAGGGCGTCGCGGTGATGATCGACGCCGCCCACCAGTGCATGACCACCCGCGGGGTGCATCATCGGCATGTTTCGACCGTCACCACCCGCTTCACCGGCGCCTTCAAGGACGATCCTGCCCTGATGGACCGTTTTCTGAAGCTGGCGAAGGCCTGAACGCTCGCCTTACGGTCGTAATTGACGCTCGGGAACGTCTGATCGTTTAGAAGCGCTTTACAAGCTCGCATCGGGACGCCAAGAACCGAACAAGCTTTCGGGCGACCTATAGGGCCACGCCGCCGCATCACCGCGCCGGCCAGAAACGGAGACGCAGCATGGCTGCCAAACTGAGCGGAGCCGGCGGCGACGGCGGCAAGACCATCGAACAGAATGCGGACATCAACGTCACGCCTTTCGTCGACATCATGCTGGTGCTGCTGATCATCTTCATGGTCGCCGCGCCGATGGCCACCGTGTCGATCCGCCTCGACCTGCCGCCCGCACAGCCGCCCACCAATCCCACCGAGGAAAAGGAACCGGTGTACATCACCATCCAGGAAAGCGGTCAGCTGTTCATCGCTGAAAACGAGACCTCGCTGGACACCCTGTCGGCCGACGTCTGCGCCGCCCTGGGCGGCGGCTCTTGCCAGGAAGAGCGCGTCTTCGTCCGCGCCCAGCCGGAAGTGAAATACTCGCAGTTCATGGAAGTCATGAACAAGATGCAGGAGAACGGCTTCTTCAAGGTCGGCCTGCTGAACGAAGACATCGAATAGGATCTTTCGATCCGACGCAGATCAGGGCCGCGTTCCGAGAGGACGCGGCCTTTTTCTTTGGCCGAAATCGGGCTTTGATAGGCCATGACCCACGACGAAGTTCGCGCCCTGCTGTTCTCGTTTCCCGGCGTGGAGGATGGCGTGTCCTATGGGGAGCCGTCGTTCAAGGTGGCGGGCAAGTTCTTCACCTGGCTGCGGCCACAGTTGGACGACAGCATCGTGGTGCATCTGAACACGCTGGATGAGCGCGAGATGCTGATCGAGATGGACCCGGCGACGTTTCATTTCACAGACCACTACCGCGACTATCCGATCGTGCTGGCGCGGCTGGGTTCGGTCGATCCGGTGTGGCTGAGGGCGGCGCTGGAGAAGCGGTGGCGCAAGGTGGCGCCGAAACGGATGGTCAAGGCGTTCGACGCCGGCTGAGCCGGCGCTTGCGGCCAGGAAATCGTCGGCTGAACGAACCGCGACCTTTCGCAAGGCCGCCGCGACACCTACCTAGGCCATCCCTCAAGCGACGCGAAGGAGCGCCTCATGGCCTATGGCGACCAGCCCACAATCACCGTCGATGACATCGAAATCCCCCTGCTCGGTTTCGGGACCTGGCAGCTGGAGCCGGACGACGCGCGTCGCATGGTCGCCGAGGCGCTGCGGATCGGATACCGCCACATCGACACGGCCTGGATCTACAAGAACGAGAAGGCGGTCGGCGAAGGCATCCGCGATTCCGGCGTGGCGCGCGAGGACATCTTCCTGACGACCAAGATCTGGGTCGAGCATTTCACCCACGACGCCCTGCTGAAACAGGCCAGGGAGTCGGCCGACAGCCTGGGCACGACGCCGGACCTGCTGCTGCTGCACTGGCCCAAGACGACGCCGTCGTTCGAAGAGACGCTGGGCGCGCTGAACGAAGCCAAGGACCAGGGCCTGACGCGCGCCATCGGCCTGTCCAACTTCCCGTCCAAGGAATTCCGCCAGGCGCAAGGTCTGTCCAAGGCCCGGCTGGTCACAGATCAGGTCGAACACCACCCCTATCTCGGAATCGACAAACTGGTCGCGACGGCGGCCGAGCTGGGATCGTCGATCACCGCCTGGTCGCCGCTGGCCCAGGGCAAGATCGCCGAGGACGCCACGATTTCCGAACTTGCCGCCGCGCACGGCAAGACCAACGGCCAGGTCACCTTGCGCTGGCTGATTCAGAACCGCATCATCGCCATTCCTCGCACCACCAAGGAAAGCCGGGCGCGCGAGAACTTCGACGTCTTCGATTTCGAGCTGTCGAGCGAGGAGATGCAGCGGATGAACGCTCTGGACCGGGGCGAGCGGCTGGGCGACTGGCTGGACCCGACGTTCGAATGGGACAAGACTGACGCCTGATCGAACGGAGACGACGTCATGGTGCGCGAGCGGGATCGACCACGGCTGTGGCGCGCGACCTTTGCGGTGATCGGTTGGGCCACGCTGCTGCTGCAGTACATCCTGATGGTCGGCCCCAGCCAGGGCTGGGGCGTGGTGGAGCGGACGGTCAACTACTTCAGCTTCTTCACCATCCTGACCAACATCCTGGTCGCCCTGGCCTTCACCGGCCCGCTGCTGAACGGCGAGCGCCGCATCGCGCGATGGAGCGCCAGCGAAGGGGTGCGGGCGGCGGTGACGATGTACATCGTCGTCGTCGGCTTCGTGTACCACTTCATGCTGGCCCCCTACTGGAAGCCCGAGGGTCTGCTGGCCGGCGTCAATCTGGTGCTGCACTACGTGATGCCGGCCGCCTTTCTGCTGGACTGGCTTTGGTTCACGCCCAAGGGCAGGCTGCGGTGGATCGATCCGGTGAAATGGCTGGCGTTTCCGCTCATTTACGGCGGCTGGACCCTGATCCACGGGTTGGCGACGCATTGGTGGCCCTATGGCTTCGTCAATGTGGACCAGTTGGGGCTGGGTCGGGTCGTCGCGATCTTCGCGGGGCTGCTGGTCTTCTTCCTGCTGGTCGGCCTGGCGCTGGTGGGGCTGGATCGCAGCTTCGGTCGCGCGACGCGTGACAGAGGCCCCACTCCCGCCTAAGCCTCGCCGCATGGCCTACAAATCCCTGCGTGACTTCATCGACCAGCTGGAAGCCAAGGGCGAGCTGGTGCGGGTGTCCGAACCCGTCTCCACCGTGCTGGAGATGACCGAGATCCAGACCCGGCTGCTGAGGAACGGCGGGCCGGCGGTGCTGTTCGAAAAGCCGGTCATGCCGGACGGCACGATCAGCCCCATCCCCTGCCTGGCCAATCTGTTCGGCACGGTGAAGCGGGTCGCCATGGGTGTGACGCTGGAGGGCAAGGACCGGACGACGGCGGGCGAACTGCGCGAAGTCGGCGAACTGCTGGCCTTCCTGAGAAACCCGACGCCGCCGCGCGGCCTGGGCGACGCGATGGAGATGCTGCCGCTGATGCAGACCGTCATGTCGATGCGCCCCAAGGTGGTGAAGAAGGCGCCGGTGCAGGAGGTGGTGCTGAAGGGCGACCAGATCGACCTGACCGCCCTGCCCGTTCAGTCGTGCTGGCCCGGCGAGCCGGCGCCCCTGATCACCTGGGGCCTGGTCGTGACCAAGGGGCCGAGCGAGGACCGCGAGGACGACTTCAACCTGGGCATCTATCGGATGCAGGTGCTGGGCAAGGACAAGGCCATCATGCGCTGGCTGGCCCACCGGGGCGGGGCGCAACACTATGCCCGGCACAAGAAGGCGCGGCCCAAGGAGCCTCTGCCCTGCGCCGTGGTGCTGGGTGCCGATCCGGGGACCATCCTGGCGGCGGTGACGCCGGTGCCGGACACCCTGTCGGAATATCAGTTCGCCGGCCTGATGCGGGGCGCCAAGGCCGAGCTGGTCGCCTGCAAGACCGTGCCGCTGATGGTGCCGGCCCAGGCCGAGATCGTTCTGGAAGGCCACGTCCTGCTCGATGAGTTCGAGGACGAGGGTCCGTACGGCGACCACACCGGCTATTACAACTCGGTCGAGAAGTTCCCGGTGTTCCAGGTCAGCGCGATCACCATGCGCAAGGATCCCATCTATCTGACCACCTTCACCGGCCGTCCGCCGGACGAGCCGAGCGTGCTGGGCGAGGCGCTGAACGAGGTCTTCATTCCCCTGCTGCGCCAACAGTTCCCCGAGATCGTCGACTTCTGGCTGCCGCCCGAGGGATGCAGTTACCGGATCGCCGTGGTGTCGATGAAGAAGGCCTATCCGGGCCACGCCAAGCGGGTGATGCTGGGCGTCTGGAGCTATCTGCGCCAGTTCATGTACACCAAATGGGTCATCGTGGTGGACGACGACATCGACGCCCGCGACTGGAAGGACGTCATGTGGGCCATCTCGACCAAGATGGACCCGGCGCGCGACATCACCGTGATCGAGTCCACCCCCATCGACTATCTGGACTTCGCCAGTCCCGAGAGCGGCCTGGGCTCCAAGATCGGCCTGGACGCCACCGACAAATGGCCGCCCGAGACCAAGCGCGAATGGGGCGAGGAGATCCGCATGGATGAGGCGGTCGTTGAGCGCGTCAACGACCTGTGGGACCGTCTCGGCCTGCCGGGTGACGGAACGCCGATCTGGAAATAGACGCGGGTGCATGTTATTACTTCGTTAGAACGGAGTGCGATGATGTCGTCGGCCATACGCAAGATCGGGAACTCAGCGGGCGTGATCCTGCCCAAGCCCGTGCTGGAACAGCTTGGCGCCAAGCTGGGTGACCGGATCGATTTCGTCGCCGAGAACGGTCGTGTGTTCCTGTCGCCCGCTGTCGTCGATCCCCGCGCAGGTTGGGAGGAAGATTCCAAGCGACTGGGCGCATTGGGTTTGTCCGATGAGGATCGGGAATGGCTCGAAGCGCCGCTCAATACCGAAGCCGAGAAGGACTGGGAGTGGTAAAACGCGGCGAGGTCTGGCTGACCCGTCTCGACCCGACGGAGGGCAGCGAAATTCAGAAGACGCGACCTTGCCTGATTGTCTCGCCGGATCGCCTCAGTCACCACGACATCTTCATCGTCGCCCCGCTGAGTTCCGGCGACCGTGCCGCGCGTTTCCGGGTCGAGGTCGTCTTTCAAGGCAGACGGGGAAGGGTTCTGCCGGACCAGATCCGAACGGTCGCCCGTAGCCGATTGATCCGGCGCCTGGACAGGCTGGAAGATCACTACGTTACCGAGGTGCTCGGCATCCTGAGACTGATGTTCGAGGATTGACCGTCAGCGCCGGGTCAAGTTGCGAGACATAATGAAGATGATGTCCGGGGGGACGATGTGAGCGCATTTGAATTCTTCTTCAGCTTTTACGGCCTGCTGTTGGGCCTTTCGGTCGCCGAACTGGTGGGCGGGTTCGCGCGGGTGCTGCATGAGAAGCAGCGGATCCGGTTCGGCTGGCTGACGCCGATGCTGGCCCTGTTCGTGGCGATCGACATCGCCACCTTCTGGAACCAAGCCTGGGTCATCTTCCGGGGTGCGCCGTTCAACACCTTCGTGCTGCTGATCTCGCTGGCCATCGCCGCGACCTTCTATGTCGCCGCCAGCGTGACCTTTCCGCGCGTGTCGGCCGAGGGCGGCGACGAGCGGATCGACCTGGACGATCATTTCTGGGGCCACCGACGGCTGGTGTTCGGCTGTATTCTGGCCGCCAACCTGATCGTGGCCGTGATCGTGATCATCCTGGCCCAGCTCAATCCCGACTTCGCCCGGATCGCCAGTTCGGTGCGCCTGTGGGTCGGCGTCGCTATCTTCGTAATGGGCACGGCGACGGCGGCGCTCGCGCCATGGCGCAGGGTCGCGGTGGGCGCTCTGGTGGTCGTGCTGCTCTACAGCCTGTGGGGCCTGGCGAACTCGGCGGCCCTGCTGGTCAAGGCCGGCGGGTGGGCGCCTGCGCTGGGCGGGGGCGGTTGAAACCTGGCCCGGCCGTTTGGCCCCTTCTTGTCAGGGCGAACCAATCGGCTCACGAAAGGCCATGCAGTCCCCTCTTCTGGTTTCGGCCTTCCTTGCCGCCCTTGCCTGTAGCGTGAGCCCCGCCATGTCCCAGACGATCCCCAACACCGCCCCCTGGGACCAGGCCTTCCTGCCGCCCGCGCCGGCCTGGGACGGAGCGTCCAAGGCCCTGTTGCGCGACGCGAGCGATCCGTGGGTCACGGCGTTTGAGGCCGATCCGACGCATGATTTCAGCCCTGACTATGCCGACACCCGCGCCTGGTTCGACCGTCTGGATCAGGCCAGCGACCTGATCCGCATCGAACAGTTCGGCGTCTCGCCCGAGGGACGACCGATCTATGCGGTGATCGCGTCAAAAGATGGCGCTGCGTTCGATCCGGCCAAGCCCGTGCTGATGATCCAGGCCGGCATCCATCCCGGCGAGATCGACGGCAAGGACGCGGGCATGATGGTGCTGCGCGACATCGCCTTCTACGGCAAGGACGCCCTGCTGGACCGGGTCAATCTGATCCTGATCCCGATCCTGAGCGTGGACGGGCACGAGCGGGCCAGCGCCTATTCCCGCCCCAACCAGCGCGGGCCGAGTATCCAGGGCTGGCGCAATACGGCGACCAACCAGAACCTGAACCGCGACTATCTGAAGCTGGACCAGCCCGAAATGCGGGCGGTTCGCGGCCTGATCCTGAAATACCGACCGGACCTGTATGTGGACGTCCACGTCACCGACGGCATGGATTACCAGTACGACGTCACCTACGGCTTCAACGGCGAGGACGGGTCGTTCAGCCGCTCGCCGAACGGCTCGGCCTGGCTGGATTCGATCTTCAAGCCCGCGATGAACGCGGCACTGGAGCGCGAGGGTCACATCCCCGGCGAGCTGGTGTTCGGCATCGACGACGACGAGCCGAAGAAGGGCCTGTCGGACGGCGGGCTGGGCGAGCGGTTCTCCAACGGCTGGGGTTCGGCGGCCCATGTGCCTACGATCCTGATCGAGAACCACAGCCTGAAACCGCATGAGCAGCGGGTGCTGGGCACCTATGTCTTCATCGAGGAGGCGATGCGGTTGCTGGCCGATCAGGGCGCGGGTCTGAGGGCCGCGACCAAGCAGGACAAGGCCCTGCGCCCGGCGCAGATCCCCGCCAACTTCGAGGCCGAGGAGACGCCGTCATCCACCCGGCCGTTCAAGGGCATCCTGTACGAGATGTACGACAGCGCCGCCTCGGGCCGTGAGGAGATTCGCTGGCTGGGCCGGCCCGATCCCGAGCTGTGGCAGATGCCTTTCTATGGCTCCAGGCCGACCCTGACCCTGACGCGGCCGACCGCCTATTGGGTGCCAGGCTATCGCACCGACATCATCGAACGGCTGAAGACGCACGGCATCGAGATGGAGACGGTCGAGGCTACGCGCACCGTGAATCTGTCGATGCTGCGGCTGGTCGAGCCGAAGCTGGCGACCCGGACCAACGAGGGTCACGTCCAGGCCTCGGTCAAGACGGTGGAGGTCGAGAAGCGCGACTGGACATATCCCGTCGGGTCGGTGCGCGTGCCGACCGATCAGCCGCTGGGCGACATCGTTGTCCTGCTGCTGGAGCCGCAGTCCAGCGAGAGCTTCTTCGCCTGGGGCATGTTCCCCGAGGTCATGAGCCGGGTCGAATATATCGAGGCCTACGCCATCGCGCCGCTGGCGGACAAGATGATGGCGGCGGACCCTGCGTTGAAGGCCGAGTTCAACGCCAAGGTGGCGGCCGATGCGGCCTTCGCGGCCGATCCGCAGGCGCGTCTGGCCTGGTTCTACGAACGCACGCCCTTCTATGACGACCACTATCTGCTCTACCCCGTCGGGCGCGAGGACTGATCCATGACCACACCCCTGATGTACGCCGTCCAGGCCGCCGCCCTGTGGAGCGGCCTGCTGATCCTGATGATGCTGGTGCTGTCGGGCATCGTGGTCAGCGGACGACGCAAGCACATGGTGTCGTTCGGCGACGGCGGGAACCCGGACCTGATGGCCGCCAGCCGGGCCTTCGGCAATCTGGTGGAATATGCAACGCCGGGCATGATCGCCATGCTGCTGCTGGCCGCCGTGGGCGCGCCCGCCTGGATGGTGCACGGGGTGGGTGCGACCCTGCTGGTCGGACGGGTCGTTCACGCCCTGGGCCTGTTGTTCCAGACTGGGCCGTCGCTGGGACGGGTGATCGGCATGTTGCTGACCTGGGTGGCGCTGCTGAGCGCCGCCGTGGGCCTGATCGCCTTCGCCGTCGTTTGACGCGGTTGCGGTGCAGCAAGCCGTCCGCCATATCGGGGCATGACTGAAACCCTGGCTGTGCCCGTTTCCACCGATCTTCTCAACGACATCGTCAAGGCGGCCTTGAGGGCCGGCGCCGACGCCGCCGAGGCGGTCAGCGCCGACCGCCGCGCCCTTTCGGTCGGGGTGCGCAACGGAAAGCTGGAAGACGTCGAACGTGAGGAATCGCGCGACCTGGGCCTGAGAGTCTTCGTGGGCCAGCGCCAGGCGTCGGTCTCGGCCTCGGACCTTTCGCCCGCGACACAGGCGCGGCTGGTCGAGCGGGCCGTGGCCATGGCGCGGCTGGCGCCGGAAGACCCCCACGCCGGTTTCGCGCCCGAGGATCGGCTGGCGCGCGGACCGTTCGTCGATCTGGACCTGTTCGATCCAACCGAGCGTAGCGCCGAAGTCCTGGAACAGGTCTCGGCAGAGGCGGAAGCCGCAGCCCTGGCGGTGACGGGCGTCGCCCGGTCGGAAGGCGGACATGCCGGCTGGTCGTCGACCCGCTGGCGGCTGGTGACCTCGCACGGGTTCGAGGGCGCCTATGAGGGTTCGGCCTTCTCGCTGGGCGTCGGCGTCATTGCGGAAAAGGACGGGGCGATGGAGCGCGGCGGCGAGAGCCGTTCGATGCGCCACCTGTCCGACCTGCCGGGCGCCGAATTGATCGGACGCACGGCCGGCGAACGCGCGGTCGCCCGCACCGGCGCGCGCAAGATCGCCTCGACCACCGCCCCCGTCATCTTCGACAACCGGATGGCGGGTCAGATCGTGTCGCCGGCCATCGGCGCCATTTCCGGCCCGTCGATCGCGCGCGGCACCTCCTTCCTGAAGGAACGGCTGGGCCAGCGGGTGTTCGCCGAGGGCGTCACCCTGATCGACGACCCGTTCCGCCCGCGCGGCATGGGCTCGACCCCGTTCGACGACGAAGGGGTAGCGGTCGAGAAGCGGGCCCTGTTCGACGACGGCGTCCTGACCACCTGGTTGTTGAACAGCGCCGCCGCCCGGCAACTGGGTCTGGAATCGACCGGCCATGCGTCGCGGGGCCTGGCGGGGCCGTCCGGCGTCTCGACCCACAACTTGCATATGGAGCCGGGCGAGCGGGATCTGGCGGGCCTGATGGCAGACGCCGGGACCGGCCTGCTGGTCACCTCAATGTTCGGACCGTCGCTGAATGGAAACACCGGCGACTGGTCCGCCGGGGTGTCGGGCTTCTGGTTCGAAAACGGCGTGATCGCCTATCCCGTCAACGAGGTCACGGTGGCCGGCAAGCTGACCGACCTGTATCTGCGCCTCCAGCGGGGGTCGGACCTGGAGTTCCGGGGCGGGTTCAACGTGCCCAGCCTGATGTTCGACGCGGTGGCCATCGCCGGAAAATGATCGACCTGCACGCTGACCTCGACCTGATCCGCCAGGCGGCCATCGACGCCGGGGCGCTGGCCATCGCCGAACGCGAGGCCGGGCTCAAGATCGAATCCAAGGTCGGCGGCTCGCCCGTCACCAGCGGCGACCTGAAGGTCGACGCCATGCTGAAAGACCGGCTGCTGTCGGCGCGGCCCGACTACGGCTGGCTGTCGGAAGAGACGGCGGACTCGACCGAGCGGCTGTCGAAGCGGCGCATCTTCATCGTCGATCCCATCGACGGCACCGTCGCCTATATGAAGCGGACGCCGTGGTGGTGCGTGCCCATCGCCGTGGTCGAGGACGGCGAGGTCGTCGCCGCCGTCATCCATGCGCCCGAAGTCGATGAGACCTATGTGGCTGTGCGCGGCGGCGGGGCGCGACGTAACGGCCGAGCGATCAGGGCCTCGGACGTAGATACGCTGGAGGACGCCTCGATCCTGGGCGATGCGCGACTGATCGAAGCGCCCTATTTCGACGACGAGCCGTGGCCGCCGATGCGGTTCGAAAAGCGCAACGCCCTGGCCTATCGGATGGCGATGGTCGCCGCCGGAGCCTTCGACGCCGCCCTGGCCCTGACGCCGAAATGGGACTGGGACGTCGCCGCCGGCTGGCTGATCGCCCAGGAGGCCGGCGCCAAGGTCAGCGATCACCACGGGCGGCCATGGGCGTTCAACCGGGCCGATCCGCGTCAGGCCAGCCTGGTCTGCGCGGCCCCGCTGATCCAGCCGATGATCGTGCGGCGCTGTAAAAACGTGCCTTTATCGACCTAAGCCGGGGGCGGAAAAACCCCGTCCCACATTGATCCGGGGGCGTTCTCGGCCTATGCCGCGCGCAAAGCCCTCCCCCAGCCTTCTGGCCCAGCCTTCAGGATTTCCGATGACCGATCAGAACGCCGTCCCGCCCCAGCTGCTCCACCTCGTCATCGGCGGCGAGCTGCGCCACCTGGGCGAGCCGACGTTCCGCGATCTGTCGCAGGTCGAGTTCGTCGGCGCCTTCGGCAACTACGAAGACGCCAAGAAGGCCTGGAAGGCCCGCGCCCAGGCGACCGTGGACAACGCCCACATGCGCTATTTCATCCTGCACGCCCACAAGCTGATAGACCCGCGCGGCGACGTCGCCTGAGTGCGACATCGGGGAGCCGAACCGGCTCTCCGATCCGGCGTTAAAGTCTGGATGCGAGGACGAGAATGAACCTGGAACCGCAACAGATCTTTCAACTGGTCAGCCTGCTGGCGGTGCTGGCGCTGTTCAGCTTCTCGCTGCGCGGGCACATCAACTACGCTCGCTGGTTCAAGACGTGGGAAGCCGAGCGCAAGGCCCGCCGCGACGCTGAACTGGCGGCGGAAGCGCGCGCGAACGGCGAAGGCGGCGAAGCGCCGAAGACCGGCCCCTGGGGCTGAGGCCCCTTTCCCATTCTTCCGTCATCCTCGCCCTTGTGGCGGGGATCCAGAATCACAGGTCTTTGGCGTGATCCTCTGTCGATGACGCGCATGTACCCAGCGAAGCGCATGTACCCAGCGAACCGGCTGTCGCCGGGAGTCTGGATCCTCGCCACAAGGGCGAGGATGACGAAGTGATAGGTGGTGCGCCTCCCTACTCCCGCCGCAGCAGTTTGTCGGTCAGCAGCGTGCCCCACCAGCCGGCCTTGAACTCGGTGCGGATCGCCCTGGGGTCGTAATCGGGGCTGTCGACCCAGTCGATGAAGCTGATGCCGCGCGGTTCGATCTCGGCGACGTATTTCTCCAGCGTATAGTCAAGCACGCCAGTCAGCCCTTCGCGCGAGTGCAGGTATTTCTTGGACAGCTGGTTCATGGCGACCGAGATCGGTTCGCCCAGATGGAAGTGGCGATAGAAGACCGCCATCATCCCCGCCCGGTCCGCGCCGGACTTGCAGTGGATCAGGACCGGATATTCGATGGTCCTGAACAGGTCGCGGGCGCGGTGGATGCGGTCCGTCTGAGGCGGATCGCGCGAATCGAGCGGGGCGTCGATCAGGGTCAGGCCCAGCCGTTCGCAGGCCTCGCGCTCCAGCCAGTAATAGCCCTCGTCGCGCTGGCCCCGCAGGTTGATGACCGTCTTGACGCCCTTCTTCTTCCAATAGGCCAGCTGGCGCGGCGAGGGCTGGTTGGTGCGCACCAGGTCGGGGCCCAGCCAGTGGGCGTTGGAAAACGCCACGCGCAGAAACGCGTGGTCGGCCCAGAAATAATGCCAATGCGCCCGGAAACGGCCCATCGCGGTCGAGAGATCGAAGCGCGCCATCCCCGCCAGATAGCGAGCCGGAGCCGCCGCGTCACCTGTCCCGGCTTGACTTGAACCGCCAGCCGTCCGACCGAGGACCGATGACCGCCGCCGCTTCCGACACCATGCCTCTGCGCGCCCTGCTGGCGCGAATCTGGCTCGACTATCTGTCCAATCACAAGGGATCGCTGATCCTGTCGGTGCTGTGCGCAGCGGTGACCGGCCTGCTGACGGCGGCCTTGTTGAAGCTGCTGGAGCCCGCGATCAACGGGCTGTTCCTGGGCGGGACGGAGCCCATCAGCATCTTCGGCGTGTTCAGCTTCCCAGCGGACAAGGCCGTGATCTGGATTCCGATCGCCATTCTGGCCGTGGCCGTTGCGCGCACCCTGGCGGCGCTGGGCCAGGCGGCCCTGGTCAACCGGCTGGGCCACACCATCGTCGGCGACATCCAGATCCGCCTGTTCGGGGCCATGATCCGCGCCGACCTGGCGCGGCTGCGTAGCCAGCACTCGGGCGGCTTCGTCTCTTCCGTTCTGTTCGACGCCAACATGGTGCGCGAGGCCTTCACCTCGGGCGTGGTCAACTACACCCAGAACCTGCTGACCCTGATCGCGGTGCTGATCTACATGGGGTTCATCGACTGGCAGCTCACCATGGTGGTGCTGCTGGGGGTGCCGCTGGTGGCGCTGGTGCTGCGCCGGTTCGGGCGCAAGACCCGCAAGGCCGCGCAGGGGGCCATGGCCGAGACCGAGAACCTGTCCACCGCCCTGATGGAAAATCTGGACGGGGTTCGCCTGATCAAGATCGAGAACCGCGAGGCGGCCGAGCAGGACCGCGTCGCCGAGGTGGTGGCCCGTCGCCAGCGCCACGTCATCAAGGGCGCCAACGCCCGCGCCTTCGCCGGCCCGTCCAGCGATCTGGTCGCCTATATCGTCGTCGCCGCCGTCATGGCCTATGCTGGATGGCGCGCGCAGTCGGGCGAGATGACGGTGGGCGGGTTCGCCGCCTTCATCGGCATGTTGCTGGCCGCAGGGCAAGCCCTGCGCCAGGTGACCAATCTGGCGACGGTGATGGCGGAGGGCTTCACCGCCGCGCGTCGCCTGTTCGGCGCCCTGGACATCGAGGCCGAGATTCGCGAGGCGCCCGACGCCGCGCCCCTGCCGACCGGTCCGGTCGAGGTGGTGCTGGACCAGGTGTCGTTCGCCTACGCCCCCGGCGGGGCGCCGACGCTGAACGATGTCTCGCTGCGGGTCGCGCCGGGCGAGACGGTGGCCCTGGTCGGGCCGTCGGGCGGGGGCAAGAGCACGATCCTGAGCCTGTTGCCGCGCTTCTACGACGTGACGGGCGGGGCGGTGACGATCAACGGCGCCGATGTGCGGAGCCTGCGCATCCACGACCTGCGCGACCATATCGCCCTGGTGACGCAGGAGCCCTTCCTGTTCGACGACACCATCGCCGCCAACATCGCCTACGGCCGGCCGGGCGCGACACAAGCGCAGATCGAGGACGCCGCGCGGTCCGCCGCCGCCCACGACTTCATCAACGCCTTGCCGCAAGGCTATGACACCCGCGCGGGCGAGGCGGGCCTGCGTTTGTCCGGCGGCCAGCGCCAGCGGATCGCCATCGCCCGCGCCTTCGTCAAGGACGCGCCGATCCTGCTTCTGGACGAGGCGACCAGCGCCCTGGATACCGAGAGCGAGGCCCTGGTCCAGGCGGCGCTGGAGCGGCTGATGGAGGGCCGCGCCACCCTGATGATCGCCCACCGTCTGTCGACCGTCAGGAACGCCGACCGCATCTATGTGATCGAGGCCGGCCGGGTGGTCGAGGAAGGCTCGCACGACGCCCTGGTCGCCAAGGGCGGCCTCTATTCCCGCCTGGCGCGCCAGCAGTCGCTGGACGGCGCCCCGCCCACGGTCGAGACCGTCGCGTGAGACCGTTTCGAAATCCCGTCGTCCAGTCCGCCCTGGCCTGGACCCTGGCGCAGTGGATGCGGTTCTGCATCAGGACCATCCGCTGGACCCACGAGAATCAGCCGATCGCGGAAAAGGTGTGGGACCAGGGCGGCGGCGTTCTGTGCGTGTTCTGGCATTCGCGCATCGGTCTGGCGCCCGCGTGCTGGCCCCTGGGTCGGGCGCAACCGGCCAAGGCCTTGATCTCCCTGTCCGCAGACGGCGAGTTCATCGCCAAGGCCGTGGCCCGTCAGGGTTTCCCCGCCGTGCGCGGATCGTCCGCCAACAAAGACAAGGCCGCCGCGGCCAAGGGTGGATCTCAGGCCCTGCGTGACGGGCTGAAACAGCTGAAGGTTGGCGCCCTGGCGATCACGCCCGATGGGCCGCGCGGCCCCGTGAACGTCATGGCCGAGGGCCTGCCGCTGATGGCGAAACTGTCCAAGGCGCCGGCGCTGTTCATCGGCATGTCGTGCAGTCCGGCGATCCGGCTGAAGAGCTGGGATCGGGCTTTGCTGCCTCTCCCGTTCGGCAAGGGCGCCGTCGTCTGGGACCGCGCGGACTTCCCCGCCGACACTGACATGGCCGATGTCGTCGCTGACTGGACCGCGCGACTGAACGCCGTCGAGGCGCGGGCCGATGCGATCACGGGCCTGAAACCGTGACGCCCCTGCCGTTGATGGCCTATCGACTGGCGACCCGCGCGCTGGAGCCTCTGGCGCCGCGCCTGCTGGATGCGCGCGCGCGGCGGGGCAAGGAAGACCCCGTGAGGGTCGATGAACGCATGGGATTCACTCGCACCACGCGCCCGGATGGCGATCTGGTCTGGCTGCACGGCGTCAGCGTGGGCGAGAGCCTGTCGCTGCTGCCCGTGGTCGAGCGGTTCGTGAAGGCGCGGCCGGACCTGACGGTGCTGGTGACGTCCAGCACAGTGACGTCGGCTCAGATCCTGGCTCAGCGACTGCCCGAAGGCGTGATCCATCAGTATGCGCCGGTCGATGCGCCGGGCGTGATCGAACGGTTCCTGGATCACTGGCGGCCGGGTCTCGCGGTGTTCGTCGAGAGCGAAATCTGGCCCAATCTGTTGCTGGAGGCGAAGCGGCGCGGCGTGAAACTGGCCCTGGTCAGCGCGCGGATCACCGAGAAGACGGTCGAGGGCTGGGCGCGGTTTCCGGCCTCAGCGCGGGCGCTGACCGGCGTGTTCGACCTGGTCCTGCCGCAGGACGCGGTCTCGGCCCAGCGGCTGGAGAGCCTGGGGGCGCGGATCGACGGCCTGGTGAACCTGAAACTGTCGGGCGAGCCTTTGCCGCATGACCCGGCGGCCTTCAGCCGCCTGTCCGCCACCATCGGCGACCGGCCGGTGATCGTGGCCGCCAGCACCCATGAGGGCGAGGAAGTCGCCATCGTGCGGGCGCTGGACAGGCTGGGCGACCGCGTCTGCCTGATCCTGGCGCCGCGCCATCCCGAGCGCGGACCGCACATCGCCCAGGCCCTGCAGCGCGAGGGTTACGCCTTCGCCATGCGCTCGCGCGGCGAGGTGATCGGGCCGGACACCGACATCTATCTGGCCGATACGCTGAACGAGATGGGCCTGTTCCTGCGGCTGGCGGATGTGGTGGTGATGGGCGGCTCGTTCGCACCCGCGATCGGCCTGCCGCCGGTCGGGGGGCACAATCCGCTGGAGCCGGCGCGTCTGGGCAAGCCGACGATCACGGGGCCGGATGCGTCCAACTGGGCGCCGGTGACCTCCGCGCTCGCAGAGGCGGGCGGGCTGGTTCTGGTTCAGGCGCCGTCGGACCTGCCGGGCGTGATCGAGCCGCTGCTGGCGGATCTGAACGCGGCCAAGGCCATGGGCGAGCGCGGACGCCGCGCGGCGATCGAGGCCGGGGGCGGGCTGGAGCGGCTGTGGGCGATGCTGGCCCCACTGACGCCACAGAGGCGGACCCGGCGATGAAGCTGAATACGCCGCGCTGGTGGTATGTGCGCGACAGCAACCATGCGCGTGTGACGCGCACCGTGCTGAAGCCGCTGGGCTGGATCTGGGCCGCCGTGACCGCACGGCGAATCGCGCGCACGCAAGGCGTCGATCCCGGCTGTGCGGTGATCTCGGTCGGCAATCTGACGGTGGGCGGATCGGGCAAGACGCCAGTGGCGCGCGAGACCCTGCGACTGCTGCGGGCGGCGGGGGTGGAGGCGCAAGGCCTGTCGCGCGGCTATGGCGGGCGGCTGGAAGGCCCCGTGCGGGTCGATCCCCAGGTCCACACGGCCGAGGATGTCGGCGACGAGCCGCTGATGCTGGCGCAGGGGTCCCCGGCCTGGATCGCGCGGGACCGTGTCGCGGGCGCCAGGTCTGCGGTCGAGGGCGGGGCGCAGGCCCTGGTGCTGGACGACGGCCATCAGAACCCGGCGCTGAAGAAGACCGTCAGCCTGATCGTCGTGGACGGCGAGACGCGCGGCGATGAATGGCCGTTCGGGGACGGATCGGTCTTTCCCTCCGGCCCGATGCGCGAGCCGTTGAAGGCGGGGCTGGCGCGCGCGGACGCCGTGGTGGTCATGCTGCCGACCGATGTCGAGGACGCCGATCCCGAACTTCTGGCGGTGTTCGGCGCCCTGCCCGTCTTCGTCGCGCGCCTGACGCCAGAAGGGCCGCCGCCGTCGGGGCCTCAGGTCGGGTTCGCCGGCATCGCCAAGCCGTGGAAGGTCGAGCGGTCGCTGAAGGCGGCGGGGTGCGACCTGGCGGACTTCGTCCCCTTCCCGGATCATGCGGCCTATAGCGCCGAGACTATGGCGTTCCTGATGGATCGGGCGGCGGTGTTCGACGCTGGGCTGGTGACCACCGAAAAGGACTGGGTCCGGCTGACGCCCGGCCAGCGCGCGCATGTCACGGCCTGGCCGGTCGTCGCCCGGTTCGAGGATGAGGCGGCTTTCGCCGCCTTCCTGACCTCCAGGATTCAGTCGGCGCGGTAGACCACGCCGGACTTCATCACGAACCTCATCCGCTCCAATTCGGTCACATCGGACAGAGGATCGCCCGACACGGCGACGATGTCGGCGGGCATGCCCGGCGCGATCTTTCCGGCCTCGTTGGAAATCCGAAGATGTTCGGCGGCGCCGACGGTGGCGGCCTGGATGGCCTCCAGCGGGGTCAGGCCGGCGCGGACCAAAAGCGCGAACTCCTGGGCGTTGTCGCCGTGGGCCGAGACGCCCGAGTCGGTGCCGAAGGCGATCTTGACCCCGCCCTCATGTGCGCGCCACGCCATGTCCAGCATCTTGGGACCGGCCTCCAGCGCCTTGGCCGTCTGGGCGGGGGTGAAGAAGTTGTCGGGTCCCGACGCGATGCGCGCCACGAAATCCCCGGCCAGCAGGGTCGGGATCAGCCAGGCGCCGTTCGACTTGAACAGGCGGATCGACTGATCGTCCAGATAGGTGCCGTGTTCGATGGAATCGCCGCCGGCCCGCAGGAAGGCGTTGATGCCGTCCACCCCGTGGGCGTGCGCTGTCACCTGGCGGCCCATGCGATGGGCGCTGCCGACGATGGCGGACAGTTCATCGTCGCTGAACTGCTGGTTCAGGCCGGCGGTGGTATTGGACAGCACGCCGCCCGTCGCAGTGATCTTGATGATGTCGGCGCCCGCGCGCACCTGGGTGCGCACGGCCCGCATGCAGTCTTCAGGGCCAGAACAGATGCTCTCGGACGACAGCAGGTGCATGACGTCCTCACGATAGCCGTTGATGTCGCCATGCCCGCCGTGGATCGACACCGACGACCCCGCCGCGATGATGCGCGGCCCCGGCACGTCGCCGTTCTTCACGGCGCTCCGCAGGGCGAAGATGGCTTGGTTCGAGGCGCCCAAATCCGCCACCGTCGTAAAGCCGGCCATCAGGGTGCGACGCGCATAGCGGGCCCCGACCATCGCCTGGTCCGCGTCAGAAAGCGTCACCTCTTCGAGGCGTGCATTCGGGTTCTGCTGGCTCGTCAAATGGACGTGGCTGTCGATCAGACCGGGCAGGACGAAGGCTTGGCGCAGGTCCACGACCTTGCCCTGAGACGCGTCGCCGACGAAGCCGTCGCGCACTTCGACAACCTGGTTCCCTCTGATCACGAGAGTTTTATCGCGCTGCACAACGCCGTTCGCCGGATCAGCCAGCAACCTTCCGGCTTCAACGAACGTTGTGTTGGGTTGCGTCGAAACGCCAGTGGCCACGGGGGTTTGCTGCGCATGAGCGCTCGCCGCCGACGCCATCAGCGCCGCCAGCGCGATTCCGAAACGTTTCATCGATCTCTCCCCGCGACGCATCGGCCGCAAAAATGCCCCACAAGGCTCAGGTTGCCTCGCCCGTAACCAACTGAAACAAACACGCCTCAAGACCAACCGCAACGAGGGCGTCGCATGCGGCTATCGAGACGAGGACTTATTCTGGGCGGATCGGCCATGCTGGCGGGATGCGCCAGCGCGAGCGCTACGGCGCCGCTGACGACGGCTCAGAACGGAACTCCGATCGCCATGCCGCAGGTCGGTCTGCCCACGGTCCAGACCTCCGCCCTGACGCCTCCGCCGCTAGATCCGCGCGGTCACGTTCGCAAGGAATTGATGGAGCGCGCCATGACCGCGCTGGACACCCATCATCACCGCCTGCCTCTGCGTGACCGGATGTATCTGGTCGATTTCCAGAAGTTCTCGGGCGAGGAGCGGCTCTATGAGGTCGACCTGATCGCGGGTGAAGTGAAGGTGCTGCGCACCTGCCACGGTCGGGGATCGGACCCCAGCCATACCGGTTATGCCCAGCGCTTTTCCAACACGCCGGATTCCAACATGTCCTCGATCGGCGCCTATGCGACGGCGGGCGCCAACTGGGGCGCGCAGCAGGGGCCGAACGTGCTGCTGGACGGGTTGGAATACTCCAACAACAAGGCGCGCGAGCGGGCCATCATCATCCACGGCGCCGACTACGCCGATCCCGACTTCTTGGCGCGCGAAGGCAAGCTGGGTCGCAGCTACGGCTGTTTCTCAGTCGCCCACACTGACCTGCCGGCCTTGCGTGAACGCATGGGCGAGGGCCGACTGCTGTTCGCAGCGGCTTAGGCCTCAACCCCGCTCCAGCGCCCGCCAGCCTATGTCGGAGCGGTTGAAGCCGCCCGGCCAGTCGATCTTCTTGATGGCGGCATAGGCGCGTTCGCGGGCCTGGGCGATGTCGTCGCCCTCGGCGCAGACGTTCAGGACGCGCCCGCCCGAGGCGGCCAGCAAGCCGTCGTCGCGGCGCTTGGTCCCGGCATGGAAGACCTGGACATGGGGGCCGAAGTCCTGATCGGCGCCGCGGATGATCGAGCCTTCCAGAGGGCTGTCGGGATAGCCCTTGGCGGCCATGACCACGCAGATCACCGTCTGAGGCTTGAAGGCGGGCGAAGCCAGGCCCGAGACATCGCCGCGCGCGCAGCCCAGCAGATAGGGGACGATGTCGCCAGCCATCCGCATCATCAGCACCTGACATTCCGGGTCGCCGAAGCGGGCGTTGAACTCGACCACCTTAGGACCATCGTCGGTCGCCATCAGGCCGGCGTAGAGGACGCCGCGATAGGGCGCGCCTTCCTCCGCCATCTTGCGGATCGTCGGCTGGACGATCAGCGCATCGGCCTGCTGCACAAGCTCGGGCGTGAAGACGGGCGCGGGCGAATAGGCGCCCATGCCGCCGGTGTTGGGGCCAAGGTCGCCGTCGAAGGCGCGCTTGTGGTCCTGGGCGCCGCCAAACAGCAGGGCGCGTTGACCGTCGCACAGGGCGAACAGCGAGCCTTCCTCGCCGTCCATGAACTCCTCGATCACGACGCGGGCGCCGGCCGCGCCGAACCGACCGCCCAGCATGCGCTCGATTTCGGCCTCGGCGTCGGGGCGGTCGGGGCTGATGGCCACGCCCTTGCCGGCGGCCAGGCCGTCAGCCTTGATCACATAGGGCGGCCGGAACACGTCCAGCGCCGCCTTGGCGTCCTTGACCGTGTCATAGACGCCGTAACCAGCGGTGGGGATCTCGTGACGTTCGAGGAAGCCCTTTGAAAAGGCCTTGGAGGTTTCCAGCTGCGCCGCCTTGGCGGTCGGCCCGAAGCAGGGAATGCCGGCTGAGGCCAGACGGTCGGCGAGACCAGCGGCCAACGCCACCTCGGGCCCCACAACGACCAGATCGGCCTTGATCTCTCTGGCCAGGGCGGCCAGGCCGTCGGCGTCGTCCGCCTTGACGGCGCGCAGCTCGCACAGCTTCTCGATGCCGGGGTTGCCCGGCGCGGCGACCAGGCGCGTGACCAGAGGCGACTGGGCGATCTTCCAGGCCAGGGCGTGTTCGCGGCCGCCCGATCCGACGAGAAGAATGTTCATGAGATCGGGCAATGACCGGCCGGCGCCGGCCGGTCAAGCGCCCGTCAGACTTAACGCGGCATTCAGAGTGCAATCAGCGCGTTGGCGGGGTCCAGGCCGGCAGGGCCTGAAGCTGGCCAGGCGTCAGATCGGTGACCAGATCCCGGTCGCCGTTGCGGTCGATCGGCGACACGTCATCGACCGGCACAAGCACCTTCATGTCGCCTGGCCCCTCCAACTCGACCACCAGATGGGTCAGGGCGCCGGATGCGTCCAGCACCAGGGTTTCGACGTCGCCCAGATCGACGTTGGCGCGGGAGTAGACGTCCGCATCCTCAAGCTGGTCGCGTGTCATGCCGAAAGCGAGAGCCGCATTGGTCGCCGCCGTATCGGCCTGCTGGTCCGGCAGGGCGACGGGCGCCGCGCCCGGCGCGGGCGGCTGGACGACATCGTCGTCGCGATCCGAACAGGCGGCGACGGCGCCGGTCAGGCAAAGGACGGCGGCGAGCGGGACAAGACGGTTCATGGTTTTCCTGATTTCAGAACAGGGCCGAGACGACATAGACGCCCAGTCCCAACAGAATGATGCAGCCGACGATCAGCCACGGGCTCATGGCCCCGCCGCCTCCGGCACGGCGCGCAAGGTCGCGTTCGCGCGGTGCGCGGTCGGAGGGATCGGTTCCTTGCGGGTCGGCGGCCATGAAAGTCGAACGGCGGGACGCGTCCGCCGTTCCCGCGCGGATCGCCGCAGGGTAAGCTGAGGCCATGAGCGACGACTCCTATGTGTTCGAAGGCCCGGCCGAGGCCCCTGCCCCGCGCGACAACAATCCGCCGCTGTCGATCTCGGAGCTGTCCTTTGCGCTGAAGCGCACGCTGGAGGATCGGTTCGGTCATGTGCGGCTGAGGGGCGAAATCTCCAAGGTCAATCGCCACGCCTCGGGCCACATCTATCTGACGCTGAAGGACGACAAGTCCGCCATCGACGGCGTGGTGTGGAAGGGATCGGCGCGGGGTCTGGGCGTGCAGCCCGAGGCCGGGCTGGAAGTCATCGTCACCGGCAAGATCACCTCCTATCCGGCGCGGTCGTCCTATCAGATCGTAATTGAGAGCATGGAGGCGGCGGGGGCCGGCGCCCTGCTGGCCCAGTTGGAGCGGCTGAAGGTTCGGCTGCGCGAGGAAGGCTTGTTCGAACCGGGCCGCAAGAAGGCCCTGCCCGCCTTCCCCGCCGTCATCGGCGTGATCACCAGCCCGACCGGCGCGGTGATCCGCGACGTGCTGCACCGGATCGCCGAACGCTGGCCATGCCGCGTCATCGTCTGGCCTGTGGTGGTTCAGGGCGAGGCGGCGTGTGGCCAGGTGTCGAACGCCATTCGCGGGTTCGACACCCTGACGGCGGACGGGCCGATCCCGCGCCCCGACCTGCTGATCGTCGCGCGCGGCGGCGGGTCGGTCGAGGACCTGTGGTGCTTCAACGACGAAGGCCTGGCGCGCACGGTGGCGGCGGCGCGCATCCCCATCATCTCGGCCGTGGGGCACGAGACGGATACGACCCTGATCGACTTCGTGTCGGATCGTCGCGCCCCGACACCGACCGGCGCGGCGGAGATGGCGACGCCGGTGCTGGCGGACCTGCGCTACGCCGTGGCAGACATGGACCGGCGCATGGTCCAGGCCGGCGGGCGGCTGATCGAGGATCGGCGCACGCGGCTGCGGGCCGTGGCGCGCGGCCTGCCGGCGCGGCCGGAGGATCTGCTGGCCCTGGCGCAGCAGCGACTGGATCATGCGGCCAGCCGCCTCGGATCTGGCCTGCAACGCAACGTCGCCCTGCACGAACGGCATCTGGCGGTGACGGGCGGCAAGCTGAGCCCGGCCCTGCTGCGCACACGGATCGAACGGGGTCAGGATCGGTTGCGCGGCGCGGGCGACCGGCTGGGTGCAGCCCTTCAGGCGGGCGTGGCGCGGGGCGAGCGGCGGCTGTTGCAGGTCTCGGCCCGCCTGTCGCCCGAACCGCTGCACCGACGACTGGATCAGCGCGAAGCCCGACTTCAGGCCGTCGGCGCGCGGCTGGACGGCGTCATGCCGCGTCGGCTGGAGCGGGACGCCGACCGTCTGGCGGCCCTGTCGCGGGCGCTGACGACGCTGGACCCCGGCCGCCCCAAACCCGGCTTCGCGCGGGTCGAGGATACCGACGGCGGCTGGGTCACCTCGGCCAAGGCGCTGGAGGCCGGTCAGGCGGTCAGGCTGGTGTTCGGCGACGGCGCGCGCCCCGCCACGATCGACGGCGGCGAACCCCGCCCGGCGTCGCCGCGTCCGATCCAGAAGGCCAAACCGCCGACCGCCAACCAGGGCGACCTGTTCTGATGCGCCGTTTTCCGCTTCGCCCCCGCGCCGCTTCCTGCTAACCGCCGCCGTATGAAGATCACTCGCCTCGCCCTGACCGCCTACGCCTTCGCGCTCCTGATCATCGTGCTGGACCAGTTGACCAAGGCCTGGATCATCAGCGGCGTCTCCCTGCAGGAGGTCGGGCGCATCCCCGTCCTGCCGCCGATCCTGAACTTCAGCTGGGTGGAGAACACCGGCGTCAGCTTTGGCCTGTTCGGCGGCGGCGAGGCGCGCTGGGGTCTGACGATCTTCTCCCTGGTCGTTTCGGGGGGTCTGGCCTGGTGGGCGACCCAGTCGGACCGTCGCCTGCTGATCACCGCCATCGGCTTCGTCATGGGCGGGGCGCTTGGCAATGTCATCGACCGCGTGCGGTTCGGCTATGTGGTCGATTTCATCGACTTCTCGGGCACCGGCGTCTTCCCCTGGGTCTTCAACATCGCCGACAGCGCCATCACCATCGGCGTGGTGCTGCTGATTCTGGACAGTCTGGTGTCGGACCGACCCGCCAAGGTTGGCGTAGCCCCTGAAAAGTCGTAATCACCCCGTCTTCACTATGCCAACGGCGCCCTCGCGGCGCTTCGTGCATCAGCCGACCAGAGCCTGAAACCATGCGTATCCGCAGTGTCGCCGTCCTGACCCTCGTCGCCTCCTCCGCCCTTGCCGTCTCGGCCTGCGGCGGACTGAAGCAAGGCATCGGCCTGACCAAGGTCGTGCCGGACGAGTTCGTCACCGTCTCCACCGCCCCGCTCAGCATCCCGCCCGAGTACGGCCTGCGCCCGCCGGCGCCGGGCCAGCCGCGCCCGCAGGAACTGGCCCCCGAAAGCGCCGCCCGTCAGATCCTGCTGGGTCAGCGCCAGGCCGTCACCCGCACGCCGGGCGAGCAGGTCCTGGTGGCCCAGGCCGGCGGCGACCAGGCCGATCCCCTGGCCCGCTACGTCATCGACGACGAGTTCGGCGACCTGGCGCACAAGGACGAGAGCTTCGCCAACCGCCTGATGTTCTGGCGCAAGGACGACCCCTCGACCCAGGCGCCCACGGTCCGTCAGACCGCCGAAGGCCAGCAGACCATAGACGCCTCGACCGAGGCCGCGCGTCTTCAGGCCCTGACCGGCGGCCAGGAAGCGATCACCATCCAGCCGCGCCGCAGCGGCGGCTTCAAGCTGCCGGGTCTTTAAGACCCCACGGCGGACGCTTGCCACGGCGGCGTCCGTCCTTATTGTGAACGGACCTGAGCCGGAGCCGTTCGCATGACCCAAGCCCTCGACATCGCCGCCCTGTCCGGGGTCGAGCAGCTGCGTCTGGGCATGACAGACGGGCTCATCGCGCCGATCGCCAGGACCGTGGGTTTCGACCTGACCGAGGTCGAGGAAGGCCGCGTCGTGTTCGAGGCCGTGCCGACCACCGCCGTCTACAACCCTCTGGGCACGGTGCACGGCGGCTGGATCGCGACCGTGCTGGATTCCGCCTGCGGCTGTGCGGTCCATTCGACGCTGCGGCCGGGCCAGACCTATACGACGCTTGAGCTGAAGACCGTCTTCCACAAGGCGCTGAGCGCGGGCGTGCCCGTCAGGGCCGAGGGGCGGATCGTCCAGGCCGGTCGCCGCGCCGCCTTCTCCGAAGCCGATCTGCGCGGGCTTGACGGCAAGCTGTATGCCACCGCGACCTCGACCTGTCTGGTGATGGAGCGCTGACGGCAGCGAGGGTTTGCCGCGCCTCGCTTTAGCCGCTATCAGCGGCGAGCGTTGATGATCGGCCGCGATCATCGTGCGCCCTCTTTCGCTGTCGGAAAAATAAGCTGATGCGTCGCGTCCTCACCGCCCTGGCCGCCCTCTCGATGGCGGCCTCCGTCCTGCCCGCCGCCGCCCAGGCCCAGACCTCCCAGCGTCAGCGCGGCGGTCAGGGCCAGCAGGCCGACGGTTCGGCGCAGGACGCGCCCGCCCGCGCGCCGCGCCTGGCGCCGCTGCGTCGTCGCGCCAACGCCGGTCCCTGCCCCTATGTGAAAATCCTCTACGACGCCGCCCGCTACGTCGAACTGGAAGGCGATCGGGCCGCCATCGCCAACGTCGGCTATACCGGCGAGATCGAAGGCGTCACCTCGGACTGCGAATACCGCGAAGCCGATCCGATCCGCGTGGACATCGGCATGCTGTTCCAACTGGGCCGCGGCGCCCAGGCGACCAGCGATCAGCGCACCTATCGCTACTGGATCGCGGTGACCGAACGGAACAGCGCCATCCTGACCAAGGAATATTTCGACCTGCCGGTGAACTTCGATGGTCAGCGCACGGCCTCGGTCGCCGAGGAACGCACCATCGTCATCCCGCGCGCCAGCGTGGACACCAGCGGCGGCAATTTCGAGATCCTGGTCGGTTTCGACGTGACCCCGGAAATGGCCGAGTTCAACCGTTCGGGCAGCCGCTTCCGAATCAACGCCGGCGCGACGCCCGCCGCGCCTGCCGCCGCGCCGAGCGAATAAATGGCTGATCTGAAGACCGTCCTCAGCGAAGCGGTCGCCGCCGCCTTCGCCGCCGAAGGCGTGGATAGGGCCCTGGCCCGCGTCACCCCGTCCGACCGCCCAGACCTGGCCGACTTCCAGTCGAACGGCGCCCTGGCCGCCGCCAAGGCGCTGAAGGCCAATCCGCGCGAACTGGCGACACGGATCGCCGAGCGCCTGACCGCCGATCCGCGCTTTTCCTCGGTCGAGGTGGCGGGGCCGGGCTTCATCAATCTAAAGCTCTCTGACGCGCTTCTGTCCGAACGCGCCGCCGAGGTCGCGGCCGACGCCGAGCACGCCGGCGCCGCCGTCGTGGCCGAACCGCGCAAGGTGGTGATCGACTTCGGCGGTCCCAACGTCGCCAAGCCGATGCACGTCGGCCACCTGCGCAGCGCCATCATCGGCGAAAGTCTGAAACGTCTGTTCCGCTTCCGCGGCGACCACGTCACGGGCGACGCCCATTTCGGCGACTGGGGCTTCCAGATGGGCCTGCTGATCGTGGCCTGTGGCGACGAGGGCCTGGCGAACGCCTTTATGGCCGAGGGCGACGGCCCCTTCCCGGCCGATAGCCCCGTGACCCTGGCCGATCTGGACCGGCTGTATCCGCTGGCCGCCGGCAAGGCCAAGGAAGACCCCGCCTTTCGCGACCGCGCGCGCAAGGCGACGGCGGAACTGCAGAACGGTCGGCCCGGATATCGCGCCCTGTGGGCCCATTTCGTGGCGGTCAGCCGCGAGGCGCTGAAGCGTGAATACGGCGATCTGTCGGTCGATTTCGACCTGTGGAACGGTGAGAGCGACGCCGATCCCCAGATGCCCGAAATGCTGGCGCATCTGAAAGAGACCGGACTGCTGGTCGAGGACGACGGCGCCCAGGTGGTCCACGTCGCCAAGCCGGGCGAGACCCGCAAGAAGAAGCTGGCCGACGGCTCGGTGATCGAGGCGCCCTCGCCCCCGCCCCTGCTGGTGATCAGCTCGGAAGGCTCGGCCATGTACGGCACGACCGACCTGGCCACCATCCTGGACCGCAAGAAGGCGCTGTCGCCGGATCTGGCCCTGTATGTCGTCGACGAGCGTCAGGCCGAGCATTTCGAACAGGTCTTCCGCGCCGCCTATCTGGCCGGCTACGCTGAACAGGGCGCGCTGGAGCATCTGGGCTTCGGCACCATGAACGGCGAGGACGGCAAGCCGTTCAAGACCCGCGCGGGCGGGGTGCTGAAGCTGCGCGACCTGATCGATCAGGCGACGGACAAGGCGCGTGAGCGGCTGCACGAGGCCAAGCTGGGCGACGACCTGTCGCCGGAGGAGTTCGAGGCCATCGCGCACAAGGTGGCCATCGCGGCGCTCAAGTTCTCCGACCTGTCGAACGCGCGGACCACCAGCTACGTCTTCGACCTAGACCGGTTCATGAGCTTCGAGGGCAAGACCGGACCGTATCTGCTGTACCAGTCGGTCCGCATCAAATCCCTGCTGCGCAAGGGCGCCGAACAGGGACTGACGCCCGGCGCCATCGTCATCGCCGAGCCGGCCGAGCGCGACCTGGCCCTGACGCTGGACGCCTTCAGCACCGCCGTGTCCGACGCCTATGAGAAGCGGATGCCGCATCTGGTGGCCGAACACGCCTATCGCGTGGCGCAGTCGTTCTCGAAATTCTACGCCGCCTGCCCCGTCCTGATCGCGCCCGACGAGGCGACCAAACGGTCTCGCCTCGCCCTGTCAGCGGCGGCGCTCAGCCAGCTGGAAATTGCGCTGAACCTCCTGGGGATCGACACGCCGGAGCGGATGTAGGTTAGACTGGGCGATGTCCTCCCGGAGATCGCCCATGTCGCTCGACACCTATATCGCCGGCCTACCCAAGGCTGAACTGCACCTGCACATCGAAGGCAGCCTTGAGCCGGAACTGATGTTCGAGCTGGCGCAGCGGAACGGGGTCTCGATCCCCTATGACAGCGTCGAGGCGGTGCGGGCCGCCTATGATTTCTCCAACCTGCAGGACTTCCTGGACATCTATTACGCTGGGGCCGCCGTGCTGCTGACCCGTAAGGATTTCGAGGATCTGGCCTTCGCCTATTTCCAGCGCGCGGCCGCCGACAATGTGCGCCACGCCGAAATCTTCTTCGATCCCCAGACCCATACCGACCGGGGCGTGGCCTTCGGCGTGGTGGTCGAGGGGCTGATCGCGGGCATGGACCGGGCCAAGGCGGAACTGGGCGTCAGCTCAGGCCTGATCCTCAGCTTCCTGCGCCACCTGACCGAGGACGAGGCCTTTGCGACGCTGGAGGCGGCCAAGCCCTATCTGCATCACTTCATCGGCGTCGGGCTGGATTCATCGGAGGTCGGCCATCCGCCGTCCAAGTTCCAGCGCGTCTTCGCCGCCGCCCGCGACCTGGGCCTGAAACTGTGCGCCCACGCCGGGGAGGAAGGCCCGCCGGCCTATGTCCACGAGGCGCTGGACCTGCTGCACATCGACCGGATGGACCACGGCAATCGCTCGATGGAGGACGAGGCCCTGGTCGAGCGGCTGGCGCGCGAACAGATGACCCTGACCGTCTGTCCCTTGTCGAACCTGAAACTGTGCGTCGTCGACGACCTGAAGGACCACCCCGTGCCCGAGATGCTGCGCCGGGGCCTGCACGTCACCCTGAACTCGGACGACCCGTCCTATTTCGGCGGCTATGTGAACGAAAATTACAGCCGGCTGGCGGCGGCGGTGGGGCTGACGCGTGAGGAGGTCACGCTGCTGGCGCGCAACAGCTTCGAAGGGTCGTTTCTGGGCGAGGCTGAGAAGGCCGCGCGAATCGCGGAGTTGGACGCCTACGCCGCCGCGAACTGATCGATCTCGTTCTTCGAACCCAGGGCGACCGGGATGCGCTGGTGCAGATGTTCGGGCTGGACGTCCAGGATTGGCTGCACCCCGTCCGTCGTCGCCTTGCCCCCGGCCTGTTCGACCAGGAAGGCCATCGGATTGCCCTCGTACATCAGGCGCAGCTTGCCCGGCTTGTTCGGCTCGCGCCTGTCCCACGGATAGAGGAAGACGCCGCCGCGCATCAGGATGCGGTGGACGTCGGCGACCATGGCCGCGACCCAGCGCATGTTGAAATTCTTGCCGCGCGGCCCGTCCTCGCCTTTAAGCAGGTCGCCGACATAGGTCTGCACCGGCTCGGCCCAGTGGCGCAGGTTCGACATGTTGATGGCGAACTCCTTGGTGTCCGACGAAATGGCGATGTCGTCGTGGGTCAGTATCCAGTCGCCGTCGTTCGACAGGGTGAAGCCCTTGACCCCGGCGCCGGTCGTCAGGACCAGCATGGTCTGGGGGCCGTACAGGGCATAGAGAGCGGCGACCTGGCTGCGGCCCGGCTGCATGAAGTCGGCCTCGGTCGGCGTGGGCGTAGCGGACTTGAGCACCGAGACGATGGTGCCGACCATGGCGTTGATGTCGATGTTGGACGAACCGTCCAGCGGGTCAAACAGGACCAGATAGTCGCCGGTGGAATGGGACGCCGGCTGGACCTCGTCCATTTCCTCGGATGCGACGCCGGCGACGACGGGGCTGGCCAGCAAGGCGTCGGTCAGCATGTCGTTGGTCATGACGTCGAGCTTCTTCTGCTCCTCGTCCTGGACATTGATCTGGCCCGAGACGCCCAGCGCACCGGCCAGAGCGCCGCCCGCGACCACATCGCTGATCTGGGCGCAGGTGGCGGCGACGACGGTCAGAACGGTCTTCAGGCCCTCCGGCGCATCCAGGGCGGCGATATGGGCGTCGAGGCTTGTGCGGGTCATGGGGTCGGTCCGGGGCGGCTGGGAGCGTCGCCTGTTCTTGGCGAGCGAGCGACGTGACCGCAAGAGAAACCCTCTCAACCTCCGCCCCCCGTCATCCCAGGCCTTGTGCCTGGGATCCATACGCTCCGTCGAAGACGCGGCGAACCGGCGAGCACCGGGAGTATGGACCCTCGCCACAAGGGCGAGGGTGACGGGATGGTGTGGGGATCAGATCGGCAGGATCGCCGTGCCGAAGGCCCGCTTCAGTTCATGCGCGGCGAAGGTCTGGGCGGCCATGGCGTCCGGCACGACCATGGCCATGCCGAAGAACTCGTGCGTCGAGCCGTGGAAGGTCTTCTGGCGCACATCGACGCCCGCCTGTTCCAGCTTCTCGGCCAGCAGTTCGCCCTCAGAACGCAGCGGGTCGATCTCGGCGCAGATAACGGTCGAGGACGGCAGGCCGGCCAGGTTCGCCTTTTCGACGATATTGATGCGCGGATCCTGGGCGTCGGCCTCGTTGGCGAAGATGTGCTTCACAAACCACTTCATCATCGGCTTGTTCAGTGGTTTGGCGTCGGCGTTCTCGACGTAGGACTCATTGTCCATGTCCACCCCGGCGACCGGATAGACCAGCACCTGGTGCTTGGGCGCAGGCAGGCCGGCGTCGCGCGCCATCATGGACACGCCGATGGCCAGGTTGCCGCCGGCGCTCTCGCCCATCACCGCCACCTTCTGCGGGTCGCCGTTGAAGCTCTGGGCGTTGTCCAGCACCCAGCGATAGGCGGCCAGGGCGTCGTCGTGGGCGGCGGGGAAATGGTGTTCCGGCGCCTGGCGATAGTGGACCGAGACCACGATCACATCGGCCATCTTGGACACGCCGCGCGGGCCGCCGTCATAGACATCCAGATCGGCGATCACGAAGCCGCCGCCGTGGAAATAGACCACCACCGGATGCAGCTTGTCCTCGGAATGGTCATGCGGCTTGTAGATACGGGCCTGGATCGGGCCTTCGGCGCCGGGAATGGATATGTCGGTGATCTTGACGCCCAAGTCGTCGGCCTTCGGATCCTTGCCAGCCTTGCGCAGCAGGGAGTGGACCGCGTCGGTCGGAGTCGGCTGCTGGCGGGCCTCGGCCGGCGACAGGCTCTCGATCGGCTTGGGATTTAGCGACGCCAGTTCGTCCAGCACCTTCTGCATGGGGCCATCGGGCTTGGCGGGGCTGGTGCGTTGCTTGTCGTCGTCGCCGAACAGCTTGTCTATAATGGACATTTTGGTCTTCCTGGGTTTCGAGTGGGGGCTCCCCACGACAATCCACGACACGCAGGCTTGTTCCCCTCCCGCTTGACTTGGGGCCGGAGTCGATGCCTTAGGTCGAGCGCTCTCGCGGGAGAGTTCGAGACTGAGGAATCAGCCTCGACGCCGAAGGCGCAACCGCCCCGGAAACGCTCAGGCAAACGGACCGCGACAGCATACGGACGCTGGAAAGTCGCTCTTCAAGGGCGCGCCGACGGAGCAAGGCGACATGATTTGGTCGCCGGAATCTCTCAGGCTTCAGGACAGCGGGGGCGCGAGGACGGCGGAGCTCCGCCACAACACGCGACCGTGAAAGCCTGAACCATGACCGACCAGACCCTGAAGACGACCGCTCTGAACGCCGCGCACCGCGCCCTGGGGGCTCGCATGGTGGGCTTCGGCGGCTATGACATGCCGGTTCAGTATGAGGGCGTCCTGGCCGAGCACCGCTGGACCCGCGAACACGCCGGCCTGTTCGACGTGTCGCACATGGGCCAGTGCAAGATCACCGGCGCCGACGCCACCACCCAGTTCGAGCGGTTCGTGCCCGGCGACTATGAAATCCTGAAGGCCGGCAAGCAGAAATATTCGCTGCTGCTGAACAAGGACGGCGGCATCATCGACGACCTGATGGCCGGCCGCCCGGACCATGACGGACTGTTCGTCGTCGTCAACGCCGGCAACAAGGACGAGGATTTCGCCTTCTGGGAAGCCAATCTGGAAGGCGACGCCAAGCTGACGGTTCTGGACCGCGCGCTGATCGCCATCCAGGGGCCGGAAGCCGCCGAGGTCATGGCGGCGCATGAGCCGATCCTGGCCGAGATGGGCTTCATGGAATGCGCGCGGCTGATGCTGTTCGGCGTCGACTGCTATGTCTCGCGTTCGGGCTATACCGGCGAGGACGGCTATGAGATCTCGGTCCCGGCGGACCAGGCCGAACGGGTATGGAACACCATCCTGGAAGACGCCCGCGTCAAGCCGATCGGCCTGGGCGCCCGCGATTCCTTACGTCTGGAAGCCGGCCTGCCGCTGCACGGCCATGACATCGACCCGACGACCTCGCCGGTCGAAGGCGCGCTGACCTTCGCCCTGTCCAAGTCGCGCAAGGAACGCGCGGACTTCAACGGCGCCGACCGCATCCTGAAGGAACTGGCCGACGGCCCCACGCGCGTCCGCGTCGGTCTGATCGTCAAGGAAGGCGCCCCGGCCCGCGAAGGCGCCGAGATCGCCGACGCCGACGGAAACGTCATCGGCAAGGTCACCTCGGGCGGCCCCTCCCCTACCCTGGGCCAGAACATCGCCATGGGCTTTGTGCCCCCCGCGTTTTCCGCGCTGGGTGCGGACCTGAAGGTCATCGTGCGCGGCAAGACCGCCGCCGCCGAAGTCGTCGCCATGCCCTTCGTGGCGCAACGCTATTACCGGAAGCCGAAGGCGTAACGCCCTCTTCTTTCGTCACCCTGGGCCTTGTGCCCAGGGTCCATAAACACCGACGCCCGCCGTCGGATCACGGCTTCCGACACCGGGAGTCTGGATCCTAGGCACAAGGCCTAGGATGACGAGTTTAAACATCGGACCGCTTGCGGGCGGGTCTTGCGAGGACAGACAAATGAAGTTCACCAAGGATCACGAGTGGGTCAGCCTGGACGGCGACATCGCCACCGTCGGCATCTCCAAACACGCCGCCGACGCCTTGGGCGACGTGGTGTTCGTCGAGGTGCCTGAGGTCGGCAAGACCGTGGCCAAGGGCGACAGCTTCGCCGTGGTCGAGAGCGTCAAGGCCGCCTCGGACGTCTACGCCCCCGTCTCGGGCGAAGTGGTCGAGGCCAACGACGCCCTGTCGACCGCCCCGGAAACCGTCAACTCGGCCGCCGAAGCCGACGGCTGGTTCGCCAAGATCAAGGTCTCGGACGCTGCTGAACTGGACGCCCTGATGGACCAGGCCGCCTACGACGCCTTCCTCGCCGCCCTTTAAGTCTTGTCATCCCGGCCGAAGCGAAGCGGAGAGCCGGGACGACCACGCAATACCTATTTCCCGTCCCGGAGAGCGCAGCTCATCCGGGACAAGGATTGACCACCCCGCCCGTGTTCCGGTTCAGCCCGATGGGCCGACCGGAACGAAACTTTCAAGGCCCATCCCGTCCCGGCTCTCCGCTTCGCTTCGGCCGGGATGACAAGGTGAAATGAACATGCGTTATCTCCCCCTGACGCCCGACGACCGCACGGCGATGCTCGCCGCCATCGGCGCGAAATCGATCGACGACCTGTTCGTGGACGTGCCCCAGTCGGCGCAGCTTGACGGCCCCGTGGACCTGCCGCGCGTGGCGGGCGAGCTGGAGGTCGAGCGCGCCCTGTCCGCCATGGCCGCCAAGAACGCCTCGGCCGGCGCCGTGCCCTTCTTCTGCGGAGCGGGGGCCTACAAGCACCACGTTCCGGCGACGGTGGATCACGTGATCCAACGGTCCGAGTTCCTGACCAGCTACACCCCCTATCAGCCGGAAATCGCCCAAGGGACCCTGCAGTACCTTTACGAGTTCCAGACCCAGGTCGCGAACCTGACCGGCATGCCGGTGGCCAACGCCAGCCTCTATGACGGCTCGACCGCCATGGCCGAGGGCGTGCTGATGGCGACCCGCGTGACCCGCCGCAACAAGGCGGTGATCTCGGGCGGCGTCCATCCCCACTACGTCAAGGCGACCGAGACCGTGGTTCACGCCGTCGGCGTCGAGACCCTGGCCCTGCCCGCAGCCGTCGACGCCGAGGCCGCCGTGATCGACCAGATCGGTCCCGACACGGCCTGCGTCGTTGTCCAGACCCCCAACGTCTTCGGCACGGCGACGGATGTCACCAAGATCGCCGAGGCCGCCCACGCCGCTGGCGCCCTGCTGATCGTCGTGGTGACGGAAGCCGTGTCCATGGGCCTGCTGAAATCGCCCGGCGAGATGGGCGCCGACATCGTCGCGGCCGAGGGCCAGTCGATCGGCAACGCCCTGAACTTCGGCGGCCCCTATGTCGGCCTGTTCGCTACGCGCGAGAAGCTGATCCGCCAGATGCCCGGTCGCCTGACCGGCGAGACCGTCGACGCCGACGGTGAGCGCGGCTTCGTCCTGACCCTGTCTACGCGGGAACAACATATCCGCCGTGACAAGGCGACGTCGAACATCTGCACCAACTCGGGCCTCTGCACCCTGGCCTTCACCATCCACATGAGCCTGCTGGGCGAGACGGGCCTGCGCAAACTGGCCCTGCTGAACCACGAGAAGGCCGTCGCCACGCGCGACGCCCTAGCGGCCATCCCCGGCGTCGAAATCCTGACCTCGCGGTTCTTCAACGAGTTCGCGGTGCGCCTGCCCAGGAACGCGGCCGAGGTCGTGGACGCCCTGGCCGGCCATCACATCCTGGCCGGCGTGCCTTACAGCCGCCTGGCCCCCGACGCTGGTATGGACGATGTCCTGCTGGTCGCCGCGACCGAGACGACGCTGGATGCCGACATCCAGATCCTCGCCAAGTCGCTCTCCAAAGTCCTCGGCGCGTAAGGGATAACGACCATGAGCACCATGAACACCGTCGGCCGCCCGACCGCCCCGAACCAGGTCCAGACCAAGCCCGCCACCCTGACCGGCGGCCGCGGCCTGTTGCAGAACGAAGCCCTGATCTTCGAGGGCGACGGCTGGGGCAAGACGGGCGTCGATCTGCCGGAACCCAAGACCGATGGCTCGGACCTTGGCGACCTGGTCCGCAAGGATCCGATCGGCCTGCCCGGCCTGTCGGAGCCGGAAACCATGCGCCACTATGTGCGCCTGAGCCAAAAGAACCACGCCATCGATCTGGCCATCTATCCGCTGGGCTCGTGCACGATGAAGCACAACCCGCGCCTGAACGAGAAGATGGCGCGCCTGGCCGGATTCTCGGACATCCACCCGCTGCAACCGATCTCGACGGTGCAGGGCGCGCTGGAGCTGATGGACACCCTGGCCCACTGGCTGAAGACCCTGACCGGCATGCCCGCCGTCGCCCTGTCGCCCAAGGCGGGCGCGCACGGCGAACTGTGCGGCCTGATGGCCATCCGCGCCGCGCACGAGGCCTCGGGCCAGCATGAGAAGCGTCGCAAGGTCCTGGTCCCCACCAGCGCCCACGGCACCAACCCGGCCACGGCCGCCTTCGTCGGCTATACCGTCGTCGAGGTCGCCCAGACCGAGGACGGCCGCGTGGACGTGGCCGACCTGGCGTCCAAGCTGGGCGACGATGTCGCCGCCATCATGGTGACCAATCCCAACACCTGCGGCCTGTTCGAGCGCGACATTCTGGAGATCAGCCGCCTGACGCACGAAGCCGGCGCCTACTTCTACTGCGACGGCGCCAACTTCAACGCCATCGTCGGCCGGGTGCGTCCGGGCGACCTGGGCGTCGACGCCATGCACATCAACCTGCACAAGACCTTCTCGACGCCCCACGGCGGCGGCGGTCCGGGCGCGGGTCCGGTGGTGCTGTCCGAAGCCCTGGCGCCCTTCGCCCCGGCGCCCTGGGTCGTGCATGACGACAATGGCTATCGTCTGATCGAGCGCGAGGAAGACGAAGCCGTTCAGGCCTTCGGTCGCCTGTGCGCCTTCCAGGGCCAGATGGGCATGTATGTGCGCGCCCTGTCCTACATGATGTCGCACGGCGCCGACGGCCTGCGTCAAGTCGCCGAGGACGCGGTGCTGAACGCCAACTACATCAAGGCCCGGCTCGGTGATTTGATGTCGGCGGCCTTCCCCGACGGCCCCTGCATGCACGAGGCCCTGTTCGACGACGAATGGCTGAAGGGCACGGACATCACCACGCTCGACTTCGCCAAGGCGATGATCGACGAGGGCTTCCACCCGATGACCATGTATTTCCCCCTGGTCGTCCACGGCGCCATGCTGATCGAGCCGACGGAGACGGAGTCCAAGGCCGAACTGGACCGCTTCATCCACGCCATGCGTCTGCTGGCCGAAGCGGCGAAAGCCGGCGACGTCGACCGCTTCAAGGGCGCCCCCTTCCACGCCCCGTTGAAGCGCCTCGACGAAACCCGCGCCGCCCGCTCGCCGGTCCTGCGCTGGTCCGCCCCGGCAGGGTCGAACCAGGCGGCCTGAGCCGACGCCCCTAAGTCCCGTCATCCTAGGGCTTGTCCCTGGGATTCAGACTCCCGGTGTTCGATGGGTGCGCATACTGCGGACGCGCCGGGAGTATGGATCCTCGCCACAAGGACGAGGATGAAGGCCGATGGGAAGAATGATGGGGCTTTTGTAGCTCTCGATCTCTAACCCGCAGCCCGTCTCAGCGCCGCGAAGGCCGCGCGCCCGAACGTCTCGGGCGGCGCGTCGGGGTGGGCCAGCCACGCGTCCAACGACAGCTTCATGATGCTGACCGCCGTCCCGGCGACGACGCGGCAGGCGATGTCGTCGGACGCCAGGCCCTTGCGCGCCGCCAGGGCCTCGGCCAGCAGCCGCTCGACCTGTTCGTACTTCGCCTGGTCTCCCGCCCTCAGCGAGGGTGTGCCGTGGATCAGGACGGCCAACGCCTTGGTCTCTTCGGACTGAGGTTCCTGGGCCAGATCGATCAGGGCGTTCTCCACCATGTCCAGCAGGGATTCGTCCGCCGGCCGCGCGGCGATGGCGTCCGCGACCATTTGCGGAAACCCAGCCTTGGCCGAAAAGACGATCTCCTCCTTGGAGCCGAAATAGTTCAGCAGGGTTCGTCGCGACACGTCCGCCGCCTGCGCCACATCGTCCAGGGTCGTCGCCTCGAACCCCCTGTCGAGAAACAGGCGCGTGCCCTCGGCCTGGATACGGGCATGCGTCTCCAGCCGTTTGCGCTCACGCAGTCCCTGATCCTTGGCGGAAATCTTTTCTTGCACTTCTTGCATATTTGCACCGGATGCAGATACGCAAGCCGGAACCCTTAGAGACACCATGTTTCAGCGACAGGATAGCGAAATGACGACCTGGACCACAGCCGATATTCCCGACGAGAGCGGCAAGCTGGTCATCATCACCGGTGCGACCGGCGGTCTGGGCCTGGAAACCGCGCTTGTGCTGGCCGCAAAGGGCGCCGAGGTGGTGCTGGCCGCCCGCAATCCGACCAAGGGCGCCGAGGCCGAACGGCTGATCCGCGCGCGACATCCCGACGCCGACGTGCGGTTCGACCTTCTGGACCTGGGCGATCTGGCGTCCGTGGCCGCCTTCGCCGATCGTTATCTGACGGCGGGACGGCCCATCGACATCCTGATCAACAACGCGGGCGTCATGGCCCTGCCGAAACGCCAGACCACGGCCGATGGCTTCGAGATGCAGTTCGGAACCAACTACCTGTCCCATTTCGCCCTGACCGGACGGCTGATGCCTCTGCTGAGCGCAACCGATTCCCGGCCAGAAGGGGCTCGGGTGGTGCAGCTGTCCAGCATCGCCCACAGGGGCGGGCGCATCCGCCTCGACGACCTGAACTACGACGCCGGCTACCGTCCCTTCCCGGTCTATCAGCAGTCCAAACTGGCCATGCTGATGTTCGCCATCGAGCTGCAACGCCGCAGCGACGCCAACGACTGGGGGCTGAGCAGCGTCGCCGCCCACCCGGGTGTCGCGCGGACCGATCTGGTCGCCAATGGTCAGGGTGACGGCGGGGGACTGTCGGCATGGGCGACCGGCGTCTTTATCGGCCTGTTCGCCCAGTCGTCGGTGGCCGGCGCCCTGCCCAGCCTGATGGCCGCCACTTCGCCGCATGTCGCACCAGGCGGCTATTACGGCCCCCAAGGCTTTCAGGAGCTATCGGGCGCGCCCGGACGCGCAAAGATCGAACCCCAGGCGCTGGAGGCTACGGCAGCGCGTCGCCTGTGGGCCGTGTCAGAAAGCCTGACCGGGGTCGCGTTCGGCTAATCGTGACCCGCGCGCCACAGCCTGTGTGTTCCGTCGCTTCATGACCAAAGCTTCATCCGTCGGACACGCATCGGCCATCGAAGCAGAGGCTTGGTGGCGTTGTGGCAACGTCGTCACGGTCGCCTTTTCCTTTCCCGACGAGGGATCGCGCGACCGGGGCGTTCGTTGTCATCGGGCCTCCTCCTCCCCATCTGGCGCATCAGTGACCTACGCACCCGCTCTCTTCGTCCCGCCCTCCAAGCCACGCAGCCGCCTGCTGCGTGTGTTGAAGCGCTGGGCCCTGATGATCGGCGGACTGGTCGTCGTGCTGTTGGGGATCCTGATCGCGCCCCTGCCCGGCCCCGGCGGCATTCCGGTCATCGCCGTCGGCCTGATGCTGATCCTGAAAAGCTCGTTCTGGGCCAAGCGGCAGTTCATCCGCGCCCAGTATGCGCGGCCCAAATGGGTCTATCCATTCAGGCGTCTGATGCGCAGAAAGCCCGAGATCGCGCCGGTCTTCTGGCAGCAAGCCCTGCGCGCCGAAAAGGTCGTGCTGAACCGCAAGGGTCGCCGGCTAGTGCGCGCCCGCAAACAGATGCGTCGCTATTTCCGCAAGATCTTCCGCTAGTTGGCGACGATTGTTGCGGTTGCGTTGCTGCAACCGCTAACCACGGGATCGTGAACTCCAGCCCTCCCGGACAGGCGTATCCTGTTCCTGCGTTATCAGAGAACCACTCATGCGTTGGGAGGCGCTAAGGTCATGATGTCACGCGTACAAAAGGGCCTGATCGCTGGATTGGCGGCGACCGTGGCTGTTTCCTTGCTTGAAATACCCAATCTTTTCCTAAACTGGTTCGACCCCTTCCAGGGGGTCATCGCCTCGATGATCGGCATGCCGGGCAATCTTGCCGTCGGCTGGGTGGTGCATGTGATCAGCGGCGTGCTGATCCTGGGGCCGCTCTTCGCGGTCCTCTGCCCGCGACTGCCCACCGATACGCCCGAAACCAAGGGCATCGTCTTCGCCGTCGGGGCCTGGGTGGTGATGATGGCGGCCATCGTGATGTTCGGCAACTACCGGACCTTCACGGCCGGCGCCGGCTTCGGCACCATCGCCTGGCTTCTGATCACCCACGCCGTGTTCGGCATCGTCCTGGGCAATGTCTACGCCCGGCTGGTGGCGCGCGATCGGCGCCAGAACGCGGCCTTCATCGGGGGCGCCCACGCGCACTGAGCCAGGCCTTAGCCTCATGGAAAAGGCCCCCGACGGCGACGTCGGGGGCCTTTTTTCGTTGGGCGCTGAGCCCTGGGATCAGTTCAGGCGATCGCCGATCTGGGCGATGGCGCCGTCCAGCAGCGGGTCCTTGGCGCCGCCGGCGAGGCGGGCGGCCAGAACCTGTTCGGCGGTCTTGGCGGCCAGGTCCGCGGCGGCGGCCTTGACCTCGGCCGAGGCCTGGGCCTCGGCCTGGGCGATGCGGGTCTCGGCCATCTTCTGACGACGGGCCAGGGTCTCTTCCAGCTTGGCCTTGGTCTCGATCTCGAGGCGACGGGCGTCGGCTTCCGCCTGGGCCATCATCTCGGCGGCCTGGGCCTCGGCCTCGGCCTTCTCTTTGCGGATCTGGGCCAGCAGGGCCTCGGCCTCGGCGCGCAGGCGCGCGGCCTCGTCAAGGTCCGCCTGGATCTTGGCGCCCTTGGCGTCCAGCTGGGCGGCGGCCATCTTGGGCACGCCCACGGCGATCAGGATGCCGAAGAAGATCAGCAGGCCGATACCGACCCAGATCTCCGCATTGGCGAAGCTCCAGATGCCGTGTTCGAAAATCAGGTTCATCAGACGGCTCCCTTGGCCGCAGCCAGCTCGGCAGGGGTCGCGGCCTTGCCGGTCAGACGCTCGACCATGGCGGCGGTCGTGTCGGAGGCGATGGCGGCGACATTGGCCATGGCGGCGTCGCGTGTCTTGCCGATAGCAGTCTCGGCCTCGGCGATGCGGGCGTTGACGACGGCTTCTTCCGCAGCCTGGCGGGCATTGGCGTCTTCCGTCACGCGGGCCTTGGCGGCGGCGGCCATGGATCGGGCGTCGGCGCGCGCCTTGGCGACCTCGGCCTGAGCCTGGGCGGCCTGTTCGGCGGCCTCGGCCTGGACCTGACGCGCGGTGGCGACGGCGGTGGAAATGGTGTCGGCCCGTTCGTCCATCACCTTGCGAAGGCGCGGGGCGAAGACCTTGGAGACCAGCAGATACAGGACGACGAACAGGATCAGCAAATAGCCGATCTGGCCCGCCCAATGTTCGAACTGGAATTGCGGCAGGCCGCCGGCGCCGTGCTCGCCGGGCGTCGCCGTCTCGGCGTGCAGGTCCCTTTCGACCGAAGTCGGAAGCGCGTCGTTGGTTTGGATGCTGGCCATGAACCGTCTATTGCAGGATCAGATGAAGCGGCGCGCGGGCGAACCCCGCGCGCCGTGATCGACTGATATCAGCCGAAGATCATCAGGATGCCCAGCACGAAGGCCAGGATGCCCAGGGCTTCGGCCAGAGCGGCGCCCACGAACAGGTTGCCGACTTGGCCGGCGGCGGCCGACGGATTGCGCAGGGCGCCGGCCAGGAACTGGCCGAAGATGTTGCCCACGCCCAGGGCCGAACCGATCATGCCCAGAGTGGCGAGACCAGCGCCGATGTACTTCGCGGCTTCAGCGTCCATGATTGTATTCCTAGATTAAGTCGTTGGTGGTTGGGGTGAAGAGACTGGTCCGGCCCTTAGTGGGCGTGGTCCAGGTTGACCACATCATTCAGATAGATGCAGGCCAGAACGGCGAAAACGAAGGCCTGAAGGAAGGCCACGAGGAACTCCAGCGCGGTCAGCGCCACGACCATGCCCAGCGACAGGGCCGCCACCGGGAAGGCCAGCAGGCCGATGCCGCCGCCCAGGCCCAGCAGGCCCAGCGACACCACGAAGCCAGCGAAGATCTTCAGCGCGACGTGGCCGCCCAGCATGTTGCCGAACAGACGAAGCGCCAAGGTGACCGGGCGGAGCAGGAAGGAGACGAACTCGATCAGGCCGACCACCGGGCGCAGCGCCAGCGGCGCGCCCATGGGCCAGAACAGCTTGAAGAAGCCCAGGCCGTTCTTGGCGAAGCCGACGACCAGCACCAGACCGAAGGTGATCAGGGCGAAGGTGACGGTGATGGCCAGTTGCGACGTCGCCGTGAAGGTCAGGAACAGACCCAGGATGTTCATGCCCAGGATCAGGGTGAACAGGGTGAAGACGAACGGGAAATACTTGCGGCCTTCGTGACCGATGATGGAATCGGCCAGGTTGTCGATGAGGCCGAACATGCTCTCGCCCGCAGACTGCAGGCGGCCCGGCACGACCTTGGCGTTCGACGTCACGGCCGCCAGGAAGGCGACGATCACGACGAAGGCGGCCGTCATGGCGATGTGCGAATTGGTGATCGCCAGATCGACCACGCCCACCACAGGCAGGGTCACGTCAGGAAGGTCGATGACCTTCTGAATCTGAAACTGATGAATCGGATCGGCCATGAAGCCCTATCGTTCCCCGTCTTCGTCGGCCTCGACGTAGGGGTCGGCCGGAGCCGACGTTCCCAACGCCTTGGCCTGCGCCATCAGCCGGTTGGCTGTGCGACGCGCCATGTAAATCGACAAGGCGAAGCCCGCGAGGACCCCGCCGATCAAACCCCACGGGCGGGTCCCAAGGACCCAGTCCGCGATGAACCCAAGCGCCAGCCCCACGAAGACGCCGCCGAGAAGTTCGGCGATGATCTTGTAGGCCTGACCCGACACCTGATGGCCGGTCAGCTCGGCGGATTTCTCCGCCGTCGTCCGCGCCTCCAATGCGGATGCGCTGTCTTGGAGGCGTTTGATCGCCTCTTCGCGCGATTCCGACATAGGGGATAGGACCTGTGCGCTCAGCGTCCGGACGGTGCGTCCGAACGGGTCTGAATTCGGCGCGGAAACTAATCGTGAGCGGCCACAAGGTCAAGGCGTCGTGATCGCGCTCTAAACCTTTGTAGAACTTCGACTTTCGCCGCCTGTGGACAAGCCGTGACGATGCGCCGCTGTTGATGGCGACAGAATCCCGCGCCTCCCGACGCGGGTTCGATGGCGATCAGCGCCGCAAACGACTAGGTTCGCCCCATGAACGCCCATGTTCCTCCCCCCGCTGCTCCGCTTCGTCCGATTTCGGTGAGGCTGGCGACGCCGCGCGGTTTCTGCGCCGGGGTGGACCGGGCGATCCAGATCGTCGAGCGCGCCATCGAGAAGTTCGGCGCCCCCGTCTATGTCCGCCATGAGATCGTCCATAACCGCCACGTCGTCGAACGGCTGAAGGCCATGGGCGCCATCTTCGTCAAGGAACTGGACGAATGCCCCGACGACCGCCCGGTCGTCTTCTCGGCCCACGGCGTGCCCAAGTCGGTGCCCGCAAACGCCCAGGCGCGCCAGCTGCTGTTCCTGGACGCCACCTGCCCCCTGGTGTCCAAGGTCCATGTCGAGGCCGAGCGCCATCACGCCGCCGGTCGCCACATCATCCTGATCGGCCACGCCGGCCATCCGGAGGTGATCGGCACCATGGGCCAGCTGCCCGACGGCGCCATCAGCCTGGTCGAGACCGAGGCCGACGCCGAATCGTTCATCCGTCCCGGCGACGCCCCCTTGGCCTACGCCACCCAGACCACCCTGTCGGTCGATGACACGGCGGGCATATTGAAGGTGCTGAAGCGCCGCTTCCCCGAACTGCCCGACCCGCACAAGGAAGACATCTGCTACGCCACAACCAACCGCCAGGACGCGGTCAAGGTGCTGGGCGAGGGCTGCGAACTGGTGCTGGTGGTCGGGTCAAAGAACTCGTCCAACTCGGCCCGGCTGGTCGAGGTGGCGATGCGGGCCGGCGCGCGCGCATCCTATCTGGTGGATGATGCGTCGCAGGTGGACTGGAGCTGGTTCGACGGGGTGCAGACGGTCGGCGTCACCGCCGGCGCCTCGGCGCCTGAACCGCTGATCGAGGCCCTGGTCGACGCCATCGCCGCCCGTTTCGACGCCACCGTCACCGAGGACGGCGGCGCCCGCGAGACCGTGACCTTCAAACTGCCGCGCCTGCTGACGGTCTAGGCAGGCTTCAGCGGCAGGGTGACGCGGAAGATGCTGCCCATGCCTGGCACGGTCTTCACCTCGATCTTGCCGCCCATCAGGGTCGCCAGTCCATGGGCCGCCGTCAGCCCCAGGCCCAGGCCGTCCGCCGTGCGGGTGCTGCTCTCGTCGCCCTGGGTGAAGGACTCGAACAGACGCGTCGCCTCGGCGGGTTCCATGCCGGGGCCGGTGTCCTCGACCTCCAGCACCAGACCGTCGCCGGCCAGCGCGCGCAGGGTCACGTCGCCCTTTCGGGTAAAACGGACGGCGTTGTCGGTCAGGGCGGCCATCAGCTTTTCGACATGGACCGGGTCGCCCAGCCATTCGCCCTTCGCCGCCTCCACCTTGATCTTCAGCCCCTTGGCCTGGGCCACGCTACGGAAGTCGTGGGCCACGCGGCGCAGCAGGTTGTCAGGCCGGAACGGCCGCGTCTCCAGCGTCACCGCCCCATCGCGCAGCCGCACGACGTCCAGCAGTTCCTCGATTAGCCGCAACTGCTGACGACCCGAGGCCTTGAGCACTTCCAGACGGTCGCGCTGTTGCGGCGTGACCAGGTCTGCGCCGATCACCTCGGCCATGCCCAGCACCCCGTTCAGGGGCGTGCGCAGCTCGTGGCTGACGTTCGACAGGAAGCGGCTCTTGGCCTCATTGGCCGCCTCCGCCCGCTGCAACGCCGACGACAGGGCGATTTCGGACGCACGCAGCCGTCGCACGTCGGCCGCCGTGTTCCACAACAGCGAGCCGGTCCCCAGCACCAGGACGGCGAACAGCAACAGCAGAAGCGGCCCCGCCTGCGCCAAAATCTGAGAGCCGGGTCGTTCCGGCGCCCAGACCACCCGCCCCAGCAGCACACCGGCCTGATCGTGCACATCGACGCCGACCATGCCGCGCGGCGGCGCGACGTCGCCGGGCTGAAACCGCACCCCCTTCAGCGCCAGCCGCGTCCGCAGCGGCTCCAGCTCGCCCAGGAAGGGCTTGAAGGAGACCACCACCGGATCGGCGGGCGGGGTCGGTCCGGTCGGCGTGTGGCGAACCACGGTCGAGGCGCCCAGCACATAGATTTCGTCGCCCACCTGCAAGAAGACGGACTTAAGCGTGACGGCCGCCCGAGCGTGGGCGGTGCGATTGCGGCCCGCCGCCTGGGCGCGCAGCTGATCGACGACAGGCTGGGCGCTGTGGGCGAAGGGGTCTGCGGCGTCGGCGCCCGCCGGCTCGCCCTCCCGGCTCATGCGGAACAGCCGTCCGCTCGTATCATAGCCCAGGGTGATGCGGTGTTTGTGCAGGGTCGTGTAGAACTTGCCCAGGGACTGATCGTACCAAGCCACGTCGCCGGCCATCATATGTTCGACCGCTTCGTCCCAGACCGAGGCGGTGGTCAGATTTTCGCCGATCGTCTCAAGCGATCGCCTCAGCCGCATTTCGACCAGGGCTTCTTCCTTGCGGGCCTGGTGGGCGTCGATGCCCTGGCTGACGATGGCCAGCACCCCCGCCATGCCGATGATGGACGACAGCATCAGGATCACCGCGATCCTGAACGTACTCCACGCCCGCCAACCTGTTTTCGATGCGACGCCACTCATGTCTGCATGATTAGCCAAGCTTGACTAAAACTGCGTGAATGCGCCGTGGGCTCAGCGTTCCTCGCTTACGAAGTCTTGGGCGAACTCGGGCGTATCGTCGTCGAGAGGCAGACTGCCGTCCTCGTCGTCGGCCTCGGAGGCGCGGCTCGGGTCCGGCACCTCGAAGCCCACGGGCAGCGACAGGTCCAAGAGGCCCGCCGCCTTCATCTCCTGCACGCCCGGCAGGTCATACAGGGTCGCCAGGCCGAAATGCTCCAGGAACCTGTCCGTGGTCGCATAAGTCACGGGCCGGCCCGGCGTGCGCCTGCGCCCCCGCAACCGCACGAATCCCATCTCCAGCAGCAGGTCCAGCGTGCCCTTGGAGATGGTCACGCCGCGCACGCTCTCGATCTCGGCGCGGGTGACGGGCTGGTGGTAGGCGATGATGGCCAGGGTCTCCAGCGCGGCCTTGGACAGGCGGCGCGGCTCCTCGCGCTCCTGCGTCATTATGAAGGCCAGGTCCGGCGCGGTGCGGAACCGCCAGCGGTCGGCGACACACTCCAGCTCCACCCCCCGCCCCTCATAACGGGCGCGCAGACCCGATATGGCGCGCGCCACATTGCAGTTCTCGGGCAGCCGCGCGGCGATCTCGGCGGCCGTCAGCGGCCCGGCGGCCGCGAACAGCAGGGCCTCGACCCGCCGCTCGATCTCGGCCTCGTCGGGCTGGAAGGACAGGTCAGACATGGGCAACGGCCCTTAAAGCCACTTCGCGGTCCTCGCCCCACACTCCGTCATCCTCGCCCTTGTGGCGAGGATCCAGACTCCCGGTCTTTCCGAGAGTGCGATCATGCCGAACACCGGGAGTCTGGATCCTAGGGACAGGCCCTAGGATGACGATTCGAGAAGAATGGAAAAGCGAGCCCATCACCCCATCAGCTCCAGCGGCTGCCCCTGCCCGCGCCGTTTCAGGAACAGCTCCGCGAACGCCTGCGTCTGTCGAATGTCCATCGCCCCCTCCTTCACCAGCTCCAGACTGGCCGACAGGGTCGAGGCCGTAAAGCTGGCCTGGCTGGGGCCTTCCTCGCCCTCGCGATGCGGCGCCACCTGGTCCAGCGGGGTCCAATCGGCCAGTTTCGGCATGATCTCGCGCAGCCAGTCGCGCGCGGCCTCCAACGCAAAGGCCTCGACCCGCTGGCCGGGCGCATAGCGCCTGCTCTCCTCGCGCCGACGCTGCACCACATAGGCGCTCATCAGCTCGTACAGGCTGGCGTCGATCCGGTCCGACGGCACGATCACCGTCGCCTCGGGGTCGCCGCGCGTGAAGACGTCGCGCTTCAGCTGGGGTCGCGCCATCAGCTGTTCGACCGAGCGCCGCATGGCCTCCAGCTTCTGCAGGCGGAAGGCCAGGGCTGCGGCCATCTGCTCGGCCGGCGGCTCCTCGCCCTTGTCTTTCTCGGTGCGCGGCAGCAGCAGCCGCGACTTCAGATAGGCCAGCCAAGACGCCATCACGAGGTAGTCCGCCGCCAGGGCGAAGTTGCGCCGCCGCGCCTCATGCACGAAGGCCAGATACTGTTCCGCCAACTGGGTGATGGACAGCTTCAGCAGATCGACCTTCTGGTTCCGCGCCAGGGCCAGCAGGACATGCAGCGGCCCCTCATAGCCGTCCAGATCGACCACGAACGCCTCGCGCTCCTCGACCTCGGCGACGGGGGTGAAATCCAGATTGGGCTGAAACGCTTCCGACATCTCCCTTGGCCTACCGCGCTTCGCGCGGCTTGAGGCCGGGACGGTCCAGGCGGCTCATGCCTGCGCCTCCCCCACGTCCGGCCCCGTAGCCGCGTCCAGCCGACCGCCCATCGCGCGGAAGAAGCGGTCGTGCCCTGCCACGGCATCGAGCGGCTCGGGCGTCCGCACGATCCGCGCCAGGGCCGCCTCAGCCCTTCGGCGCGCGCCGCCCTTCAGCGGCCCGACGCCCTCGGCGACCTGACGCATTTCGTCCATGTCGCCGTTCCAGTGCACGACGACGTCGCATCCTGCCTTCAAAGCCTTGTGCGCCCTCTGGGTCAACGAGCCCGAAAGCGCGTTCATCACCAGATCGTCGGACAGCAGCAGCCCCCCAAACCCGAGGCGCTCGCGGATCATGCGAATGGCCTTCTTGGACTGGGTCGCCGGATGTTTGCGGTCGATCGCCGTGAAGACGATGTGCGCCGTCATGCCGATCGGCATGTCCGACAGGGCCTTGAACGGCGCAAAGTCCCAGGCGTCCAGGGTGTCCAGATCGGCGTGAACGGTCGGCAGGTCCTTATGCGTGTCCGCAAAGGCCCGGCCATGCCCCGGCATATGTTTGATGCAGGGCAGGACCCCGCCCGCAAGCAGCCCTTCCGCGGCCGCCCGTCCCAGCAAAGCCACTGTCTCGGGATCGGCGCCATAGGCCCGATCGCCGATGATGTCGTGCGCGCCAGACACCGGCACGTCCAGCACCGGCAGCAAATCGACGGTCACGCCGACCTCACGCAGGTCGTGCGCCATCAGGCGCGCGCCCAGCCGCGTCAGCTCACGCGCCTGCGCCAGATCGTTAGTCGCCTTCAGATAGGCGTTTCCCGGCGGATATTTGGGCCAGTGCGGCGGCCCCATCCGCTGGACCCGGCCGCCCTCCTGGTCGATCAGGATCGGCGCGTCAGGGTCGCCGATGGCGGCCCGCAGCTCGTCGGTCAGAGCCCGCACCTGCTCGGGCGTGTCGATATTGCGCCGGAACAGGATGAAGCCCCACGGCCGAACCTCGGCGAAGAAGGCGCGCTCGTCCTCCGTCAGCCGATTACCGGCGCAGCCGTAGATGGAGGCGGACGTCACCGAACGATGCAGTCCCGCCCGGCGGCCTTCAGCGCATTGCAGAAGGCGACCGCCCGTTCGCGCGACAGGCCCGAGAAGGCGGTGCGGTACAGGGTCGAGCCGTTGGAGGTGGTGACTTCGCTCACCCGCTTCTGGGCGCCCGACGCATACTGGCCAAATCGGCCGGCGACGGCTGCGTATTCGCGATCCGCGATCTCGGTCGAGGAGAAGGCGCCGATCTGGACCGAGGCCGAGCCTGTCGCCGCAGTCGAAGCCGCCGGGGCCGGGGTCGTGGCCGGCGCAGCCGTCGTCGGGCGCGGCGCCGGCGCGGCGGGCGTCGCGGCCTTGGCGGGCGGCAGGCCCTGGCCGGTCGGGGCGGCGGTCGGCGGCGCGGCCGGACGCGGCTGGGGCGCTTCCGGCGGCGGGGTGAAGGTCACGGGGGCGTCGGCGGTCTCGGTCTCGTCGCGATAGACGCGAACGCCGGCGGCCGGATCGACCGGCTGGGCGTCGATGGGCGGCGCGGTCTTCATCTCGCCCACGGGCTGGCCCACGGCGGGCGGCGCATCGGTCGAGGCGCGCATGCCCGAGCGATAGAAGAAGATCACGGCGACGATCAGCAGCAGCAGGACCACCGCGCTGACGATCAGCGTCACCGGCGGCGCCTTGCCCCCGCCCGCGCCCGAACCGACGTTGCGGCCGCTGCGCGGATCATAGGAGTTGCGGCGGAACGGAAGATCGTCGTCGGTCGGGGGCGTATAGGCGCCCCGGCCCGGTCGGTTGTCGTCATCGAAAGACATGGTCGCGCTCCGCCGTATGTCGGTCGCGCGAATCGGCGCGCCGAACGATCACTCTACGCCCCCGCCGCCTTCTTTCGAATCACAGATCGAGCGCGAGGTCGAGGCTGAACAGTTTCTGGTGCACTTCTATGGCGTAACGGTCGGTCATCCCGGCGATATAGTCGCACACCGCCCGCGCTCTCTGGGTCCGATCTTCGGTCAGGGCGGGCATGCCCCATTCCGGCGGCATCACCTCCGGCTCGGCCATGAACAGCTCGAACAGTTGCGACAGCACCCGTCGCGCCTGGCTGCGCGTGCGATTGACGCGGTAGTGGCGATACATCCGCTCGAACAGGAACTTCCTCAGCACCGCCAGGTCCGCGTGCATCTCTGAGGAAAAATCGACCATCGTCCGCCTGGCCAGACGCACGTCCTCGGTCGTGACGATCCGGTCGTCTTTCAGCCGCCGCGCCGTCTCGGCCAGCACGTCCTCCACCATGACGCCGATCATCCGCCGCACGGCCTCGATCCGCAGCATCCGGTCGTCGATGCCCGGATAGTCGCGACGCACCTGCGCCAGCATCGGCCCGATCAGCGGCACCTGATCCAGGTCCTGCAGGGTGATCAACCCCGCCTGCACCCCGTCGTCCACATCGTGGTTGTTATAGGCGATGTCGTCGGCGACGGCCGCGCACTGGGCCTCCAGCGAGGCGAAGGTCCCCAGCCGCAGGTCCCAGCCCGCCTCCCCGCCCGTCCTGTAGGGCCGCACCACCGACCAGGCCGGCTCGTCCAGCCGGTGCGACACCGGGCCATTGTGCTTGATGACCCCCTCAACGGTCTCCCAGCTCAGGTTCAGCCCGTCGAACTGCGGATAGCGGTTCTCCAGCTCGGTCACGACCCGGAAGCTCTGGACGTTGTGGTCGAACCCGCCGTGCCCGGCCATCTGCACCACCAGCTCGTCCTCGCCGGCGTGGGCGAAAGGCGGGTGGCCCAGGTCGTGGGCCAGGGCGATGGTCTCGGCCAGATCATCGTCCAGCCTCAGCGCGTGGGCCAGCGACCGCGCGATCTGCGCCACCTCCAGCGAATGGGTCAGGCGGGTGCGGTAATGATCGCCTTCATGCGCCACGAAGACCTGGGTCTTCTCCTTCAGCCGCCGAAACGCCGTCGCATGGATGATCCGGTCGCGGTCGCGCGCAAAGGCCGTCCGCGTGCGGCTGGCCGGCTCGGGAACGCGACGCCCCAGGGTCAGGTCGGCGCGTTCGGCATAGGTCGCGAGTTCGGTCTGGCTCAAGTCGTCAACTTTGAAGCTGCTTTGATGCGGGAGGCCCTTTGCGAACGCCCCTGCGCGCCTCATATAGACAGCCGTGAGCACCGTCCAATCCACAGAACCGTCCACACCCGCCTTCAGCGTCGCCACGCGCGCGCCGGAAGGCATCGTCCTGGCCGCCAGCGCCGCCAAGCGCCTGGCCAAACTGGGCGCGGCCGAGGGCAAGAGCCTGATGCTGCGCGTCGCGGTGGACGGCGGCGGCTGTTCGGGCTTCCAGTACCGGTTCGAACTGGTCGAAACGGCCGAGGACGACGACCTGCGCATCCAGGCCGACGGCCAGGCCGCCCTGATCGACCCCGTCTCGATCCCCTTCCTGAAGAACTCCGAGATCGCCTACGTCGACGAACTGGCCGGGGCCCAGTTCGTGGTCAGGAACCCCAACGCCGCCTCCAGCTGCGGCTGCGGCGTCAGCTTCTCGATCTGACGCCGATCACCGTCGGCGTCGGATCAGGGCCCAGACGGTCACGACCACGGTCGAGGCCAGCAGGGCCGAGAACACCCCGTCCCACATCCCTTCTTCCAGCAGCGCGCCGATCAGGCCCGTCAGGCTGAGCGCGAACACCAGGATCGGCGCCCCGAAGATGGCCCACAGGCTGAGATCCTTGCGGCTCACGACTTCCGCCTGCCCTTGGCCAGCCAAAGGTAGAGGCCGGAGATCAGGATGACGATGGTGGCGATGTCCAGCAGCGCCCACAGGATCTTCAGCGCCAGCCCGCCATAGTCGCCGAAGTGCAGGGGCTGGGATAACGACAGCGCCTTCACATACCAGGGCGTCGGGGCCACGGCCGCCAGTTCTCCCGTCCGGGCGTCGATCAGGGCCGGCGTGGTCAGATGGGTCGTCAGCGGCGTGTCGCCGTGGAAGAAGACGGCATAGTGGTGATCGGTCGAATAGTCGGTCCCCGGAAACGCCACGAACTGCAGCTTCATGCCCGGCAGCGCCTGTTTCGCCCGCGCCACCGCCGCATCCAGCGAGGCCCGCTCGCCCGTCGGGGCCGGGGCGTCATAGGCCACGGTCAGGTCCTTCAGCGCCGTATTCTTCCAATAGGCCAGGATCGGCGTGGCCAGGGTGTTGACCACCCCCGTCGCCCCGACCACCAGCACCCACCCGGCCGTCACCACGCCCAGCAGGTTGTGATAGTCCAGCCAGCGGGTCCGCGCGGCCTTCGTGGCCCGCACCGTGCCGAACGGCAGCCGGCGCATGAACGGCGCATACAGCACCACCCCCGACACCACCGCCGCAATCAGCATCAGGCCCATCAGGCCCAGGAACAGCATGCCCGGCAGACCCAGGAACATGTCGGTGTGGAGCTGAAGCAGGAACTCCATCACCGGATGGCCGGCGACCGGCGGCGCCACCTCGCCGCTGGTCCGGTCGATAGGTTCGAAGCTGTATTTCCCCGCCGGCCCGTTCGGATCGACGCTGGTGACGTTCACCACCGGCCGGTCCTCGTCGAAGCTCATGAAGGCCGGAACCTCGCCCGGATGCAGGGCCAGCCCCGCCGCCAGCACCTGGTCCAGGCTCAGCGGCGGCCCCTCCGGGTTCGCCGGGGTCCACGCCTGCGGCAGCAGCACCTCTTCGATCTCATGCGTGAACACCAGCGGCAGGCCGGTCACGCACAGCATCAGCAGGAACAGGGTCGAGACCAGGCTCGACCACTTGTGCACCCAAGTCCAGGCGCGGATGGTCCGCGTCTTCATCCGGCTCAGAACTCGGCCGAGACCGACAGGCGGAACGTGCGCGGCGCGCCCAGCGTCAGATAGTTTGAACCGGGATAGCCGCCGACCGCCACCCACTGATCCTCATCGGCGACGTTCTCGACCCGCGCACGAACGGTCAGCGGCTTGCCGCCGGCGGCAAATGCGTAACGGAGTCCGGCGTCGAGGCGGGTCCAACTGTCTAGTTCAAGCGTGTTGGTCGCATTGGCCGGCTGTGCGCCGGTATGGACCGCGCGGCCCTCCAGCGTCAGACCGGTGAGCATCGGCACATCCCACTCGACATTGGCGTTGATTTGGAACTCCGGCACGCCGATGGCCGACTTACCCTCGTTGGCGGCGCTCAGCGAGCGCTTGATCTCCGCATCCATCCAGGTCGCCCCGCCGACGAGGCGCAGGCCGGCCACCGGCTCACCGAAGACAGTCAGTTCGACGCCCTGGTTTTCCTGTTCGCCGCCGTCTGTGTAAACGCCCGTCGGCAGGACGTCCGTCTCCGGGTCGCCGTTGGAGGTGATCGAGACCAGCGCGCTGGGGAGGGTCGTGCGGAAGACGCTCAACATGCCGCCGAACGAACCGCCGTCATACTTCACGCCGACTTCAGCCTGTTTGGCGCGGAAAGGCTCCAGCACTTCGCCGCCGTTCGTGACTGTGACGGGGACGGCGGCGTCGCCCCATCCCTCTACGACGGCGTTGGCCAACGTGGGGGCTGTCGTCCCGGGAACCAACGCCTCGGCGTAGTTGGCGTAAAGCGAGATCGTCTCGCTGGGTTTGTAGACCAGCGCAAAGGCCGGGGTGGTCGCATCGCTGGAATAGCCCGAGCCGAAGGCTCCGTCGGCATAGGCGTACGACTTGGTTTCGATCTCCTGGTAGCGGATGCCCACGGTGGCCAGCAGGCGACCATTCAGCAAGGACAGCATGTCGGCGACAGCGAAGCTGGTGTTCTTGACGCGCTCGGTCACGCTCGGGTCGCTCATGTCGCCCGACGGGATGGACGCCGCCGGCGGCGTTACGAAGACCGGGTCGGTCAGAGTGCCCATCGGGAAGCCGCCGAAGTCCGAGGCCGCCCAGGCGTTCTTCGATTTCGACTGAACCTGCGACGCCGAGGCCACTAGGCGATGCTCGATCGGGCCGGTCGTCAGATCGACGCGTACGCCGATATCACCCGACCAGACGGTGTCCTCGCGGACGTTGTCGAAGCGATAACCGCTGAGGGCCCCGGAGGCGTCAGAGCTTGGGTTGGCCAGGCTGTTGTCTTCCTTGCCTTGACGACCGCCAAAGGCCGCCCAGGTCGTCACGCCTTCGGTGACATCGAACTCACCGCGCACCGCGCCGAACAGTTGCTCTTCGTCGGTGTAGGTCCAGGGCTGGGCGAAGTTCCTGTCAGCCGAGGGAGTCTCGGGAATGACGGTTCCCGGAGTCACGCTGGGACGCGGGCCGTCGATGCGGTGATCCTGCCAGCCCAGGTCGGCCGACAAGCGGGCGTGGTCGCCACGGCGATCGACGCCGAACCCGACGACCCGAAGTTGGCCGTCTTCGCCCTCGACCGAACTTTCGCCGTCGCGGCTGACCAGGTTGAGGCGCGCGCCCCAGGCGTCGTCCTGACCGAACCGGCGGGCGATGTCGGCGGCCGCGTAGATCTCGTCATTGCCCGACACCCCGGCGGTCAAACGCGTCAGCGGCTCCGATCCCGCGCGCTTGGGCACCAGGTTGAAGGCGCCGCCCACGCCCGTCCCGCCCGGCGCAGCGCCGTTCAGAAAGGCGTTAGCGCCGCGAAACACCTCGACCCGCTCGACCAGTTCGGCCGCCACGAACTGTCGCGGCAGCACGCCGTAGAGCCCGTTGTAGGTCATGTCGTCCGAATAGACCGGGAAGCCACGAACCACATACAGCTCCTGGAAGTTGCCGAACCCCTTGGACACCCGCACCGTCGGGTCATTCTGCAGCACATCACCGATGCTGCGCGACTGCTGATCGCGGATCAGTTCCTCGGTGTAGCTGCTCGACGAGAACGGCGTGTCCATCACATCCATGCTGCCGAACAGACCGACACGGCCGCCCGTGGCCACTTGGCCGCCGGCGGCGGGCGGTGGCAGGCGCACCTGCGATCCGGTCACCACGATCTCGCCTAGTTCCGCCACGCCCGGCTGGTCCTGCTGCGCCAGGGCGGGCGTGGCGGCGGCCAGGGCCAGAACACTGACGGCGCAGGCGAAACGGGACGAACGGATCATGGATTGCAACGCATTCTCAACGAGGGGAGGAGGGCGCTCCTTACGCCCTGTTGCGACTGGCTTGCAATGGCGAAGGCCAAGGTTGCGACATTTTGCGGTGGGTGCGGGCTTGCAATTAGCGATCTTCCTAATTAGTCATTCGACTATGAATACCCTGTTCAAGGCCCTGTCTCACCCCGTGCGTCGTCGCATCATCGCCATGCTGCGCGCCGGCCCGCTGGCGTCCGGCGACATCGCCGCCGCCTTCGACATGAGCTGGCCCACCATCACCGGCCATCTCAACGCCCTGAAGGAAGCAGGCCTGGTCAGCCCGGAGCGTGAGGGCCAGACCATCCGCTATCGGCTGGAAATCTCGGCGGTCGAGGAAGCCATGGCCTTCCTGATGGACATCGTCGGAACCGGCGAAGCCACAGATCCCCTGCCCCACGCGCAAAAGGAGCCCCGTCCATGAAGGACCGCCTGTCGCTGCTGGACTATCTGACCGTCGCCGTCTTCGGCGTGCAGGCGGCGTTCGCCCTGTATATCGGCTTCAAAGGCCCGACCACGCCGATGCCGATGCACTGGAACGCGAGTTGGCAGGTCGATCGCTGGGGCGACCGCGTCGAGTTCGCGACCTTCTTGGGCGGCATGACGATCATCGGCTTCATCGCCGCCACGGGCCTGGGCCTGGCCGCCCTGCGCGCCGAGGCCCTGGGCGACGCCTCGCGTCGTCGTTCGATGCGGATCGGCCAGGGCCTCACCCTGTTCCTTTTCGCCGCCATCGGCCTGACCCTCGCCTGGGCCAGCCTGAGACATGCGACGGCGGACAGCGGCCCGGTCGTCATGACCGGCGGCCTGTCGCTGATCCTGCTGATCACCGGCGCCTTCCTCGGCCGGGTCTCGCCCAATCCCCTGATCGGGGTCCGCACGCCCTGGAGCTACAAGAGCCGCCTGGCCTGGGACCGCTCCAACCGACTGGCCGGTCGGCTGTTCTGCCTGGTCGGGCTCGGGGGCCTGATCGCCGCGCCCCTCGCGCCCCAGCCTTATGGCGTCACGGCCCTGACCGCCGCCGTCCTGATCGTCGCCGCCGTCTCGGCCTTCGAAAGCTGGCGCGTCTGGCGCGCCGATCCCGACCGCCAACCCTTCTGAAGGAGACCGCCATGCTGATGCTGACCCCCGCCCTTGTCGCCGCCAGCCTGCTCGCCGGCCCGGTCTCGACCGAGATCGCCCTGCCCGCCCAGCCCGCGCCGCTTCACGGAACCCTGCTGAGGCCTGACAGCGCGAGCGCCGTCGCCGTCATCCTGCCCGGCTCCGGCCCGACGGATCGGGATGGGAACAGCCCGCTGGGCGTCGCCGCCTCGACCTATCGGCTGCTGGCCGAGGGCCTGGCGGAACAGGGCATCGCCACCGTCCGCATCGACAAGCGCGGCATCGCGGCCAGCATGGCGGCGGGACCGGCCGAGGCCGATCTGCGCTTCGACGCCTATGCCGCCGACGCCCGCGCCTGGGCGACGGAGGCCGCCGACCGCGCGGGCCTGCCCTGCGCCTGGCTGATCGGCCACAGCGAGGGCGCCCTGGTCGCCCTGAAGGCAGCCGAAAACGACGACAAGATTTGCGGCCTGATCCTGCTGTCCGGCGCCGGCCGCCCGGCGGGCGTGGTGATCCGCGAACAGCTGGCCACTCTGCCCGAGCCGATGAAGACCCAGGCCTTCGCCGCCCTGACCGAGCTTGAGGCCGGCCGCACCGTCGCCGACACGCCGCCCGCGCTGGCGGCCCTGTTCCGCCCCTCGGTCCAGCCCTATCTGATCTCGTGGCTGCCGCTGGACCCCGCCGCCCTGCTCGCCGCCTACGACGGCCCGGTCTTCATCGGCCAAGGGACCACCGACCTCCAGATCGACGTCGCGGACGCCCAGGCCCTGGCCGCCGCCGCCCCCACGGCCACGCTGAAACTCTGGGACGGCGTCAATCACCTCCTCAAGACCGCCCCCGCCGACCGCGCCGCCAATATGGCGACCTACGCCGATCCGACTTTGCCGCTCGCGCCGGGCGTGGCGGAGGATGTGGGGGCGTTCATTCGGGCGAATGGGAGACGGTAGTTTCGCTTCAGAACTGACCTTCGCAGCGACGCTTATGGGTGGAAAGCAGACATAGTCGACGGTGACGCCTAGCCGCCCGACAGCGCTTTAAAGCTGGACGCCCAAACGCGGTGCGATCCATGTCATCGCGAGATAGAGCACTACCGTCAGCGCGCAGCCAGCCGCGAGGGCGATCCAGAACCCGACCCCGTGCTTGAGCATCGCCGGAATAAGCAGAAACATGGGCAGTGACGGCAGGACATACCAGAAGGTGGCACCAGCGTGGGCCGCCATGTTCGCGGTGTCTGGACGGTCGCGCCATAGCCAGACCATACCCAAGACCGACACGAGTGGGAGCGACGCGACCAGCGCTCCCACCCCGGGATACCGCTTCGCTAGGGTCGAAACCAAGGCGATCAATACGCCAGAGATGGCCGCTTTGAGGATGAAGTATAGCATAAGGTCCAACTGCCAGTCGGCTTGTCTGTCCGCAATGGCTCTGGAGTGTCGCGACTGAACGGCAGCCGCATCAGAGACTGCGGTCGGAAAGGTGAGGTCGCCTATCGCCGGAACAAGAGCCACCCGGCGATGGCCGCACCCGTCAGCACGAGCGTGACGGCGTATCGGCTTTTCCAAAACCACACCGCTGCGAAGGCACCCAGGAAGATCGCTATCGCGATAGGAACTGAAGGAACGCGCTGGAGCGTCGCCCAACCCAACTGGATGCTTGTCGCCGCGATAATCCCAACGACTGCGGCGGCGACACCTGACAGGACACGATGCAGTCGTTCGTCGCCGACGACGGCTTCCAGACGCTCATAGAAGATCATCGAGAACGCGAACGCTGGAAGGAACACGCCCACCGTCATCGCGAGCGCGCCGACCCATCCGCCGACCACGAAGCCGACGAAGGTGCAAAAGATCACGAGGGGGGCGGGAATGATGCCGGCGAAGGCGATCCCATCGAGAAACTCTCCGTCACTGATTTGTCCGCGACCCACCGTGTCAGCCCGGACGTAAGGTATCGCCGTATAAGCGCCCCCGAACGTCAGCAGACCCGCCTTCAAGCCGGTCCAAAGCATCGGCAGCGCGCCGGTCGAGGAGACAAACTCAACGTTCCCCGTGGAGAAATGTCGCCCTTGGAGATGCAGACCGAGCGCGAGGATCAGGGCCGCGATGGAGACGACAGCGGCCAGGCCATGGCGGCCTGCCTTCACCAAGGCGTAGGCCGCGCCACCCCCCATGAGGACGATCCAGAAGGCGACGCCGAGCAGCGTCGCTCCAAAACCAAGGATGGCAACTACCCAAAGCCATCGGTCTTCCAGAATGTGCGAGCCGATTTTATGAACGGCCCGGACGATCACGGCCACGACTGCGGCCTGAACGCCTAGGAACGCTCCGATCAGGAGGCTCATAACAGGCGAAAGGGTGACGTAGACCCAGCCGATCCCGAGCATGATCACGAAGCCGGGAAGCATGAAACCAAGGCCGGCGAGCAAGCCGCCGATACGACCCCGCGCTCTCATGCCGAGGTGGACGCAAAGTTCATGTGCTTCCGGTCCGGGCAGGACCTGAAGAACGGCCAGAAGCCGGTTGAAGTGCGCGTTCGAAATCCACCGCTCTTCATCGACAAGTTCGCGCCGGATCATGGCGATCTGCGCGACCGGACCTCCAAAAGCGAGCAGGCCGAAGCGAAGGAAGCGCGTGAAAAGCGCCTGAAGCGAAAGGGAGGGAGGGGTCGCGTCGGCTTCGAGGATCGTCACAAGTATAGCTCCGGTTCCTGCGCGGGTGGCGCAGAGAGAGGAGCGGAGCTTGGACGGCAAACCGTCTGGTCGGGCGTCCGCGTGTGCCCGCTGGACGATGCTACTGCGGTAACGCTCGACTGCCAAGCGCGAACAACTTCCGCTTTGGGTCGATTTCAGGCTTGGGCTTCGCCGCCGAAAGCGGACGTTCGCCTAACCCTTCCCCGCCGTCCCCCGCGCCTCATCCGCCAGAGCGAAGAACCGCTCCCGCACCTCGGCCGCGAAGGGGTTGTCGCGTTCGATGGCGCGGAAGACGGCGGGGCTGTCGTGGCGGACCATGTCGACGGCCTGCATCAGCCGGTCGAAGCTGGCGGTGGTCATGCGCGTCGGCAGGGGCTCCATGGCCATCAGGACGCGGGCGATCAGGTGGGTCAGGCCCTGGACCGTGGCGGCCTCGCGGTCGTGATCCTCGGGACTGACTGAAAAGACCTTCAGCCCCAGCGCCCGGCGGCAGAAGGCGGCGACGCGGCGGGCGTCCTTTTCGCCGCGCACCTCGCATATGGCGATGCGCAGGCCCGCGATGCCGTCCTTGCCGCTTTGCGGGCCGAACAGCGGGTGGGTGCCGACGATCCGCACGCCGGGCGGCAGCAGGGCGTCCATCGCCTGCGCCGGCTTCACCTTCACCGAGCCCACGTCGATGACCAGGGCGTCGGGGGCCAGATGCGGCCCGATGGCGATCAGCGTCGCCTCCAGCGCCTCGACCGGCACGGCCAGCACCACCGTCGGACAGGCGGCGGCGGTCGCCAGGTCGGTCAGGATCGCGACGCCCTCGCCGCCCCCGAATCCAGGCGTCGCCGCCGGATCATGGGCCAGGATGTCGAACCAGGGCGACAGATGCCGAGCCGTCAGCCGCCCGAAGGCGCCGAAGCCGATCAGGCCGAGCTTTTCCCTCACCACCGTCACACCCACCGCCTTCCCACCAACCTCCGTCATCCTCGGGCTTGACCCGAGGACCGGGTGCGGATCGGGCTGTGCGCTCGCAGCCGACGCAATGCGGCGGACCCTCCGGTCCTCGGGTCAAGCCCGAGGATGACGGATTGGGGATAGATGGCGGGGGTAAACGCCCTCACAACGTCTCCATGAACCGCACCGGCCGCCCGTGCGCCGATCCGATCAGTTCGCCGTCCTGCATCACCACCCGACCGCGCACGATGGTCGCCATCGGCCAGCCGGTCGCCTCGACGCCGTCGAACGGGGTCCAGCCGCAGCGCGTGGCCTGCTGGTCGTGAGTGATGGTCTTCGTCGCCTTCAGATCGACGATGGTCAGGTCGGCGTCATAGCTGACGGCCATCCGCCCCTTGTTGGCCGTGCCGAACACCCGCTGGGCGCCGGCCGAGGTCAGGTCGATGAACCGCTCCAGGCTCAGCCGCCCATTCGCGACATGCGTCAGCATCAGCGGCACCAGCGTCTGCACCCCCGGCATCCCCGACGGCGAGGCCGGATAGGGTTTGGCCTTCTCCTCTTTTGTATGCGGCGCGTGATCGGACCCCAGCACGTCGGCGACGCCCTGCTGCATGCCCCACAGCCACAGGGCGTCCACATGCTCCTGCGACCGGATCGGCGGGTTCATCTGGGCGTAGCTGCCCAGCCGCTGATAGGCCTCGGGCGCGACCAGGGTCAGGTGCTGGGGCGTGATCTCGACGGTGGCGACATCCTTGTGGAAGCGCAGATATTCCATCTCGTCCCGGGTCGTGACGTGCAGCACGTGGATGCGCGCCCCCGTTTCCTTGGCCAGGCCGACCAGGCGCCGCGTCGAGCGGATGGCGCTTTCGGCGTCGCGGACCTCGGGGTGGCTGGTCCAGTCGCCGGTGCGGGCCAGGCCGCGACGTTCGACCAGCCGGTATTCGTCCTCGGAGTGGAAGGTGGCGCGGCGGCGCACGTTCGACAGAACCTTGCGCACCCCGTCATCGTCGGCGATCAGCAGGTCGCCGGTCGAGGCGCCCATGAAGACCTTGACCCCGCAACAACCCGGCAGTCGCTCCAACTCGCCCAGATAGTCCGCGTTCTCGTGCGTGCCCCCGACATAGAAGGCGTGGTCCGTCCACATCCGGTCCTTCGCCCGCACCAGCTTGTCGGCCATGGTGTCCGGGTCGGTGGTGTTGGGATTGGTGTTCGGCATCTCGAACACGGCGACGACCCCGCCCAGGGCCGCCGCGCGCGAGCCGGTCTCAAGATCTTCCTTCCACTCCAACCCCGGCTCGCGGAAGTGAACCTGGGTGTCGATCACGCCGGGCAGGACGGTCAGGCCCGTGGCGTCGAAGGTCTCGCCGGCCGAAGCCTGGGACAGGTCGCCGATGAAGGCGATCTTGCCGTCAATCACGCCGACGTCGGCCAGGCCGCGCCCCGCGTGATTGGCCACCTCGCCGCCACGGACGATCAGGTCATAGGTCTGGGTCATGGGGCGGGCTCCTGCAGATGTTTCTCGGTTCTAGCGGAAGCAGCGTCCTTCGCGAAAGCGGCTAAAGCTTCTCCCTCCCCGTTCGGGGAGGGGGGTCGAGCCGCAGGCGAGACCGGGTGGGGAGGGCCAGGCAATACGGCACAGGCCTGTCGCAGGATCACCGGGCCGCCCCCACCCGGCCGCTTCGCGGCCACCCTCCCCGGACGGGGAGGGAGATTGGGTCAGACCCGCGCCTTCAACATCCGCGTCGCCGCCTTCAGCACCCGTTCCCACGGCAGATCCATCATATGCTGGATCGCCTGGTTCAGGCGCGGATCCAGCGTCTTGAACTCTTCATAGCTGCGCGGCCCGCGCACGGCCTCGCCCTTCCACGGCCCGCGCGTCGTCTCGTCCGACGGCCCGAACACCGCCACCACCGGCGCGCCCGAGGCCGTCGCCAGATGGGTCCAGATCGAGTCCGCTCCCACGTACAGCACCGACTTCGACAAAGCCGCGACCGTCTGCAACCGCGTCAACTTGCCCTGCAGCTCGATCACCCGCGCGCGCGGCACGGCGTAGCGGATGGTGTGCGCCGCCTCGCGGTCGATCTCCTCGCCCACGATCATCAGCCGCCCGCCCGCCAGCGGCCCGTCGTCGGCCAGCAGCTTGGCCGCCACCTTGGCGTAACGTTCGGCCGGCCAGCGCTTGCCCATCCATTCCACGCCCGGCCCGACCGCCAGGATCGGCCCATCACCGCCTGTCGCCGGGATCAGCGCCTCGACCTGCGCCCGCGTCTCGTCCGACACATACAGCCTCGGCCCCGGAACCTCCTCCGGCTCCAGCTTCAGCACCGCCGCCGCCGCCTCGACCGCATGAAGGCCCGGCGCATCCTTGCCCCGCACCGCCCGCTTGTGCCGCCTCAGCTTGCCCGACAGGTCCGAGCCGCGCATGTCCACGACCAGGCCCCATTTGGTCCCGCGCACCTGGTTCCACAGGGCGATCCATTCGAAATGGCCCTCGCGCTCCAGCACGATCAGCTTGGTCAGGCGCGGCGTGTCGGCGAACAGCGGCGCGCTGGCGGCCGATCCGACGATGGTGAAGGTCGCATCCGGCAGGCTCTCGACCAGATGCGCCAGCACGCCCGAGGACAGCACGGCGTCCTCGGCGTCCGCCTCGGCGATATACAGGATGGGAAACCGCCCGATCATCCGTTGACGGATACAGGGATTCTATCGGCGGTTCAGCGTCAAACCAGTGTTTCCACAGGCGGACGTCCTGCGTTACAGCGACGCGCATGAGCCCGACCCCCGATCCCGCCGCCACAGCCGCCCTCGAACGCTTCAAGGCCCAGCGCGTCACGGCCATCTATCGGCTGGACCTGATCGCCAAGGGCGCGACCATTTCCTACGAGGACGGCACGCCCATCGACATGGCGTCCGAAAAGACCCGGCTGGAAGCCGTCGTCGCCGACATGGACCGCCGCATCGCCCAGCTTGAACGTTCCTTGGGGTGAGCCTTCCCCTCCTCCCCGGCCGGACCTGCGGCGGCTGCGTCGAATGCTGCCGGGTCATTCCCCTGGACCTGCCGGAGCTGGCCAAGCCGACCGGCGAACTGTGCGCCTATTGCGTCGATGGCGCGGGCTGTTCGGTCCATGCGATCCGACCGAACACCTGCCGCATCTGGTTCTGCCTGTGGCGCGTGGTCGAGCTGTCGGACGACTGGCGGCCGGACCACAGCGGCGTCATCGTCCGCCCCGACGGGGTAGAGGACGGGATCATCACCCTGTACGTCCTGCACCGCTCGGACTTCCTGGCCTCGCCGGAGTTCTTCACCACCGTCGCCGGCTGGATCGCCGAGGGGATCGAGGTCGCGCTCAGCATCCCCGGCCCGGTCGGGACCTATCCCGCCCGCGCCGTCGTCACCGACTGGCTGCGTCCGGCGATCGAGGACGGCGATCCGGCCGCCTTCCTGGCCCGCGTCCTGCGCTCTCTGGACACTTTGGCAGAGCATGAATTCCAGCCTGACGGCGTCGTCGCCCGATACGCCGTCGCCGCCCGACCGGGGGCGTGACTTAGCGTAAGCTTAAGGTCATGGCGCCAGAAGGGATCCCAGGTTCGTCCAAACTCGGGAAACGCCTTTCATATGCACGCCTGGGACGCGCTTCGTCGCCCGATCTGGATGTTCGATCCCGTCGCCCTGCGCGGCGTGTACGCCAACGCCTCGGCGCTTGAATTGTGGGGCGCGGAGACGCTGGAAGCTCTCCTGGCCCGCGACTTCAGCCAGTTGTCGCCGGCGGTCCTGGCCCGCACCGAACGCCTGGCGCGCGCCACCGCCCACGGCGAGTTCATAACCGAACAGTGGACCTTCTATCCCGGCGGCAATCCCGTCACGGTGATGGCGGTGATCTCGACCTATCGACTTGAGGACGGCACGCCGGTCCTGCTGTTCGAGGCCGCCCCGATCGAGGTCGAAAGCGGAGAACGCCGCGCGGTCGAGGCCCTGCGCCACACCTCCACCCTGATCAGCCTGTTCGACGGCGAAGGTCGCCCGCTGTTCGCCAATCCGGCCGCCTTCGCCGCCTATGGATCGACCGCCCATCCGTTCGAGGCCCGCTTCGCCGAGCCCGAACGCGCCCAGCCCATGCTCGCCGCCGCCCTGAGCGGCGTGACCGCCAGCGAGGTGTGCGAGATCATCACTCGCCAGGGCCGCCGCTGGCACCATCTCGACGCCCGCCCCGTGACCGACCCCGCCACGGGCCAGCCGGGCATCCTGTTGAACGAACGCGACGTGACCGAACGGGTCGAGGCGTCGCAGGCCCGGGCGGCGGCCGAACAGAAGGCCGCCATGGCCGAGGCGCGCCAGCAGTTCCTCACCGACATGTCGCACGAACTGCGCACCCCTCTGAATGCGGTGATCGGCTTCTCGGACCTGCTGTCCGTCGCGACGCTGGACGCCGAACAGGCCGCCCATGTCGGCCGCATCAATGTCGCCGGCCAGCGCCTGTTGTCGGTCGTCAACGAGATGATCGACCTGTCCACCGGCGACGAGCCAGCCATCGGCGCGACGCCGGACCGGTCCGTCGAGACGCCGCAGACGATTCCTGCCATCGACGCGGCCGCCATGGACGGCGCCCGTTCGCCTGGCGCGCCCCGCGTCCTGTATGTCGATGATCACGACAACAACCGCGCCCTGGTCGTCGCCGTCCTGGGCGCCCAGGGCATCGCCTGCGCCACCGCCGAGGACGGCGCCCAGGGGTTCGAGGCCGCCCGCGACGACGACTGGGACCTGATCCTGATGGACATCCAGATGCCGGTGATGGACGGGATCGCCGCCACCCGCGCCATCCGCGCCTTGCCCGGTTCGCGCGGCGACACGCCGATCATCGCCCTGACCGCCAACACCCTGTCGGAACAGCAGGCCGAATACGCCGCGGCCGGCATGGACGACTGTATGGCCAAGCCGGTGGACATCAGCGAACTGACCCGGATGGTCCTGACCTGGTCCGCCAGCGGCCGGCCGACCTCGACCCGAGTCCTTGCCCAGGAACCGCTCGCCGCGATGGCGTAAGGCGCGTCCGTCGCCTTTCGGCGCCTCGGCCCTTCTTGCAGCAGGGCCGAGGCCCTATCTTGGCCCCATGCCCATCGCCCGTCTCGCCAGCCGCGCCCTGATCTCCGTCACGGGGCAGGACGCGAAACCCTTCCTGCACAATCTGCTGACCCAAGACGTGGAGACGCTGGCCTACGGCGAACTGCGCTTCGGCGCCCTGCTCTCGCCCCCCGGCCGGCTGCTGTTCGACCTGTTCATCCTGGGCGAAACTGACGGGGTCCTGCTGGACGCCGCCGCCGACCGGCGCGACGCCCTGTTGCAGCGGCTGTCGATGTACAGGCTCCGCGCCAAGGTCGATGTGTCGGCCGACGATCGCCCCGTCTTCGCCGCATGGCCCGATCCCGCGCCCGGCTTCATCCCCGACCCCCGCACCGCGTTGATCGGCGGCCGTCTTTATGGCGAGGCCACGCCCGACGCCGACGAAGCCGACTACGACGCCCACCGCCTGTCCATCGGCCTGCCCGACCCCGCCGCCGACGCCCCCCAGGACAAGACCTATCCCATCGAGGCCGACTTCGACTTGCTGAATGGGATCGACTTCCAGAAGGGCTGTTTCGTCGGTCAGGAAACGACCTCGCGCATGAAGCGCCGGGGGGCGATCAAGAACCGGATGCTGCCGCTCGACTTCGACGGCCCGCCCCCCGCCTTCGGCGCCGAGGTGCTGAAAGGCGAACTGCGCGCCGGGGAGGTGCTGTCGGGCCGCGACGGTTCCGTCATGGCCCTGCTGCGTGTGGACCGCATCGACGGCGACCTGACCGTGGACGGCCGCCCCGTGCGCTTGCGCAGACCCGCCTGGATGAGCCAGGACGTGCTTCCCTCCTCCAAAGGTTGAGTTCCCCCATGAAGATCGCCGACCAGATCGTCCTCGTCACCGGCGGCGCGCGCGGCGTCGGCGCCGCCGCCGTCCGCGCCTTCGCCCGCGAAGGCGCCCGCGTGATCATCAACTGGCGCGCCAGCGACCAGGCGGCGCTGGCCCTGGCGGCCGAGATCGGCGACCGCGCCGTCGCGCTCCAGGCCGACGTGACCGACCGCGCCGCCGTGGACGCCATGGTCGCGGCCGCGCAAGGTCATTTCGGCGGCCCCGTCACCACCGTGGTCAACAACGCCCTGGACTACAGCTTCAACGGCGACGCCCGTTCCCAGATGACCGCCATCGGCTGGGACGAGATGGAGCGCCAGTTCTCGACGGTCGTGCGCGGCGCCCTGAACGTCATCCAGGCGACCGCGCCGGGCATGGCGGCAGGCCGGTTCGGCCGCGTCGTCAACATCGGCACCAACCTGTTCCAGAACCCGGTCGTGCCCTATCACGACTACACCGCCGCCAAGGCCGCCCTGCTGTCGCTGACCCGCACCGCCGCCGGCGACCTCGGCCCCGACGGGATCACTGTCAACATGGTCTCGGGCGGACTGCTGCGCACCACCGACGCCAGCGCCGCCACGCCCGAGGCCGTCTTCGACCTGATCGCCGGCATGACGCCTCTGCGGTCGGTGACCACCCCCGAAGAATTCGCCGACGCCGTCCTCTTCTTCGCCTCCCCCTGGAGCCGCGCCGTCACCGGCCAGAACCTGGTCGTGGACGGCGGACTGGTGCGCGACTGAGGTCGCCCGTCCTCTCTTTCGTCATCCTCCGGCAAGCCGCTTGCGGCGCAGACCGGGGGAGCCCTCGTCATCCCTGGCCAAGCGAAGCTTGGACCAGGGGAGGCGCCGAAGGCGATGCGTCCGCCGCATCTCTGCGAAGGCTCCCCGTAACAGGTTCGCGCTCTCGCGCGCCGCTGGGTCCCCCGGTCTCGCTGCGCTCGCCGGAGGATGACGAAAGAGGGGCCTCCGTCGCCAACCATCATATCTTCCGAAAATTTTCGTCCTGATCTCAGCGACTTGACGCCGACCAGCGTCATTCCACCATCACCCCTTCAAACGCCCTTACAATGCGCGGTTTCGGCAGAGGAGGCGCAAAGTTTGGACGATTCAGACTGTATTTTTCACTGTCTCAATCCGCCGCAGACGTTGCACTTTCTTGCACCTTGCACTGTTGTCGACGGTGCAGTGCAACGCCGCCCCGGCCCCGATTCTGCACTATTGAGACTCTCTTTTTCCCGTCCGAGTCTGAAATCCGCAACGACCGACACGCGTAATCCTCCGCCCTTCCCCTCGGCGGAACGTAATGGCAACCTCCAGCCATGACCGACTCACTCGCCCCTGAGGCTATCGGCGGCCGGTGCGGCTGGTGCGGGACCGATCCGCTCTATGTCGCCTATCACGACACCGAATGGGGCGTGCCCGAACGCGACCCCCGCGCCCTGTGGGAGAAGCTGGTGCTCGACGGCTTCCAGGCCGGCCTCGCCTGGATCACCATCCTGCGCAAACGCGAGGGCATTCGCGACGCCTTCGACGGTTTCGACCCCGAGATCGTCGCCCGCTATGGCGAGGACGACATCCAGCGTCTGTTGGGTGACGCACGCATCATCCGCTCGCGCGCCAAGATCAACGCCGCCATCCGGGGCGCCCAGATCTGGCTGGAGATGCGCGATAACGACGAAGACTTCTCAGAATGGCTCTGGTCCTTCGTCGACGGCGAACCGATCCAGACCCCCTACGCCGACTTCCGCCAGGCCCCGACCCAGACCGAACAGTCCGTCGCCATGGCCAAGGCCCTGAAGAAGCGCGGCTTCAACTTCTGCGGCCCGGTGATCGTCTATGCCTTCATGCAGGCCGTCGGCATGGTCAACGATCACCAGACAACCTGCTTCCGTCACGCCCAGGTTCGTGCGATGGCGGGCCATGGCTAGAGTCCCCGCAAACCCCAAGGCCTTCCCGACCCTCGCGCTGGAGACCGTGCTGATCCAGCGCGTCAACGGTCACGTCTGCGGCGTGGACGAGGCCGGGCGCGGTCCTTGGGCCGGACCTGTCTCGGCCGGGGCCGTCATCCTGAACCCGGACGACCTGCCCCCCGGCATCGACGATTCTAAGGCCCTGACGGCCGCCCGGCGCGAGGCGCTGGAGGTCGAGATCAAGGCCCGCGCCGTCGCCTGGGGCGTCGGCTTCGCCTCGGTGGAGGAGATCGAGGATCTGAACATCCTGCAAGCCACCGGCCTGGCCATGTGCCGCGCCATCGAGGCGCTGCAGGTCCAGCCGGTCGCGGCCCTGGTGGACGGCAACTACCGCTTCAAGCTACCGTGCGAAATCCAGACCGTGGTGGGCGGAGACGGCCTGTCCCTGTCGATCGCAGCGGCCTCGATCCTGGCCAAGACGGCGCGGGATCGGCTGATGATCGATCTGGACGCCCAATATCCCGGCTACGGCTTCGCCAGCCACAAGGGCTATAACGCCCCGGTCCACCAGTCCGCCTTGAAGACGCTGGGCCCCTGTCCCGCCCATCGTCGCAGCTGGTCGCCGATCCGCGCCCTGTTGGAGCAGGCCTGATCTCAGATGTGCATGAAGCCGCCCAGCAGCGCGCCCATCAGGGCGGCCACCGCTGCGCCGGCGATCGCCATCATCCAGCGCGGCGGCGCGGTCAGTTCCGGCTCCACGTCGGCGTGTTCCACCGGCGCGGCGGCCTCGGCCGGGCGGGCGTAACGCGCAGCGTTGTGGGTGAAGGTCTTGCGGGTCTCGACCCGAGGGGCATCCCACGCCCAGTCCGCCTGCTCCACGCGCGGCGCCCACGACCGCGCCTCCGCCGGCTCGACACGATAATCGTCGGCGCGGGAGGGGGTGGCGAGAGTGTGAGGCTGCGGTTGCATAGTCCCACAACGGCACGCTGCGATTCGCGTTCCGCCCTCGCTCACCTTGTTTTTCAACGATTAGGCGGCGACGGGCAGTTCCAGCGGCCGGTCCGTGACCACGAACAGGTGTTCGACGTTCCTCAGCCGCCCCACCTGACCGACCTTCTCGCCCTTGGGATTATGGATGCCGATGCGGGCTCCGACATAACGCGGGTGGGCGATTTCGATCACCTGAACATGCCCGCGCGCCGACAGCATCTCCACCAGATCGAGCCGGCTCAGATAGCCTTCGTCATTGAAGCTGACGATCAGATTGGGCGCTTTGACTCGTTCGATCACGGTCCTCAGCGCCGGCCCGATGCCCGGCCGGCTGTTGAAGGCGCTCTTGCGCGTCCTGACGTCCACCCGCTTGTTGGCGATCCCATAGGTCTCGGGCCGGTCCCATAGCACAAGGCTCTCCCAGCAGTGGTAGTTGGCCAGATAGGAGTGCTGATTGTAGGGCGGGTCCAGATACACAAGGTCCGCCTCGACCTGTTCCGCGATCTCGACCGCATCGCCTTTCGTCGCCCGGCACGGCCCGCCGTCCACCGCCGCAACCAGGTCCGGCGTGCGCAGCTCCAGCGGCTTCAGCGCCCTCGGCGCCCACTGTTTCATATAGGCCATCTGGACCCCGGCGGTGGAATCCACCCGGTCCGCCGCCTCCATCAGGCTGACCAGCACGATGGCCTTCAGCTCCGGCTCCAGCCCCATGGCCTCGATCCGGTCGCGCATGGCGTCGATGCGCGCGCCGTTGTCGGGATGGAAATAGCGGGCGTCCTGGCAGAAGGCCTGGGTGAACCATCCCGCCTGCGGCGTCACCGTGCGCAGCTCGGCCAGAACCGTCTCCACCCTGTCGGCCCAGCGCTCGTGGTCCGCCTGGACATAGGCGGTCGCCAGGGTGTGGGCGTAGGCGTTGTGGTCGTTCGACCAGACCTGAAACCCCTGTTTCTTCAGCGCATGACCGACCCGGGCCGTCCCCGAAAACAGATCGCAGACCCGCCCCCCCTGCGGCAGCACCCCCGCCACCGCACCGGTCACATGCCCCAGCAAGGCGCGCTTGGAGCCGATGTATTTGATCATGACGCAGCCCGACTCATCCCCACACCATAGCCTCTCCCGGCCGAAGGGCGACAGCGGCTTAGCCCCGTCCACTTTTGCGGACGACGATCAGTTTCGCCCGGGCAGGCTGACGCTGCGGCTCAGGCCGTCAATCCTGTCGCCGCCACTCCAGGAATCTCATGGACAGAGCCTCCGGAAGGGCGTCGAGATCGAAGATTGTGACCAAGGCTTCATGGCCGGACGCAGCCTGATAGGCGCCGGTCAGGACCCGCACGGTCAATACCCCGAGCGGGTTGAGATTGACGAAATCCTTGGCCGGATTATCTCCGACGTAGACCATGTTGCGTTAGGCGCAGCCGGTCTCGGCCCCGATGCAGTTGATCAGCGAGGGTCTAGAGAGCCCCCGCATCCGCCCTGTTCGTCCATGGCGCTGTCGTACATGCCGACACGCCCGCTCTTGCAGGATCGGTTCACGGTCGGGAAAGGCCGCATTAACTCTGTTTTGCGAATGTGCGCCGAACGAGGTGGTTTTGGTGGCTCAGCTCAAAGATTCCGCCGCACGGCGGCGACCGGCTCTGGGGGAGCCAAAGGGCAATACGGCGTTGCCCGGCGCGCTCGCTCTACCCGTGAAAGCCGACAAGCCCGCCCGCAGCGGCGGGGCCAAGCCTTCGCCAAAGGCTCAGGCGAAACAGGCCAATACGCTGCGCCAGTTGAGAACCGGTCTTCAGGCCATGGCGCGGCAAGACTACGTCACCGCCTCGACCAACCTCCAGAGGGCGCTCGAAACGGACGATCGCAATCCCTTGGCCTGGCGAATGCTGGCGATCGCGCTCGAAAAGCAGGGCGAGTTCGCCAAGGCGTTCACGGCCTATGGCGCCGCCGCGCGGTTGGCCCCCGATGACGTCGCCTTGTTGCGCGACGTGGGTCGGCTGGCCCAGCGTCTGGGCAAGCTCGAGATCGCCGAAAAGCTGTTCGTACGCTTCCTGACCAGCGACCCGGGCAATGAAGAGGTCACCAACAACCTGGCCTGCGTCCTTCGCGATCAGAACCGATATGACGATGCGATCGCGCTGCTGCGCGACGTGATCAACATCGATCCCGAACGCCCGATGCTCTGGAACACCTTGGGCACGGTGTTGAGCGACAGCGGCGACACCGCCGGTTCGATGGTGTTTTACGACGAGGCGCTTCGACTGGCCCCCGACTTCCACAAGGCGCGCCACAACCGGGCCTACTGCCTGACCATTCTGGGCGAGCACGAGAAGGCGCTGGAGGAGATGGACATCGCGTCTCAAGGCGTGAGCGATGCCCACGACATCGCCAGCATCCGCCTCGCCAAGGCCTTCACCCAGATGCTTACCGGCGACCTGGTCGGAGGGTTCGAGGGCTATGAAGCCCGGTTCGACGCCAGCGCGGAAGGCGCAGTCCGCTTCACCGAATTCGGCAAGCGCTGGACGCTCGACGATGACCTGCGGGGAAAGAGCCTGCTGATCTACGGCGAGCAGGGCCTCGGCGACGAAGTTCTCTTCGCCAATGTCGTGAACGACACGCTGGACGCCATAGGCCCCGACGGCCGTCTCTTCATCGCTGTCGAGAAACGGTTGGTGGCGCTGTTCCAGCGCAGCTTCCCGCGCGCGGTCGTTCTGGCGCACAAGAGCGTCCGTCGGTTCGACACCCTCTTCCGCACCGTCGATCTGGGCGACCCGCGTCCGGCGATCGACTTCTGGACGCCCCTGGGCAGTCTCTTCCGACGCTTCCGAACCACCCTCGCCTCATTCCCTAAGGATGCCGGGTTTCTCGTTCCCGATCCGCACCGCGTGGCGCACTGGCGTCGGGCCCTAGATGAAAGCGGGCCTGGCCCCCATGTGGGCGTGCTGTGGAAGAGCATGAATATGGGCGGGTCGCGCCAGCGCCACTATTCGCCGTTCACGCTGTGGAACCCCGTTTTCGAAACGCCGGGCATCCGGTTCGTCAATCTCCAGTATGCAAACGCCGAGGAAGATCTGGCGGAGGCCAAGGCGCGCGGGATCGACATCTGGACGCCGCCCGGCATCGATCTGAAGATGGACCTTGATGACCTGGCCGCGCTCTGCGCCGCGCTCGACGTGGTCATGGGGCCGTCCACGGCGACAACCAATATCGCGGCCGCAGTAGGCGCACGGGTGTTTCTCAGCGCCGGCCCGGGCTGGTGGACCGGCTTCGGTTCGGATCAGGCGCCCTGCTATCCTTCCGCCCGCGTCTTCCACGCCGGACAGTTCGATCAGTGGGAATCGGTGATGCAGCAGATGGCCGAAGCCCTGAGCGAGGAGCTTTTATCGGATCGATCCAACGGACTGTAGTCTAAAGACGCCTGCCTCCTACTATCGGCCGACTGGGGTCCCAATCGAACGTCTTGGTCTCCAGGGCGTTGAGCCTGCCATGACCGACAAAGAGCCCCGCAAGACCCCCAT
>NZ_JBMDKP010000003.1:0-596228 GCF_057809775.1 Brevundimonas sp. FG128
CCGAGCGAGGCGGCTCTATACGGAGACCCCGATTTGTCAGCAAGCGGATTCTGACGGATTTGCGAAATTTCTCGCCGACTCGCGATCAACGACCCTGAATCCGGGCCGCGCCGGTCGTCAGCCCGCTATGTAAGCTGGAAGATTTTAGGCAGCTTGCCTGCCTCAGGCCCCACCCAAACGCGACATCAGCTCCGGGTCCTGCTCGGAAGCCGTGACCTCGCTGTCGAACGCCAGTTGGGCCTCGGATACATCCGTGAAGGTGAACGGCTCCGACAGGCGCAGGCTTGAGACCGCGTAGTCTTCACCCCTCTGTTCAAGAACGACGCCGCTGCGGGCGTGCAGGATACGGGCGTCCGTGGTCATGGGTCTGTTCTCCGGCTTTTTGGGAGAATGCTCCAATCACCGAAAGGGGTCGCTCTCAGTCGCCGGAAAGGATTTCGGCGATTCGTGCGCCCAGCGTCTCGTCATCCAGGCCATCGACGACAACCATCTTCGACCGCGACTGGCCGCCGCGCACCACGGTCACCGACGACTTCGACACGCCGAGGTTCTTGGCCAGCAGCCGGATCAGGGCGTCATTGGCCTCTCCGTCTATGGGACGGGCGCGCACGCGCACCTTAAGCACACGCCGTCCCTCTGCGTCCGCCTCCCAGCCTTCGATGCGATCCACCGCCGCGACGGGCTGCAGCCTTATGGGCAGGTTCGCCATCAGATCCTCTACGGGCAAGAAAAAAAGGGCGCGGCTCCATCCGGCGCCGCGCCCTCCTCCTATTGATCTAATCCAGGCTTAGCCCAAGGCCGTCATCAACTCCGGCACGATGGTCTTGTAGTCGCCGACCAAGCCGTAATCCGCGACCTGGAAGATCGGTGCGTCGGGGTCCTTGTTGATGGCGACGATGGTCTTGGAGTCCTTCATCCCGGCCAGATGCTGGATCGCGCCCGAGATGCCGATGGCGATGTACAGGGCCGGGGCCACCACCTTGCCGGTCTGGCCGACCTGGTAGTCGTTGGGGGCGTAGCCCGCATCCACGGCGGCGCGACTGGCGCCGACGGCAGCGCCCAGCTTGTCCGCCAGCGGATCCATGACGGCGTGGAACTCCTCGGCCGAACCCAGGGCGCGGCCGCCGGAGACGACGATCTTGGCGGCGCCCAGCTCGGGGCGGTCCGACTTGACCATTTCCTCGGAGACGAAGGCGGTCTTGGGCGCGTCGGCGCCGGCCACCGTCTCGACCGAAGCCGAGCCGTCGTTGGCCGCCGCATCGAAGGCGGTCGGGCGCACGGTGATCACCTTCTTGGCGTCCGCAGACTGGACCGTTTCTAGGGCGTTGCCGGCGTAGATCGGGCGCACAAAGGTATCGGCCGACACCACCTCGACGATGTCGGAAATCGGCGCGACGTCCAGCTTGGCGGCGATGCGCGGGGCGTAGTTCTTGCCGTCCGTGGTGGCCGGGGCCAGGATGGCGTCGTAGCCGTCGGCCAGCGGAAGCACGGTCGCCTCGACCGCCTCGGCCAGCGCCTTGCCCAGACCGGCGCTCTCGGCCAGCAACACCTTGCGCACGCCGGCGATCTTGGCGGCCGCGTCAGCAGCGGCCTGAGCCCCCTGCCCGACGACCAGCACGTCCACATCGGACGACAGGGCCAGGGCGGCGGTCACCGTCTTGTTGGTGGTGTCGCGGACGGCCGAACCGTCGTGATCGGCGATGACGAGGACAGCCATTTACAGCACTCCTGCGGACTTGAGCTTGGAAACCAGTTCGGCGGCATCGGCCACCTTGACGCCGGCCGAGCGCTTGGGCGGCTCGGTAACCTTCAGGACCTTCAGACGATCAGCGACATCGACGCCATAGTCGGCGACCGCCTTGACGGCGATCTCCTTCTTCTTGGCCTTCATGATGTTGGGCAGCGATGCGTAGCGCGGCGTGTTCAGCCGCAGGTCCACCGTCACCACCGCCGGCAGTTCGGCGGCGATGGTCTGCAGGCCGCCGTCGACTTCGCGGGTCACCGTGGCCTTGCCGCCTTCGATCACCAGCTTGCCGGCGAAGGTGGCCTGGGGCCAGTCCAGCAGGGCGGCCAGCATCTGGCCCACCGCATTGTTGTCGCCGTCGATCGACTGTTTGCCCATCAGGACCAGGTCGGGCTTTTCTTCCTCGACCACCGCCTTCAGCAGTTTGGCGACCGCCAGCGGCTCAAGGTCCGTGTCCGACTGAATCAGCAGGCCCCGATCCGCGCCCATGGCCAGGGCGGTGCGGATGGTTTCCTGGGCCTGGGTCACGCCGATGGAGACCACGACGATCTCGGTCGCCGTGCCGGCGGCGTGATGTTCCTTGCCTTCCTTCAGACGAACCGCCTCTTCGACGGCGATTTCGTCGAAGGGATTCATGCTCATCTTGACGTTGGCCAGATCGACGCCTGACTGGTCCGCCTTGACGCGGGCCTTGACGTTATAGTCGATCACCCGTTTGACGGGGACGAGTACCTTCATGGGTCTATCCGTGAAATCGCCTGAATGTGTGGGCAGGACATGGAGCGGTCGCGAAGGCCTGTCAACGTAACGCCGCGTCAGGTTCGCAGACCGACGCGCCTATAACGGACCAAGAGATGAAGCGTTTCCTGACCTTTCCGCGCCTGGCGATGTTGTTCGGCGCCAGCTTCGCCGTCGTCCTGGGCGGCATCTTTGTGCTGCAGACCTATTGGATCAATCCCGGCGCGCGCTGCGAGGCCAAGGGCAACTGGTACGACATCGACAGCCGCACCTGCGCCACCCCCATCTATATCCCTGACATCACCGGCCGTCCGGCCGGCATGACGCGGGCCCAGGCGTCGGCCGACAAGAACAAGGACCTGGTGAAGCTGGAGGACCAGGTGAACGCCCAGCAGCGCGCCGTTCGCGCCGAAGTCGCCCGCGAAAAAGCCGAGCTGGCCGCCCGCAAGGGGAACTGACGCAATGGGCGACGCCTCGGCTTAGCGCGTCGCTCCCGGCTTCCACTTCACGTCATTGGCGCCGTTCGCATTGGCGCGTCGGGCCGCGACGAACAGATGGTCCGACAGGCGGTTCAGATATTTGACCGCCTCCACATTCACCGCCTCGCCGGTCTCGATCAGCCGCACAGCCTCGCGCTCTGCGCGGCGGCAGATGGTGCGCGCCACATGCAGATGGGCCGACAGCGGCGCGCCGCCCGGCAGGATGAAGCTGTCGAGGGCCTTGAGGCTCTCGTTCATCCAGTCGATCTCTTGTTCAAGCCGCTCCACCTGGCTCTCGACGATCCGTAGCGCCTCCCAGGCCGGAGGCGGATCAAGCGGCGTCGCCAGATCGGCGCCCAGGTCGAACAGCTCGTTTTGGATACGGCCCAGCATGGCGTCGATGCGGTCGTTCTGGCCGCTGTTCAGCCGGGCGACGCCGATCACGGCGTTCAGCTCGTCGACCGCGCCATAGGCCTCGACCCTTCGGTCGGTCTTGGAGACCTGCGCGCCCGACGCCAGCCGCGTCTGGCCGCTGTCCCCGGTGCGGGTGTAAATCTTGTTCAGCACCACCATGTTAGCCCCCCCGCGTCGCTTTCCACATCATGCCGACGACCAGCAGCACCACCGCCAGCGCCTGCAGCCCGACACGCAACCGCATCAGCCGGTTGGAATGGGTCCGCGCATAGTCCCCGCCCCGGAACAGCGAATAAAGGCCGAAGCCCAAGGTCACGGTCACGGCGGCGATGGCGACGAGGATCAGGATGTCGAAGATCTGCATGCCGCCGTTCTAGGCTCCTGCGGTCGGGCGCGCCAGCGGGGGACGGCGCGAGCCTGTTCCGTTCCGGGACGCAGCTAAGCCATTAGTCATCATTCTGGTGCAATCTACGCGACATGACCGATCGCGCTGTCCGCAATCTCGAGCATCTTCGCAGCTCCGCCTCCACCGCCCGGGTGCTGAACCTGCTGCGGGTGTGGGAGGAGAACGGCGACAGTTCCGCCGACGGTGCGGTGCGCAACCCCGACTGGGCCGCCCGCCCGATCTTCCGCACCTCGGCCCTGAACCGGGCCCTCGTCATCAAACACCGCCTGCGTCGCAACGAGACCGACCTGTTCACGGGGCGTCGCCAGGTGGCCACCAAGGTCGTCATTCCGATCGACGACGAGGACCTGAAGACCGGCGGCCGCTACGTCTTCGTCAACCAGATCGGCTTCGAGCGGATGATGATGGAGGCGTTCGGCGTCGCGGCGACCCATCCCGACATCGAGACCCTGCGACTGATCGACAAACTGCCGTCGCTGGATCCTTTCCTGCTGCGCGAACAGCTGCGTCGCGGCGGTCTGGACCCGGCGCCCTGTTATTTCTCCATCAGCGAAAGCGACCTGCAGCGGATGCTGGCCTTCGTGCGCAGCGAGATCGAACCCCTGGTCACCCTCAGCCTGGGGGGCGACACCATCGCCGTGGGCTCGGATTCGGCCGGCCGGATGGCGGCCAAGATATTGTCCAACACCCCCGGAGACCAGCTGGAGGCCCTGCGCCTGACCCTGCGCCTGGCGCCCGAGCAGTATCAGGAGGGCGTCTTCTGCTGGAAGGGCTTCCTCTATTACAAATGGACGCTCGCGGCCCTGCTGAGCGAGGTCGCCGCCGTCGCCGAGGCCGTGCGCACCATCAAGCCCGTCGGCAAGACCGACCGCGCCGCCCGCGAATATCTGGCCCGCAGCCGCGATGTGCTGCGCGGCCGCATCATCAAGACCTGCGACGAGGTCAGCCGCACCCTGCGCGTCTATGACGACGCCTACGCCAAACTGACCCAGGAAGGTCGCCCGACCGCCTTCCGCGACTTCCTGCTGGACGCCCCGTCGATGTTCGCCAAACTGGGCGACCAGCTGGGCGCCGTGCAGCACATCGTCAGCTACTGGCGTTTCCGCTTCGGCCCCGCCGCGGCCCCGGTGAACGTGGAAGAGCTTATGGACATCTTCATGGACTTCGAAACCGGCCTGCTGGGCCGCGGCGAAGTCCCCGACGACATCGGGATGATCGCGGCCTGATCGGCCCGGCCTGCGCGCAATAAGATATATAGACTCTCTCAATGGTTGCGGCTTAGCTGTCGCCGTTCACCTAGGGGGAAGTCTTGGACATTCAAACGAAGCTCGCCGAACTCCAGAAACGCACGATGGAGCACCGGGAGGTGCTCTTGACCGAAGAGGCCGCCAAGACGGCCCTGGTCATGCCCTTCATTCAGGCTCTCGGCTATGACGTGTTCAATCCGTCGGAGGTGATTCCGGAATACACGGCCGATGTCGGCACCAAGAAGGGCGAGAAGGTCGATTACGCCATCTGCCACGGCGGAAAGATTCGCATTCTGATCGAATGCAAGCCCAGCAATGTCGCGCTGAACCTCAACCACGCCAGCCAGTTGTTTCGCTATTTCTCGGTCACGGATGCGCGTCTAGCCATCCTGACAAACGGGGTCGTCTATCAGTTTTATTCGGACGTCGAGGCAACCAACAAGATGGATGACAAGCCGTTCTTCACCTTCAGCATGGACGCGCTGAAGCCGACGGACGGTCGCACTGTGGAGAAGTTCACCAAGCTCACCTTCGACATCGACAAGATCGTTCAGGAGGCCGGGCTTCTCAAGCTGCAGTCCCTGCTCCGCAAGGAACTGGAGAAGGAGATGGCGGAACCGTCCGAGGAATTCGTGCGGATGATGGCCGCCCGCGTCCACGAAGGCCGGGTCACAGCCCAGGTCCGCGAGAACTTCGGCAAGATGGTTGTGGCGACCTTTTCCTCGATCATCCGTGACAAGGTCAATGAACGCCTGTCGACAGCCCTCAACGCCACTGGCCCCTCAATGACCGATCAGGATGAAGCGCCGCCGAGCGACCCCGAAATGGTCGTGACGACGGAGGACGAGGTTTCCGGCTTCCACATAATTCAGGCCATCGCGTCGAAGTTGGTCAAGCCTAGGCGGATCGTCATGCGAGACGCCCAGTCCTATTGCGCGATCCTATTGGACGACAACAACCGCAAAACCATCGCTCGGCTGCACTTCAACGGCGTCACCAAGAAGTATGTCGGCACCTTCTCCGACAAGGACGAAACCCGCCATCTGATCGGCGACCTGACGGAAATCTATCAACTGTCAGACCAGATTGAGAAGCGGATCAAGGACCTGGAAGGCGCTCTGCCGGCCTAGCTCAGTGGGCGGCGTCCCAGTTCGACGCCGCCCGCGCATCCACCACCAGCGGCACAGTCAGAGCCACCGCCGGATCCGAGGCGTTCTCCATCACGCGCCTGATGACGACGATGGCGCGGTCGGCTTCGGCCTCGGGGGCTTCGAAGACCAGTTCGTCGTGGACCTGGAGCAGCATGCGGGTGTTCAAGCCGGCCTCTGTCAGGGCGGCGGGCATGCGGATCATGGCGCGGCGGATGATGTCGGCGGCGGCGCCCTGGATCGGGGCGTTGATGGCGGCGCGCTCGCCGAACTGACGTTCGGCGCCCGACTTCGAATGGATGGCGGGGATGTGGATGCGCCGGCCGAAGACGGTCGAGACATAGCCCGCCTGGCGCACCTCGGCCTTGGTCTTGTCCATATAGGCGCGGATGCCGGGGAAACGTTCGAAATAGGTCTTGATATAGGCCCCGGCCTCGCCCTGATCGATGCCCAGCTGGTTGGCCAGGCCGAAGGCCGAGATCCCGTAGACGATGCCGAAGTTGATCGCCTTGGCGCGGCGTCGCGTCTCGGACGGCATGCCCTCGACAGGGACGCCGAACATCTCGCTGGCCGTAGCGGCGTGAATGTCCAGCCCGGCCTTGAAGGCGCGCTTCAGCTCGGGGATGTCGCCTATATGGGCCAGCAGACGCAGTTCGATCTGGCTGTAGTCGGCGCTGATCAGGACGTTGCCGGGCGCGGCGATGAAGGCCTGGCGGATCTCGCGGCCGGTCTCGGTGCGGATCGGGATGTTCTGAAGATTGGGGTCGCTGGACACCAGACGGCCGGTGGTGGCGGCGGCCAGTTGATAGCTGGTGTGGACGCGGTCGGTCTTGGGGTCGGCGGCGGCGGTCAGGGCGTCGGTATAGGTGCCCTTCAGCTTGGACAGCTGGCGCCAGTCCAGCAGGACGCGCGGCAGGTCGTGGCTGAGCGCCAACTCCTCCAGCACGCTGGCGTCGGTGCCCCATTGGCCCGAGGCGGTCTTCTTGCCGCCCGGCAGGTTCAGCTCGCCGAACAGGATCTCGCCGATCTGGCGCGGCGAGCCGATATTGAAGGGCCGCCCGGCGATCTCGTGAGCCTGGGCCTCCAGCTCGGCCATGCGCAGGCCGAACTCGCTGGACAGCCGCTTCAGTCGGTCAGGATCGATGCGGACACCGTTCAGCTCCATGTCCGCCAGCACCGTCGGCATGCCGCGCTCCAGGGTCTCATAGACGGTGGACAGACCCTCGCGCGCCAGTCGGGGTTTCAGGATACGCCACAATCGCAGGGTCACGTCCGCATCCTCGGCGGCGTATTCCGCCGCGGGTTTCAGGGCGACGTGCTTGAAGGATTTCTGGCTCTTGCCGGTCCCCGCCACGCTCTTGAAAGGGATCGGTTCGTGACCGAGGTGCAGGCGCGACAGCTCGTCCATGCCATGTCCATGCAACCCGCCCTCAAGCACGTAGGAGATCAGCATGGTGTCGTCATAGGGTGCGACGCGGATGCCACGACGCGCCATGACGGCGATGTCGTATTTGGCGTTCTGCAACACCTTCAGAACCGAAGGATCTTCCAGCAGCGTCTTCAGCTTGGCCAGGGTCGTCGGCTTGTCGAGCTGACGGATCGGCTCGCGCGCATCGCCGGGCTCGCCGAACAGACCGCCCTCGTTCGCCTGCGGCTCGTGCTCGTGCGTCAGGGGGATGTAGCAGGCCTCGTTCGGCCCAACGGCCAGCGACACGCCGCACAGGCCCGCATGGGTCGCCGACAAGGCGTCGGTCTCGGTGTCGAAACCGACGACGCCGACCTCGGTCGCCCGCGCGATCCAGCGATCCAGCGCCTCTTCGGTCTGGACGCATTCATAGAGGGCGTGGTCGAAGGTCTGGACCTCCGCCGGGCTTTCCACGACCTGCCCGTAACGGGGCGTGGCGACGGGGGCGTTCAGGTTAGGCGCACGCTTGGGCGCAAAGGCCGAGACCTCGCTGGGGCCGGCCTTGCCGTCGCCGACGCGGCGCTGAAGCGAGCGGAACTCCATCGTCTCCAGGAAGGCCGACAGGATCTCTGGATCGGGATCGCGCACGGCGAAGTCGTCGATCAGCTCGGGCGCCGGCGCATCGCAGGTCAGGCGCACCAGTTCGCGCGACAGACGGATCTGATCGGCGAAGGCGATCAGGGTCTCGCGGCGCTTGGGCTGTTTGATCTCGCCGGCGCGGGCCAGAAGCGTGTCCAGATCGCCGTATTCGTCCAGCAGCTGGGCCGCTGTCTTGGGCCCAATGCCGGGGGCGCCGGGGACGTTGTCCACACTGTCGCCGATCAGGGCTTGAAGATCGACCATCTTCTCGGGGCCGACGCCGAACTTCTCGAACACCTCGGCTTCGGCCAGACGGCGATCCTTCATCGGGTCCCACATCACGACACCGCCGCCGATCAGCTGCATCAGGTCCTTGTCGGACGAGACGATCACCGCCTCGCCGCCGGCGTCGCGTGCCTTGCAGGCGTATGTGGCGATCAGGTCGTCGGCCTCATAGCCGGGCAGTTCGACGCAATGGACGCCGAACGCCGCCGTCGCCTCGCGCACCAGCGGGAACTGCGGGATCAGATCCTCGGGCGGCGGCGGGCGGTGGGCCTTGTACTGGTCGTACAGGGTGTTGCGGAACGTCTTTTCCGAATGATCGAAGATGGCCACCAGATGGGTGGGGCCGTCGGCGCCCTTCATGTCTTTCAGCAGCTTCCACAACATGTTGCAGTAGCCCTGGACCGCACCCACCGGCAGGCCGTCCGACTTGCGCGTCAGGGGCGGCAGGGCGTGATAGGCGCGGAAGATATAGGCCGAGGCGTCGATCATCCACAGCCGCAGCGCGGGGCCATCCTGCGTCAGCGGGCGTTCGGTCTCGGTCGTTTCGGGCGCAGTCGTCTCGGTCATGGCCGGAACATAGGGGTCGAAAGCCCCCGCGTCAGCGTCAGAATTCGGTCCAGCTCGATCCGGGATCGCGCTGACCCGGCTGGGCCTGCTGCTGACCCCAGGCCACGACCATGAAGGCCTTGTGGCTGCGGATGCGATAGGTGCCGATCATCGGCACCACCGCGCCCAGCGGCGCGCCCGTCTTGGCCTCGTAGAGGAAGCCCGAGAACTCCGCCACGCCGACCCGGTCGCGGTGGCTGTAGACCGACAGCTCGGGCAGGGAGACGACGTTCAGCGTCTCATTGATCGGGATCCGCATCTCGGGAATGCCGAACACGCGCCGCATCTGCTCCAGCGACAGGGCGCCGGCGCGGATTTCGAACACCGCGTTGGCCTCGTCCTTGTTCCGCGCCAGGCTGAAGCCGGCGTCCGAGATCGCGCCGCGAAGGGCGCTGACGGCGTAGCGCGTGCCTTCACCCTGGAAATAGGCGTCGTCAACGAAGACAGAGGCGCCTATCGGCAACGGAAGGACCAGGCCCTCGATCGCCTTGTCGGAGGCGCGGGCCAGCAGCAGCTGTTCGGTGGCGGTGCGCCCCGGATTGGTCTCGGTGGTCGAGGCGCAGGCCGAAAGCGCCAGGGCCGCCGCAAATGTCGCGAGAAGGCCGCGCCCTGCGCGCATCACCACGTTCCGGTATTGCCCATCGAGGCCCAGGGCTCGGCCGGCGCCAGGGCCGAACCGTCCTGAAGCAGTTCGATGGAGATGCCGTCGGGCGAACGGACGAAGGCCATGTTGCCGTCGCGCGGCGGGCGGTTGATGACGACTCCGCCGTCCATCAACGTCTGGCAGGCGGCGTAGATGTCGTCGACCTTGTAGGCCAGATGGCCGAAGTTGCGCCCGCCCTGATAGTCTTCGGGATCCCAGTTGTAGGTCAGCTCGACCTCGGGGCAGCGCTCCGCCGCTGACTGGGCGAGGTTCTTGGGCGCCGCCAGGAAGACCAGGGTGAACCGGCCCGCTTCGTTCTCCATTCGCCGCACTTCCTGAAGACCCAGCAGGTCGCAGTAGAAATGCAGAGAGGCGTCGAGGTCCTTCACACGGACCATGGTGTGCAGATAGCGCAAGGCTCGTCTCCGTCCGAACAGCGTGTCAGCGGTCCTATAGCGGCCGGACGGTCACGCGGCGATTGAACTGAGGTTACGAACCTCAGTGCGCCTCGGGCGCGCGCGCCGCAGGGCTCAGATATTCGTTCTCGTCGTGCGGATGGGCCGACAGGACGAAACGCCGGTCGCAATAGCCGCACTCGACGAAGTCGTCCTCGCCCATGTCCATATAGACCAGCGGATGGCCGAGCGCGCCGCCGCCGCCGTCGCAGGCCACGCGCTTGGTCGAGACGACCATCTCTTCGGGCGGCGGGATGAGGGCTTCGGGGTGGCGGGGGGGCATGGTCCGGTCCGGGTCTGGAAGGCTTGCGGGCTTCCTAGGCGGACCGGACCCGAAGGTCAAACCTCAGCAGGCGCGGCGGGGCGGCGACGCAAGAGGCGATCCAGCATGGCCTTGCGCTTCTTGAACAGGGTCAGGCCCAAGCAGGCGGCGCCGACCCACAGGCCGACCTCCCCCACCAGCGCAAGGCCTGCTGCGGCGATCGCGGCGTGGGTCATGTCGATCTGATCGGTCTTGCCGGCTAGCAGCGCCAGGCCGGCCCCCGCATAGCCAATGGCGCAGACGCCCATGGCGGCGAACCCGATCAGACGGGTCTTTGTCAGGGGCTTCCTGGGTTTTTGAAGGTCGGTCATAGCTCATCTCCATCAAGCAAGGTTGTCTTTGTGACAAGCAAGCTAGACATCATTGCTGTTGTCGTCAAGCGTCATTGACATAACGACAGGCGCGCTTGTCGCCGGCCGTCTGGTTGCATGGCTTGGCGAACCCGACCACGCGCCCTACCTATGCCGCTCGCCGTTCCGCCTGAGTGAATTCCCGACATGCCCGAGACCCTCGCCCTGCCCGACAACGCCATCGAGGTGCGGGGCCTGAAGAAGACCTACGCCGGCTCCAAGAAGGCGGCGCCCAAGACGGCGCTGCGCGGCGTCGATCTGGTCATTCCGCGCGGCTCGGTGTTCGGCCTGCTGGGTCCGAACGGCGCCGGCAAATCGACCCTGATCAACATCCTCGCCGGGGTGGTGAAGAAGTCGGAAGGCTCGGTGACCATCTGGGGCCGCGACATCGACAGGGAGCCGCGCGACGCCGCCGCCGCTCTGGGCGTCGTGCCGCAAGAGATCGTCGCCGACGTCTTCTTCACCCCGCGTGAATCTCTGGAGGTCCAGGCCGGCTTCTATGGCGTGCCCAAGAACGAACGCCGCTCGGACGAACTGCTGGCGGCGCTGGGCCTGTCGGACAAGGCCAACGCCTATGTCCGCGCCCTGTCCGGCGGCATGAAGCGTCGCCTGATGGTGGCCAAGGCCCTGGTCCACAATCCGCCCATCCTGATCCTGGACGAGCCCACGGCCGGCGTGGACGTCGAACTGCGTCGCCAGCTGTGGGCCTATGTCCGCCGCATCAACGAAGAAGGGGTGACCATCGTCCTGACCACCCACTACCTCGAAGAGGCGCAGGAGCTTTGCGACACCATCGCCATCGTCAACCGGGGCGAGGTCGTGGCCTGCGAGCCGACGCCGCAACTGCTGCGCCGCCTGGACAGCCGCAACGTCGTGGTCACGCCGGAAACGCCCCAGGCGACGCCACCGGTTTTGGCCGGCTTCGAGGTCACGCCGCGCCCGGGCGGCGCCTTCGCCGTGGCCTACAAGAAGGGACAGTCGTCGGTGGAACAGGTCATCAACGCCGTCCGCGCCGCCGGCGTCACCATCGCCGACATCACCACCGAGGACCCGGACCTGGAGGACGTCTTCCTGGCCCTGACCTATGGCGATGCGTCCCAGGTCGATCCGACGAAGGACTAATCGATCTCGGACAGAAACTCGAAGATCGCCGCCTTGGCCTCCGGCTCATCCAGCATCGGCGCGTGACCGACGCTGGGAACCTCGACATAGGCCATGGCCGGGGCCGCCTTCTTCATCCGCCCGGCGATGTCGGCGCTCAGCAGATCCGAGTTCGCGCCGCGCACCAGCAGGGTCGGCTTCTTGCGCGCCAGTCGCCGGAACATGGGCCACAGGTTCGGGACCAGCGCCTTGGCGCCCGCCGTACGGATCGGCACGGAAATGTCGGTGTCATAGTCCAGCCCGATCTCGCCATCCGGCTGCTGGCGGAAGATGCGCCGCGCAAAGGCGTCCCAGTCCGCATCCGAATAGTGGGGGAAGGCGACGGCGTTGATCCGCTTCGCATAGGCCGCCGCATCGCCCCACGACCCGATCTCGACCGGCTGACCGCTATAGGCGGCGATGCGCGCCAGGCCCTCCGGCGCCACTTCCGGGCCGATATCGTTCAGGATCGCCGCGACCACCGCCTTGGGCTTCATCGCCGTCAGGGCCATGGTGATCAGCCCGCCCATGGAGGTGCCCAGGAAGACCGCGCGGTCGATGCCCGCCTGCGCCATCAGGGCCAGCACGTCCCGCGCATAGACGTCCGGCGTATAGGTCATGGGATCGGGCGCACGATCCGACAGGCCGCGCCCGCGCACGTCCACCGCCAGCACACGCCGTCCGCTCTGGGCCAGCATGGGGGCGATGGCTTCGAAATCGGCGCTGTTTCGGGTTAGGCCGTGGATGGCGATGACCGGCGGCCGCGCGACCCCCGGACCAGGCGCATAGTCGCGCGCGAACAACGTTAGTCCGTCCGGCGAGGTCCAGCGGCGGTCTGCAAAGGGATGTGGCGCGCTCATTGGCGATCTCCTCCGGTTTCAGCCAGAGTAATTCATCGCGCGAGGAAATGCGACGCCTCGGCCTGAAATCAGAGGCCGACGACCTCGCGCACGAAGGCGTCCAGATCACCGCCCTTGAACAGATGGCCCGCCACCCCGGCCCGTCGCCCCGCCTCCAGATCGCGTTTCTGATCACCGATGATGAAGGATCGCGCGGGATCGAGGCCATGCTCAGCGATCGCGCGAAGCAGCATGCCGGGGTTGGGTTTACGGTCCGGATGGTCGGGATGCCGATAGCGCGCCTCGACCGCCTCAGCATGGAAGGGGGCGGAATAGACGGCGTCGATGATCGCCCCACCCTCGGCCAGCCGCTCGACCAGCAAGGCGTTGAAGGCGTGCATCTGGTCTTCACTGAACAGACCCCGCGCCACGCCCGACTGGTTGGTGACGATGACGGTGCGATAGCCGCCCGCCTTCATGCGCCGCACCGCCGCCGCCGCGCCGGGGATCAGCTTCAGGTGTTCGGGCCGATGCGGATAGCCGCTGTCCTCGATCAGCACCCCGTCCCGATCTAGGAACGCTGCCGGAACGCCGGTCATGCGCCCTGTCTCAGCAGTTCGGAGAAGGCCGTCGTCAGGTGGTAGAAGCTGGAGGCAGGCACGGCCTTGTCGTGCGACCGGCCGTCGGCGTCGTAGCTGTCGATCCACAGGCCGGGAACGGCGGTGATCAGATGGGTGTCGAACGTCGCCTCGATCAGATCGACGGCGGCAGACTCGCCGAAGGCCAGGGCGGTGCGGATCGCCTCGGTCTGGGCCCACAGACGCCGCCCCGCATCAAGGGGCGCACCCGAGGCGCCCACCTCGCGGATCATGAAGCCGATCTTCATCCCCTGGGCGACCGCGCGGCGATGCAGGCCGGGAGCCGCCTCCGCCGTCCCGAGCCCGGCGGCCTCGGCCTGGCGCAGCAGCCAGGCCCATTCCTCGAAATGGCCCGGCTCGACGATATGGCCGGTGGCGGGATCGGGCGCCCAGGCCTCGGTGAAATACTCCCGGATCGCGCCGTCGATCAGAAACCGGGTGCGGCACAGCTCCAGCGATACCCGCGCCGCCGCCTCGAACGCCGGGTCGGGCGCCGTCGCCTGCCAGGCCAGCATGGCTTCCAGCAGATGCATGTGCGGGTTCTGACGACGCGGCAGGCGGGGCGGCAGCGCCTCCTGCCAGCCGCCGTGCGGCGCGGCCATCTTGGCGTCGATCGCCGCCAGCGTCTCCAGCGCCAGCGGACGCGCGCGCGGATCCTCCAGCACACGGTGCGCGGCGGCCAGGGCGAACAGCACGAAGGCCAGGTCGTAGAGATCGGCCGTCTCGTCCGTTACAGCCCCCGCGTCGTCGGTCGCGGCGACCCACAGGCCGTCGTCGCGCCGGCAGGTGGCGATCATCCCCTCCAGTCCGGCCTGCGCCACCGCCCGGCCTGCGCCCCAGCCCAGGGCGGCCGCCTCGCAGAAGACGTAGATCTGGCGGGCCTGGACGCGGGTGCGGCGGCGCGCGCCTGTCACCGGCCGGCCGTCGAAGTCCAACAGTTCGAAGAACCGCCCATCGGCGTCCACGCCCCGCTCCGCCCACAGCGGCAGGGCGTGATCGAACAGCCAGTTCGAGACCTTGGTCTGGGCAACGGAAAGCGCGGTCATGGCGCTGGCTTAAGGCGCATCCCGACAGGCGCCAAGAGGCGCAGGGCGTAGCAAAGGGCAACGCGATGTGACGCCGACCGATTTGGCCCCTGCGCGCGATCTTGCTAGGACGGCCCGACATTTTGCGGTCCATCCCCATTGGGCCGCCGCACGATCCCCCGTGGAGAGCGTCCCTCATGATCCCCTTCATCGACCTTCAGGCCCAGCGCCTGCGTCTCACCGGCAAGATCGAGGCCGCCGTCCAGGAGGCCGTCGTCGGCGGCGCCTGGGTCATGGGCCCCCAAGTCCGCCAGTTCGAATCCGACCTCGCCGCCTTTGGCAAGGCCAAGCACGCCCTGGGCTGCGCCAACGGCACCGACGCCCTGGCCCTGCCGCTGATGGCCTGGGGGATCGGGCGCGGCGACGCGGTCTTCGTGCCCAGCTTCACCTTCGCCGCCACCGCCGAGGTCGTGCCGTGGTTCGACGCCGAGCCGGTCTTCGTCGATGTGGACGAGAACACCTACAACATGGATCCCGTCGCGCTGGAGCGCGCCATCGAAGGGATCAAGGCCGAGGGCCGCCTGACGCCGCGCGTGGTCATCGCCGTGGACCTGTTCGGCCAACCCGCCGACTATCCGGCCATCAAGGCCATCTGCGACAAACATGGGCTGAAGCTGATCTCGGATTCGGCGCAAGGATTCGGCTGCACCATCAACGGCGAGCATCCGCTGAAATGGGCCGACATCACCACCACCAGCTTCTTCCCGGCCAAGCCGCTGGGCTGCTACGGCGACGGCGGGGCGGTGCTGACCAATGACGACGAACTGGCCCAGTTGATCGATTCCGTGCGCGTGCACGGCAAGGCCGTGGCCGTGGACCTGAAGGATCGCACCTTCGACCATGACCCGAAGTATCTGAACATGCGCATCGGCCTGAACAGCCGTCTGGACACCATCCAGGCCGCCGTCCTGATCGAGAAGCTGAAGGTCTTCGGCCAGGAAATCGAATGGCGAAACGCCGCCGCCGCCCGCTACAACGAAGGTCTGCGCCCCCACGTCGCCAAAGTCCCGGACGTGCCGGCCGGCCGTATCTCCAACTGGGCGCAATATACGGTCGAACACCCGGACCGCGACGGCCTGATCGCCCATCTGAAGGCCAATGACGTGCCGACCGCCGTCTATTACCCCATCCCGCTGCACCTGCAGCCGGCCTATGAGCATTTCCCGCGCGGGGCCGGCGGCCTGCCGGTCACCGAGCGTCTGAAGGACGTGGTCTTCAGCCTGCCGATGCACGCCGATCTGGACGCGGCGACGCAGGACCGGGTCATCGCCGCCGTCGCCAGCTACAAGGGTTGAACCTGATGCCGAACACCCCCGTCCTCAAGATCGGCGTCGCCGGCGTCGGCGTCATGGGCCGCAACCATGCGCGCGTCGCTTCCGAGATGCGCGAGTTCGACCTGACCGCCGTCTTCGACCCCGACGCCGTGACGGCCGAGGGCGTCGCCGCCGCCTATGGCGCCTCGCCGGTCACGACGGCCCAGGCCTTCGTCGACGCCGGCCTGGACGCCGCCGTCGTCGCCACGCCCAACCGCTTCCATGCCGAGATCGGCGTGGCCCTGCTCGAAAAGGGCGTCCACGTCCTGGTCGAAAAGCCCATCGCCGCCACCGTCGCCGACGCCCAGCGCATGATCGACGCCGCCAAGGCCAATGACCGCGTCCTGATGGTCGGCCAGGTCGAGCGCTTCAATCCGGCGGTCGAGACGGTCAAGCGCGCCGTCGCCGACGACGACATCATCTCCATCCAGATCACCCGCGTCGGCCCCTTCCCGCCGCGCATGGGCGAGGTCGGGGTCGTCATCGACCTAGCCGTCCACGACATCGACATCATCCGCCACCTGACCGGCTCGGAAATCGTCGAGGTCCAGCCGCAACTGGCCCGCACCCGCGCCGACCGCGAGGACACGGCCCTGCTTCAGTTCCGCCTCGACAATGGGGTGATCGCCCACATCACCACCAACTGGGTCACGCCCTACAAGACCCGCACGCTGCAGGTCGCCACCAAGACCAAGTTCGTGGTCGCCGACCTGATCACCCGCCAGGTCACCGAATATTTCGGCCAGCAGCCCGACGGCTCCTATTCCACCCGGATGTTGAACTCCTGGCCGGCCGAGCCGCTCAGGAAAGAGCTGGAAGCCTTCGCCCGCGCGATCGCCACCGGCGAGACCCCGGCGGTGACCGGCGAGGACGGCCTGCGCAATCTCGAGGTCGCCCTGCGTTGCCTGGGCGAGCACTGATCGGACGAAAGCCGCGTTCTCGCCGCAAAACCCGACGAAGAGGTTCGCATGCGCCGTTTCATCGCCTCCGCCCTCGCCCTGACCGCCGTCGCCTCTGCGGCGGCGCCGGCCCAGGCCGACACGCGCTTTCTGGCCTATAATGCGTCCGACCGGATCACCCAGGCCCTGACCAAGGGGGTGACGCTGGAAGTCCGGCGCGGCCTGTTCGGAGCGGTGCGGGTCGAGCGGCTGTTCTCCACCACGGCGCGCGGAACCGCCGGCTTCGAGCGCGGCGGCCCCCAGGACGCCATCCGCGCCCTGCCCGAAGGCGCCCAGGAGAGCGACATCTACGCCGTGGATCAGCAAGGCGACGGCCGCGGCCTGGCGCGCGCCCTGTGTCCCGGCGCCGATCAGGTCTGGCTGGTGATGGGCCGCGTGCGCGCGCCCCGACCTCTGACCATGCAGGCGGTGGGCCGGTGGTCCGACGGCGCCTATCGTCATTGCGTGACGCTGAGCTACGAATGGCGCGGCGAATGGGCCACAGCGCCGGTGTCGCGCACCACGCCAGACTGATCCGCGACCGGACGAAATCCCTCATGTCTCCCGGCCGCCACAGGCAAGGGAAGATTATGACAGTTTGACCTTTTCAGTTTGGCGTGACACTTTGGGCACATGAACGGCGGCGGCCGTTCTACCGCTGCGGATCATATCCCCCTCCCCGGCGGCGAGAGAGAGACGAACCTCCCAGTGCCCGGCCCGTAGCGGCCGGGCCTTTTTTATGGCGCCAAGCCCGCGCTCGGCCTGCTAGAGCGGGGCATGACCCTTCGCCTCGCCACCTGGAACATCAACTCCGTCCGCCTGCGCATCGACCAGGTCGCCCGCTTCGTCGAAGAGCGCGCGCCCGACGTCCTGGTGTTGCAGGAGATCAAATGCACCACGGACCAGTTCCCGCGCGGCGCCTTCGAAGAGATGGGCATGCCCCACCTGCGGGTGGCGGGACAGAAGGGTTGGCACGGCGTCGCCATCGCCAGCAGTCTCCCGCTCGAGGACAGCGACACCTTCCAGGTCTGCAAGCTGGGCCACGCCCGCTGCGTCTCCGCCCGCGTCGCCGGGATCGACATCCAGAACTTCTACATCCCCGCCGGCGGCGACGTGCCCGACCGGGCGCTGAACCCCAAGTTCGATCACAAGATGGACTTCTACGAACAGCTGACCGCCATCGTCGCCAGACAGGACAAGTCACGTCCCCTGGTCATGGCCGGCGACTTCAACATCGCGCCGGGCGAAGGCGACGTGTGGAACCACCGCTACATGTCCAAGATCGTCAGCCACACGCCGATCGAGGTCGAGACCCTGAACCGGCTTCAGGAGACGGGCGGTTTCGCCGACGTGCTGCGCGATCGCTTCCCCGAGCCGCAGAAACTGGCCAGTTGGTGGAGCTATCGCGCCGCCGATTTCCGCAAGTCCAACCGCGGCCTGCGCCTGGACCATATCTGGACCTCGCCCGGCCTGACGCCCGCCGTGGTCATGGACACCGCCCGCATCCACGACGACGTCCGCGAATGGGAGCGTCCCTCCGACCACGCCCCCGTGACGGTCGATCTGGACGTCTGATCCGCCTCAGAACGGGAAGAAGATCGGGATCGCCACCATGGCGGCGATCCAGGTGATCAGGTTCAGCGGCAGGCCCACGCGCACGAAGTCCATGTAGCTGTAGCCGGCCATGTTGAAGACCAACACATTGGTCTGATAGCCGAACGGCGTGGCGAACGCGGCCGAGGCGGCCATCATCACGCACACCAGGAAGGGTCGCGGATCAACGCCCAGGCTCTCGGCCAGGGCCACGGCCACCGGCGTGATCAACACCGCCACCGTGGCGTTGGACAGCAGTTCGGTGGCGAACAGGGTCACGCCGTACAGCACGATCAGCGCGCCCAGCGGCCCCATGGGCCGGATCACGTCGATCAGCCGCGAGGCGCCTGCCTGGGCCAGGCCGGTCACCTCGATAGCCGTGCCGACCACCACCATCCCGGCGATGAGCAGCAGGATCTCGGGCCGCAGCCCCGCATAGGCCTCTTCAGGCGTGATGACCCTCAGCAGGATCAGCGCCACCGCCCCGGCGAAGGCCGACGCCGCGATCGGCGCCCATCCCAGGGCCGCCGAGGCGATCACCAGGGCGAAGACGGCTATCGACAATAGCGCCGGTTTCAGCCGGAAGGGTCGATCCGCCGCGCCGTACAGTTGAACGTCGCCCAGATGGGCGTCGCCCGACCCGTCCGATTGGTTTCGCGATTCACCCAGCCGTGGCAGGCCGAAGGGCAGCAGCCGGCGTCGACGCCCGGACGCCTGAGCTTCGGTGCGGCGCTGGGCCTCTTCCATCTCGGCGATGCGCGCGGCTTCCGCTTCGTCTCGCGCCACGGACCGGCCCAATTGTCGGGCCCCGACGAAATAGAGCCAAAGACCGCCCACCACCGCGATGAAAAGGCCGACGGGCGTGATCTCGAACAGGCCGAACACCGGCTGTCCCGCGTTTCGCGCCATGTCGTTGACCAAAAGATTGGTCGAGGTGCCGATCAGGGTCAGCAGGCCGCCCATCACCGTCACATGGCTCAGCGGCATCAGGAAGCGCTTGGGCGACAGGCGCAGCGACTGGGCGACGTCTCGGATGACAGGCGCAGCCAGCACCACCACCGGCGTATTGTTCAGGAAGCCGCCGACCGAGCCGCACAGGCCGATGACGATCCAGATGCCGGTCGCGCCGATGCGGGCCGCCAGCTGCGTCGCCTGGCGGATCAAAAGGCCCAAAAGGCCTGACAGCTCGATGGCGTAGGCGATGACGAACAGGCCCGCCAGGGCGATGACGGCAGGGCTGGCGAAGGCGCCCTGCACCTCGACGGGTCGCACTACGCCCAGCAACAGCAGGACGGCGGCGCCGGTCAGGGCGACGACATCGGCGCGGACCTTGCCATGGATCAGCACGCCGACCACGCCGATGAGCACCGCCAGGGCGGCGATCTGATCGAAGGTCATGAGCCCGTGCAGACCGCCCCCCATCGCTTTCGTCAACCTTTTTCGCGCGATCCTCCCCAAAACAGCGAACCGCATGCTAGGGTGGTTCCATGCTCGAACCGACCGTGTCGCCTCGCTCGTCGGTCGTCGCGCTCGCGGCGTCCCTCCTCGTCCTGTCCGCCTGTCAGCGGGAAGATGCCGCGACGCCTGCCCCGGCGCCTGCGGCCGCGCCTGCCCAGACGCCGGTGGTGGCGGTGGCGCCCGCCCCCGTCCTCGACCGCGCCGGCCTGTTGCAGGCCATGGATGTCGCCGCCTCGGCCTATGCGGCCGGAAAGGATCCCGGCGGCGCATCCCTCGCCGGTCGCCGGTTCGTCGTTCGTCAGGCCTTCGGCTGCAACGGCCCCACGCCGCCGTCCGCCGACGCCGCGTCAGGCGACGGCCTGGCCGCCTGGTCCTGGGGTGAACGCCGCAAAAGCCTGAAACTGACCCTGGCGCCCGGCGACTGGACCGATTCGCCGCTTCTCGCGGGCGGCGCCGACAGCTGGGAGGCGGCAGAGGGCTTCTGGATGCCGCGCCCCTGGCTGCGCGCCGAAGGCTGCCCCGGCGCCCTGGGCGATCCCCTCGCCAGCGGCCCGGTCGCGCCATCGCCCCAGACCATCGGCCTGGCGGCGGTGTTCGAGGAGGATGGATCGCGCCTGGGCCGCCGCAACGGCCGCGCCTATGACTTCACCCAGCGTGGCGATGGAGACCAGCCTCCGCCGGCTCCGTCGGGCGGTTATCGTCTGGTGCTGGAAGGTCGGATGACCGCCTTCGCCGACGGCCGCGCCATCCGCTGCCGCGCCTCCAGCCCCGATCAACGCCCCGTCTGCATCGGCGCGGTCCAGCTTGACCGTGTCGCTTTCGAAGACGCCGACGGTCAGATGCTCAGCGAATGGCGGCCCGGCTGAACCTTACGGCCGCAACCGGTATCCAGCTTCTTCTTGCCCGCCGCCGCCCTGCATCTTGCTAAACCAGAGCCGATCCCTCTCGCAGGGAGGTCAATTTTCGCACACTTCAGACGATTCAGACTCTGTTCGCTGCGGCGCGAGTCTGAAATCCCGGCGCGACCAATTCGCCGCTTGATGCCGACGCATCCCGACGCCATCTGATCCGTTGACCCTGACCGACCCTGCACGGACCTCGCCTATGACCCTCGTCGATCCCACCCTGTCGCCCAAACCTTCCGACGACCTGATCAAGGAAGGCACCGACGCCTCCTTCATGACCGACGTCATCGAGGCGTCGAAGCATCAGCCGGTCATCGTCGATTTCTGGGCCACCTGGTGCGGGCCGTGCCGGACCCTGGGTCCGGCGCTGGAGAAGGGCGTGCGCGCCGCCAAGGGGGCGGTGAAGATGGTCAAGATCGATGTGGACGCCAATCCGGCCTATGCGGGCCAGCTGCGGGTGCAGTCGATCCCCACCGTCTACGCCTTCGTTGACGGCCAGCCGGTGGACGGCTTCCAGGGCGCCATCCCGGACAGCCAGATCAAGGCCTTCATCGACAAGCTGACGGGCGGCCAGGGCGGTTCGACCGAGACGGCGCAACTGCTGGAGCTGGGAGAGGAGTCGCTGGGCCTGAACGACTTCGGCGGCGCGGCCCAGGCGTTTGCTCACGTCCTGTCGATCGAGCCCGAGAACGAAAAGGCCATCGCCGGCATGGCGCGGGTCTATCTGGCGGGCGGCGACCACGAACAGGCGCTGCAGACCATCGCCATGGCCCCCCAGGACTCCAAGGAGCCGACGGTCCAGAGCGTGCGCGCCCAACTGGCCCTGGCGGCGAAGGCCCCATCAGGCGCTTCGGCCGAGCTGGAGGCCAAGGTCGCGGCCGATCCGAACGATCACCAGGCCCGGTTCGATCTCGCCGAGGCCCAGAGCGCGGCCGGCGACTTCAAGGGGGCGGTCGACAATCTGCTGTCCATCATCCAGGCCGACCGCGAGTGGAATGAACAGGCGGCGCGCAAACAGTTGCTGGTCATCTTCGAGGCGGCGGGCCTGACGTCCGACGTGTCCAAGGACGGGCGGCGTCGGCTCTCGTCCATTCTGTTTTCGTAATCCAGAACAACCGGGCCTCAAGTCGCGCGAAGCGCGGTAGGCCCCAGGAGAAGTGATGCCGCAGGGCTATGTCAGGGCGCTCGATCTGCCGCAGGTGATCCCGGTCTTTCCGCTGGGCGGGACCATCCTGCTGCCGCGCGGGCAACTGCCGCTGAACATCTTCGAGCCGCGCTATCTGAACATGGTGGACGACGCCATGGCGGGGGACCGGATCATCGGCCTTGTCCAGCCCAAGGGCGGGACGCCGGTCCTGCCCGGCCTGTCGCCGGTCGGCTGCGCCGGGCGGATCACCAGTTTCGCCGAGACCTCGGACGGCCGCTATCTGATCACCCTGACCGGTGTGTCGCGGTTCCGCATCGCCGCCGAACTGCCGTCCAAGGCGCCCTATCGCCAGGTGCGCGCCGCCTTCGAGGCCTATGAGGACGATCTGGCGACGCCGCCGGAGGAGCCGGACTTCGACCGCGACGCCTTCCTGGACGCCCTGCGCGCCTATATGGCGCATCGGTCGCTGGACATCGACTGGGACACCGCCGAGAGCGCGCCGATGGAGGCCCTGGTCAACAGCCTGTCGATGGCCCTGCCGTTCGAACCGGCCGAGAAACAGGCCCTGCTGGAGGCCATGGGTCTGATGCCCCGCGCCGAGGTCCTGACCGCCCTGCTGCGCATCGACGCCGCCGACGCCGGTGACGACGCCGCGCCGTCCATGCAATAAGCGGCCACGCTTTCAGGAAACCGCCATGAGTGATGCCTTCAACACCCCCGTTTCGGTCGATCCTCGCCTGCTTGAGGTGCTGGTCTGCCCGGTCACGCGCGGCAAGCTGACCTATGACCGCGACGCCAACGAGCTGATCTCGACGGGGGCCAAGCTGGCCTATCCGATCCGCGAGGGCGTGCCGATCATGCTGGCCGAGGAAGCGCGGCAGCTGGACTAGGGCATCAGTCCACACTGACATCGACCATCCACTGGCCTGAAGCGCGGCGCGCTCAACGGGCCTCAAGTAGCGCGAAGCGCGATAGGCCCAAGCATGACCCTCAAAGTCGCCATCCAGATGGACCCGATCGAGGCCGTCGACATCGCCGGGGACACCAGCTTCCTGATGGCTGAGACGGCCCAGGCGCGCGGGCACAAACAGTGGGTCTATGACTTCCGCACCCTGGCGCTGGAGGAGGGCCGCCTGTACTGCCGTGCCCGGCCGATCACCGTGCGGCGCGAGGTCGGAAACCACGTCGATTTCGGCGACTGGGTCCGGCTGGATCTGGCCGAGGACGTGGACGTCATTCTGATGCGTCAGGATCCGCCGTTCGACATGGCCTATGTCACCGCCACCTATCTGCTGGAGACGGTCCACCCCCGGACCCTGGTGGTCAATGACCCGGCCCAGGTGCGCTCGGCGCCCGAAAAGCTGATGGTCACCGCCTTCCCCGGCCTGCAGCCCCCGACCCTGATCTCGGCCGATCCCGTCGCCCTGACCGCCTTCCACAAGAAGCACGGCGAGGTGGTTCTGAAACCGCTGCACGGCAACGGCGGCTCGGGCGTGATCAAGCTGCGCGCCGACGATCCCAATCTGGACGCCCTGATCGAGATCCACGCCGGCGCCAGCCGCGACCCTCTGGTGATCCAGAAGTTCATCCCCGCCGTGTCCAAGGGCGACAAGCGGATCATCCTGATCGACGGCGAGCCGGTGGGCGCCATCAACCGTGTCCCGGCGGCCGGCGCCGTCCGCTCCAACCTGCACGTCGGCGGCACCGCCATGCCGGTCGAACTGACGCCGCGCGACCTGGAAATCTGCAAGGCCATCGGTCCGACGCTGAAGGAACGCGGCCTGATCTTCGTCGGCATCGACGTGATCGGCGACTATCTGACCGAGATCAACGTCACCTCCCCCACCGGCGCCCAGCAGCTGAAGACCTTCACCGGCATCGACGCCACCGCCCTGATGTGGGACGTGATCGAAAGGAAACGCGCCGACGCTGCGGCGTGACGGGAGGGAAAACCGATGAGACGACTTCAACCGGCGCCGGCCGCCCTGGCCGTCGGCCTGACGTTCTGTGCGTCGTCCGCCCTGGCGCAGGAGGCGCCGCGCCGGCCGTCCGTGGAGACCTTGGAACGGATCATCGAAACCCGCACGCCAGAGATTCGCGTCGCGGCGCCGGACCACGACCGCATCACCGCCCGCCGCATCGATATCGTGGATGAGGACGGGACGATCCGCATGACCCTGTCGGGCCAGACGCCCGCCCCGATCATCGACGGCATCCAGTACAAGCGCGCCTTCAACGTGTCCGGCCTGATCCTCTATGACGAGAACGGCAGCGAGCGCGGCGGCTTCGGTACGGCCGACGTGGACGGCGGCATGGCCGTGCTGGCCCTGGATCATCCCGCGATGGACGCCATCGGCTGGCGCGTCTCGCCCGACGGCGCGGTCAGCTTCTCGATCAATCAGGCCCCGCCGCTGGTTCGCGAGCCGGCCCTGGGCGACCGGCTGGTCCCGGGCGTCGAGACGCCGACGCGTATCCGGATGGTCGTGGCCGCAGATGGGACGCCGGCCATCGCCCTGAACGACAAGGCGGACCGGACCCGCCTGCGCCTGACGGTGACGGACGAAGGCTATGGAGCGATCGAGTTCCTCAATGCCCAGGGTCAGGTGATCCATACCCTGGCTCCCGAGGCCGATCTGCCCTGACGCCCCTTGCAGCCGAACACGGTTCGTGGTTTGTTCCTTTGATTGCAAAGGGAGGCCGTCATGGTTGCGCGAGTCGTTACGGTCGCCTTCGACGGGGTGGAAGCCCGGCGCGTGGACGTCGAGGTCCAGCTGGTCGGTCAGAACCGGGAGACGGTCTTCACCATCGTCGGCCTGCCGGACAAGGCGGTGGCCGAAAGCCGCGAGCGGGTGCGCGGCGCCTTTTCCGGCATCGGCCTGGCCCTGCCGGCGGCGCGGATCATCGCCAATCTGGCGCCCGCCGACCTGCCCAAGGAGGGCAGTCATTTCGACCTGCCCATCGCCCTGGCCTTGATAGCGGCCATGGGGGTGATCGCGCCCGACGCCCTGGACGGCTGGGCCGCCATCGGGGAGCTGGGGCTGGACGGACAGACCGCGCGGGTCGGCGGCGCCCTGCCGGCCGCCGCCGACGCCGACGCCATGGGCCTCGGTTTGATCTGTCCCGAGGCGACGGGACCGGAGGCCGCCTGGGCGGGTGGGGCGCGCATCCTGGCGCCGCGATCGCTGATCGGCCTGGTCAATCACTTCAAGGGAACCCAGGTGCTGCGCGCGCCCGAGCCCGGCCCGCTGGCCAGCGGCAAGGCCGTGCCCGACCTGCGCGAGGTCAAGGGCCAGGAAAGCGCCAAACGCGCGCTGGAGATCGCGGCGGCCGGCGGTCACAACCTGCTGTTCATCGGCCCGCCGGGATCGGGCAAGTCGATGATGGCGCAACGCCTGCCGGGCCTGCTGCCGCCCTTGACCTCGCAGGAACTGCTGGAGACCTCGATGGTCTGGTCGGTCGCGGGCCTGATCGAGCGCGGCGCCCTGACCCGCGATCGACCGTTCAGAAGCCCGCACCACTCGGCCTCGATGGCGGCGCTGACGGGAGGAGGCCATCGCGCCAAGCCGGGCGAGGCGTCGCTGGCGCACAATGGCGTGCTGTTCCTGGATGAACTGCCGGAATACAGCGCCCAGGCCCTGGATTCACTGCGGGCGCCGCTGGAGACGGGCGAGATCGTGGTCGCCCGCGCCAACGCCCATATCCGCTATCCGGCGCGGTTCCAGCTGGTGGCGGCCATGAATCCCTGCCGCTGCGGCATGGGGGGGGCCGGACGCGGCGCCTGCGGCAAGGCCCCCCGCTGCCAGCGCGACTACCAAAACCGCGTTTCCGGCCCGATGTTCGACCGGATCGACCTGACGGTGGAGACGCCGCCCGTCACCGCCGCCGACATGGCCCTGCCCCCGCCCGCCGAGGGCACGGCCGAGGCCAGGGCGCGCGTCGCCACCGCCCGCGCCATGCAGGAAGACCGGGTGCGCGAGGCGGGGCTGGAACCGGCCCAGGGCCTGAACGCCCGCGCCTCGGGCGACACCCTGGACCGGTTCGCCACGCCGGACGAGGCGGGGCGTATGCTGCTGATGCGGGCGGGCGAGGCCGGGGGACTGACGGCGCGCGGCTGGACCCGCACCCTGCGCCTAGCGCGCACCGTCGCCGATCTTGACGGTTGCACCGGCGTGCTGCGCCGCCACATCGCCGAGGCCCTGATCTATCGCCGCAACACCGTCGGCGCCGAGGCCGATTTCGACCGGCGCGTGGCGATGCGGAGCGATGCGACCTTCGGGATGCGCGAGGACGACGGAGCGCAGACGCCCTTCCTTCATTCGTGACCCCAGACCCTCCACGAGGCGGAACGGCATAGGGACATCCTTAACCCGGGGCCCCCTAGGGTCCTTCGCAACGGGAAGGCGACCATGGCGCGACGGGCGGCGGCGAAACGGATCGAGGATCAACCTCACGAAGAGGGGGCCGCGCAGGTCATCGACCCGGCGCAGCAGTTCCTGCGGCTGATGAGCCACGAGATGCGCACGCCCCTGAACGGCGTGATCGGCATGATCAACCTTCTGCAACGCACCCGGCTGGACGGCGCCCAGCGCGCCTATGCCGAGAACGCGCGCCAGTCGGCCGAACATCTGCTGGGCCTGGTCAACGACCTGCTGGACTATGCGCGGCTGGAGGCCGGGGCGCTGGAGTTCGACCTGGCCCCGGTCGATCTCGAAGGGCTGGTGCGCGGCGTCGCCGAACTGCTCAGCCCGCGCGCCCACGACAAGGGACTGGAGATCGTCTGGTCAGTCGCCGCCGACGCGCCCGACGTCATGGCCGACGAAGGCCGTTTGCGGCAGGTGCTGTTCAACCTCGCCGGCAATGCGGTGAAGTTCACCGAGACCGGCGGGGTGCGCATATCGGTCGAACGCGTCGGGGGCCCCGCCAGCCGGCCGCGCCTGGCCTTCCTGGTCGACGACACCGGCCCCGGCGTGCCGCCCGAGGCGCGCGCCCGCATCTTCGAGGAGTTCGGCCACGCCGATTCGTCCGACGCCGTGCGTCAGGACGGCGCCGGCCTGGGGCTGGCGGTCGTGCGCAAGCTGGCCGAAGCCATGAACGGCGCGGTCCGGGTCGAGGACCGCCCCGCCGACGCCAAGCCCGACAAACCCCGACGCGCCGGCGCCCGTTTCCGCTTTGAGGCCGCCTTCGCCGCCGTCCCCGGCGCGCGGGACCGACCGCTGGCGAACCAGACGGTCGCCGTGCGGTCGCCCGACCCCTTCGTCCTGTCCGCTGCGACCGCCCAGATCGAGGCCTCGGGCGGCAAGGTGGCGGCCAAGGCGCCCGTGACCCTGATCGACCACGCTTCGGCGCCCGCCGGCGATATAGCCGCCCTGCCGGCAGCCGGGCGCGGCGTCATCCTGCTGAAACCGTCGGAGCGAGACCTGGTCGCCCGCTATCGCACCGCCGGCTTCCATGGCTATCTGATCAAGCCGCTGCGGCGCGCCTCCCTGGCCGAACGGGTGCTGGCCGCCGTCGGCGCCGCCGCCAGCGATCAGGGCGCTCCCGTCGCTACGCCCCCCGAGGACGACCGCGTCGCCCCCGTGCAGTTCGCCGGCGTCCGCGTCCTGCTGGCCGAGGACAATCCGGTCGGGGCCCTGCTGGCCCGCACCCTGCTGCGACGCGAGGGCTGTATCGTCGAGACCGCCGCCACCGGCGACGAAGCCGTCGCCGCTATGAAACGCGCCCGCTACGACGTCATCTTCATGGACATGCGGATGCCCGGCATGGACGGCCCGGCCGCCGCCCGCGCCATCCGCGCCACCGGCGACGAGACCCCCATCCTGGCCCTGACCGCCAACGCCTTCGCCGAGGACCGCCGCGCCTGTCTGGAGGCCGGAATGGACGACCATATCGTCAAGCCGCTGGACGCCGAGGCCCTGCGCGCCGCCCTGGCCCGCTGGACGAAACGCGACATCCGCGCCAAGGTCGGCTGAGTTACAGGCGCCCGTGTTTCCGGCCGCCGCGCCGGAGCCGTGCATGACCGACCAAGCCCATCCCCCCGCCGACGGCGGGTCCGCCGAACGTTTCGGCGGGCTCGCCGTCTATGGCGAACGGCGCGTCTTCATCATGCTGCTGCTGGGCTTTTCGGCGGGCCTGCCCAATCTGCTGATCTTCGACACCCTGTCGACCTGGCTGCGCGAGAGCGGTCAGACGCTGGAGGTGATCGGCTTCTTCGCCCTGGCGACGCTGTCCTATTCGCTGAAGTTCGTCTGGGCGCCGCTGATCGACCGGACCGCCGTGCCCTTGCTGACTGCGCTGCTGGGCCATCGCCGGGCCTGGATGCTGGTGACCCAGGCGGTGATCATCTTCGGGCTGTGGTCGATCTCGACCCTGAACCCGTCCAACGCCCTGATCGCGGTGGCGGGCTTCGCCGCCCTGGTCGGCTTCTTCGGCGCCACCCAGGACATCGTCATCGACGCCTGGCGGATCGAGGCGGCCGACGATACCCGCCACGGCGCCATGGCCGCCGCCTATCAGATGGGTTACCGCGTCGCCATGATCGTGGCCGGAGCCGTGCCCCTGGTGCTGGCCGATCTCTACAACTGGAACCTCTCCTACGCCGTGATGGCCGCCCTGATGGGCGTCGGCATCGCCGGCGTTTTGTTCGCGCCGCGAGAGAAGGCGCATTCGATCCGCGCCATTCCGGTCGGGGACGTGCCGTCGCGACCGAAGCTGGAGATCTTCGAATGGATCGCCCGCCTCGCCGTTATCGGGATCGCCGCCATGTTCCTGGGTTCGGGCCTGACGGGGCAGTCGGCGCCGCTGAACGCCCTGTTCGGCCTTTTCGGCCTGGGCGTGGACGGCAAGGCCGCGGTGGCCGCCGCCCTGTCGGCCAGACCCGAGGGCGTCTATCTGCAGTTCGCCCTGGTCTTCGTGGGCCTGGCCGTCATGGTCCTGGCCTGCTGGCCCCTGCCGGGCACGAAGACGCGGCCCGGCGCCTATCTGGCCGGATCGTTCGGCCAGCCCCTGGCCGATTTCTACCGACGGTTCTCAGGCGTCGCGACCCTGATCCTGGCCCTGATCTGCGTCTATCGCCTGGCCGACTTCGTGCTGAACATCATGCCGCCCTTCTATATCGACCTGGGCTTCTCCAAGACGGAGCTGGCTGAAGTGCGCAAGGTGTTCGGGGTGATCATGACCACCCTGGGGGTCGTGATCGGCGGCTGGTCGGTGGCCAGGCTTGGCCTGATCCGCACCATGGTCATCGGCGCCTTCATGAGCCCGGTGTCGAACCTGATCTTCGCCTGGCTGGCCACCCAGGGCCACAGCCTGTCGGCCCTAACCGTCGCCATCGGCGTGGACAACATCTCCAGCGGCTACGCCGGGACGGCCCTGATCGCCTATATGTCCAGTCTGACCTCGATCGGCTTCACGGCGACCCAATACGCCCTGTTCACATCGCTGTACGCCCTGCCCGGCAAGCTGATCGCCTCGCAATCGGGCCGGATCGTAGAGGCCTCGGCCCGCGCGGCCGAGGGGACAGGACCGTTCGCCGGCCTGCGCGCCCTGTTCGCCAACCTGCAGCCCGGCGTGCTGACCACCGGGGCGGCGACCAGCGGCGTCACCCCGGCCGCGCTCGGCGCCGGCTATGTCGCCTTCTTCCTCTATTCGGCGATCATCGGCGTGTTCGGCATCGTCCTGGCCTTCATCGTGGCCGGCAAACAGACCGCCTTGCAGGAACGCCAGAAGGCGACGGCCGAACAGGACGCAGCCATCGCCGCGACCGAGGGCCAGCCGTCCTGACGCCTCAGCGCTTCAGAAAGCCGCCGATCATGTCGCCCAGCCCGCCGGCAAGCCCACCCGGCAGCTTGCCCAGCAGGTCGTCGGCGCCGTCGATCTGACCGCCGGGGGTCAGGCGGTCGATGGCCTCGGGCAGCAGGCCCGCCAGGGTCTCGCCGGCCTGTTCGGGAGAGACGCCCATCTTGGCGGCGATGTCGGCGATGGGGCCGTGGCCCAGGACGGCCGTGATCTGCTCGGGCGAGATATTGGCGTTGGGCCCCGTGCCGACCCACGAGCCGATCACGTCGCCCAAGCCCGCCTGGCCGAACTTTTCCGCCAGCCCGCCGACGCCGCCCTGGCCCTTGAGCAGGTCGGCGAGGCCCCCGGCCGCATCGTCGCCGAGGCCGTTCAGCACATTGTCGAGAAAGCCCATGGTCGGTCTCCTGTCTGGGCGCCGACGATAACACCGCCGTGCGACGGATACGAGAAAGGCCCGCCGGGGATCCGACGGGCCTCTTCAGGTTCGGCGGACCGAAACCTTAGTTCTTGGCGTCGTTTGCGCCGGTGGTGACGGCCGAACCGGCGGCCGAGACATCACGGCCGGCGCCGGCGATGGTGTTGCAGGCCGACACGGCCAGAGCGGCGGCGACGATGGTCAGAGTGATGATCTTGCGCATGGTGAAAACCCCTTGTTGTTATGGTCAAGCTCCGTCCAAACGCCGATCCCGGCCTTGGGTTGCATCGGCGTGAAATCCGAGCGCTTCACGGGCTCGGCCGTGTCGGAACGCCGCAACACCTGGGGCTCGCGACGCTGGGCGACCGTTCGACATCACGGGCTTCCATCCGACCCTCACCCTTTCGCCTTTCCGATCGCTGCGCTCTCGGAGGCTCAAGCCCTCTCCCATTGGGAGAGGGAGGCAATAGCGCGCTTTTCGTGTAAGAGCCGCCGCCATGCCCTTCACCGCGACCGTCCTGACCATGTTTCCCGAGGCCTTTCCCGGCCCGCTCGGTGTGTCTCTGATCGGCACGGCCTGGCGCGAGAAGGGCTTGTGGAGTCTGGATACGGTTGACATTCGCGCCTTTTCCACAGATACGCGCGGCTTCCTGGACGACACCCCTGCGGGTGGCGGCCCGGGAGCTGTGCTTAAGGCGGACGTGGTGGCTCGGGCGGTGGATAGCCTGCCGGGACCAAAGCGGCCGCTTTTGTACATGAGCGCCAGGGGTCGGCCCCTGACCCAGGCGCGCGTCAAGGAATGGGCGAAAGCAGACGGAATCGTCGTGCTTTGCGGTCGTTTCGAGGGGGTGGATCAGCGGGTGCTGGACGCGCGCGGGTTCGAGGAGGTCTCGGTCGGAGACGCGGTTCTCGCCGGCGGCGAGGCGGCGGCGATGGTCGCGATCGAGGCGTGCGTAAGACTGATCCCCGGCGTGCTCGGCTCAGGCGACAGCCTGTCGTCCGAAAGCTTCGAGGATGGACTTCTGGAACACCCGCAGTACACGCGACCGCGGACGTTCGAGGGGCTTGAGATACCCGAGGTGCTGGTGTCGGGCGACCACAAGAAGGTCGCACAATGGCGCGAGGCGCAGCGGGAGACGACAACGCGGGAGCGGCGGCCGGACCTCTGGCAGGCGCATCTCGCCAAATCACAGCTAAAGGGCGCGAAGCCCGAGGAGAAATGACATGAACATCGTTCAACAGCTGAACGCCGAAGAAAAAGCCCGCGTCCTGGGCGAACGCAAGATCCCGGACTTCCAGCCCGGCGACACCCTGCGCGTCAATGTGAAGATCAAGGAAGGCGAGCGCGAGCGCGTCCAGGCCTTCGAAGGCGTCTGCATCGCCCGTGACGGCGGCGGCATCAGCGAAACCTTCACGGTCCGCAAGATCTCGTTCGGCGAAGGCGTCGAACGCAAATTCCCCATTCTGTCGCCGAACGTCGAGTCGATCGAAGTGAAGCGCCGCGGCGTCGTGCGTCGCGCCAAGCTGTATTACCTGCGCGATCGTCGCGGCAAGTCGGCCCGGATCGCCGAACGCCAGACGGTCCGTCCCGTCAAGGGCGCCGTGGTTCCGGAAACCGGCTCGGCCGCCAAGGGCGACGACGCCTAGGTTCAGGCACGACACTGAAATGACGAAGGCCCCGGCGGAAACGCCGGGGCCTTTTTCGTATCACCTCCCCGCCCGCGAAGGCGGGTGGGGAGGACAGACCGCGTCAGCGGTCAGGAGGGGGCGACTCGGTGGAGGACGTCGAGCGTCGCCTTCATCGGCCGACACCCCGTCGCCCCCTCCTGGCGACCTGCGGCCGCCTGTCCTCCCCATGCGCCTTCGCGCATGGGGAGGTGAGCGTTGGCTACTGCGGATACAGCGGGTTGTCCGCGTCGCGCTGGCCTTCCAGGCTGTGCTTCAGCGCCTCCATCTGCTCATGCTCGGTCTTCACCGCCGCATAGGCGCGGCGCACCGTTTCGCGCGTGGTGGCGGAGATGCCGGTGTCCTCCAGCGCCTTTTCATACTTGCCGGTGATGAAGCCCTCGCCCGAGTTGATCGAGCCGACGACGGAATCGTCGTTGCGTAGCAGGGCGTGTTTCACGTCCAGGAAGGCGCGGTGAGCCTTGGCCAGGATCGAACCGTGCGGCTCGGGATCGCCGCCCAGGCCGCGCACGGCGGCGGACAGGTCCTCGACCACCTGCTGGCGCTCGGTGCTGCGGCGCTCGAACAGGGTGCGATAATGGGGGTCCTGGGTCTGTTCGGCGGCCTCGCGATAGCCGTCCGCGCTGTCCAGCGTCGTTTCGATCAGGCCGTTCAGAACCTTGATGTCGTGGGCGTTGGGGTTGGTCATCTCGTCTATTCCTTCCGCTGTGGCGGTTGAACGGCGAAATGGGCGGGCGGGGCGTTGGTTGCCCCCTGCGACATCAAAGTTTGGTGCGAAGCGACCACAGCTCGGGGAAGCAGCGCTTGGTCAGGGTCGAGGCCAGATAGGCTGCGCCCTCCGTCCCGCCGGTGCCGCGACGCCGGCCGATGATGCGCTCAACCGTGACCACATGCTTGTGCCGCCAGGTCAGCAGGGCGTCGTCCAGATCGACCAGCTTCTCGGCCAGCTGATACAGCACCCACCAGCGCTCGGTGTCGCGATAGACCTCCAGCCAGGCCGCCTCGACGGCCTCTGACGGTTCATAGGGCTGGGTCACGTCGCGGTTCAGCACCGCGTCCGGCACGGGCAGGCCGGCCTTGGCCAACTGCGCCAGGGCGTCGTCATACAGGCTGGGGGCGGCGATGGCGGCCTGAAGCGCGGCCAGGGCCTCGGGTCGGTCCTCGTGGAACTTCAGGAAGCTGGAATCCTTGAGCCCCAGCATGGCCTCGAACCGGCGGAACTGGTCGCTCTGGAAGCCAGAGGACGAGCCGAGCGCCCCCCGGAACCGCAGATAGTCGGCCGGGGTCATGGTCGACAGGATGTCCCAGCTGTGGGTCATCACCGCCTGGATGCGCGAGACCCGCGCCAGGCTCTTGTAGGCGGGGACCAGATCGCCGGCCCGCACCAGCCGCTGGGCCAGGGCCGTCTCGTGCAGGATCTGCTTGAGCCACAGTTCCTTGGTCTGGTGGATGACGACGAACAGCATCTCGTCGTGCTGGTCCGACAGCGGATGCTGGGTCGAAAGCAGGTCGTCCAACGCCAGATAGCCGGCGTAGGTGATGTCGCTGGATTGGGTCATGCCCGCCTATCGCCCGACGGGGCGGGCGGCGCAAGGCGGCTTAGTGCTGGCTCTGGCCCGTGGCGTTCGACGCGATCTGGCGACCCGCGTCGAAGGCGTCGCGCGCGCCTTTATAGATGAAGCCGTAGGTCGGATAGACGGTCGTGCCCAGGTCGTTGATCGGATTGTACCAGACCTTGACCTGCGACCAGTCGTTGGACGGCGAGACGTCGACGACGGTGACGTTCTCTTCGACCTTGCCGCGGCTGCCGCCCCAGTTGGCGTGGGTCACGCGCACCACGCGGTCGGTCAGGATGTCGGAGACGACGGCGACGTGGCCCCGGCTCATCCGGCCCTCGGGACGGAACACCAGAACCGAACCGGTCTCAGGCGCGTCGCCGGTGCGGAACTTCGCGGCGGCCTGACGCCACCAGGTCCAGGCGTCGCCGAAGATGTTGATGCCCGAGAACATGCGGGCGAAGGTCACGCACTGCCAATACGGCTCGTCGGCCTTTGCAGAAGAGGGCACGGCGCCCAGTGCAAAAAATCCGAGGGTCGCCGCAACCGCGGCGGCTTTGAGCCGTTTAATCATGCTGTGGCGTATCCCGACTGCCGATGCGTCGAGTTACACCATACGAATCTAGGATTGAAAAACCCTTTCCGGCGTACCGCCGTCAGGCGTATCGGCGCTTGACGCCGTTTTCCGGCGGGCGGCCATCCCCCTCAAAGCCTTGCGAGCCGGGTGTTCCACCAGATGGTAGGACGCCGCCGCCACGACCGGCAACAGGGCCAGAATCGCCAACCACACGAAAACGTGAAGCTGCTTGTCGGGCGCATCCGTCAGCTTGGCGGCCAGGCCGACGGCCAGCAGCTTCCACGGCACGCAGACCATATAGACCGAATAGCTGATCTCCCCGAGATAGACGGCCGGCCTGGACGCCAGCCACCCGGCGCGTTCATTGGGCAGCGAGGCCAGCGACAGGATCAGGCCGCCGGCCAGCAGCACCGTCAGCCCGTCCCACAGGCTAAGCGCCGCGCTCAGCACCATCAGGCCGAAGGCGACGGCAGCGCACAGCCAGGGCGCCTTCAGCGGCGCCTTGCGATAGACCAGGTAGAGGGCGCACCCCAGGGCGAAGCACGGCACGATCCGCAGCGCGCCCCAGCGGATGGTGGCCTCGGTCAGCGCAAATCCGGCCAGCTGCTCGAACGCGAAATAGAGGATGGCCAGGAAGGCGGCCGCGCCCACCACCGCCGCGATCGGCCGCTCCCTGACGCGCCAGAAGACGAAGGCGAACAGCGGGAAGCACAGATAGGCGAACCACTCCGCCGAGATCGACCAGGACGGATGGTTCCAGCCCGCCACCGGCGCCAGGCCCCAGGCGTGGACCATGAACAGATTGGCGGGCAGCGACGCCCAGCTCAGCACATTGCCGTCCACGCTCATCCCCGCGAACAGGGCGGCGGCCGCCAGCAGGCCGACCCCGATCAGGGTGGCGACATGCAGCGGATAGACCCGCGCCACCCGCGCCCACAGGAAACTTTTATACGAGAACGACTTCTCGCCCGCCGCCTGCAGATAGACGTGGCTGAGGATGAAGCCGGACAGGACGAAGAACAGCTCGACCCCCAGATACCCCTTGGCCACCAGCCCGGACTGACCCGCCCCGGCCAGGTTTTCCCAGAAGGAATAGACAGCCACCCAGATCGCCGCGCCGAAGCGCAGGGCGGTGATGGGGCGAAGATCGGCGGGAGTCTGAACCGGGGTCATGGTCTCACCTTGGCACGTCAGGCTTTTCGAACCGTGAAGGCCCGCAAGGGTCGTGCCTTCAGCGCATGGCCGCCAGCGCATGGTCCGCGATCAAGGTGTCGGCCAGCCCGTGCGGATTGCGGACATTGTAATTCTCGGTCGTCACCACCACGACGGCGTCGAGGTCAGGCACGATCACCACCTTGTTGCCGCCCGTGCCCGCCATCGCCCAGGCCGGATGCGGCCGTCCCCCGACCTGATAGGTCGGCAGCCAGACCAGATAGCCGTAGTCGCCCCTTTCCGGGGACACCGTCGAATGCGGGGCGACCATGGCGCGCGCGAAAGCCTCGGGCAGGACCTGACGTCCCTCCCACCGCCCGTGGTTCAGCAGCAACTGCCCCAGCGCCAGCAGGTCGCGGCTGCGCAGGCCCAGGCCGCCGCCGCCTTGGGCCAGACCCGTCGGCGACATCTGCCATTGCTCTCCCTCGATCCCGAGCGGGCCGAACAGGGCCTCATGCGCGAAGTCCTGAAGCGGCTCGCCCGTCGCCTTCTGCACCACGGCGCCCAGGGTGGTCACGCCGGCGGTGCAATAGCTGAAGGCCCGGCCATAGGGCTGGTCCTCAGGCTTGGGGATCCAGGCGGGAAAGCCGCGAAGCGGCAGGTCCATGGCGAACTTCACCCAGTCCTCGATCAGATACATCCGTTCCTCATTGCCGCGCGAAAACGAATTGTCGTCGTCGCATTCCAGCAGCGAACTCATGGTCAGCAGGTCTTCGACCGTGATCGCGGCCTTGCGCGGGTCGGGATTGTCGAACGGGCCGTGATCCGCGACGAAGGGCATGACCGGGGCGTCCACGCTAGCGATGTCGCCGCGCCCGACGGCGGCGCCGACCAGCATGGCGGTGACCGTCTTGGTCACCGAACGGGTGTTGCGACGGCTCTCGCGGCCCGCCCCCTCGGCACTGGCCTCGTCGAAATAGACCTCATGGACCAGCCGGCCGTGGCGGGCGATCAGGACGCTGGTGATCTTCTGGAAGGTTCCGGCGCGGACGGCGGCGTCCATGGCCGCCAGCCCCTCGGCCGAAACCGCCTGGGTTTCAGGTGCGGCGACCGGCCAGTTCGGCTCGGCCATCACGGGTGCGGAGACAAGTGCGAGCCCGAGGGTCGCGAAAAGCAGATGACGCATGACGGTCCTTGAAAGGGGAGAAGACGACGACCCTGTCCCACGTCGGCGAAGGGGCGTCTTGAACAGGTGAAACCGGCGGGCAGGCTTCAGGCGAACAGGGCGCGATAGCGGGCGGGCGTCAGGCCGTAGAGGGCGCCGAACTCGCGCGTCATATGGCTCTGGTCGGCATAGCCCGCGCCCAGGGCCAGTTCGGCCAGATCGCGCCCGCGCGCCATCAGGGCCGCCGCCCGGTCCGCCCGCGCCCGGCGAATGGCGACGGCGGGCGAACAGCCGAAATGCCGGCGATAGCGGCGGGCCAGGGAGACGGGATGCACCCCCACCAGGCGGGCGACCGTCGCCACCTCCAGCCCCGGCCGGTCGGCGAGGTCGTGCAGCACCTCATGGGCGCGCAGCAGCCACTCCGGCGCCGGATCCTCGTCCAGCTCCCCCGGCGACAGGACCGCGGCCGCCAGGTCCAGGGTCAGCCCTTCCATCACCACCGCGTCGCCCGTCGCAAACCGCCCGGCCACCCCGACCAGCCGTCGCGCGGCGCCCTCGGCCCGCAGTCCCCGAAGACGCAAAGGATCGCCGCGCCCGGCCCCCTTGGGCGGATCGAAACTGATCGACAGAAAACGACCGCCCGCCACGTCGAAACAGTCGCGGTGTTCGACGCCCGGCGGGTTCCACACCAGGGCGCCGGGGCCGAAGGCGGCGTCCCTTGGCGTCAGGGGATCATGGGCCAGGCTGCGGTATCCGCCGTCCAGGGCCAGGACGAAATGGGCGTCGTCATGGGCGTGCAGCTCCACGCCCTCGGGCGGCCGGCTGGCGACCCACAGGCCGACGCGAAAGCCCCCGGCCTCCACCGTCCGCGAAGCCGCGCCGAAGAAGTCGCCGGACGACAGATGGGGTCTGGCCATGACACGAACCTCGCGCGGCGTCTGCGGCCACGCTTGGCATCATGCGCGGGGTTTGGAAAAAAAGAAAAGGCTAGGAACCGTGGCCATCGCTCCCACGACGCCGATTACTGATCCAGAAACGCCTAGGGGTGCAGTCCGCCTCGACGCTACCGTCTCCACAATTACCTCGCCGGGTTCAGCATCGTCCCCGGTAGCAAGCTCTGGACCACCGAGCCCCGCCCTACGGCTGAAGCCGGTATCCGCCGGCGTCGGTCAGCAGCAGCCGCGCCTGACCCGGCTCCGGCTCGATCTTCTGGCGCAGGCGATAGATGTGGGTTTCCAGCGTGTGGGTCGTGACCCCGGCGTTGTAGCCCCAGACCTCGGTCAGCAGCTCTTCGCGCGACACCGGCTTGGCCCCGGCGCGATAGAGATACTTCAGGATGTTGGTTTCCTTCTCCGTCAGCCGAACCTTCTTGCCCTTGGCGTCCATCAGCACCTTGGCGGCGGGGCGGAACTCATAGGGGCCGATCGAGAAGACGGCGTCCTCGGACTGTTCGTGGCTGCGCAGATGGGCGCGGATGCGGGCCAGAAGCACGGCGAACCGGAAGGGCTTGGTGACATAGTCGTTGGCGCCCGCGTCCAGCCCCAGAATGGCGTCGGCGTCGGCCGCCTGGGCCGTCAGCATGATGACCGGGGTCGAAACCCCGTCCTTGCGCAGCAGGCGACAGGCCTCTCGCCCGTCCATGTCAGGCAGGTCGACGTCCAGCAGAATCAGGTCGGCGCGAACCTCGCGCCCCATCCGCACCCCGTCCGTGGCGGTCGAGGCCTGAAGCGTGCGAAACTCCTCGTGCAGATTCAACTGCTCGGCCAGGGCCTCGCGCAGGTCGTCGTCGTCGTCGATGATCAGGATCGTCTTGGGTGTCGGCATGGTTCAGACAATGGCGAGGCTTGGCCCCCGCGCCAAGGCTTGGGGACGCGAATTCACGTCAGGTTACGGCTAAGAGGCCGTTTCGGACCGATTTCGTTCCCCGAACAACGCGGTTCCCACCCGCACATGGGTCGCCCCGTGTCGAATCGCCGCTTCATAATCGCCGCTCATCCCCATCGACAGCACCGACAGCCCGTGGCGTGCGGCCAACGCGTTCAGCAGCACGAAGTGCGGGCCGGGATCGCCCTCAGCCGGCGGAATGCACATCAGCCCTTCCAGGCTCAACCCCTTCAGGGCGCGCACGGACGCGACCAGGGCGTCGGCGTCGGCGGGCAGAACGCCGGCCTTCTGCGGTTCAGCCCCGGTATTGACCTGAACAAGCACCCGCTGAGTCTTGCCCTGTTTGCGCGCCGCCTTGTCCAAGGCGTGGGCCAGCTTGTCTCGGTCCACCGTCTCGATCACGGCGAACAGGGCGACGGCGTCTTCGGCCTTGTTGGTCTGGAGCGGGCCGATCAGCCGCAGTTCCAGGTCCGGCCGATCTGCCAGCCGGTGCGTCCAGCGCCCCTGCGCCTCCTGCACCCGGTTTTCGCCGAACACCCGCTGGCCCGTCGCTAGAATCTGATCGATAACGGCCGTTTCCTGGGTCTTGGACACGGCGGTTAGGGTCACGCTCGCCGCATCACGGCCGACTGTTCGGCAGGCGGCGTCGATACGGGCGCGCACGTCCGCGACCCTTTCGGCGATGGACGTTTGCGTGTCGGCGGGGGAAGAAGAGGTCATGATCCTGCCGGACGATTACAGCGACGAGGCGCGCGCGCTCTGGGATGCAGCCCTGGCTCTAAACCGCGCCGCCGCCGCTGTCAGCCCGCATGCCGCCGGCCTGCCGCCGCTGCTCTTCTTCACCGACCCCGAGCGCACACCCCGACCATGGGAGACGGCCGCTCGTCTGCCTGCCGGATCAGCGGTGGTCTATCGCGCCTTCGGCGCCGCCGAAGCGCGCGAGACGGGCGGGCGGCTGCGCGAGGCGACGCGTGGGGCGGGCGTGAGGCTTCTGGTCGGCCTGGACGCCGATCTCGCCGAAACGATCTCGGCCGACGGCCTGCATCTGCCGGAACGCGCGGCGGCGCGGGCCATGGCGCTCCACGCGGCCCGCCCCGAATGGATCCTGACCGCCGCCTGGCATGGCGCAACTGCGCCGGAGACCGAGGGCCTGAACGCCCTAGTTTTGTCGCCGATCTTCCCTGCAGGTGGTCGTTCTGCGGACAAGCCCTCGCTGGGCGTCGCGGATTTCAAGCGTAAGGCGGCCACGGTCCGCCTCCCGATCTATGCGCTCGGCGGCGTCAGGGCGCAAAACACCGTGGCGCTCAGGGGCTCTGGGGCCTGTGGGCTGGCGGGTGTCGAGGCGATCCAGTCAGCCTTCGGCTGACGCCCGAACCGAGATCAGAACTTGAAGATCGTTTCCAGCCGCACGCGCGGTTGAGCTCGGCCGTTGGTTTGCGGCGCGCGGGCCGGATCGGCCTCGGGCGCCCCGACGGCGGCGGCGGCGCCGACGCGCAGGCGGTCGTTCAGGCGGTAGTAGGCGCCCGCTTCGACATCGCCCCAGTCGGTCTCGCGACCCACGGGCTGGTTCAGGTTGAAATCCAGGCCCCAGCGGCCGTTGTCGTTCAGGCGAAGACCGCGACGCTGCGGAGCCGGAGCGTTGCGTTGGGCCGCCTGGGCTTCAGAGAGGGACACGGTGGGCGCGGCCGATTGCGCGAGCGCAGGAGTCGATACGGCAAGCGCCGTCATCGCCATCACCACAGCAGAGAAACCGCCGAAACGCATACCCAAACCCTTCGAACCCCGCCGTGAAGGCGACGTTTCAACCCCGATCCGACCTTATATGGTCGTGAACCCGGCGATTAGACACCGGGCGTCCTTGCGGTCAACGGAATGAAGTCCGGATAACAAGGTTCCCGGTCATTGTTGTCCTCGCATGTGTCTCAAGCGTCACGGGATTTCGGCGAAATCCCGCCCGGTGACATGCCTCTGTCGCAAAACGCCGCGACGCGTGAAGGCGCGGGAACAGACTTCGCCTTGTCATCGCCCCTTTTCGCCGTGTTATAGAGCCCCGCAGTCGGCATTCACCCATGCCGCGCGCGCGTGTGGGCGAGGGCTCTCACGTCCCTGAGTTTACGGAGACTTCTCTTGATGAGCCTCAACAAGGCCCTGGTTCGGAACGTCGCGGCCGTCCTCGTCTCGGGCGTGGCCCTGGGCGCGTCCCTGACGGCCTGCTCGAGCATCCCCTTCGTCGGCGGCGGCGACAAGACGGCGCCCAAGACCAACGCCCAACAGGGGATCGGCGTGAACGCCTATCTCTGGCGCGCGTCGCTCGACACCCTCAGCTTCATGCCGCTGCTGACCGCCGATCCGTGGGGCGGCGTCATCAACTATGACTGGTACGTCAATCCGCAGACGCCGAATGAGCGTTTCAAGGCCACCGTCTTCATCCTGGACACCCGTCTGCGCGCCGACGCGCTGAACGTCACGGTGACCAAGGAAGTGAAGGGCGCCGATGGGCAATGGACCGCCGCCCCGGTCGCCGCCCAGACCGAGGCCGATCTGGAAAACGCCATTCTGACCAAGGCGCGCCAGCTGAACCTGTCTAACGCAGGCTAAAGCCTGCGTTAGTTTCTTTAGGCGCTACCGCCCTTCGGGCTACTTGAGCGCGACGCGCCCAAGAGTTTGTGGGACGCATTACTTCTTGGGCGCTGTCGTCCTTCGGGCTAGTTCAGTCGGGAGGGCGTCAGCGCCCTTCTGACTTTCAGGACGACCGTGGCCCGTTACGAACCCAAGACCGCTGAACCTCGCCAACAGGCCCGCTGGGCCGAGGCCTCCGCCTTCGTGACGAAGGATACCGGCCGTCCGAAATACTATGTGCTGGAGATGTTCCCTTATCCGTCGGGGAACATCCACATGGGCCACGCCCGCAACTATGTGATGGGCGACGTCGTGGCGCGGTCCAAGCGCGCCCAGGGCTATGACGTCCTGCACCCGATGGGCTGGGACGCCTTTGGCATGCCGGCCGAGAACGCGGCCATGGAGCGCGGCATCCACCCCAAGGGCTGGACCTACGACAACATCGCCCAGATGCGCGACCAGCTGAAACTGCTGGGCCTGTCGCTGGACTGGTCGCGCGAGTTCGCCACCTGCGATCCCGAATACTACGGCAAGCAGCAGGCCTGGTTCCTGGAGCTGTATCGGCGCGGTCTGGTCTATCGCAAGGACGGGGTGGTCAACTGGGACCCGGTCGACAACACGGTCTTGGCCAATGAGCAGGTCATCGACGGACGCGGCTGGCGCTCGGGCGCCCTGGTCGAGAAGCGCAAGCTGAACCAGTGGTTCCTGCGCATCACCGACTATGCGGACGACCTGATCGACGGCCTCAAGACCCTGGACCGCTGGCCCGAAAAGGTCCGGCTGATGCAGGAGAACTGGATCGGCAAGTCCAAGGGCGCAACCCTGTGGTGGCCCATCGCCGAGGCTCCCGATTTCCTGCCGGCCTCGCCAGAGGGCGAGCCGAACCACGCCCGCGACCCCATCGAGGTCTATACCACCCGCCCCGACACCCTGTTCGGCGCCAGCTTCCTGGCCCTGGCTCCCGACCACCCCCTGACCAAGGCCATCGCCGAACATCGGCCGGAGGTGGCGGACTTCATCAAGGCCTGCGCCCAGACCGGAACCAGCGAGGCCGACATCGAAAAGGCCGAGAAGCTTGGCGTAGACCTGGGCGTCCACGTCTGCCATCCCTTCGATGCCGACAAGACCCTGCCCGTCTGGGCGGCCAACTTCGTGCTGTCCACCTATGGCTCGGGCGCCATATTCGGCTGCCCCGCCCACGACCAGCGCGACCTCGACTTCGCCCGCAAATACGACCTGCCGGTTACGCCGGTGGTCAAGCCGGACGACGTCGAGACCATCGAGATTGGGACAGAAGCCTACGTCGGCCCCGGCCGGATCTTCAATTCCGGCTTCTTGGACGGGATGGACGTGGAAACGGCCAAGGCCGCCGCCATCGCCAAGGTCGAGGCCGCCGGTCAAGGCCGAGCCGAGACCATCTATCGCCTGCGCGACTGGGGCGTTTCGCGCCAGCGCTACTGGGGTTGCCCGATCCCGATCATCCACTGCCCGTCCTGCGGCCCGGTGGAGGTTCCCGCCGATCAGCTGCCGGTCGTCCTGCCCGACGACGTGACCTTCGACGTGCCTGGCAATCCGCTGGATCGCCACGCGACCTGGAAACACGTCAAATGCCCGTCGTGCGGCGCGGATGCGACGCGCGAGACCGATACGCTCGACACCTTCGTCGATTCCAGCTGGTATTTCGCCCGCTTCACCGACCCGACGGCCGAGGCGCCGATCAACAAGGCCGCCGCCGATCGCTGGCTGGCGGTGGATCAATATATCGGCGGCGTCGAGCATGCGGTTCTGCACCTGCTCTACGCCCGCTTCATCACCCGCGCCCTGTCCGACGCCGGCATGCTGTCGGTGAAGGAGCCGTTCGCCGGCCTGTTCACACAAGGCATGGTGGTCCACGAGACCTATCGCCGCGCCGACGGCGCCTGGATCGAGCCTACCGACGTGGACCTGAGCCACGAAAACGGCGTCCGTTCGGCGCGCCAGCTATCGACCGGCGAGACCCTGGTCATCGGCGACATCGAGAAGATGTCCAAGTCCAAGAAGAACGTCGTCGCCCCGGCCGAAATCCTGGAATCGCACGGCGTGGACGCCGGCCGTCTGTTCGTTCTGTCCGACAGCCCGCCCGAACGCGACGTGCAATGGACCCCCGGCGGCGTCGAGGGCGCCAGCCGCTTCGTCCAGCGCGCCTGGACCCTGTTTGATGCGTACGATCCCGCCTTCGCCGGCGAGGACAGGGCCAACGCCGACCTGCTGCGTGAGGCGCATAAGGCCATCAAGGCCGTGTCCGAAGGGGTCGAGGGCTTCCGATTCAACTCGGCCATTGCAAAGCTCTACGCCTTCGTCGCCACCATCCGCGACAACGCCCAGGCCGGCGGCGACGCCAAGCGCCAAGCCCTGTCGGCCCTCGCCCGCCTGATCGCCCCCTTCACCCCGCACCTGGCCGAGGAAGCCTGGACCCGGCTGGGTGAAGACGGGATGGTTCTGGACGCGCCGTGGCCCGTGTGGGACGCTGCGCTGGCGGCCGACGACGAGGTGGTCCTGCCCATTCAGATCAACGGCAAGCGTCGCGCGGAAATCCGCGTGCCGCGCGGCATGGAGCCCGCCGAGGTCGAGGCCATCGTCCTGGCCGACGAGACCGTGCAGGCGCGGCTGGAGGGTCTGAGCGTGAAGAAGATCGTCGTGGTCAAGGACCGGATCGTCAATCTGGTGGCCGGCTGATGCGCGCCCCGATGGCCCAGGTCGCGGCGGTCCTTGCGATCGTGTCGGCCGTCGCCGTGTCGGCCTGCGGTTTCACGCCTCTGTACGCCGACCCCGCGGTCGGATCGCCCCTGCGCCGCATCGCCGTCGCGACCCAGGACGACCGGATGGGCTATCGTCTGCGCGAACAGCTGGAGGACGCCCTGGCCTGGGATCGGTCCTCCACCCCCTTGTATCGCCTCACCACCCAGGTCGAGCAGGACCGCCGCCCTCTGGGCCGCCGGATCGACGACACCGCCACGCGATATGAGCTGACGGTCAAGGCCGCCTGGACCCTGACGCCGGCCTCGGGCGGAACGCCGATGACGGGAACCGAGACCGTCACCACCACCTATTCCTCGGCTGACCAGCCCTATGCCGCCATCGCCGCCCAGCAGGACGGCGAGGAACGCGCGGCGTCCGAACTGGCGCGGCTGATCCGGCTCGACCTCATGCAGGCGCTCGCGAGCCGGTGATCCTCGCCAAACGCCCGGAAATCGATCGCTTCCTGAAGGCGCCCGATCCGGCGATCCGGGCGGCGGTCATCCATGGCAAGGACCGATCCGGTGTCGCCGAACGGGCCGAGGTGCTGTGCCGCACGGTCACCCCCGACCTGAACGACCCCTTCAACGTCACCGTCCTGACCGACAGCGACATCGACGGCGACGAGACGAAGCTGGAAGAGGCCCTGACGGCCATGTCCCTGATGGGCGGCCGTCGCCTGGTGCGGATCCGCCTGTCCACGCTGAAGCCCGGCGTGGACAAGGCCGTCGCCGCCGCGCTCAAGATCCACGCCGAGGGCGGCTACAATCCCGACGCCATGCTGGTGGTGGAGGCCGACCAGCTGGGTCGCGAATCCGCCCTGCGAAAGACGGCTGAAAAGGAGAATGGGGCCGTCGGCATCGTCTGCTACGAGGACGAGACCGGCGATGTCGCCCGCATGGTCCGCGAGGCCCTGGCCGCCGACAAGGTCGGTCTGACCTCCGACGCCCTGGACCGGTTCGTCGCCCGCCTGCCCCGCGAGCGCGGCCTGATGCGTCAGGAAATCGAGCGGCTGGCCCTGTTCATCGGCCCCGGCTCGGGCAAGACGCTGGATATGGACGCGCTGGAGCTGCATATGGGCGTCGAGCCGGACGCCTCCTTGTCCGACGCCGCGCTCCAGGCCTTCGGCGCCCGGCCCGGCCCGGCGCAAGCGGGTTTGAGACGCGCCTTTGCCGAGGGCGAATCCTCGGTTCTGGCCGTCCGTTCGGCCGCAATACACCTGGGAAAGCTACGTAGAATCAATATCTTGCAGGCCAACGGCGCAAACGCCAAGGAGGCCGCCAAGGCCGCCGGCGTCTTCTGGAAACAGGAGGCCGAAATGCTGCGTCAGGCGCGGTCCTGGCGGCTCGAAGCCCTGGACGAGGTGCTGGACAGCATCAACACCGCCGATGTCGCCACCAAGACCACTGGCATGCCGGATCAACTGATCGCCGAACGCCTGCTGCTGGAGATCGCTGGGCGAGCGCGACGACTCGGGCTTTAAGCCCGAGTCCCCCAGCCTACCCTCGCTTTGACGCCTTACGGAACGCCGGCTGCGCCATGGCGACGTTGCGCGCCGAGACGCTCTTCTCTTCGGCCTTGGCGCCGACCTGGGCGTTGAAGCCGTGGCCCGCCTTGGCCTTCTTGGCGGCAAGCGCCTGTTTCAGCTTTTCGGCGGCGGTGGGTGCGTTGTCTTCGGTCATACCCCCTCCTAGCACACCAAGCCGTTCAACCCCGCATCAAACGGCGGCACAGATCGTCCAGCTGCTCCAGCGAGCCGTAGCGGATGGTCAGGTCGCCCTTGCCGCCCTTGTCCGCCAGTTGAACCTTCAGGCCCAGGGCGTCGGCCAGATCCTGCTGCAGCGCGACCACATCGGCCGCCCCCTCCCCGCCCGAAGACGCGGATGCGGACCTGGGCTTGACCGGCTTTGGACCCTCGACCGCGCGGCGGGCCAAGGCCTCGGTCTCGCGCACGCTCAAACCATCGACGAAGGCGATGTCCGCCAGCTGGCCCGGATCCGGCGTATTGATCAGGGCGCGCGCATGGCCCGCCGACAGCTTGCCCTCACGCACATAGAACAGCACCCGCTCGGGCAGTTGCAGCAGGCGCATGGTGTTTGCCACGTGACTGCGACTCTTGCCGACGACGCCCGCCACTGCATCCTGGGTCCGACCAAACCGCTCCATCAGGACGCGGTAAGCCTCGGCCTCCTCTAGCGGATTGAGGTCCGCGCGCTGCACGTTCTCAACGATGGCGACCTCGAACACCTCCACGTCGTCCATCTCGTGGATGACGATCGGCACCTCGGTCAGGCGCGCGGCCTGAGAGGCGCGCCAGCGCCGTTCGCCGGCGATGATCTGCCAGACGCCGTCCTCGCCCGGATGGGTCCGAACCAGGATGGGCTGCAGCACCCCCTTGTCGCGTATCGAGGCGGTCAGCTCCTCCAGGTCCTCCTGGCGGAAGGTCTTTCGCGGCTGATCAGGGTTGGGCTTCAGGCTCTCGATCGGCACGCGTTGCACACCGGCAGGCGCGGGCGCGTCAGACGCCACCGGCGCCTCAGCGTCCTGCCCCATCAATGCCGACAGGCCGCGGCCCAGCCCTCTTTGTCGTTCAGCCAAGATACTGTTCCGTTTCTTCTAATTCAGGCGGCCAGCTTCAGCCGCTGGCGTTCGCGCTTCACCACTTCCTTGGCCAAGCGCAGATAAGCCTGGCTGCCGGCGCATTTCAGATCATAGATCAGGGCCGGCTTGCCGAACGACGGCGCCTCGGCGACGCGGACGTTGCGGGGGATGACGCTCTCATAGACCTTGTCGCCGAAGTGGGCGCGCACGTCGTTGGCCACCTGCCCCGACAGGGCGCTCCGTCGATCATACATGGTCAGAACCAGACCCTGGATTTCCAACGACGGGTTCAGGCTGTGCTTGACCATGTCGATGGTCCGCATCAACTGGCTCAGGCCCTCCAGGGCGAAGAATTCACACTGCAGCGGCACCAGAACCGCATCCGCCGCCGCCATAGCGTTCAGCGTCAGCAGGTTCAAGGACGGCGGGCAGTCGATCAACACATAGTCATACGCGGTAGGGCCATCGTCATGCGCCCGCAATGCGTCACGAAGCCGATAGGAACGGCGATCCGCCTGGCTCAGCTCGATCTCCACGCCCGACATGTCAGCATCAGCCGGCACGATCCAAAGCCCAGGCACAGTCGTCTGCACCGCAGCGTCGTCGATAGACCGCTTGTCGACCACCACATCGTATATCGTCACGCGGCGTGTTTCACGTGGAACACCCAAGCCGGTGGAGGCGTTGCCCTGCGGGTCCATGTCCACGATCAGCACCTTCTCGCCGATCGCGGCCAGCGCGGTGCCCAGGTTGATGGCCGTCGTGGTCTTGCCCACCCCTCCCTTTTGGTTGGAGACGGCGAGGACCCGAGCGGGCTGCTTGCTACGACCTGATGCGGGCACGTCGAACACTCCGGACTGTCACGATGCGGCCGCGCGGGTCGCTCTGCGACGGGGCCAGTTCAGCTTCGAGATGCCAGGATTTCCGCGCCTCGATCAACTCGGATTCGGCCTTCTCCCCCTTCAGGAACAGACCTTGTGCACCCCTTTGGAAGTAGGGCTGTGCATAACCCAGCAGCTTGTCCATCGGCGCGACTGCTCGGGCGGTGACGATCTCACAAGAAATCGCCTGCTCCTCCGCCCGCCCGTTGATCACCGTCGCCGGCAGGTCGAGGGCGTCAACGATTTCCTGAAGAAAGCGGCAGCGTTTGCCAAGGCTATCGACCAACCAGACATGAGCGCCGTCGCGGCCTTTCAGCAGAATGGTCAGGACGACGCCGGGAAAGCCCGCCCCGGCGCCAAGGTCGGCCCAGGTCAGGGCCTGGGGCGCATGACCGAGCAGTTGCGCGCTGTCGCAGGCGTGCCTGTTCCAGAAGTCCGGCAAGCTGTCCGGCCCCACCAGGTTCATCACCGCGTTCGCCTCGACCAGCCTCAGGCGAAAGGCTTCCAGGTCCGCCATCTGCTGCGGCGTCGCCCCGGTTTTGGCCTGAAACGCGACCCGTTCATTCTCCAGCATCACGCGGCGACCGCAGCGGTCTTCGGAGACTTCTTCACATGGGCCAACAGGGCCGTCAGCGCGCCCGGCGTCATGCCCTCGATCCGACCGGCCTGCCCCAGTGTGCGTGGCTGAACCCTGGCCAGCTTTTCCTTCACCTCATTCGACAGGCCGCCGATGCTGGCATAGTCGAGGTCGGTCGGCAGCATCAGCCCTTCCTCGGTCTGCAGCGCTTCGGCGTCCAGCGTCTGACGGTCCAGATAGTTGGCGTAACCGGCGTCGATCAGAATCTGTTCGCGCACATCCTCGCTCCAGCCCGCAATTATCGGCACAGCCGATATGAACTGCTCCAGCGCCACATTCGGAAAGGCCAGCAGTTCCCGCATGGAGCGGCGGCGTCCGTCTGCATTGACTGCAATGCCCAAGGCGCCGGCGTCATTCGGGGTGAATACCGTTTCACGTGAAACAGCGGATGCTAGTGCCAGTTCTTCGGCCTTGGCTTCAAACCGTATCCGGCGACCTTCGGACACCAATCCCAATGCGATGGCCAAGGGGGTCAATCTCTGGTCCGCGTTGTCCGACCGCAAGGTCAGTCGATACTCGGCCCGACTGGTGAACATCCGGTAGGGCTCAGTCACGCCGCGGGTAACCAGATCGTCGATCATCACCCCGATATAGGCTTGGTCCCGCCCGAGGATCACCGGCGGTTTTCCGGCGGCGGCCCGTGCCGCATTGAGCCCCGCCATCAGTCCCTGAGCGGCGGCCTCTTCATATCCCGTCGTGCCGTTGATCTGACCGGCGAGGTAGAGTCCAGGTCGCTTCTTCACTTCCAGCGCCGTGCTCAGCTCTCGCGGATCGACGTAATCATATTCGATGGCATAGCCATACCGGAACACTTCCACGGCTTCGAGCCCGGGGATGGTGCGCAGGAAGGCCAGCTGGGTCGGCTCGGACACCGACGTCGAGATGCCGTTGGGATAGACCGTCGGATCGTCCAGGCCCTCGGGTTCGAGGAAGATCTGATGGCTGGTCTTGTGGGCGAACCGCACCACCTTGTCCTCGATCGACGGGCAATAACGCGGTCCCCTGCCCGACAACTTGCCGCCATAGACGGCGCTCTCGCCCAGATTTTCGGCGATGATCCGGTGCGTCTCTTGAGTTGTGTGGGTCACGCCGCAGGCGATCTGCGGCACGGTGATCTTGTCGGTCAGGAAGGAAAAGGCTGACGGCGTCTCGTCCGCCTGCTGCATCTCCAGCCGATCCCAGGCGATGGTGCGCCCATCCAGCCGCGCCGGCGTGCCGGTCTTCAGCCGCCCCATTTGCAAGTCAGCGGCATGCAGATCGGCGGCCAGGCCGGTCGAGGGCTCCTCGCCATGACGGCCGGCCGGGATGCGTTCATCACCACGATGGATGACGCCATTCAGGAAGGTGCCGGTCGTCAGCACGACGGCCCCGGCCTGCACCGTCTCGCCCGCTCCGGTCGTCACGCCGACGACCCGGTCGCCCTCCAGGATCAGCCGCTCGGCCGTGCCCGCCAACAAAGTCAGGTTCGGCGTGTGCGACAGCTCCGCCTGCATGGCTTCGCGGTACAGGCGGCGGTCGATCTGGCTGCGCGGGCCTCGCACGGCCGCCCCCTTGGACCGGTTCAGCAGGCGGAACTGGATGCCCGACGCGTCGGCCAACCGCCCCATGATCCCGTCCATGGCGTCGATCTCGCGCACAAGATGCCCCTTGCCCAGACCGCCGATGGCCGGGTTGCAGGACATCTCGCCGATGGTCACCAGCTTTTGGGTCAGCAACAGGGTGTTCGCCCCCGCGCGCGCCGAGGCCGCCGCCGCTTCGCAGCCGGCGTGGCCGCCGCCGATGATGATGACGTCAAACAGATGATGGGAGGGGGAGCTCATGCGCGACCACATAGTCCAGATGGTCTGATTTCGCCAGCCTGTCGTGGCTCACCGCCACTAGGTGTCGCCCGGTGTTTCACGTGAAACGTCGGTATTACTTGCCGATGCAGAAGGTCGAAAACACCTGCCCGAGTATGTCCTCGACACCGATGGCGCCCGTCACGCGCGACAAGGCGTCGGCCGCTCGGCGTAGATCGTCCCCCGCCATTTCGGGCGCGACCTCCAGCGCGGCCTGCCCTGCCTCTACCGCTGCCAGCGCCTCCATCAGGCGCAACCGGTGTCGCTCTCGGGTGACGGCCGGGAAATCCGACCCGGCGAGATCACGCGCCAGTCGCGCAGCGATCCAGTCGTGAAGATCGGACAATCCCTCTCCAGTCCGAGTGCTGACCCGCAGGCTTTCGAATTCCCCGCCCGAAACGTCGTCGCCAAGATCCGCCTTGTTGGCGACGACCAGATCGCCCGGCTGAGCATAGGCGGCCGCAACCCCATCCGGGTCGCCGGGCGCCCGCACCCATAGGCGCAGGTCCGCCTCTTCGGCCCGTCGCCGCGCGCGGCGCACGCCTTCCGCCTCGACGGGATCGTTGCTCTCGCGCAGACCGGCGGTGTCGGACAGGGTCACGGCATAGCCGCCGATGACCAGATCGGCGTCCAGCACATCCCGCGTCGTGCCCGCGATGGGCGTGACGATGGCCGCCTCGCGCGCCACCAGGGCGTTGAAAAGCGACGACTTGCCCGCATTGGTGTCGCCGATCAGGACGACGCGATAGCCGTCCCGCACACGTTCGCCGCGTCGGCCGGTATCGACCGCGCGACGCAGATCATCGGCCAGACGGTCCAGAACCGGGCCGGCCGTGCGCGCCAGATTGTCCGGGACCTCCTCATCGGGAAAATCGATCTCGGCCTCGACCAGGGCCAGGGCGTGCAATAGGTCGCGCCGGAACCCGGCGTAGGTTTCGCTCAACCTGCCTTCCAGCTGGCCTAGCGCCTGTCTCGCCTGGGCGCCGGTCTCCGCGTCGATCAGGTCGGCGACCGCCTCGGCCTGGGCCAGGTCCATACGCCCGTTCTGGAAAGCGCGCCGCGTAAACTCGCCAGGTTCGGCCGGTCGGAGGCCGAGGGCGATCAAGGCCTGGCTCGCCGCTTCGATCACCGCCCGACCGCCATGCAGATGCAGCTCCGCGCAGTCTTCGCCGGTGTAGGAATTGGGCGCTACGAACCGCAGGACCAAGGCCTGGTCGATATGGTCCCCGGCATGGGACAGGTTCCGAACCGAGGCCATACGCGGTTTGAGGCGGGCGGCGCCGAGGGCGGTCAGGGTCTCTTCGACCGCCGGACCCGACAGGCGGATCACGGCGATGGCGCCTCGACCGGGCGGCGTGGCCAGGGCGAAGATGGTGTCGGTCATTATCCTCGCCTAATGCTGGAGAGAAGCCGGAGAGCGGCAGACGGGTGTCCGCATCGTGATTGGGTTGGGCCCACTCCACCCTGCTGCGCATGTTCCCCCTCCAGACGAGGAGGGCGTCATGGGGATCACGGCTTGACGGCCGCTTCCATCATCCGGCGGAACTGATCCTGGGCCTGCATTCCAAAGCTGGTCCAGGTCTTCATCAGCTCGTCGGGCTGCATGGCGGCGACATTGGCCTGCATCCGCTTCTGCATCTCGGCGACCATGGCGTCATTCAGTGGTGTCACGTCGGGCAAGCCCAGGAAGGCGCGCGCCTCCGCCGGGGTGCAATCGACTTCGACATTGACCTTCATCGCGCCGTCTCCTGTTTCACGTGAAACGTCCGAAGACGGATCAGGTGTTCATCGACTGGAAGAAGTCCGAGTTGTTCTTCGACTGGCGCAGCTTGTCGAGCAGGAATTCGATCGCGTCCTGCGGGCCCATGGGGTTCAGGATACGGCGCAGAACATAGGTCTTGGCCAGCTGATCCTTCGGCGTGATCAGATCTTCCTTGCGGGTGCCGGACTTCAGCACGTCGATGGCCGGGAAGATGCGCTTGTCCGCGACCTTGCGGTCCAGCACAATTTCCGAGTTGCCGGTGCCCTTGAACTCTTCGAAGATCACCTCGTCCATCCGGCTGCCGGTGTCGATCAAGGCCGTGGCGATGATGGTCAGCGAACCGCCCTGCTCCACATTCCGCGCGGCGCCGAAGAAGCGCTTCGGCCGTTGCAGGGCGTTGGCGTCCACACCACCGGTCAGCACCTTGCCCGACGAGGGGACGGTGGCGTTGTAGGCACGGCCCAGACGGGTGATGGAGTCCAGCAGGATCACCACGTCCTTCTTGTGCTCGACCAGGCGCTTGGCCTTTTCGATCACCATTTCGGCGACGGCGACGTGGCGCGTGGCCGGCTCGTCGAAGGTCGAGGCCACGACCTCGCCCTTCACGGTGCGCTGCATGTCGGTCACTTCTTCCGGGCGTTCGTCGATCAGCAGGACGATCAGAATGACTTCCGGGTGGTTCTTCTCGATCGACTTGGCGATGTTCTGCAGCATCACCGTCTTGCCGACGCGCGGCGGCGCCACGATCAGGCAGCGCTGGCCCTTGCCGAGGGGGGCGACGATGTCGATGACGCGGCCAGAGCGATCCTTCAGCGTCGGATCCTGAATTTCCATGTGCAGCCGCTCTTCGGGATAAAGCGGCGTCAGGTTGTCGAACAGGACCTTGGTCTTGACCATCTCCGGGTCTTCGAGATTGATCGTATCGACCTTCAGCAGGGCGAAATAGCGCTCGCCTTCGCGCGGCGCCCGCACGGCCCCGTGGACCGTATCGCCCGAGCGCAGGCCGAAGCGGCGGATCTGAGACGGCGACACATAGACATCGTCCGGACCCGGAAGATAGTTCGCGTCCGAACTTCGCAGGAAACCGAATCCGTCGGGCAGGATTTCCAGCACCCCGTCGGCGATGATCTCGACTTCCTCGTCGGCCAGGGCCTTCAGGATGGCGAACAGCAGATCCTGTTTACGCAGGTTCGAGGCGTTCTCGACCTCCAGCTGTTCGGCGAAGGCGACCAGGTCGGCCGGCGTCTTCTCGTTCAGCTCGGCCAGGGTGATGCGGCCGTTGGCGACGACGGGCTCGCCGTCGTCCTCGTCATCGGCCGTGGTGTCCACGCCGGAATCGGCGCCCGCGGCCTCGCCGGCTTCGTGCTCGGCGCCGTGATGGGTCGGGGCTTCAGCCTCGACGCCTTCGTTCTCGGGGGTGTCGGTGTTGGTGTCGCGGACGTCGGTCATGATGCAGGCTCGCGGGCGCACACGGCCAAGAGGCTGCGGCGCGGGTCTCTGAAAATGTCTGGCCGTAAGGCCGAAGGGAGGCGTGACGGGCTCCCGCTGGCTCAAGGCCTGCAGGCGTCACGAAAAGAGAGGGACCGCCGACGGCAGATGCCGAACGGTTCACCGCCAGCGGAACCACAGGCGGCGGGTCAGGTCAAGCGGAGCCGCTTAACCGAACGTCCACTCCGTCGTCACCGACAGCACCATGACGATGGCCAGGACGAAGGGAACCTCATTGGTCATACGCCAGAACTTGCCGGAATATTTCGACGTCCCCGCCGCGATCTTCTTCCTCTGCGCCGAAAGGAAACCATGCCAGCCGCTGAGCAGGAAGACGCCTGACAGTTTGGCGATCATCCACGGCTCGGCCAGGAAGCCCGCGCCGCGCGCGGAGACATCGATGTGGATCAGCCACAGCCCGAACACCCAGGACAGGATCATCGCCGGATTCAGGATGATGCCCAGCAGGCGCGTCTGCCACAGACGCAACAGGCCCTGCATCTCGCTTTTCAGCGGCTCGGACTTGGACTGCTGTTCGGCGTCATAGGCGTAGAGGCGCGGCAGGAACAGCAGGCCCGCCATCCAGGCTATGACGGCCAGGATGTGCAGGCCACGCGCCAGGTCGTAGGTGTTCATGCCGCCTGTCTCCCATTGCGATACGGACAGGCCTTCCAGTCCGCCTTGCAGCCCTGACCGAAGGGGGCGACGCCGGTTCGGTCCAGGGCGCCCAGGGCCGCCTCGGCCAGGGCGTCGATGAACAGCGGCGCGATCCCCACGGCCGGCGCTCGAAGATAGGGACTGACCCCGATCTCGTGGGCCAGTTCGCCGTATTCGATGTCCAGTTCGACCAGGGTCTCGATATGTTCGGAGACGAAGGCGATTGGGGTGACGACCACCCCAACCCCGTCCTCGGCCGCCTGGGCGATGGCGTCGGGCGTCGAGGGTCCCAGCCATTTCATCGGCCCGACCCGGCTCTGATAGCACAGGGTGTGGTCAATCGGTCCCCGGTCGCGCTCCAGCACGGCGACCACGGCGGCGACGGTCGTCTCGACCTGTTCCTGATAGGGGTCGCCCTTGCCGGTAACCAGTTTCTCGGGAATGCCGTGGGCCGAGAACAGCAGGCGGATCGGCTGACCCACGGCCTCATCCAGCTTCTCGCCAATCGCCTGGGCCTGGGCCTGGGCCAAACCCGTCGCGGCTGGATAGCAGCAAACGGCGCGGCTGACGCCCGACCCGGCATAGGCCGCGTTCCAGGCCTTGAGCGAAGACTGCGTCGTGGTGGTCGAGAACTGCGGATAGAGGGGCAGCAGCACGACCTCGTCCGGCCCGAAGGCGGCGACCTCGGCGGCCGTCTCCTCGGTCAGGGGATTCCAGTAGCGCATGGCGATGAAGACCCGCACCGTGTCCCCGTGCAGACGGCCGTTCAGCACGGCCTCCAGCGCCTGGGCCTGGGCCTTGGTCTCGGCCAGCAGGGGCGATCCGCCGCCCATCAGCGCATAGTTGGCCTGGGCGCTGGTCTCGCGACGGCTGGAGATCAGTTTGGCCAGCGGCGTGCGCACGATCCCGGGCAGGCCGATGATGGCCGGGTCGTTGAACAGGTTGAAAAGAAACGGTTTCACCGACGCCTGATCGTCCGGCCCGCCCAGATTGAACAGCACCACCGCGATGCGGCGGCCGGCATGGGTTTCGGTCATTGGGCGCCGATCCGTTTCAGAACCTGTTCGACATGGTCGATGGGCACATCCGGCAGGATGCCGTGACCCAGGTTGAACACCCACGGCCCCTGGCCCCATGCCTCCATCAGTTGATCCACGCGGCGGTCCAGCAGGTCGCCGCCGGCGCGCAGCAACAGCGGGTCCAGCGCGCCCTGGATCGGCTTGATCTGCTGCACACGTTTGCCGACCTCCAGCGGACAGGCGGTGTCCAGGGCGACGGCGTCGACCTCGACCTCCTGCGCATACCGCTCTGCAAGCGCCGCAGAGCCCCGTGGGAAGCCGATCAGGGGCACGGTGACGCCCAGCTCCCGCGTGCGCTTAACAAGCGCCTGGTGGGGCGTCAGGACCAGTCTTTCGAACAGGTCATCCGGCAGGCCCTCCGCCCAGCTTTCGAAGATCTTCAGAACCTGGGCGCCGGCGTCCGCCTGCATCTTCAGATACCGGGCCGTGGCCTCGACCAGAACCTCCAGCGTCTCGTCCACCCGCCTGGGGTCGGCATAGGCATAGGTCCGGGCCTGGGCGCGTTCGCCCTTGCCGATGGTCCGGTGCTCGCCGTCCAGCATATAGGTGGCCACGGTCCAAGGCGCGCCGGCGAACCCGATCAGGGCCCGCTCGGGCTCCAGCGCCGCACGCACGATCGACAGGGTCTCGCCCACGGACGACAGATACTCGCCCGCCCCCGCAGCCAGTTCCGCCATCCGACCAGGAATCGGCATCTCGCCCAGACGCGGCCCCTCGCCCGTCTCGAACCAGACGTCCTGGCCCAGGGCGCGGGGGATCAGCAGGATGTCGGCGAAGACGATGGCCGCATCGAAGCCGAACCGCCGCATCGGCTGAAGCGTCGCCTCGGCCGCCATCTCGGGGTTCAGGCAGAAGGCGATGAAGTCGGGCGCCTCGGCCCTCAGCCGACGATACTCGGGCAGATACCGCCCCGCCTGGCGCATGAACCAGACCGGCGGGCGATCCAACGTCTCTCCCCGGAGAGCCCTGATCATTACAGGTGTCTGATCGGTGTTCTGGGTCGGATCGGTCATGCCGGACGATTAAGGTCACAGCCCCCCGCTCTCAATCCCTAATCAGATTAAGAATTAAAAGATTCGTAGTGGCAGGTAGGGCCGGGAATGACGGGGACGACTCTCGCGTCGCCCACGGAACAAAAGCGGATATCCACGCGCCGAGATCCTTAACGGGGATGTCTGAAGCGATTATTCAGCCGGTGGACAATCCCTAATGAAACCTTAATGCGCAAGGGTTCGCAGGGGTGCGGGGCTGTGAACGGGGTTAAGGGTCGTTAACCTTTCGTTAGGAGTTTCCACAGGTCGGTGAAAACCGGTTTTCAGCCTTGGGATGATCCGGGGCGGGCGCGCGAGGTCGCCCACCGTCATCCCCGCTCGCGGCCCGGTCGCTCAGCCGCTATGGAGAACGGCGCCCCGACGATCCCGCGCCGCCCACCGACTTTCCACAGGGAGCCGAACGCCCAATGAGCCCCGCCCGCCCTTCCGGCTCGCGTCCCTCCGGCCCCGGCCGGCTGGCCACCTATTTCCATGTCCATCTGGTGTCGGACTCGACCGGCGAGACGCTGAACGCCATGGCCAAGGCGGTGACGGCCCGGTTCGACGGCGTCATCCCCATCGAACACATCTACGCCCTGGTCCGTTCGGAAAAGCAGATGGACCGGGTGCTTCAGGAGGTGGCGGCGGCGCCGGGCGTGGTTCTGCACACCCTGGTCGATCGCGACCTGCGCGAACAGCTGGAGGAAGGTTGCCGCCAGCTGGACATGCCCCAGATCGGCGCCCTGGATCCGCTGGTGGGGGCGATGTCGCGCTATCTGGGCGCGGCCCTGTCCACCCGCGTCGGCGCCCAGCACGCCCTGGATCACGACTATTTCAACCGCATCGCCGCCCTGGACTTCGCTATGGCCTATGACGACGGCCAGGGCTCGCTGGAACAGCTCGAGGGGGCCGACGTCGTGCTGTGCGGGGTCAGCCGGACGTCCAAGACCCCGACCTGCATCTATCTGGCTCACCGCGGCATCCGGGCGGCGAACGTGCCGCTGGTGCCGGGCCAGGAGGACGGCGAACGGCTGACGCAGCTGAAAAACCCCCTGGTGATCGGCCTGACTGTCTCGCCGGATCGGCTGGTCCAGATCCGTCGCAACCGGATCGACAATCTGAACGCCAGCCAGTCCTCCAACTATACTGACCAGGACGCGGTGCGCGAGGAGACGATCAAGGCCAGGCGGGCCTTCGAGCGGCGCGGCTGGCCCACCATCGACGTCACCCGCCGCTCGGTCGAGGAGACGGCGGCGGCCATCACCAACCTGCTCAGCGAGCATCGTAACCACAAGATCGGGACGACCTGGTGACGGAAAATCTTATTCTGGCGTCCAGGAGCGCCGCCCGCCGCGCCATGCTGGAAAACGCCGGTGTTCCCTTCGACGTCCGCGTGGCCGATGTAGACGAGGAAGCGATCAAGGCCGTGTCCGGCGATCTGGACGCCGCAGCCCTGGCGGTGCGCCTCGCAGTGGCCAAGGCCCTGGCGGTGTCGCGCGACGATCCCGAGGCCTGGGTGCTGGGTTCGGACCAGACCCTGGCCTTCGACGGCGGCCTGGTGTCCAAGGCGAAATCCCTGGATGCGGCGCGCGAGCGGCTGAAAACCATGCGCGGCCGGTCGCACCAGCTTCATTCCGGCGCCGCCCTGGCCATCAAGGGCGAGATCGTCTGGTCCGGCGTCGATACGGTCGAGATGCGGATGCGCGACTTCTCCGACGCCTTCCTCGACGCCTATCTGGCGGCGGAGGGCGAGGTCCTTCTGTCCTGCGTCGGCTCCTATCGGTTGGAGGCCTTGGGCTCGCAGTTGTTCGCGGCGGTGGAGGGCGACTATTTCACCGTCCTGGGCCTGCCCCTCTGGCCCGTGCTGGCCGAGCTGCGTCGGGCGGGAGTTCTGACGGCATGACGAGACATCGCATAACGGGCGCGGCCATGGTCGCGGGCATTGCCGGCAATCCGATCATACATTCGCTCAGCCCGGTCATCCACAACGCCTGGCTGGCGGCCGGCGACATCGACGGCGCCTATGTTCCCTTCGCTCCGGCCGACGCCGACGGCTTCGCGGCCCTGGTCGCGGCGGGCCGGGCCGGGCTGATCGCCGGGCTCAACGTCACCGCCCCGTTCAAGGAACAGGCCTTCGCCCTGGCGGACGAGGCGACGGCGGCGGCGAAACTAACGTCCTCCGCCAATATCCTGGCCTTCGACGCCGGCCGGGTTCGCGCCGACAGTTCCGACGGCGTCGGCCTGATGCTGGGGCTGAAAGAACAGGCCCCCGATTTAAACGTGAAGGGTCGGCCCGTCGTCATCCTGGGCGCGGGCGGCGCCGCGCGCGCCGGATCGGGCGCCTTGGTCGAGGCCGGCGCCCTGGTCCGCATCGTCAACCGCTCGCCTGAGCGCGCCCAGGCCTTGGCCGCCGATCTCGGACCCTCGGTCCAGGTGATGGCCGCTGCCCGGGCCTTGGAGGGCGCCGTCCTGGTGATCAACGCCCTCAGCGTCCAGCCGGAGCTTGACTTCGCCGCCGTCGCCCCCGGCACGGTGATGATGGACATGACCTACAAGCCCTTGGCCACGCCCTTCCTGACGGCGGCGCGGGCGCGCGGCCTGCCGACGGTGGACGGCCTGTCCATGCTGATCGGCCAGGCGGCGCCGTCGTTCCAGGCCCTGTTTCGCCGCCCGCCGCCGCCGCTCGATCTGCGCGCCCTGCTGCTGAAACACCTGGGCGAGACGGCATGATCCTGCTCGGCCTCACCGGCTCCATCGGCATGGGCAAGTCCACGACGACCGCCATGTTCGCCGACCTGGGCGCCGTCGTCTGGAACGCCGACGACGCCGTGCACCGCCTCTACGCCCCCGGCGGCGCGGCGGTCGAACCCGTGGGCGACGTCTTTCCGGGCGTGGTCGTCGACGGTGCCGTGGATCGAACGCGTCTGGCGCAGGCCCTGGGCCGCGACGAGACGGCCTTTCGCCGCCTGGAGTCCATCGTTCATCCCCTGGTGGCGCAAGGACGGGCGGCGGACCTCGACGCAGCGCAGGCCTCGGGGGTGAAGCTGGCCGTGCTCGACATCCCCCTGCTGTTCGAGACCGGCGGAGACGCCCATGTCGATGCGGTGGTCGTGGTCTCCGCCGACGCCGCCGTCCAGGCCCAACGCGTCCTCGCCCGTCCCGGCATGACCCGCGACCGCTTCGAGGCCATTCTTGTGCGTCAGATGCCCGATGCGGAAAAGCGCGCGCGCGCCGACTTCATCATCGACACCGGGCGCGGGCTGGACCCCGCGCGGGCCCAGGTAAAGGCCGTGGTCGAGACGGTGCTGGATCCGGCGTGGATATCTCCCCGTCGCGGCAAGGCCGGTCTTCCGCAAAGCGACGAACCTCGCCATTAAGGGGACATGGCGCGCGAAATCGTTCTGGATACGGAAACCACCGGCTTCGACCCCAAGACGGGCGACCGGCTGATCGAGGTCGGCTGTATCGAGATTCAGGATCTGCTGCCCACCGGCCGCACCTTCCACCGTTTCGTCAATCCCGAGCGGACCATCCCGCCCGATGCGATCCGGGTTCACGGCATCACCGACAACAAGGTCAAGGACGCCCCGAAATTCGCCGAGATCGCCGACGACCTGATCGAATTCGTCGGCGATGCGCAGATGATCGCGCACAACGCCGCCTTCGACCGCAACTTCATCGACTTCGAATACAATCGCTGCGGCCGGCCGATCACGGGCGAGGCGCGCTGGATCGATACGCTGAAACTGGCCCAGGCCCGGTTTCCCGGCATGCCCAACTCGCTGGACGCCCTGTGCAAACGCTACAAGGTCTCCCTGGTCGAACGCACCCTGCACGGCGCCCTGATCGACGCCCGTCTGTTGGCGGAGGTCTATCTGGAGCTTCGCGGCGGCAAGGAGCGGGTTCTGGACCTGTCGTCCGGCCCCCGCGGAAGAGGCCCCGGCGGCGTGCTGGAAGTCGCCGCCTACGGCCAGCGTCCCCGCCCGCTGGCGCCCCGCTCGACCGAGGCTGAACAGGCCGCCCACATCGCCTTCCTGGCCCAGGTGCTGAAGGATCGGTCGCTGTGGGAAGCCTACGGCCTGCCCGCCCAGGACGACGCGGCCTGACGCAGCGGCGATCGCCGACGCTTATCAAATTGCGCTCAAGCCGTGAGCGACCGCAGAGCCTGTCCTCGGGCCGATCGAAGATCGGACCCGGGGGCGAACATAGCGCGGCGCGTCAGCGCCCTAGGCATCAAGCCTGCCTGAAGCCCAGCACGTCCTGCATGTCATAGAGGCCCGGGCCCCGCGTGCGAACCCAGGCGGCGGCCGCCACGGCGCCCCGGGCGAACAGGGACCGGTCGATGGCCGAATGGCTGAGGGTCAGCACCTCGTCCTCCGAGGCGAACAGAACCGTATGTTCGCCGATGATGCCGCCGGCGCGGATCGAGGAGAAGCCGATCTTGCCGCTCTCGCGCTCGCCCTGCACCCCGTCGTAGGGTTTGGACCGCACGTCCGCCAGATCCGAGAACCGGCCCTCGGCGGCGGCCTCGCCCAGCATCAGGGCGGTGCCTGACGGCGAATCCACCTTCCTGCGATGGTGGGCCTCGGTGATCTCGATGTCCCAGTCCTGGGCGTCCAGACGCTGGGCGGCGTGCTGGACCAGGCCGATCAGGATGTTCACGCCCAGCGAGAAGTTCCCGCTCTTGACGATGGCGACCGTCTCGGCGGCCTTCATCAACTCGGCCTCCTGTTCGGGCGTGAAGCCGGTCGAGCCGATGACCAGGGCCGGACCGCCGCGTTCCGCCGCCCCCTGCGCCAGGGCCACCGAGGCGTCGGGGGTCGAGAAGTCGATGATCACGTCGCACAGCGACAGGTCGGCCGTCTCGCCCCAGTCGAAGCGGGCGGCGACGACCACGTCCTCGCGTGCATCCAGCACCTGGGACACCGCGCGACCCATCCGGCCGCGATAGCCGGAGATGCCGGCGTGGAAGATTGCGCTCAAACCGCGTTCTCTTTCGATCCGTCCGCATCCTGATTGCCCAGGATGTCTGCCCAGAAGCGCTTCGCCTTTCCGGCGAAGCTGGAATTGCGAGGGTTCTGCCCCTCGCCGAACGACAGGGCAAGCTCTTCCAGCAACTCACGCTGGCGCGCGGTCAGATCGGTGGGCGTCTCGACGAACAGTTCGACCACCAGATCGCCGCGCGTGCGGCCGTTCAGATGGGGCATGCCCTTGCCCTTGATGCGGACGGTCTTGCCGGTCTGGGCGCCGGCGGGCACCGTAACGGCGGCCCGGCATTTGCCGTCGCAGGCGGCCGACACCAGGCAGGGGGCGTCGATCTCGCCGCCCAGGGCCGCCACCGTCATCGGCACGGGCACGGTGACCAGCAGGTCCAGGTTGTCGCGTTCGAACAGGTCGTGCGGCGTCACCGAGATGAAGACATACAGGTCCCCGCGCGGTCCGCCGCGCTGGCCGGCATCGCCCTCGCCCGACAGGCGAATGCGCGAGCCGTCGTCCACGCCGGCGGGGATCTTCAGGTTCAGGGTGCGGGTCTTACGCACCTGGCCGTGACCGTGGCAGGTGGTGCAGGGATCGGCGATCATCTGGCCCGAGCCATGGCAGCGGGGGCAGGTGCGCTCGACCTGGAAGAAACCGTTGGCCTGGCGCACGCGGCCGGCGCCCTGGCAGGTGCTGCAGGTGACGGGCTTGGTGCCCGGCTTGGCGCCCGACCCCTCGCAGGTCTCGCAGGTCATGGTCGCGGGAATGGCGATCTCGACGTCTTCGCCCTTGTAGGCCTGCTCCAGGGTGATCTCGAGATCGTAGCGCAGGTCCGAACCCCGACGCGGTCCGCCCTGCTGGCCCCGGCCCTGGCGCCCGCCGAAGGCGTCCCCGAACGCATCGCCGAAGACCTGCGAGAAGATGTCGTTGATGTCAGAGAAGCCCTGCTGGCCCTGGCCGAAGCCGCCGCCTGCGCCGCCGTTCACGCCCGCATGGCCGAACCGGTCGTAGGCGGCCCGCTTGTTGTCGTCCGACAGGACCGTATAGGCCTCGGAGATTTCCTTGAACTGGGCCATCGACTCTTCCGAACCGCCGTTGCGGTCGGGGTGATGGATCATGGCCAGCTTGCGATAGGCGGCCTTCAGACCAGGGGCGTCGACCGTGCGTTCGACGCCAAGAACCTCGTAATAATCACGCGCCATCGGGCGTTCGTCCTCATACTTCCCCTGCCGTTCACCTCGGATCTCTGCGGACCCTGGAGGAAAACGGTGTCCCGGCTGACATGGGGGCCGGGACGAACGATGCAAGTTTCAGAAAAAGGCCCCGCCTATCGCAAGACAAGCGGGGCCGTATCATTTCAGCGCACTGTGGCGGATCAGGCGCTCTTCTTGTCGTCGCCGTCGGTGTCCGAGACTTCCTCGAACTCGGCGTCGACCACGCCGTCGTCGGCCGGGGCGGCGCCGCCTTCGCCCGCGCCCTGCTGCTGGGCGTACATGGCCTCGCCCAGCTTCATCGAGGCCTGGACCAGGGTGTTGGTCTTGGCACGGATGTCTTCCGCGTCCGTGCCTTCACGCGCGGTCCTCAGCTCGGCCAGGCCGGTCTCGATCGCCGCCTTCTCGTCCGCACCCACCTTGTCGCCGTGTTCGGCCAGGGCCTTCTCGGTCGAGTTGATCAGGCTGTCGGCGGCGTTCTGGGCCTCGACCAGATCCTTGCGGACCTTGTCGGAGGCGGCGTTGGCCTCGGCTTCCTTGACCATCTTGTCGATGTCGGCGTCCGACAGGCCGCCGTTCGCCTGGATGCGGATCGACTGTTCCTTGTTGGTCGCCTTGTCCTTGGCCGAGACGTTGACGATGCCGTTGGCGTCGATGTCGAAGGCGACCTCGATCTGCGGCATGCCGCGCGGCGACGGCGGAATGCCCATCAGGTCGAACTGACCCAGCATCTTGTTGTCCGACGCCATCGGACGTTCGCCCTGGAAGACCCGGATCGTCACGGCCGACTGGTTGTCGTCGGCGGTCGAGAAGGTCTGGCTCTTCTTGGTCGGGATCGTCGTGTTGCGCTCGATCAGGGGCGTGAAGACGCCGCCCAGGGTCTCGATGCCCAGGGTCAGAGGCGTCACGTCCAGCAGCAGCACGTCCTTGACGTCGCCTTGCAGAACGCCGGCCTGAACGGCGGCGCCCAGGGCCACGACCTCGTCAGGGTTCACGCCCTTGTGGGGCTCCTTGCCGAAGAAGGCCTTCACGGCCTCCTGCACCATGGGCATGCGGGTCATGCCGCCGACCAGGACGACTTCGTCGATGTCTGCCGCCTTCAGCCCGGCGTCGGCCAAGGCCTTCTTGCAAGGCTCGATCGTGCGCTGGACCAGGTCTTCGACCAGGGATTCCAGCTTGGCGCGCGTCAGCTTGATGTTCAGGTGCAGCGGACCCGAGGCGTTCATGGTGATGAACGGCAGGTTGACCTCGTACTGGGTCGTGGTCGACAGCTCCTTCTTGGCCTTTTCGGCCTCTTCCTTCAGACGCTGCAGGGCCAGCTTGTCCTGGCGCAGATCGACGCTCTGCTCTTTTTTGAACTCATCGGCCAGGTAATCGACCAGGCGCAGGTCGAAGTCCTCGCCGCCCAGGAAGGTGTCGCCGTTGGTCGACTTCACTTCGAAGACGCCGTCGCCGATCTCCAGGACAGAGACGTCGAAGGTGCCGCCGCCCAGGTCATAGACGGCGATCTTCTGACCGTCGTTCTTCTCCAGCCCATAGGCGAGCGCGGCCGCAGTCGGCTCGTTGATGATGCGCAGCACTTCCAGGCCGGCGATCTTGCCGGCGTCCTTGGTGGCCTGGCGCTGGCTGTCGTTGAAGTATGCGGGAACGGTGATGACGGCTTGCGTCACCTTGTCGCCCAGGAAGGCCTCTGCCGATTCCTTCATCTTCTGCAGGATGAAGGCCGAGATCTGCTGGGGAGAATAGTCCTTGCCGAAGGCGCGCACCCAGGCGTCGCCGTTCGGACCCTTGACGATCTCATAGGGCACCATCCCCTTGTCCTTCGCCACGACGGGGTCGTCGAAGTTGCGGCCGATCAGGCGCTTGATGGCGAAGAAGGTGTTGGACGGGTTGGTGACGGCCTGGCGTTTGGCGGGCTGGCCCACCAGCACTTCCGCGCCGTCCTGGATCGCCACGACCGACGGGGTCGTGCGGTTGCCTTCGGCGTTCTCGATGACCTTGGGGGTCTTGCCGTCCATGGCCGCCACGCAGGAGTTGGTGGTGCCGAGGTCGATGCCGATAATCTTGGCCATGTGTTTCTTCAGTCTCTCTCGTTCAGCGGGCGATGCGGCGGCCTTCGAGGAAGCGCTGCGCGTGACCGCCCCCGGTTGGGTTGGCGTGGATCGAACTGGATAGCCCCAGGATTTGCGGGGTTTCTCCGAAGCTGGCCCCGATATGGGAAAATCCACTGCCCCTGCAAGAGCGTTATGCGATTCAGCGGTGCGCGCGGCCCCGATTTCGCGCAGGATCGGCTCATGTCCGCCATCTCAGAGGTGAAGACCGCCGTCGAGGGCTTTCGGCTGTGGCCGGGCGCGCTGGACGCGGCCGAACAGAACCGCCTCGTCGCCGAGGTCTTCGCGCGCCTCCAAGCCGCCCCGCCGTATTGGCCCCAGACGCCGGGCGGGCGGCCGTTTTCGGTCCAGATGAGCAATTTCGGGCCGCTGGGCTGGGTCTCGGACCGCGCCGGCTATCGCTATCAGCCGACCCATCCCGTCACCGGCGAGCCTTGGCCGACGATCCCGCAAAGCCTTCTGGACCTGTGGGACGCCACGGTCGGCTGGCCCGATCCGCCGGACGCCTGTCTGGTCAATCTGTACCGCGAGGGCGCCAGGATGGGCCTGCATCAGGACAAGGACGAGACCGACCTGGGCGCGCCCGTCTTGTCGATCTCCCTGGGCGACACCGCCCTGTTCCGTATCGGCCCGGCCGCTGGCGGACGCACCACGACGCTGAGGCTGGAAAGCGGAGACGTCTGCGCCCTGACGGGATCGGCGCGACTGGCCCGCCACGGGATCGACCGCGTGCTGGAGGGCTCGTCTCGCCTGATCCCCGGCGGCGGCCGTCTGAACCTGACGCTGCGCCGCGCTGGCCTCAATCCAGGTTGATCTTTTCGCCGCCCGCGCCGCCCAACCGCCAATAGCCGGCCGCCTTGATCGCCTTTGGTGAAAAGCCCATCGCCAGGACCTGAGCCCGCAGGGTCTTTGCCACCTGCGCCTCGGCGGCGATCCAGACATAGGCGTCGGACGGATCGACCTCGCGCAGGGCCTTATCCACCGCCGTCCGCAGGGTTTCCTCGCGTCCGCGCGGGGCGCCGTCGCGCGTCGCCCAGGTCATCGCGACCTCGGCCCTGCTTTCCAGCGCCAGACGGGACGCCGCGTCGGCGACCTCGACCACCGCATGGGCGCGGACCCCGGCCGGCAGTTCCTCCAGCCGTCGGGCGATGGCCGGCAGCGCGGTCTCGTCGCCGATCAGCACATGATCGGCGAAGACGGTCGGCACGATAAAGGAGCCGCGCGGCCCGCCGATCCCCAGCAAGGAACCGACCTTGGCCGCCATCGCCCATTCGGTCGCCGGCCCGCCGTGGCCGGTCACGAAGTCCAGCGTCAGCCGGTTCGTCGCCGCATCATGGGCGCGGGGCGTATAGTCGCGGGCGACCGGGCGCGGCTCGGGAAGACAGGCCCGTCCGGCCCCATGGTCGGCAGGATCGGCGCCCGGCCGTCGGCGGCGGGAAAGATCTTCACATGGTCGTCGAACCCCGGCGAGACGAAACCGGCCAGATCCGCCCCCTCCAGCACGATGCGGCGAAGACCGGGCGTCAGGTCCTGGACCGAGGCGACGCTCAGGGTGCGGAACTTCAGTTCGTGTCGCACCCGCCGGGAAATGCGAAGCCCGTCGCTCATGCCGTCTCCACCTTGTCGGCGGCCTCGGCCAGGATGGCGGCGATGGCCTGGACCTGGGCCTCTGTCAGGGCGGTCTCGCCCGTCAGGCGCGCATGGATGGCGTGGCGCAGGCGGCCGATGGCGTCCTGGATGGCGGTCGGGCGCAGGGCGCGGGCGGCGAACTTGTCCATGGTCGCCTCGGCGGCGCGCAGGACCTCGGCGTTCTCGGCCAGAAGCGCACGGCCCGCCTCAGTTATGGAATACAGTTTCTTGCCGCCCTGCGCCTCGGAATCCAGGGCGCCCATCTCTTCCAGCAGGGTCAGGCTGGGATAGATGACGCCGGGGCTGGGCGAATAGGCGCCGCCCAGCCGGGTCTCGACCGCCTTGATCAGCTCATAGCCATGGCTGGGCTTGTCCGCGATCAGCGACAGCAGCACCCAGCGCAGGGTTCCGTGGTCGAACAGACGCCCGCCGCCGCGTCGACCGTGGCCGTGACCTCGCCCCTCGCCGCCTTCCCAGCCCGGCCCGAAGTCCGCGCCGCGTCCGCCGCGCATGGCCCGCCCAAAACCTTGGCCGAAGCCGCGCCCGAACCCGTGGCCGCCATGGCGACCTTGTTTTTCACCGCATCCGTCGCGGCGTCCTTCAAAGATCCCCTTGGATCGCATCATCTCTTCCTTTTCGATATATCTGTTCACGAGCGATTAGATATATCTGAATAACGTCCCACGCAAGGGGCTGGCGTTCGGGCGCAGGCTGCGGCCATAAATCCGGCATGGACGATCTGAAGCGCCGCTGGGCCCGGCTGGAGCCCCATGTCACCGTCGTCGGTCCCGACGACGACCGGCCCCGGCCGTCGGTTCTACTGTTCCATGGTTGCGGCGGCCTGCGCGGTCACCTGCCGCGATACGCCGAGGCGGCCAAGGCGGCGGGCTGGCGGGCCTTCATCGTCGATTCCTACGCCCCGCGCGGCTGGGGCCGTGGCTACACTTTGACGGCGGTCTGCACCGGCCTGGCCTTTCGCGGCTATGAGCGGGCGGGCGACGTCCTGGCGGCCATCCACGGCGTCTCGGCCCGGTCGGATGTGGATGCGACCCGACTGGCTCTGGCGGGCTGGAGCCACGGCGGCTGGTCGATCATGGAGATGATGAGCGCCGCGCCCGATCCGAACACGGTCGGGGTCGCCGATCCCGCTTCGGCCGACCTGTCCGGCGTCAGGGCGGTCTGGCTGGCCTACCCCTACGTCGGGCCGTTCGCCTTCAACCGGATGAAGCCCTGGCGCCACTGCCCCAAGGTGCTGGCCGTCACTTGCAGACGCGATCACCTGACCACGGTGCGCAACGCCGAACAGGTCAACGCCATGATCCGCAACTGCGGCGCCGAGGTCGAAAGCTGGATCGCCGAGGGCACCCACGCCTTCGACGAACCCACCAACAACGGCCCCATGCGCCACGACCCGGCCCTGGCGGACGAAGCGCTGGCCCGCTTCCGCGCCTTCCTGACCGACGCCGCGCCGCACGGCTGAAAAGAATCCGGCGGGCGAGGCTTGACGCGCCCCCCATCACGTAACAATTGAAGTTACATGAAAAGAGACTCCCGCCTCTCCAACATCCTCCACGCCCTGCTGCACATGGCCGACCATGAGGCCAGAACGGGTGGCCCCATGACGTCGGACCAGTTGGCGCTCTGCCTGTCCACCAATCCGGTGGTGGTGCGTCGGACCATGGCGGGCCTGCGCGAACAGGGGCTGGTGGCGTCCGAAAGGGGCCATGGCGGCGGCTGGCGTCTGGCCCGGCCGCTGGATCAGGTGACCCTGGGCCAGGTGAACACCGCCCTCGGGGGCGCCGATCTGTTTCCGCCGGCTCCGCCCGTCGAGGCCGAGGGCTGCCTGGTCGAGGCGGCGGTCAACGACGCCCTGGCCGAGACCTACGCCGCGGCCCGCGCCCTGCTGGTCGCGCGGCTGAACGACATCACCCTGGCCGATCTGGCGGCGGACTTCTCGCGCCGGATGGCCGCCCATCCGAACAGGACCCCTCCCCATGACCACAGACACCCGGCGTGACCCCAGGCCCCACGACGCCCTGATCATCGGCGGCTCCTACGCCGGCCTGTCCGCCGCCATGCAGCTGGTCCGCGCCCGGCGCCGGGTGCTGGTCATCGACGACGGGCGGCCGCGCAACCGCTTCGCCGCCCGCTCCCACGGCGTCCTGACAAACGACGGCAAGCCGGGGGCCGAGATCGCCGCCGTCGCCCGCGCCCAGGTCGCCGCCTATCCCACCGCCGCCTTCCGCATGGCCGAGGCGGTCGCGGTGGAGCGGATCGACGACGGCTTCTCGGTCGCCTTCGCCGACGGCACGCGCACCACAGGGCGCCGGCTGCTGCTGTCGCACGGGGTCGAGGACGTACTGGCCGATATTCCCGGGGTGAAGGACCGCTGGGGCCGCACCGCCCTGCACTGCCCCTGGTGCCACGGCTACGAGATCGGCGGCGGGCCCATCGGCGTGCTGGGGCGCGGCGACCACGCGGTCCAGTATGCGGTCACCGTCGCCGAATGGGGTGATGTCACCCTGTTCATGGATATGGACGTCGGCCTGTCGCCCGAGGACGCCCATCTGCTGGACCGGCGCGGCGTGACCATCGAGCCGACGCCCATCGCACGGCTGGAGGGCGAGGCTCCAGCCCTGGCCGGGGCGCGGCTGACCGACGGGCGGTTCGTTCCGCTGAAGGCCATCTTCGTCGGCGCCAGCGTCCGCGTCGCCAGTCCCTTCGCCGAACGTCTGGGCTGCGAGATGACCGACACGCCCATGGGCCGGGTGATCAAGGTGGACGCCCTGCAGGCGACGACCCAGCCGGGCGTCTTCGCCGCCGGCGATCTCGCGCGCGCGGCCTCCAACATCACCCTGGCGACCTCCGACGGCATGATCGCCGCCCACGGCCTGTTCCGCTCCCTGATCGAGGAGGAGACGCGATAGGCGTCAGACGGGGACGCCTATCAGGCGTCGCTTCTGCGCTTCGTATTCGTCCTGCGAAATGGCGCCGCTATCCCGCAATGTCGCAAACTTAGCCAGCTCATCGACGACGGACTCTTGGGGTTTCGTGCCCACATTGAGGCGGTCCATCAGCTTTCGATTTTGTTCTTCGACCATGCCGCCGATGGTGAACAGATCGATCAGCAGCCAAACCGCCAGAGCAGCGATCAAGAAGAATCCGACGACCACCACAGCGAGCAATATGCCGGTCAGGCAGAGAGTGAGTTGGGCCACGGCGGATCCGGTGCGGCCAAGGTAGAAACGATGCCCGCCCACGCTCCCGGTGAAAAACCAGAGCAGATAGGCGACGCCAGCGGACTTCTTGCTGGCTTCGAACGCCATCAAGGCCTGCGTATCGGCGCTCAGGCCGCTTTGATTGGACATCTTACTTCCCCCACAAGGGGTGTATTTCTCAACCGAAGCGCGTGGAGTCAAGGTGCTCCGGCTTTCGCATCAGACTTCAGCCGATGGTCGCCTCGACCGTAATCACAGCCCGGACCGAATGGGCCATTTCGCAATGCTCGTGAGCCTGGTGGTGCAGGGCGTCCAACTCTTCCTGCGACGGCGCGCGGCCGGTAAAGCGGGTGCAGGGGCGCAGGGTCACCTCGGCGATATAGCCGCGTCCCTGTTCGTTTTTACCCATCTTGCCCGAGGCCTCGTCGATATAGCTATCCACCACCAGGCCGGCGTTGACGGCGAAGGCCAGGAACCACAGCATGTGGCAGCTGGACAGGGAGGCGATCATCGCCTCCTCCGGATCGACCGCAGCGGGATCCGACATCGGCACGGGCACGCTGACCGGCGCCGACGACCCCGGGACGACCGCGCCGCCGTCGAAGGTCCAGGAATGGGCGCGGCTGTAACGCTTGTCGAGGAAGGGCTGGTCGCCCCGGCTCCAGGCGATCCTGGCTTCGTACACGCCCATGTCGGTCTCCCCGTCTGTTGGCCAGTCTATTCGGCCAGAATGGTATAGGTCATCGGCGCGCGGATTTCGAAGCCCAGCGACCGATAGAAGGCGATGGTCCCGTCGTGGTCGGCGAAGGCGTGCAGGAAGGCGGCCTCGCCCGTGGCGTGGATCTCGCCGACGATCAGGCGCGACAGCGCCGCCGCATAGCCCTGGCCGCGATGATCCGGATGGGTGCAGACCCCGCTCAGCTCGGTGAAACCCTCCACCCTCAGCCGCCGCCCCGCCATGGCGACCAGTTCGCCGTCCTGCTTGATCCCGATGAAGGGGCCGAGTTCGCGGGTCTTCGATCGGAACGGGCCGGGCCGGGTCAGGGTCGCCAGGGCCAGCATGGCCGGGGCGTCGGCCTCGGCCAGGGTCTCGAAGGCGATGTCGGGCGCGTGCGCGGGCGTCAAGGCGGTCGCGGTCATCTGCACCAGGGCGATGCGCCGCTCGACCGCGATCCCGTCGGGCAGGACCTCGGCCATCGGCCCGTCGGCGCGCTCGACCAGGCTCGCTCCCGGATGGCGGCGCGCCAGTTCGGTCAGGTGCGCACGGCTTTCGCGCGAGGCGTCGGCGGCGGACAGGAAGACCCCCACCTCGGGATCGATCCGCACGGCGCGCGCGTCGGAATCCGGCGTCGTGAAGGCGGACAGCCTAGTATCCAGGGCGTTCCAGACGGCGCGGTCGAGCGGGTGGTTCATGGCCGCGCTTCTAGTCCGGTCAAAGCGTGAGCGGAACGGGTTCCGACGATGTCGCAGCCGAAAACCGCCGAGGGCCTTACGCCCGCCAGAAGCCCACGATCTTCTTGACCTCGTCCACCACCGGATCGGCCACCTCGGCCGCCCGTTCGGCGCCGTCCTTCAGCACCCGGTCGATCTCTGCGGGATCATCCATCAGCCGGCGCATCTCGGCCGTGACGGGGGCGAGCGACGCCACCGCCAGATCCGCCAGCGCAGGCTTGAAGGCGCCGAAGCCCTGACCGCCGAACTGTGCGATCACCTGTTCGCGCGTCAGGCCGGCCAGGGCGGCGTAGATGGCCACCAGATTTTTAGCCTCGGGCCGGTCGTTCAACCCGTCCAGGGTTTCCGGCAGGGGCTCGGGATCGGTCTTGGCCTTCCTGATCTTGGACGCGATCGTGTCGGCGTCGTCGGTCAGGTTGATGCGGCTGTTGTCCGACGGATCCGACTTGGACATCTTGGCCGCCCCGTCGCGCAGGCTCATGACGCGCGTCGCCGGCCCCTGGATGATCGGCTCCGGCACCGGGAAATAGCCGGGCACGCCGAAGTCGTTGTTGAACTTGGCGGCGATGTCGCGGGTCAGTTCCAGATGCTGTTTCTGGTCCTCGCCGACCGGCACTTCCGTGGCCTTGTACAGCAGGATGTCGGCGGCCTGGAGCACGGGATAGGTATAGAGGCCGACCGAGGCCCGCTCCTTGTGCTTGCCCGACTTCTCCTTGAACTGGGTCATCCGGTCCAGCCAGCCCAGGCGGGCGACGCAGTTGAAGATCCAGGCCAGTTCGGCGTGGGCGCGCACGGCCGATTGCGGGAAGATGATCGACTTGGCCGGATCCAGGCCCGAGGCCAGATAGGCGGCGGCGATCTCGCGCGTCTGGGCCGCCAGCTTCTCGGGCTCCTGCCAGACCGTGATGGCGTGCAGGTCGGCGACGAAGACGAAGACCGGCGCGCCCTGGTCCTGCAGTTCGACGAACCGCTTCAGCGCGCCCAGATAGTTGCCCAGGTGCAGGGCGCCCGAGGCCTGGATGCCGGACAGGATGCGGCGCGGGCCGTCATAGGCCGGAGCAGCGGTCGGCGGGGTTTGGTCGGTCATGAAATCGGGTCTCGAAAAGTCGGGGTCAGGCGTGGCGAAGGGTGCGGCGGTTCAGCCGCACCATCGCCGGTCGAGGATCGGGCCCGAAAGGATCATGGCTCGCGCTTATCGCCTCGGCCCCTTGCCGTCCAGACCTCAATCCAGGCCGGACACCGGCCCGGCGCCCGGCTCGCGCCGCAGCGTCCCTTTGAGTTCCGACAGGGTGACGGCGCGGAAGGCCAGCAGACAGACGCCATAGACCCCTGCACCGGCCGCGCAGACGATCAGCACCGCCGCCTCTTTGGCCAGGAACAACCGGCTGAGTACCGGATAGCCGAGGCTGGCGGCGAACAGCAGGCCGGCCATGACCAGGCTGGCGGCGACGATGCGCGAGAAGCGCGACACGAAGGCCGCAGACGGCCGCCAGCTGTCTTCGCGGATCAGCGTGCCGGCCAGAAGCGCGACGTTCACCCAGGCGGAGATGCTGGTGGCGATGGCAAGGCCCAGAACCCCGTCCCAGCCCCGCGACCCGAACCAGAAGAACAGGGCCGATCCCAGCACCACGGTCAGGATCACCGAGGTTACGGCGAAGATCATCGGCCGGCGCGTGTCCTGACGCGCGAAGAACGGCGGGGTCAGCACCTTGACCAGGACGAAGGCCGGCACCCCCCAGGCGAACTGGCGCAACACGTCGGCGGTCCGCGCCGCATCGGCGGAGGTGAAGGCCGCGCGCGTCACCGTGGCGTCGATGATGAAGAAGGGAATGACGAACAGGGCCACAGCCGCCGGCAGGGCGAAGGCCAGCGCCAGACCCAGTCCGTCGTCCATCGTCCGGCGTCCGCCCTCGTGGTCGCCCGAGACGAAGGCCCGCGTCAACCGCGGCACCAGGGCCAGGCCCAGCGCCACCCCCACCAGGCCCAGCGGCAGCTGGTACAGCCGGTCGGCGTTGTACAGCACCGACCGCGCCCCTTCGTTCGACCCGGCCAGGAACTGGCTGACCAGGGAGTTGATCTGGAAGGCGCCCCCGGCCAGCACACCGGGAATGGCCAGCGCCAGCGTCTTTTTGACCCCGGTCGTCAGACGCGGCCACGACAGGCTGATCCCCACGCCGAGACGGCGCACGCCCCACCACAGCAACGCCGCCTGGACCACCCCCGACACGGTCACCGCCGCGCTGACCGCCATCAGGATCTCGGGTTGGGCCATCGGTACGACGCTGGGGGCCATCAGCGGGACCAGGGTGCACAGGTTCAGGAAAACCGGCACGCCCGCCGACAGGGCGAACCGCCCGCCGGTGTTCAGCACGCCCGACAGCAGCGACGCTATGGTCATGCAGGCCAGATAGGGCATGGTCAGCTGAGCCGCCGTCACCGCAGCGCGCATCACCGCGTCGTCGTCGCGCCAGGCCGACAGCAGCCAGGGCATGATCCACGGCATGGCGACCTGCAATACGATGCAGAAGGCCGCCACCACCGCGAAGATGAAGCTCAGCGCCTCCGACGCCGTGACGGCCGCCGCCGCCTCGCCCTCGCGCGCCCGCACCCCGCCATAGATCGGCACGAAGGCCTGGGCGAAGGCGCCCTCGGCGAACAGGCGGCGGAACATGTTGGGCAGCATCAGCGCGGTGGTGAAGGCGTCCATCATCGGCCCCTGGCCGAACCGCGCCGACAGGAACAGGTCGCGGGCGAAACCCAGTATGCGACTTCCCAGGGTCAGGCTGGCTTGCACCAGGGTGTTGCGGGCGAGGCTCATGCGGACCGGCGGCGAAGGACTGGAAAGGAGGGACGCTTAGCGCGCTTGCGCGGCCGGCGATACGGGCTTGGCGCGGGTGCGGCGGCCCAGGTCGGAGACGTCGCGGGCGCTGGCGCGGGCCGAGGCGACCTTGCGGCCGGCGGGGGCCGGGGCGCGGCTGTCCAGCACGGCTTCCAGGGCGGTGCGCAGTTCGGCGATCCGCTGTTCGGAGGTCACCTTGCGCCCCTTTCCATCGACGACATAGAAGCTGTCGACCGCCCGCTCGCCATAGCTGGCGACGTGGGCCGAACGGATGTTCAGCCCCTCGTCGTTGAATACGCGCGACAGGGCCGCCAGCAGGCCGGGCCGGTCGGCGCCGGACACCTCGACCACGGTGGCGCTCTCGCTGGCGTGGTGATCGACCATGACCACGGGGCGCACCTCGAAGGCGGCCTTGCGGGCGTTGCCGGCGGGGTCGGGCGCCTTGCCGATGCGGCCGTCGCCGCGCGCGGCCTTCTCCAGCGCCTCGACCAGGGCCTTGAGCCGTCGCGGCTCGGCCTGGCCATAGGGCAGGCCCGCCCCGTCCTGAACGCGGAACACGTCCAGCACCACCCCGTCCAGCGTCGCCACCCGTGCGTCGGTCACGTCTGCGCCCAGGGCCGCCATTGTCTGCGCCAGGTCCGCGAACAGGCCCGCTCGGTCGATCGCGGCGATGGAGATTTCGGTGGTCTGGACCGCCAGACCCTCGACCGGGGCGGTGGGCGAGGCCTCGGCTGCGGCGCCGTTCTCGCGCGCCCGCTGGACCAGCGCCGGATGCGCCGCCAGGGGATCCTCGCGCGCCACGTCCTCGCCTCGGAACAGGGCGTTGACCTGGTTGTAGAGGGTGCGCATCAACTGCCCCTTCCAGCCGTTCCACACCCCCGGCCCCACCGCCCGGATATCGGCCACGGTCAGCACCAGCAGCATCCGCAGCCGTTCGGGATCGCCCACCAGTTCGGCGAAGGCGCGGACCGTGGCCGGATCGGACAGATCGCGCTTCTGCGCATAGTCCGACAGCGCTAGATGGCTGCGCACCAGCCAGACCACCAGTTCGATGCGGCGCGGATCGACGCCCAGCCGTTCGCAGGCCCGGCGCGCGGCGATGGCGCCGTCCTCCAGCTGCCCCCGCTCGCCGCCCTTGCCCACGTCGTGCAGCAGCATGCCCAGCATCAGGGCTTCCATGTCCGAGATCAGGTGCACGATCTCCGACGCCATCGGATGGTCGCCCTTCAGCTTGCCGCGCGCGATGTCGTTGATGATGCCGATGGCCTGCAGCGTGTGCTCGTCCACCGTATAGGCGTGGTACATGTTGAACTGGGTCTGGCCGACGATCCGCCCCCATTCGGGCAGGAACCGACCCAAGAGCCCCGTCTCGTTCATGATCGTCAGGACGCGATAGGGCCGCTGCCCGTGCGCCAGAATGTCCAGAAAGGCCCGCGTCGCCGCCGGATCGCGCCTCAGCCGGGGCGTCACCAGCGACAGCGACCGCGTCACGGCCGAAAAGGCGTCGGGGTGCAGGTCCAGGTCGTGCCGGTCGGCGCAGACGAACAGGGCCAGCAGCTTGACCGGGTCGGCGGCGAACACCTCCGGCCCCTCGACCGACAGCCGCCCCTGGTCGATCCAGAACCCCTCGACCTCCATCTTGCGCCGCGCCGGCCGGAACGGCGTCATCAGGCGCGACAGCCCCTGCGCCGTCTTCTGGTGGCGCGCCTCCAGCTTGGCGGACATGGCGCGGGTCAGGGCGCCGACATCGCGGGCGACCAGAAAGTATCGGCGCATGAACCGTTCCACCGCCGGCTCGTCGCCCCGCCCGCGCCAGCCCATCCGGCGGGCCACCTCGGGCTGCATGTCGAAGGTCAGCTTTTCCTCGGCCCGCCCCGCGATCAGATGCAGATGGATCCGCACCCGCCACAGGAAGTCGAACGCCTCGTCCGAGGTGCGCCGCTCGCGCGGGGTGAACAGCTCGTCCATCACCGTCGCCCCCAGCCGGCTCTCGGGCGCCAGGGACCGTGCAATCCAGTACAGGGTGTTCAGGTCGCGAAGCCCGCCCTTGCCGTCCTTGACGTTGGGCTCGACCTTGTAGCGGGTCACCCCCGCCTTCTGGTGGCGGACGGCGCGCTCCTCCAGCTTGGCGGCGATGAAGGGGCGCGGGTCCGACTTGGACACCATGTCGCGAAACCGCCCGACCATCAGTTCGGCCAGGGCCTGGTCTCCCGCCAGGGGCCGCGCCTCCAGCAGGGTCGTGCGCACCGTCATGTCGGTGCGCGACAGGGTCAGGCATTCCTCGACCGACCGCACGGCGGCCCCGACCTTCGCGCCAAGGTCCCACAGCACATAGAGGACGAATTCGATCACCCGCTCGCCGCGCGGCGTCGCCTTCGAGGAGCGCAGAAACAGCAGGTCCAGATCGGAATGGGGCGCCAGAACGCCCCGGCCGTAGCCCCCGACCGCCACCAGCGACAGCCGCTCGCTCTCGACGGCTGAGATCGGCCACAGCGTCTGGGTCGCGACCCGCCACAGGCTGGCCAGCATCTCGTCGGCGGCGGCGGCGTACAGGCGCGCCACGTCGCGCCCGTTTCCGCCCGCGTCCAGCCGGCGCTCGGCGCGGGCGCGGGCGGCGTCATAGGTCTCGCGCAAAACGACAGAGACCGCCGCGCGCGGATCGTCCGCGCGGGCGGCCTCGTCAAGGCGGTCATCCAGACTGGGCGAAACGGTCATGTCAGCCACCTATAGGCCGCATCCCCCTTCGCGTCAGTGCAGGATTACTCGGGGCGAACGCGCTTCTTGCGGAACGACGGGTTCAGCGTCTGCTTGCGCAGGCGGATGGACTTCGGCGTCACCTCGACCAGCTCGTCGTCGTCGATATAGGCGATGGCCTGTTCCAGCGACATCTGGCGCGGCGGGGTCAGGCGCACGGCCTCGTCCTTGCCGGAGGCGCGGACGTTGGTCAGTTGCTTGCCCTTGATCGGGTTGACGTCCAGGTCGTCCCAGCGTGCGTTCTCGCCGATGATCATGCCCTGATAGGTCTTCTCGCCGGCGCCGACGAACATGATGCCGCGATCTTCCAGGTTCCACAGGGCGAAGGCGGCGGTGTCGCCGTCCGAGTTCGAGATCAGCACGCCCTTCAGACGGCCGGCGATCGCGCCCTTGTAGCCTTCGTAGTGGCTGAAGACCCGGTTCAGCACGCCCGAACCGCGCGTGTCGGTCAGGAACTCGCCCTGATAGCCGATCAGCGAGCGCGACGGGCATTTCAGGCTGATGCGGGTCTTGCCGGCGCCCGACGGCCCCATGTCGGTCATTTCGGCCTTACGGGCCGACAGTTTCTCGATGACGATGCCCGAGAACTCGTCGTCGACGTCGATCATGACGTCTTCGATGGGCTCCATCTTCTCGCCGTTGGGGCCTTCCTGGAAGACCACGCGCGGACGCGAGATCGAGACCTCGAAGCCTTCGCGGCGCATGTTCTCGATCAGAACGCCCAGCTGCAGTTCGCCACGGCCGGCGACCTCATAGGCGTCGCCGCCTTCGGTGGTCGTGACGCGGATGGCGACGTTGGCCTCGGCTTCCTTCAGCAGACGGTCGCGAATGACGCGCGACTGGACCTTGTCGCCTTCGCGACCGGCGAGCGGGCTGTCGTTGACCGAGACGGTCATGGAGATGGTCGGCGGATCGATCGGCTGGGCCGGCAGGGCGTCGGTGACTTCCATGGCGCACAGGGTGTCGGCCACGGTCGCCTTGGACATGCCGGCGATGGCGACGATGTCGCCCGCTTCCGAACCCTCGTCCAGGGCCTGACGCTTCAGGCCGCGGAAGGCCAGGACCTTGGTGATCCGGCCGCGCTCGATTTCCTTGCCTTCACGGTCCAGGGCGTGGATCGCCATGCCGGGAACGGCCTTGCCGCTCTCGATCCGGCCGGTCAGGATCCGGCCCAGGAAGGGGTCGGATTCGATCAGCACGTTCAGCATTTGGAACGGCTTGTCCTTGTTGTCCTGCACCTTGGGCGGCGGGACGTGATCGACGATCAGGTCGAACAGCGGGGCCAGGTTGTCGTTGGGCTGGTTCAGATCCATCGTCGCCCAGCCGTTGCGGCCCGAGGCGTAGATGTGCGGGAAGTCCAGCTGCTCGTCCGTCGCGCCGATGGCGGCGAACAGGTCGAAGGTCTCGTTGTGGACGCGGTCCGGATCGGCGTGGGCGCGGTCGACCTTGTTGATGCACAGGATCGGGCGCAGGCCCATCTTCAGCGCCTTGGTCAGGACGAACTTGGTCTGGGGCATGACGCCCTCTTCGGCGTCGACCAGGATGACGCAGCCGTCCACCATGCCCAGGATGCGCTCGACTTCGCCGCCGAAGTCGGCGTGGCCGGGGGTGTCGATGATGTTGATGCGGGTTTCACCGGCCTTGCCGTTCCAGAGCACCGAGGTGCACTTGGCCAGGATGGTGATGCCACGCTCTTTTTCCTGGTCGTTGGAGTCCATGGCGCGCTCGGTCGTCGCCTCATTGGCTCGGAAGACGCCGGACTGGGCGAGCAGCTGATCCACCAGGGTGGTCTTGCCATGGTCGACGTGGGCGATGATGGCGACGTTGCGCAGGTTCATTTGATAATCGCGTAAAGGCGCGGCCGGCATACGGGCGGCCGCTGGTCATGAAAAGGCATGCGGGAGGCGCGCGCCTCTTACAGCCATGTGGACAGAAACACCAGAGCAGGCGTCAAGACGGCCGGCGGGACACCCCGCTCACGCGTCTTGCAGGTCACGCACCATATAGCGGGCGTCGGCCCCGTAGCTGGCGAGTTTTTCCTCCATGCCCACGACTTCGCGGGGCTGAAAGCCATGCCTGACCCAGAAACCGACCGCGTCGTTGACCGCGACCAGGGCGATGGCGGGCCAGCCGTCCTCGGCCGCCTGTTCGGCCAGCCGCTCGACGACGGCGCCGGCCACGCCGCCCCCCCTCGCCTCGGGATGCAGGGCCAGGTCGTGCAGATAGATCAGGTCCGGATCGGCCGGCAGCCCCTCGATCACCGTATTCAGCGGCGGCGCGCTTTCGGCTCGCCACGGATAAGCGATCAGATAGCCCTGTGCGGGGGCGTCGCCGTCCGCCAGCACGAAACAGCCGCGTGGATACAGCGCCAGCCGGTTCTGGAAACAGGCCCGATCCTCGAAATGATCCGGAAACGACACTCGCGCCACCTCGACCACGGCCTCGATGTCGCCCGGCCGCATGGGACGCCAGTGCAGGGTCATCAGTTCACCTTGGCCGGATCGATCGGCGCGTCGGGCAGGGCCGAGACCGGCACGCCGTCGTCCTTCAGCTTCCTCACCTCAGCCGGCGTCGCCTCGCCATAGATCTCGCGCTTCTCGGACTTGCCCTCGTGAATGTCGCGGGCCTCGCGGGCGAAGCTGTCGCCGACATAGTCGAAGTTGGCCTCGACATGGGCGCGGACTTCTCGGGCCGCCGCCATCATCACCGTCTGCATCCGGGCGGCGACGTCTGCTGCCGGATCGGCCTTGCGCGCGCCGCTGACGGCCGGGGCCATGACCGCCTTGTCGACGGCGCGCGAGCCGCAGAACGGGCATTCCACCAGCCCACGCGCCGCCTGGTCGTCATAGTCGGACGATGAGCCGAACCAGGCCTCGAACCCGTGGGCCAGGTCGCATCTCAGGGCGTAGCGGATCATGGGCGCCTCAGGGAACAGGCAGGAAATCGCGGTCATGGGTCAGGGCGGGCACCGCCGCGCGGGCGCGGGCGACCGCCTCCATGTCCAGCTTCGCTGTCACGATACAAGGCTCGTCGTGATCCGCCTTGGCGATCACCTCGCCCCACGGCCCGACGACGGTGGACCTCCCCCAGGTCCGCCGGCCGTCCTCGTGCAGTCCGCCCTGCGCCGGGGCCAGGACGAAGGCGCCCGTCTCGATGGCGCGCGCCCGCAGCAAAGTCTCCCAGTGCGCCTCGCCGGTCGGGGCGGTGAAGGCGGCGGGCGCGGCTATCATCGACGCCCCCGCCTTGGCCAGCTGGCGATACAGATGCGGAAAACGGATGTCGTAGCATATGCTCAGGCCCAGCCGGCCCCAGGGGGTGTCGGCGACCATCGCCCCGTCGCCGGGCCGCACCGTCGCGCTCTCGCGGTAGCGCTCGCCGTTGGGCAGATCGACGTCGAAGACGTGCAGCTTGTCGTACCGGGCGACGATCCCGCCCGCCGCATCGATCAGCAGCGCCCGGTTGGCCGCCCGGTCGTCGCCCGAACGGCCCGACCGCACGATGGCCGAGCCGATCAGCAGCCAGACGCCCAGTTCCGCCGCCAGCCGGCGCAGGCCCAGTACGGCGACATCGGCGTCCTCGTCGGTGATGGCGGCGTCGCGGTGGTCGCGGCGCTGCTCCAGCACATTGGTCGCCTCGGGCGTCAGGATGAACCGGGCGCCGCTTGCCGCCGCCTCGCGGATCAGGGGCTCGACATGGGCCAGCGCCGCCTCGGCCGTCGCCGGCGTACGGGTCTGGATCAGGGCGATGTCGAGCCCGCTCATGGGATCAGGCCGCCAGCAAGGCGTCGAGCTTGCCTTCGCGATCCAGCGCATGGACCTCGTCGGAGCCGCCGACATGCTGTCCGGCGATGAAGATCTGCGGGAAGGTCATGCGGCCGCCCGACTTTTCGACCATCTCGGCCTTCTTGGCGGGATCGTTGGAGGCGACGATCTCGGTATAGTCCACGCCCTTCTTCTTCAGCAGCGACATTGCGCTGAAGCAGTAGGGGCAGCCAGGCTTGGTGTAGATGACGACGTCGGCCAAGGTTCGATCTCCGGAACAGGGGGCGCTTTCGGCGGCGAACGGCCGCCGGGCGCCGGGGTCCCCTTACATAATAAGTTCACGCGCGTTTCGCACCCTCGCGATGACGGCCAGGTCCACCGCGCGGGCGCCGGCCTCCATCAGGGCCCGCGCGCAGGCCTCTCCGGTCGCGCCGGTGGTCAGGACGTCGTCGATCAGCAACACCCGCCGCCCCTTGATCCGGCGACGCCCCTCCTCGGTCGTCGCAAAGGCCTTTTTGACGTTCAGCCGCCGTCCCCGCCGGCTCTTGCCGCCCTGGCTGGCCGTATGGCTGGTCCGCACCAGGGCGTCGGGCAGATAGTCCAGCCGCGCGGTCCGGGCCAGCGGCCGGGCGATCTCCGCCGCCTGGTTGAACCGGCGCGACAGCAGGCGAAACCGGTGCAGGGGCACGGGCGCGACCACATCGGCCTCCTCAATCAGCTCGGCGGCCGCCCGGCCGATCCAGCGCGCGAACAGCGGGGCGAACTGCTGCTGGTCGCCGTGTTTGTAGCGCAGGATCAGCCCTCGCGACGCCTCGTCATACAGACACGCCGCCCGCGCCCGCTGAAAGGCGTAGGGCTGGGCGAGGCAGGCGGCGCAGCGGCTGTCCGCAAAGGCGCCGCCGTCATATTCGAACGCCGCCCCGCACCCGTCGCAGACCGGCGCCTCCAGAAACCGGATCCGGCTCCAGGCGTCGGGCGTCAGGCCTGCGGCGGCCGTCGCCTCGCGGCTGTCGTGCGCCATCGGCGGCAGGATCAGGTCCGCCAACCCGCGTCCCGCCCCACGCAACTGTCGCCCCGCCCCTTCCCAGGCGCGCCGCCAGCCCCCATCCTGTTGATCCATGACCGCCCCCCAATCCCCTTCCGAAGGCCCCCCGCGCATCTTCGACCCCGTCCGGCGTCAGGCGCGGCTGGCGCGGTCCGCCGCCCGTTTCGACCAGGCCGACTTCCTGCACGCCCGCGCCGCCGCCAACGCCGCCGAGAGCCTGGAAGCCATACTGCGCGATTTTCCCGTTGCGGTCGATCTGTCCGCCCATCCAGGGGTGTTTGAACGCGCGGTGCTTTCCAGCGACGCCGCCGACCGCGTCGGCCCTATCCTGACGCCCGCCTCCCTGGCCCAGCGCGCGGCGCCGGGGGCCGGCCCCCTGCCGCTGGCGGACGGCTCCACCGATCTGATCGTCTCGCTGCTGACCCTGCACTGGGCCAACGACCTGCCCGGCGCCCTGGCCCAGATCCGGCGCGCGCTGAAGCCCGACGGCCTGTTCATCGGCACCCTGTTCGGCGCGGGCACGCTGAAGGAGTTGCGCGCCGTCCTGACCGAGGTCGAGCTGGAAGAGCGCGGCGGCGCCCAGGCCCGCGTCTCGCCCTTCGCTGACGGCTATGACGGCGCGGCCTTGCTGCAGCGCGCAGGCTTCGCTCTGCCCGTCTCCGACGTGGACCGGTTCACCGTCCGCTACGCCGACCTGTTCGCCCTGATCCGCGACCTGCGCGCCATGGGCGAGACCAATGTCTTGCACGGTTCGGTCCGGCCGCTCAGCCGCCGCATCGTCGCGCGCGCCGCCGCCCTCTACGCCGAACGCCACGCCCAGGCCGACGGCCGCATCCCGGCGACGTTCGAGATCATCCACCTGGCCGGCTGGAAACCGCACGAGAGCCAGCAGAAACCCCTTGCGCGCGGCTCCGCCAAGACCCGCCTCGCCGACGCCCTGGGCGTGAAGGAGATGACGGGCGAAGAGCCGGTCTAGCCGCCGATCGCAGCCTTCATGGCGGCGGTCAGCTTGCCGACCGTCACGGCGAAACCGCCCGTATTGGCGTTGCCCAGCGCGCTGACTGAAGCGACGATCCCCAGAAAGAGCAGGGCGCAGATCAGGCCGTATTCGATGGCTGTGGCGCCGTCCTCGTCACGCAGGAACCGGCCGATAAGACGTCTCATGGCCGGCCTCCTGGTCGGCGGTGATCAGAGCAGGTCGCGCAACCAGGCGACCAGAGGTTCGTCCGCCGGCGGCATGGGATAGTCCGAAAGCGTGTTCGGCTTCACCCAGGCCAAGCCGTCGTGCTCACGCGCCGTGACCACGCCGTCCCACCGTCGGCACAGATATAATGGCATCAACAGGTGAAACGAATCGTAAGCGTGGCTGGCGAAAACGAACGGCGACAGACAGTTTTCGCTGACGTCGATGCCCAGTTCTTCCTTCAGTTCGCGGATCAGGGCCGCTTCGGGCCGCTCGCCCGGCTCCACCTTGCCGCCCGGAAACTCCCATAGCCCGGCCAGTTTCTTGCCCTGCGGCCGCTTGGCGATCAGCACCCGCCCATCCACATCGATCAGGGCGACAGCGACGACCAGGACGGTGGGAAGCGACGCGCCGCTCACCCGGCCTTCCGCAGCCAAAGGTTCGACCGCTCGTCCATGTCCGAAGCGCGCGCGACGGCGACCAGCACGTCCGCATCGCCGTTGGCGCGCCGTTCGACCACGACCTCGTCGCCGGGTTCGAAGGCCCAGCGTTCGTCCTCCGGAACAGGGTCGTCGCTCAGGTGAAAGACGTGGTCGCTGACGGCGCGAGCCTTCACCGGACGCCAGACATCGACGGCGTCGTCCACGATGCGGACGTGGACATCAGTCCAGTCAGTAGATGAAGCCATCGCCGCCGACATGAATAACCTCTCCGGACTCGTCCTCGATCACCACCGAACGTCCCGTCTCGGGATGAATATAGCGCGTCGCGGGGCGGTCTGTCTCGCGGTTCGCCGCCGCGATGCGGGCGCCGCTCGCGACCGCATCGGCGATCTGATCGTCCGTCCAGCCGCGCGCAGCCATCTGCCGACGCAGCTTGTCCGGCCGTTTGACCATCAGCTGCGATAGTCGCCGTTGATCTCGATGTAGCCCTTGGTCAGGTCGCAGGTCCAGACGGTCGCAGAGGCCCGGCCTGCGCTCACGTCCACCGTGATGTCGATCTCGGGCCTCTTCATATAGGCGCTCATCTTCGCCTCGTCGTAGGTCTCGGACGGCGCGCCGTCGACGGCCGCGACGTTCGGGCCGAACCTGATGCCCAGGCGGTCGCGATCCACCGGCTCCTCGGTCTTGCCGACCGCCATGACGACGCGGCCCCAGTTGGCGTCCTCGCCGGCAATGGCGGTCTTGACTAGGGGGCTGTCGGCGATGGACTTGGCGAGTTTGCGGGCCGAGGCCGGGCTGGCCGCGCCGTCCACCGTCACCTTGACGAATTTGGTCGCCCCCTCGCCGTCGCGCACCAGCTGGTGCGCCAGGTCCAGCATCACCTTGTCCAGGGCGGCCGAGAAGCTCTTCAGCCGCCGATCCCCCACCCGCCCGATGCGCGGCGCGCCAGAGGTTCCGGTGGCGAACAGCAATGCCGTGTCATTGGTTGAGGTGTCGCCGTCCACCGTCACGCTGTTGAAGGTGGTGCGGACGTGCAGGCCAAGCAGCGCCTGCAGCACATTGGGATGGATGTCGGCGTCGGTGACGATGAAGGCCAGCATGGTGGCCATGTCCGGCGCGATCATGCCCGACCCCTTGGCGATCCCGGCGATGCGGACCTTGTAACCCTCGATCTCGGCCTCGGCGTAAGAGCCCTTGGGGAAGGTGTCGGTGGTCATAATGCCCCGCCCGGCCCTGGCCCACTGTTCGGACGGAGGGGTGTCGGCGTCCAGCCCGTGCTCGATGTCGTGCAGCCTGGAGACGATCTTCTTTTCGTCCAGCACCACGCCGATCACCCCGGTCGAGGCCAGCATGACGTCGCGCTGGCGACAGCCGAACCGTTTGGCGACCTCGGAGGCCGTTCGGCGGGCGGCGTCGGCGCCCGCCTTGCCGGTGAAGGCGTTGGCGCAGCCGGCGTTGACCACCAGAGCGCGCACGTCCTTGCCCCCGTCCGTCCCCGCCAGATGTTTCTTGCACCAGTCCACGGGCGCCGAGCCGATCTTGTGGCGGGTGAAGACCCCGGCGCAGCTGGTGCCGCGCGCAAAGCGGAACACCACCAGATCATCGCGCTCGTGCTTGTAGAAGCCGGCGCGCGCGGTGGCGATCTCGACCCCGCCGATGGGCGCAATGGTCGGGAAGGGCACGGCCAGGGGCGAAATCTTCAGTCCCGGCTTGCCGGCGGCGGGCGCAGGCGTCGTGGCCGCCGGGTCCCACCCCGGCGTGCGGGTGGCGCGCTTCAGGGCCGTGGCGAAGGGGTCCAGCGCCTTTTCGAACGCATGCTCGATCTTCTGGCCGGTCGTGGAGGGGGGCTTGGTCATGTCAGGCGGCCGGTGCGGGAGACGGGGTGGGCGACGGGGCTGGCGAAGCAGGGGCGGGGGCCGCCTGTCCGGGCAGAAGCACATCCACCTCGGCCTTGCCGCGAAGCTGCTCCAGCAGCTGACGCACGCCCTCATAGGTCAGATAGCGCACGATCTGCGGACGCGCCTGCTCCAGGGTCGGCGGGTTTTCCTTGCGCCGATCCTCGACCCTCAGCACGGCCCAGCCGCCCTCGGTCTGGAACGGGCCGACGGTCGAACCGGCCGGCTTGTCGCGCAGGGCGTCGGCATAGGCTTGCGGCATGACGTCCAGCGTCGAATAGCCCAGGTCCCCGCCCGAGAACCGCGTCGCCTCATCCACCGACCGTTCCATGGCCACCGCCTCGAACCCGGCGCCCTGGCCCAGAATGCCGATCACGGCGTCGGCCTCGGGCTTGGTGCGCGACAGGATCAGGCGCACGCGGATCTCTTCCGAGGTCTTCGCCAGCCGAAGCTGCTCGTTATAGAGGGTCTGCACCGCCTGATCGGACACGGCCTTGTTGACCACGCTCTCCACCAGCATGTCGCCCAGGATGCGTTCCCGCGTCGCCTCCAGCCGCCGTTGCGCCAGGGGCGAGGAATCCAGTCGCCGCCGTTCGGCCTCGCCGGCCAGCAGCTTCTGGTCGATCACCTCGTCCAGCACGCGGCGGAAAAGATCCGACGTCGTATCCAGCGGCTCGCCCTCGCCGATCAGGCCTTGCGCCACGGCCTCGCGCTTCACGTCCGACGCCCAGATGGTCTTGTCCTGAACGGTGGCCACGGCCCTGTCGCCCTGTTCGGGCGGCCGATCGTCGCCGCCGCCCGAACAGGCGGCCGTCGTCAGGGCGATGGCGACGAGCGCCGTCGTCAAGAGGCTGGAAGGTCGCCGGAATGGGGTCAAGGGGGCGCTCCGTCGAAGGCGGCCGAAAGCCCCTCGCGTTGACAGGGGTTAGGCCGGTGCTTAAGTCCCGCCTGCGCCCAAGTCGAGGGGTTTTGATCGTCTGCGCGGCCCTTCGCGCGCGCCTGTTGCGGCGCTCCGGGGCCGCCACCGGTTCGGGCCTCTCTCGCGGCGTCCGTATCGCCGCCCCTCACGGGATTTCCAGAGCCGCTCAGCTCGCAGACGCTCGACCGCTTACCGGATCCAACATGCTCGGCTTCGCCAAGAAACTTTTCGGCTCTTCCAACGACCGCAAGGTCAAGGCCTTCCAGGACCACGCCCAGCGCATCAATGCGCTGGAGCCCAAGTTCGCCGCCCTGTCCGACGACGAGCTGCGGATGATGACCGACGCCTTCCGGGATCGTCTGGCCAACGGCGACACGCTGGAGAAGATCCTGCCCGAGGCCTTCGCCGTGGTGCGCGAGGCCTCCAAGCGGGTGCTGGGCCAACGTCAGTACGACGTCCAGCTGGCCGGCGGCATGATCCTGAACGAGGGCGGCATCGCCGAGATGCGGACCGGCGAGGGCAAGACCCTGGTCGCCGTGGCGCCGGTCTATCTGAACGCCCTGCCCGGCAAGGGCGTGCACGTCATCACCGTCAACGACTATCTGGCCCGCCGCGACGCCGAGACGATGGGCAAGGTCTATCGCTTCCTGGGCCTCGAGGTCGGCGTCATCGTCAACGGCCTCAGCCAGGGGCAGCGCCAGCAGGCCTACAACGCCGACGTCACCTACGGCACCAACAACGAGTTCGGCTTCGACTATCTGCGCGACAACCTGGTCTATGACCGGCGCGAGATGGTGCAGCGCCCGCACAACTTCGCCATCGTCGACGAAGTCGACTCCATCCTGATCGACGAGGCGCGCACGCCTCTGATCATCTCGGGCCCGACCGAGGACCGGTCGGACCTCTATAAAATCCTCGACGGCCTGATCAAGGAACTGATCAAGGACAAGGACGCCTACGAGCTCGACGAGAAGCAGAAGCAGGTCCTGCTGACCGAACTGGGTTCGGAACGGATCGAAGAGGCGCTGGAGGCGGGCGGTCACTTCGCCGCCGACACGACCGGCCTGTATGACGCCGCCAACATCAGCCTGGTCCACCACGCCAACCAGGCCCTGCGCGCCAACACCCTGTATCAGCGCGACAAGGACTATATCATCAAGGGCGGCGAGATCGTTCTGATCGATGAATTCACCGGCCGTATGATGACCGGCCGCCGCCTGTCCGAAGGCCTGCACCAGGCCATCGAGGCCAAGGAAGACGTCAAGATCCAGCCCGAGAACCAGACCCTGGCCTCGGTGACGATCCAGAACTATTTCCGCCTGTACGAGAAACTGTCGGGCATGACCGGCACGGCCGCGACCGAGGCGCAGGAATTCGGCGACATCTACAAGATGGACGTTCTGGAAGTGCCGACCAACCGGCCGATCCAGCGCAAGGACTATGACGACGAGGTCTATCGGACCCACGCCGAGAAGAACCAGGCCATCGCCAAACAGATCGCCGAATGCCACCTGGCGGGGCAGCCGATCCTGGTCGGCACGGTCTCGATCGAGCGTTCGGAACAGCTGTCGGACCTGCTGAGCACGTTCGAATACAAGGTCGAGGTCTCGCGCGCGCTGAAGCCGGAATATGCGGGCAAGGCCAAGGAGGCCGAAAAGATCGGCGACGCCGCCTATGACATCACCTACGAGACCAAGCTGCGCGGCATCCCGCACAGCGTCCTGAACGCGCGCCAGCACGAACAGGAAGCCTATATCGTCGCCGACGCCGGCCTGCCGGGCGTGGTGACCATCGCTACCAATATGGCGGGCCGCGGCACCGACATTCAGCTCGGGGGCAACCTCGAGATGAAGATGCAGAAGTGGCTGCTGGAACAGCGCAACATGGCCGTCGAGGTCACGCCGGAAATGGAAGCAGCCAAGGAGGCCGAGTTCAAGGCCGAGATCGCCGTCCAGAAGAAGATCGCGCTGGAGGCCGGCGGCCTGTTCGTCTTGGGCACCGAGCGCCACGAAAGCCGCCGCATCGACAACCAGCTGCGCGGCCGCACCGGCCGTCAGGGCGACCCCGGCACCTCGAAATTCTATCTGTCCTGCGAAGACGACCTGCTGCGCATCTTCGCTGGCGACCGCCTCGACTCGATCATGAAGACCTTCGGCGTGGCGGAGGGCGAGGCCATCACCCACCCCTGGCTGAACCGCGCCATCGAGACCGCCCAGAAGCGCGTCGAGACCCGCAACTACGACATCCGCAAGAACCTGCTGAAATACGACGACGTCGTGAACGACCAGCGCAAGGCCGTGTTCGAACAGCGTCAGGAGTTCATGGACTCCGAGGATCTGTCGGAGCTTGTCGGCGACTTCCGCCGCGACGTCGTGTCCGACCTGGTCGAACGCTACATGCCGCCCAAGGCCTATGCCGAACAGTGGGACATCGACGGCCTGGACGAAAAGGTCCGCTCGACCCTGGGTCTGGAGCTGCCGCTGCACGACTGGGCTGCAGAGGAAGGCGTGTCGAACGAGGAGATCGAGGAGCGGCTGCTGGCCGCCGCCGACGCCCGCGCCGCCGAACGCCTGGAACAGATCGGCGCCGACCAGACGCGCGGTCTGGAAAAACAGTTCATGCTGCAGATGATCGACATGCAGTGGCGCGAGCACCTGGTCCATCTGGACCACCTGCGCGGCGTCATCGGCCTGCGCGGCTATGGCCAGCGCGACCCTCTGAACGAATACAAGACCGAAGCCTTCTCACTGTTCGAGAACCTGCTCTACGACCTGCGCCACAACGTCACCCGCTGGCTGATGACGGTCGAGTTCCGCTTCCAGGCCCCGCCCGAACTGCCCGAGTTCCAGGAAATCCACCTGAACCCCGGCACCGGCGAGAACGAGATGGCCAATCCGTCGGCCCAGAACCCGGAAGGCGCGCTGATCGGCGACGACCGCTCCAAACTGCCGATCGAGATGCTGCCGCCCGGCTGGGAAATGACCGGCCGCAACTCCCCCTGCCCCTGCGGCTCGGGCCGCAAGTTCAAACACTGCCACGGGGCGCTGGTCTAAGCCGCGCCGCTTGCCTCGACGCGGTCTCTGGACGATCCTGATCGAAAGGAGACCGCGATGGGCAGACACGAACGGATATCGACGGACCTGCCGGCCTATATGGTCGGCGAACTGCGCGCCGCCGTGGACGCCGGCGAGTTCGCCTCCACCGACGAGGCCGTGCGCGAGGCCCTGACCCACTGGCTCGTCGGCCGCTCCACGACGCCGATGACCCCGGACGAGCTGCGCGAACACCTTCAGGCCGAACGTAGCGGTCCCGGCGAAGACGCCGAGGCGGTGTTCGACCGGCTAGACGCCAAATACAGCGCCCTCGTTGCGGCGGATCAGCCCAAGGGATGAAGGTCGTCTTCTCGCCCGGCAGCGAGAGGGATCTCGAACAGATCGCCGATCATATCGCCCAAGACAGTCCGCGCCGCGCCCTCAGCTTCGTTCGTGAACTTCGCGCCGCAGCCCAGGCCCTGGCGCTGGATCCCGAGAGCCGGCCCAGGGCGAACTTCGATCCGCGCATCCGCCGATCCGTCCTCGGCGCCTACAATCTCTATTACGCCGTCCTTCCGGGTGAACTTGGCTTCCTGGCCATCGTTCATGGCTCGCGAGCGGACGACGCCGTTCTGTTCGATCTGGTCAAGCGATGAGCCACAAATCCCTCTTCTCCCGCGCCCTGTCGGCGGCCCCCGAGCGGCTGCATTTCGCCGCCCACAGCCACCATCTGTGGCCCGACGCCAGTTTCGAGGCCCAGCAGCAGGCCTGGCTGGACGCCAATCTGCATGCGGATCACAAGTGGGACCTCGTCTTCGGCGAGGTGATCCCCCAGGCCCAGGCCCATGTCGCCGCCGAGCTGGGCCTGCCGTCGCCCGACAGCGTGGTCTTCTCGTCCAACACCCATGACTTCCTTCTGCGCCTGTTCTCGGGCGTGGAGCGGACTCCGGTCCGCATCCTGGCGACGGACGGCGAGTTCCACTCCTTCCGCCGTCAGGCCGAGCGATGGGAGGAGATCGGGGCGGCGGTGGTGACCCGCGTGCCGCTGGCCCCCTTCGACACCTTCGCCGACCGCTTCGTCGCGGAAGCGAGCAAAGGCGGCTACGATTGGATCATGGTCAGCCAGGTCTTCTTTCGCACCGGCGGGCTGTTCGACCGGATCGAGGATCTCGCCGCCCTGGCCAGGCCCGAGGGGCCGTGGGTGCTGGTCGACGGCTATCACGGCTTCATGGCGACGCCGACCGACCTGTCGTCTGTGGCGGACCGGGTCTTCTATGTCGCCGGGGGCTATAAATACGCCATGGCGGGCGAGGGCGCCTGTTTCCTGCACGCCCCGCCCGGCTTCTGCCCCCGGCCGGTGATCACCGGCTGGTTCGCGGAGTTCGGCGACCTGTCCGGCCCGCCCGGCGGGGTCCAGTACCGCAGCGACGGCGGCCGCTTCTGGGGCGCGACCTTCGACTGTTCGGCCCTTTATCGCTTCAACGCCGCGCGCCGGATGCTGGACGACCAGGGGCTGGACACCGCCGCCGTCGCCGCCCACGCGCGTGACCTGGCAGGCCGTTTCCAGACGGCGGTCCGCGACGGCCGCGCCGGGGTGCTGGCCCAGGCGGACATCCTCAATCCGGTCGAGGACGACGCCCCCCGCGCCCGCTTCCTGGCCCTGCGCCATGCCGACGCCCAGGCCTGGTGCGCGGGTCTGCGCCGGGCCAACATCGTCACCGACGTGCGCGACGACGTGATCCGCTTCGGCTTCGGCCTCTATCAGGACGCCCCGGACGTCGATCGCCTGATCGAAGCCTGCCGCGCCCTCTGATCAATAGAAGGTCGTGTCGTCCGACTTCCTGGGCGCGGGCGCGGCCCGGGGCGTCGCGTTCGGCCGGGTCTGCGGCGACGGCGCAGGCTGGGCGCCGTTCGGGGATTGGGGCTGGGATTGGGTCGCGTCCGGCGTCGGAACCGGCTGCTGGCCGTCCACCGGCGGAATGGCGGGCAGGGTCGGATAGGGCATGGCGGGGGCCTCGCCCTCGGTGACCTCTTCTTGCGGGGCGACCACCTCGTCGGCCGACGATCCCAGCCGGTCCGGCGCGCCCACGTCGTCGCGGATGAAGGCCCAGGCGCGGCGATCGGCGCAGCCGCACGCCTTCAGGAAGCCGTTCTGGTCGCGCCACAGGATGAGAGGATAGCTGATCTCGACCCCTGAATCCCGCAACAGCCCGCCCAGCTTCTCCTCGAACCGGCGCCCGGCCTCGACCACCGCCGTGCGCGCCAGATTGCCGTCCGCCTGGGGCACGCCGGCGGCGGTCCAGCTGCGCGCCGGGGTCGCCATCCAGCGCTGGTAAAGCGCCCAGTCGCGGGTCAGCCACAGTTCGGCGACGGTCGCCCGCTCGGCGGCCGTGGATTGGGGTGCGCCCTCCAGGTCGGGCCGGGCGAACAGGACGAACCGGGTCTCGACCCCCGCCGCCTTCAGCTTGGCCACCTCGTCGCGCTCGTACCGCTGGGCCGAGGCGCTGTCGCGATAGGTGACGATATACAGGGCCTGCCCCCCGCTGCCGTCCGACACCCAGGACGCCTCGTCGAGCAGCTGCTGGATCTCGGCCTGATGCTGGTTGATCGTCACCGGCTGGAACCGCGAATAGAAGTTCCAGTAGGCCCAATAGCCTGCGCCCGCGAGCAACAGGGCGACCACGGCCGCGACGACCGATCCTATCAGAAAACGACGCATGCGATCGGGCGCTCCAGCTTCACAGTCGATCCGACACAACGCATAGCATCGAAATCCGTTGTCGGCGTGACGCGCGCGTTTTGGTCAGGCCGAATTGTCGCGGCGAAATCCGTCTTCGCGGCTCTTGAACGGCGATGGCCGCTTCCCATCTTCGTCTTCGACGCTGCGGGACATCCCCCTCCGAACCGCAGCGAAGCGAGACCGGCGCCCTCCCCTCCCCTCCAGGCGCCGCTCGCGCAGGCCGCCGGACCCCCCAGTCCGGCGGCTTTCTGCTTTGTGGCGCTGCACAATAATTCCAACCTTATCGCTGATCATCACAACGATCGGTCGCCGGGGGCTTCCCGAGCGACCGGACCTGGCCTAGTCAGCGAGGGTGGCGCCCCGTCGCGCCGCATTCCTTAGCGGCCCTGCCGTGTCGTTCGAGACTGCTCTTCATGACCGTCCCCGATCTGCGCCAATCCTCCGTTCAGCCGATCACCAAGGCCGCGCTGGAGGCGGCCTTCGCCCGGATCGTGGGAACCGGACCCGGCGCGGCGGAGCAGGCCTATCTGGCCCAGGCGCATGAGGACTACGCCGCCGACGAAACGCCCGAGCTGGGCGGCGAGGATTTGGCCGCCCTTCTGGCCGCCTCTTGGAAGGCCGCCCAGGACTATCCTCAGGATGCCTCGGCTCCCGTCATCACTGTCGGGCCCCTGGCCGGCGCGGACGGCAAGGCCTTGGACTACGACCTGATCCGCATCGTCCAGTCCGACGCCCCCTTCCTGGTCGACAGCGTCATGGGCGTGCTGGCTGACGCCGGCGTGTCCGTGCGGGCGCTGTTCCACCCGATCGGCGACGTGGGCGGCCGCCGCCTGTCGATCATCATCCTGGTCATCGACGCCGTCCCGCAGGAGCGCCGCGACGCCCTGGGCGAGGGCGTGGCCCAGAGCCTGGCCGACGTCCACGCCGCCGTGGGCGACCACGAGGCGATGAACGCCCTGATGCGCCAGGCCGTCCAGCGGTTGGAGGCGACCCCGCCCAACGTCGATCCTGCGGTCCTGGCCGAGAACATCGCCTTCCTGAAATGGCTCAAGAGCGACCATTTCGTCTTCCTGGGCGCGCGCGACTACGACTATCCGCTGAACGCCGACGGCGACTACGAGGCCGAGGCCCCGCTCAGCCAATCCAGCGCGGGCCTGGGCATCCTGGCCGATCCCGACCGCACCGTGCTGCGCCGCGCCTCCGAGCCCGCCGTCCTGACCCGTCAGATGCGCCGTCAGCTGGACCTCAGCGAGCCGGTCACCGTGGCCAAGGCCAACGCCCGCTCGCGCGTCCACCGCCGCGCCTACATGGACTATATCGGGGTCAAGCGTTACGGCGCCGAGGGCAAGGCGACGGGCGAGACCCGTTTTGTCGGCCTGTTCACCTCCGAAGCCTACGACCAGCTGGCCAGCGACGTGCCCCTGGTGCGCCGCAAGGTCGCCAACGCCCTGGCCCGCGCAGACAAGGCCCCCGGCAGCCACAACGAAAAACGGCTGAAGAACATCCTCGAAAACTACCCCCGCGACGAGCTGTTCCAGATCGGCGAGGACGAGCTTCTGACCATCGCGCTGGGCGTGCTGCACCTGTACGACCGGCCGCGCATCCGCATCTTCACGCGCCAGGACCCGTTCGACCGGTTCGTCTCGGTCCTGCTGTTCGTGCCGCGCGAACGCTATGACGTCTCGGTGCGTGAGCGCATCGGCCATATCCTGGCCCGCGCCTGGGGCGGCCGCATTTCGGCCTGGTATCCCCAGCTGACCGACGCCCCGCTGACGCGGGTCCACTTCATCATCGGCGTGGAGCCCGGCGGCCATCCGGTCCCCGACCTGGCCCAGCTGGAGGCGGACGTAGCCGAGGCCGGCCGCGGCTGGATGGAACGGTTCGAGAGCGCCCTGCGCCGCGCCGACATCGACGACGTCGAGGTGGGGCCGCTCAGCGCCCGCTGGGCCCGCGCCTTCGGCCCCGCCTACCGCGACCGCTATGACGCCGACGAGGCCGTGCGCGACCTGCAGGAGATCGACCGGCTCAGCGCCGATGGCCTGGTCGCCCCCGGCGCGCCCCGGGCGGGCGAGCCCGTCGCCGTGCGCGCCTTCCGCGATCCGAACGACAGCCCGCTGCAGTTCCGCTTCAAACTCTATCGTCGCGGCCCGGCCGTCCCCCTGTCGGACGTCCTGCCGATCATGGCCGACATGGGCCTGAAGACGCTGGAGGAATACGGCTACCCCATCCGGCCCGCCAGCGACGGCGAGATCCACGTCCATGAGTTCCTGATGGAGGATCCGCGCGGCGAGGCCCTGGTCTTCGCCGATGTGAAGGCCCCGTTCGAGCGCGCCTTCGCCGCCGTCTGGACCGGCCGCACCGAGAGCGACGGCTTCAACCGCTTGGTGATCGAGCTGGGGCTGGAATGGCGCGAGGCCGCTCTGATCCGCACCCTGGCCCGCTATCGCCAGCAGACGGGTCTCGATCCGTCCCAGGCGGTGCAGGAAGAGGCCCTGCGCGAATATCCCGACGTCTCGCGCGCCCTCGTCTCCCTGTTCGCGGCCAAGTTCGGCCCCGAGGGCGGCTCGGCCGACGACCGTCAGTCGGCGGTCGCCGAACTGAACGACAAGATCGCCGGCCTGCTTCAGGACGTGAAGGCGCTGGACCACGACCGGGCCCTGCGCCGCATGGCGGCCCTGGTCGGCGCCCTGAAACGCACCAACTACTATCAGCTGGACGCCGAGGGGGCGCCCAAGCCGCACATCTCCATCAAGATCGCCTCGCGCGAGCTTGAGGACCTGCCTCTGCCCAAGCCCTTCCGCGAAATCTTCGTCTGGGCGCCGCACGTCGAGGGCGTGCACCTGCGCTTCGGCCCCGTCGCGCGCGGCGGCCTGCGCTGGTCGGACCGTCGCGACGACTTCCGCACCGAGGTGCTGGGCCTGGTCAAGGCGCAGCAGGTCAAGAACGCCGTCATCGTGCCGGTCGGCTCCAAGGGCGGCTTCTATCCCAAGCAACTGCCCCGCACGACGGACCGCGAGGCCATTCAGGGCGAGGCCATCCGCGCCTATCGCACCTTCCTGTCCGGCCTTCTGGACATCACCGACAACATCGCCGCTGACGGTTCGGTGACCCATCCGGCCAATGTGGTCGCCTGGGAAGGCGACGACCCCTATCTGGTCGTGGCGGCGGACAAGGGCACGGCGACCTTCTCCGACATCGCCAACGGCGTCTCGGCCTCCTACGGCTTCTGGCTGGGCGACGCCTTCGCCTCGGGCGGCTCCATCGGCTACGACCATAAGGCCATGGGCATCACCGCCCGGGGCGCCTGGGAGGCGGTCAAGCGCCACTTCCGCGAGATGGGCAAGGACATCCAGACCCAGCCCTTCACCATGGTCGGCGTCGGCGACATGTCCGGCGACGTCTTCGGCAATGGCGCGCTTCTGTCCAAGGCGACCCAGCTGGTCGCCGCCTTCGACCACCGCGACATCTTCATCGACCCCACCCCCGATCCGGCCACCAGCTGGGTCGAGCGCAAACGCCTGTTCGACCTGCCGCGCTCGTCCTGGCAGGACTATGACAAGGCCCTGATCTCGGCGGGCGGCGGCGTCTTCTCGCGCTCGGCCAAGTCGATCGAACTTACGCCCCAGATCAAGGCCGCCCTGGACATCACCGACGACGTGCTGGACCCCGTCAGCCTGATCCGCGCCATCCTCAAGGCGCCGGCCGAGCTGCTCTATCTGGGCGGCATCGGCACCTATGTGAAATCGGCGGCCGAGACCGACGCCCAGGTCGGGGACAAGGGGACCGACGCCCTGCGCATCAACGCCGAGGAACTGCGGGTCAAGGTGGTGGGCGAGGGCGCCAACCTGGGCTTCACCCAGGCGGGACGCATTGGCTTTGGCCAAACTGGCGGACGTATCAACACAGACGCCATCGACAACTCCGCCGGCGTCGACACCTCCGACCACGAGGTCAACATCAAGATCCTGGTCGGATCTGCCGTGACCAACGGCGTGCTGCCGGTCGAGGAGCGCCCGGCCCTGCTGGCCTCCATGACCGACGAGGTGGGCCTGAAGGTGCTGGCCCACAACTACGACCAGACCCTGGCTCTGACCCTGCAACAGGCCGAAGGCGTCGGCGCGCTGGACGCCCAGCAGCGGTTCATGCAGACCCTGTCGGCGCGCGGCAAGCTGGACCGCAAGGTCGAGGGCCTGCCCAACGACCTGCGCGTGAAGGAGTTGATGGCGGCGGGCGTTCCGCTGGCCCGGCCCGAACTGGCCGTCCTTCTGGCCTACGCCAAGCTGGAGCTGTCGGACGACATCGTGGCCTCGCAAGCGCCCGAGGATCCCTTCTTCGAACAGATCCTGGTCCGCTACTTCCCAGAACCTCTGGCCCGGTTCGAGCCGGAGATGAAGAGCCACCGGCTGCGGCGCGAGATCATCGCCACCGTCATGGCCAACGAAGTCGTCAACATGTGCGGCCCGACCTTCCCCGACCGCCTGCGCGGTTCGGCGGAATGCGACACCACCGCCCTGATCATTGCCTTCGAGGCCGCGCGTCGCGTCTTCCGCCTGGACCAGGCCTGGGACGCCGTCTCGGCCCTGGACCTGAAGATTTCGGCCGAGGCCCAGACGGCCCTCTATCAGGAGATCGCCGTGGTCCTGCGCCGCCAGACCTTCTGGCTGGCGCGCCGCGCCAAGGGCGGCGTCTCGGTCCAGGCCCTGATCGACCGCTACCGTCCGGTCGCTGACGCCCTCCAGACGGGAGGATCTGCGGTCCTGTCGCGCTTTGAACAGGGGCGTCTGGACGCGCGGGTCAAGACCTTCGCCGATCACGGCGCGCCCGAGGATTTGACGCGCAGCATAGCCATCATGCGTCCGCTGGTCGCCGCCGCCGACATCGGCGACCTGGCCCAGGAGGCCAACTGGCCGGTCGCGGCCATGGCGCGCCTGTATCACCAGGTCGGGGCCGCCTTCGACTTCGACCGCCTGCGCGCCGCCGCCGGCTCCATTCCGTCTGCGGACCATTTCGATCGCCTGGCGGTGCGCCGCCTGATCGAGGACCTGATGAACGAACAGGCCGCCCTGACCCGCGCCGTCGCCCGCGTCTCCGACCCTTCCGTCGGCGTCAGCGAGGATGCGGCCGAGGCCGCCGTGGACGCCTGGATCGGCTCCAAACAGGCCGTGGTCGAGGGCGTCCGCGCCTCGGTGGACGAGATCGAACAGTCCGGCGCCGGTTGGACCTTCGCCAAACTGACCATCGCCAACGCCACGATCCGCGACCTGGCGACGGCCTCGGTGATGGCCTAGTGCCCGCGACCGGCCTCTCGGCCTGCCTGAGCGCGCGCTTGACGGCGCGCGCTTATCCCGGCCTCTTCGGCCTTTAGCGGGAGAGGCCGGCATGCCGAGAAAGTTCCTCGTCGTCGTGGACGACAGCCCCGAGTTCGAGGCCGCCCTGCGGTTCGCCTCGCGCCGGGCGCGCTCCACCGGCGGGCGCGTGGTCATGCTGCGCGTCCTGCCCTCCAACAGCGACGCCCACTGGTCCGGCGCCCGCGAGGAGATCGAGCGTCAGCAGCGCGAGGAGGCCGAAGGCCTGATGACCCGGCTGGGCGAGGAGGCGCTGGAACGCTCCGGCGCCGCCCCCGTCTTCCTGATCGAACAGGGCGACGCCCAGGGCGCGATCAAGAAGGTCGTCGCCGCCGATCCCGAGATCAAGATCCTGGTCCTGGCCGCCGGAACCGGCTCGCGCGGCCCCGGCCCCCTGGTCTCGGCCATCATCAAACAGGGCGCCCAGCTGGGCGGCCGCAAGCTGCCCGTCACCATCGTCCCCGGCGAACTGACCGAAGACGAGATCGAGGACCTGGCCTGAGGGGAGGGGCCTAACCCTTCGGGACCAGGCGCCACATCCGCAAGGGGTGGCGCACGGTCCCGGCCTCGGCCCCGGCGGCGTCGCCGCGCCCCATATACAGGTCGGCCCGCACAGGTCCGCGAATGGCCGATCCCGTGTCCAGCGCCATGGCCAGGCCGCGATAGCTGGCCGTGGCGCCGCGCAGGTTGCCGCCGTCCGCCTCCAGCCACACCAGTTCGCCATAGCGCCAGTGCGACGGATCCACCGCTATGGCCCGCCGCTCGGTCAGGGGCACGCCCGCAGCCCCCGCAGGATGGCCGTCGTCGTCGGGGTCCAGCCGGAAGAAGATGTAGCGGGGGTTCAGCGCCATCACGGCCTGCGCCTCATAGCCCCTGTGGTCCGCCAGCCAGCCCCGGATCGCGTCGCCCGAGGTGCCGTTCTGCGGCAGCAGACCCTGCCGGGCCATCGGCCGCGCGATGCCGACGAAGGTCTTGCCGTTGTCGGCGGCGTAGGCGGCTCGGCCGCGTGTTCCGTCCTCGAACGTCAGATAGCCCGAGCCCTGGATCTGCAGGAAGAACAGGTCTTCGGCCCGCATCCAGGCCAGGGCCTGGTCCGGCCGCGCCTGGGCCTCGATGTCCGCCCGGTCGCCGGCCGCGCGGGGATTGGCGGGCTTGGGCAGGACGGGGGCCGAGAACTCGGCGTCCGGCCGGCGTCGCGCGGGATATTCCGGCGCGAAATAGGAGGTCAGCAGCCCCGGCCGGCCGTCCGCCGTCGCGGCGGGCACGGCGCTGAAACTGGCTTCGAAGAAGGCGCGGGCGTCGGACGGGGTGACGGTGGTCGTCGTCGCCATGGCCTTGGCCCGTCCGCAGACGGCGCGAGCGGCCGCATCCCGCGCCGCGCCGCACCCGTCCACATAGGCGCGAAAGGCCGCCAGGTGATCCTCGGCGCTCCAGCCCGGCAGGACGGCGGGGCTCAGCGCATTGGACGGCGCAGGCCGGGGGCGCTCAGGCGTCGGCGACGGAACATAAGGGACCAGCTCCGTCTGCGGTCCCGCCTGCGGTCCGGTCGGCGCGACAGGCGTCATAGGCCCGGTCGAACAGGCGGCGAGGGCCAGCGAACCCGCCAGCAGCGGCCAGGCGCCGACCTGGCGCAGGGCCGACATCAGGCGTTGGCCGGCTCGACGCGGGCCAGGACCCAGTTGGGATCGGCCGCGCCCAGGGTGCGTTCGAACGTCCAGTGTTCGGCCGTGCGGCGTTCCTCGACCACCGGCTCGCCGGTCTCGACGTCGGCGGGCTCGCCCGAGACCTTGGTCACCCGGCTGCGCAGTTCGGCCAGGAACCGCACCTTGGCCACGGCACGGTCGCCCTCGGCGGCGGCGCCTTCCAGATCGGCGCGGGGCGGAAACAGGAACTCGACCGTCTCGGTCTCGCCCCGCGTCTCGCGCGCCGCGATCCCGGCCTCGAACGAGGCCATGACATTGGGCTTCAGCAGCGGCGTCAGCGCCGCCCGGTCCCCGGCGGCGTAGCCCCGCACGATGGTCTCATAGGCCTGGCGCGCCCCGTCCAGGAACCGCGCCGGGTCGAAGGCCGGATCGCGCGCCTTCAGGGTGGCGATGGTGGCCAGGGTGGCCGGGTCGATGGCCGGGATCTTGGCCGCCTCGACCTGGGCCTGGCCGGGCGCCGCGATCTTGGCGTCCTCCTGCGGTTGGCGGCCCACCCGCTTGCCCAGCACGTTGTAGAGCTGGAACAGCACGATGGCCGCGATCACGGCGAAGACGACGATCTGGAACTGGACCGGCAGGTTCAAGGGGGATTTCCTGTAGCGAACGACGGGCGCGCCAAACATGCGTCTGGCGTGATTAGGGTCTCATATAGGGCGAGGCAAGGCGAAGCGCCCCCCCAATCGCGCGCACGCCGTTGCGGCCAAGCGTCCCGGCATGGTAGTCGCGGCGCCTCATTCCGGCCTCAACGGCCTCAAATCGTTTAAAGACCGTTCTCATGACCGACGCCGCTCCTCCCGCCGACACCGCGCAACCGCAACAGGGCCAGCCCGCCGGCCCCGGCTTCCGCATCCTGGCGCAATACGTCCGCGATTTCTCGTTCGAGAACCCGCGCGCCCCGGAATCCCTGCGTATCGACGGCAAGCCCGCCATCGACCTGGGCGTCGAAATGGCCGCCCAGGGTCGCCCGGACGGCCTGTTCGAACTGGATCTGAAGCTGTCGATCAAGGCCACCCACGAGAACCAGCCCGTCTTCCACGTCGAACTGGTCTATGGCGGCCTGTTCCAGCTGGCCAACGTCAGCGAGCAGGACATCGAGCCCCTGCTGCTGATCGAATGCCCGCGCTACCTGTTCCCGTTCGCCCGCGAGATCATCTCGGGCGCGACGGCCGACGGCGGCTTCTACCCCCCGTTCCAGCTGGACCCCATCGACTTCGCCGCCATCTACATCGCCCGCCAGCAGCAGATCGCCCAGCAGCCCGTCGAAACCGGCCAGGCGTAAGCCGAACTGTTCCTGCGGCCGGGGCCTTCATCGTCCTGGCCGCATCGAAAGGCGCGGATGGTCAAGGGCGTTCAGGCGACAGGCGGACGCGGCGAGGATATCGCCCGCGGCATCGCCCTGCGCATCGCGGCGGCGGGCTGTTTCTCGGTCATGGCGGCGGTGCTGAAACTGGCGTCGCTGGACGGCGTCGTCGCGCCCGAGATGCTGTTCTACCGCGCCTTCTTCGGCCTGCCGGTGGTTCTGGCCTGGGTGTTGACCCAGCCGGGCGGTCTTGCGGGCCTGACCACGCGCCGCCCCCTGGCGCATGTCGGCCGCAGCGCCCTGGGCATCGTCTCGATCCTGTGCGTCTTCCAGACCCTGACGCTGCTGCCGCTGGCCGACGCGACGACCCTCAGCTTCACCGCTCCCATCTTCGCCACCCTGCTGTCCTTCCTGATCCTGAAGGAGGCGGTCGGGCCGCGCCGCTGGGCCGCCGTCGCCGTGGGCTTCATCGGCGTGATCATCGTCATGAGGCCGGGCGCTGCCGACCATGCCGTGCCGGTCGAGGGGATCGCCTTCGGCCTGGTCGCGGCCCTGCTGACGGCCGGCGTGACCATCACCCTGCGTCAGCTGCGCGACACCGAACATGTCGCCGCCATCGTCTTCTGGTTCTTCGTCGGTTCGTCGATCGTGGGGGCGATCCTGCTGCCCTTCGTCGGCCAGATGCATTCGCCCCTGACCTTCGCCCTGCTGATCGCCTCGGGCCTGACCGGCGGCCTGGCCCAGCTGTTCATGACCGCCTCGCTGCAAAAGGCGCCGGTCGCCGTGGTCGCGCCCTTCGACTATCTCCAGATCGTCGGCGCCATCGTCTTCGGCTGGTGGCTGATGTCCACCACCCCGACCCTCAGCACCCTGGCCGGCGCCGCCCTGATCGGGTCCAGCGGCCTCTACACCGCCTGGCGCGAACACGTCCGCCGCAAGGCCGCCCTGATCCAGCCGACCGCGCCGCCGGTCTGATCAATCCCCTGGCTTCATCTCGATCCGCAGCGCCCTGAACGGGGCGGTTCCGGTGTTGTGGATGGCGTGCGGCCCCTCGGGCTCGAACCACAGGGCAGGCGGCGGCGGGCCATCAGGCAGAGGAATTCGACGCGCCTCGACCAGAACGCCGTCCTTCAGCTCATAGAGGATATCCACCAGAGGCTGAGCCGACTGGATCTGCATGACGCTGGGCCAGCGGTGGACATGGACCGGTTCGGTCTCGCCGGGCTGCACGATCACCTGCAGCACCCGCACCCGATCATTCTCCAGCACGACGACATGGTTGCCAGGCGCCGCAGTCACGGCGTCCAGAGGGTCGCTCTGCAAGGCGAGGCAGGCGACGAGAGCGAGCATGATCATGAAAGACCTCCGTGTTGAACGGAGAGTGGCACGTTTTCCGACGCGGGGATAACCGCGTTACCGCCCCGTCGATCCGAACCCGCCCGCCCCGCGCGCGGTCTCGTCCAGCGTCTCGACCTCGACCCAGTCCGCGCGTTCATGCTTGGCGATCACCAGCTGGGCGATCCGTTCGCCCCGGCGGATGACGAAGGGTTCGGCGCCGATGTTGGCCAGGATCACGCCGCACTCGCCGCGATAGTCGCTGTCGATGGTGCCGGGCGCATTGGGGCAGATGATCCCATGCTTCAGCGCCAGGCCCGAGCGCGCCCGCACCTGAGCCTCATAGCCCAGCGGCAGGGCGATCTTCAGCCCCGTGGGGACCAAGGCGCGGGCGCCGGGCGCCAGCGTCATCGGCTGGTCTTCCGGCACGGCCGCGCGCAGGTCCATGCCCGCCGACCCGGCCGTTTCATAGGCCGGCAGGGGCAGGCCCTCGGCGTGCGACAGGCGCAGGATTTGGACGGCGACGGGATCGGTCATTCGGGGCTCTTGAAATGGTCGGCGATACGGGCGGCGACGGCGCGGGCGATGGCGGTCTTGGACTGGCGCGGCCAGGTTTCGGTCCGGTCGGCGGTGACCAGCAGCACGGCGTTGCCGTCCGAGCCGAAGACGTCGTCGGACACGTCGTTGCCGATGATCCAGTCGCAGCCCTTCTTCGACAGCTTGGCCCGCGCATTGGCCTCCAGGTCCGTGGTCTCGGCGGCGAAGCCGATCACCAGGGCCGGCCGGTTCGGTCCCGGCGCGGCGACGCCCGCCAGGATGTCAGGGTTCTCGATCAGGGCCAGGGTCGGCGGGCCGCCCGGTCCCTTCTTGATCTTGCCGCCGGCGATGGTGTCCACGCGCCAGTCGGCCACGGCGGCCGACAATACGGCGATGTCGGCGGGCAGGGCCGCGCGCGTCGCCGCCTGCATCTCCAGCGCGCTCTCCACGTCGATCCGCGTCACGCCCGTGGGCGCGCCCAGCGCCGTCGGCCCGGACACCAGCGTCACCTCCGCGCCCAGCTCGGCCAGAGCCGCCGCGATGGCGTAGCCCTGTTTGCCGCTGGAGCGATTGGTCAGGCCCCGCACCGGGTCGATCGGCTCGAACGTCGGCCCGGCCGTGACGACGGCGCGTTTGCCCGCCAGGGGACGTCCGCCCGCGCCGGCCAGCAGGCCCTGAATGGCCTCCAGGATCGCCGCCGGCTCGGCCATACGGCCCGGCCCATATTCGCCGCAGGCCATCTCGCCGTCGTCCGGCCCGACCACGGCGACGCCGTGGAAGCCGGGAAAGGCCTTCAGCCGCTCCATATTGGCCTGCACCGCCGGATGCTCCCACATCCGCACGTTCATCGCCGGCGCCAGCAGCACCCGCTTGTCCGTGGCGATCAGGGTGGTCGAGGCCAGGTCGTCGGCCAAACCGTTCGCCGCCTTGGCGATCAGCCCCGCCGTCGCCGGCGCCACCACCACCAGATCGGCCCAGCGCGACAGCTCGATATGACCCATGCTGGTCTCGTCGTCGGGGTGGAACAGGCCCGACCGCACCGGATGGCCGCTCAGCGCCGCCAGCGACAGGGGCGTCACGAACTCGGCCCCGGATTCAGTCAGGATTACCCGAGTCTGGCCGCCCGCCTTGGCGATCAGCCGCACCAGCTCCAGCGCCTTGTAGGCCGCGATGCCGCCGCCGACGATCAGCAACACCTTGCGGTTCGAGAGGGAGCGATTGTCCATGCTCTCCGTCTAGCCGCCCCGCGTGGTGCCGTCGAGACGCGCAAACAGAACATTGCGCGAACATAAAGGTTGTGCTTTCATATCTTTCAGCGGGTATCTGGAGGGAAGAATGACAACGCTGAAGAGGGGAGGGGCCGTCCTGACGGCCTTGGGGCTGCTGGTTCTGGCGGGGTGCGATAACGCCTCGGCGGTCGAGACGCGAGATCGCACGGCCGAGGTCCGGCCGATCGCCCTGGCCTCCACGACGACGACCACCGACGACGAGGGCGTCGCGCCCCAGGAAAAGCCGGCCCTGACCGCCAACCGGCGCGAGACCGTCGACGCCAAGATCGCCCGTCTCTACGACCGCAACGGCGCCGACTTCGACGCCCGCTCGGCCGAGGATTATCTGGACAAGGTCACGGCCTTCACCGCCAAGCCGCCGCGCGACGTCGAGACGGTCAAACGGCCCAACGGCGACACCCTGATCTACCAGGCCTCGACCAATACCTTCGCCGTGGTCGCCCGCAACGGCGCGCCGCGCACCATGTTCAAGCCGACCACGGGCGCCGACTACTGGGCCGAGCAGAAGGCGGCCGCCCCCACCTTCGGCCGGCGCCGCCAATCGACGCCGGACGCCGGCTGATATAGAGGGCGGGCTCCACCTCAGGATCTCGCCCCATGCCCGCACCGCTGAAGACCGCCCTGATCTATGATTTCGACGGCACCCTGGCGCGCGGCAACATGCAGGAGGTGTCGTTCATCCCCTCGGTGGGCATGGACATCGGCGCCTTCTGGGAGGAGGCCGAACGCCTGACCAAGGACGCCGACGGCGACGGTATCCTGATGTACATGCAGCTGATGCTCCACCATGCGCGCCAGAACGGGTCGCCGGTGACGCGCGAGACCCTGCGCCAGCACGGCGAGGCCGTCGCCCTGTTCGAAGGCTTGAAGGACCTCAGCTGGTTCGACCGGATGAACGCCTTCGGCGCCAGATACGGGCTTGAGATCGAACACTATATCGTCTCCGCCGGCCTGGAGGAGATGATCGACGGCACGCCGATCCGCCCCGCCCTGACCCACGTCTTCGCCTCCCACTACGTCTATGACGAAAAGGGCGAGGCCGCCTGGCCGGCCGTGGGCGTCAACTACACCACCAAGACCCAGTATCTGTTCCGCATCAACAAGGGGGTGAAGAACCACTGGGAGCACGAGCGGATCAACCACTTCATCCCCGACGACGAACGCGCCGTGCCCTTCGACCGGATGATCTTCATCGGCGACGGCGACACCGACGTCCCGACCATGAAGATGATGCACACCAAGGGCGGCTTCTCCATCGCCGTCTATGATCCGCGCTCGAACGAGAAGGACCAGAAGAAGGTCTATTCCCTGATCTCGGAAGACCGGGTCAACTTCGTCGCCGCCGCCGACTACCGCGAGGGCTCGGCCCTGGATCTGATCGTCAAGGGCCTGCTGGGCCGGATCGCCATCAACGAAGGCGCCATGCCCGCCGGGCTCTAACGCCCGCCGGCCCTCAGCCAGGCGTCGCGCGCGCCCGTCAGCCGGGCGGGCGCCAGGCCGCGCAGGGACCGCGCGCCGGTCTGTTTCAGCCCCGCCTCCTGCCCCTTCTGCCACATCACCGTGGCGGGATAGGCCACGCCCTGGGCCACATCGATCACCACCACCTCGCCCGGCAGGGCCGCGCTCCGGTCCAGCCTCAGCTTCATCCCGGCGGGCGACAGATCGACGATGATGCAGGCGGTCTCCACACCGGGGGCCGAGACCACGCCCCGCGCATTGACCACCTTGCGGGTTTCGCCGCGACGGTCGGCGGGGTCGGCGCCGCGCGCCCTGGATCCAAACAAACGCATGGCCTCCGAAACGCGTCAGACGCCTGCTGGTCGCATCGCCCGCTCCGGTTCGTCAACCCTGCATCAGGCGAAGGCCGGCTGCGCTCTCGCTTCGTCCGGCCGCAGGGTCAGCACCCGCACCCCGTCGCGCGTCACCGCCACCGTATGTTCGAACTGGGCCGACAGCATGCCGTCGGCCGTCACCACGGTCCAGCCGTCGTCTTCTGTCCGCACCGTGCGCCGCCCCTGGTTCAGCATCGGCTCGATGGTGAAGACCATCCCCTCGCGCAGGGTCAGCCCCGTCCCCGCCCGTCCGAAGTGCAGCACCTGCGGCGCCTCGTGCATCTCGCGCCCGATCCCGTGCCCGCAATAGTCCCGCACCACCGAATAGCCGCCTCGCTTGGCGTGCCGCTCGATGGCGAAGCCGATGTCGCCCAGTGTCGCGCCCGGCCGCACCGCCCGGATCCCCTTCCACATCGCCTCATAGGTCGCCTGCACCAGACGCCGCGCCGGCGCCGCCACCGTCCCGACCAGATAGGTCTTGGAGGAATCGGCGATGAAGCCGTGCTTCTCCAGCGTGATGTCGAAGTTGACGATGTCGCCGTCCTTCAGCACCTCGTCCGCCGACGGCACGCCATGGCAGACCACCTGATTGCGCGAGCTGTTCAGCACGAAACCATAGCCGTACTGCCCCTTGCTGGCCGGCCGCGCCTTCAGCTCATCGATGATGAAGGCCTCGACCCGACCATCGATCTCCAGCGTGCTCATCCCCGCCAGCGCCAGCCCGTCCAGATGCGTGAACACCGAGGCCAGCAGCCGCCCCGCCTCGGCCATCAGCGCCACCTCCTCCGGCGTCTTGGTCACGCAGCAAGCTCCGGCGCCGCCACCCCCGCCGCCTTCAGCTCGCGCGCGGCCAGTTCCTGAAACGTCAGGCCGGGGTTCAGCTCGCCCAGCATGCCGATCCGGATCCAGAAGGCCGCCTGCCCATTGATCGACCGGCACGACGCCCGGCTGGCCCGCCTCAGCTGCTCGTGCAGCTCATCCTCGATATTGACGATCCCCATCAGACGGCCCCAAAACATACGATATGCATATGTTTTATATATCTCTGTCGAGGCGGCGGCAAGAGAGGTTGCGGTCGATCCGTAATCCCGACCAGCCCATCTCGCTAGGGCGAGCGGTTTCCGAAACGGAGCGACAAGACTATATCGCGTCCATGACACCGTCCGCCCAGACCCGGCCCTTCGTGAAGATAAACGGCGCAGGCAACGACTTCGTTGTCGTCAATGCGCTGGAACAGCCGTTCCGACCCACCGTGGATCAGGTTCGGGCGCTGGCTGATCGTCGAACCGGCGAGGGGTTCGATCAACTGATCGCCATAGAACCGTCCGCGTCCGGCGATTCCGCAGCCGACGCCTTCATGCGGGTGTGGAACGCCGACGGCTCCATGGTCGAGACCTGTGGCAACGCGCTGCGGTGTGTCGGCTGGCTGCTGATGGAGGCGAACGGTTCGGATCGGGTGCTGATAGACACCGCTGGCGGCCCTACGACAGCGACGCGGGCCGGCGATCGCCGCGTGACGGTGGACATGGGCAGGCCCCGCCTGGACTGGTCGCAGGTGCCGTTGGCCGAAGAGATGGATACGCGAGGCATCGAACTCCAGGTCGGCCCCATCGACGCGCCCTTGCTGCATACGCCCGGCGCCGTCTCCATGGGCAATCCGCACGTGGTCTTCTTCACCGACCTTCAGGATGATGCATTCGTGCGGGGATCGGGTTCGCTGGTCGAACACCACCCGCTGTTTCCCGAAGGGGTCAATGTCGGCTTCGCCGACGTGCTGGACCGGAGCCGCATTCGGCTTCGGGTGTGGGAACGGGGCGCGGGGCTGACCAAGGCCTGCGGCACCGGCGCCTGCGCCGCCCAAGTCGCCGCCGCCCGCCGCGGCCTGACTGACCGCAAGGCCACGGTGGTGGTCGACGGCGGCGAGTTGCTCATCGACTGGGACGAGGCCACCGACCATGTGCTGATGACTGGGCCGGTCGAGATCGAACACGCGGGCGTCCTGTCCATTTGAAGCGTCGCACAGAGACTTTGCGGAAATCCGCACGGAGCCGGGGCTGACGATCACCTTTTTCGCACATCCGTCGGCAAGGCGGCAGCCTCGACGTCCCTGAAGCCCCGCACGCGCGGCGCTGAGGCGTGCGTGGTTGTCGCGCCCCGCGCGCCGCTTTAGGAACAGAGGGAGCCAATCAAAAACGCCGCGCCCGGAAACGCCTGAAGTCATGCCCGATCAAACCGAAAAACAGACCTTCTCCGACCAAGAGGCGCTGGATTTCCACCGCATCCCCACGCCGGGCAAGATCTCCATGGCGCCGACCAAGCCGATGGCGACCCAGCGCGACCTGTCGCTGGCCTATTCGCCCGGCGTGGCCGTGCCCGTGCTGGCGATCGCGGCCGATGCGGACAAGGCCTATGACTACACCTCAAAGGGCAATCTGGTCGCCGTGATTTCGAACGGCACCGCCATCCTGGGCCTGGGCAACCTGGGCCACATGGCTTCCAAGCCGGTGATGGAAGGCAAGTCGGTCCTGTTCAAGCGGTTCGCTGACGTCGACAGCTTCGACGTCGAGGTGAAGACCACCGATCCGGACGAGTTCATCACCGTCGTAAAGAATATCGGCGACACATGGGGCGGCATCAATCTGGAGGACATCAAGTCCCCGGAATGTTTCGTCATCGAGAGCGAGCTTCAGGACTTGCTGGACATCCCCGTCTTCCATGACGACCAGCACGGCACCGCCATCATCTCCACCGCCGGCCTGATCAACGCCTGCCACGTCGCCGGCAAGCGGCTGGACGAGGTCAAGGTCGTGCTGGCGGGCGCCGGCGCGGCGGGCCTGTCCTCCATCGCCCTGATGAAGGCCGCAGGCGTCAAGGCCGAGAACACCGTGATCTGCGACCGCGACGGCGTGGTCTACAAGGGCCGTGACCACGGCATGGATCAGTGGAAGGCCGCCCATGCGACCGACACCCCGCTGCGCACCCTGGCCGAGGCCATGGTCGGCGCCGACGTGGTGCTGGGCCTGTCCGCCAAGGGCGCGATCACCAAGGAGATGGTGGCGTCGATGGCCCCCAATCCGATCATCTTCGCCATGGCCAACCCCGATCCCGAGATCACGCCGGAAGACGTCAAGTCGGTGCGCTCCGACGCCATCATCGCCACAGGCCGCTCGGACTATGTGAATCAGGTCAACAACGTCCTGGCCTTCCCCTATCTGTTCCGGGGCGCCCTGGACGTGCGGGCGCGGCGCGTGAACCACGAGATGAAGATCGCCTGCGCCCAGGCCCTGGCGGCTCTTGCGCGCGAGGACGTGCCGGACGAGGTCGCCGCCGCCTATCGCGGGCGCAAGCTGAAGTTCGGCCCCGACTATATCATCCCAACGCCGTTCGACCCGCGCCTGATCTGGTACATCCCGCCCTTCATCGCCCAGGCGGCGATGGACACCGGCGTGGCCCGCGTGCCGATCGAGGACATGGACGTCTATCGCAATGCCCTGCGTTCGCGCGTCGATCCGTCCGCCGCCCTGATGCAGAAGATCAGCTCGGCAGTGCGCGGCGGGCCCAACAAGCGCGTCGTCTTCGCCGAGGGCGAGGAGCCGGCCGTCATCCGCGCCGCCTGGGGTTTCAAACAGGCGGATTTGGGCACGCCCTTGCTGGTGGGGCGCGAGGATCTGATCCGTCAGAACGCCGCCGAGGCGGGTCTGAACTTCGACGAACTGGGCATCGAGATCATCAACGCCCGCGTCTCCAGCCACAATGTCGAAGACACCGACTGGCTTTACGAAAAGCTGCAACGCCGGGGCTATCTGCGCCGCGACGTGCAGCGAATGATCAACCAGGACCGCAACTATTTCGCCGCCACCCTGGTCGCCAAGGGCCGCGCCGACGCCATGGTCGCGGGCGTGACCCGCAACTTCAACATGGCGCTGAAGGAGGTCCAGCGCGTGCTGGACGTCGAGGACACGCTGATCGGCCTGTCGATCCTGCTGGCCAAGGGCCGGACCCTGTTCGTCGCCGACACCACCATTCACGAACTGCCGAACGCCGAAGAGCTGGCCGACATCGCCGTCAAGGCCGCCGAGACGGTTCGCAGGCTGGGCCGCAATCCGCGCGTGGCCTTCCTGTCCTATTCCACCTTCGGCAATCCGCCCGGCGACCGCGCCGAAAAGGTGCGCGAGGCGATCCGCATCCTGGACAAGAAGGGCGTCGATTTCGAATACGAGGGCGAAATGCCGCCCGAGGTCGCCCTGGATCCCAAGGGTCACTCGGCCTACGCCTTCAATCGCCTGACCAAGCCGGCCAACATCCTGGTCATGCCCGCCATCCATTCGGCCGCCATCTCGACCAAATTGGTCCAGGCCCTGGGCGGCGCGACCGTGATCGGGCCGCTGCTGGTCGGCCTGGAGAAGCCGGTGCAGATCGTGTCCCTGGGCGCCTCGGTCAGCGAGATCATCACCGCCGCCACCTTCGCCGCCTACGACGCCGGTCCCGCCTTCCAGGGGTCGGGCCTGACCTCGGCGCCGCGCCCGCCGGCGGCCGTGGTGGAGCGTTGAGCGAACCCTCGCCCTTTCCCCCCGCCGCCCCGCCGCCCCGGCGGGTGGAGCCGGGCCTCTATCTGGTCGCCACCCCGATCGGAAACCTGCGGGACATGACGCTGAGGGCGCTGGACGTGCTGGCCGCCGCCGACCTGGTGCTGGCCGAGGACACCCGCGTCACCGCCAAACTGCTGGCGGCCTATGGGCTGAAGGCCAAGCTGGAACGCTGCGACGACCATGCGTCCGGCCGCGCCGCCGACCTGGCCATCGCCCGCCTGCGCGAAGGCCAGGTCGTGGCCCTGGTCTCGGACGCGGGCACGCCCCTGGTCAGCGATCCCGGCTTCGTCGTCGCCCGCGCGGTCATCGCCGAGGGCTTGCCCGTCCATCCGATCCCCGGCCCGTCCAGCCTGCTGGCGGCCCTGTGCATCGCCGGCCTGCCCGCCGACCGGGTGCTATTCGCCGGCTTCCTGCCGCCCAAGACGGCGGGCCGCACCGCCGCGCTGGAAGGCCTGAAGGGCCAGCGCCAGACCCTGGTCTTCTTCGAAAGCGGGCCGCGCCTGAAGGACAGCCTGACCGACATGGCCGCCGTGCTGGGTCCGCGCCCCGCCGCCGTCGCCCGCGAGCTGACCAAACTCTATGAAGAGTGCGTGCGCGGGACGCTGGATGCGCTGGCGGTCGATCCCCGCCTGGATGGCCCCAAGGGCGAGATCGTCGTGGTCGTCGGCCCCGGCGAAGAGGTTCAGGCGACCGAGGCCGATGCGGACGCCGCCCTGATCGACGCCCTGCAGACCCTGTCGACCGGCGACGCCGCCTCGGAGGTCGCCAAGGCCCTAGGGCTGAACCGCAAGACCCTCTATCGCCGCGCGCTGGAGCTGAAGGGCAAGTGAAGCCGCGCCTGCCTCGCCCAGCGCCCATCCGTCGCCCCAAGGCGGCGTGGCGTCAGGCGAAGGGCGGGGCGGCGTTCAAGGCCGGGCATGCCGCCGAATGGATCGCCGCCCTGTGGCTGATGCTCCGCGGCTATCGGGTGCTGGGGTTTCGGCTCAAGAGCTGGGCCGGCGAGATCGATTTGCTGGTCTGTCGCGGGCCGGTGCTGGCCGTGGTCGAGGTCAAGCGCCGTGCGACGATGGAGGCGGCGATGCTGGCGCTGAAACCCGACCAGCACGACCGGCTGATCGCGGCGGGCGAGGCCATCCGACGCAATCGGCCCGGCCTGCAACGTCTTGATTTGAGAATTGATATGGTGGCGCTGGCTCCATGGCGCGTTCCACGTCATCTTCGCGGCGTCGAAAGGCGCTGACGAAGGGATCGCATGACGCGCGAGGAGGCCGAGGCCATCCTGACCGCGGCCGGTCAGGCCGAAGACGACGCCTTCCCCCTGCTGGAGGCTGCGATCGCCTGCGCCATCCACGACCACCCTCTTCGTGATCCCGAACCCGTGCGCGCCCTGGCCCGCAACGCCTGTGAGCGGTTGAAGGAACGGATCGGCGGCGAAAGCCCCGACGACGCCCTGTCCGAGACCCTGTGTGCGGACCTGAGGCTGAACGGCGACCTGATCCACTTCGATCATCCCGGCAATACGGACATCATCGCGGTCGCAGAGCGGCGGCGCGGCCTGTCCGCCGCCCTGGCCGTCTTCTATCTGCATGCGGCGCGGGAGGCGGGGATCACGGCGGCGGGCGTGGACTTCCCCGGCCATTTCATGATCCGCGTCGAGACGCCGGAAGGGCCGGTGGCGCTGGACCCGTTCAGCCAGGGCCGGCTGATCCTGCCCAGCGAACTGACCCGCCGTGCGCTTCGCGCCGGGCTGATGCCGCATGTCGCGGATCGGCTTGATATCCTGATGGCGCCGGTGACGGATCGACAGTCCCTGATCCGGTTGCAGAACATGCTGTTCAGCCGCGCCATTCGCGGCCGGGACTATGAGGCCGCCGAACGCTCCGCCCTGCGCCGCGCCCTGCTGGACCCAGACGACCACCGGCCCTGGCTTGACGTCGCCTCGGCGCGCGAGAAGCAGGGGGCGCTGGCCGGCTCGCTGCAGGCCCTGTCCCGCGCCCACGGTCTGGACGGGGTCGAGGAGGCGAGGCGGTTCACGACGTTCGAACGCGTGCGGATGCAGTTGAACTAGACGACCGCCTCGCCGCGCAGCAGGCGGGGCAGGTCGCCCGTCGCGCCGCCGGCCTCCTGCATGAAGGCGCGGCGCAACGGCCCGATCCGGTTGACCGCCGCCATGCCTAGGTCGCGCGCCAGGCGCACCGGCGCGATATCATTGGAGAACAGGCGCACGAAGGCGTCGAAACCCGCCGCCAGGGCCGCATTGTCGAACCGGCGCCAGCGGGCGTAGCGTTCCAGCACCGTCTCGGCGCCCAGGTCTTCGCCCAGCCTGGCGGCCTCCGCCAGCACCTCGGCCAGGGCGGCGGCGTCCTTCAGGCCCATGTTCAGCCCCTGGCCCGCGACGGGGTGGACGCCATGCGCCGCGTCTCCGATCAGGGCGATGCGCGGGGCGACCAGTGTCTCGGCCAGGCTGAGCGCCAGCGGATAGACGAAGCGCGGCCCCTCGACCGTCGCCCCATCCAGAAACTCTCCGAACCGGCGCATCAGATGGGCGTGGAAGGCCTCGTCGGAGGCGTCGCGCAGGGCCTCGCCCCGCCGCGTCGTCTCGGTCCAGACCAGGCTGGCGCGCTGATCCGTCAGGGGCAGGATGGCGAAGGGGCCGCTGGGCAGGAAGTATTCGTGGGCGATATTGCCGTGGTCGCGGCCCAGCCGAACCGTGGCCACCACGCCGCTCTGGCCATAGCCCCAACCGACGGTCTCTATCCCGGCCGCGCGGCGCACGGTCGAGCCTCGCCCTTCGGCGCCGACGACCAGCGGGGCGACCAGGGCCGATCCATCGGCCAGGGTCACGGTGGCCTTGCCCGCATCGGTCTCGACCCTGGCGACGGCGGCCGGCGCCCGGACCTCGATGCCTGCCCGCGTCACGGCCTCGGCAAGCGCGACGCGGATGCGGCGGTTCTCGACCATGTAACCGAGCGGTTCGCCCCCGGTGCGCCCGCCGATCTCGTCGGCGTCGAAGCGCAGGAAGGCCGGCGAGGCCTTGCGGCTGGCGGCGCCCGGTCGCCTGCCGTCCGTCACCAGAATATGATCCATGCGGCAGGCGTGGGGACGCAAGGTCTCTCCCAGACCCAGGGCGTCCAGCATGCGGAAGGTCGAGAAGGCCACGGCCGTCGAACGCCCGTCGAACGTCGGCGTCATCTGGGCGCTAAACGGCTGGGGATCGACCATGACGACCTTCAACCCGCCCTGCGCCGCCGCCAGGGCGAACGCCGCCCCGGTCAGCCCCGCGCCGGCGATGACGATGTCGTAGCGTTCGGTGTCGGCCATGACAGGCTTGTCGCCCCGTCGAGGCCAAAGGTCCAGTGGGCGGATTGTCCGCCCCAAGGCCAAGCTGGTAAACAGCCCCTTAACCCTGAGGGTGCGAGAAGGGGGTGAGTATCCTTTCGTCGTCAGGGTTCGCCCTCCCATGTCCACCGCCCTCGCCATCAGCCGTCAGGCCTGGATCAGCGCCCGCATCCTGTGGGACGCGCCCTTTGTGGTGCGGTTCAGGGGGGTGCTTCAGGCGCTTTTGGCGACCCTGCTGCTGGTCGCCCTGGTGTCGTGGAATCCGGCGGACGCCAGCCTGAACGCGGCCTCCAGCCTGCCGACCACCAACTGGCTGGGGGCGAACGGCGCCCTGTTCGCCGATCTGTTCATGCAGTCGCTAGGTCTGGCCGCCTGGCCCGCCGCCCTGCTTCTGGTCGCCTTCGGCCTGGCCCGCGCGGTCGGCGATGCGATCCAGCAAAGGCTCAAGCCCTCGCCGCTGAAAGCCTTCGCCGCGACCGGCGGGGTGCTGTTGCTTTCCAGCGCCTTGGCCGCTCTGGCCGCGCCCGCCGCCTGGCCGTTGGCGGCAGGTCTCGGCGGTCTGTGGGGCGATGCGGTCACAGGTCTGGCGGCGCGCGGGATCGGCGCCCTGCATATTCCCGGCGGACGGATCATCGCCGGCGTCATCTTCCTGATTGTCGGCCTCTGGCTGGTCGGTTTCGCCATCGGCCTGCGCGCCATGGACTTCATCGACGCCCTGCATTGGGGCAAGTCTCTGCGCCCGGCCGTCGCACCCCGCGCTGCGGCCCAGCCTGTCCGCGAAAAGGCGCCGGCCAAGGCCCGCACGCCCCGCGCTGCGCCCCCGCCCGAGGAGGCTTCGCAAGCCGCGCCCGCAGATGCGCCGCAGACCGCCTATGACGACCTGCCGCCGTGGGAGGACGACGCCGTCCAGCCCGCGCCGCGCCCGTCGGCCGCCCGCCCTGTCGAGCCGCGCGTCGCTGCGGTCAAGGCGCCCAAGGCCCGCAAGGATGACGTGGACCAGCAGGCCTTCGACTTCGCGCGGCCCGAGGGCGATTTCGACCTGCCGCCGCTGGGCATACTGACCAAGCCCCCCCAGCGCGTGGGTGCGGTCGACGAGGATTCGCTTAAGCAGAACGCCAAGATGCTGGAGGGCGTGCTTCAGGAGTTCGGCGTGCGCGGCGTGATCGACCAGATCCGCCCCGGCCCGGTCGTCACCCTGTACGAACTGGTCCCCGCCCCCGGCGTGAAACACGGCCGCGTGGTGGCCTTGGCCGACGACATCGCCCGGTCGATGTCGGCTCGCGCCTGCCGCATCTCGGTGGTCCAAGGCCGCAACGCCATCGGCATCGAGCTGCCCAACGCCAAGCGCGAGACCGTCTATCTGCGCGACCTGCTGTCCAGCGCCGAATACGACAAGAAGGGCCACCTGCTGCCCCTGGCCCTGGGCGAGACCATCGGCGGCGAACCCTATGTCGCCGACCTGGCGCGCATGCCCCATCTGCTGATCGCGGGCACCACCGGTTCGGGCAAGTCGGTGGGGGTCAACGCCATGATCCTGTCGATCCTGTATCGCCACAGTCCGGCCGAATGCCGCTTCATCATGATCGACCCCAAGATGCTGGAGCTGTCGGTCTATGACGGCATCCCGCACCTGCTGGCGCCGGTCGTGACCGATCCGAAGAAGGCCGTCGTCGCCCTGAAATGGACGGTGCGCGAGATGGAGGACCGCTATCGCCGCATGTCCAAGCTGGGGGTGCGCAACATCGCATCCTACAATGAGCGCGCCCGCGAAGCTCAAGCGAAAGGCGAGCATTTCGAACGCACGGTCCAGACCGGCTTCGACGACCAAGGCCGCCCGGTCTATGAGTCCGAGAAAATCCGGCCCGAGCCCCTGCCCTTCCTGGTCGTGGTCATGGACGAAATGGCCGACCTGATGCTGGTCGCCGGCAAGGACGTCGAAGGCGCCGTCCAGCGTCTGGCCCAGATGGCGCGGGCCGCCGGCATCCACCTGATCATGGCCACGCAACGCCCGTCGGTCGACGTGATCACCGGCACCATCAAGGCCAACTTCCCGACCCGCATCAGCTTCCAAGTCACGTCCAAGATCGACAGCCGCACCATCCTGGGCGAACAGGGCGGCGAACAACTGCTGGGCCAGGGCGACATGCTCTATATGGCCGGCGGCGGACGGATCACCCGACTGCACGGTCCGTTCGTGGACGACAAGGAAGTCGAGGACGTCTGCAAACACCTGAAGGCCCAGGCCGAGCCCGACTATTTGGACCTGATCACCGACGAGCCGGACGGCGACAGCGACGGCGCCGTGGACGAAGGCGGCGGCGGCTCGGGCGACGACCTCTATGACCGCGCGGTCGCCGTCGTCACCCGCGACCGCAAGGCCTCGACCTCTTACGTCCAGCGTCGCCTCCAGATCGGCTACAACCGCGCCGCCTCCCTGATCGAGCGGATGGAGCAGGAAGGCGTGGTCAGCCCCGCCAACCACGCCGGCAAGCGCGACGTCCTGGCCGGCCCGCCGCCGATGGTGTGATCCAAGCCAAGGAACGGCTGCGCCCGCGAGCCGTTGTCTGGCCCGCTATCTCTCCCAAGCTTCAGCATTTCGATGAACAGGGCTTCATCGCAGCGCCGGAATATGGTCAGGCTCGCGTCATTCCGACGCCAAGCCGACTGGGCAAGACGGCAGGATCGACAACCATCCCGAACGGGAGACGGACTTCATGACTGTAAAGACCCTCGCCATCGCACCCGCCGACCTCCAGCGCCGCCAGATGCTTCTGGGCGCCGGCCTGTTCGCCGGGACCGCCGCATTGGGCCTGATCGCCTCGCCTGCCGACGCCCAGTCGAACCTGTCGGCCGAGGACCGCGCGGTGGTCCAGCAGGCGCAAGGCTATCTTCAGGCCCTGACCTCGGCCCAGGGGACGTTCGTCGAGACCGGTCCCAACAATGTGCGCCGCGAAGGTCGCTTCTACCTTCAACGTCCGGGCAAGATGCGGTTCGAATACACCAATCCGGCCGGCCTGCTGGTCGTGTCCGACGGCTACAACGTCAAACGCTACGACCCGCGCCTGAAGAATTTCCAGCAGGTGCCGCTGGGCCGCACGCCCCTGTCCACCTTCCTGGCGCGCAACGTCCGGCTGGACCAGGGCGTCCGCATCGAGCGGGTGACGCGGATGGCGTCGGGCGCCTTCGCCATCACGGCGCGGGATTCCGGCCGTCCGAACGACGGCCAAGTCGTTCTGGCCTTTGCCGGCGATCCGATGCGGCTGCATGAATGGACCATCACCGATCCGCAAGGCGCGCGCACGCGCACCCAGCTGACGTCCCTGCAACCGGCATCGAACCTGCCGGGACGCCTGTTCCAGCTCAGCGACCCGACCCGTCGTCCCGGCCGGAACTGATCGGCGCACCCGTTTTCGCATCGACGGTGATTTTTCCTCAACCGCTCTGGCCCTAGACTGGGGGCATGAGCGCGACCGCATCGCCGTCCGGCGTCCCATCGCTGAAATGGATCGTGGCGGTCGGCCTGTGCGCCCTCGCCCTGGTCATGATCGGCGCGGTGATCGTCGAGCCGGCGATGCATCGGCTGATGCTGCGTTGGGACCGGGCTGAGGCGCCGACGCGCCCGGCGCCTGAACGGATCGAGGTCGGAGAGGCGGTTCTGTCCGGACGCTACGTCGCCGGACCTGGCCTGGCGCTGACGGCCGAGGGCGGCGTCCTGACCACCGACGGAGGCGGTCGCCTGACGTCGGCGCCGCATCGGCTGGTCATGGCGGACGAGCCGACCAGCGTCTCGCGGGCGTTCGCCGACCTCATGGCCGTGCCGCCGAGCGTCCAGATCGAGATTCGTCGTGTGATGTCCGACCAGGATTCGCGCCTTTGCGCCGGGCATGAGGTGGGTTGGCTCGCCTTCGCCATGCGACGCGACGGCTTCAGGTTGATGCCCGTTCGCCAGGGGCCGCCGCCGGGCGCCTTGGCGCCCGATGATCGCCTGTGCGGCGTGCTGGATTTCGGACGGTGAGGATCGGCCTGCCGCTCGCCGTCCTTGTGGGCGTCCTCGCCGCCCTTCTGACCTGGACGCGGCTCGGCCACACGGACCGGCTGGCGAGAGGCGACGCTGTGGTCATTCAGGTGCGCGACAACGGCTTTCACACCGATCTCGCGGCGCCGCGCAGGACGCTGGTCGCAAGAGGCGGTCCGCTGGGTCGGGCCGTCGCCGCCCTGCCGCCTGGCGACTGGATCCTGATCGGCTGGGGCGACGCCCGGTTCTATGTGGACCAGAGGCCGATCGCCGACCGGCTGCCCGACGGGGCCCGCGCCTTCTTCCGGCCGGGCAATCCAGCGGTGGTGATGCTGGATCCGGAGACGGCGGATTCCCTTTCCAGCTATGGCGAAGACGCCGCGACCCTGACCTTGACTTCCGCCCAGTTCGACCGGCTGGCGGCGCGCATCGAGGCGTCGCTGGACCTGTCGGACGCCGCGCCGCGCATCGTGGCCGCGCGCCCTGGCGACGACGCCCGTTTCCTGGCCAGTCGCGAGACCTTCTCTCTCCTGCATCTTTGCAACCACTGGACGGCCGGCGTGCTGAACGCCGGCGGGGTCTCGGTCCGACCGGTCCAGTCGGTCAGCTCGTCGGAGGTGATGCGATCCGTGCGGGCGGCGGAACGGCGTCGGAAACGGGCCGCCGAACTGGACACGGCGGCTCCGCGCGCCTAGACCGCCCGACTTTCGCTTATCCGGCCGGGTCCGAGCCCCGGCGGGCGAACAAGAAGGAGAGGCCGATGGCCCACAAGCAATTTACCCGCAGTTCCTCCAGCGCCAGCCCTGCAGGAAAAGCGCCCAGCCAGCGCCAGTTGCGCGCCGGCGAGCTGATCCGTCACGCCCTGGTCGACATCCTGCGCGAGGAGGACATCCGCGACGAGGCCCTGGCCGACGTGTCCATCACCGTGACCGAGGTTCGCCTGTCGCCGGACCTGAAACACGCCACCTGTTTCGTCGAACCCCTGGGCGCCGGCGTCGAGGCCGCGGCGACCAACGGCCATGAGAGCGAGATCATCAAGGCCCTGAACGTCCACGCCAAGTTCATCCGCGGTCAGCTGGGCCGGCGCCTGGACATGAAGTTCACGCCCGACCTGAAGTTCCGCCACGACGAGAGCTTCGGCGCCGCCAACCACATGGACAAGCTGTTCGCCGATCCACGCATCCAGGCCGACCTGGCGGCTCGCGACGACGAAGGTAACGACGCTTGATTGACCGGCCTCAAGCAGCGCGAAGCGCGGTTGCCCCAGCCTTGCGGCCTCAAGTAGCGCGAAGCGCGATAGGCCCAGCATAATGGCCCGCAAGAAGAAGGGCGACATCGTCGACGGCTGGGTCTGCCTGGACAAGCCGTTCGAGATGGGATCGACGGAAGCCGTCAGCCGCATCCGCCGCCTGTTCAACGCCCAGAAGGCCGGTCACGCCGGGACGCTGGACCCGCTGGCCAGCGGCATCCTGCCCATCGCCCTGGGCGAGGCGACCAAGACCGTGCCGATGATGATGGAGGCGCAGAAGGTCTATCGTTTCACCATCAACTGGGGCGTCTCGACCGACAGCGTGGACCGCGAGGGCGAGATCATCGGCCGTTCCGACGTGCGGCCCACGGTCGAGGCGGTGAAGGCGGCGCTGCCGGCCTTCGTCGGCGAGATCGACCAGACCCCGCCGCGTTTCTCGGCGATCAAGGTGGACGGCGCCCGCGCCTATGACCTGGCCCGCGACGGGGTCGAGTTCGAGCTCCAGTCCCGCCGCGTGACCATCTATTCGGCCGAGGTCAGCGATGCGCCGGACGCCGATCATGTCGAACTGACCATCCGCACCGGCAAGGGCGTCTATGTCCGCTCGCTGGCGCGCGACCTGGCCGTCGTGCTGAGCGCCGAGGGTCATGTGTCGGCCCTGCGGCGCGAACTGGTCGGGCCGTTCAGCACGCAAAACGCCGTGACTCTGGATTCTCTGGAGGAAATGGTGCATAGGGGCGCCGCCTCGGAAGGCTTGCTTGCCGTTGCGACCGCCCTGGACGACATCCCGGAGCTGGCCGTGACGGAACAGGACGCCTTCTCGCTTCGGCAGGGACGCCCGATCGTTCTGCTCCCCCGTCAGGTGGAAACCCTCAAGGATCGTCTCACAGGCGGTTCGCGGACGGTTTCAGCCTTTCAGGGCCAGACCCTCGTCGCGCTGTGTCAGTTGCGGGCCGGCCGGTTAGAACCCGACCGCGTTTTCAATCTTTCCTGATCGCCTGATCAGGGGACTCCAACCCGGCCTCAAGTAGCGCGAAAGCGCGGTAGGCCATCAAGGGAGACTTTCGATGTCGGTTACTGCTGAACGCAAGCACGAGATCATCGCCGATAACGCCCGCACCGCTGGCGACACCGGCTCGGCCGAGGTTCAGGTCGCGATCCTGTCGGAACGCATCGCCAACCTTACCGAACACTTCAAGACCCACAAGAAGGACAACCACTCGCGTCGTGGCCTTCTGAAGATGGTGTCGCAACGTCGCCGCCTGCTCGACCACCTCACCAAGGTCGACGCCGATCGCTACCAAGCGCTCATCGCCAAGCTGGGCCTGCGCCGCTAAGGCGTCGGATCAGTGTAGAATACGCTTTCGAGGCGCGGACGGTCACGTCCGCGCCTCGTTGTGCGACTAGAGACGACCTGTGCGCCGCAGGACTTACGGCGCAGTTGCGAGGGCCATGCCGGTCCTCTCCCGGTCGATCGCGATGGCGCGGCGACCTCTGGATCGAAGGACTGAACGCCGACGCATCCGCCCCATGATGGGACCCCGCGCGGAATACGCCGCCCGGGATACGAAAGACGAAATATGTTCGATATCAAACGCAAGACGATCGACTGGGCCGGACGCCCGCTGACCCTGGAAACGGGCCGCATCGCCCGCCAGGCCGACGGCGCCGTGCTGGCGACCTACGGCGAGACCGTGGTTCTGGCCACCGTCGTCTATGGCCGCTCGCCCAAGCCGGGCCTGGATTTCTTCCCCCTGACGGTCAACTACCAGGAAAAGACCTTCGCCGCCGGCAAGATCCCGGGCGGCTACTTCAAGCGTGAAGGCCGTCCGACCGAGAAGGAAACCCTGGTTTCCCGCCTGATCGACCGTCCGATCCGCCCGCTGTTCGTCAAGGGCTTCAAGAACGAGACCCAGGTCGTCGTCACCGTGCTGCAGCACGACATGGAGAACGACCCGGACATCGTCGGCCTGGTCGCCGCATCGGCCGCCCTGACCATTTCGGGCGTGCCCTTCATGGGGCCCATCGGCGCCGCACGCGTCGGCCTGATCGACGGCGAGCTGGTGCTGAACCCGCACATCGACCTGATCGCGACCTCGGACCTCGACCTGGTGGTCGCCGGCACCCAGGACGCCCTGATGATGGTCGAATCCGAAGCCAAGGAGCTGTCGGAAGAGAAGATGCTGGAAGCCCTGATGTTCGCGCACGCGGGCATGCAGCCGGTGATCGACGCCATCATCGAACTGGCCGAACACGCCGCCAAGGAGCCCTTCGACTTCCAGGCCGAAGATCACTCGGGCGTCGTCGCCTCGATCAAGTCGCTGGTCGGCGAGGACATCAAGGCCGCCTACACCCACCCCGGCAAGTACGACCGCCGCTCGGGCGTCGATGCCGCCAAGAAGGCCGCCGCCGCCAAGCTGGTGAAGACCGACGAGAACCCCGACGGCGTCGATGGCTCCAAGTTCTCGGCCGCCTTCAAAGAATGCGAAGCCGAGGTTCTGCGTCGCGACATCATCGAGAACGCCCACCGCGTCGACGGCCGCGCCCTCGACAAGGTCCGCGCCATCGTGTCGGAAGTCGGCGTCCTGCCGCGCACCCACGGTTCGGCCCTGTTCACGCGTGGGGAAACCCAGGCCCTGGTCGTCGCCACGCTCGGCACCGGCGAGGACGAACAGTATATCGACAGCCTGTCGGGCACCTACAAAGAGAGCTTCCTGCTGCACTACAACTTCCCCCCCTATTCGGTGGGTGAAGCGGGCCGCATGGGTTCGCCCGGCCGTCGCGAGATCGGTCACGGCAAGCTGGCCTGGCGCGCGGTTCGTCCGATGCTGCCGTCGAAGGAAGACTTCCCCTACACCATCCGTCTGGTCTCCGAGATCACCGAGTCGAACGGCTCGTCCTCGATGGCCACGGTCTGCGGCGCTTCGCTGGCCCTGATGGACGCGGGCGTGCCGCTGATCCGTCCGGTCTCGGGCATCGCCATGGGCCTGATCCTGGAGCCGTCGGGCGAGTTCGCCATCCTGTCGGACATCCTGGGTGACGAAGATCACCTGGGCGACATGGACTTCAAGGTCGCCGGCACGTCGGAAGGCATCACCAGCCTTCAGATGGACATCAAGGTCGCCGGCATCACCAAGGAGATCATGAAGCAGGCTCTGACCCAGGCCTCGGCCGGTCGCCTCCACATCCTGGACGAGATGTCCAAGGCCATGGATGCGCCGCGCACCGAACTGGGCGAGCACGCGCCGAAGATCGAAACGGTCAAGATCCCGGTCGACAAGATCCGTGAAGTGATCGGTTCGGGCGGCAAGGTCATCCGCGAGATCGTCGAGAAGACCGGCGCCAAGATCGACATCGGCGATGACGGCACCATCAAGGTCGCCGCCAACGACCAGGAGAAGATCGACGCTGCCAAGGCCTGGATCCAGTCCATCGCCTCGGAGCCGGAAGTCGGAACCATCTACTCCGGCAAGGTCGTGAAGGTCGTCGATTTCGGCGCCTTCGTGAACTTTTTCGGCGCCAAGGACGGCCTGGTCCACGTGTCCCAGATCGCTCTGGAACGCGTCGCCAACCCGGCCGACGTCCTGTCGGAAGGCCAAGAAGTGAAGGTCAAGTTCCTGGGCTTCGACGATCGCGGCAAGACCAAGCTGTCGATGAAGATCGTCGACCAGACCACGGGTGAAGACCTGACCGACAAGATCAACGCCGAACGCGCCGAGCGTGGCGAAGAGCCTCTGTCGGACGACACCGGCGGCCGTCCCAAGCGCGAAGGCGGCGGTGATCGCGGTGGCGATCGCGGACGTCGTCGTCGCGACTAGGCGACCGCGTATCCAAGACCGATGAGGCCCGGCGGAGCGATCCGCCGGGCTTTTTCTTTGGCCGCACCATGCAGAGATCGGGGCCTGTCTGGAATTTCACTTGCCGCGCCCGCGCCTGCGGTCTCCATTGCCGCATCCAATTTCGAGGGGCCGTTCCATGTTCGATCGTCGTCGTCTTCTTCAGTCCGCCGCACTGGGCGCCGGCCTCGTCGCCGTGGGCGGTCCCGCTTTCGCCCGACAGGCCGCGCCTCAGGGCGACGCCGCCGCCCAGCTGAAGACCTTCATGGACGCCACGTTCGAGCAGACGCTGGACAGGAGCCCCGAGGTCGTCACCATGTTCGGCCTGGACAAGGGCGACCGCGCCGCCGCCAAGTCGAAACTGACCGCGCCCACACGCGCAGAGGAAGACGACCAGCGAGCCTTCACGCGTCGCCAGCGCGCCGAACTGGCCCGGATCGACCGCACCAAACTGGATGCGCGCAACGCCAACTATTACGACAGCCTGGCGCAAAATCTGGACGGGGTGATCGCCACCTTCGACATCCCCTATGGCCAGGGCGGCTGGCCCAATCCGTACCGGGTCAGCCAGCAGGGCGGCGCCTATCAGTCCACGCCGGACTTCCTGGCCAACCAGCACACCATAGAGACGGCCGCCGACGCCGACGCCTATGTCGCGCGCGTCAACGCCTTCGCCGACGTGCTGCTGGCCGAGACGGACCGGGTGAAGGAGGAATATGCGCTCGGCGTCATCCCGCCTGACTTCATCCTGGCCAAGGCGATCCGCCAGCAGGACGGCTTCCTGGCGACCCCGGCGGCGACCTCGCCCCTGGTGCAGTCGGTCGTCGATCGCGCGCGCGCCAAGGGGCTGACCGGCGACTGGGGCGCCCAGGTCGAACGTCTGGTGACCGAGCGGGTCTATCCGGCGCTCGCCGCCCAGAACGCGGTGCTGAAGGCCGCCCAGCCGAACGCCGTGCATGAGGCCTCGGTGCGCCGCCTGCCGCAGGGCGAGCAGTATTACGCCAACAGCCTGCACTACATCACCACGACCCGGCTGACGGCGGACGAGATCCACCGCACCGGCGTCGAGCAGATGGCCGATCTGACGGCGCGGGCCGACGTGCTGCTGAAGGCGCAAGGGCTGACGCAGGGCTCGGTCGCCGAGCGGATCAAGGCCCTGGGGGACGATCCCAAATACGTCTACGCCAACACCGACGCCGGCAAGGCCGAGCTGATCGAAAAGCTGAACGCCCAGATGGCCGACATGCAGGCGCGGCTCCCCAACGCCTTCGGTCGGCTGCCCAAGGCCAAGGTCGAGATCAAGCGCGTGCCGCCCGAGATCGAGGCCGGCGCGCCGATGGGCTACTACAACTCGCCCAGCCTGGATGGGACGCGGCCCGGCATCTACTGGATCAATCTGAAGGACACGGCGGAATGGCCGTCCTGGACCCTGCCCACCCTGACCTATCACGAGGCCACGCCGGGCCATCACCTCCAGATCAGCCTGCAGCAGGAGAGCGAGTCCGCGCCCCTGCTGATGAACCTGTTGGGCTTCTCCAGCTATGTCGAGGGCTGGGGCCTGTACGCCGAACAGCTGGCCGACGAGATGGGCGCCTATGAGAACGATCCGGTGGGCCAGATCGGCTACCTCCAGTCGCTGATGTTCCGCGCCGCCCGCCTGGTGGTCGACACCGGCATCCACTCCAAGGGCTGGAGCCGCGAACAGGGCATCCGCTACATGATGGAGGCCTATGGCGATCAGGAAGGCGCGGCGACGTCCGAGGTCGAACGCTATTGCGGCTGGCCGGGCCAGGCCTGCGCCTACAAGGTCGGACACAACGAATGGGTCCGCCTGCGCGAAAAGGCCAAGACGACCTTGGGGCCCAAGTTCGATATCAAGGGCTTCCACGACACTGCCCTGGCCGCCGGCGGGGTGCCGCTGTCGGTGCTGGAGCGGATCGTGGACGGCTGGGTCGCGACCCAGGCCTAGTCGGCGACGGTCAGGCCGTCGGCCTGGCGCAGGCGGTTGTGGATGTCGGTCGCGGCGACGGCGGCTTCGGCGGTCGCCACGGCGATCTGGTTGAGACCGCGCACGACGTCGCCGGCGGCGTAGAGGCCGGGGATGCTGGTCGCCTGATGCAGATCGACCTCAAGCCGACCGTCGTCGGCGAGGCGCGCGTCCAGGCCTCGGGCCAGTTCGGCGTTTGGCGACGTGCCCAGCGCCGAATAGACCAGGTCGAAGGCGCGGGTCTGGCCGCCCCAGGTCAGGGCGGTCACGCGGTCCTGTTCCAGCTCCACCGCCTCCAGCGGCGCCAGGATCAGTTCGACGCCCAGCCTGTCCAGCTCGTCGCGGCGCGAGAGAGCCTCGGCGGGGCCGATGTGGATCAGCGTCACCCGGTCGGAATAGGTGCGCATGAAGGCGGCTTCGCGCGCGCCCTTGTCGCTGTGACCGATGACGGCGACCGCCTTGTCCGTGGCTTCATAGCCGTCGCAGATGGGGCAGACGCGGACCAGCGACCGTTGCACGGCGCGTTCGACGCCCGGCAGGTCGGGGTGATGATCGACGACGCCGGTCGCCAGCAGCACGGCGCGGGCGCGAATGGTGCGGCCGTCCACCTGGGCGACGAAGCCGTCGCCGGCGCGGCCCAGGGTGTCGACCCGGCCGGACATGACGACCGCCCCATATTCCTCGGCCTGTTCGCGCATCCGCTTCAGGATGTCCGCGCCGCCGATTCCTGCAGGAAAGCCCGGCATATTGTGGCTGACAGGGATCCAGCAGGCGCGCGGTTCGCCCGCGTCGACCACCAGGGTCCGCCTGCGGAAACGACCGAGATAGGTCGCCGCCGTCAGACCGGCCGGACCCGCCCCGACGATCAGGACCTCCGGGTCGTTCACCGCGTGCGCCAGGCGACGGGCCACAGGTCGGATCGCACGCCCGCGCATTGGCCCATCGTGCTTTCCTCCGTCAGGACGAAGCGGTCGCCGGTCCAGGCCCAGGTCTGGGCCGACCCGCAGTCGCCGATGCCGCGTCCCTTGGCGAAGGCCGACAGGGTGCGGGTCTTGGGATCATAGGCGCCATTGACGGTGGAGTTGTCGGCCATGACCGGATCGGCGACGTGTCCGGCCGTTCCGGCGAGGATGGCGGGACGGGGATCGCGGCCTCCCGGTCCCGTCAGATACCAGTTGTGGGTGACATTGTAGGCGCCCGAACCGCACGGCACGCCCCACAGCTCGGTGCGGGCGTCTAGCCGGGCGGACATGACCATGTCGCTGATCGCCGGCATGGCGGATTCCTTCAGGCAGGTTCCGACCTCGGTGCGGGTGCGAAGGGCGGCGGGAACGGTCTGGTTCACGTCGCCGAAGCCCGCCTGATCCACGGCCGGGGCCGGCGTGACCGTCGGCAGGGGCGGGGCGACCGGGACGGCGGACGCGGGACGGTCGCCACGGCGGATCAGGGCCGTGGTGGTGTTCAGACGGCCCTGCTTCTCATCGATCCACAACAGGGCGGCGGCGGCGCCGTGCAGGGAGACGTCCTGGGTCGAGGCGCCGCGAATGGTCATGACCTTGCCCTGAGCCATGGCGTCGATCGCGGCGCGGGCGTCAGTGCGGATTTCTCCGATCGGCGCTTCCGCCTCGCCCTCCGGGGTGAGCGTGGAGGCAAAGGCGCGACCGTCGATTGTCAGCGCGATCTGGCCGGGGCCCTTGGCGTCGCTGTCGGGCCAATAGCCGAACAGGATCTGGGGCTGGGCGTCCGGGCCGGGCGCCAGGGTGATGCGCACCCAGCCGGCGGCGAACGCGGGCGCGAAGCCGAAGGCCCAGCAGGTTCCGTCGTTGCCGCAGGTCGCGCTCCAGTCGCGGAACTGCTTGGTCTCGCTGCGGATCTGAAGCACGGGCGCGGCGGCAGAGGCGGCGGTCGCAGGCATGGCGGCCTTGGGGGCAACAGGCGCCTTGGCGGCGTCCTTGTCGCCGCAACCGGCGACGGCGAAGGCGGACAGGGCCAGGGCGGAAAGCACGACGCCGCGAGACAGGGTCTTCATGCCTTCTTCAACTCCGACGGCTTGTGCGCCGCGCGCGCGCCGGTCTTGGCGCTCTCGACGATATACTCGGGATTGTCAGGCGAGGCTGCGACCTTGTGGCCCTTGATGTGGGTTTCGGAGGTGACCTTCCTGACGACCTTGCCGGTCGTCGTGCCCTGGCTGTGGTCCCACTTTACGCGGTCGCCGGCCTTGAACGTCTTGTCGGGCATGGCTGCGCTCCCTGCTGTGTCGCTTCCTGTTCAGCGATCAGCCTGCGCATCAGTTCCGCATCGATCACGGGCGGGACTTCGCAGAAGGTGACGATCCACCGATCGACCAGATCACGTTCCTCCTTCGTCATTCCATCGTCCGTCGCCGCCCCTGGGCCAAGGAGAAGCCCAGACCCGCCAAAGGGTTCAGCGTGGCGTCGAGGTTTTTTCCGGGCGGGGTTAACTGACGGCGGGGTTTGCGTGGGCGCGCGGCCCCGCTATATCCCCGCCACGACATTCCTTCCCTACAGTCACAGGCGGACCGCACGCATGGCCAAGATCAAGGTCGAAAACCCCATCGTCGACATCGACGGCGACGAAATGACCCGCATCATCTGGCAGATGATCAAGGACAAGCTGGTCTTCCCGTTCCTGGATCTCGAACTGGACTACTACGACCTGGGCATGGAGCACCGCGACGCCACCGACGACCAGGTGACGATCGACGCCGCCCACGCGATCCAGAAGCACGGCGTCGGCGTCAAGTGCGCCACCATCACGCCTGACGAAGCGCGCGTCGCCGAGTTCGGCCTGAAGAAGATGTGGAAGTCGCCGAACGGCACCATCCGCAACATCCTGGGCGGCGTGGTCTTCCGCGAGCCGATCATCTGCTCGAACGTGCCGCGCCTGGTTCCCGGCTGGACCCAGCCGATCGTCGTCGGCCGCCACGCCTTCGGCGACCAGTACAAGGCCACCGACTTCCTGATGCCCGGACCGGGCACCCTGACGATCAAGTTCGTCGGCGAAGACGGCGCCGTGATCGAGCACGAGGTCTACAAGGCGCCCGGCGCCGGCGTGGCCATGGCCATGTACAACCAGGACGACTCGATCCGCGAGTTCGCCCACGCCAGCTTCGCCTATGGCCTGCAGCGCAACTATCCGGTCTATCTGTCGACCAAGAATACGATCCTGAAAGCCTATGACGGCCGCTTCAAGGACCTGTTCCAGGAAGTGTTCGACGCCCATTACGCCGCCGAGTTCAAGGCGCGCGGCCTGACCTACGAGCACCGCCTGATCGACGACATGGTCGCGGCGGCCATGAAGTGGTCCGGCGGCTTCGTCTGGGCGTGCAAGAACTATGACGGCGACGTGCAGTCGGACGTGGTGGCGCAGGGCTTCGGCTCGCTGGGCCTGATGACCTCGGTGCTGATGACGCCGGACGGCAAGGTGCTGGAGACCGAGGCCGCCCACGGCACCGTGACCCGTCACTATCGCCAGCACCAGAAGGGCGAGGCCACCTCGACCAACTCGATCGCCTCGATCTTCGCCTGGACCCGCGGCTTCAAGCACCGCGCCAAGCTGGACGACAATGCGGCCCTGGCCACCTTCGCCGACACGCTGGAGAAGGTCGTCGTGGACACCGTCGAGAGCGGCCACATGACCAAGGACCTGGCGCTGCTGGTCGGCGACCAACAGGGCTGGCTGACCACCGAGGGCTTCCTCGACAAGGTCGCCGAGAACCTGAAGACCGCCCTGCCGGACGTCGGCTAAGCCGAACGACCTGCGGTCTTGCCGCAAGGGACTTCGCGTCCTCAAGCAGCGCGAAGCGCGGTAGGACCAAAAGAATGAGCCCCGCCGGAGCGATCCGGCGGGGCTTTTCGTTGTGCCTGGGTCAAAGCCGTGCATGATCGGTGCGAGCGGGGAGTTCGGGTGAAGCGTATCTTCGGAAACTTGGTGCTGGCGGCGCTGGCGCTGGCGGTCGTCGCCTTCTTCGCCGCGCCTGTGGTGGGCTTCTTCGCCATTCGTTCGGCGGCGGAGGCCAGCGATGTGGCGGGTCTGACGCGACTGATCGACTTCACCGCCGTGCGCCAGTCGCTGCGGCCGCAGCTGGCCGGGCGACCGGAAGCGATGGCGCCGGCGCCGTCCTTCCTGGAGGACCCGATCGGGGCGGTGCGTCGGCAGCTGCAGCAGAACCCGATGATGCGTCAGCCGGACGTGGACGCCTATCTGACGCCCGCCGCCCTGTCGGCCCTGACGCGGGGCGAGGGGCGCTACGCCAGCCATCGGCCAGCGACGGACCCAAAGGCCAGGCCGGCGCGCAAGCCCTGGCCAAGGCTGATCTTCTGGGGCGTGAACCGCACCCGGCTGGCGGTGCAGGACCAGGGCGGGTCGCGCACGGTCTTCACCTTCGAGCGGCGAGGGCCGTTCGAGTGGAGGCTGGTCCATATCGGCCTGCCGGACGGAACGGCGCCGGCGAACCCCGTCACGCCGCCCGCGAAAGGGTGAGACCGCCATGCCGATCAGATATCGACCGTTGAGGAAACCCGCATGAGCCGCAAGATCGTCATCGGCCTGGTCGTCGCCGTCGTCGCGGGCTTCCTGATCGCCTGTTTCATCTCGCCCTTCGTGGCGGCGCAGCGGCTGATCCGGGCGGCGCGGACGGGGGATCCGGCGGGGCTGGAGAAGACGGTGGACTTCCCCGCCTTCCGAAACAGTCTGAAGGCCGAGCTGAACGCCCGCGCGGGACAGGAGATCCGCGAGCGGGCCGACGGGAACGACGGCATGGCCGCGCTGGGGATGCTGCTGGCGCCGTCGCTGGTCACGGCGGCGGTGGACAATCTGGTCACGCCCCAGGCCATCGCGGCCATGGTGCGGTCGGGCGAGAAGCCCGAGCCGGAACAGCCCGTCCCGCCGAGCGATACGCCCGCGGCGCCCAAGCATACGCTGCACCAGTCCTGGGCCTATCGCGGGATGAACAGCTTCGCGGTCACCCTGACCCGCGACGACCGGCCGGACGACGCCCTGGTGTTGATCATGGAGCGGCGCGGGCCGTTCGCGTGGAAGCTGGCCGGGGTGGACCTGACGCCCGACCCGATGGCGTGAGGCGCCGGAAAGTGCACTCGGGGCCGAACAAAAAAAAGGAGTGCACTTTCGTGCACTTTGATCTGTGGGACGTCCTCCTTGGTCCAGTCGCCATTATAGGCGCGATTGGAGGCGTGTTAGGGTAGAGGGCGGTTCGGAGCGCCAAGGCGTTGATTATTCACGCCATAGTTTCAGAAAACAGGATGGCTGGCCCCTCTCCCGGCGGGAGAGGGAGGGGTCGGTGGTGCGAACTGGCCCACCGGCCGACCCTCATCCGGCCCTGCGGGCCACCTTCTCCCAAAGGGAGAATGGAAGAGGAGCGCGAGATCTAGCCCGCCAGCGCCGCGCGGACGGCCGAAAGGCCGTCCTCGGCCTTGGAGCCGTCGGGGGCGCCGCCCTGGGCGAAGTCGGGTTTGCCGCCGGCGCCTTGGCCGCCCATGGCGATGACGGCGGCGCGGGCCAGGTCGGCGGCGTTGACGCGGTCCGTCAGGTCGGACGTGACGGCGACGGTGACGGCGGCCTTGCCCTCGGTGACGCCGATCAGGGCGACGACGCCGGTTCCGACCTGTTTGCGGAAGTCCTCGGCCACGCCGCGCAAGCCCTTGCCGTCCACGCCGTCCAGGACGCGGGCCATCAGCTTGATCCCGCCGATCTCTTCCGGCGCCGAAGCCGCGCCGGAGCCGCCGCCGAGCGCCAGTTGCTTCTTCAGCTCGGCGACCTGTTTCTCCAGCGTCTTGACCGAGCCTTGCAGGGCCTCGACCCGGCCGGGGACGTCCTGGGTCTGGATCTTGAAGTCGCGGGCCAGGTTGCGGGTCACCTTGGCCTGACCTTCCAGATAGAGGCGGGCCGCCTCGCCGGTCAGGGCCTCGATGCGGCGGACGCCGGCGGCGACGCCGGTTTCCTGGATCACCTTGAACAGGCCGATGTCGCCGGTGCGGGCCACATGGGTGCCGCCGCACAGTTCGACCGAATAGGGGGCGTTGTCGCTGACCAGCGAGCGACCCAGGGTCAGGACGCGGACCTCGTCGCCGTATTTCTCGCCGAACAGGGCGATGGCGCCGGCCTCGATGGCCTCCTGCGGGGCCATCAGCTTGGTTTCCGCCGGGACGTTCTGGCGGATCACGGCGTTGACCTCGGCCTCGATGGCGGCCAGCTCGTCCTCGGTCACGGGGGCGCCGTGGCTGAAGTCGAAGCGGGCGCGCTCGGCGTCGACCAGCTGGCCCTTCTGGGCGACTGCGGGGCCGAGCACATTCTTCAGGGCCGTGTGCAGCAGGTGGGCGGCGGAGTGGTTGGCGCGGGTGGTCATACGCTTGTCGGCGTCCACCAGCTGGGCGACGCGGGCGCCGATCTGAAGCGTGCCGGCCGTGATCTGGGCCGACAGGACGTGCAGGTCGCCGGCGTGCTTCTTGACGTCGAGAACTTCCGCCTCGCCGCCCGGCCATTCCAGCGTGCCCTGATCGCCGGTCTGGCCGCCGCTTTCGGCATAGAAGGGGGTGGCGTCGAACAGGATTTCGACGATGTCGCCGGCCTCGGCCGTCTCGACCGGGGCGGCGCCCTTCATCAGGGCCAGGACCTCGCCCGAGCCCTCGATGGCGTCATAGCCGTTGAAGACGGTCGGCCCCATACGGTCGCGGATCGCCAGCCATTCGTTGGTGTTGGCGGTCTGGCCCGAGCCCTTCCAATGTTCGCGCGAGCGCTGGCGCTGTTCGGCCATGGCGGATTCGAAGCCGTCCACATTGACCGAGAAGCCGCGACGGCGGGCCTCGTCCTGGGTCAGGTCCAGCGGGAAGCCATAGGTGTCGGACAGGGTGAAGGCGGTCTGGCCGTCCAGCATGTCGCCTGGCCGGAAGCCCTGAACCGCTGTGTCGAACAGGGCCATGCCGCGGCCGAGCGTCGTGCGGAAGCGGACCTCTTCCTGCTTCAGCGTGTCCTCGATGAAGGGCTGGGCGCGGGCGAGTTCGGGGTAGGCGTCGCCCATCTGGGCCACCAGGGTCGGGACCAGACGGTGCATCAGCGGATCGGCGGCGCCCAGCAGGTGGGCGTGGCGCATGGCGCGGCGCATGATCCGGCGCAGCACATAGCCCCGGCCCTCGTTCGACGGGGTGACGCCGTCGGCGATCAGGAAGGAGGAGGAGCGCAGGTGGTCGGCGATGACCCGGTGGCTGGCGGCCTGGTCGCCGGCGGCCTTGGTCGAGGTGGCGTCTTCGGACGCCGCGATCAGGGTCTTGAACAGGTCGGTCTCGAACACCGAATGCACGCCCTGAAGCACGGTGGTCATCCGCTCCAGGCCCATGCCGGTATCCACGCTGGGCTTGGGAAGGTTGCGAACGATCTGGTCGTTCTCCTTCTCGAACTGCATGAAGACGTTGTTCCAGATCTCGACGTAGCGATCACCGTCCTCGTCCGGCGAGCCGGGAGGGCCGCCGGGGATCTTGTCGCCGTGGTCCCAGAAGATTTCGGTGCAGGGGCCGCAGGGACCGCTATCGCCCATGGCCCAGAAGTTGTCCGAGCCGGCGATGCGGATGATCTTGTCGTCGGAGAAGCCGGTGACCTTCTTCCAGATCGCGGCGGCCTCGTCATCGTCGATATAGACGGTGACCAACAGGCGTTTGGCGTCCAGGCCGAACTCCTGCGTGACCAGGTTCCACGCCCGGTCGATGGCGTGTTCCTTGAAATAGTCGCCGAAGGAGAAGTTCCCCAGCATTTCGAAGAAGGTCAGGTGGCGGGCGGTGTAGCCGACGTTGTCCAGGTCATTGTGCTTGCCCCCGGCGCGGACGCATTTCTGCGACGAGGTGGCGCGCGGATAGGGCGGCTTGGACGCGCCGGTGAAATAGTCCTTGAACGGCACCATGCCCGCATTGACGAACAGCAGGGACGGATCGTTCTGCGGCACCAGCGGCGCCGAGTGCACCTTCTCGTGACCGTCGGCCGCGAAATAGTTCAGATAGGTGGCGCGGATCTCGTTCAGGCTGGGCATGTGGCGGTCTTCGGCTCGGTCGTCGCAAAGGAACCGGCGTCATATAGGGTTTTGTCGGGGAGCGCATCACCCCGGACCGCCCCGGTTCCGGGGTGGGCGCCTAGCCCGCGTGCGACACCGTCACCGGACGGGCGCGGCCGCCCTGCACCAGTTCGCCGGTCCAGCCCCGGGCGGCCGGGTGAAGACGCAGTTCGCCGCCGCCGAGCGGGATGATCACCGTCTGGCCCACCGTGGAGGCCGGGCCGGCGGCGCCGCTGTCGGCCATGGCCGCTGGGGCGTCGAGCCGGCGCCAGGCGCCCTCGACCCGGCGGCCCTCGCCGCGATCCGTCAGGGCCAGGGATAGCAGAAGTTCGCCGTCGGCGGCGGCGACATGCCAGCGGCCGTCCAGGGGGCCCATGCTGCGGTCGGTGTCGATCTCGGCCTGGGCCACGCCCTGGTCATAGGCGATCTCGGCGTCGCCTGGATTGACCTCGTAGCTGCCGACATAGGCGTCGACGACGACGGGGGCGGTCAGGGGCGGGCGGTGGAGATCGACGCCGGCGTCGCCCTGGGCCTCGATCTGGACCCGTTCGCGTCCGAAATCCGAAGGCGGTTCGAACGGGCGGATCTCCGGCGACTGATAGGTTTCGGGGGTCGCGTCACGCAGACCTTGGGTGGGAATGGCGGGGTCGGAACCGAGGACGGTCATCAAGGCGAACCAGATCATTGGCCAACCCTGCCAAAGACCGCCCCGCGGCGCCTAGTGCAGAATGGCCATGCGCGAAAACGTGATTCCGCGTGATGCAACCCTTCACAAAGCAACAATCGGCCGATGTTGGCCCCTGTGCGTTGACACCGCCCGCTCAGGGTCACAAAAGCCTTCGCAACCGCACACGGCGATTGAATTCATTCGCTTTTGAGAACCATTCGCATGACTCAGCCCAGCCCGACGCCGGGTGGCGCCGCTAGCGACCGGACCGGTCGCTTCGTCACCCAACCGAACGGTCACATCGCGCCGCTTTCGCCCCACATGCAGGTCTGGCGCTGGCACGTCACCATGACGGCCTCGATCCTGTTTCGGGCCACAATCATCGCCGCCACCGTCGGCGTCCTGTTCTTCGTGGCCTGGCTGGGCGCCCTGGCGTTCGGGCCGGACGCCTATCAGACGGCGCTGGCCGTCGCGGGCTCGCCGCTGGGTCTGCTGGTCGGTTTCGGCCTGACGGTGGTGCTGTTCTCCTTCATCCTGAACGGCGCGCGTCACACCTACAACGACACCGGCAACGGGCTGACCCTCAAGTCCGCCACCCTGCTGTCGAACATCGCGGTGTGGGTGCCGGTCCCGCTGGCCGTGCTGTTCTGGGTCGTCCTGTTCGCCGTCGGGAGGGTTTCGCTGTGAGCGGCGCCGCCAAGTTCAAGAACAACGTCAAGGTTTCCGAGCGCCACGGCGCCGGCGAATGGCTGATCGAGCGGGTTCTGCTGGTCGCCCTGATCCCGCTGGGCCTGTGGGTCGCCTCGACCGGCTTCACCCTGGCGGGCGCCGGCTATGACGCCGTGCTGGCCTGGTTCGCCAATCCGCTGAACGCGGGCCTGCTGGCCATCACCGTCGTGGTGTTCTTCGGCTATGTCAGCCTGGCCTGGAAAGTGATCCTTGAAGACTATGTGCCCAGCGCCGGAACGCGCGGCGCGCTGGTGGGCCTGCTGAACATCGTCTTCCTCGTGCTGGCCGCCGCCAGCGTCTTCTTCATCGTGCGGCTGGCGCTGGGTTCGGCGCCGCTGCCCGCTGGTTTCGGAGCCTGATTAGCTGATGGCCGCTTACGAACTGATCGATCACGAATACGACGTCGTCGTCGTCGGCGCCGGGGGCTCCGGCCTTCGCGCCGCGCTCGGCGCCGCCCAGCAGGGGCTGAAGGTCGCCTGCGTGACCAAGGTCTTCCCCACACGAAGCCACACCGTCGCGGCCCAGGGCGGCATCTCCGCCTCGCTGGGCAATATGGGCGAGGACAGCTGGCAGTGGCACATGTACGACACCGTCAAGGGGTCGGACTGGCTGGGCGACCAGGACTCGATCGAATATCTGGTCCGTAACGCGCCCAAGGCCGTCTATGAGCTGGAACACTGGGGCGTGCCCTTCTCGCGCACCGAGGAAGGCAAGATCTATCAGCGCGCCTTCGGCGGCATGACCCGCAACTTCGGCGAAGGCCCGGTGCAGCGCACCTGCGCCGCCGCCGACCGCACCGGCCACGCCATCCTGCACACCCTGTACGGCCAGTCGGTGCGTCGCGAGGTGAAGTTCTTCGTCGAATATTTCGCGCTCGACCTGATCATGCAGGACGGAACCTGCACCGGGGTGACGGCGCTTCAGCTCGACAACGGCCAGCTTCACCAGTTCCGCGCCAAGATGGTGGTGCTGGCGACCGGTGGATACGGCCGCGCCTATTTCAGCGCCACCTCGGCCCACACCTGCACCGGCGACGGCAACGCCATGGTGCTGCGCGCCGGCCTGCCTTTGCAGGACATGGAGTTCGTCCAGTTCCACCCGACCGGCATCTACGGCGCCGGCTGCCTGATCACCGAGGGCGCGCGGGGCGAGGGCGGATACCTGACCAATTCGGAAGGCGAGCGCTTCATGGAGCGCTATGCGCCGACCGTGAAGGACCTGGCGCCGCGCGACATGGTTTCGCGCTCCATGACAATCGAGATCCGTGAAGGTCGCGGCGTGGGTCCGAACAAGGACCACATCTTCCTGCACCTGGACCACCTGGATCCCAAGATCCTGCATCAGCGCCTGCCGGGCATTTCCGAAAGCGCCAAGATCTTCGCCGGCGTGGACGTGACCAAGGAGCCGATCCCGGTCCTGCCGACCGTCCACTACAACATGGGCGGCATCCCCACGAACTATCACGGGGAAGTCCTGACGCTGCGCGACGGCAATCCCGACAGCGTGGTGCCCGGCCTGATGGCTGTGGGCGAGGCGGCCTGCGTCTCGGTGCACGGCGCCAACCGCCTGGGCTCCAACTCCCTGACCGACCTGGTGGTGTTCGGCCGCGCCGTGGGTCTGCGCTGCGGCGAGGTGGTGGACAAGGCGTCCGCCGTGCCGTCCGCCTCCAAGACCCAGACCGACGCCCACCTGGCCCGCCTGGACCGCTTCCGCTTCGCCGACGGCTCCACCCCGACCGCCGAGCTGCGCCTGTCGATGCAGCGCGCGATGCAGGCCGACGCGGCGGTGTTCCGCACCGGCGAGACCCTGCAACAGGGCACCGACAAGCTGCGCGCCATCGAGGCGGCCGGCGCCGACATCAAGACCACCGATCGCGGTCTGATCTGGAACACGGATCTGATGGAGACGCTGGAGTACGACAACCTGATCGCCCAGGCGATGGTCACCATCGAGGGCGGTCTGAACCGCACGGAATCGCGCGGCGCCCACGCCCGCGAGGACTATCCCGACCGCGACGACGTCAACTGGATGAAGCACACCCTGGCGTGGAAACGTCCGGGCGAGCAGGTCCAGATCGATTATCGTCCGGTCCACAACTACACCATGTCCGACGACATCGCGTATATCGAACCGAAGGCGCGGGTTTACTAAGATGGTCCAGCTTACTCTCCCCAGAGGCTCCAAGCCGACGACCGGCAAGGTCCACAAGGCCGCGCCCGGCTCCAAGGACGTCAAGACCTACAAGGTCTATCGCTACGACCCGGAAACCGACGCCGATCCGCGCTGGGACACCTATGAGGTGCCGACCGGCGATCATGGCCCGATGCTGCTGGACGCCTTGATTCATATCAAGAACACCATCGATCCGACACTGTCGTTCCGGCGCTCGTGCCGCGAGGGGATCTGCGGCTCGTGCTCGATGAACATCGACGGGCGCAACGCCCTGGCCTGCACCAAGGGCTGGGACGAGTGCGCCTCGCACAACATCACCATCGCCCCCCTGCCCCACCAGCCGGTGGTCAAGGACCTGGTGACGGACCTGAGCCTGTTCTACGCCCAGTACGATAGCATCCAGCCCTATCTCCAGTCGGACGAGCCGGACCCGGAGAAGGAACGGCTGCAGACCCCGGCCGAGCGCGAGAAGCTGGACGGCCTGTACGAGTGCATCCTGTGCGCCTGCTGCTCCACCTCCTGCCCCAGCTACTGGTGGAACCAGGAGGAATACCTCGGCCCGGCGGCCCTGCTGCAATCCTATCGCTGGATCGCCGACAGCCGCGACGACGCCACGGACAAGCGTCTGGACGACCTGGAAGACCCGTTCAAACTGTACCGCTGCCACACCATCATGAACTGCGCCCAGGTCTGCCCCAAGGGCCTGAACCCGGCCAAGGCCATCGCCGAGACCAAGAAGCTGATGGTCGCGCCGAGCCGCAAGAAGGCGGCCTGAGTATCCGGCGCCGGGGGCCTTGCCTCCGGCACCGCCTCGTTTAAGAGCGGCGCATGGCCAGCATCACCTATATCGAGCATGACGGAACCGAGCACGTCGTCGACGTGAAGCCGGGGCTGAGCGTCATGGAAGGCGCGATCCGCAACAATGTGCCGGGCATCGACGCGGACTGCGGCGGGGCCTGCGCCTGCGCGACCTGCCATGTCTATGTCGACGAAGCCTGGCGAGAGGCGACGGGCAAGCCCTCGGCCATGGAAGAGTCGATGCTGGACTTCGCCGAAGAGGTCGAGCCGAACAGCCGCCTGTCGTGTCAGATCCGGGTGTCGGACGCGCTGGAAGGGTTGGTGGTGCGCCTGCCCGAGAACCAGCACTAGAAGCAGGATGTCGATGCGCCGCAGGCGCCGCGCCCCTTTTCGAGAACGCGAGGACCGCTAAGCGTTGGACACAAGCGGCGGCGCGCTGTTGAGTGGCGATCGACATCCAAGGTCTGACGGTCGGGCGAGCGGAACACCGATTTGGCTGAGCGTGAAATCGAATCCCGACAGGACGGCCTGCGCCTGCGGGCGCGGCTGCGCTATCTGTATCACGGCTCCCAGCCCCCGGCGGTCCGCTTTCGCCTGACGGTCATCGTCATCGACCTCGCCATCATCGGCTTCTTCCTGGCCGCGCCGATCCTGAAGAACATGGGTTGGGCCTTCTATGCGCTGGACTATCTGATCGCGACTGTCCTGACGCTGGATCTCGCCGCCCGCGCCTATGCCTATGCCGATATCAAGGACTGGCTGAAACGCCCCATCGTCTGGGTCGATCTGTTCGTCCTGGCGACCCTGCTGTTCCCGGCCTGGCTGTTCAATCTCGGCTTCCTGCGGATGTTGAGGCTTTGGACCCTGCTGAATTCGGACTTCTTCTGGCGCACCATCGGGGCTCGATTCGACGATACGCGGGTCGAAGGGATCGCGCGCGCCCTGGCCAACCTCGTCACCTTCGTCTTCGTGGCGACGGGCTTCGTCTACGCGACCTTCCGGGGTCACGACGGCATCGCCGGCTATGTGGATGCGCTGTATTTCACCGTGGCGACCCTGACGACGACCGGCTTCGGCGACGTGACCCTGCCGGGGCCATGGGGGCGACTGCTATCTATCGCCGTCATGCTGGTCGGCATCACCCTGTTCCTGCGTCTCGCCCAGGCCCTGATCAAGCCGCACAAGGTGCGCTATCCGTGCGAGCGCTGCGGCCTGCAGACGCACGATCAGGACGCCGTCCACTGCAAGGCCTGCGGCAATCTGCTCTGCATCCCTGACGAAGGATCATGACAAAGCCGTAAAGTTCGGGCGGCGCGCTTGCCGCCCTAGGTGTCGCCGCTAAGGTGCCGCCCTCGCTTTCGGGGACTGTCCAGATGATCCGTGCTTCCGCCGTCGCGCTCGCGACGCTTCTCGCCTCCACCAGCCTGACTTCGGTATCCATGGCCCAAACCCCTGCGTCTTCTCCTGCTTCCTCTCCCGCTTCGGGCGGCTTCGCCACCAGCGATGCGACCGATCCCTATCTGTGGCTGGAAGAGGTCGAGGGCGAGCGGGCGATGGAATGGGTCAAGGCCCACAACGAACGCACCTTCGCCGTGCTGCAGGGCGATCCGCGCTACGAGCCGCTGCATCAGCAGGCGCTGGAGATCGTTCAGGCTCAGGACCGCATCCCCTCGCCCGGCTTCACCCACGACGGCCATATCGACAACTTCTGGCAGGACGCCCAGCACGTCCGCGGCCTCTGGCGGCGCACGACCCTGGACAGCTATCGCACCGAGGCGCCGCAGTGGGAGACCATCCTCGATTTCGACGCCTTGTCGGCGGCCGAAGAGGCCAACTGGGTCTACAAGGGCGCGACCTGCCTGCCGCCCGAGGAGCGCTACTGCCTGATCAGCCTGTCGAACGGCGGCAAGGACGCGGTGACCCTGCGCGAGTTCGACACGGTCGAGCGCAAGTTCGTCGAAGGCGGCATCGTCATGCCGGAATCCAAGGGCGGGGCGGCCTGGATCGACCGCGACACCCTGCTGGTCTCACGCGACTTCGGCCCCGGCACCCTGACCGATTCCGGTTATCCGATGGTGGTCAAGCGGATGAAGCGCGGCCAGAGCCTGGATCAGGCCGAGACCCTGTTCACGGGCAAGCCCAGCGACGTCGCCGTGTCCGGCTATACGCTGCGTGACGCCGACGGGGTGGTGAAGGCGACCCTGATCAACCGTTCGGTGGACTTCTATTCGTCCGAGACCTGGCGGCTGACCGACGACGGGGCACTGACCCAGCTTCAGCTGCCGGCCAAGTCCGACATCACCGGCCTGGTGGACGGCCGGCTGCTGGTGTCGCTGAAACAGGACTGGACCGCGCCGTCGGGCCAGGACTTCAAGACCGGCGACCTGATCGCCTGGCCGCTGGAGGCCTGGCTGGCCGATCAGGCGACCCCGGCCCAGCTGGTGCTGCGTCCGACCGAGCGTCAGGCGATCGAGGGCGTCAACGTCACGCGCAACCGGCTGGTCGTGGCCCTCTATGACAATGTGCGCGGTTCGGTGCGGGTCTATACCCCCGGTGACGGCGAGTGGGCGCACAGGACGCTGGACCTACCGCAGAACGTCTCGGTCGGCATCGGCTCTGCCTCCGAGAAGGACGACAAGGTCTTCGTCAGCGTCACCGGCTATCTGAACCCGTCCAGCCTGTGGCTGGCCGATGCGGCGACCGGGGCGGTGGATCAGGTCAAGTCCATGCCGGCCAAGTTCGACGCGACTGGCATGACAGTGGACCAGCACGAGGCCCGCTCGGCCGACGGCACGATGATCCCCTATTTCGTGGTCCATAAGGCGGACATGCCGCTGGACGGCTCCAACCCGACGCTGCTGTACGGCTATGGCGGGTTCGAAAGCTCGCTGCTGCCGGGCTATTCGGCGACAGTCGGCAAGCTGTGGCTGGAGCGCGGCGGGGTCTATGTCATCGCCAATACGCGCGGCGGCGGCGAGTTCGGCCCGCGCTGGCACGAGGCGGCGTTGCAACAGAACCGCCAGCGCGCACACGACGATTTCCAGGCCGTGGCCCTGGACCTGACCCAGCGCAACATCACCAGCCAGCCCAAGTTGGGCATCATGGGCGGCTCGCAAGGCGGCCTGTTCATGGGGGCGATGCTGACCCAGCGGCCGGACCTGATCAACGCCGCCGTCATCCAGGTGCCCTTGTTCGACATGCTGCGCTTCCACAAGCTGCTGGCCGGCGCCTCGTGGATCGGCGAATACGGCAATCCCGACATTCCCGAACAGCGCGCCTGGATCGAGCAATATTCGCCGTATCAGAACCTGCGCGCCGGCCAGCCCTATCCGGAAGTCTTCATCCACACCTCGACCAAGGACGACCGCGTCCATCCGGGCCATGCCAGGAAGGCGGCGGCGCGCCTGGAAGAGCTGGGCTATCCGGTTCTGTTCTACGAGAACGTCGATGGCGGCCATGCGGCCGGGGCGAACCTGCGTGAGACCGCGCGCCGCCTGGCGCTGGAATACACCTATCTGTCGCGCCGCCTGATGGACACGCCGGCGCAGGAATAGAGCCTATAATCTTCCCCCTCGGGGGGGAACCGCGAAGTGGTAGAGGGCTAACCCGCGCACCCTGTCGGGTTCCCAGCCCCTCCACCGCCTGCGGCGGTCCCCCTTCCCCGATGGGGGGAGGACCAAATTTGCGGAGTTTTGAATGCGTCACCTGATCCTGTCCGCCGCCATACCGGCCCTTCTGATGGGGGCCTGTGCGAGCACGCCGAACATGGACGAATATTTCGCCCCCAGACCCGCCGTATCAGATGCGCGCCCGCCCCACTTCCCCCGCGACCTGACCCCCGCCGGCGTCGCGGCGGCGGACGATCACCTGGCGCTGGAGCAGGTGGACGGGGCCGAGGCCACGGCCTTCGTCGCCGAGGAGAACCGCAAATCCCTCGCCGCCCTGACCGGCGACCCGCGCTACGAGACCTTCCGCGCCGAAGCCGAAGCCATCCTCACCGCCACCGACCGCATCCCCACGCCCAGTTTCCTGGGCGACGGGGTCGGCAACTTCTGGCAGGACGCGACCAATCCCAAGGGCGTCTGGCGCCGCACGACGCTGGACAGCTACCGCACCGCCACGCCCCAGTGGGAGACCCTGCTGGACATCGACGCCCTGTCCAAGGCCGAAGGCAAGGACTGGGTGTTCAAGGGCGCCGACTGCCTGGCGCCCGACGAGACCCGCTGCCTGATCAGTCTGTCCGACGGCGGCAAGGACGCGGTGGTCGTGCGCGAGTTCGACCTGACGACGAAACGTTTTGTCGATGGCGGCTTCAACCTGTCCGAGGGCAAGCACCGCATCGAATGGCTGGACCGCGACACATTGCTGGTCGCCACCGACTTCGGCGCCGGGACGATGACGGAGTCCGGCTATCCCTTCATCGTCAAGACGCTGAAGCGTGGCCAGATTCTGGCCCAGGCGACCGAGGTCTATCGGGGCGAACAGGGCGACGGCGGCTACGGCGTCAGCCCGGCCGTCTATCGCGACAAGGACGGCAAGGTCACGGCGGTGATCATCACCCGCCCGCTGGACACCTTCCGATCGGAGACTTGGAACCTCGGTTATGACGGCAAGGCGCAAAAGTTGAACCTGCCGGAACGCGTCGGGATCTCCGGCGTGATCGACGGTCGTCTGGTCTTCTCGCCGGAGCAGGCCTGGAGCTTCAATGGTCAGGATTACGCGGCCGGCTCGCTGTTGGCCCTGCCCCTGGCGGTGCTAGGCGAAACCCGTCTGGACATGATGATCGGACGTGACAGCGCTATTGTTTTCCAGCCCACCGCGCGCCAGGCTCTGCAGGGCGTGGCCGTCCTGTCAGACACCATCATCGCCGCCATCACCGACAATGTCGCCGGGCGCCTGATGCAATTTCGCCCCGGTCAGGGTTGGACCGCGTCGTCGATCGCTGTGCCTGACAACCTCGCCGTGGGTCTGGGCGACTCGTCCAAGTCGCGCGGTGAAGTCTTCGTCTCGACCCAGGGCTTCCTGGTTCCGCCGACCCTCAGCCTGGCCGATGCTGACGCCGCGACCCTGACCAAGTTGAAGTCGGCGCCGGCCAAGTTCGACGGATCACGCGACGTGACCGAACAATACGAGGCCACCTCGACCGACGGGACCAAGATCCCCTATTTCATCACCCGCCCGCGCGACATGAAGCTGGACGGGTCGAACCCGACGATCATGCTCGGCTACGGCGGATTCCAGGTCAGCCTGAACCCGGCCTACAAGCCCGAGATGGGCAAGCTGTGGCTGGAGCGGGGCGGGGTCTTCGTCCAGGCCAACATCCGTGGTGGTGGCGAGTTCGGTCCCGATTGGCACCAGGCGGCGCTGGACGGCAACCGCCAGCGCGCCTTCGACGATTTCGCCGCCGTGGCGCGCGATCTGGAACAGCGCGGGGTCACCAGCCCGCGATACCTGGGCATCTATGGTCGCTCGAACGGCGGGGTGCTGACCAGCGTCTCCATCACCCAGCATCCGGAACTGTTCAACGCGGCGGTGATCGAAAGCCCACTGATCGACATGCTGCGCTATCACGAGCTGCCGGCTGGCGCCTCGTGGATCGGCGAATACGGCGACCCGCGCATCCCGGAAGAGGCGGCCTGGATCGCCAAATATTCCGCCTATCAGCAGCTGCGGCCCGACGTGGACTATCCGCGCGTCTACATCACCACCAACACCCGCGACGACCGGGTCCATCCCGGCCATGCGAGGAAGTTCGCCGCGCGTCTGGGCGATCAGGGCCACGACCATCTCTATTACGAGGACACCGCCGGCGGTCACTCCAACGACGCCGACCCGGTGGCCAACGCCCGGCGCTGGGCGCGCCACTATGTCTATCTGTCGCAGCAGTTGATGGACTGACGGACGTCGCCGCAGGGTTCACGTGAATATGAGGCGCGGGCGGGCGCGGCGAGGGCTAAGACCATCGGCATGAAAAGCTGGGTTTGGGTCATAGCGGCGACGGCCATGGTGAGCGGCCTTCTGTCCGCCGCCTCGGTCGCGCAGCCGTCGGGGGAACGCCCGCATGCCGCGCGTCGTCCCTTCGCGGACGCCGGCCCGCCGGTGGTGATCGAACTGTTCACGGCCCAGGGCTGCGGCGGTTGCGTCGAAGCTAATGCGGCGGTGGAACGGGCGGCGGCCGAGCCGGGCGTCATCGCCCTGACCTACGGCGTCGACTACTGGGACTATCTGGGCTGGACCGACACCTTCGCGCGTCCCGCCTTCGCCCAGCGCCAGCGCGCTTATCGCGCCGCTCTGCGCCAGCGCGGCGTCTCGACGCCCCAGGTGGTGATCGACGGTCGCCGGCAGGTGTCCGGCGCGCGCGGGCTGGAGCTGGAGACCGCCATCGTCGAGGAGGCGGGCCGCCAGGTCTGGCCGCCCGAGATCGAGTTCCGCGAGACCGGCGACCAGGTCGGCGTTGGTTCGGGCCGACCACCAGCCGGCGGCGCCGAGGTGCTGGCCGTCACCTATACGCCCGGCCCCCAGGTGGTTGCGGTCGAACGCGGCGAAAACCGGGGTCAGACCGTGCGTCACATGAACGTGGTGCGCGACATCGTCCGCCTGGGCGAATGGCGTGGCAGCCCCATGCTGTTCGACCTGCCTCGGACGCCCGACGACGAGGCCGTGGTTGTGATGATCCAGGGCAAGGCCGACCGCCGTATCCTGGGTGCGGCGGTCAGGGACTGACGGCGGTCGCTTCTGCGCCGTCTCCTCTTTGTCCTTCGACGGCGGGCTAGGCCCCCGCCTTCTTCGCAAAGCCCCAGGCCGCGTCGCTGAGCGGGCCGACCTGGGCGGCCATGGTTTTGGCGTGGGCGCTGGCGGCGGTGCCGTCGCGGACGCGGCCGCCGATGCCCTGGCAGATGGCCGCTAGCCGGAACAGGTTATAGGCGTAGAGCCAGTCGAGATTGGCGGGCCGCATTCCGGTCGCCGCCGCGTAACGCTCGACCGTCTCCTCGACCGACGGAATGCCGAGCGCCTCCAGATCGGCCCCAGCCAGGCCGTTGCGCAATGAGGCCGGAATGGCCCAGGCGATCAGCAGATAGGAGAAGTCGGCCATCGGATCGCCCAGGGTGGACAGCTCCCAATCCAGCACGGCGCGAACCTGCGCCGCATCAGGTGCCAGGATCATGTTGTCCAGGCGGAAGTCGCCGTGGACGATGCGGCTGGGGCCCTCGGGCGGCAGGCTTTCGGGCAGGAAGGCGATCAGCCGGTCCATGGCCGCGATCGGCTCGATCTCGGACGCCCGGTACTGTTTGGTCCAGCGGCCCACCTGACGCGCGAAATAGTTTCCGGCCTTGCCGTAGTCGGCCAGGCCGATGGCCTCGGGATCGAAGGCGTGCAGCCGGGCCAGGGTGTCGGTCTGCGCCTCATAGACCGCCCGGCGTTCCTGGGGCGTCAGGCCGGGCAGCTTCAGGTCCCAGAAGATGCGGCCCTCGACCTTGTCCATCACATAGAAGATCGAGCCGATCACGGCCTCGTCCATGCACAGGGCGTGGGGCCGGGCGACAGGAAACCCTTGTGCGGCGAGGGCGGAGATGACCTGATATTCGCGGTCCACCGCATGAGCGCTGGGCAACAAGACGCCGGGCGGCTTTCGGCGCAGCACATAGGCGGCGCCCGGCGTGTTCAGCTCATAGGTCGGGTTCGACTGGCCGCCCTTGAACTGGCGCACCGTCAGCGGCCCGGCGTAACCCGCTACATTCGCCGTCATCCACGCGTCCAGGGCCCCTTCGTCCAGTCGATAGCGGGGATCGACGTCGCGCGTGCCGGAAAAGGCGGTCTGGGGATCGAGGGCGGAGGCGTCGGTCATGGGCGCGCGAAAGTCCTTGGTCGTTTCCTGGCCGGCGGCGTCCCTCAGTGCGTGTTGGGGGCGTGGGCCGACGCTGCGATGATGGCGGCCTTCACCGCCCGACGCCAGCCGGAAAGCAAGCGCTCGCGCTCGGCCCCGTCCATGCGCGGCTTCCAGCAGGCCGGCGCCTCGGCGGGCCGGGCCTCAAGGTCGGGTAGCAGGCCGACGCCCAGCGCCGCGAGCCGCGCGGCCCCCAGCGCCGTCATCTCCTGGAAGGCGGGGCGTTCGACCTCGACCTCGCAGATGTCGGCGACGAACTGCATGGCGAAACTGTTGGCGGTGACCCCGCCGTCCACCTTCAACGTCGTCAGGGCAGGCGCGCCGTCAGCCGCCAGGGCGTCCAGCAGGTCGCGAGTCTGATAGGCCAGGGCTTCCAGCGCCGCGCGGACGAAGTGAGCAGGCCCGGAATCCCGCGTCAGGCCGACCACAGTTCCCCGCGCCTCCGGCTCCCACCACGGCGCGCCCAGGCCGGTGAAGCCGGGAACCAGATAGACACCGCCGTTGTCGGTCAGGCTCTGGGCCATGGCTTCGGACTGGCGCGATTCCGAGATCAGCCCGACCCCGTCGCGCAGCCACTGGATCGCGGACCCGGCCGAGAAGATCGAACCCTCCAGCGCATAGGCCGATCTGCCCTCAGCCTGATAACCCAGAGTGGCAAGAAGCCGACGGGTCGAGACGACCGGTTCGTCTCCGACATTGGCGACCAGAAAGGCGCCGGTGCCGTAGGTGATCTTGGCGTCACCGGCCGCCAGGGCGCCGTGCCCGACCAGGGCTGCCTGCTGGTCTCCCGCCGAGCCCGCGATCGGCAGGGCGCGGCCGAACAGGCTGGCGTCGCTTTCGCCCATCACGCCAGCGCAGGGAACGATGGCGGGCAGTGCCGCCTGCGGCACCTTGAACATGGCGCAAAGGTCGTCTCGCCACTCCAGCGTCTTCAGGTCCATCAGCGAGGTGCGCGCCGCATTGGTCGCGTCCGTGACGTGGGTTCGCCCCCCGGTCAGGTTCCAGATCAGCCAGGCGTCGATGGTCCCCAGCTTGACCTCGCCTTCTTCCGCCCTCGCTCGTGCGCCCGGAACCGCGTCCAGCAGCCAGGCGAATTTGGTCGCCGAGAAATAGGGATCGAGGATCAGGCCGGTCGCGCCCTGCACCGCCGGCTCGTGACCTTGGGTCGCCAGGCGCGCGGTCACGGCGGCGGTGCGGCGGTCCTGCCAGACGATGGTGCGGTGCAGCGGCTTTCCGGTTTGCGCATCCCAGATCACGGCCGTCTCGCGCTGGTTGGTGATGCCGATGGCGGCGAACCGGCCGATGCCCCCCGCCCTGGACACCACCTCTCGACAGGTCTGAAGCGTCGCGCGCCAGATCTCCGCCGCGTCGTGCTCGACCCAGCCCGAATGCGGGAAATGCTGGGCCAGTTCGATCTGGCTTACGGCCACGGGGCGTGGGTCCGCGCCCGCCTCGCCCGCTGCGACCTCAAAGGCGACGGCCCGCGTCGATGTGGTGCCCTGGTCGATGGCGAGGATCAGGTTCATGCATTTGTCTCCCTGCGGCGCCTTGGGCGAAGCCTGCGGTCCGGTCTAAGGGAGCATATGACTACGCACCTGCCCAGCTATGAAGGCGTCGTCGACGCCGCCCGCCGCATCGACGGCGTCGCCGTCCGCACACCCCTGATCGAGCATCCGGCCCTGAACGCGGTGGTCGGCGGACGCGTGCTGATGAAGGCGGAGAACCTTCAGCGCGCCGGGGCCTTCAAGTTTCGCGGGGCCTACAACCGCATCAGCCGGCTGAGTGAGGCGGAAAGGTCGCGCGGCGTCGTCGCCTTTTCGTCCGGCAACCACGCCCAGGGGGTGGCTGCGGCGGCGGCTCTGATCGGGACGCCGGCGCTGATCGTCATGCCCTCGGACTCGCCCCGGGTGAAGGTCGAGGGCGTGATCGGCTTCGGCGGCGAGGTGCGACTGTACGATCGATGGACCGAAAGCCGCGAGACGATCGGGGCCGCTGTCGCCGCAGAGCGCGGCGCCGTTCTGGTCCCGCCTTTTGACGATCCGTACATCATCGAAGGGCAGGGGACGGTCGCGCTGGAGATGCTGGACCAAGCGGATGCGCCGTTCGATCAACTGTTGTGCGGCGCCTCGGGCGGGGGGCTGCTGGCCGGGATCAATCTGGTCATGGCGGAGCGTAGTCCGGCGACGAAGGTTATGGTGGTCGAGCCTGAAGCGTTCGACGACACGGCGCGGTCGCTGGCGGCAGGCGAACGGGTGGGGCATCCGCAAGGGTCGCCTTCGATCTGCGACGCCCTGATGGCGCCGATGCCCGGCGTGCTGACCTGGCCCATCAACCGCCGCCTGGCCGGCGCCGTGACGGTGTCGGACGCCGAGGTCGCCGAGGCGGTCCGCTTCGCCTTCCGCCATTTAAAGCTGGTCATCGAGCCCGGCGGTGCGGTGTCGCTGGCGGCCTTGCTGTCCGGCAAGTTGCAAACGAAGGGGCTGACCACCGCGATCATCCTGTCAGGCGGCAACGTCGATTCCGTCCTCTTCGGCGAGATTATCGAGGGGCGTTTCGAGCGCGGTTAGGGCTTTTCATCGTCCGATCGGTCGGCCAACCTGGCGCCAGGACAAGGCAGGAGGATGCGATGGCCAAGGCCGGTGAACTGCAGGATCTGATCGGCCGTGAGGTCGGAGTGTCCGGATGGCTCGACGTGACGCAGGCGCGCATCGACGCCTTCGCCGACTGCACCGAGGACCGCCAGTTCATCCACGTCGATCCCGAGGCGGCCAGGGCGACACCCTTTGGCGGAACCATCGCGCACGGTTTTCTGACGCTGAGCCTCGCCTCGGCCATGAGCTATGACGCCGTCGCGCCGCTGCATGGTGTGGTGATGGGGGTCAACTACGGCTTCGACAAGGTGCGGTTCATTGCGCCCGTCCCAGCCGGATCACGGGTGCGCGGGCGGTTCACGCTGTTGTCCGCCGAGGACAAGGGCGGTGGGCGATGGCTGTTGAAGCATGAACTGACCGTAGAGATCGACGGCGCCGACAAGCCGGCCTTGATCGCGGAATGGCTCGGGATGCAGATTTTGGCGGACTGATCCCTCACGCCAATGCCGAAGGCCGCGACGCCATGACCACTCCGACGGGTGGGTCAGCACGTCGTTCGATTGTGACGCCGAAGTGGCGATGGGTTAAGAAAACGTCGCTAAAATCGGAATTTAACCTGTAGCATCAACGTCACGGTGCCGGGTCAAGCGCCTGTATCTGTCACGTTTCCGCCTCGACCTTCCTGAACGACGCTGGTAAGACGGCCACAGGCGGTAGACCCGCCCTTACTACAACTGAGGCGGAGGGCTACCCCCTATGCGTATGAAGACTATCGTGCTGGCCTCCAGCGCAGCGGCCGCCTTGGCGCTGTCCGCTGGTGCTGCGTCGGCGGAACCCAATGGCTGGTATGGCGCCGTCGATGCGGGATGGCATGTCATCGACGACATCAACGTCGAGTCAGTCCGTACCGGTTTCAATCATGTCTATGACATGAACGACGGAGCGGCGTTTTTCGGACGTGTGGGCTATCGCCTGAACCCTAACTGGCGTTTCGAACTCGAAGGTGGTTATCGATCCAACGATATCGGCACGGTGCGTGAGCCAAATGGCGGCCCCGGCGGCGTCTGCAATGCCGATCCCGCGACGGGACCGTGCTACTCGCCCGGCGGTGATTTCGATTCCGTCACCGTGATGGCTAACGCCATTTACGATTTCGGTATGGAATACTATGGCGTACGGCCATTCGTTGGCGTCGGCGTGGGTATAAACCACGTCAAGACCGAAGTTGGCGGTTACCTGCGTAACTCGCGCAGCGACGTGTTCGTGGCCGACGATGACTATACCGATTTCGCCGCTCAGGCGATTGCCGGCCTGGCGTGGGCGGTAACCGATCGAGCGAATATTGACCTGACTTACCGTTACTTGACTGGCGACACATCCTTGCAGACGACGTCGTCTGCGGATGCGTACACGTCTCGTTGGGACGGCGACTACGATCAGTCGCACACCGTGACCCTGGGTCTGCGCTACAGCTTCGGTGCGGAAGAGATGGCTCCCCCGCCGCCTCCCCCGCCGCCTCCGCCGCCGCCGCCTCCCCCGCCGCCTCCGCCGCCTCCGCCGGCCCCGGCCGCGCCGGTCGCTCGTCAGTTCGTGGTCTACTTCGACTGGGATCGCTCGGACCTGACGGCGGAAGCCCGTTCGGTGGTCACCCAGGCCGCCAACTACGCCAAGTCGGGCGCTCCGACCCGCGTCCTGATCGTCGGCTACACCGATACCTCGGGTTCTGCCGCCTATAACGTGGGTCTGTCCAACCGTCGTTCGCGCACCGTCGCGGACTCGTTGGTTGCTGCAGGCGTCAACGGCGGCGTCATCGCCCTCGACGGCAAGGGCGAGACCAACCTGGCCAAGCCGACCGCCGACGGTGTGCGCGAACCGCTCAACCGCCGCGCGACCATCGACATCAACTTCTAAGCCTTCCAGAGGATCGGCCCGGCTTGTCCGGGTCGATCTTGGAGGACCTTTTGAGGTTGTCGAAAGACAGAACGCCGCTTCGCAAGGAGGCGGCGTTTTTCTTTGGTCTGCGGGAAAAATGAGCTGAGCCGAAGGCGGCGCCCTTATTCGGCGACGCGGACCAACAGGGGGTCGTTATCGACAGGCGCAGCCGGCGGATGGCGGAGAACCGCCTGGCCGGCGCCGATGACGAGCGTGGCGGTCCCCAGAGCGCAGATTACGGCGACGACAGCCAGCTTCAGGCTGTGTGCGAACTCACGATCTTCAGGCGTCACCGTACACCCCCGGTTTCGATGTCCTCCCGCACAACCATGGTGCGTGAATCGGCGCAAGTCACGAACAGGGTGATCAGACGACAAAAGGGGCGACGCCTCGCGACGCCGCCCCTCCGATCATCGATACTAAGAGCTTGATCAGCCGGTGAAGGGTCGGATCAGGATTTCGACGCGACGGTTCTGGGCCTTGCCTTCCGGAGTGGCGTTGGAGGCCACCGGATTGCGCGCGCTTTCGCCGGCGACATAGAGGCGCTGGGCGATGACGCCGCGACGGACCAGTTCGGAGGCCACGCTGCTGGCGCGACGTTCGGACAGAGGCTGATTGATCGCGTCGCCGCCCGACGAGTCGGTGTGGCCGATGACGTCCACCGTTGATTGGTCATACTGCTGCAGCACGCGCGCCACGTCGTCCAGCACCGGCAGGAAGCGCGGATCGATCGACGACTGGTTGGTGGCGAAGGTCACGTCAGACGGCATGCGCAGGACCAGGTTGTCGCCTTGACGCGCGACACCGACGCCCGAACCGGACAGTTCGGCCTCCATGGCGCGTTGCTGGCGGTCCATGTACTGGCCGACGGCGGCGCCGCCCAGGGCGCCGACGCCGGCGCCGATCAGGGCGTTCTTGCGGCCCTGTTCGCCGTTCGAGGTGTTGGTCAGATAGCCGAGCAGGGCGCCGCCCAGCGCGCCGGCGATGGCGCCGGTCCCGGTGTTGTTGCGCACGGGTCCCGAGCGATAGGGGTCGGTGGTGGTGCAGGCGGCGGCGCCCAGCAGGGCGGCGATAGAAACACCGGCGACGAGGATCTTGGCGCGCATGGGATGTCTTCCTTAATTGCGGTTTGGGCTGAAACGTCGGCTTACTGTGAAGGTTCCAATCTGTATGGGGGCTGAACGGGATACCGGCGCGCGTTCTTCCGACGACTGACAAGGCTGCGGATTAGGCGTATGGGAACCGCCGCACATTCCCAGACCGAGGACGCAGCCCGTGAGCTCGACCCTGAACGCCGCCCCTCCCGCCGACCGCGCCATCATCCCAGTGTCGATGACCGCCTATGACGCCGACTTTCAGGCATTCAGCGACGCCCTGGGCGCCTCCTTCTCTCGCTACGGCTTCGCGGTGGTCGCCGATCACGGGCTGGACGAGGCGAGGATCGCCGCCGCTGTCGACGACGCCAAGGCCTTCTTCGCCCTGCCGGAGGAGGTAAAGCGCCAGTATCATCAGCCCGGCACGGGCGGCGCGCGGGGCCTGACGCCGTTCGGTGTCGAGGCGGCCAAGGACGCTGCGACGGTGGACCTGAAGGAGTTCTGGCACGTTGGTCGCGAACTGCCGGAAGGGCACCCCTATCGCCGCTTCATGCGCGACAACCTCTGGCCTACCGAGGTCGAAGGCTTTCGCACCCACCTCTACGGCATGTTCGAGGATCTCGACGCCCTGGGCCGCAAGATCCTGCGCGCCATCGCCCGCTATCTGAAGCTGGGCGACGACTTCTTCGAGGACAAGGTCGAGATGGGCAACAGCGTGCTGCGCATGCTGCACTATCCGCCGGTGCCGGCTGATGCGCCAGGCGTGCGGGCCGGCGCCCACGAGGACATCAACGTCATCACCCTGCTGCTGGGCGCCGAGGAGGCGGGCCTGCAACTGAAGGAAAAGGACGGCAGCTGGCTGGACATCGCGCCGCCGCCCGGCGCCCTGGTCGTCAACATCGGCGACATGCTGCAGCGGCTGACCAACCACGTCCTGCCATCGACGACCCACCGCGTGGTCAACCCGGCGCCTGAACGTCGCGGCTTCGCCCGCTACTCGACGCCCTTCTTCCTGCACTTCAACCCGGACTTCCCGATCGAGACCCTGCTCAGCGCCATTACGCCGGACAATCCCGACCGCTATGCCGGCAAGACCATCCTGGCCGAAGACTATCTGACCGAACGCCTGCGCGAAATCCGCCTGCTCTGAGGCGTCAGCGGGAAATCCGCAGGCGGGTGATGTCGCGGCCGATGGATTTGAAAGATTCCGTCAGGTCGGCGCCGCTGGCGGGCAGGAAGAAGTTCGATGGGGTGGTGGCGCAGTCTTTCAGAAACTTGCCCGCAGTGCTGTTGGCGGAGACCTGGAACCCCACTGTATACAGGATGATGTCTTTGTCCTTGATTGCGGCGCACAGGGCCTTGGCCTGGCCGTAGGGCTCGCCATTGGTTGCGTCGCAATTGGCGCGATCAGATCCTCCGAAGGAGGCGTTGCTTGCCAGAACGCCGGAGCAATAAGGGGCATTGAACTCGCCATCGGTCATAAGGATGACCGCCTTTAGCGTTTTGTGGGGGTTGTAATCGGCGGCGGGGAACGACTTCCAAAGAGCGTTGAATTCCGGTGAGACGGAGTACCAGCCCCACGCCAGTCCGATCTGAGCCGCCGTGTAACCATCGGCTTGCAGACCCTTTTTAGCGTCGTTCACCGGCCCGATGAGATCGTTCACGGCATCCTTGTCGTCGGTCAATGGAAGTAGCGGCGACACCGTACATTTGGTGTTTGAGCCGTTCTGGTTGGGATAGTAGCGGCCAACCTTCGCCACCGAGGGGCGCGTGTCATCATAGGCGCTAGACCCGGTGCGTTCGCTGACGCAGTCGCTGATCTGATAAACTCGCGCAGCGCCTGAGACATTTTTATAGATGCGCCATTCACAGCCATCGCCGCCGCACCACACCTTGCCGCCGGAAGAGTAGTTCCCCACGTTCGGACCCACGACGTTAATCGAGAACGTGTTGGTTGTGACATTGGAAATCGCCCAATAGGCTGTCGCCGACGTTGTGTTGATCTGCGACATTCCGTCAACGTCAGTAATGCGCACTCCAGACTGTGCGCCCGTCGCTGGGTCGGTCGCGGTCAGGCCGTGGTTTGGAGAGGTGATGACTACGGTGCAATCCGCCAGCAGGCAGCCAGCAACCGTGCCGGCGGACTTATATTTGTCGTACCCGGAGGTGCTGACATTCTGCCAGTAGGATCCATTCCAGGATTGGAGCGAGAAGTTGTCGGTCGAAGCGTTGGCGACGCGATATGCCTTGTTGTTCAGCTGCGTCATCCCCTTCACGTTCTTGATCCAAACGAAATCCCCATCCTTGAATCCGTGTTTGGAGGCGGTGACGTACCCAGGGTTGGCTCTACTGGCGTCACTGATCGACTTGGATACACCGGTCGACCACTCGGCTGATGTGATCGCGGTGGACTGGGTCGGTTCGCCGCGAGCGTCCGAAGCCAAGCCCCCCAGATTTACGCCAGTCGAATAAGGGATCACGGCCATGCGGGAGTAATAGGGCTCCTGCTGGTCCTGCACGACAATGGTCGCCAACTGGCGCGCGGCGTCCTTCAGGCTTGTGAGGCGCGAGCCTGCCATCGAGCCGGTGATATCCAGCACCAAGGCGACCTCGATGTCCTTGGACGACCGGTTGACCTCGGAATGGACGCTGACGGGCAGGGTGTCGTCCAGGATCTTGCCATATGGCGGCAGGATGACGTTGGCGACGAGGGTCTTCACCTCCACCTTCAGGTCCGCGACGATCAGCTGGTCTTCGGTCAGGACGATGCTGAGATCCTCGTCGGCGTATTCTGCGTCGGCGTTCCGCAGGTTGGCCTTCAGCGCCACCAGGGCGACGGCCTCCAACTCCTCAGGATCGGTATAGGAGGACCGCGCGGCGGCCAGGGCGGCGGCGTCCAGGGCGTCCTGGACGCGCGCCTTGATCGTGGTGATGCGGCTGATGTCGATGCCGCCCAGGGTGATCATGATCAGCGCGGGCATGACCAGGGCGAAGATCATCACGACGTTTCCGCCCCGGTCGGACGACAGGCGCGCGACAAGGCCGCGCAGGCCCTGGACCATTCCGCCGATCAGTGTGGAAGCCGTCACTATGGTCGTCCCCGATGGGCGCTGATTGCCCGAATACCGCCCGAATGGCCGCAGTGTGCCGTCGGGCGGTTAAGGGAAGGCTCAAAAGGAACGGTTAACCAGGCTTAGGGCTTAGGCGGCGCTCCAACCGCACTGATGGCCGCGGTTCTGTTCCTCCAGCCAGACGTTCAGCGGCGCGAAATAGTCGGCGATGGCCGAAGCGTCGTTGCCGTCGTCGCCGGTGAAGGCTTTCATCGCCTGCTGCCAGGGTTGCGACTGGCCCATCTGCAGCATGGCGTTGAAGCGCTCGCCCACTTCCTTGTTTCCATAGACCGAACAGCGATGCAGCGGGCCCGTCCAGCCGGCCTGTTTGCACGCGGCCCGCTGGAACTGGAACTGATAGATCGCGGCCAGGAAGTAACGAGTATAGGGCGTGTTGCCCGGCACATGGTATTTCGCGCCCGGATCGAAGGCGTCAGCCGGACGTGGTCCAGGTGGGACCAGGCCCTGGTATTGCAACATGTCGGCGGTCCAGGCGGTGTTGTAGGCGCCCGGAGCCGTCTCGCCCGAGAAGACGTCCCACCGCCAGCGATCGACCATCAAGCCGAACGGCAGGAAGGCGATCTTGTCCAACGCCATCTTCAGCAGGAAGGGAATGTCCTCCTCCGCGCCCGGCGTGGTCTTCAACAGACCGATCTGGTTCAGATAGGTGGGCGTCAGGGCCGACAGGCCGACGAAGTCGCCAATGGCCTCGTGGAAGCCGTCGTTGGCCCCATTGCGGAACAGCATCGGCTGGTTCTTGTAGGCGCGCTGATAGTAGTTGTGACCCAGTTCGTGGTGGACGGTGTAGAAGTCGTCGCCATTGACGTTGGTGCACATCTTGATGCGGATGTCGTCGGCGTTGTCCAAATCCCAGGCCGAGGCGTGGCAGACCACCTCGCGGTCGCGCGGGCGGGTGATCTGGCTGCGCTCCCAGAAGGTGTCGGGCAGGGGATCGAGGCCCAGGGAAACGTAGAAGCCCTCGCCCGTCTTCACCATTTTCGTGGCGTCGTAGTCGGCGGATTTCAGCAGTTCGGTCAGGTCGTAGCTGGACGTCCCGCCGGTCGCGGGGGCGACCACATCATAGATATTGCCCCATTGCTGGGACCACATGTTTCCCAGCAGGTCGGCGCGGATCGGGCCGTGGTCGGGCTGGACCGCGTCGCCGTATTTGGCGTTCAGCCGCGCCCGGACATAGCAATGCAGGTTCTCGTAGAAGGGTTTGACCTGGGCCCACAGCCGGTCGGTCTCGGCGGCGAAATCGTCGGCGGGCATGTCGTAGCCCGACCGCCACAGGGCGCCGGTGTCGGCGAAGCCCAGCTCGCGCGAGCCTTCGTTGGCGATCTCAACCATGCGGGCATAGTCGTCGCGCATGACCGGCGAAATGGTGCGCCAGCCTTCGTACAGGGCCTTGGTCTCTTCCGGGTCGCGGCTGTCCGCCAGAATCAGCGAGGCGTCGTCCAGGGTGATCTGGCGACCCTTGAAGTCGAACTTGCCGGTCGAATAGGTAGAATCCAGTCGCGTCGTGATCTGGGCCAGTTCGTCGGCGGCGCCGGGGCGGTTAGGCGCCGGCAGGACCAGGCTGAGGCGCAGCAGGTTCAGCTTGCGGCGCACGACGGGATCGACCTGGACGTCGTTGAACTTGGCCGCCTGATTGGCCAACTGGACCTGAAGCTCGGTCGCCTCGGCGTTGGCCTTGGATTCCAGCCACATGGTGTCGAAGGTGATGTTGGTGGCGCGCGCCCACTGGATGCGGGCGACATATTCGCTGACCTCGGCCCACTTCGTCTCGGCGTCGGCGACGAAGGCGGTCGCCCCCTCGGCGGTGATCGGATAGTCGGCCCGGACGCCGGTCGCGGGCGGTGCGAGTGCGGTCGAGGCCGTCTGCTCGGTGCCCGCGGCGCGGGCGACAGGTTCGGCGGTGCTGGCGCAGCCGGCGGCGAAGGCGAGGGCGCAGACCGCGACGGCGGTCATCATCTGACGCTTCATGGTGGATCTCCTGAACAGCAGGCGCAGGAGAGGCGAGGCCCGGGCGCCCGTCAAGCGGAACGGTTCAGCCCCGGCCTATGACGCAGGTATTCAGGCCGTCGTTCCGCACCGTGCCCATGGCCGCCTGGATGCGCGACGCCCTTCTGCGGACATATGGACCGGGCGCCGCCGCCTGGTAACGGCGCGGGGCCGGCAGGATGGCGGCCAGACGCGCGGCCTCGCGCGGGCTCAGGTCGCGGGCGTCCTTGCCGAACCAGTGGCGAGAGGCGGCCTGGGCGCCATAGACGCCGGGCGCCCATTCCACCACGTTTAGATAGACCTCCATGATCCGGCGCTTGGACCAGACCGTCTCGATCAGGACGGTGTAGCCCGCCTCCAGCCCCTTGCGGATCCAGTCGCGGCCCGGCCACAGGAAGACGTTCTTGGCTGTCTGCTGGCTGATGGTCGATCCGCCCCGGATGCGGCCGCCCTCGGCGTTATGATCCAGCGCCTTCTGGATCGCCTCCATGTCGAAGCCGTGGTGGCTGCAGAAACGGGCGTCCTCGGCGGCGATGGCTGCGTTCACCAGGTTGGGCGAAATCTGGTTCAGGCCGCGCCACTGGTAATCCATGCCCTCGCCCCGCGCGAGCTGGCGCAGCATCAGTATGGTGGGCGGGGGCGGCAAGACGGCGACGATCAGCACCCCGGCGACCGGGATTAGGGCCAGAACCAGAAGGGCGGTCAGCAGGACCCGACGCCAGCTCTTGCGACTCTTGGCCATCAGAGAATGATCACGCCGGCGGCGCCGTCCTCGTCGGCCCAGGCGACCTTGTCGACGGCCGGGCTGAGCGACAGGGCGACGATGGCCGGCCCCTTCTCGGCCTTGACGAAGTTCAGGCCCTGGGCGGCCGGATGCGCCACCCAGACCCGGCCGTCGTTCAGGCCGGCGGCCAGCAAGCCCTGGTCGGCGCGGGCCGAGACCAGATTGACCAGGGTGGTGTCATCATAACCGATCTCGGTCGCTTCGCGGCCCATCGGCCCGTTCGATCCGATGAAGGGCCACAGGACCGCGCCCTGTGCGCCCGAGGTCGCCATCAGCTGACCATTGGCCAGGAAGGCCATCGACCGCACCTTGCCGGGATAGCCGCCCATGCGCAGGTTCTTGGCGTCCTTCAGCCGCCAGCCATGCATCTGGTTGTCCTGCATGGTGGTGACGACAAAGGCGCCGTCCGGGGAAAAGGCGACGCCGGTATGCGACCCGGCCCAGGCCAGCTTGACCGGCTGCTGCTTTTCGATCCGCGCATACCACAACGCCGCCCCGCCATAGGTCGAGGTCGCGATGCGGCGGCCCTTGGGCTCGAAGGCGACGCCCGAGACGGTGCGTTCGTGCTGGAAGTCGCGGCGGAAGGCGGTCTCGTTCGGATCGATCACCGACAGGGTGCGGCCGAAGGAGAAGGCGACCAGGCCCGAGGCGGGCGAGGCGTCGATGGCGTCGATCCACTGGTTCTTGGCCGTCGCCAGCGTGACCGGATCCTCGTCGCGGCGGCTCCAAACCACCTTGCCGTCGTCGCCGCCGGTGACGATCCCGTCGCCGGAGGGGTGGACGCAGGCGCACAGGACGGCCCCGTCATGCGCCTCGACCCGCGTTCGGTCCTCGAACCGGACCGAACCGTCGCCGAGGGTGAAGACGGCGCCGGCGTTGTCGAACAGGGCGGCGGTGACCTGGGCGTCGAAATCGAAGTTCATAGGCGGCATGTAGCGATCCGGCCTCGCCGCGTCACCTGCTGCGTGATGTCGGGGTTTCAGACCGGGTCGGTCGGCTTGGGTTCCACGGGCGCAGGGGCGGCCTGGGCCTTGGCGGGTTCGTCGGGCAAGGGGATGAACTCCAGGTCGTCGGCGTGGGGCAGGGCCATCCGGCCGGCCTTCCAGTCGGCCTTGGCCTGGTCGATGCGGGCCTGGCTGGAGGCCACGAAGTTCCACCAGATCAGCCGTTCGCCCACCGGCTCGCCGCCCAGCACCATGACGGTCGATTGGACCAGGGCCTTTACGGTCGGTTCGGCCGTCGGCTCCAGCACGATCATCTGACCCTCGTGGAAGGTGCGGTCGCCGACCTCGATGGACCCCTTGGCCACATAAAGCGCGCGCTCGCTCATGCCGCCAGCGCCCTTGCCGGACGGCGGGGCGGTGCGAACGCCCGGCTGAAGCTCCCAGTGGATGTAGAACAACGGCGACGACACCGGCACGGCGGCCTTGGCGCCGTAGGCCTCGCCCGCCACGAGACGCGCGAACAGGCCGCCGTTCTCATAGGCGGGTTGGGCGTCTTCGCCCAGGTGATGGAAGGCCGGATCGATCCCTTCCGCCTCGTCGGGCAGGGCGACCCAGGCCTGCATCCCATGCATCGGCCCGCCGGTGCTCTTTCTCAGCGGATCGGTGCGTTCGGAATGGACGATGCCCTTGCCGGCCGTCATCCAGTTGACCTCGCCTGGCCGGATCGCCTGATCATAGCCGAGGTTGTCGTGGTGCATGATCTCGCCCTCGAACAGATAGGTCAGGGTCGAAAGGCCGATATGCGGGTGCGGTCGCACGTCGATGGCCGTGGCGCCGGCTGCGAACTCGGCCGGCCCCATCTGGTCCAAGAAGATGAAGGGCCCGACCATCCGGCGCGAATGGAAGGGCAGGACGCGCCCGACCTCGAACCCGCCCAGGTCCTTGCGGCGCGCGTCGATCACCAGTTCGATCATGGTCTTGGCTCCCAGGCGCTCGGCTGCGCCTGAGCGACGTTATCCGACGTGAGGGGTCACGATGCCAAGAGGCAGGGCGGTCACATTCTTCACGCCGCGCGTGACGATGTGGCTTTCGCAGTCCGAGACGATGCCCAAGGCCAGCAGCTTCTCGCGCAGGAACAGGTCGAAGGCGTGCATGTCGGAAGTGATGATGCGCAGCACATAATCCTCGCGCCCGGTGATGGTGGCGCACTGGACCACCTCCGGCCATTTGGCCACGGCGGCTTCGAACAGGTTCAGATTGTCGGCCGAGGGCAGCATCAGCTTGACGATGGCGTAGACCTCGAAGTCCAGGCCCAGAAGCTGCGCGTTCAGCAGGGTGACCCGCTTGGTGATCAGGCCGGAATCTTCCAACCGCTTGATCCGCCGCCAGCAGGGCGAGGCCGACAGTCCGACGCGATCCGCGACCTCCGCAACCGACAGCCCGGCGTCTTGCTGCAGGATATCCAGGATGCGGGCGTCGATGGGGTCGAGTTCGTCGGCCAATGCGTTTCTCCGATTATGATTATCGCGAAATAAAATACCCGATATCGGGATTGTGCAAGGTCAATTTGAGCGAGCACCCGCTTAGGGGCCGTGTTATCACACGTCCAGAGGAAACACGGACGGACCCCGAATGGATATGGACGCCCGCATGAACGACGAAAACGTGAAAAAGAACAGTCAGCCCCTGTCATTGCGCGTGCCGGAACCGTCCGGCCGCCCCGGCGATGCGCCGGACTTCAGCCACCTGCTGATGGACCCTGCCGGCGTGGTCGAACGGCCCGAGGTCGGATCGACGCCGTATGAGATGCGCGATCTCGCCTTCCGCCTGATTCGGGTTCTGGACGACGAGGGCAACGCCGTCGGACCGTGGAACCCGCGACTGGACGCCGAGACGCTGCGTCGCGGCCTGAAGGCCATGATCCTGACTCGCGCCTTCGACGATCGGATGCACCGCGCCCACCGCCAGGGCAAGACCAGCTTCTATATGAAGTGCACCGGCGAAGAGGCCATTGCGGTGGCCCAGGGCATGCTGCTGTCGCGCGAGGACATGGGCTTTCCGACCTATCGCCAGCAGGGGCTGCTGATCGCGCGCGGCTATCCGCTGGTCGAGATGATGAACCAGATCTATTCCAACGCGGCGGACCCGATCAAAGGCCGGCAGCTGCCGATCATGTATTCGGCCAAGGACTACGGCTTCTTCACCATCAGCGGCAATCTGGGCACTCAGGTGCCGCAGGCGGTCGGTTGGGCCATGGCCAGCGCCTACAAGGGTGACGACAAGATCGCCATCAGCTGGATCGGCGACGGCGCCACGGCCGAAGGCGACTTCCACAACGCCCTGACCTTCGCCTCGGTCTATCGCGCCCCGGTCATATTGAACGTCGTCAACAACCAGTGGGCCATTTCGTCCTTCCAGGGCATCGCCGGCGGGCTGGAGACCACCTTCGCTTCCAAGGCCATCGGCTACGGCCTGCCAGCCCTGCGGGTCGACGGCAACGATTTCCTGGCGGTCTGGGCGGCGACACAGTGGGCCGAAGAGCGCGCCCGGTCGAACCAGGGGGCGACGGTGATCGAACTGTTCACCTATCGCGGCGCCCCGCACTCGACGTCCGACGATCCCAGCCGCTACCGTCCTGGCGACGAGCACGAGAAATGGCCGCTGGGCGACCCGCTGGAACGTCTGCGCCAGCACCTGACCGTCATCGGCGAGTGGGACGATGAAAAGCACGCCGCGGCCCTGCGCGAGGCGGTCGAACAGGTCCGCGCTGCCGGCAAGGAATCCGAAGCCATCGGCACCCTGGGACAGTCGCGCCCTAGCGTGAAGACGATGTTCGAAGAGGTCTATGCGACCGAAGACTGGCGGTTGATCGAACAGCGCCGCGAGGTGGGGGTCTGACCATGGCTGAGCAAACCACCTTCACCGACGCCGATCGTAACGACGGCGTCGAGCCGGACATGGTCGACCAGAACGCCGCCCCCGCGTCGGAAGCGACGGGTTCAGGCGTCGTGCCCATGAACATGATCCAGGCCCTGAACTCGGCTATCGACGTCAAGATGAGCGAGGACGCCAACGTCCTGTCGTTCGGCGAGGACGCGGGCTATTTCGGCGGAGTCTTCCGCGTCACCGACAAGCTGCAGCAGAAGCATGGCCTGACCCGCAGCTTCGACGCCCCGATCAGCGAATGCGGCATCGTCGCCGCCGCCATCGGCATGGGAACCTACGGCCTGCGCCCGGTGGTCGAGATCCAGTTCGCCGACTACATCTATCCGGCCTACGATCAGATCGTGTCCGAGGCGGCCAAGCTGCGGTACCGCTCGGGCGGCCAGTTCACCGCCCCCATTGTGGTGCGTTCGCCCTATGGCGGCGGCATCTTCGGCGGCCAGACGCACAGCCAGTCGCCGGAAAGCCTGTTCACCCATATCGCCGGGTTGAAGGTCGTCATCCCGTCCAACCCCTATGACGCCAAGGGCCTGCTGACGGCGGCCATCGAGGACGACGATCCGGTCATCTTCTTCGAACCAAAACGCCTCTACAATGGCCCGTTCGACGGCTGGCACGAGAAGCCGGTCAGCCCGTGGAAGGCCCAGGATCTGGCCCAGGTCCCGACCGGCAAATATGTCGAGCCCATAGGCAAGGCGCGGGTCATGCGCGAGGGGAACGACGTCACCATCCTGGCCTATGGCACCATGGTCTGGGTCGCCTTGGCCGGCGCCGAACACGCTGGCGTGGACGCCGAGGTCATCGACCTGCGCACCCTGGTGCCGCTGGATATCGAGGCCATCGAGGCTAGCGTGAAGAAGACCGGCCGCTGCGTCATCGTGCACGAGGCGCCCAAGACCTCGGGCTTCGGCGGCGAACTGTCGGCCCTGGTTCAGGAGCGCTGCTTCTATCATCTGGAGGCCCCGATCGCGCGCGTCACCGGCTGGGACACGCCCTATCCCCATGCTTTCGAATGGGAATATTTCCCCGGACCGCAACGGGTTTCAGACGCCTTGAAGAGCGTCATGACGGGAGGTCGTTAAGATGGGTCGTTTCGTCTTCAAACTGCCCGACGTGGGCGAAGGCACCGCCGAGGCCGAACTGGTCGGCTGGCACGTCAAGATCGGCGATATCGTCGCTGAGGACCAGATCGTCGCTGACATCATGACCGACAAGGCCACGGTCGAGATCACCGCCCCGGTGTCGGGTAAGGTCATCGCGCTGCACGGCGAGCCCGGCGCCATGGTGCCGGTGCGCGGGCCCTTGGTGGAGTTCGAGGTCGAGGGATCGGGGAATGCAGAGGACGCGCCCGCCTCCGCACCGGTGGTCGCCAAGCCGGATCCGGCGCCGGTCGAAGCGCCGAAAGCCGAAAAGCCCAAGGCGGAAGCGGCCACACCGGCGCCCGCCGGCAACTACGTCTTCAAACTGCCCGACGTCGGCGAAGGCACGGCCGAGGCCGAGCTGGTCGGCTGGCACATCAAGGTCGGGGATGCGGTCGAGGAAGACCAGATCATCGCCGACATCATGACCGACAAGGCCACGGTCGAGATCACCTCGCCGGTCGCCGGAACGGTCGTCGCCCTGTACGGCGAAGCCGGCAAGTCCGTGCCGGTCGGTGGGCCTCTGGTGGCGTTCGATGTCGAGGGTCGGGGCAATGTCTCGACGCCCGTCGCGGCGTCGAAACCGGCCCCAAAACCGGCAGAGAATTCGACGACGGTTTCCGCTGTGACTTCGACGACTTCGGGTGCGATTTCGAAGACTTCGACGACGACACCGTCCAAGCCTGTCCCCGCCCTCACCGGCCGCGCGCCGGGCGAGCGGCCGTCCGCCTCTCCCGCCGTGCGTAACCGCGCCCGAGATCTGGGCGTGGACCTGACCTTCGTGCCCGGTTCCGGCCCCGCCGGTCGGATCACGCACGAGGATCTGGACGGTTTCGTCTCGCGCGGCGGCTCGCAGCCCGCGTCGGCTCCGTCCGGCGGCGCATCGACCTACGCCAAGGCCGAAGGGACGACCGCGGTCCGCATCATCGGTCTGCGTCGCAAGATCGCGGAGAAGATGGCTGAGAGCGTGCGCCGCATTCCCCACATCACCTATGTGGAGGAGATCGACGTCACGGCGCTGGAGGAGCTTCGCGCGCACCTGAACGCGACGAAGCAGAAGGATCAGCCCAAGCTGAACCTGCTCCCCTTCCTCGCCCGCGCCATCGTGGTGGCCCTGCGCGACCAGCCGCAGATCAACGCCCATTACGACGACGAGGCGGGCGTCCTGACCCAGCACGCCCCGGTCCATCTGGGCATCGCGGCCCAGACGCCGAACGGCCTGATGGTGCCGGTGGTCCGCCACGCCGAGGCGCGCGACCCTTACGACACGGCTCTGGAGATCGCCCGGGTCTCGGGCGCGGCCAAGGATGGGACGGCCCAGCGCGAGGAACTGTCCGGCTCGACCATCACCATCACCTCGCTGGGCACGCTGGGCGGGGTGGTTCACACCCCGATCATCAACCATCCCGAGGTCGCCATCATCGGTCCCAACAAGATCGCCGAACGGGTCGTGGTCCGCGACGGCCAGATGGTCGTGCGCAAGATGATGAACCTGTCGTCGTCGTTCGATCACCGCATCGTCGACGGGCATGACGCGGCGGTCTTCGTCCAGCGGATCAAGGGGCTGCTGGAACACCCCGCGACGTTGTGGATGGGCTAGACGACGCCCTTCTCCCGTTGGGAGAAGGTGGCCCGAAGGGCCGGATGAGGGTTCTGCCGGTGGGCCAGTCCGCACCGTCCGACCCTCACCCTTTCGCGCAAGAACGACGCCGGGGCGTCGTGCGCTCAAGCCCTCTCCCACCGGGAGAGGGGCGGCAGGATGAGACGGAAAAGACGATGCAGCAGCTCAAGACCAAAGTCCTCATCATCGGCGCGGGCACCGGCGGCTATGTCGCCGGCATCCGCTGCGGCCAGCTGGGGCTGGACACCGTGCTGGTGGACGGCGGAGACGGCCTGGGCGGGACCTGCCTGAACGTGGGCTGTATTCCTTCCAAGGCCATCATCCATGCGGCGGGAAAGTTCGAGACGGTGGCCAAGGCGGCCGGCGGCGGGACGCTGGGCATCACGGCGGCGGCGCCCGCCATCGACCTGTCGCAGACGGTGGCGTGGAAAGACGGGATCGTCCGTAAACTGAACGCAGGGGTCGCAGCCCTGTTGAAGAAGGCCAAGGTCAAGGTGATCAAGGGCTGGGCGAACTTCGAGGACGCCAAGACCTGCATCGTCCAGACGGATGACGGCGATATCCGCATCACCGCCGAACACGTCATTCTGGCCACGGGGTCCGAGCCAGTCGAACTGCCCTTCCTGCCGTTCGGCGGGGACGTCATCTCCTCGACCGAGGCGCTGAGCCTGTCGGAGGTCCCCAAGAAGCTGGTCGTGGTCGGCGGCGGCTATATCGGGCTGGAGCTGGGCATCGCCTTCAGGAAGCTGGGCGCGGAAGTCGCCATCGTTGAAATGGCCGAGCGCATCCTGCCCCTCTACGACAAGGCCCTGACCGATCCGGTTGCGAAGTGGCTGGAGACGCACGGCGTCGAGCTGCATCTGGGCGCGCGCGCGGGCGGGTTCGGGAACGGCAAGCTGAACGTCACGACCAAGGACGGCGAACCGCTGCAACTGGACGCCGACAAGGTGCTGGTCACGGTGGGTCGTCGTCCGCGCACGCAAGGCTGGGGCCTGGAAAACATGGGCGTGGCCATGGCCGGGCCGTTCGTGAAGATCGACAACCGCTGCGCCACCAGCATGAAGAACGTCTGGGCCGTCGGCGACCTGACAGGCGAACCCATGCTGGCCCACAAGGGCTCGGCCCAGGGCGAGGTGGTCGCGGAAATCATCGCCGGCCATGATCGGGTGTTCGATCCGGTCACCATCGCCGCCGTCTGTTTCACCGAGCCCGAGATCGTCTCGGCGGGTCTGGGTCCGAACGATGTCGCGGGCCGTGACGACGTGATCCAGTCGGTCTTCCCCTTCGCCGCCATCGGCCGGGCCCTGGCCATCGAGGCGGGCGAGGACGGCGGTTTCGTGCGGGTCATCGCGTCCAAGGCGGATCACCGCATCCTGGGCATCCAGGCGGTGGGTCAGCATGTGTCGGAACTGTCCAACAGCTTCGCCCAGATGCTGGAGATGGGGGCGGTGCTGGAGGATGTGGCGGGGACCATCCACGTCCACCCGACCCTGGGCGAGGCCTTCCACGAGGCGTCGCTGCGCGCGCTCGGGCACGCGATACATATTTGATCTGAACCGCCTCTTTAAAGGCCGTCATCCTCGCCCTTGTGGCGAGGATCCAGACGCCCGGTTTCAACGAGGGCGCGCTCTGCGGACACACGGTGATTCTGGATCCTGGGCACAAGGCCCAGGATGACGGCGGTATAACTAAGGGACTAAGCGACCGCGCCCTAAAGCCGCTCCAGCCGCTTGGCATGGTTCGCCACCATGCGCAGCGCCAGGCCGTCGGGCAGAAAGCGCGCCAGACCGGCCATAACGTTGTTCATGACGCCGGGCGTGACGCTGGGGCGGTTGGCTTCGCAAGCGTCGTAGCCGATGCGGGCCACGCGGACGGCGTCCATCCACATCCAGGGCGGATAGGCGCTGGAGACCTGGTCCCGAGAGCCGTTGACGTCGTGGAACTCGGTCAGGGTGTAGCCGGGGTTCAGCACCGTGACGTGAACGCCGGTCCCCAGGGTTTCCAGATGCAGGCCCTGGGACGCCTTGATCAGGAAGCTCTTGATCGGGCCGTACAGGGTGTCGCCGCCGGTCGCCGGCATCTGGCCGGCCAGGGACGCCACGTTCAGCACCCGGCCGAAGCCGCGCTCGATCATGCCGGGCAGCAGCAGACGCGACAGCTCGACCGGCGCGGTCAGCATGACCTGGATCATGGCGCCGTGGGCGCTCAGGTCGGTATCCAGAAAGCCTGTCACCCTGCTGAAGCCCGCATTATTGACCAGGCCGTCGACGGTCAGGTCGCGCGCCGCAATGGCGGCGACCAGACGTTCCGGCGCGGCAGGGTCGGAAAGGTCTTCGGGAATGACGGTCGCCGTCACGCCGTGGGCGTCGGACAACGCATCGGCCAGCGCCTGCAAGGGGGCCGCGCGCCGGGCGGTCAGCACCACATCCCAGCCGTTCTGGGCATAGACCCTTGCCAGCGCCGCCCCGATGCCGGCCGAGGCGCCCGTGACCAGGACGGTTCGTCTCATTTCGGGGTTACGCCGCGACGGGGCAGGCGGCGTGGGGCGCGAAGGCGGCGAGGGAGGCCGGGTTCTGCTCCAGCAGGTCGGCGATGGTGATCTTGGACAGGGCCTCTGTCGCGGCCTCGTCGGCGGCGGTCAGGGCCTTGGCCACCTGACGCGGAATATGTTCGCCGACCGGGCAGCCCTTGGCCCCCGCCGGCGGCGAGCCGATGTGGGCGCAGCCGTTCACCGCGCGCAGCACCTCGTCCAGCCGGATGTCTTCGGGCCTGCGCAGCAGCCACGAACCGCCAGTGGCGCCCGGACGGGTGGCGATCAGCCCGGCCTTGGCCAGCAGGGCGGTCACGCGACGGACGACGACGGGATTGGTCGGGATGGACGACGCCAGCACGCCGCTGGGCGCGGCCTGCGCAGGTCCATAAGCGCCCTTGTGAGCCATATAGGCCAGGGTGTGGGCGGCGACGGGGAAGCGCTGGCTGTCTGACATGGTTTTGTTCCTAGCGTGAAAATAGGCGTTCGCGGGCCGAATCACAAATCCCCACGCCGAACGCCGAAACCGAATCCTCTTCGGCACGATTGAAGACCGCGCGGAATGGGCCTAAAGGCTCGCCGCTTTGAAGGGACCGGCGATGTCGCCGGAGACCCGGAGGATACGCATGGCCGGGGATACTCCCCACGACGCGAGCGCTCCCTCGCCCGCGTCGAACACGCCGGACAAGCCTACCCACGCCACGGGACCCGCGTCCCACGCTCCAGGAGGCCAGGTCGCCAAGCACGGCGGTCTGTGGGCCCTGACCCTGGGCGCGATCGGCGTGGTGTTCGGCGACATCGGCACTAGCCCGCTGTACGCCCTGCGCGAGGCGATCGGTCATGCCCAGAACGGCGTGGGCGGCGATTTAGCCGTGGTCGGCGTCGTGTCCTTGGCCTTCTGGGCGCTGATGGTCGTCGTGACCTTCAAATACGTCTTCTTCCTGATGCGCGCGGACAACAAGGGCGAGGGCGGCACCCTGTCGCTGATGGCCCTGGCTCAGTTCGCGGTCGGTCGGCGCAGCGCATGGATCTTCATTCTCGGCGTCTGCGGCGCGGCGCTGTTCTATGGCGACGGCATCATCACGCCCGCCATTTCCGTTCTGTCTGCGGTCGAGGGGCTGCAGGACGCGCCCGGTCTAGCCGGGAAGCTGGATCCGTTCATCGTGCCGATCTCGGCCGGCATCCTGATCGGGCTGTTCATGGTCCAGTCGCGCGGCACCGCCAGCCTGGCCAAATATTTCGGCCCCATCACGGCCATCTGGTTCCTGAGCCTGGGCGCGCTGGGCCTGGTGCACATCTTCGACGACATCAGCATTCTGCGCGCCCTGTCGCCCTATTACGGCGTCAGCCTCTTGGTGCATGACGGCTTCCTGGGCTTCATCATTCTGGGCAGCGTCTTCCTAGCCGTCACGGGGGCCGAGGCCCTGTATGCCGACATGGGCCATTTCGGAAAGGCGCCGATCCGCATGGGTTGGCTGGCCTTCGTCCTGCCCTGTCTGACGCTGAACTATCTGGGCCAGGGCGCCCTGATCCTGGACAATCCCGCCGCCGCCGAGAACCCGTTCTGGAACATGGTGCCCGAGTTCGCCTATTGGCCCATGCTGATCCTGGCGACCGCCGCCACCGTCATTGCGTCTCAGGCGGTGATCACCGGCGCCTTCTCGGTCACCCAACAGGCCGTCCAACTGGGCCTGCTGCCGCGCATCGACATCCGCAACACCTCCGAGACCCAGGCGGGCCAGATTTTCGTGCCCGCCGTGAACAGCTTCCTGATGATCGGGGTGCTGGTGCTGCTGGTCGTGTTCCAGAGCTCGCATAATCTGACCGCCGCCTATGGCGTGGCCGTGACGGGGACCATGCTGGTCAATACGCTGATGGCCTATTCGGTCATCACCAAGGGGTGGAAATGGCCCATGTGGGCTGTGGCGGGGACGCTTATCCCGTTCGCCGTCATCGACAGCATCTTCCTGACGTCCAACCTGCTGAAGATTCCGGACGGCGCCTGGATGCCGCTGGTGCTGGGCGCCTGTCTGGTCGTCGTCATGTGGACCTGGGTGCGCGGCACCCAGATCCTGACGGCCAAGACGCGCAAGGACAGCCTGCCCCTGACCGACCTGATCGAGATGCTGCACGCCCGACCGCCGCACCGCGCGCCGGGCACGGCCATCTTCCTGACCAGCGATCCGGATGTCGCGCCGGTCGCCCTGATGCACAATCTCAAGCATAACAAGGTGCTGCACGAGAAGAACGTCATCCTGACCGTGCGCACCTCGGAACGGCCGCGCGTCAAGGAGGCCGACCGGGTCAGGATGGAGCCGATCAACGACGACTTCAAAAAGCTGACGGTCACCTACGGCTTCATGGAGACGCCGAACGTGCCGCGCGCGCTGGGTCTGTGCCGCAAGCAGGGACTGAAGTTCGACATCATGTCGACCAGCTTCTTCCTGGGCCGCCGCTCGCTGATCCCGTCGGCGCGCCAGGGCATGCCGCTGTGGCAGGACCGGCTGTTCATCTTCCTGATGCGCAACGCCGCCAATCCCACCGACTTCTTCCATATTCCGCCCGGTCGGGTGGTCGAACTGGGCGCGCAGGTGGCCGTATGAGTGCTGAGGGACAAGGCGGACAAAGTTCGCAGGCGCGCGGTCGCCGTATGGCCACCAAGGGCCGGCCTCGTCCGGCCCCCGCCGAGGTCGCCCAAGGTCCGTCTCAAGACGACATCGGCGTTGAGGCCCGCGTCGTCGCCGGCATTCTGCTGAACGCCGCGCTTGAGAAGCGCAACGGCCTGGACGAGGCCTTGGCCCAGCCTGCCGCCCGCGCGCTGGAGCCGGTGGACCGCGCCTTCGCTCGCGCTGTGGCCATGGCCGCGCTGCGTCGTCTGGGCGAGATCGACCAGATCCTGGACCGCCGCCTGAAGAAGTCTCCCCCCGAGGCCGTCCGCACCCTGATGCGCATCGCCCTGGCCCAGACCCTGGTGCTGGAGACGCCCGCCTTCGCCGCCGTCTCCACGGCGGTGAAACTGGCCGAGCGCGACCCCAAGACCCGGCCCTACAAGAACCTGGTCAACGCCGTGCTGCGCGGCGTGGGGCGTGAAGGACCAGGCCTGACGACGGCCGAAAGCAATCTGCCCGACTGGATCGCCGCCCGCTGGAAGGCGACCTATGGCGAGGCCGCCCTGACCGGCCTGGCCCTGGCCGCTCGTGAGGAGCCGGCCACCGATCTCAGCCTGAAGCCGGGCGTCGATCCCGCCGCCGTGGCCGCCATCGTCGAAGGCGAGGCTCTGACAGGCGGCACCGTTCGCACCGGCCGTCGCGGCGATGTGGCGACCTGGCCCGGCTTCGACGACGGCGACTGGTGGGTGCAGGACGCCGCCGCCGCCGTTCCGGGGCGCCTGCTGGACGTCAAACCGGGCGAGACCGCCCTGGACATGTGCGCCGCGCCGGGCGGCAAGACCCTGCAACTGGCCGCCGCCGGCGCATCGGTCGTCGCCCTGGACCGTTCGGCCCCGCGCCTGAAACGCCTGAGCCAGAACCTTGAACGCACCGGCCTGACGGCCGAGGTCGTCGCCGTCCCGGCCGAGGACTGGGAAGACGACCGCACCTTCGACGCCGTCCTGCTGGATGCGCCCTGCACGGCCACCGGCACCTTCCGCCGCAATCCGGAAGTCCTGCGCGCCACCAAGCCCGCAGAGGTCGCCAAACTGGCGGACGTCCAGCACCGCCTGCTCGACGCCGCCGCTGAGCGGGTCAGGCCGGGCGGGCGGATGGTCTATTGCACCTGTTCGTTGGAGCGCGAGGAGGGCGAGACCCAGATCATCGCCTTCCTGCGCCGCAACCCCGCCTTCCGCACCGTCGTCGCCGATCCGGCCATCCTAGGCGCGCCGCCAGAGGCCCTGACGCCCGAAGGCTGGCTGCGCATCCTGCCCTCCATGTGGGCCGAACACGGCGGCCTCGACGGCTTCTTCGCCGCCAAGCTGGAACGGGTTTCCTGAGGGAGAGCGGCTTGCTCCCGTCCGCAAGCCGTCCTATCCGAGGGGCCATGGCCCTTACCCCCCTGATCTGTCCGTCCATCCTCGCCAGCGACTTCGCGCGGCTGGGTGAAGAGGTTCGCGCGCTGGAGGCGGCGGGCGCCGACTGGATCCATGTCGATGTGATGGACGGGCATTTCGTGCCGAACATCACCCTGGGCCCCGACATCGTGAAGGCGATCCGGCCGCACACCCGCCTGCCGTTCGACGTGCACCTGATGGTCGCGCCGGTCGATCCGTGGCTGGAGGCGTTCCGCGAGGCGGGCGCCGACGTCCTGACCGTCCATCCCGAGAGCGGGCCTCACCTGCACCGCACCCTGGGCCGGATTCGCCAGCTGGGGGCCAAGGCCGGGGTGGTGTTCAATCCAGCGACGCCGCTGTCGATCCTGGAAGAGGTGGTCGATCTGGTCGATCTGGTGCTGATCATGTCGGTCAATCCGGGCTTCGGCGGCCAGAAGTTCATCGACAGTTCGTTGCGCAAGATCGCCGGCGCGCGGGCCATTCTGGACCGGGCCGGATCGGCGGCGCACCTGCAGGTGGACGGCGGCGTGACCTCGGCCAACGCCGGGGCCTGCGTCGCCGCCGGGGCCGACGCCCTGGTCGCCGGGTCGTTCGTGTTCAAGGGCGACTATTCGGCCAATATCGCCGCCCTGAAGGCTGCGCCGAACGCAGGGCAGAACGCGGCGTGAGCCCTCTCGGCCCCTTCGCCCCGCGCAGCGCCGACGCGACGCCGGACGTCGCCTCGGGTCAGATTCCCGGGCTGCCGGGCGCCCCGGTGCGCACCCCGGTGCGGGCGGGCGATGCGGCGACCGGACCGGGCTTGTGGCCCGCGCTGGCCGGACGGCTGGCGACGCGTCAGCTTTGGATCGAACTTTACGGCCTGCCCGGCTACGGCCTGACCTTGGGCGGGGGCAAGGTGACCGCCTTCGCCGCCACGCCCCGCGACTTCCGTCCCCACGATCCCGCGCCGGGTCGCACCGTCCTGGTCGGCCGCTTCATGCTGGCGGGCGCCTCTATGGAGGTCGAGCCGCCGGCCGATCCCTGGAACCGGCCCAGCCCCTCGCGGCCCTTCGCCGTCGAATTGCACGCCTTCGTCTGGTTGCCGGGGCTGATGGCCCAGGGCGATCGCGGCGCGCGCGAAGCCTTGCGCCTGACCCTGGCCTGGGCTGACGCCTTCGCCCGCTGGTCGCCCTTCGCCTGGGGGCCGGAAGTGCTGGCGCGCCGGGTGATCAACCTGGCCTGCGGCGCGCGCCGTATGGGCGCGGTGGCGACCGAGGCCGAGCGACTGAGGCTGGCCGACACCCTGGCGCGCCAGACCCGGCAGCTGCTGCGTCCGCCCGGCGGGCTGGCGACGCGGGCGGAGCGTCTGACGGCGGCGGCCATCGGCGGCTGCGTCCTGGCCGGAACGCCGGGGCAGGCCCTGCGTCGTCGCGCGCTGTCGCGGCTGGACGGCGCCTTGAAGACGACCGTTCAGGACGACGGTGGCCACGCGTCGCGCAGTCCCGAGGCCGGGCTGGAGCTTCTGCTCGACCTGCTGACGCTGGACGACGCCCTGTCCCAACTGTCCGAGCCGACGCCCGACGGGATCTCGGCGGCCATCGCCCGACTGACCCAGGGCCTTCGCCTGCTGACCTTGCCTGATGGGCGCCTGGCCAGCTTCCAGGGTGGCGGTCCGTCGAGCGCCGAACGGGTCGCTGCGGCCCGCGCCCATGACGATGAGGCTGTTCCGGTCAAGGGCGAGCCGCCCGTCTCGCCCATAGGGACTGTCGCCGGTCTAAAGCGGATCGCCAGTCCGCTTCTGGCTATCGTCGCCGACGCCGCCGCGCCGGCGCGGGGCGCCTGGGGCGCGTCCGCCTGCGCCCAGCCGATGGCTTTGGAGATCGCATGCGGCAAGGATCGGTTGGTGACCGGCTCGGGATGGACGCCCGCCTCGACCGACCGTCAGGCCTTGCGGCTGACGCCGGGCCATTCGACCCTGACGCTGGGCGAACGGTCGCTGAACGAGCCGCTGGGCGGCTGGAAGGGCGATCTGCTGGGTCCGCGACTGGTCGGGCCGCCGATCCATGTGACGACGGACCAGCGCGGCGGCGACGGGGCGGTCTGGCTGGAGATGGAGCACGACGGCTGGACCGAGCTGTTCGGGCTGAACCACCAGCGGCGTCTGTATCTGGACCAGCGACTGGACGAGCTGCGGGCCGAGGAGAGGCTGTTTCCGACGCCCGGCCGCAAGGAGATGCTGCGCCAGATCGCGGCGCCCTACGCCATCCGTTTCCATCTGGAGCCCGGTGTGCAGGCGTCCCTGGCGCGCGACCGTCGTTCGATCCTGCTGCGCGGGGCCTCGAGCCGGGGCTGGTGGTTCAGGACCGACGGACCGGACGTGGCCATCGAGCCCAGCGTTCATATCGACGCCGGCCTGACCCGCCGCTCGCTTCAGATCGTGGTGCGCGGCTCGGCCCGCACCGACAGCGAGACCAAGATTCGCTGGAAACTGAGCCCGGCGGGCGCGAGCGGCGACCCGACCTAGAATCGTCCGTGGGGTGACGGGGAGCCCGATTGGCGCTAGAGGGCGCGCCATCCTCCCCCAGCCTTCCACGGACGCCGCCTCATGCCCGCCGCTCCCGACTTTCCGCCCGCGCCCGATCAGGTGAAGCCGCAACGCGCCCTGATCTCCCTGTCCGACAAGGCCGGGCTGGAAGACGCCGCCCGCGCCCTGCATGACCTGGGCGTTGAACTGGTCTCGACCGGGGGCACCCGCGCGGCGATCGAAAAACTGGGCCTGCCGGTCAAGGACGTGGCTGATCTGACCGGCTTCCCCGAGATGATGGACGGCCGGGTCAAGACCCTGCACCCGGTCGTCCACGGCGGCCTGTTGGGCGTGCGCGACGCGGCAGACCACGCCAAGGCCATGACCGACCACGGCATCGGCGCCATCGATATCGTCTGGATCGACCTCTATCCGTTCGAATCCACCGTCGCCGCAGGCGGCTCGTTCGAGGCGGCGGTCGAGAATATCGACATCGGCGGCCCGGCCATGATCCGCTCGGGATCCAAGAACCACGGCTATGTCGCGGTCGCCGTCGATGGCGAGAGCATCGGCCTGATCCTTGAGGCGCTGAAGGCGGAGGGCTCGACCGATCTGGCCCTGCGCAAACGCCTGGCCGCCCGCGCCTTCGCCCGCACCGCCGCCTATGACGCCGCCGTCTCCGGCTGGTTCGCCCAACAGGTCGAGGACGTGGCCCCGGCCCGCAAGTCCATCGCCGGTTCCCTGGCCCAGCCCCTGCGCTATGGCGAGAACCCGCACCAGACCGGCGCCTTCTACCGCACCGGCGAGGCGCGTCCCGGCGTGGCCCATGCGACCCAGATCCAGGGCAAGGAGCTGGGCTACAACAATATCGCCGACGCCGACGCCGCCTATGAGTTGGTCGCCGAGTTCGAGGCCCCGGCCGTGGTCATAGTCAAACACGCCAACCCCTGCGGCGTGGCCGTGGGCAAGGACCTGTCCGAAGCCTACGCCCGCGCCCTGGAATGCGACGCCGTCTCCGCCTTCGGCGGCGTGATCGCGGTCAACCGCCCGCTGACCGGCGACGACGCCCGCGCCATCACCGGCATCTTCACCGAGGTCGTCATCGCCCCCGGCGCGGACGACGAGGCCAAGGAAGTCTTCGCCGCCAAGAAGAACCTGCGCCTGCTGATCACCGACGGCCTGCCGGACCCGCACGGGCCGGGCGAGGTGTTCCGTTCGGTCGCCGGCGGCTTCCTGGTCCAATCTCGTGATCGCTCGCTGATCAAGCCGTCGGACCTGAAGATCGTCACCAAGCGCCAGCCGACACCGACCGAGATTCAGGACATGCTGTTCGCCTTCACTGTGGCCAAACACGTCAAGTCCAACGCCATCGTCTACGCCAAGGACGGCCAGACGGCCGGCATCGGCGCCGGTCAGATGAACCGCCGCGACAGCGCCCGCATCGCCGCCATACGCGCCAAGGAGGCCGGCGAGGCGAAGGGTCTGGCCCATTCCCTGGCCGAAGGCTCGGCCTGCGCCTCGGAAGCCTTCTTCCCCTTCGCCGACGGTCTGCTGGAAGCGGTCGCGGCCGGCGCCACGGCGGTGATCCAGCCCGGCGGATCGATGCGTGACTCCGAGGTCATCGCCGCCGCTGACGAGAAGGGCATCGCCATGGCCTTCACCGGGGTTCGGGTCTTCAGGCACTGATCGTTGGGAAGAAGGGCGCTACCGCTCGACGCGCGGCGTTTCGCTGCTTGAGCGCCCTTCTCCCGGGTCGCGGGACCTTTGCGACGCGCCTTAACGTGACTGGACGCTCGGCGTCGGGCGTGATCGTCTGCGCGTCTGTTTCGCTGGAGCGCGCCCATGACCGTCCTGATCCGTCCCGAAGGCCAGACCGCCGACGACCTGAAGCTGAACCGCCGAACTTTGGGGGCGCTCGGGGGGCTGCTGTTCTCCGGCTATGCCGTCGCGGCCCTGGCCAAGGAGTCCAAGCCGATCACGACGGACGCGGACGGACTGGCGACCGAGGCGGTGACCTATGCCGCCCCCGACGGCTTCGAACTGCCGGCCTATGTGGCGCGGCCTGCCGGAAACGGGCCCTTCCCGGTCGTGGTAGTGGTGTCGGAAATCTTCGGCGTTCACGAATATATCCGCGACATCTGCCGCCGGCTGGCCAAGCAGGGCTACGCTGCGATTGCCCCCGCCTTCTTCAACCGCGTCGAAGATCCCGCGCCGTTGTCGGACATGGGGCGGATCATGCAGATCGTCGGGGCGGCGAATTATGAACAGGTGATGGGCGACCTGTCGGCGACGCTGGAATGGGCCAGCCAGCAGGGCTGGTCGAAAGACGGCAAGGTCGGGATCACCGGCTATTGCTGGGGCGGCAAGGTGGTCTGGCAGGCGGCGGCGCGCTTCGCCGCCATCGGCGCCGGCGTGGCCTGGTACGGCCGTCTGGCCCCCGCCGCCGATGCGACGCCGGTGCAGGTCTCGTCGGGTCAGCCCTGGCCGGTCGATTTGGCCGACGACCTCAAGGCGCCGGTGCTGGGCCTGTATGGCGGCAAGGACCAGGGCATTCCGCTGGCCAGCGTCGAGCGGATGCGCGAGGCCCTGGCCCGTGCGGGCCAGACCGGCAGCGAGATCGTCGTCTATCCCGACGCGCCGCATGGTTTCCACGCCGATTATCGCGCCAGCTATTCCGAGGCTGACGCCAAGGACGGCTGGTCCAAACTTCTGGCTATCTTCGATAAAGCGTTAAAGAATTAGGGCGTTAGTATCGTTACGGCTGCGGAGGGCGGCCCTGTGCGGAGGAGTTCGGGATGAGCGGATCGCGGCGTCGCGGGGCCATATGGCTCGGCCTGGGTCTGATGTTCCTGCCGCTCGCTGCGTGCGGAGGCGGCGGCGGTGGTGGTGGGGGGGGAGGCGGCACGATCACACCGCCGCCCCCGCCTCCTCCCCCGCCTCCTCCGCCTCCGCCTCCCCCACCGCCGCCGTCGGTGACCTCGAGCGAATATCTTCGGAACTACGGCCTGGCCAATATGAGGGCGGAGGTCGGCTGGCAGGCCGGCGCGACCGGTGACGGCGTCACGGTCGCCGTGGTCGATTCCGGCGTCAGCTCCACCCAAGCCGACCTGCAGGGCCGGATCTCGTCGGACTCGACCGATGTGGTCGCGGGACGCAACACCCCCTATGTCGCCAACGACAGCCACGGCACGCTGGTATCGGGCGTCATCGCCTCGAACTTCAATGGTCTGGGGACCATCGGGGTGGCCTATGAATCCACCATCCTGTCGATCCGCACAGACATCTCCGACTGCGATGACGAGGAGGATCAGGTCTGCTTCTCCAGCTCGGATCTGGTGCGCGCGCTCGACTACGCCGTCGCCCACGGGGTCAAGATCATCAACATGTCGCTGGGCGGCGACGGTCGTCTGGGGTCGGGTTTCGAGGCGGCCCTGCTTCGGGCGGTCAACGCCGGGGCGGTGATCGTCGCCTCGTCCGGCAACGACGGCGAGGCCAACCCGGGCTGGCCGGCGCGCTACGCCATCGATCCCCGCTTCGCCGGCGCCGTCATCGCGGTCGGGTCGCATGGCGAAAACAGCCTGATGTCGGATTTCTCGAACCGGGCCGGCGACACCGCCGCCGCCTATATTTCCGCGCCGGGCGAGGATGTCATCACCGGCTGCGACGGGACGCAGTGTTACCGGATCAACGGCACGTCCTTTTCGGCGCCGCACGTCTCGGGCGCCCTGGCCCTGCTGATGGACGCCTTCCCCAATCTGAGCGCGCGCGAGGCCCTGGCCATCCTGATCGACACGGCGCGCGACGCCGGCGATCCGGGTACGGACATCGTCTATGGGCGCGGCCTGCTGGACATGAGCGCCGCCTTCCAGCCCGTCGGCGCGACCTCGACCCCGATGGCGGACGGAACCTCGATCGTCGCCGAGAGCGAGCCCGGCAGTTTCGTCGGCGCCGCCTTCGGCGACGCCTTCTCGCGCCAGACCGCCCTGGAGACCGTGCTGTTCGACGGTTATGAGCGGATGTTCGCGGTCCAGCTGGGCGGAGCCTATCCGACAGCGCCCAGCCGCTCCTATCAGGCCGCGCCCTTCGAGCAGAGCACGACAGCGACCACCAGCCTGGCCTTGCCCGGGGGCGGACGGCTGAACCTGATCGCGGCCCAGCCCGGTCCGACGCCGGAACCCGTGGCGCCCCGACAGGACCTCTACAACGCCCCCTGGATGGGCGACGAGCCGCGCCAGGAGGCCATGCTGAACCTCGAGACCGGGCGGATGAACTTCTCGGTCTGGCAGGGCAAGGGCGGGGCGGTCTCGCCCTTCGACGGGACGGCGGGTGACGGTTTCGCGGCCCTGGCCCAGGCCGATCATGCGATGCGCGGCGCCATGCGGTTCGGGGCCGTGACCGTCTCGGCCGAAAGCGGCGGCGGCGATCGTCGCATGCCGCTGCGCCGGGTGGAGGGGGACGCCTCGACCTATAGCCGGGCCTCGATCGGATGGCGTGTCGCGGACGGCGGCTTGTCGTTCAGCGTCGGCGCCCTGGACGAGCGGCTTGGCCCCTTGGGCGCCTTCCTGCCGGGCGGGTCGGATTTCGCCCTGCCGTCGCGCACCAGCTTCTACGCCGTGGGCGGCGACTGGTCGTTGAGACCGAACCTGCGGCTGATCGGCGAGGCGGGGATGGGGTCCAGCCGGATCGAGGGACGGTTCCTGTCGATGGACCGGGCGGCGATCAGTTCGAATTGGCGGCTGGGTCTGCTGACGGGCTGTTCGATGGTCTGTGACCGGTTCAGCCTCACCCTGGCGCAGCCGTTGCGGATCGAGAGCGGGACCTTCTCGGCCTATCTGGCCGATGTGCCGATCGAATATTTCGATCCCCTGACCTATTCGCGCCGCAGCTTCTCGGCGACCCCCAGCGGACGGCAGGTCGATTTCATTCTGGGCGGCGAGCGTCGTCTATGGGACGGATCGAGCATGACGCTGCAAGCCGTGGCCAGCCGCGAGCCGCGCCATGTGGCGGACGCGCCGCCGGAGTTCGCCCTGATCGGGGCCTGGCGGCGTCAGTTCTGACCGACGCCGCCTGACGACCCTGGATCAGGCCTTGCCGTCGAAGGCCTGACCCTCGGCGGCCTGTGCGCCGCTGTAGGGGTTGGAGCCTTGCGCGCCCGACCCCTTGGCCGCGACGACCACCATGGCGGGACGGACGGTGCGGCCGAACAGTTCGAAGCCGGACTGCATGGTCTGGATCACCGATCCGCCGGGCACGGTGTCAGACGGCTGTTCCATCATCGCCTGGTGCAGATGCGGGTTGAAGGGCTCTCCCGCCTGGGGTGCGACACGTTTCAGCCCATTGCCTTCAAAGGCCTGAAGCAGGGCCTTCTGCGTCAGTTCCAGTCCGGTCACCAGACCGGCTGTGGCGCCCTCGGCGTCCTTGGGCGCGGCCATCAGGGCGCGCTCCAGATTGTCGGCCACGCCCAGCAGGTCCTTGGCGAAGCGCTGGATGGCGAAGGCGCGAGCGTCATTCTGCTGCGTTTCCGAACGGCGCTTAAGGTTCTCCATCTCGGCGGCGACGCGCAGGGCGCGGTCCTTCCACTCGTCACGTTCGGCGATGACGGCATCCAGCGGCGCCAGGTCATCTGACGGATGAGAATCCAGGCCGTGTTCAGCGTTGGTCTCGGCCATATCGGCGTCTGCGTTGAAGTCTTCGTTAAGGGGCTTGTCGCTCACTTGTCGTTCCCGTCCAGCATCCGGCCCAGCACCCGGGCGGTATAGTCCACCAACGGAATGACACGGGCGTAGTTCAGTCTTGCAGGCCCTATGACGCCGATGGCGCCCAGAACCCGTTGTCGGCCGCTCATATAGGGCGCCGCGATCACGGCGGAACCCGAAAGTGAAAACAACCGTGTTTCCGCGCCGATGAAAATGCGCACGCCCTGGGCCGCATCGACACCGTCCAGCAGGCCGATCAGCTGTTCCTTCTGCTCCAGGTCGTCGAACAGGACGCGGACCCGCTCCAGGTCGGCCAGCCCCTCGCCGTCCTGCAGCAGGTTGGCGCGGCCGCGCACGATCAGGGCGCGCTCACGGTCCGGCCCGCCGGACCAGGCGGCGAACCCGTCTTCGACCAGGCGGGCCGCGGTCTGGTCCAGTTCGCGTCTGGCGATTTCCAGTTCGTGCGTCATCTCCCGCTTGGCGTCGGCGAAGGGGCGGCCGCGCAGGCGCGCGTTGAGGAAGTTGGAGGCCTCGACCAGGGTGGACGGCGTGACGCCCGCCGACAGGGTCATGATCCGGTTCTCGACCGTACCGTCGTCGGCGACGATCACCGCCAGGGCCTGATCCCCGCCCAAAGCCACGAACTCCACGTGTTTGACGCCGGACTCGCGCACCGGGCTCGACACCACGCCCGCGCCACCCGCCAAGCCTGACAACAGGTTGGACGCCTCGTCCAGGGCGGATTCGAAGTTCCGGCCCCGCCCGGCCAGCCGCCCGTCGATCTCGCGCCGCTCCTCCTTAGTCAGGTCGCCGATCTCCAGCAGGCCGTCGACGAAAAGGCGCAGGCCCGCATGGGTCGGGATCCGCCCCGCGGACGTATGGGGCGAGGCCAGCAGACCGGCGAGGGTCAGGTCCTGCATCGTATTGCGGATCGAGGCCGGCGACAGGGCGATCCCGCCCAGCGACAGGGTGCGTGATCCGACCGGCTCGCCCGTCTCCAGATAGCTCTCGACGATCCGGCGGAAGATGTCCCGAGCGCGCGCATCCAGCCCCGCCAATCCCGCCAGGGACTGGGCGCCATCGAACGGCGGGGTTTTGGGGGCATACAGGCTCACGGTTTCAGGATAAGCACCGCCGCCACGGCTTCCAAGGCCAGACTTCCAAGGAGTGCTCTCAATGCGCCATTCGCAACGCACCGACGATCAACTGCGTCCCGTGACCATCGAGACCGGCGTCAACCGCTATGCCGAGGGCTCGTGCCTGATCACATTCGGCCACACCAAGGTGCTGGTGACGGCCTCGGTCGAGGAGAGCATTCCCGGCTGGATGCGCGGCAAGGGCCAGGGCTGGGTCACGGCCGAATACGGCATGCTGCCCCGCGCCACTCACACGCGCGGTCGCCGCGAGGCTGCGGCAGGTAAGCAGTCGGGCCGCACCCAGGAGATACAGCGTCTGATCGGCCGTAGCCTGCGCGCCGTGGTCGATCTGAAGGCTCTTGGCGAGCGTCAGGTGGTGCTGGACTGCGACGTCATCCAGGCCGACGGCGGCACCCGCACGGCCTCGATCACCGGCGCCTGGGTCGCCATCGCTTCGGCCCTGAACTATCTGCGCGACGAGGGCGTGCTGAAGTCCGATCCGATCCTGGACCAGGTGGCGGCCGTGTCGTGCGGCATCTGCAACGGCGTGCCCGTTCTGGACCTGGACTACGAAGAGGACTCCGAGGCCGAGGCGGATTCCAACTTCGTCCTGACCGGCGCGGGCCAGATCGTCGAGGTCCAGGCCACCGGCGAGAAGCGCGGTTTCTCGCGCGCTGAATTCGACCGGCTGTTCTCGCTGGCCGAGGTCGGCTGCACCGAACTGTTCGCCCTGCAGAAGGCGGCGCTGGCGGCGATCAAGCGATAAGGGGTTTCGCCTTGGGCCGCAGGCGGGCATCCTGACGCCGTTGGTCCTGACTGGAGGCAAGTCCATGCGTCGATCCCAATGGCTTTCGCTGGCCGCCTGCGCCGTGCTCATGGCCGGATGTCAGCCCTCCGGTCCCGGAGCGACCGCATCCAGCGATTCGGCGTCGAACCCCGAGGTGATCGATGCGGTTCCTCTACAGCCGGAAACCACGCCGGTCGCTCCGCCTGCCAAGGCGGAGGCTCCGGCTAAAGAGCCGGCAAAGCCAGCCGAGGAGCCCCAGGCCAGCATCCCCGAGGGGCCGGACATGGCGCCTCAGCCGGTTCCGGTCAGCGAAGTTCCGTGTCGTGAAGCCATCGGGGCCGCCGCCTCGGCCCGTCTGGTCGAGCGCTGCATCCAGGTCAGCCCGGCGACCCGCCCGCCCTGCAACGCCGCCAACCCTTGCGACCTGATCCAGGGCGAGATCGACCGGTCCTGCAAACTGTGGGAACGCGACGGCGACCCGCCGGCGGCGTGCAAGCCTTAAGGGCCGACCCTCAGCCGGCGGCGCGCACCGCGCCGGCGACATCGGCCACCACACGTTTCACCAGCGTCTCGTCGTCGCCCTCGGCCATGACGCGGATCAGTTTTTCCGTGCCCGACGGCCGAACCAGCAGCCGCCCCTGACCGTTCAGCGCCGCCTCGGCCTCGGCGATGGCGGCCTTGACCGCAGCGGTCTCCAGCGGCTTTTCAGCCGTGAAGCGGACGTTCTCAAGCTTTTGCGGGACGGGGTCGAATTGGCGGGCCAGTTCGCTCATCGGCTTGCCGGACTCGACCAGCACCGCCAGTACCTGCAACGCCGCCATCAGGCCGTCGCCGGTCGTGGCGTGGTCGTGCAGGATGATGTGGCCCGACTGTTCGCCGCCGATGTTGAAACCGCCCTCGCGCATCCGCTCCATGACGTAGCGGTCGCCGACCTTGGTCCGCTCCAGCGTCAAGCCTTCGGCCGTCATCCGCCGCTCCAGCCCCAGGTTCGACATGACGGTGGCGACCACGCCGCCGCCGGTCAGGATGCCGCGTCTGGCCCAGTCCAGTCCGACCAGAGCCATGATCTGGTCGCCGTCCACGACCTGGCCCTTCTCGTCGCAGATGATCAACCTGTCGGCGTCGCCGTCCAGGGCGATGCCGATGTCGGCGCGGTAGCGTTTGACCGCATCGACCAGGGTCGCCGGATGGGTCGAGCCGCACTCGGCGTTGATGTTGGTCCCGTTCGGGGTCACGCCGACGGGGAAGACCTCGGCGCCCAGTTCGAACAGGGTGGTGGGCGCGACCTTGTAGCCGGCGCCGTTGGCGCAATCGACGGCGATGCGCAGCCCTTGCAGCGTCAGCCGCTTGGGGAAGGCCTGTTTGGCGATCTCGATATAGCGGGCCTGGGCGTCGTCGATCCGTTTGACCCGGCCCAGCTTGTTGGACGGCGCCAGACCCTGGTCCAAGCTCTGGTCCATCATGGCCTCGATCTTCAGCTCGATCTTATCTGACAGTTTGTAACCATCGGGACCGAACAGCTTGATCCCGTTGTCGGCATAGTCGTTATGCGAGGCCGAGATCATCACACCAAGGTCGGCGCGCATCGACCGCGTCAGCATGGCTACTCCTGGGGTCGGCACAGGTCCGAAGGTGCGCACGTCCATACCGACAGAGGCGAAGCCGGCCACAAGAGCCGGCTCGATCGTATAGCCCGATAGGCGGGTGTCTTTGCCGATCACCACCAGATGGCGGCGGTCGTCGTCGGTGCGGAACAGTTTCCCGGCGGCCAGCCCCACGCGCAGCGCGACCTCGGCCGTCATCGGATAGGTGTTGGCGCGCCCGCGAATGCCGTCGGTGCCGAAGTATTTTCTGTCGCCCAAGGCTTGGTCCTTCGTCTGGCGGCTTCCGTAGCGGGAAACCTTCCGAAACCCCTTTTTTAGGTGCAGTCCGTCTTAAGATTGCATAGACGGCCAGTGGGGCTTGGTGTGTGGCTTAGCCCCGGATCGCCGCCAGTGCAAAGCGGCGCCCTGCCATTTCCCTATTTCCTTGGAGCTTCCAGCGCATGTGCGGCATCATCGGCGTCACCGGCAACGGACCTGTCGTACCCCGGCTGATCGACAGCCTGAAGCGGCTGGAGTACCGCGGCTACGACTCGGCGGGCGTCGCTGCGGTTGTCGACGGCGCGGTCGAGCGCCGGCGCGCCCAGGGCAAGATCCGCAATCTGGAAGCTGTCCTGGCCGAACAGCCGATGACGGCGACGGTCGGCATAGGCCATACCCGCTGGGCCACGCACGGCGCGCCGACGACGGCCAACGCCCACCCGCACAAGGCCGGGCGCGTCACCCTGGTCCACAACGGCATCATCGAGAATTTCGCCGAGCTGAAGGCCGAGTTGGCCGCCGAAGGCCATGTGTTCGAAAGCCAGACCGACACCGAGGTTATCGCCCACCTGCTGGACGCTGAACTGAACACGGGCCGCAGCCCTCTGGAGGCGTTCAAGATCACCCTGGACCGCCTGACCGGCGCCTATGCGCTGGCGGTGCTGATCGACGGCACAGACGACCTGATCCTGGGAGCCCGGCGCGGCAGCCCGCTGGTGGTCGGCTGGGGCGAGGACGAGATGTATCTGGGTTCCGACGCGCTCGCCGTCGGCCCCTTCACCCAGAAGATTTCCTATCTGGAAGAGGGCGATTACGTCGCCGTGACCAAGGCCGGCGCCCAGATGTTCGACGTGGCCGGAAAACCGGTCGACCGCGCGGTGGTCCAGGTCTCGGCGTCCTCGGCCATGGTCGAGAAGGGCGAGTATCGCCACTTCATGGAAAAGGAAATCCATGAGCAGCCCGACAGCGTTCAGCATACCTTGTCGGAATATCTCGATCTGGTGACCGGGACGGCCAAGATGAACGCCGTCGATTTCGCCGCCATCGACCGGATCCAGATATTGGCCTGCGGCACCGCCTTCTACGCCGGCCAGATCGGCCGTTACGCCTTCGAGAAGCTGGCGAGCCTGCCCTGCGACGTCGAGATCGCCTCCGAGTTCCGCTACCGCTCGCCGGCTGTGTCGCAAAAGACCCTGGCGGTCGCCGTCAGCCAATCGGGCGAGACCGCCGACACCCTGGCCAGCCTGACCTGGTGCAAGGCGCAAGGGTTGAACACCGCCGCCGTCGTCAACGTCCATTCCTCGTCCATGGCGCGCGAGGCGGCCGTGCTGTGGCCCACCCATGCCGGGCCGGAAATCGGCGTCGCCTCGACCAAGGCCTTTACCGCCCAGGTTGCGGCCCTCCTAGCCTTGGCCGTCGCAGCGGGCGTGGCGCGTGGGCGGATCGATGCGGCCCAGGAGGCCGAACTGGTCAAGGCTCTGTTCGAAAGCCCCCGCCTGATTGCCGAGGCCCTGACGATGGGCGACAGCATCCGCGCCGTCGTTCAGGATCTGGCCAAGGCCGACGACGTCCTGTTCCTGGGGCGGGGCGCCATGTTCCCCCTGGCCATGGAGGGCGCGCTGAAGCTGAAGGAGATCAGCTATATCCATGCCGAGGGCTATGCCGCCGGCGAACTGAAGCACGGCCCCATCGCCCTGATCGACGAAGAGACGCCGACCATCGCCCTGGCCCCGCTGGACGATGTGTTCGAGAAGACGGCGTCGAACCTGCAGGAAGTCGCCGCGCGCGGCGGGCCGGTCATCATGATCGCGCCGGAAAAGGCCCCCGATCCGCACGGCGCCGGCATCCGCCGCATCCACGCCCCCGACTGCCACCCGCTGATCGCACCCCTGGTCTATGCCGTGCCGGTGCAGCTGCTGGCCTATTACACCGCCGTTCAGAAGGGCACCGACGTCGATCAGCCCCGCAACCTGGCCAAGTCCGTCACGGTGGAGTGACCGCCGACGACGGCGTTGCGAAGGGCGTCGACGTCGATGATCTGGATGGCCCCGCGGCGCAGACGGATGGCGCCGAGGCCCTGAAGCTCGGTGCAGCCGGTCGAGACGCTGGCCCGGCGCACGGACATCAGGTCGGCCAGATCACTCTGGCGCAGCGCCACCGTGTCGCCTCCGCCGAGGTCGTGCACGTCCAGGATCAGCGCGCCCAGCCGCTGGCTGACCCGAAGACCGGCGTGCCGTGCGACCTCCGCTCGCAGCGCGGCGTTGCGACGTCGCAGATCGGCGACGGTCGTCTCGACCAATGAGGATTTATCTATTCGGTGCGCCAGCGTCCGCGCCGGCAAGGCCATGAAACGCCCCCGCGTCAGCCACAGGGCGGTCTCGACCTCGCCGTTCCCCAGCACGACGTCGAAATTCACCAGATCATCGCGCGACGCCAGGCCGCGTGACAGGGTCTCGTTCGGTCCCAATCGCGCGGCGACTCCGTCCAGGATCAAGGTGACCAGAGGTTCGCCGTCGCGGGTTGCGGCGGTGCGCTCGCCTGGAGCGGCGACGAAGGAATCGCCTTCGTCGAGCCCCTGGACCGCCAGATGAGACAGCAGGGAATGGGCCAGATTCGGATTCGACATACGCCGTCTAGATCGCGAAGCGGCGCCGTGCGCGATAACATGCGTTAAGGGGTCAGACCGGCTCGCACTGAAGCCTCAGATAGGTGGGGTCGAACTCGGCCATCTCAGCCAGCCGCCGCCAATCCAGGATATCGATCCGCCCGCCCGACCAGTTGACGACCCCTTCGCCGCGCAACTCCGAGACCAGACGGCTGACATGAACGGTCGATAGGCCGAGCGCATCGCCCAGGGCGGTCTGGGTCAACGGCAGTTCGAACGTCATCTCTCCTGTCTGGCCGACGGTCTGGAGACGCAGATAGAGTTCGCAAACCAGATGGGCCAGATGACCCAGGCCGCTGCGTCGACCCATGGCCACCAGCCACTGGCGGTGGATGGCGGCGTCGATGATGGTGTCCAGCCACAGCAGGCGGGTCAGGTGCGGATGGCGTTCGGTCACCTCGATCAGGGCGCTATGCGGGGCCTGGGCGACGACGCAGTCGGTCAGGGCGACGACGCCATGGTCCATCTGTTTCATCAGCAGGCTGTGCAGATCGATGAAGTCGCCCGAGATGTTGATCTCGGTGATCTGGCGCGCGCCGTCCGCCAGTGTCGAATAGCGTGCCGAAAAGCCGGAGATCAAAAGGGTGCTGTGTGTCGGTCGGGTGTGTTCGCGCACGATGTCCGATCCGGCCGCGACCGTCCGGGGGGCATCAAGCACCTTTTCCAGCGCGGCCACCTCTTCCGGCGAGACCCGGTCGCGCAGCGACAGTTTCTCGACCAGATTAGAGATTCGTGGGGCGGGGCGAAGCTTGATCATCGGGCGGCCTCCAAGGTCCATCCGTCCGGCGCCGTATCGGAGGCTGACGCCGTGATGCTGACGACGGTTTCGCCGTCTGCGTCCGTCACGATGACGGTGAACGCCTGCGTCGTCCAGAACGAAGCGCCGCGATAACGCAAGATTTCTCCGAGCACCGCCACCGCCTCCTCGCGCGCGGCCTCCACGCTCTTAAGCTCCTCGCCCTGTTCGTCGCGGATGCAATCGCCGTTCTGAGTATGGAAAAAATAGCGCGGCAACTGTTCCTCCGGAGGGCTCGTGCGGGAGGAAGCGGTCTTCGCGCAGAATGGTTCAGCGCCCTTCAGATTTCCTGGTTGAACGCGCCGATCTCGGGATAGGCGGCCAGGCGCGGCTTGATCTCCTTGCGGAACAGATCGCGCATGTCGTCCTCGGAGCGCATGCTCTCGACCACCACCACCAGTTCCGGCTTGTTCGACGAGGCGCGGACTAGGACCCAGGAACCGTCCTCCAGATGCACCCGCACCCCGTTGACGGTGATGGCCTCAAGGATCTTGCGACCCAGGATCGCGCCCCCGGCATCGGCCAGGTCGGAGTATTCCTTCACGATCCGCTCCAGCACCCCGTACTTCAGCTCGTCGTCGCAATGGGGCGACATGGTCAGGCTGGTCCAGGCGTCCGGCAGGGCGGCTTTCAGTTCGCTGAGTTTCTTGCCCGGGTTACGATCCAGCATGGCCAGGACGGCGCCGGCTGCGACAAGACCGTCGTCATAGCCATGGCCGAGGTCGCCGGCCATGAAGAAGTGTCCCGACTTCTCGAACCCGGCCAGGGCCCCCAGTTCGGCGGTCTTGCGCTTGATGTAGGAATGGCCCGTCTTCCAGTAGACGACCTCCGCGCCATTGGCTTTCAGGATTTCGTCCGTCTTGTAGAGGCCGGTCGACTTCACATCGACCACAAATGTGCTGTCCGGATAGACCTTGGACAGGTCGCGGGCCAGCATCAGGCCGATCTTGTCGGCGAAGATCTCCTCGCCCGTATCATCGACCACGCCGCACCGGTCCCCGTCGCCGTCGAAGCCCAAGGCCAGGTCGGCGCCCGTCTCGCGCACCCGCTGGGCCATCTGAACCAGCATGGCGTGATCTTCCGGGTTCGGATTGTATTTGGGGAAGGTGTAGTCGAGGTCGGTGTCCATCTCGATCACCTCGACTCCCATCCGGCGAAGCGCATCGGGTGCGAAGGCGCCCGCCGTGCCGTTGCCGCAGGCGCAGACCACCTTCAGCGGCCGCTTGATCTGAACCTTGGAGGCAACGTCGGCGACATAGGTCTCGCGGAAGTCCTCGATCCGGACCAGCCTGCCGCCCGGCCGGGCCACGCCTTCGCCGTTCAGTACGATCTCTTTCAGCCGGCTCATCTCTTCGGGGCCGAAGGTCAGGGGCTTGTTCGCGCCCATCTTCACGCCGGTCCAGCCGTTCTCGTTATGGCTGGCGGTGACCATGGCCACACAGGGCGCATCAAGTTCGAACTGGCCGAAATAGGTCATGGGCGACAGCGCCAGGCCCACGTCCAGAACCTCCATCCCGCCTTCAAGCAAGCCGAGGATCAGGGCTTGTTTGACGCTGAGGCTATAGCTGCGGAAGTCATGACCGGTGACGATCTTCGGCGGCGCGCCGATTTCGTGGACATAGGTCGCCAGGCCGAGGCCCAGCGCCTGGATGCCGAGGAGGTTGATCTCCTTTTCCAGAATCCAGCGCGCATCGTATTCGCGGAAACCGGTCGGCTTCACGAAAGCCAGGTTTTCATAGTCCGCAGTATTCGGCTGCAGGTCCTGCCTGGGCTTGAGCATCTTGTGCAGCTCAGGCGGCGGCACGCTTGCGAATGCGGGCGATGCGGCGAAGGCGGCGCCAGAAGCGGCCGCGTTCAGGCTCGGGGTAAGGCTGCAGGTTCTCGACGAACTGTTCCGCCGAAGCGCGCCAGCTGAACTTCTCCGCATAGGCGCGGACGACCTTCCGATCCAGATCCAGGCACTCGAGGCAGGCCGTCTTCAGATCCTTATTGATCGCCCCGGCGTTTGAACCTGGGATGATGTCGATGGGGCCGTGGGCGGGATAGGCGGCGACCGGCGTGCCGGCGGCCATGGCCTCCAGGATCACCAGGCCGAAGGTGTCTGTCCAGCTTGGGAAGACGAAGACGTCGGCGTCGCGGAAGCAGCGGGCCAGATCGTCGCCGAACCGGGCGCCCAGGAACTTGGCCTCAGGGTATTTTTCCTGAAGCTCGGCGCGCGCCGGGCCGTCGCCGACCACGATCTTGGTGCCCGGCAGGTCGAGTTCGAGGAAGGCCTCGATGTTCTTCTCCACTGCCACGCGGCCGACGTTGAGGAAGAAGGGCCTGGGCCAGTCCTTTCCGCCCATCTCGTCATAGATGCGCTCCAGGTCAGGATTGAACACGTCCGTGTCCACGCCGCGCGACCAGGGCGAGACGTTCTTGAACCCGTGCTCCACCAGTTCGTCGCGCAAGGTCGGCGTCGCCACCATCAGCCGGCCCGACGGCTTGTGGAACCATTTCATGTAGGCGTAGCCGACCTGAACGGGGATCGGGAAACGCGCCGAAACATATTCGGGGAATTTGGTGTGGTAGCTGGTTGTGAACGGCAGCTTCCATTCCACGCAGATGCGCCGCGTGGCGATGCCGATCGGACCTTCAGTGGCGATGTGGACAGCCTCAGGCTCGAAGGCCCGCAGCATCTCGCGGATCTCTTCTTCCGCGCCCAAGGCCAGCCGGATTTCCGGGTAGGTCGGGCAGGGTATGGTCTTGAACAGGCTGGGCTCGATGACCTCGACCTCATGGCCCATGCCGCGACATTCCGCGACGGTGCGCGTCAGGGTGCGGACGACGCCGTTGACCTGAGGCTCCCAGGCGTCGGTGGCCAAAACGATGCGCATGGAGGCGGGCGGACCCTGAGCCGTTGAGTAAGGGCGGAAGTTCTAGACGGTTCGAATGACGAAGGCGAGACGACGATTGCCATCATCATGTTGCAGGTGGTCGGCTCAGGACAGTTGGAGGCCATTGTCCCCGGCATGAGCCAAGCCCCCGAGCGTTTCTCGAAGCTGGACATGGGCGGCCATGATCGAGCGGAGCGACAAAGCCCGTGAAGGTTCATCGATGAAGTCGCCGCTGTCCAGCATGGCGTCGCGCCAGAGGCCTTGAGGCGTGAGGAAAAGCCATAGGGCGTGCAGCGCGCAGCGCGCCTGTTCAATCGAGGCCGGGCAGGGGCCGTCGTCGGCCAGCACCGCAAGGATCAGCGACGCCTTGAGCCATTGCGTCTGCGACCAGAGCCGTGCGCGTCCACTCTGGATGATGCCTTTGTCATTCACGGCCTCCACGACGACACCACGTTTTAAGTCGATACCTAGAAGCCCACCAGCATAGCGTTTGCGAGCTTCCAATAGGGCGGCGGTGTCCGATGCTAATCTGCTGTAGCGCGCCAGCAGCCAGGCCCGATGGAAATGGTCACCCGGCGACGCCGGATGATCAATGTTGACTGCTTTTTGAATCGCGCTGACAATCTGATCTGCAAACTGTCGCCAGCCCTGGTCTTCGCTTATGTCAGTCCAGGCGAGCGCGCTCTCCAGCATTACGGAAGAATCCGCCTGGTATGATAGCCAGCCTTCTTGCCTTAAAAGACGTTCGCGAAGGACCCTGGCGTCGTGCTCCGCTGACGGGTCGTGCGTCGCCGCGAAAATAGCCGCCAAGGCAACGAGAAAACCGCCATAATCGCCTTGTTCGGAATGGCCGTCATCCGATGTCAGGTGCGATCGGCCTTTGTCGATCACGGCCTGCCATGGTCCTGGCCAGGCCTGTCGGCCGGCTTGCGCATATGCTTCGAGTTGGGCTGCTTGAACTTGAAGCTTAGGCGATGTCGCGATGCGACGCCCGCTCGGGCTGAGAAGCGTTTCGAACACCCCGGAAGCCCCCTGTCCCATAGTGCACCAAACCGGAAGCGCAGACTGACGTAACCAGGTCGCCAGCCGCTCAGCGCCGCTTTTCAGCGACTCCGGGGCGTGCGTCGGAAAATCGAGATGCGTCGGGGACAGTCTTCGGAGCCGCTCGACGACCTTCCTGACGTCCTGGCTGCGCTTAAGGTCGGTGACCAGAACGGCATCGCGTTCGACGATGACGCCCACATCTTTGAGCCCCAGGGTGGCGACGATCATCCCGTGGCAGGCGCGCACCAGGCAACCCTCGGAGTCTTCCAGAATATGAAGCCCGGCGCTTCCCTTCCCGGTCGCCTCCACGGCGTCCCATGCACCCAGGTCGGACCAGAAGAAATCCACAGGAAGCACCGAGGCTCGACGGGTCTTTTCCATAATGGCGTAGTCGATGGAGATTTTCGGTCCATCCGCAAACCGAACCCCCAGCATCGTGGACCGGCCGTTGGACTCGGAATCTTCAAGCCCGCCGATGGCCGCCGCCATTACGGCCGGGGCAAGCCGAGAAATCTCTTCGACTATGACATCCGCCCTGGCGACGAAATTGCCGCTGTTCCAGAGATAGCCGCTCTCGATATACCGTCGGGCCGTCGCCAAATCGGGCTTTTCCACGAAAGCGGCGACGGCCGACAAACCAGGTCCGGCTGGAAAAATGTAGCCATAGGCGGATGACGGCCGGGTCGGCACGACGCCCAGGGTCACGATCTGTCCCGCGTCTGCGGCGGGGATGGTTTCATATATGGCCGCCTGGAAGGCATCGTGATCGGGAATGTGGTGATCGGACGCCAGGAAAATATTCACCGCCGCCTGGTCGCGTCGCGCGGTCCAGAGCGCGGCGACCGCCATTGCCGCAGCAGAATCTCGCCCTTCGGGTTCGAGAAGAACGGTGGCGACAGCGCCGATCTGATCCAGCTGCTCCAGAATCTCGAACCGGTGATCCTGACTGCCTACCACGAGCAATTCACCGTCAGTCTCGATCAGTGGCAGCACGCGCTTCACGGTGTCTTGGAACAACGACCTTTCGCCTGCCAGTGGAAGGAACTGTTTGGGCCGCGAGGGACGCGATGCCGGCCAAAGCCGCGAACCGAACCCGCCGCACATGACAACCGGGCAAATCATCCCCACGACTACACCGCTCCGATCAAACGGCCGCCTTCAAGCGTGCCTCAGGGCTTATCTCGAAACAACCTTGTGTTCTGATTTGAAAATATTCAAGGTTGTATTTCTCTGATGGTTTACAGTGGCAACACCGTCGTCGATTTCACCTCCTCCAACACCGCATAGGTCCGGGTCTCCCTCACCCCCGGCATCCGCACCAGAACGTCGCCTAGGAAGGCGCGATAGGCGTCCATGTCGCCGACGCGGGCCTTGATCAGATAGTCGAAGCCGCCGGCGACCATGTGGCACTCCAGCACTTCGGGTTGGCTGCGGACGGCGGCGGCGAAGGCGTCGAAGACGTCGCCGGTGGTGCGGTCCAGCAGGACCTCGACGAAGATCAGCAGGTCGCGCCCGACCTGTGACGGGTCGATCATGGCGGCGTAGCCGGTGATGATCCTCCTCTCACGCAGCCGTTTGACCCGTTCGAAACAGGCGGCCGGCGATAGGTTGCAGCGCCGCGCCAGCTCGGCGTTCGAGATGCGGGCGTCGGTCTGGAGCACCCTAAGGATGCGGCGATCGACGCCGTCGATATCAATCATTGGAAATCACGCTCCGACACCGAACAATCATCGATAACGGCCCCTATCATACGAAGCACCTTCTTCGAACTCGAGAATATACGGCGGAAATCCACAGGACTTGACGCCCCATGACGCCCGCCGCCTTTTCGCCTTCGAGCCTGGCCGTTTGGGACGGGTTGGACCATCACAAGTTCCGCGACGAACGCGCCGCCGTCGCCGACAATCTGACGCTCATGCCGCTGGACGCCGGCGAACGCGAGGCGGTGGTCGCCGAGGCGATCGACCTGGTCGAACACGCCCGGCGCAGCCAGAAAAAGCAGGGGGTGGTCGAGAGCTTCCTTCAGCAGTTCAGCCTGGGTACCCGCGAGGGTCTGGCGTTGATGTGCCTGGCCGAGGCCTTGCTGCGGGTGCCGGACGAGGAGACCCGCGACCGACTGATCGCCGAGAAGATCGGCTCGGCCGATTGGGCGTCGCACCTGGGCCAGTCCGACAGCCTGTTCGTCAACGCCTCGACCTGGGGCCTGATGCTGACGGGCAAGTTGGTGGACGTGGACGATGAGGCGCGCACCGATCTGCCCGGCTTCCTGAAGCGCATCGCCGGTCGTCTGGGCGAGCCGGTGATCCGTCAGGCTGTAGCCACGGCCGTCAAGATCATGGGCGAGCAGTTCGTGGTGGGCCGCACCATCGAGGCGGCGCTGAAGCGATCGAACCGCGAGGGCTGGCTGTGCAGCTTCGACATGCTGGGCGAGGGCGCGCGGACCCTGGCCGACGCCGATCGCTATGAGCAGATCTACGCAGACGCCATCGAGGCGGTGGGCCGGACCTCCAAGGGGCAGGGCCCGGAGCATGGGCACGGCGTCTCGGTCAAGCTGTCGGCCCTGTCGCCCCGTTACGAGGCGACGCAGGAGGACGGCGTGTGGGCCACGCTGTATCCGCGCGTACTGCGTCTGGCCAAGATCGCAGCCAAACACGACATCAACTTCACCATGGACGCCGAGGAGGCCGACCGGCTGGCCCTGTCGCTGAAGCTGCTGGACCGGCTGGCGCACGAAACGGATTTGGGCGGCTGGACCGGCCTGGGTCTGGCGGTGCAGGCCTATCAAAAGCGCGGGCTAGAAACGATCCAACGGGTTGCAGACCTGGCCCGTCGCTCGGGCCGCCGGCTGATGGTGCGTCTGGTCAAGGGCGCCTATTGGGACACCGAGATCAAACGCGCCCAAGTTTTCGGCCGCACCGACTATCCGGTCTTCACCACCAAGGCCGCGACCGACCTGAACTATCTGGTCTGCGCCCGCGCCATGATCGAGGCCTCCCCGGCGATCTATTCGCAGTTCGCCAGCCACAACGCTCACACCCTGGCCGCCGTGCGGCGCATGGCCCGCGACCGGGGCGTCACGGTCGAGCACCAACGCCTGCACGGCATGGGCGAGGCTCTGTATGACGCCGCCATTGAGGAATGGTCCGACGAGACCGTGATCGTCCGCGCCTATGCCCCCGTCGGCGGGCATGAGGAATTGCTGCCCTATCTGGTGCGGCGCCTGCTGGAAAACGGCGCCAACTCCTCCTTCGTCCACGCCCTGCTGGACGAGCGCGTGTCCGCCTCGGCCGTCGCAGCCGATCCCATTTCCCTGGTCGAGCAGGCGCCCGACCGTCACCCCAAGATTCCGGTTCCGAAAGACATGTACGGCGATCGTCAGAACTCCCTCGGCCGCGACTATTCCCAAGCCGCCGACCGTGAAGCCCATGCCCGCGCACTCGAGGGCGTTGATCGCGAAAAGCTGACCTCCGGCCCGATCGTGGCTGGCCGCCTGCGCGCGGGGATCAACGCGCAGGACGTGACCAACCCCTTCGACCGGTCGCAAGTGCTGGGCCATGTCTCGGAAGCCGAGCCAGCCGACATCGACGCCGCCGTCGAGGCCGCCGCAAACGCCCAGATCAAATGGGACCGTCAGGGTGGGGCGAAACGCGCCGTGGTCCTGCGCGCCATGGCCGACGCGCTGGAGGCGGACCTGGATCGTCTGGTCGCCCTGCTCAGCCGCGAGGCGGGCAAGACCCTGAACGACGGCGTCGCCGAGGTGCGCGAGGCCGCCGATTTCTGCCGCTACTACGCCCTGCTGGCCGAACGCGACTTCACCGCTCCCGAAACCCTGAAGGGCCCGACCGGCGAGACCAACCAGTTGTTCCTGCATGGACGCGGCGTCTTCGCCTGCATCTCGCCGTGGAACTTCCCCTTGGCCATCGTTACCGGCCAGATCGCCGCCGCCCTGGCCGCCGGCAACGCCGTCCTTGCCAAACCCGCCGAACAGACGCCGCTGATCGCCGCCGAGGCCGTGCGCCTGTATCATAAGGCCGGCCTGAATCCGGACCTGCTGGCCCTGGTCCCCGGACGCGGCGAGACGGTCGGCGCGGCCCTGGTCACGCATCCGGGCGTCGACGGCGTCGCCTTCACCGGCGGCACCGATACAGCCGGCGCGATCAACCGCGCCATCGCCGCCCGTCCCGGCGCCATCATCCCCTTCATCGCCGAGACCGGCGGCCTGAACGGCATGTTCATCGACACCACGGCGCTGAAGGAACAGGTCATCGACGACGTGATCCAGTCGGCCTTCGGCTCCGCCGGCCAGCGCTGCTCGGCCCTGCGCGTCCTCTATGTGCCCAAGGACTCGGCCGACGCCCTGATCGAAGGCCTGAAAGGCGCCCTGGCCGTCCAGACGGTCGCCGACCCCGCCGACCCCCAGACTGACATCGGCCCCGTCATCGACCCGGAATCACGCCGCGCCCTGGAGGCCCACGTCGAGCGTCTGTCGAAGGAAGCGAAGATCATCGCCCGCGCCGACCTGCCGCTCGGCGCCGAAAAGGGCGACCTGTTCGCCCCCACCATCGCCGAAATCCCCACGCCGGACTTCCTGGAACGCGAGGTCTTCGGCCCCATCCTGCACATCTATCGCTACGACTCGGCCGACCTGAAGTCGGTCGCCGGCAAGCTCGCCGCCCGCGGCTACGGCCTGACTTTGGGCATTCACAGCCGCATCGAAGCCTTCGCCACCCAGGTCGTTGATCTGGTTCCTGCCGGCAACGTCTACGTTAACCGCTCGATCACCGGCGCGGTGGTCGGCGTGCAGCCCTTCGGTGGCGAAGGGCTTTCTGGGACGGGACCGAAAGCGGGCGGCCCCAACAGCCTGATCCGCTACGCGGCGGAAAGGGCGATCAGCGTCAACATCGCCGCGCAAGGCGGCGACCCGGCGCTGCTGAATCTGTAGCTGCAGCCGTGACGGGGCTCCGGCCGCTGTGTTGCGGCCGGTTCGCGCTTGAGCTAAGCGACCGTTCCGCAGTGGACAGGGGTCCCGCGCACTCAGGATGAGCATTGGAACCCGTTCATAATTTCAGGACCGCACTGTGCTTGGCGCAGCGGAATCCGCGTGAGGCGGCGATGGCGCTGCTCGCCGAAGGTTGGAAGGCGCGCCACGACACCCAGCCGATGGATGTCCGGGCGCCGATCGATTGGCTGACAGCGGGCGGAGAGGACGCGAACTGGCGGTTTCAGATTCATTCCTGGCGGCTGATCGATCCCCTGATCGTGGCGCGGGACCGCACCCAGAAGGCGGGATGGAGCCAATACATTATTCCCGTCATGCTGGACTGGGCGGACGCGGAGGCTTTGCATGGGCGCGATCATCCGGCGGTGTTCTGGAACGACATGGGAACAGGGCACCGCGCTGCGAGGCTGGCCTATATTCTTAGTCGGCCGGAGATCAACAAAAGGCGTAACAAGCCTCTGAAGGCCCGACTTCAAGCGCTGGGTCGGTCCCACGTCTCCAAGCTCCGGGAACCTGAGTTCTTTTCCCTAACGAACCACGGGTTTTTCCAGGTCCACGGTCTCATGGCGCTTGCTCTGACCTTGCCGCAGACTGAAGAGTCCGAGGCGGCGCGGGACCAGGCCAGGGACATGTTCAGGCGCCTGATGCGCCAGCAGTTCGGTCAGGAGGGCGTCCATCTGGAGCACTCGCCCGGCTATCACGGTTTTGCCCTGCGGACGTTGAAACAGCTTCTCGGCAGCGGCTGGTATGATGACCTGACCGATGTGATCGACATCCGCGATAGGGCGCTCGCAGCCCAGCCCTGGTTCGTCTTTCCTGACGGCCGCATCTCTGCGATTGGCGACTCCAGTCGGCGGAAATCATCTCTGGAGCGGGTGAGTGACGACGTGGTCGCCGCCAAGCTCTTCAAAGAAGCGGGCTATGCGATCGTCAAGAGTTCGCCGGACGCTGCCCCTGATGAGGCCTTCATGCTGATCGTCGGTGCGGGACATCACAGCAGCATGCATAAACATGCCGACGACCTGAGTTTCGAACTGTTCGACAAAGGGCGCTATTGGATCATCGACAGCGGTCGATACACCTATTCGAAATCTCCCATCAAAAATCATATGCGGAGTGCGGCGGCCCATAACAGCATCGACCTCATGGAGGAGCGCGACGATAACGGCGTCCGGCAGACGCAGCCTGTTGGGGGCATGTTGAGCTCGCTGAGCCGAGACGGCGATACCTGGGTCATCAAAGGCGCGTTTGATCGGCCCTTGTTTGGCGTGGTCCACGAACGGACCTTCCTTTACACGCCCGGCCAACGTCTGGTCCTTGAGGATCACATTCGTTGCGGGCGCAGCCGCAAGGTGACGGCGTGGCTTCACCTCGCTTCCGACCTCTCCGGCCAAGTTCATAAGAACGGGTGGCGGCTTCCCGGCGCCGCAATCCGGTATGAATCCGTACTGCCGATCACCCTGTCTCGCCATCGGGGCGCCAAGAACCCGATGCAGGGCTGGGCCGCGCCCGCTTACCACCGGCTGGACGCGATCGATGCGCTGGGCGCCGCCTTGCAAGGCGAGGAGATTCGGCTACGGACAGTAATCGAATTTGGCGAAGTTCCGCCTTCGCGGGCCGATCCTCGATCCGCAATCCAAGGGCTGGTGGCCGGGCTCAAGCGTGCGCTTTTCGCTCGTCGCCGATGACGCTCGAACGCCCTTGAGACGAGCCGGCGCGCGTCGTTCTTGCGGCGAAGCGACGGATGCGGGATACCCCCGACAAGGGCCGACAGGCGCCCCGACCCGGCGGAGACCTCGTGCAGTGACATTCATCTCTTATGGTCGGCAGTGGATCGATGAAGAGGACGAACAGGCCGTCCTGACCGCGCTGCGGTCCGACTATCTGACGCAGGGTCCGGCGACGCAGAAGTTCGAGAACGATCTCAAAGCATACGTCGGGGCTAAGCATTGCGTCGTCGTCAGCAATGCCACCGCCGGTCTCCATCTGGCAGTGGCGGCGCTGGAGCTTGAGGGCGGCGAGGGCATCACCTCTCCCAACACCTTCGTCGCGACCTCGAACGCCATGGCCTATACCGGCCTCAAACCGGTATTCGCGGATATCGATCCGCGCACTTTCAATCTCTCGGTCGATGCCGTTCGGGCGGCCATAACGCCCCGCACTCGCCTGGTCGCGCCCGTCCATTTCGCCGGTCTTCCCGTCGACATGAAAGCGCTGAAGGCCGCAGCGGACGAACACGGCCTTCGCGTGATCGAAGACGCTGCGCACGCCATCGGGTCCGAGTACGCCGACGGCGGAAAGGTCGGCGACGGCCGCTATTCCGACCTGACGGTCTTCTCCTTCCACCCGGTCAAGACCATGACCACAGGCGAAGGGGGCGCGATCACCACGAATGACGACGCCCTGTACGAGCGCCTGCTGATGCTGCGCTCCCATGGGATCACGCGCGATCCGGCCAGGCTGGAGCAAAGCCCGGGTCCGTGGTGGTACGAACAGCAGGGGCTGGGGTACAACTACCGGATGACGGAGCTCCAGGCCGCGCTGGGCTCGAGCCAGCTTCGGAAGCTGGACGGGTTCGTCCAGCGGCGCCGCGAGATCGTGCAGCGCTACCGGCGCGACCTGGCCGATCTGGACTGGCTCAGTCTGCCGCACGACGCCGGCCAGCAGCAGGTGAGCTATCATCTGTTCGTGGTGCAGATCGACTTCGAACGGATCGGCGTAAGCCGCGCAGACGCGATGGCCGCGCTTGCCGCGCGGGGCGTCGGGTCTCAGGTGCACTATATCCCCGTGCACACCCAGCCTTGGTATCGGGCGACCTATGGCGCCGCGAGCGTGCCTGCGGCCGAGGCCTATTACGACCGCTGCCTGTCCATTCCCCTGTATCCGGCCATGACCGACGCCGATGTCGATCAGGTGGTCCAGGCGGTGCGGAGCCTGGCGTGAAGGCGCTGGCCGTCATTCCGGCGCGCGGAGGCTCCAAGCGAATCCCGCGCAAGAACATCCGCGATTTCCGGGGAAAGCCGATCATCGCCTGGTCGATTGAGGCCGCCCTCTCAAGCGGACTATTCGAAACTGTAATGGTGTCGACTGATGACCCGGAAATCGCGGAGACGGCTAGGGCCTGGGGCGCGGAGACACCCTTTCTGCGATCAGCGGAGAACTCGAACGACCACGCAACTCTAGCGGATGTTCTGAGAGAGGTAATTTCCGAGTATGTTGAGAGGAATACAAGTTTCAGTCATGCTTGCTGCCTCTACGCGACTGCTCCCTTCGTGCGGGCCGAGCATCTGGCGGAAGGCTTAACGATGTTGGAAAGCCGCTCGTTTTCATCCGTTATATCGGTGACGCCTTTTGATTACCCAATTTGGCGATCCTTTTGCATGTCTGATGAAGACAGGCTCGCGTATAATTTTCCAGATTATCGAGATAAGCGATCTCAGGATATTCGACCATCATACCAAGATGCAGGGCAGTGGTGCTGGTTCGACGTGAAACACGTAATGGAAGATGGTCGTTTGGTCGGGGATAATACCGGCGCGGTTGTTCTACCTCGGTCTAAAGTGCAAGACATCGATGATGAAGAAGACTGGCGAATAGCTGAGTTGAAGCATCAAATTGCATTTGGAGAACGATAAGCTGTGATTTTCGAGCGTCCAGATAATGGGATGTCCCAAAAGGGCGAAAGTCGATGCGTTGCAATTAGGGTAGATGCCTCCGAACACATTGGCGGGGGGCACGTGATGCGATGCTTGACGCTCGCGCAGGCTCTGATTGTTCGCGGGTCGACGGTCCATTTTATCTGCAGGAAGTTGCCAGTCGCGATTGAGGACGTCGTGCGTCGCAGCGGTGTCAACCTGCACATTATTGACGCGACGGGACCGGAAGCCGACGGGGGCAACTGGGAGGCCTCATCGATGCCTGACCCTCTTCAGCGGCACGACGCGAAGCTGACCATGGAAATCATCAATCGCTCGCGGGCGGATTGGCTGGTAGTTGACCATTACCAACTTGGTTTGCCATGGGAGGCGGAGGCCCGATTGGGGGTGAGCAGGGTTGTGGTTCTGGATGACCTCGCCAATAGGCGGCATGATTGTGACGTGCTCCTCGATCACAACATAGACCGGCTGGAAGAGGATTACAGGGGACTCGTACCTCAATCATGTAGATTGTTCGTCGGTAGTAAGTACTTCTTGCTACGAGATGAGTTCCGCAAGGCAAGGTATGTTACTACCAATCATATTGAAGTGCGAGACGTCACTAGATTGTTGTTGTCTCTCGGCGCGACCGATATTGATGGCCAGACTGCGCGAGTTCTTAGCAATATAAAGGAATTTAATCCCGACATCGCGGTTGATGTAATTCTTTCGTCAGAAGCAAAAAGCTGGGTCGCCGTGGAGGCGATGGCGCGCCAGCATCCAAACATATCGCTACATGAAAATAGTCGAGCGATGGCTGCGCTAATGACATCTGCAGATATTGCGGTGGGCGCAGGTGGAATGACAATGTGGGAGAGGGCGTGCTTGGGTTTGCCAAGCGTTGTGCTTGCTCTTGCGGAGAATCAGAAGCGTAGCGTCAAGGCTATGGCCTCTGCCAATGCTATCGAAGTAGCAGAATCAATCGAGCATGTGGGGCCGGTGGTTCGCAAGCTTTGCGTAAATACGACTCGGCGCGCTCAAATGGCGCGTGCCGCCTTTAATTTAGTTGATGGCGAAGGCGCAGGCCGTATAGCTGATGCTGTACTAAGCCTCGATCCACATCCATCTCCGTATAGTGAGGAAATATGACCGTTTCGGCCGGTGTGCTTGGATCGTTGGATCTTCGTCCGTTAGCGACGTTAAATGATGTTGAGTTGTTACGTATACTAGAGGTAAGGAACGAGCCGAGTGTGCGCGACGCGATGTTCACCTCTGACGTTATACATTTAGATGATCATTTAAAATGGGTGGAAAAGGTTAAAAGTAGTCCTGCATTTGAGTTGTTTGGAGTGGATTTTAACCAGGAAATAATCGGCATGGTGGGTCTTACCGATTACGATCGTGCCAATAAAAGAGCAAATTGGTCATATTATTTGACGGAGCAGGTCAGGGGAAGGGGAATCGGCATAGCCGGCGAGTTCCGATTTCTTGACCTCGTCTTTTGCGACCTAAATGTCGAAAAATTGAATGGAGAGGTGCTTTCTTTCAATCAGAAAGTACTGGATCTGCATAAGCGATTTGGTTTTTTAGAAGAAGGTGTCCGGCGAAAGCACATCATCCGCGATGAGCAGTGGATTGACTGCGTCCTCATCGGAATCACCAAGGAAGAGTGGGCTGAGAAGCGGCTGTTGGTCCGGCAAGCCCTGTTTCACGAGCCCTAGGCTCCAGACCTATTCATAGCCAAAATCCGACGAGAATGGCGGGCGACGCGGGAGAGTAAGCGGTCGGTGAGTTGTCGTATCGAGTGGCGACACTGGGGTAGTCCTTGACCCGACAGAATGCGTTTTCGACGTGGTGTCGCTCCTGCTACCGAGCTTGTCGTAGACGACCACGCGCCTTAGGTTGTTGCGGCCTAGGATGACGGAAACGGCCCCGGTGTGGCGCAGCGAACGCTGTAGGGCATCGGCGTCTTAGTCCTTGTCGGCCAGGACGTAGCGGGCTTCGTCCGCGCGAGCGAGGAGCGAGGAGCGAGGAGCGCCGGTGCGACGGTGATGTCGAAGACGCTTCCTGTCGTCAGGGTCAGCGCAAAGAGGGCTGTCCGACGACGTCAGCGAGGGCGTGAACCTTGGTCGTTCGGCCGGCAGCCGATCTTTAGCACATGGTTGACGCCCGAGATCACGCGCCGGGCACCGACCCGCCGGGCGCCCGCCTACTGCCAGGTTCGGCTCGACGGTCGCCCAGTGATCATCTGATTGCCAAAACAGCTTGCCCATCACCGGCTCCGACGCGACCACGACGCATCGGAAGCATAATTTTCCGTTAGGCTTCTAGCCGGTGATTGGGTTTGGAGCCTAACGTCCTTTCCAATTCGGAAGCCGTTTTTCCGTGAAGGCAAGGGCACCCTCCTTGTAATCGTCCGTTTGTTGAAGCTGGGCCTGGCGTTCATCGCCGGACCGTCGAAGTTCGGCGTCCGTGAAATCATACGCGCTTCGGGCGATTGCCAGGCTCTCCCTCACAGCTAACGGAGCGTTAGAGGCAATGGTTTCTGCAAGCGTCAGAGCGGCGGGTATCAACTGCTGCGCATCCACGACTTCATTGATTAGGCCTAGAGCCAAGGCGCGCTGGGCGTCAATCGGCCGGCCGGTGAGGAGCATCTCGATAGCAACCTTCTGCGGCACCGTCCTTGCGAGACGGTAGGCGCCTCCCGCTGACGCCATGAGGCCTCGTCGCACCTCAGGCAATCCAAAACTCGCGTTGGGGGTGGCTAATGCAAGGTCGCATGCCAGCATGATCTCAAAGCCGCCGGCAAGTGCGAAGCCGTCGACCGCAGCGATCCATGGTTTAGTCCGCTGTGCATGCACGAATCCCCCAAATCCACCGGAAGCTGTGAATAGGGCGTCCAAATTTCCTTCGGAAACTTCGCGAAGATCCGCTCCAGAGCAAAACGCGCGTCCTCCCGATCCTGTGAGAATGACGGCTCGGAGGTGAGGCATTGCGTTGGTTCGCGCTACAATCGCGCTGAGTGAATGTGCGAGCTCTGCGTTGACTGCGTTCATTCGCTCCGGGCGATTGAGGGAGACAAGCATTATATGACGGCCGATCTCCTCGACCTGGATGACAGGGGGAGAATTATTGCTGTCGGTATCGCTAGCCATATTCGGATCCTCATTCGTCACGCCTTGGGATAGGGTATCCTATCGGTGTTGAGGTGTGCTTGGCACCCCGCTACCCTGCGCTCAGGCGTCAAATATTTGGGCCACAGTCTTTTTTGTAGGCAGATGAAGAGAGCCCAGTGATAAATCGTAAGGACTGCCAACTTCGAAGGGTGACGATCGACGACGCTGGTCGAATGCTGTCTTGGCGAAATCAAGAACGTGTCCGCACCAACATGTATAACAGCGACGTAATTCCACTAAATGAGCACACGGAGTGGATACAAACGGCGCTAGCCGAATCTAGTCAGAGGCATTTCGTCTTTGAATATTCGGGTGTTCCTTTAGGCGTTGTATCGTTCTCGCAAATCGATGAACGACGATCCTCGTGTTCGTGGGCATTCTATGTTGGAGAACCTAATGCACCTAAGGGTGTTGGCGCGGCGATGGAGTTTCTAGCACTGGATTACGCATTCGAAGAAATCAAAGTTGAAGCGTTGCTTTGTGAGGTGCTTTGTCACAATCGGACAGTTTTAAAGATGCATCAGCGCTTCGGGTTCGTAATCCACGGCAATTTGGCGCGTTTCGATGCTAAAGGTGTTGAACGTGAAGCCGTCGCTCTACAAATAAGACCTGAACAATGGCGTGACCACAGAGAGTCACTTAAGTCAATAATTTTTAAGGAAGTTAGTTAGATGAAGTTTGTATGGCCCGAGCGAGCATTTATGATCGCTGAGCTTTCAGCTAATCATGGCGGATCTCTCGAAGTGTGTTTGGAAACGGTTCGAGCTGCAGCAGATTGCGGCGCGGACGCAATCAAACTTCAAACCTACAGGCCTGATACAATTACACTACAGTGTGACGGTGAAGCATTCCGATTGGGGCAGGATTCTCTGTGGGCCGGGCGGACCCTATACGACCTTTACGCGGAAGCTCAGACTCCTTGGGAATGGCACGCTCCGATCAAGGCGGAGGCGGACCGGTGCGGCCTGACATTCTTTTCTTCGCCGTTCGATTTCACTGCGGTCGATTTTCTCGATGAGCTGGATACAGCAATCTTCAAGATCGCCTCCTTCGAGATCGCCGACATCCCGCTGATCGAATACGCCGCTTCCAAGGGACGGCCGATGATCATGTCCACCGGCATCGCCGGATTGGCAGAAATCGAGGAGGCGGTCGCCGCCTGTCATCGCCAAGGCAATTTCGACATCACCCTGCTGAAATGCACCTCGGCCTATCCGGCCGAGCCGAAGGACGCGAACCTGCGGACCATTCCCAATCTGGCTGAAACGTTCGGTTGCAAGGTCGGGCTGTCGGACCACACCATGGACAACGCCGTCGCCGTGGCGGCGGTGGCGTTGGGTGCGCGCGTGATCGAGAAGCACTTCATCGTCGATCGCGCGGTCGGCGGCCCGGACGCCAGTTTCTCGCTGACGCCTGACGAGTTCAAATCGCTGGTTGAACAGGTCCGCATCGCCGAACAGGCGCTGGGTCGGGTCCAGTACGGTGCGACTGGTCAGGCAGCGGCCAACCGCAAGTTCGGCCGGTCGCTGTTCATCGCCGAGGACACCAAGGCCGGAGAAGAACTGACGCCGGCCAATCTTCGTTCCGTGCGTCCCGGCGACGGCCTGCATACCCGCTACTATCGCGAACTGCTGGGCCGCCGCCTCAGAACGGCGGCTCCGAAAGGGACGCCGATGAACTGGGCGCTATTGGAATAGCGCCCAGTTCGTCAGGGCATCGCATTGACGTTGAAGGCCCGCGTTTCCTCGACGGTGAAGAAATGCGGGTTGGTGCCGGAATTATATTCGAAGCCCTGTTCCACGCGCACGCCTTCTTCGCCCAGACGGTTCTTGGCGAAGTCCACATCGACATGATGGAAGCGGATCGTCGGCGCGATGACGTAATGGTCGCCGAACTCATAGGTGAGGTGCGAGTCGTCGGCGGGGCACATGATCTCGTGCAGCTTTTCGCCGGGACGAATGCCCACGACGTGGGTCGGCATGCCGGGCGCGATAGCCTCGGCCAGATCCATGATGCGCACCGACGGAATCTTCGGGATGAAGATTTCTCCACCGTGCATCCGGGTGAAATTCTTCAGAACGAATTCCACGCCCTGTTCCAGAGAAATCCAGAACCGAGTCATGTTTTCGTGAGTGATTGGAAGAGACGTCGCGCCCTGGGCGATCAGCTTCTCAAAGAAGGGCACCACCGAACCGCGTGAGCCGACGACATTGCCGTAGCGCACGACGGCGAACCGCGTGCGATGGCTGCCGGCCATGTTGTTTGCGGCGACGAACAACTTGTCGGAGACCAGCTTGGTCGCGCCGTACAGATTGATCGGATTTGCGGCCTTATCCGTAGATAGGGCGATGACCCTGTCAACATTATTAGCCAAGGCGGCGGCGATCACGTTTTCCGCGCCGTTCACATTCGTCCGGATGCACTCCGTTGGATTATATTCGGCGGCCGGAACCTGTTTCATCGCCGCAGCGTGAATGACGAAATCGACGCCCCGCATGGCCTGCGTCAGGCGTTCGCGATCCCGCACGTCGCCAAGGAAGAAGCGCATGCAAGGATCGGTGAACTCTTGCTGCATCTCGAACTGCTTCAGCTCATCGCGAGAGTACACGATCAATCGTTGCGGTCGGTAGCGCGCAAGAATCTGACGGATGTACATCTTCCCAAACGATCCTGAACCGCCCGTGATCAGGATGGATTTTTGGTCGAACATGCGGAAATCTCGTGGGTTGTCGTGAGGGGAGGGTGGCGCTTTCTAGTAGTCGAAGGCGCTTTCGGCAATCAGATTGCGGGGATGACGTTTGCTGTGGTGGGAGACGCGGCTGAAAGCCCGAGACTTTCTGCCCAACCCTATCTGGTTGCCTCGCCGGCACATGACGGCGACATGAAGGAGACTGCATTGGCGCCATGCCGGCGTAAGCATACCGTCGATGGGTCGTTCATCCGCATGCATAGTCGCAAGAAGCTTCCGCGCAGCACATCCCGATCAATGATACATAAAACGAAATCGCGCTGTCGCTTCACAAGGCCGGATGGATTTAGGGGGGCAAAGGGTCACGCAACTGCCTACCGTTTGAATCCCTGGGCGTAAGCCGCTCCGTGGAGCCACAAGGACATCGTCAATTTTCTACGAATGGAAGGCCAAATTGATGACACCGTTCGGTTGTTGGGCACTGACGTTCTCGGAATCCGGCACCACTAAATCCCGAGGTCTTCGCGCCATTCCCGTTCGACCTGGCTGCACAGCAGTTCGAAATCCACTAAATGTCCATTCTCGTCTCGAATTTTCACCGACTCGGCTCCACTCTGCATGAGCGTATGAGCTTTAGCTACCGCGTCCTTGGCGTTTCCGGCTCGCATACTGACGGCGCCGCTATGGTCAGGGCTGGTGATCGTGAATTTCATCCGTGGAGCCTCTAACCCTGCTGGTTTGATGTGATGAACGCCATCTGAAATCTCATCGCGTATTGATCAAAGGCGTCTAGATCGCGTTCTCATCCGTTAACGAGAAGAGCCGACCAACCTATAGCGAGCACATGCGCCAAGCAACTGACGGATGCCTGCTGACAGACCAAGCGCATATGCGTTCATGCTGCGCGTCCGAATGCGATCTGATCGAGAGATTCGGATGTCCAAGCATCCGACAATCCGCACGACCGCGGGTTCGCCAAAGGATTTTCAGAGGTTAACGCAGTTGGGGATATCCGCTCAACGCTCTGGAACCCTCCATTGCCTTACGCACTTCGCATAACCGACCGGAGGTCGTGCGCGGTCCGCGCGTGGGCGAATGTTTAATCGGTGCAGAGTTGTTCTGAATTCGGAACCGACTGCAGCTTTCAATCTGTTGTTCGGACGGTATGGTGCGCGCAAATTCATCGGAGTGGTTTCATTGACGTCAATCCAGGATGGGCCTCGCCGCCTTGCACGATTTTGGCGTAAGTCGACGGGCGGCGCTGCACGGCAGATATCAGCGGATAGTTCTGACGAGCTTTCTCGTGGAGCGGTATTGATCGGCCAAGGCGTACAAGCGCTGGAGGTGTCCGCTGATCTGCGCCCGACTTCGCCCGCATCGTCGAAAAGCGTCATCGCGCAGGTTCGCTTTTATGATGAGGTGGGCAAGGCGATGGAGGCAGGGTCTCCACCGTTGCGACACTCCGACAAGGTCGGCAGTTATTTTCATCCCTACGATTATATGCGTGGCGGCACATTTCGTTTCGTCATACCGGCGCCGAGCGGGGCAGCGAAGGCGGAGGTGATCTTGCGCCATTGGCGCAAGCTGGACAAGACGCCGTATGGTGCCGGCGCCGTGTCCATCGAGTCAGTCGATCCAATCGCGGCGCCGCAACGACCAGGGGCCCTAGTGCGGGAAGACGACGCTTGGTCGGCTGAACGTGTCTTGCGCGGCGCCATCAAGTCATATGCAACCGCTCTGACGGCAGGCGTGGACCCCCTTCCAGGGCATGAGGCGCCTTTTGGCGAGGCTGTCGCCGAGCACTTCATCTTCGAGACGAGGGACGCCAAGCTTGCGCGGGGGTTGGCGCTTAGACGGCTTGCGGCAGGTCGCGACCGAGACGCCCTGTTTCTTTTGCCGCTTGTGCCCGACCAACGTTTGTTGGAGGCCGCGTGCCGCCGTGCTCTGCTGGACTGGGCTGAGAGCTTCTCTCCGCCTGGGCTCGAGCGGCGTCTCGGAGATGCGGGGGCTGTGGTCCTGATCGCTCAAGAAAGAAGTCCGCTGATCGGGGAGTCTATCCTGAGTTTCTTCAAAGAGCGGGATTGGCCTCTGGAGGTGTTTTCTCCTGATTGTCCGACCGGTTCTCTCGCCCTCGGCGTGTGGACCGCAGTCGAACCCTTGGATGGAGCCGAGGCCGGCCAGGCCGTTCGGTTGGCGGATCAGGTCGTGCGAGCGGGTAGGGGGCGGGACCTGAGGCTTGTATGGGCTTCAAGCGCAAGAGACGCCTTGGTTGCGGCGTCAGTGGGTCGACGACTGGAAATTCCGATCGTGTATGAGATCGGCGATGCCGCAGAATGGATCGACCGTTTCAACGACGCCGTTTGGCGATCGACCGACGAGGGACAAAGAGAGGAAGCGCTTCTGCGCGCCGCGTTGCGGACCGCAGATCGCCTGGTAATCCAAGACGAAGGCCAGCGCGCGTGGCTGTCGATGCTGACCGAAGGTTCAGAACGGATTTATTGCGCTGGTTCAGAGCTCGCCATGCTGAATGGCCTCGCGAGAGGAAATCACGCGACCGGAACCGCGTCGGAATGAACATGCAGCCCAACCAGGACTTGGCGACGTCCCGAATTTCCGGATTGCAGGAGGCGAACCGCATCGGCAGGGTTTACGCCGATTGGACGGCCCTAAAGGCTGCCGGCGCGATTTCCGACGCCATTTGCGCCGTGGAGGTCTTGCAAGCGTACGATCGGCCTCGACATCTCATGAACGCCCGACTTCGGGAGATGCGGACATGGTTGCCCGTCGCGCTGTTGAAGCGTGGCCGGCCCCAAGACGCGCAGACGGCGCTCGATTTGGCGGAGAACGCCTACGGAGCCTCTTCCCAAACGCGTTCTGCCCAGGCTCAGATTTATTACCATTCCGGACGGCTGGGAGACGCCGCCGCGGCGTTCGGAGAGGCGCTCGTTCTCCTGAAGCCGACGACCAAGCCCTCTCCTGCTTATGACCGAGCCGCCCACGCCTGGGTGGACGCCCTTTGCCTGAACGGTGAGCATGAGCGGGCGCGCAGGCTCGTGGAGCGACTGTTCGCCAAACGAACAACCTGGAAGACGGACAATATCCGCGCCCTGCGCCTGACGGTGAAATCCGCCGCAGATCTGGACGAATTCGCCGCGTTTCTGGCTCCTTCTTTCAGCAAGCAGGGCGCGGAATCCCGAACGGCGCTTTATCATTACTCGATGGCGTGTCGCGAACAGGGGCGTTATCGGGAAGCCGAAGCGGCGGTTCGCCAGCGCTTTATCACCAGCGCTGAAATCGTCGGCTTTGGCTCCAAAAAGGCTCCGTCGAAAAGCGCGCGCCAAGGTTGGGTCGAGGACGCGCGCGTTACGCTGCAGAACCTTAAGCAAGCGCTGGATGAAGCCGAAGCTCCAATGTTCCTGATCAGCGGCACCTTGCTTGGCTGTGTCCGCGAGAACGACATCTTGGGACACGATAAGGATATCGATGTCGGGGTGATGGAGGCGGGCTTGGATAAGGCGAAGATCCAGGATGTCATCGCCCGAAGCGGCTGGTTCTCGATAAAGCCCTATCAGTCGCCGGGCCTTCTTCGCCTTCAGCACGCGAGTGGCGTGTTAGTCGATGTGTTCTGGCATCGCGAAGAGGATGGCCGCATCGTCCACGAGGGCCTGAAAAGCAAATGGTGGAACTCGCCGTTCGATTTAGTGAGCCGTGAGTTTCTTGGGCAAGATCATCTGATTCCCCGGAACTACGACCTGTATCTGCAAGAAAACTACGGAGATTGGGTGCGACCTAGCGTCGAGTTCGAAACGTTCGTCGATACGCCCAACATGGTCATCACTCACGAAGGTGAGATGATGTGGTATTATTACTGCAAGATTTTTGAGTATTATTTTTCGGGAAAATTCCCGCAGTTTGAGAAGGTCGCTCTGGCGATCTTGGCGCAAAGGCCCCGAGATTGGGCGATTGTGCGGGTCCTTGAATCAGTTCGTCGATTTGAGCTGGGGCGGAGTGCCGGTTGATCGTGGTTCCCGCCAGGCTTTCTGTCCCGGGATGTAGAGGGTCCAGCCATCGGGATGTTTAAAGCAAAGCACATCCATGGCGCGCCCCGTTCGTCGCCGGATGATTATTTTTCTTGTGGCCTGCTCCACACGGCGCTCCTCGGTCTCACGAACGGGACGATGATAGGTGCGGACTATGTGGTGACGACGAAGCTCCGGTGACATTCCAATGACGCTCCATATGGTTGACTGGAGTGAGGGATAGTGGAAAGGGTGCGGCGATGCGCAAGGTCATAACCTACGGTACGTTTGATCTCTTCCACATGGGCCACCTTCGGCTCCTGGAGCGCCTCCGCGCGCTCGGAGACCACCTGACGGTTGCAGTCTCGACAGACACCTTCAACACGATCAAAGGCAAGAAGAGCGTTGTGTGCTTCGAGGAGCGAATGCACATCATCGCCGCGCTCCGCTGCGTCGACGATGTCATTCCCGAAAACGACTGGTCGCAAAAAGCGGTGGACATCGTTTCGCGCGGCATCTCCGTGTTCGGCATGGGGCATGACTGGCAAGGTCATTTCGACGACTTGAAGCCGATGTGTGAGGTCGTTTATTTGCCGCGCACCGAAGGCATCAGCACCACCTTGATCCGCGAATCGATTGTGTCGCCCACTACGGTCCGCGCCATACTGACTGAAATCGACGCTGCTGCACCAAACATCGCAGTGGGGCGTTGATTCTCTAGTGGCTTCATTACCAATCGGCTGCAGACCGGCGGCGGGCGTTAGCCGGCCGCAACCGAAGCCGTGAGCGCCATGCGCATCGCAGTAATCTTTGGCACGCGGCCCGAAGCCATCAAGATGGCGCCGGTTATCCGCGCGTTGCAAGCGAATCCATCCTTCGAATGTCTCGTCTGGTCCACCGGCCAACACAGGCAGATGTTGGACCAGGTCCTGTCTCTGTTCAGTCTCCGCGTTGATGAAGATCTGGGCTTAATGCGGCCAGACCAGACCTTGAACGAGCTCTTTTCTTCTGCCGTTCTCGGCGTTGACCGAGTGCTGAAGGAAAACCGGCCTGATCTGCTTCTGGTCCATGGCGATACTTCAACTGCGGCGGCCGCCGCCACGGCGGCGTTTCATCGCAAGGTCTCCATCGGACATGTAGAAGCCGGGCTGCGGAGCGGGCGTCTGGACCAGCCATGGCCCGAAGAGTTCAATCGCCGTGTCACAGATATGGTCAGCGATCATCTGTTCGCCCCCACCGAAGGGGCGAGACGCAATCTTCTGGCGGAGTCTGTCCCGGCGGACAAAGTCCATGTGACCGGCAACACGGTCATCGACGCGCTGCTTCAGGTTCAGGAGCGTCTTCGCGCAAACCCCGTGAGGGCGGCAGAACTGGCCACTCGCTTCGACATGATCGAGGATGAGCGCCCGCTGGTTCTGGTGACGGGTCATCGCCGAGAAAATTTCGGGGAGGGTTTCCGAGGAATCTGCGCAGCCATCAAGCGTCTGTCCAACTCTGGCGCGGCTCAGGTGATCTTTCCTGTTCACCTGAATCCACACGTGCGAGGCCCTGTCCGGGAAATGCTGGCCGACTGCCGCGGCGTTCACCTCATCGAACCGGTGGATTATGAGGAGTTCGTCTATCTCATGGGGCGCTCGAGCGTCATTCTGACCGACTCCGGGGGAGTCCAGGAGGAAGCGCCGTCGCTCAACAAGCCGGTTCTGGTCACCCGCGATGTCACAGAACGTCCCGAGGCCGTTGAAGCGGGTGTTGCAGAGCTGGTGGGGACCAGCCCGGACCGGATATACGAGGGTGTCCTGGCGGCCTTGATCCGTCCCGCCATGAATGTGACCAACCCGTATGGTGATGGATACGCGTCGCAGCGTATCGTAGAGAAGTTGATTAATGTCGCTGACCGTTTACGCTGAATTCAACGCTTCTCCTTTGCCGAGGCTCGATCTTGTGGTGGTCGGCTTGGGCTACATCGGCCTTCCCACTGCGGCGGCGCTGGCGCGAGCCGGCCACCGGGTTGTGGGCGTCGATGTAAACCCTGATGTTGTCGATGCGGTCAATCACGCCCGTCCGCACCTTGTGGAGCCGGGACTGGAAGATCTCCTTGTCGAGGTTGTCGAGAAAAGAGCGCTCAGCGCGACGACGGACATGCCTGAGGCGGAAGCCTATCTGATCGCGGTGCCCACCCCTGTGGGTCAGGATCAGTTTCGTACGCCCGATCTTAGCTATGTTTTCGCTGCCGCAGACGCAATCGCGGCTCGCCTGCGTCCCGGCTGTCTCGTGGTGCTGGAGTCCACCTCGCCCGTGGGCACCACGCGCAAGATGATCGACCGCATGAAGCGGGCGCGGCCTGACCTTCGTTTCCCTGAACCGGGCGAAGATGCGGGGGCCGATATCGACGTCGCTTATTCGCCTGAACGGGTTATTCCGGGGAAAACGCTGTCGGAATTGACGAGCAATGCTCGTGTTCTTGGGGGCGTGACCCCCAAGGCCGCTATGCGGGCGGCGCGGATCTATCGATCGTTGACGACAGGCGACCTCCTTTTGACCGATGATCGTTCTGCGGAAATGGTTAAGCTGGTTGAGAACGCTTTCCGGGACGTGAACATCGCGTTCGCCAACGAGCTATCGCTGATCTGCGACCGAATGGGGATGGATGTCTGGGAAGTGATCGCGCTGGCCAATCATCATCCCCGCGTCGACATCCTGAAGCCTGGGCCGGGGGTGGGCGGGCACTGTATCGCCGTTGATCCCTGGTTTATCGTCGCCCAGGCGCCTGAGCAGTCCCGTCTCATCAGGACCGCGCGCGAGGTGAACGACGGCAAACCGTGGTTCATCATGGATAAGGTCAAAGCGCTTCTGGATCGGGATCCAGAAGCCCGCGCCGCTTGCCTGGGGTTGACCTTCAAACCGGACGTCGATGATTTTCGCGAAAGCCCGGCGCTCGAGATCGCGCGGGCTCTAAGTCGCGCCTATCCTGGCCGGATTGTGTGTGTTGATCCCTATAAGGATCTCCTCAACGACCCTGAGGACCTCGTCTTTACGACGTTCAAAGAGGCCATGACCTGCCAGGTGCTGGTCGGTCTGGTTTGCCATAGTGAATTTTACACGACGGAACGACCAAGGGGCCAACTCGTCGATGCCTGTGGGCTTTGGTCGTAACGCTGGCTGAAGCGAATGGAAGTTGCTAGAGGGCTAGGTCATAGGCAGCGAAGCGGAATGACATGAGTGCTATGCCGCCATGGCTTTCAGCCTCCACCCACTCCCCTGACAGGACAAAGACTGCGTTCGGGGGGGCTCTGAAGCGTCTCTGGCGCGGGAGTGAGGATGTACGCCGTACGATAAAGAGCACGGCGGTGGTCATCCATGCGCTGATCCTCCGCGAAGCGCTCACACGCTATGGGCGTCGTTCCGCGGGGTTCCTTTGGGCGATCGTTCAGCCCGTGACTCAACTGGTCGCCCTACTTCTGATTTTCGCCTACCTCCGTCACCGGACCCCTGCAGCCGGTGAGAGCCTGACGATCTTTCTCATGACAGGGATCATGCCTGTATTTCTGGTCAGGGGGGGGCTGAGGCAGGGCGCCGGCGCCATTGCGAGCAATCGCGGTCTCATGATCTATCGCAAGGTTGGGGCTTTCGAGGTGATTACCGCACGGCAGATACTTGAGCTGACGATAAGTCTCTGCGTCGTACTTTGTGTCATGCTTTTCATGAAGGTGTTTCACGGTCTCGCCTTTTACGAGTGGGTGGACCGCGGCTTTAGTCTGCTTCAGGCCTTGGCTGCCCTCGCTTGCCTGGCTTACGGACTTTCGTACCTGAGCGCGCAGATCGGGAGGATGTTCGATCAGTGGCGGGATTTTTCCGGCATACTCGGCCGCATCCTCTTTTTCACGTCAGGCGTGTGGTTCACGCTCGACAGTCTGCCGCCAGGAATACGAAAATGGGCGGTCTTGAACCCGTTGGCTCACGTGATCGAGTGGATCCGAGACGCCGCCCTGCCGACCTTCTCTAGCCTGCATGTGGATCGCCTTTATCCCTTCCAATTCGGACTGACGTGCCTGTTTATTGGGTTGTTCATCGATTGGTTGCATCAGATTAGCGGCTACGACCTCGTCGCGGGGCGGCGTCGATGATTGAGTTGATCGATCTGGAGAAATCTTACCTGACGCGTCACGGCCGCAGACCCATTATCCGGCCGACGAATTTTGTCTTTTACCGGGGGGCGAACACTGCGGTTCTGGGCTTGAACGGCGCAGGCAAGTCTACGCTGCTGCGGTTGATCGGCGGTGTCGAACGGCCAGATCGGGGGCGGGTGGTCCGATCGGTTTCCGTCTCCTCCCCCATTGGTCTGACAAACGCCTTCAACGGCGAGTTGACCGGAGCGGAAAACCTAAAATTCGTTTGCCGAATTTACGGGCGAGACATAGCCGAAACGACAGAGTTCGTTCGTGAGTTTTCGGAATTGGGCCCTTACTTCTATGAGCCGATCAGGACCTACTCCTCCGGCATGAAAGCTCGGTTGATGTTCGGTTTGAACATGGCGATAGACTTTCAGGTCTACTTGATCGATGAGGGCCTTAGCGTGGGCGACGCTTCGTTCCGCCGAAAATGCCACGAGGCTTTCGCGGAGCGACGGTCCCGATCAGATATCATCATGACCGCCCACAGCATGTCTACAATTCGGGAATTCTGCACGAGCGCCGTTGTTGTCGACAACGGCCGCGTCGTGCCTTTCGAAGATTTAGACGCCGCCGAGGAGTATTACATGGAAATCCTGGCCCGAAAGAGCATCGCATGACTACGATGGATGTGCCGGTCACTGCAGCGCAGGCGAAAGCAGCGGTCCGCCGTGCATGGCTGTGGCGCTCGGCGGTTATCGTCGTTCTCGGGCCGACACTGATTTATGCCCTCTACCTGCTGCTGCTCGCACCCGCGCAGTATCAGACGTCGTCCTCATTTGCGTTGCGCGGCGCACAGGCGGGTTCACCTCAAGACGCGCTGAGCCTGCTCGGCATCGCGGCGCCGACGTCGAACGCGGCTGACGCGAAGGTTGTCGAAACCTACATTCGTTCGGAAGCTATGGTGAAGGCGCTTCGGGAGAGCCACGGCTTCAACGAGGCCTATTCCCATTTTTCACTCGATCCCTTCTCGTATCTGTCCCCCAAAGCGTCTTTGCGTAAAGCGACGGCGTTCTGGCGGAGCAAGGTGAAGATCATCCACGACCCCGCCACACAGGGGGCTACTGTAGAGGTCAGCGCCTATTCGCCGGAAGAGGCGCTTCGTCTGTCTCAAGGCGTGCTCAGACTCAGCGAGGATCTCGTGAACGGTCTGCCGCGTCGCGCGATGCGCGACCTCGCAGCCGCTGCCGATCGCGAGATCGCCATGCGCCGCAAGGCCTATGAAGACGCTCGGGACCGCCTCACGGAATATACAGGGCGGAACTTCTCTGGCGTCCAAGCGGCTGCTCCGGCTCAGCAGGCCCTGTCACTGGTCGGATCGCTGGACGCCAGCCTAGCCGAGAAAAGGACGCAGTTGGCGACCGCACGCGAAACGTACCAGCCTGGCGCGCCTCAGCTTTCGGGTCTTGAGCGCGAAATTGAGGCGTTGGAGACAGAACGCGCTCGGGCGGTGGACCGGGCTCTCCAGGCGCCGGGCGAGCGGGCGGCCGGAGGCGAGATTGAGGCGCAAAGCCTGCTTCTCGACTATCAAGTCGCCCAGCAGAGCTATCAGGTCGCAGTTCAGGCCGCCGACACGGTTCGCCGTCAGCAGATTATCGATCGCAAATACATTGTTTCTTATGTGCCGCCCTTCCAACCTGAGACGTCCAACTGGTGGAGCCGTCTGGGTGGCATTGCGGCGGTGTTCTTTGGCGCCGCGCTGCTCTGGGGCGCGGGCACGCTCATCTATTCGATCATCCGGGACCACGTCGAGTGACCTTTTTCAACGCAATCATGAGCGCCTCCGCTGCACTGCTGCTCGTCAGCGGCGCAGCTCAGGCGCAGAACGCCGGCGCTGTCGAGCCTGCCCAGATCGCGGTCGACGCGCGCGCGCCAACCGGACCTGAACGACTGGTTCTAGAGCGGGGGCGGGGCGACAGGCCGCCGCCGCTTGGCTCGGAGATGTTCGGTGGGGCGGTGCTCGACAAGGATTCTGCGATTGTTGATCCGAACCACGTCCTGAGGCCGGGGGATCAGGTCCGCGTCACGATGTGGGGCCTTGTCAATGAGGCGCAGGACCTGGCGATCGATAGTCAGGGCAACGTCGTCGTCGCAGGCGTCGGTCCTGTACGGTTGGAGGGCGTGACTGCTGGCCGCGCGCCCGCGGTGATCGAAGCCGCTGCGCGAAAGGTTTATAGCGATGGCGTGCAGGTATACGCCGCTGCAATCAGCGCGAGTTCAACGCAAGTCTTGGTGACCGGTCCAGTCGGCCGACCCGGCGCTTACTCCGGGTCTTCCGATGATGCGCTCATCGTCTATCTGCAACGCGCGGGGGGCATTGACGCGGAACGCGGCAGTTACCGCCGAGTACGCATCATGCGGGGCGGTCGGACCTTGGAGACGGCCGATCTTTACGAGTTTCTGCGAAGCGGGATCCTGCCGGGTGTATCCTTCCGCAACGGTGACGCCGTGGTCGTTGAGGAGCAAGGGCCTGCGGTCTCGGTCACCGGCGACGTCCGGGCGGCCTATACCTTCGAGCTGTTGTCGGAAGGCGAGACGGGCGCGCAGCTGATGCGTTACGCCCGCCCACGTCCAGGCTCGACCCACGCCGCAGTGGTCGGCGTCAGAGATCGACAACCGTTCTCTGTGTATCTGCCTTTGGAGGCGTTTTCGAGCTTCATGCTGCGCGACGGCGATCAGGTCCAGTTCACCTCCGACGTTCGCAGCACCGAGGTTCTCGTCAGGGTGGAGGGCGCTCATGAGGGGGCGTCGGTTTTCACCCTTCCTAAGGGGACGACGCTGGGGGGGCTATTGCAGCAGGTGGCGGTCAGCCCCGACGCAGATATGAGTTCCATGCACCTAAGACGCGACAGCGTCCGCGTGGCTCAGAAGCAACTGATTGAAGAAGGCCTGGATCGGCTTGAACGCTCGGCCCTCACGGCTCCCGCGCGGTCGCCGGCTGAAGCATCAGCCCGTGCGGCTTCCGCGACGTTCTTGACCCAGTTCGTCGACAGGGCGCGTAGCGTGGAGCCGCTCGGCATTTTGGCCCTCAATGGTCGCGACCCGAACAGCGTTCGTCTAGAGAGCGGAGACCTCGTCGTCATACCCCGGCTTTCCCAGGTTGTTACGATCGCAGGCGAGGTCCAGGCTCCGCAGTCCTTGTTGGCGTTCAATGGGGGGGATGTCGATCAGTACGTCGCCGCCGCGGGCGGATTTACACGTCGCGCCGACAAGCGCCATGTTCTTGTCTATCGTCAGGACGGTCAGCTTCGCGACGGCGGCCGCGTTGAACCGGGTGATCGCATCCTTGTTCAGGCAAAGCCGGATTCAACCCTGCTGCCCTTCATTCGTGACATCACGCAGACACTGTTCCAGACAGCGGCCATCTTCCTCGCTTTCGATAACTGAGGCGCGGTTCCCTACCACGTAGCGCCCGCGTGGTAGGGATCCTTGCAGCCGATCGTCCAGGATCGGTGGTGTACGAGGATCATGCTTCCAAACCCCGATTTCGCCCTTGTCTGCTGACGAATCTCACCATCACGGTCGTCGAAAGAGCAAGAGATGAGCCATCGCTCTCGCCTTGGAGATACGCTGGCGCTTGTGGGGTCGTTGGCGCCGTGGCCCCTTCGCGTGTTCGGGGCGAGAGCGGCCTCCCGACGAGGGCTTCATGTAGCCGCGCTCAGAGCGGCGCCCAACGACCCTTGGGTGCTGGCGAATCTGGGTATGTTCCAAAGCGCAGCGGCAAACCCGCGAGCGAAGGTTGCCAAGGCGATCGGGCTGGCCGGGTTAGGCAAGGTGGTTGACGCCAAGGCGCTCCTAGGGCCGCTGCATCTCGTACCGTGGCGACACCGCACCCAACTTGCCAAAGTCATCGCGCCTTTTGATCCAGGGACAGGGCTGGACCTGCTCCCTCGCGAGGCGCTTGCATCGCGAGCCGCCTGTCTGATTGCCTTGGGAGCCGTCACAGAGGCCGAACAACTTCTGAATCAGCTTGGCGCCGGGAGGGAGACCGGCCTCCTGCGGGCGGCCTGTAGCACGCGCAAAGGTGCAAATCGGCGGGCCCGCATACAGATCAACGGGGTCTTTCTCGCGGATGGGCTGAAGGCCCCTTTTCCTGAAACGGATGAGCCTCTCACGCTCACTGGCCTGAATGACGTGTCTCGCGATCCGATCGACCAAATAGGAGGCGCGCTGGTATCTGTAGTGCTTGCGGTCCGCGACGCAGCGAACACGCTCGGCATGGCGCTGGACTCCCTGCGAGGGCAAACGTGGCGAAACGTCGAAATTCTGGTGGTCGATGACGCCTCAACCGACGGCACGGCTGATATCATCGCTGAGCACGCCCGTTCCGATGAGCGGGTCGTACCTCTGCGCAACACTGGGGTCGCCGGCGCTTATGGCGCAAGAAATACCGGGATCGAAGCCGCCCGAGGTAACTACGTCACATTTCATGACGCCGACGACTGGGCGCACCCCCAGCGGATCGAGCGCCAAGTCGCAGCGCTCGACGCAGGTAAGGTCGGCAGCGTGTGCTCCCATATCAGGCTGAATGCCGAAGGCCATCTTTTGGCGCCGCGCGTATTCCCGCTCGCACGGATCAATCCAATTCTTCTCATGGTGCAACGCGAGGTGCTTGTGCAGTGGGGCGGATTTGACAACGTCCGCTTGGGGGGGGATTCAGAACTTCTCGCTCGGATCGACGCGCTATACGGCCGAGACGCTGTCGCCAGGATCGCCGAAGTCCTCGTGATCGCCGGATGGAGCAGCTCTTCGCTGATGGGATCCGCTGACACGGGTCTGAAAGGCGATGGCGCTGCGTTGAGGGTCGCCTATGTCGAGGCGTGGCGTCGCCGGCATGCGAAGGGAGAATTCGCGACCAAAGCGCGGCAGGCCGCCAGCCTTGCTTTCGCCGAGAAGACGTGGCGTTAAGGCGCTGACTGGCACCGACGAGGCTTCTATTGACTGACACCGCCAAGGCGGATGCGCGATCGCAACTGCGTCCCCCGCAACCTTCAGAAGTCGCCGAACTGACGAATTTGAGGCTGAAGGTTCTTGCTCTATCGGCTGAGAACGAGCGCCTCCGCAACACGGTGTCGTTCCAGTTGGGTGGCGCCATTCTGAAAATGCGCTCCCTTGAAGGGATGCTTCATTTTCCGGGCGAGCTTGCGCGCCTCAGCCAGCTCTCGCGTCATCGCCGGGGACGCCTGAAGGATGGGGAAGAGGCGCCCAAGAGCCTCGAAGAGCGGCTGCGAAGGATCGTGACGCGCGCCGTCGACATGAGCGCTGCGGAAATCGAGGCCGCCGTAAGGCTTGAGGGCGGATCCGAGGTCGTTCAGGCGACCCTGCTGACCGGGCTCGCCAATATCATTCGCCCACTGGATCCGGCAAAGGCGCTGATCCTGTCCCGGCGCGCCGCCGCCTTAGCCCCGACAGCGCAAAACAACATCGCACTGGCGAACCTCTTGGTTGACGCTGGCGCTGTAGAGGAGCCTCTCTCTATCTACCGCCGCCTCCGCTCCAAACGGACGCCGATGCCGTATCGGTCAAATCAGCGGATGGCGTTGCTGGAAGGCATGGTTCGCGTCCAGAGCGGCGGCCTGGAAATCCCTCCTCGTGTCGCGGGCCTACGGACGTCTGGAGAACGACGCATTCTCTATGTCGCCGCCAGCTCATTTCCATACCACACGACAGGATATACTTCCCGCACGCAGGCCTTGCTGAGTGCGCTCATTCAAGGGGGAGAACGTGTCGACGCAGTGACTCGGCCGGGATATCCCAACGACAGGAACGATGTGCACGTGATGCACGCTGAGGCCGTTCAGACCGTGAACGCGGTCACCTATACTCGGCTAACCGGCCCGCAATCCAACAGTACGCCGTTCGATCATTACTGCGAACGCGCCTCCGCCAGTCTGTCTCAGATGATCGAGAAGACCGGAGCGACCATCGTACACGCAGCGTCCAACTATCTGAATGCTATGCCGGCCCTAATCGCCGCAAGAAAGGCGGGGCTGCCTTTCGTCTATGAAGTCAGAGGTCTGTGGGAACTGACGCAAGCGGCGAAGGATCCTCAATTTGAACTCAGCGAGCGGTTCCGTTGGCAGCGTGAACAAGAGGCGCGGGTCGCCGCGGCGGCAGATCGGGTGCTCACGATTTCGCAGGGCTTGAAGGCTGAACTTATCCAGCGAGGCGTGGACGCGCGTAAGATCGTCATCGTGCCGAACTGTGTGGATTCAGAAGTCTTTATCCCGACCCGACGCGACAAGGCGTTGCGCGACGAGCTCTTGATCGGTCAATCCAAGGTGCTCGGCTTCATTGGTTCCATGACAGCGTATGAAGGATTGGTCGATCTCGTTTCGGCGATGGCGGAGCTTCGACGCCAGGGGGTGGATGTCTGTGCGCTTCTGGTGGGAGACGGTCCCGCTGCGCAGGAGGTTCGGGAGGCCGCGCGCAGCTTCGGTGTGGAACGACATTTGATCATGCCGGGCCGTGTCCCGCATACCGATGTGGCGCGTTGGTATTCGCTCATGGACGTCGCCGTTTATCCTCGCCGGCCTTCGCGTGTGACCGAAATGGTGCCGCCGCTGAAGCCGTTGGAAGCTATGGCGGTCGGCGTCCCTGTGGTGGCGTCGAACGTTTCGGCGATACAAGAAACCGTCAAACACGATTATAATGGCCTCCTTTTTGAACGTGGCGACGTCAGTGACCTCGTCCAGCAGTTGAAAATCGCTTTGACCCAGCCCCGTCGAATGCGAGCTTTGGCCAAGCAGGCTCGCCGTCACGTACAAAATGATTACAGCTGGACCGCTGCGGCAGCCCGCGTCGCGGATGCTTACGCCGAGCTCGAGGTCTCGGTCGCACGATGATGGATTCTGCTGACAGGAAGCCTCGTGCGTGGGCGGGCTTTGCGCTTCGCCGGAAGCAGTGAAAACATGAGCACGAGAACGATCCGCCGAAGGGTTGAAAGCCCGGTGCTGCGCTGGACGCCTCCGGGGCCAGACCGACAGTACCGCGTGGCTGTAAGAGATGAAGATACCGGTCGTCGCCTCATCATTTACGAGGGATTCCAGACGGAATGCCGCCTCCCGGCGGATCTCCGTTTGACGCCAAATCAGCTGTCCTTCTGGGTCGGCAGCCGGTCTGAGCAGGAGCCAACCGCACGTTTCCTGCGCTGTCAGGATTATACGGTCATCACCCGGTTAGGGGATGATTATCAAAGCGCCGCGCCTGATCGCCTGACCGCCTCCGAGAGGCCGAATGTCGATGAGTACCGCCTGCGGGTCCGTGACAGCGAAACGGGTCGCATTCTGGTGGAGATGAGCCGCTCCTATCCCGCATTCCTGCTTCCGGCCGGACAGCTTGAGGAAGGGATTTTTGAGTGGACAATACAGCCACGGCTGAAGGCGGGTTTCGGTAAACCGGTGTGGGCGTCGGTTACTGATGTCATGGTGTCGGCAGCTCGCAGTCGTGCGGAACGCTTGATCGCTTTGCCGGAAGAACCTCGTCCCGCCCTCGCGGTCGTGCGTGGAGAGTTGCCACCGGGCTCTCTGGCACGCATTCGTGAGGCGCCGCCGCAACCAGCGACCGTGGCGCTCGCCCTTCCTGTCACTGCTGACCCTCGTATTGCCCCCGAGCCCAGCCTCCAGAGCGTTATTACGACGCAATGGATTAACTCGGCAGGGACCGGGGCCATTCAGATGGCGTCCCGCACGCTCAAGGATGCAGGCGTCTCTGCTTGGTTTTTCCTAGATATCGGGTCGATGAACCAGGCCGGATCGGCCGTCGCCCGTGATCTAACGGCGACCTTGATCGGCGATGGTCATCAGATTGGTCTCACTATTGGTGAGTCGGTTTGGGATTTTCGCCCCCAACCGGAGGGCTCGCTAACGGATTTCGTGAGTCGTCAGCTGGATGCCTTTATCACGCTGACGGGCGGCGGTGATGTTACGCCAGTCCGGCTTTCTGTCACCGCGCGGACTCAGGAGTGGCTCCGGGCGTGTAGCGAGGCAGGACTTTCGGTCGTCACGATGCCTCGGAAAACGCTACGAGCCGGCGCGCGCTGGATGCACTGGCGAACTGCGCCTTTCGTCACAGCAGATGGCGTGGTCGTGTTGCCGCCGGCAATGTTGTTGTCCACCCCTGCACATCCCCGCGACCAGGTTTTGAGGCACCCTGTCAACGCTGCGGATTCCCTGGCCGCTGCGTCTGCGGCGCAGACTCTCAATGCGTTGGCGACGACAGGCAAGGTGCGCCTTCTGATCGCAGAAGCCGATCCGCTGCGGCTGCTGGCCCGAGTTCGGTTTAAACGTCGGAAAGAGGCGGAGGCTTGGAACGGCGTTCTTCGCCATGACCTGCCGGAGTGGTGGGATGCGGGATGGGGCCGCACAGCGGCGGGCTACGACGTCGCCCAAGGCGTCAATGAGATCCAGGTGCAAATGCTCTCCGGTTTGGCAGGCGGAATGAAAAACTCGGATCTCCCGTGGGGTGCAGCGACGGACGTTTTCGACGAGACCAAAATCAGGGGATGGCTGGACGCCGAACCCAGCGCCAATCTCATTGTTGAACAACGTCGGGGGCCCCGATTGACGCGTCTTTCTGAGGGACGAGCCTATGACAATGCGCTTCGTCTGGCGTTGTTGGCGGACCATGCATGAGCAGCGATTTTCCGGCCGCAGCGGTGATCGAGGCAGCTCAAGCCTTGCGGGCGTCCTTGTCGTGCGGCCGAGCCCTCGTCGTGGGTCCCGACACCTTGGCGCATTGGGTTCAGCTTGAGTTTTCGCCAGCAGTCCTGGTGAAGATGGACAGCGTCGACGCGGCTGCCCAGAATGCTGACCCGTCGCCGATTGACCCGGGCTATGATCTGCTTGTGGTCAAGGACGGCTTGGAATTTGGAACCGTAGCGGAGGCGCGAGACCGTCTATTGGCGCTCAAATCCTTGCTGACGACCGACGCATTTGGGCTTTTCACCATCAGACCGATGGCTCATCCGCTGTCGGTCGACGACGCCCCAACGCCTGTTGGCCCCCACGATCTTCTGCTTTTTCCCTACGCTGCGAGAATGGGCGATCTGGGGGCTACGGCGAAGAATCGTCTACTGTTGTCGCCTCTGAGCTGGAGATACATGTTTGAACGGGCCGGTTTTTCCATAGTGAAGACGTTTAGCCCTGAAACCGACGCACAGCGCATTGAGCTGCGGCGCGCTCATGGCCCCCGACTCCATCGTTTCGACGATGACGCACTGAACACAGGCGCCGTGACGTTTCTGGTCTCGGTTGATGGAGCCTCGCAAAATGACCTTGCGTGACCTTCGACGAGCGCTCACCCAAGGTCGCAGGGTTCTGTTTCCGGCCTCTCTGGATCTGGTGCTGGAGCGGACACCGGAATGGCGAGAGGTCGAGGAGGAATGGCTATCGCAGAAACAGGCTTTTGGAATTCAGACCGAGGACGCCGATATCCTCCAACTCGGTTGCGGCGACGGACGGCTGCTGTTCCTGCTGCTGGGTGGTGATCACCCCGCACGCCGCGCGACCGGGATCCGAACTCCTATAGGATCGAAGACCCTCATAGACTGGCCAATGGAGGATCGTCTGGGGCGCATTCAGATCCATGACGAGATCGCCTATCTGGACGCCTTCGATCCTGCCTCTTTCGACCTCATCATCTGCGATGATCTCGAGGACGTCTTCCGCCTCGACGGCTTGGAGGACAGGTTGGATCGACTCTATTCGCTTTTGCGGCCTGGTGGGGAGGCTGTGCTGACGGTTCAATGCGCCAACACGACTGGAACGGGCGGCTTTGGGGTTCTGACGGCGTCGTCATGGATCATGATGTTTATGCGGGCGGGATTTGAACCGGCGAATGTCATGCGGCTGCCCACGGCCGTCGGCAGGGAGGCCATGGAACAGGCGGCGGGGGACGACCATTCCCTTCGACTTCATCTCTTGCGCCCTTGGGAGGCGTGGGAGCTTGAACGGCTGCGGACCACAGATGAACCTGTCGCTATCCCTGCATCTAAAAAAACTAAGAAAAAGGCCTGAATATTCAGGTGAGTATCGTCGGACGAGATAGAGCATGACGCCTAGTGAAATTCAGGCCCGCCTCGACGCCTTTACGGCATCGCAGAACTGGATGCACAATATCCCGCTGCCTCATGGCCTTTTCACAGTGAAGCCCGCAGCGAACCATCTGGCGCCGTTCGACGACAAAGAAACACGGGCCCGAAAAGTGGCGGTGCTTCAGAGTCGAGGCGCAAAAGAAGGTCTGCTTTGCGCGCTGGACTTGGGGGGCAAAGACATCCTGGACGTCGCTTGCGGCGAGGGAAAGTACAGCTTCATCGCTGCCGGGGAGGCCAAGAGCGTGTTCGGTCTCGATATTGATGAGGAGCGGATTGCAAAAGCTCGATTCGTGAACGAACTGGTGACGTTGGATAATCTGTCGTTTGACGTAGTCGATATTTACTCAAGCCGTTTCCAACAAATTCCCAAGGCAGATCTAGCCCTGTGTTTCGGCCTGATCCACCGCCTTCCTGACCCTTTCAACTTCATAAATGCGGTCAGTTCCCGCGCTGACGCCCTGCTTTTTGAATGGATCGGCGCTCCTCCCCTCCTGGATCAGAATGTGCCTTGGGCCTTCCATAATCAAGGACGCCTCTATGAATGGCAGAACGCTATTGGAAATTTCGAAGAAAAGGCCGTGGCGTCGAAAGGGCGGGCGGGCGGCGGCGTCAATCGCGCGTCGTACTGGAACATCAGTTACGGTGCGCTGGAGGCGATGTGCCAGCGCTCAGGTTTGAACCACTTCCTGCGTTTTTCGCGCGCGCCAATGTATCCAGACCTGTCAGCGCAACCCGAGCTGCAAACGAAACGTGTCATGCTTCTCGCATCCCGTAATCCCGCAGAGGTCATGGGTCGGCGAACGCGCGAAGGGTTGATCCGTTGGAAACCCAAGCGCCCTGTATGACGTGGCTCGAAGCCGCTCGGCAGAACCACCGCGAAGCGGCGGCTATGTTTCGCAATGTCGCGCCCTTATTCGCAAAAATCGAGGTCGCGCCGCTTAGCATCGCACACGCCTGTCGGATGCACATGTTTACGCGAAGGGCGATGGGTTCGAAATTGTTCGATATGGGCAAGGTCATGCCCGGCGATTGGGATCGGGAGTTTGGCGGCATCGCCAATCCATCACTCGCGCAAGACCCGATAATCACGGGAATTCGCAGACGCTACCTGGACGGCCTTCCTTGGAGCGAAACCGGCGTCCTCGAACACAAGCTGTTCCAGATCGCGCGAAGCCCCCGCGGCAAAATCGATGGCTGCCGTACTCGGGAAGACCTAGAGCGACGTTACGCAGCATTGGATGACGTGGCGGCCTCCATCCAGTCCGAAGGCTACAGGGTCCGTCATGATCTGGAGGCGAATCCCGTCCCGGGGTACGATGACATCAGCGTCAGCATTGGCCGGCAGGGAGAATTGCTGTTGGCTACCGGAGGGCTGCATCGCTTGGGTATCCTTCAGGCTGTTGGCTATGAAAAGATATCTGTGCACGTCGTCACGCGTCATGAGGAATGGCAGCAACGCCGAGATCTCAACGTGGCTGAAGACCATCCGGATCTCCTCAGTATGGCTTGATGGGGCGCCCCCCGAGCCGAGGATCGGTTGGACCTTCGCTTGGAAACTGACGCGTGACACCGCCCTCATCCCCCGCTATCTCGCGGCCGTGATGAACGAAACAGAACGCCAGTCCGAGGAACGTAGCTGGGAGACGGCGAAGACGCTCGCCGAGGCCCTGCCGTATATTCAGGTCTATGATCGCGAGACCGTGGTCATCAAATACGGCGGCCACGCCATGGGCGAGAGCGCCGTGGCGCGTCAGTTCGCGGCCGATGTCGTGCTGTTGAAGCTGATGGGTGTGAACCCGGTCGTGGTGCACGGCGGCGGGCCGCAGATCAGCGCCATGCTGGAAAAGGCGGGGGTGAAGTCCAGCTTCGTCGACGGGCTGCGGGTCACCGATCCGGCGACGATGGAGGTCGCCGAAATGGTGCTGTCGGGCGCGGTGAACAAAGAGATCGCCCACTGGATCACCATGGCGGGCAAGGAGGCGGACGTGCGCGGCGTCGGCCTGTCGGGCAAGGACGCGGGCCTGCTGACGGTCGAAAAGACGCGCCGGACCAAGCGCGATCCCGACAGTATGATCGAGCACGAGGTGGACCTGGGCTATGTCGGCGAGCCGACCAAGGTGGATCCCAAGCTGATCAAGGGGTTGCTGGCGTCCGAAACCGAGGACTGGGTGCCGGTCATCGCCCCCATCGGGGTGGCCGAGGACGGCCAGACCTACAACGTCAACGCCGACACGGTGGCGGGCGCGATCGCCGGCTCCCTGAACGCCAAGCGGATGCTGCTGCTGACCGACGTGCCGGGGGTCAAGGGCGCAGACGGCGACATCATCCGGCAGATGACGCTGGAGGAGGCCCAGGCCCTGATCGACAGCGGCGTCGCCCACGGCGGCATGATCCCCAAGCTGGAGACGGCCATGGCGGCCGTGCGTGCGGGCGTCGAGGCGGTGGTCATCCTGGACGGTCGCCGGCCGCACGCCATGCTGGTCGAACTGTTCACCGAGTTCGGCGCCGGCACCCTGGTGAAGGCGTCTTGACGGACCTTGGTCATGTCCGCGCCTGGGTGTTCGACATGGACGACACCCTGTATCCGCGCGAGCAGGGGCTGATGCGGCTGGTGCAGGCGCGGATCAACGCCTTTGTGGTCGAGGCCGTGGGCCTGGATCCCGAGGCGGCGGCGGTGATGCAGCGCCAATTCCTGGACGAGCACGGCACCACCCTGGCCGGTTTGATGGCCAACTATGCGGTCGATACCGAGCGGTTCCTGCGCGAGGTCCACGATGTGCCGCTGGACGGGGTCGAACCCAATCCGGCGCTCGCTGACCGGCTGAAGGCGCTGCCGGGGCGTTGCTATGTCTTCACCAATGGGGCGCGGGACTATGCGCACCGGGTGCTGGACCGGATCGGGATCGCCGACTGTTTCGACGGCGTCTTCGCTATCGAGGACGGCGACCTGACGCCCAAGCCCAATCCCGCCACCTTCCGCCGGATGCTGGAACGCTTCCAGATCGACCCGCACCAGGCCGCCTTCTTCGAGGACACGCCCAAGAACCTCGAGCCGGCCAAGGCGCTGGGCATGGCTACGGTCCTGATCGGCGACGGCCACGGCAAGCCGCTGGGCGACCACATCGACCATGTGGCCCCCGACCTTCTCGACTTCCTTTCCGCCCTGACCTTCAAGGACGCCGCATGACCGACCTGTCGCATCTCGAATCCGTCATCGAGGCCGCGTGGGAAGACCGCGCGAACGTCTCGGCCGCCACGCACGGCGACGTGCGCGACGCGGTCGAGACGGCCCTGGCCTTGCTCGACGCCGGTCAGGCGCGGGTGGCCTCGCGCGGCGACGACGGGGTCTGGACCACGCATCAATGGCTGAAGAAGGCCGTGCTGCTGTCCTTCCGCCTGAACGACAATCAGATCATGCGCGCCGGCGACCGCGGCCCGACCAGCCATGCGCCCGGCGTCGGCCCCTATTGGGACAAGGTGCCCAACAAGTTCGGCGACTGGGCGGCCGCCGACTATCAGGCCGCCGGCTTCCGCTCGGTGCCCGGCGCCATCGTCCGACAGGGCGCTTTTATCGCCAGGAATGTCGTGCTGATGCCGTCGTTCGTGAACATCGGCGCCTTCGTGGACGAGGGCTCCATGGTCGACGCCTGGGCCACGGTCGGCTCCTGCGCCCAGATCGGCAAGAACGTCCACCTTTCGGGCGGCGCCGGGATCGGCGGGGTGCTGGAACCGCTTCAGGCCAATCCGACCATCATCGAGGATGGTTGTTTCATCGGCGCCCGCGCAGAGGTGGCCGAAGGCGTGATCGTGCGCGAGGGCGCGGTCTTGGCCATGGGCGTCTATCTGTCGGCCTCGACCAAGATCGTGGACCGGGCGACCGGCGAGGTCTTCCGGGGCGAGGTGCCGGCCTATTCGGTGGTGGTGCCGGGCGCCTTGCCCGATCCCAAGGGTGGCCCGTCGCTGTACTGCGCCGTCATCGTCAAGCGGGTGGACGCCCAGACCCGGGCCAAGACCGGTGTGAACGAACTGCTGCGCGACTGATCAGGCGGCGACGCGGGCGGGTTCGACCTGCGGCGTATCGAATGTGGCGCGAAGGGTGAAGGTCGATCCCTGGCCGGGGATCGACGCCACCGTGATTTCGCCCTCCATCAGGGCGGCCAGACGGTGGCAGATGCTGAGGCCCAGGCCTGTGCCGCCGAACCTGCGCGTGGACGACCCGTCCACCTGAGAGAAAGGCTGGAAAAGGCGGTCGAGATCGTCGGGCGCGATGCCGATGCCGGAATCGACCACGCGGACACGCAGGCCCACCCGGTCGTCGCTGCGCACCTCGCTTTCCAGGATCAGCCGGACCTCGCCCTGAGGCGTGAACTTGATCGCATTGGCCAGAAGGTTGTGCGTCACCTGGGCCAGGCGCAGGGGATCCAGCCGAAGGACTGCCGGCGGGACGCCGCGCGTCTCGGTCACAAAGGCCAGGCCGCGCGCCTCGGCCTGCGCCCTGAACGGGCCGGTCAGGCGGGTCATCAGCGTGTCGGTCTCGACGTCTGCGAGGTCCAGCTCCATCTTGCCGGACTCGATCTTGGTGATGTCGAGAATGTCGTTCAGCAGCACCATCAGCCCCTCGCCCGAGTTGCGGATCACGCCTACGAACTCCTTCTGACGATCGTCCAGGGCCGACATCTGCAACAGTTGCGCGGCGCCCAGCACCCCGTTCATCGGCGTGCGCAACTCGTGTGAGATGACGCCCAGAAAACTGGACTTGGCGGCGTTGGCCGCATTTGCGTGGTCGCGCGCGGTCTCGAGCTCGGCGATCAGTTCGGCCTGACGCTGGTTCACCGCCTCGAGATCGCCATCCTTCATCTGGGTTATGACGACCTTGATGAACAGGGCCAGCGCCAGGACGGGGATCATGCTGAGCATGACCCAGAAGCCGGGGGCGCCCCACAGGCGAACCAGCAGCAAGACCGTCACGGCGGTATAGGGCGCCGAGACGATCAAGGCCTCTTGGGGGGCGGCGCGCATCTGGGTGAAGACCAGCACATAACCCGCCATCAGAAGGCCGACGCCCAAAGGCACGCCATAGGCGCCGCCATGAACAAGGGCCAGCAGCGGCGCGGCCGCCCAGGCGATGCAGGATACGGTCGCGGTCGTAAGCTTGATGCGGTCATGAAGTCGGCGATCCGGCAGGATCAGGCGGCGTTCGACGAAGGTTCGAACCATGCCGATGGCGGTCGCGGCGCAGAACCAGGCGACGGCTTCCCGCCAGCCCGTAACCGTGCCCAGAGCGAGCGCCCAACTGGCGATCAGAAGGTAGCGCATATAGCCAGCGGCAATCACGTGCTGCAGAAGCGGGCGGCCTGCGGCGGATTGGGGCTGGATCATCGAATGGCTCTCCAAGGTCGGACAGCCAACTTCGGCGAGCGGCGCCTAACATACGGTGAACGCTAGTCTTTATCTCTATTCTGTGTTCGGTATCGTATCTTTCGAAGCGCCAGGAATGGCGGAGGCGGTCTCGAGACCGCCTCCGCCAAGGGTCAGGCGGCGCTCTTCATCGCGTCGGCGTTGACGGCGGCGTCGGCGATGCCGGTCAGGTCTTCGTCGGTCTGGGATTCTTCCTGCAGGGTCTCGTCCAGCAGGGCGGCGGCGTCTTCCATGCCGAGCACCAGGGCCCAGCGCTTCAGCGTGCCGTAGCGGGTGATCTCATAGTGTTCCACCGCCTGGGCGGCGGCCAGCAGGCCGGCGTCGAGGGCGGGGTTGTCCTTGTATTCTTCCATGATCTCCTCGCCCTCGGCCAGGATGCCTTCGATGGCGTCGCAGGTCTTGCCGCGCGGGGCCTTGCCGATGATCTCGAACACCTGCTGCAGGCGTTCGATCTGGCCTTCGGTCTGGTCCTTGTGCTTTTCGAAGGCCGCCTTCAGCTCGGGCGACTGAGCGGCGCGGGCCATCTTGGGCAGGGACTTCAGGATCTTGCGTTCGGCGTAATAGATGTCGCGGAGCGTGTCGTGGAACAGGGTGTCGAGGGTTTTCTCGGCCATGGTCGTTCTCGCAATATGTGATGGGGCGCGGGGGCGCGCCCCATCACAAGCGATAGGACCGGCTTCCGTTCCTGTGTCCGAATCCGGGCCTAGGCCTGGAGCGCGCGCTTCAGATCCGGCGGCGTGGCTTCTTCCGTGAGGAGGCGGATAGCCTCTTCGACCGTCACCAGCGTCTGGGCCTGTGAGCCTAGGCGGCGGATCGCGACCATGCCCTGTTCGGCTTCCTGGCGCCCAACCACGGCGATGACCGGCACCTTGCCGACCGAGTGTTCGCGGACCTTGTAGCCGACCTTCTCGTTGCGCAGGTCGATCTCGGTGCGCAGGCCGGCGGCCTTGAACCGGGCCAAGACGTCGCAGGCGTAGTCGTCGGCGTCCGAGGTGATGGTGGCCACCACGGCCTGGGTCGGCGCCAGCCATAGCGGGAAGGCCCCGGCGTAGTTTTCGATCATGATGCCGATGAACCGCTCGAAGCTGCCCAGGATGGCCCGGTGCAGCATGACCGGACGGTGTTTCTGGCCGTCCTCGGCGATGTAGGTGGCGTCCAAACGTTCGGGCAGGACATAGTCGAGCTGGATCGTGCCGCAGGTCCATTCGCGGCCGATGGCGTCCTTGACGATGAAGTCCAGCTTGGGCGCGTAGAAGGCGCCGTCGCCCTCGGTCACGACCGGCTCGGTCCCGGCGGCGCGGGCGGCCTCGGCCATCAGGGCCTCGGCCTTGTCCCAGAACTCGTCCGACCCGGCGCGGTTTTCGGGCCGGGTGCCCAGGCTGATATAGGCCGTCTCCATCCCCAGGTCGGCGTGGACGCTGCGCGCCAGTTTGATGAACTCGGCCGTCTCTTCGACGATCTGGTCCTCGCGGCAGAAGATGTGGGCGTCGTCTTGCGTAAAGCCGCGCACCCGCATCAGGCCGTGCAGCGAGCCGCTGGGCTCATAGCGATGGCAGGCCCCGAACTCGGCCATGCGCAGCGGCAGTTCGCGGTAGGAGCGCTGGCCCTGATCGAAGATCTGGACGTGGCCCGGGCAGTTCATCGGCTTGAGGCTCAGTTCCTCGCCCTCGACCGTCTCGCAGACGAACATATTGGGCCGGTACTTGTCCCAGTGGCCGCTCTGTTCCCAGAATTTGCGGTCCAGAACCTGGGGCGTCTTGACCTCGACATAGCCGGCGGCGTCCAGGCGGCGGCGCATATAGGCCTCCAGCACGCGCCACAGCACCCAGCCCTTGGGATGCCAGAAGACCATGCCGCGGCCCTCTTCCTGCATGTGGAAGAGCTCCATCGCCTTGCCGACCTTGCGGTGGTCGCGCTTCTCGGCCTCTTCCAGACGCAGCAGGTGGGCGTCCAGATCCTCCTTGGTCGCCCAGGCGGTGCCGTAGATGCGCTGAAGCTGTTCGCGCTTGGAATCGCCGCGCCAATAGGCGCCGGCCAGCTTGGTCAGTTTGAACGCCTTGCCGACATGACGCGTCGAGGGGAAGTGCGGTCCCCGGCACAGGTCGATCCAGTCGCCCTGTTTGTACAGGGTGATGGTCTCGTTCTCGGGCAGGTCCTTGATCAGCTCGGCTTTGAACTTCTCGCCGCGCGCCTCGAAGAAGACGATGGCCTCGTCGCGGTCCCAGACCTCGCGCTCGAACTTGGCGTCGCGATCGACAATCTTCGCCATTTGCTTTTCGATGGCGGCGAAGTCGTCGGTCGAGAACGGTTCTTCGCGGAAGAAGTCATAGTAGAAGCCGTCCTCGATGGCCGGGCCGATCGTGACCTGGGTGCCGGGGAACAGGGTCTGCACCGCCTCGGCCAGGACGTGGGCCGTGTCGTGACGGATGGTGTACAGGGCGGCGGGATCGTCACGCATGATCAGGCGGAAGTCGCCGCTCGTCTCCAGCACCCGGCCCATGTCGCGCTGCTCGCCGTTCAGTTCGGCCAGAACGGCCTTCTTGGCCAGGGACGGCGAGATCGAGGTCGCGACGTCGCGCGCCGTCGAACCGGCCGGATATTGGCGCACGGCGCCGTCGGGGAATTTCAGATCGATCATGTGTCAGTCTTTGCAGGCGGGACCGGGTCGTAGCCCGATCCTCCGAAGGGATGGCATTTACAGAGCCTGCGCACGGTGAGCCATCCCCCCTTGACCGGTCCGTGCTGGATCAGGGCGTCGCGCCCGTAATCCGAACAGGTCGGCAGGAACCGGCACTGCTGGCCGATCAGGGGGGACAGCGTCAGCTTGTAGCCCCGATGGGCCGCGCGGACGCCGCGTTCATAGAGAGACATCACGTCCCTTCGCCGGGGGCTGGATGGGTTCGCCGCGCTTATCCCCTGTTGCCGCAGGGGGATCAACCGGTCGTGCCCGTCAGGCCGCGCCGGCGAGACGAGTTCGCGCGGTCAGGGCGTTGTGCATCGCCTCCAATGTCGCCTCCAGCGAGACCAGGGTCGAGGCGTGGCGGGCGGGATAGTCGGCGACCTGACGCAGCACGCGCAGATCCTCGAACCGGCCGGTCGGGCCGTCGCCGCCGGACTTCAGCATGGCGGACATGGCGGCGCGGGCGTCTTGGAGTTCATCGAGCGACGCGCCGATCACGGACTGGCCCAGCACGCCAGCGGCGGCCTGGCCCAGGGCGCAGGCCTTCACGTCCTGGGCGAAGTCGGCCACGCGGCCCTGGTCGTCCAGCGTCACATCCACCGTCGCCCGCGATCCGCACAGTTTGGCGACCCGCTCACCTGTGCCCTCCGGCGCAGGCAAACGTCCCGCATGCGGCAGGTTCGCCGCCAGCGTCAGGATACGCGCGCTGTAGAGATCGTCGATCATGGGGCGAAGATAGGGTGTGCGGGGGCTGGGGGGAAGTCGCAGGACCCTCGACTCCACCGGAACGGGCAGAGAGACGTCGGCGCTAAACCGTCAGCGTCAGCGAGCCGTCCGCGCCAACTTCAAGACCTGCGTCCGCATAGTTCGCCAGCGTGGCATGATCCGTCTCCAGCGGATGGGTCCAGGCGGCGGTGACGACGATCACGTCGGCGCCGGCCGCTTCGCCCGCCTTGATCCCGGCCTCGGCGTCCTCGAACACCAGACAGTCGGCGATGTTGAAGCCCAGACGCCTGGCCGCCAGCAGATAGCCGGCCGGATCGGGCTTGCCGCGTTCGACGTCCTCGGCGGTGATGATGACGGCGGGCGGCGCGACCCCGGCGGCCTTCAGCCGGGCCTTCGCCAGAGGGACCGAGGCGGAGGTGACGACGGCCCAGCGGTCGGGCGGCAGGCGATTGACGAAGTCGACGGCGCCGGGGATGGGGGCGACGCCCTCCACGTCTTCGATCTCGCCGCGCTCGACCCAGGCGACTTCGGCGTCCAGGTCGATGTCGGGCAGGTTCTGGTTGCGGATGGTGTCGACGGCCCGCACCCCGTGCATGACCGCCAGCAGCGCTTGAACGTCCAGGCCGTGACGCTCGGCCCAGCGGGTCCAGACCCGTTCGGCGGCGAGCGTGGAGGTGATCAGGGTGCCGTCCATGTCGAACAGGAAGGCCTGATAGGTTTTGAGCGAGGCAGGCATCCGCCTATCCAGCACGGGGCCGAGCGGCGGGCAATCGGATCAGTTCGCCTGGAGCGAGTTCCAGGTGCGCGCGGTGTCGGGCGAGGTCGCGCCCGATGGTGTCGGCTGGGCAGGCGTCGGCTGTGCGGGCGTCGCGCCGGCGGCGCTGCGCGATCGCAGCCAGCGCAGGTTCTGTTCGGCCTGTTCGGGCGGCAGTTCGCGGCGCAGGATCTGTTCGGCCTCGCCCATCTTGCCTTGCAGGCCCAGCACCATGGCCAGGTTCTGGCGGACCTTGCCCGAGGCGGTCGGCTGGGCGACGGCGCGGCGCAGCAGGGTCTCGGCGCCCGGCGCATCGCCGTGGGTCAGGGCGGCGGTGGCGGCGTTGGTCAGGACATCCGGGTTGTCGGGCGACAGGGCCAGGGCCTGGTTCCAGGCGGCGCGGGCGTCGTCGAACCGGCTGACCTGCTCATAGGCGACGCCCAGCAGGGAATAGGCCCGCCAGTCGCGCGGGTCCTGGTCGCGCGCCTTCTCCAGCGGAGCCACGCCGTAGAAGGCCTGGCCGCGCGCGATATGGGCGCGGCCCAGTTCCAGCAGGGCGTCGAGATTGTTCGGCTGGACGGTCAGGGTCGCCTGGGCGGCCTCGGCGGCCTGATCGTAGCGGCCCAGTTCGCGCAGCGCCTGCGCCAGCTTCACCCCCGCGACCGCATCGGTCGGGTTGGCTTCCTGCTCCGACGCCCAGAAGACCGAGCGGGACAGGGCGTCCATCCGGTCATAGGTGGCGCGCACCGCGGCGGACGACGGCGCGCGCGTTTGGGCCTGAGGTTGGGCCGTCATGGCCGGCGTGGGGTCGGCCGCCAGGGCTGATCCGCCGGACAGGGCGATCAGGGCGACGGTTGCGAGAAGGGCGGGCATGCGCGACATGGGTCAGGTCCAGACGGTCCTTGGGTCTTGCCGGAAGATCGCCTGTTCGCGTCAACTGATGGTTAACTTCGTCTCGAGGGCCCCATGTCCATCTCGCATCCCCTGCTGGTTTCCGCCCAAGACGGCGACGGCGCGATCCCGATCCGCTTCGTTCAGGCGGACGGTGAGCTGGATGGCGCAGCCCGCCGCTGGGGGGATCTGCACGGGTTCGAGGGCAAGACGGGTCAGCTGTTGGTCGTGCCGGGGACGGACGGCGAGGTGGCCCAGGTCGTGGTCGGGGCGGGGGCGGCGTTCGATCCGATGAGCGTGCGGGGGCTTTCGGCGCGGCTGCCGGGCGGCCTGTATCGGTTGGAGGCGGCGGCCGAGGATACGGAGCTGGCGACCCTGGCCTTCCTCTTGGGGGCCTATGTGTTCGACCGCTACAAGGCCCGGCCGGACAGGGCGCCCGTGCGGCTGGTCGCGCCGGACGGGGTGGATGTCGCGGAGGTCTCGCGCATCGCCGCCGCCTGCGCTTTGGCGCGCGAGATGGTCGATACGCCGGCCGCCGACATGGGACCGTTGCAGATCGAGACCATCGCCCGCGAGATCGCCGAGAGCGCGGGCGCCGCGATCAACGTCACGACCGGCGACGCCCTGCTGGAGGAGAACTATCCCGCAGTCCACGCCGTCGGCCGCGCGGCCGCGCCGCACCGGGCGCCGCGCCTGATCGAGATCGGCTGGCAGCTGGACCGGACCGACCTGCCGCTGGTGGCCCTGGTCGGCAAGGGGGTGGTGTTCGACACCGGCGGGCTGGACCTGAAGCCTGCCGCCGGGATGCGAAACATGAAGAAGGACATGGGAGGGTCAGCCCACGCCTTGGCCCTGGGGCGGCTGGTGATGCAGGCGGACCTGCCCGTGCGGCTGGTGGTCATCGTGGCGGCGGTGGAGAACGCGGTCTCGGCCGACGCCTTCCGGCCCGGCGACGTGCTGAACAGCCGCAAGGGCCTGACCATCGAGATCGGCAACACCGATGCGGAGGGACGGCTGATCCTGGCCGACGCCCTGACGCGGGCGGGCGAACATGCGCCGGATCTGACGCTGGACTTCGCCACCCTGACCGGAGCGGCGCGGGTTGCCCTGGGGCCGGACCTGCCGCCCCTCTATACCGACGACGAGGCGCTGGCCGCAGGCCTGCTGGCGGCGGCGGGGGTGGTGCGCGATCCCCTGTGGCGGATGCCGCTGTGGCCCGGCTATCGCGCGTCGCTCGACACCGAGATCGCCGACATGAAGAACGATTCCTCCGCCTGGGCGCAGGCGGGTTCGGTCACGGCCGCTCTGTTCCTGCAACGGTTCGCGCCGACCACCGGCGCCTGGGCGCACATGGACATCTTCGCCTGGAACCCCCGCGCTCGCCCCGGCTATCCCGAAGGCGGCGAGGCCCAGGCGCTGAGGGCCTGCTACGCCATGCTGAAGGCGCGCTACGCCGGTTGAGGGTCAGGCGAAGACGGCGCCTGGCTCCACGTCGTCGGAACCGGGGCGGGGCGGTCGGGGCCGTCTGACGCGCCGCCCGCGCGCCCGGGCGGTCCTGGCGATCCGGCCGCCGAGGCGCCGGGCCAGGCCCCGAAGGCCTTCGATCCGGCGGGCCATGCCGCGCCAGCCGGAGACGGCGCCGAGCCCGATGGTCAGGACGATCAGGTCGAAGACCACGGTCACGTCGAACATCAGGACCCAGGCGATCAGGTCGGGCGCCGCCATGGAGAAGAACCGCAGGCCCTCGGCCTCGAACAGAAGGACCGTCGCAAGCCCCAGCAGGACGACGACGGCGATGCCGACCCTCTGTCCGCGCGACAGGCGCGACAGGCGCGACAGCATCCGCGCCGGCGCCTGCACCAGTCCGTGACGCAGGGCGGCGCCGACGGGGCCTCGGTCAAAAGCCGTCAGGCCGAAGACGATCATCAGGGTCAGGGACAGGGACAGCAGCATGGCGGGCCTGTGCGAAAGGGAGGACGGACGAACGCCGCCCGCCATCGACGTGGGGGCTTATGGCGACGCTTCAAGGCGGATGAGCGGTTCAAGAACGCGGTTCGGTTGATTTTCCTCAGAAAAGCGACCTCTGTTAACGGCCCCTTCGCCATCAGTGGATAAGACGGGGGGCTCAATCACGCGAGTTCACGTTTGACCGACGTCCTCGATCTTGTCCCGCCCGGCGACCGTCTCGCCCGCCCCGACCTCGCCGAACTGGCGCTGGAGGGGCTGGTGCGCGCCTCGGCCTACAGGAAGACCGAGGCCATGCATTGCCGCGTGGCCGTCGCCGACATCCTGTCCGACGGGGAGGTGCGGATCGACCAGCTGCTGCACGGCGAGATCTTCGACGTTCTGGATCGGGCGAACGGCCGGGCCTGGGGCCGGGCGCGCCGCGACGGGGTGGTCGGCTGGGTGGTGCTGGACAGCCTGTCGAACGGCGCGCCGCTGGCGACCCGTCGCGTCGCCGCTGTGGACGCCGCCCTGCCGCTGAACGCCCTGGTGGTCGAAGGCGCGGCGGGCCTGGTCGAGGGCGAACTGCGTCCGGTGGGCGAGTTCGAGACCGATCTGGTCGCCGTGGCCGAATGGCTGCTGGGCCGCCCGCACGAGCTGGGCGCCCGCTCTTCGATCTCCACCGACTGTTCCGGCCTGGTGCAGCAGGCGCTGCTGGCCTGCGGCCTGCCGGGACCGCGCCGATCGGACGCCCAGGCGGGGCTGGGCCAGGCCGCGCCGAGCGACGCCCTGAAGCGCGGCGACATCGTCGTCTGGCTGGCCGGCGCCGGGGACCAGGACTGGACCGGCCATTCCGCCCTGATGATGGACGCCGAGCGGATCATCCATTCCAGCGGCGACAAGGGCGGGGTGGTGATCGAGCCCCTGGCCGAGGTCGAGGCCCGGCTGACCGCCGAAGGCTTCGCCGCCGCCGTCTTCCGCCGCCTCTGAGGCCGATGGGCCTGAGACCGCTCTGCGAGGGGCGAGTGCACAAATAAAAAAAGCAGTGCACTTTCGTGCACTTTCGTCGGCGGGTTTTCGGGCGCGGATCGCCCGGTCCGGGTTCGCGATGTCAAAGACCCGGCCCGATTATAAGCCCGCGCCGCAGCCTGTCAGGGTGAGCGCTGACATAGTTTTACAATGCCTTGAATAGCCGGGATATTTTCGCCGGACCTGTGCGAGGTTTCCGTCCGGCGAAGAGGATCAGGCGCCGGCCGGATGCTGGAGCGAGATCGCCCGCATGGCGCCCAGCCGGGCGAAGGCCAGGGTCAGGGCCTTGCGACGGGCCGGGGCCAGGGGCGTGATCGGCGCCTCGCGCACCACCGCCCCGCCGAAGCCGTCGGCGACGATCAGGCCCGGCTCGTCGGCCAGGATGTCCTGCGGAAATTCAGGCGCGACGGCGAAGTAGAAGGCGTCGCAGAACGGCCCGTACTCAGGCCATTTGCGATCCACCCGATAGTCCTCGACGCCGGACTTAACCTCGCAGATGACGATGTCGCCCTTGCGGCCGATGGCCATGACGTCGGCGCGACGGCCGTTGGGCAGGCAGACCTCCAGCAGGGGCGCATAGCCCATGTCCATCATCAGCCGCGCCGCGCCGCGCGTCACCGACTGGGTGGTTTCCGGGCGGCTGAAGACCAGTTCGAGATGGACGGCGGCGGACATGCCGACACTTATGTTCCGGCTACGTTCCCATCGCAAGCGTCGCCTTTACAGGCCGGTGTGGACCAGGCGGCCGGTGTCGAAGCCCAGGGCGCGGACGCGGGCCAGGAGGCGGTCGCGCTCGGCCTGGGACGCGTTCTGGTTCCGGTGCCAGATCCACCAGTTCGACTTGTCCGGCAGGCCCATGATGGTCCAGCTGTAGTCCGGCGCGTGATCCCAGACCCAGTAGTTCTGGCCCGCCAGGCCGCCGAAGCTGAGCAGGCCGGTCAGGCTGAAACGGAACTTGGCGTTGGTCGCGGTGTCGGTGACGCGGGCGTTGGCGCGCAGGACCTCGACCTTGCCGTCGTTGCGGCGGGTGCAGGTGACGGCGATGGCGTAGCGGTCGGCGGCGTCGCGTTGGGTGAAGTCGATCTGGGCGCGGCTGCAGTCCTTCTGGACATTGTTGTGATTGCGCTCGATCTCGAACCAGCGGCCGTCGAACCGCGCCAGATCGACGTCCGAGGCCTGGGCCTGGGCTGTGGTGGGGGCCGTGGCGGACACGACGGCGAGGGCGGCGGAGGCGGCGATCAGGCTGGCGCGAAACATGGGCGTATCCTCGTTCGGTTTTGAGGAGATACGCCGCATCGCCGCGATCGGTTGCCCTCAGCGTTTCAGGCGCGACGTTTTCAGGCGCGACCGATTGACCGCCCATTCGTCGCGCGTCTGACCCCACAGATCGACGGCGTGGTCCTGGAACGGTTCGGGCAGGATACCTGGTCCGCGATTGCGCGATCCCAGCCGCGTCGCCACCGCCGCCGAGGCCAGGTTGTCCGGGTCGATGCAGTGGATGACGTCGTCCCAACCCAGGACGTCGAAGGCGTAGTCCAGGGTCGCGGCGGCGGCCTCGACCGCATAGCCCTTGCCGGTCGCGTCCTTGTGCAGGCTCCAGCCCACCTCGCGGCCGGGCCAGCCATAGGGATGCAAGGGCCCGATCCGGCCCAGCCACAGGCCGGTGGATTTCTCCAGGATGGAGAACATGCCTTCGCCGGTCAGGGCCCACATGCCGGCGATCGTGCAGAGGCTGCGCCAGACCTGGGGCGCGGGCTGGACCCCGCCGATGAAGCGGGCGGTCTCGGGATCGGCCATGAAGTCGGCCCAGCGCGGGAAATCCTCCACGGCCGGCGGCCGCAGGATTAGCCGTTCGGTTTCCAGGGTCGGGCCCAGGACGACATGGGGCGGGACGGCGTAGGCAGGGTCGGCGGCGTCGCTCACAGCAGATACTCCCGCTCCAGCTCGTAGTGGCTGCCGCCGTCGGTCAGGACGCTGGAATACAGGCCGAAGCGGTCGATGCGGATCGGCGGCGAGTGCAGCAGATTGTGGCCCGCCATCCAGGCGCCGATGCGGTCGGGATTGGTCTGGGTCTTCAGATAGGCCAGGGTGACGTGCGGCTTGTAGGTGCGCGCCTCCATGGCGATCCCGGCCCGTTCGCCGGCCGACTTGCAGCGCCCGGCCAGGACCGACAGCCGGTCGTTGGGGGTCTCGACCCCGGCCCATAATGTCTGGCTGCGGTGGTCGTCGCCGAAACAGCCGACCCCCTTCAGCGCGATCTTGAACGGCCCGCCCGCCACGCGCGCCAGTTCCGAGGCCAGGTCGTCGGCGCGCCGTTCGTCCATCTCGCCATAGAAGGCCAGGGTGACGTGAAGGGCGTCCAGCGGGCGCCAGCGGGCGCCGGGCAGGCCGGATTGGCGCCGTTTCAGCGTGTCTGCGACATCCGGCGGAAGGGTCAGGGCGGTGAACAGGCGAAGCATGCGACCGAAGGTAGCGGCCGGAACGGGGGCCTCCAAGTCCGGTTTTGCTTGCAGTGGGGCCGGCGGCTCCCGATATTCAGCGTCTGTGACCGGAGAAGCCTCTCCGGCCAATCGGAGAAAGTTCGTCGCCATGAGCGATTTCAACAACGGCTACGCCCGTCCTCTGCCGCAGACGGCCGACATGTCGGTCGACGCCGGCCTGCGCAGCTTCATGCTGGGCGTCTACAACAAGCTGGCCCTGGGCCTCGTGGTCGCGGCGGCCCTGGCCTATGTCACCGGCAATGTGCCGGCGGTGCAGCAGCTGCTGTTCGCCGTGGGTCCGGACGGCCGCGTCGGCCTGACGGTGCTGGGCATGATCGTCCAGTTCTCGCCCCTGGTGCTGCTGTTCGGCTCGATGTTCTTCATGAAGAACCCGACGGCCAAGGGCGTGAACCTGCTCTACTGGGCCGTGGTCGCCTCGATCGGCGCGGGCCTGGGCATACTGTTCCTGCGCTACACCGGCGCCTCGCTGGCCTCGACCTTCCTGGTCACGGCGGCGGCTTTCGGGGGTCTGAGCCTGGTGGGTTACACCACCAAGAAGGACCTGACCGGCATGGGCACCTTCCTGATCTTCGGCGTGATCGGCCTTATCATCGCGTCGATCGTGAACATGTTCCTGCAGTCCGGGACCTTCTACCTGATCATCTCGGGTCTGGGCGTGCTGATCTTCGCGGGCCTGATCGCCTACGACACCCAGCGTCTGAAGATGACCTACTACGCCCTGGGCGGCGACCAGAACGCGATGGGCGTGGCCACGGGCTTCGGCGCGCTGAGCCTGTTCATCAACTTCGTGAACCTGTTCCAATTCCTGCTGGCCTTCATGGGCGGCAACCGGAACTGAGGTCTGTCGCAAGACGGATACGGAAAGGGCCCCTCGCGGGGCCCTTTTTGCGTTAGTCGATCACCTGAAATTTGCGGCCGTCGAAGACCCGCAGCACCTGGGCCAGGTCACGGCCGCGTTTCAGGATCTGGCCGCCTTCGCCGATGACGGCCCATTGGCCCTGGCGGGTCTGGAGGGCGGGGCGTTTCTCGATCCGGTAGAGCGGGGCGTCGCCGCTGCGGCGGAAGACGGCGAACTCGGCGAAGTCCTTGTGTCCGACCATGGCGTAGTCGCGCCATTCCCCTTGCGCGACCATACGGCCATAGACCCGAAGGATCGGATCCAGTTCGCGCCGGTCGAAGAAGACGGGGCCGGACGACGGGGCCGCCTCGTGCGGGTTCATGCTCATCGCCTCAACTTAAGGACAAGGCGGCCCGGCGCCAGTGGGCGAGAGGAAAACGACACAGACACGAAATGGCCCCGTTTCGGTCCTTCGCCCGCCCGGTTGGGCGACGAAATATCGATCATCGGCTCGTCGGAGTTCGGAAGCGTCCGGATCCTGAACAGCCCCCCCAGCCCCCTGGATGTTTCCACGAAGGGCTCCGGCGGCCGATGCTTCCTCCAAGCGAGCGCCCGCCCTGCCTTTCCCCTCCCCCTCCCTGGCAAGGCGGGCGTTTCGCTGTCTGGACCTCGGCTAAAGCGCCAGGGTCAGGCTGAGGGTCTCTCCATTCCGCAGCACGGTCGCCTCGACCGCGCCCGTCGCGCCTTGCAGGGCGGTGGCGGCCGCCTGGGCGTCGGCGACGGCTGCGCCGCCGACGGCGGTGATCAGGTCGCCGGCCGTCAGCTCGGCCTGGGCGGCAGGCGATCCGGCCGTGACGGCGAGGACCTGGGCGCCGCCGTCCTGATTTCGCAGGGTCGCGCCATAGGCCAGCACCGACTGGGCGCCGACGATCACCGGCTGGTCCACGGGGGTCTCGACCGACAGGCTGGTCGTCGCGTCACGGCCGTCGCGCAGATAGGCGACGCTGAGCTCCGACCCCGGCGCGGCGATGCCGATGGTGGCGTTGACCGAGCCGGCGTTGGCGACGGGACGGCCCTCGATGCGGGTGATGACGTCGTTGTGGCGCAGGCCCGCGCGCTCGGCCGGCGATCCCGGCGCGACATCGGCCACGACCGCCCCGCGCACGATGCCCAGGTGCAGTTCACGCGCCCGCTCGGCGTTCAGCGAACCGAAGATGGCGCCGGTCTGGCCGCGCTTGACCTCGCCGTTCTTCTTCAGCTGGTCGGCGACATAGAGCATGATCCGCGTCGGCACGGCGAAGGCGATGCCGTCGTTGCCGCCGCCCAGGCCGCCCGACAGGATCGAGGTGTTGATGCCGATCAGCCGTCCCCGGCTGTCCAGCAGCGGCCCGCCCGAGTTGCCCGAGTTCACGGCCGCATCGGTCTGGATATAGTCCTCGACCGCATCGCCCAGGCCGGAGCGGTTCAGGCCCGAGATGACGCCCATGGTCAGGGTCTGGTCCAGGCCCAGCGGATAGCCGACGGCGAAGGCCAGGTCGCCGGTGCGCAGGGTGTCGGAATCCACCGTCTGGACCTGTTTCAGGTTCAGCGGCCGACCGTCAGGGGTGATGCGGAGCACGGCGATGTCGGTGGCCTTGTCCGCCCCGACCAGAACCGCGTCGAACAGCCGGCCGTCGGTCAGGTCGACGGTGAACTTTCGCCCGCCCTCGACCACGTGATTGTTGGTGATCAGCAGCCCCTCGGCCGCATCGACGATGACGCCGGAGCCGGAGGCGTAGGGTTTGGGATCGGCGGCGTCCGAACTGGGGCCGCGCGACTGGCCCAGGGTCGTCACCTGCACCACCGCCGGCAGCGACCCCTCCAGCCCCGAGGAGAAGCTGAACACGCCGCGGCGGGCGTCATAGGGCAGGGCGGCGCCCGATTGCGCCAGCACGGGGCTCGCGGCGGCGGCCAGGGCGCCCCAGGCGCAGACGGCGATGGCGACGGACGATACGGCCTTGAAGCGAACCGGCATGAGCTTTCCCTTGATCCAGCCCAGACCCTAGCGTCAGAAAATCCGCCTGACGATGGCTGTATTGGCCCTTGCGCGAAACGCGTTCAGGCGTGACCATCGTCGCTTCGACATCCGGAGCCTCCGCCACCCATGAGCCAGACGACGATCGACCGCAGCCGTTCCGGCGCGACGCCCTTCGCCCGGCTGTTCCGCGACCACCCGCGCGAGGTGGGCGAGACCTATCTGGAACATATGGCCGCCTCGGCCGCCTTCGGATTCAAGCTGTTGCGGCTGGCCGGCGCCGCCTTCGCCCACGCCGTCGTGCCGGGCGTGCACAAGAGCACCGTCTCGACCGCGATCCGGGGCATGGCGGGCGAGATGGGCGGCCGGGCCGAGGAGGCGCGAGAGACCCGGATGCGCGACGCCGGCGTCTGGGACGTGGGCCTCTAAAGCCGTCGAATCCGCCCCGGCCATGCAATCGCCGGGATCCGTGCTATATAGGCCGGCTCAACCTCACGCAGGATCGCCGCCTTGAGCATCACGCTCGACCTTTCGCGCGTCTCTAACGCGCCGGCCGTCAAGGCCCCCGTCAACCTCAGCGGTCTGACGCGCGCGGGCCTGCGCCAGGCGCTGATCGACGCCGACGTCTGCCCGCCCGAAAAGGCCAAGATGCGCGCCAGCCAGGTGTGGGGCTGGATCCACCACTACGGCGTGACCGAGTTTTCGGCCATGAGCAATGTGGCCAAGGACATGCAGGCCAAGCTGGCCGAGCATTTCACCCTGGCCCGTCCCGAGATCGTCGAACGCCAGGTGTCCAAGGACGGCACCCGCAAATGGCTGATCCGCACCGCGCCGGGCATCGAGATCGAGACCGTCTATATCCCCGACGTGGGCCGGGCCGGCGCCCTTTGCGTGTCCAGCCAGGTCGGCTGCACCCTGAACTGCACCTTCTGCCACACCGGCACCCAGAAACTGGTCCGCAACCTGACCGCCGCCGAGATCGTGGCCCAGGTCCAGGTCGCGCGCGACGACCTGGAGGAATGGCCGTCGCCCAAGGAAGACCGCCGCCTGTCCAACATCGTCTTCATGGGCATGGGCGAGCCGCTGTACAATCTGGACCACGTCGCCGACGCCATCGACATCATCTCGGACAATGAGGGCATCGCCTTGTCGCGTCGGCGGATCACCGTCTCGACCTCGGGCGTCGTGCCGCAACTGGATGCGCTGGGCACGCGCACGGCGGCCATGCTGGCCATCAGCCTGCACGCCACCAACGACGCGCTGCGCGACGTGCTGGTGCCGCTGAACAAGAAGTACAATCTCGAACAACTGATGGCGGGCATCCGGGCCTATCCGGGCCTGTCCAATGCGCGTCGGGTGACGTTCGAATACGTGATGCTGAAGGGCGTCAACGACAGCCCCGAAGAGGCGCGCGCCCTGCTCAAGCTGATCGAGGGCATTCCGGCCAAGATCAACCTGATCCCGTTCAACCCCTGGCCGGGCGTCGAATACGAATGCTCGGACTGGAAGACCATCGAGCGTTTCGCCGCCATCCTGAACAAGGCCGGATACGCCTCACCCATCCGCACCCCCCGCGGCCGTGACATCCTGGCCGCCTGCGGTCAGCTGAAGTCCGAAAGCGAGAAGGTCCGCGCCAGCACGCTCAGGAAGGCGGAGCAGGCGGCGGCCTGATCCGTCGTCTCCTCCCCACTTGTGGGGAGGGGGACCGCGAAGCGGTGGAGGGGCTCTTGAAGTCCCACGGGCGTTGGCGGTGTGTTGAAGAGCCCCTCCGTCTCTACGCTTCGCTTCGAGCCACCTCCCCATGAAATGGGGAGGAGACGGCTGGTTCGACACATAATGTCACGCACTGTGTCCCGGCCGCGCTTGCGGATTGGGGCGACAATCGGGCAAGGCGTCTAGGTATGGATCCGTCCTTGTCGAACGTCCTTTCCAGCGCCGAGGTGCAGGCCTTCGCCTCGGGCTTCCCGGTCATGGTCATGCACCTGATCGTCACCCTGCTGCTGCTCGTGGCGGGGGCGACGGTCTATGCGTTGCTGACGCCGTGGAAGGAGGTCGCGCTGATCCGCGAGGGGAATGCGGCGGCCGCCATCGCCTTCGCCGGCATTCTGATGGGGCTGGCCGTGCCGCTGGCCGTATCCCTGTCGGTCTCGACCTCGGTGCGCGACATCGCCATCTGGGGCGTGGCGACGGTGGTGCTGCAACTGCTGGCCTTCCGGGTGGTCGATCTGATGCTGACGGGCCTGCCGCAGCGGATCAAGGACGGCGAGATCGCCGCCGCGGTGGTGCTGATGGGCGCCAAGCTGGCGACCGCCGTCATCCTGTCCGCCGCCCTGACCGGCTGATCGGCCGGGATCGTGCAGTTTCCCCGCCTGCCGGACTGGGCCATCTACGGAGCGGTCGCGGCCGTGCTGCTGGCGGTGTCGCTGGGCCGGCGCGAGAATGCCGACGCCCCGCCCGCCGCCTCGCCCCAAGCCCAGGCCGAGGGACCACTGCTGGGGCCGATCACCCCCTTTGACGCGGCCGTGACCCTGGATGCGGGCGAGGCGCCGTTCCAGCCGTCGTCCGGCACCGCCTTCTCCATCGCCGGGCGCGGGCGCTGGGTCACCGCCCGCCATGTGGTCGAGGGCTGTCGCAAGCCGGCCCTGGTGGTGGGGCCGGGTCGAGCTGTCGCCGCCGACGTGCGTCTGGCCCCGCGCGCCGATGTCGCCCTGTTGATCACCGACGGCGGGTCGACCGCTTTGCCGGTCGCCGCCGAGGCTCCCTTGCGCAAGGGCCAGCGCGCCTTCCATCCCGGCTTTCCACAGGGACGGCCAGGCGAGGTCACCTCGCGCCTGCTGGGCCGCGAGACGTTGAAGGTCTTCGGCCGGGGCGCGCACGAAGAGCCGGTCCTGGCCTGGGCCGAGGTCGGGCGCACCAATGGGCTGGAAGGGACATTGTCAGGCCTGTCGGGCGCCCCCGCGCTGGACATTCACGGCCATGTGGTCGGCGTGACCATCGCCGAGGCCCCGCGACGGGGCCGGATCTACACCACGGCGCCCGAAACCTTCGCCCCCGCCATCCGGGGCGAACAGATGGCTGACGAAAAGGTGCGGGACCAGCCGGTGACCATCGACGACTACGGCCGGGTGTCGAACACCCTGCGCCGGGACCTGCGGGTGGCGCAGGTGGTGTGCCTGTCGGTTTGAGGATCTGAGACGGCCCCTCTCCCTCCCCGGACGGGGAGGGAGAGGGGTTTGTGCGGCCTTACTTCAGCGCGCCGTTGTTCAGGTTCAGGGCGCCGGCCTCGATGACTTCGAGGTTCGGATGTTTGGCGCGCAGGGCGTCGAGGAACAGCGAGCCGTCGCCGACGATGACCAGGCTGGCGCGATTGACCGGCAGGTGTTCGGCGAAGGCGGCCTGGACCTGTTCGGGCGTCACGGCGCGAACCTGGCCGGCGTAGTCGGCGAGGTCGCTCATCGGCAGGTCATAGAGGGCCAGGTTGGCGACCAGGGCGCCCAGACCGTCCACCGTCTCCAGCGAGCGGCCGAAGCCGCCGATCAGGGTGGCGCGGCGCGGGGCCAGGTCGGCCTGGGTCGGGGTCTCGGTTCCCAGTTTGGCGATCTCGGCCAGGATCAGGTCGGCGACCTCGTCGGCGGTTTCGTTCTTGGTCTGGGTCGAGGCGGTGAACAGGCCCGCATCCGCCCGCACGCCCAGCGACGACGAGGCGCCGTAGGACAGGCCGCGCTTGATGCGGATTTCCTGGTTCAGCCGCGACGAGAAGCCGCCGCCCAGCAGGGTGTTGCCGACCGTCAGCGGGAAGAAATCGGCGTCGGTGCGCGACACGCCGCGAACGGCCGCGACGACGGCGGCCTGGCCGGCGCCGGGCTGGTTCACCACCACGATGCGCGGGGCCAGGGCCTCACCGGCGGGGTTGGCGGTGGCGGCCGGGGCCGCGCCGGCCGGGTTCCAGTCGCCGAACGCCTGTTGCGCCAGGGCGCGGGCGGCGTCAGGCGTGATGTCGCCCGAGAAGACCAGGGTCGCGTCCGACGGGCGATAGCGGGCGGCGTGGAAGGCGGCGACGTCGGCCGGGGTGATGGTCGGCACAGTCTGTTGCGTGATCGTCGCGCCATAGGGGGCGTCGCCATAGATGACGCGGCCCACGGTCATGCCGGCGATGGAGCCCGGCTGGCTGAGGGCGACGCGCAGGCCGTCCAGGGTCTGGGCCTGCTGACGCTCAAGCTCCTCGGCGGCGAAGGTGGGGTTCTTCACCAGATCGGCCATCAGGGCGACGGTCGTCGGGAAGGCGTTGGACGGGGCGTTGGCGTAGACATTGGAGAAGTCCACGCCTGCGCCCGCGCCGACCGCGGCGCCCAGCTGTTCGATCTGGGTGGCGATTTCCGGCGCCGTCTTCGTCTTGGTGCCCTGGGTCAGCAGGGCGGCGGTCATGGCGGCGATGCCGGCCTTGCCCGCCGGATCGTCGGACGAGCCGGCGTCGAAGCTGAGACGGGCCGAGACCAGCGGCACGCCGTCGGTCGGGGCGACCAGGACGCGCAGACCGTTGTCGAGGCGGAAGTCGGCGACGGCCGGGGTCGTGGGCGCGACCTCGGCGCCCGGCTGGGGCAGGGGGGTGCGCTCGGCCTCGGGCAGAAGGACGGCGGGCTGGCCGGCCGGCGCCAGGTCGGCGACCTTGACGGGAGCGTCGACGTTCATCTTCTGGATCGAGGCGGGGTTCTGGTCGTCGGCGGCCAGGAAGGTGATCGTCGACTGGCGCTGAGGCGTCAGATATTTGCGCGCCACGCGCTGGATGTCGGCGACGGTGACGGCCTGGATCTGGGCGACCTCGTCGTCGGCGGCGGCGGCCGAGCCGGTGTTGATCAGCGCATAGCCCAGGGCGGTGGCGCGGTCGTCCACCGTCTCGCGGCTGCGCAGGGTGTTGGCGACGATCTCGTTCTTGGCCTCGGACAGTTCGTCGGCGGAGACGGGGGCGTCGCGCAGCTTGGCGATCTCGGCGTCCAGGGCGGCGATCCCCTCTGCAGCCGTATGGCCCTGGGCCATGATGGCCAGGGCGGACAGGTTGCCGACCTGTTGCGAGAAGTCGGGGCTCGAGCCGATCTGGGCCGCGATCTGCTTGTCATAGACCAGCGAGCGATACAGGCGGCTGGATTCGCCGGTGGACAGGATGCCGTCCAGCACGGTCAGGGCGGCGCGGTCGGCGTCGGCGTATTTCACCGTCGGCCAGGCGACGACGGCGGCGGGCAGCGGCACGTTCGGCGCATAATAGGTGACGTTGCGCGGGGCGGTCGGCTCGGGCTCGACCACATTGTTGGCCGGGATCGGCGTGGTCGGGTTCTTCAGCGGGGTGAAATACTGATCGATCCAACGGTCCAGCTGGGCCTGGTCGAAGTTGCCCGCCACGATCAGATAGGCGTTGTCGGGCCGGTAGTAGGTGGCGTGGAAGCGGCGCACGTCGTCCAGCGACGAGGCCTCGAGCTCCTCGATCGAGCCGATGCCGGGGCGGCGATAGGGGCTTTCCTGATAGATGGTCTCGGGCACGAACAGGCCGAACAGGCGGCCGTAGGGGTTGGCCAGGATCCGCTGGCGGTATTCCTCCTTCACCACGTCGCGCTCGGCGACGAAGGTCGGTTCGTCCACGACCAGCGAGCCCATGCGGTCGGCCTCGGCGAACAGCATCCGCTCAAGGTGGTTGGCGGGCACGGTCTCGAAATAGGCGGTGGTGTCGTCGGCGGTGAAGGCGTTGTTGGAGCCGCCCACATCCTCGGTCAGACGGTCGAAGGTCTCGGGCGGCAGGTTCTTGGTGGACTTGAACATCAGGTGTTCGAACAGGTGGGCGAAGCCCGAACGGCCCGCCGGATCGTCCTTGGAGCCGACCTTGTACCAGACCTGGACCGTGACGTTGGAGGTGTCGGCGTCGCGCGACGTATAGACCTCGAGTCCGTTGGGCAGGACGCGCTTGGCGAAGCCCAGCGGGGGCACGGCGACGCCCTGGGGCGCCTGAACGGCGGCGGCGGCTCCCTCGACGAAGGCGGGGGCTGCGAAGGCGGGGGCGGCGAGGCCCAGCAGCAGGGCCGAGGCGGCTGCGCCGACCTTGAGGGTGGCGGTGAGGCGGAATTTCATACGGGGCTCCCAGGCCCGGAACGCCGGGCGAGGCATGACCGTATCAGCGATTGACGGCTATGCACCTTACCGAGCTGTAATGAAGCTGTCCGGCCGGTCATGGACAAGCGCCGGGCGGCGCGATATGGCCGATCACCGCATCCCTGCGGTCCTTCCCAGTCCCGAGGTCGAGTGCCGAGACCCGCGAAAGCGACAGCTGTCTCTGACGAGAAAATCGCGGTCTGGACCTTCACCCTTCGAAATATGGTTACCGCTCCGGCGGTCCTTTACGGCAGCTGGCTGTCGGCCGGGCTGATCGTGGCGGCGCTGGGGCAGCCTTGGCTGGCCCTGGGGTTCTGCCTTGTCGGCATGGCTTTCGACGCCTGGGCGCAGCGGCGTATCCGGCGGTATCGGCAGGCGCCGCCGCCCGCGTCGGGCTGGCCCGTCGTGCTGATGCTGATCGTCGCCGTCCGATTCGCCCTGGGGGTCTCCGGCCCGCTGGCCGCCTGGCTGCTGGACCCCAGCGTGGCGGCGATGCTGGTGGTGCTGCTGATCCAGGTCTGGTCGATCGGCGTGGCCCTGGTGCAGTTCAATTCGGCCCCTCGGCTGCTGGGGCTGGCGGCGGCGCCGATCTTCGTGACCGTCGGGGTGGTGATCTATCCGTCGCTGGTCGGGCCGCATGGTCTGGCTGTGGCTGGCGCCTTCGTCCTGCTGACGACCATTCTGGTCATCATCGCGCGCGAGACCCACGCCCTGTGGCGCGAGCTGTTCGCCGCCGACCAGCGCAACACGGCCCTGCTGGCCGAGGTTCAGGCCGCCCACGAGACCGCCGTTCTGGATCGGGACGCGGCCCGGTCGGCGCGGCGCGAGGCGGATGAGGCGAACGCCGCCAAGTCCCGCTTCCTGGCCAATATGAGCCACGAGATCCGCACCCCCCTGAACGGCGTCATCGGCATGGCGCAGATCATGGCCGGCGACGGGCTGGAGGATCGGCAGAGGGCGCGGCTGAAGATTCTGAACCGGTCGGCCCACACCCTGCTGGATCTGATCAACCAGATCCTGGACCTGTCGCGCATCGAGGAGGGGCGGCTGGAGATCGTGTCGCAGCCGGTGGACGCCGACGCCCTGATCCACGAGGTGACCGAGGCCCTGCGCCCCCTGGCCGAGAGCAAGGGGCTGGACTTCCGCATCGAGACGCCGGGCCTGGGCTGGGTCGAGGTCGATCCGGTGCGGCTGCGCCAGATCCTGTTCAACCTGCTGTCCAACGCCATCAAGTTCACGGCCGAGGGCGAGGTGGCGCTGGATGTCGCGCGCACGGACGCCGGGGTGGCGTTCCGGGTCTCCGACACCGGGCGGGGCATACCGGTCGACCAGATCGGGCATCTGTTCACGCGTTTCGCCCAGATCGAGGCGGCGGCGGTCGATCGCCGCGACGGGGCGGGGCTGGGCTTGTCGATCGTGGCGGCGCTGGTGGACCTGCTGGGCGGTCGGATCGCGGTCGAGAGCGAGGCCGGCGAGGGGGCGACCTTCATCGTCACCCTGCCGCTGAAGCGGACGCAGCCTGTGCAGGGTGACGACGCGTCGGACGCCGAGCCGGAGAGGGCGCTGCGGGTGCTGGTGGCCGAGGACCATCCGGTCAATCAGCAGGTGATCCGGGGCCTGCTGGGCCAGGTCGGGATCGAGGTCGAGATCGTGGAGGACGGGCTTGAGGCGGTGAAGGCGACGCAAGCGCAGGCGTGGGACCTGATCCTGATGGACGTGCAGATGCCGAACATGGACGGACCGACCGCGACGCGGACCATCCGCCAGCGCGAGGCCGACGAGGGACTGGCGCGCACCCCGATCATCGCCCTGACCGCCAATGCGATGGTGGAGCAGGTCGAGGCCTATCTGGAGGCGGGCATGGATGCGGTGGTCGCCAAGCCCATCGACCTGAAGGTGCTGCTGACCACCATTTCCGATGTGATGGCCGCCCGGACCTAGAGCAATCGTCGCCTTGGTCGATGCGAGCCTGAAAGATGTTCGTCACAACGGGCGCAACGAGGTCACGGAGAACACGACGGGACCGAACGCGCGTCGGTTCTCAGTTCCATGTTCGGGCGGCGGATTGATCTTCGGCTTCGCCGCCGCAGGCCATCGAGACGTTCCGAACCGGTACGGCTTCGTCGTGTCGTCGTGACCTCGTCGTGACCGCTGTGATGAACCCACTGTCTGAACGGAGCTGAGGGGTCGCCTCGTCCAACTCAGCCGCCCCGATCTAATCCCTGAAGACCTCGACGCCGATCTCGCCGGCGGGGGTCAGCCAGGCGTGTTTCATGCCCTGGCTGTTGAAGGGGGCGGCGATGTTTCCGGCGGCGTCCAGGGCGATCATGCCGCCGTCGCCACCCATTTCGCCGATCTCGTCGATGACAGCCTGGGTAGCCTGGGCCAGGGTCTGGCCGGCGGCGACGCGCCAGGCGACCTGGGCGGCGGCGGCGACGCGGATGAAATATTCGCCCTGACCGGTGCAGGAGGCGGCGGCGCGGCCGTCGGCCCAGGTTCCGGCGGCGGGGATGGGGGTGTCGCCCACGCGGCCTGGCATCTTGCCGAAGACCCCGGCGGTCGAGGTGGCGGCGGCGAGGCGGCCCTGGCTGTCCAGAACGCAGGCGCCGACGGTGCCGTGGCTGAGGGTTCCGGGCGGGTGGTTGTCCTCACCCTGGCCGGCGCCGGTGAACCAGGCGGTCTCGTCGGCGATGGGCTCCAGCCCCTGGTCATGGGCGAACAGGGCCGCGCCCTCACCCACCAGCATGACGTGGGGGGTGCGGTCCATAACCGCGCGGGCGGCGACGACGGGGTTGCGGAAGCCCTGCAGGGCGGCGACGGCGCCGGCGCGCTTGGTCGATCCGTCCATGATGCTGGCGTCTAGCTCATAGGCGCCGGCTAAGTTGGGCGAGGCGCCCTTGCCCGCGACGTAGAGGCCGGAATCCTCCAGCATGACGATGGCGGCGGTGGCGACGTCCAGGGCGCTGTCGCCCGCGTCCAACCGGACCTTCATGGCCTCGACCACTTCACGCATGTGGACGACCTCGGCGTCGTAGTTGCGTTCGCGCCGGGCGCCGGCGCCGCCGTGGAGGATGAGGGCGGTCATGTCGTCTTCCTGAGCCTGGTCTTCGTCGCCTCTTTCAATCGGGCGTGGCGCTCTTTAGCGTCGCGATGAAGGCCGCGCCATGTCGGTCCAGGGAAAACGGCCTCAAGCAGCGCGAAGCGCGGTAGGCCCAGAAAGGAAACTTTGATGCGTGCTGTTCTTTCGAAAGCGCCTGGCGGTCCCGAAACCCTGGTGATTGAGGACGTGCTCGATCCGACGCCCAAGGCGGGCGAGGTGGTCATCGAGGTCAAGGCGGTGGGGATCAACTATCCCGACACGCTGATCATCGAGGACAAATACCAGTTCCGGCCCGAACGGCCCTTCTCGCCCGGCGCCGAGGTCGCGGGCGTGGTCGAGGCGGTGGGCGAGGGCGTCAAGGGCGTGCGCAAGGGCGATCGCGTCATCGCCGTGCCGGGCTGGGGCGGGCTGGTGGAGCGGCTGGCCGTGCGGGCCGAGACGGTCATCCCCATTCCCGAGGCGATGAGCTTCGAGGAGGCGGCGGCCCTGATCATGACCTATGGCACCAGCTATTATGCGCTGAAGGACCGGGCGCAGCTGAAGGCCGGCGAGACCCTGCTGGTGCTGGGCGCGGCCGGGGGCGTGGGCGCCGCCGCCGTCGAACTGGGCAAGGCCATGGGCGCGCGGGTCGTCGCCGCCGCCTCGACCAACGACAAGGTCCAGTTCGCCCTGGACCTGGGGGCCGACAACGGCCTGATCTATCCGTCCGGGCCGATGGACAAGGCGGCGCAGAAGGAGCTGTCCGGCGAGTTCCGGCTGGCCACCGGCCGCGACGGCGCCGACGTGGTCTATGATGCGGTGGGCGGGGACTATTGCGATCCGGCGCTCAGGGCCATGGACTGGAACGGGCGGTATCTGGTGGTCGGCTTCCCGGCGGGGATCCCGTCCCTGCCGCTGAACCTGACCCTGCTGAAGTCGGTGTCGGTGATCGGGGTCTTCTGGGGCGCGGCCGTCGCGCGCGATCCCAAGGGGCACGCCGCCAACATGGCCGAACTGATGCAGATGTACGCCGACGGCAAGATCAAGCCGCGCGTGTCGAAGACCTTCCCCCTGGAGAAGGCCGGCGAGGCGATCAAGGCCCTGGGCGACCGTCAGGCCCTGGGCAAGATCGTGGTGACGGTGGAGAGCTAATCCTCCCCAGCGCAGCGGGGGAGGGGGACCGCGCGCAGCGTGGTGGAGGGGGCGAAATCGGGCTGGATGTTGAACGTCTAGCAATGGAGTGCGGGTCCGCCCCCTCCACCGCTTCGCGGTCCCCCTCCCCCGTTCCGCTACGCTTCTCGGGGGAGGATCGTCATTTGTCCTTCAACCGCTGGACCGCATCCTCGGCCTTGTCGCGGTGGCGGCGTTTGATGTTGGCGCCGACCATGGCCAGGACGGCAGTGATCACGGCGGCGTCGTCGGTGTAGCCGATGCCGGCGAAGATATCGGGAATGGCGTCCACGGGCAGGACGAAATAGGCCAGGCCGGCGAAGATCATCCCCTTGGCGGCCATCGGCGTCTGCGGATCGCGCGCGGCGTACCAGGCGGCCAGGGCCTGGTCGGCGAAGGGGATGCGGGCGGCCGTGCGGGTGATCTTGGGCCAGAAGCCCCTGGTCACGCGCGCCTCGTTGACCTTCACGACGGAAGGGACGAGGGCCTTTTTCGGGTCCAGCGCGTCGGATGGATCGGCGGGTTTGGCTTTGGCGGTCATGGCCGCTAAATCCTCAAAAGAAACTCAGGTTCAAACAATACATAGGAACGATCAGGATGAAACTCGACAACACGATCGCCGCCGTGGTCACCGGCGGGGCCTCGGGTCTGGGCGAAGGCACGGCCCGCGCCATCGCCGCGACGGGCGCACGGGTCGCCCTGTTCGACCTGAACGAAGAGCGGGGCGAGGCGATCGCCAGGGAAATCGGCGGCGTCTTCTGCAAGGTGGACGTGACCGACGACGCCTCGGTCGCCGCCGCCTTCGAAAAGGCCCGCGCCGCCCACGGCCAGGAGCGGCTGACCGTCAACTGCGCCGGCATCGCCACGGGTCAGAAGACCGTCTCGCGCAAGAAGGACACCGGGGAAATCCGCGCCCACGACATGGCTCAGTTCGAACGCACGGTGCGGGTCAATCTGTTCGGCACCTTCCGCGTCCTGTCGCAGTCGGCGGCGGGCATGGTGACGCTGGAGCCGATGGCGGACGGCGAGCGCGGCCTGATCGTCAATACGGCGTCCGTAGCGGCCCAGGACGGCCAGATCGGCCAGGCGGCCTATTCGGCGTCCAAGGGCGGCGTCTATGCGATGACCCTGCCGGTGGCGCGCGATCTGGCTCAGGAAGGCGTGCGCTGCAACACCATACTGCCCGGCATCATGTGGACGCCGATGATGGCCGGCATGGACCAGAAGATCCAGGACGCCCTGGCCGCCGCCATCCCCTTCCCCAGCCGCCTGGGCACGCCGGCCGACTATGCGTCCCTGGTGCTGGAACTGGCGCGCAACGTCTATATCAACGGCGAATGCATCCGCCTGGACGGGGCTATCAGGTTGGCGCCGCGCTGACGCGCGGCGGCTCGTCGCTTGAGCGCGAAGGCGATCAGACGGTGAGCGCCGGGAGCGTTTCGGCGGCGCTTTCCGACGCGGGCGACGCGAACCGCGATAGGTCGAAAAAACCTCTTGCGGAACCGCTCAACCCTCCGCTATACGCCCCCTCCTCGACGGGGAGCGCACCTAGCTCCTACGGAGTGCGGGCGTAGCTCAGTGGTAGAGCACAACCTTGCCAAGGTTGGGGTCGAGAGTTCGAATCTCTTCGCCCGCTCCAAGTCGGGATGCATCGAAAACGGGTCTGGCCAGTCGGTCAGGCCCGTTTTGCGTTTCAGGCTGTAATCAGACTCGGATGTCGAGATAGGAGCCGGGACGCATGATGCGGGGCTCCTCGCGCTCGGGCGCGGCCGGGAGCGGCTCGGGGGGGCGCGAAGGGCTGACGGTCCGGATGTTCGACATGACGGCGGCCGAGGGCAGGGGCGGCTTGGGCGGCGCCGTCTGATCCAGGGCGGCGCGGAAGAAGGCCGCCTGAGCGTTGCGTGCGCTCGGCAGGTCGAGGCCCGGTGCGGGCATGTTCAGCGGCAGGCCGGTGCGAATCGCGCTCATGCCGGTATGGTTAATGCAAAGCCTCGAAAAAGGGTTAACGCGCCGGTAGGGGGGTTATCGCGGACGCGGAGCGGGGCGCGGCGGGGCCTGCATGGAGGCGACCAGCCGCTCGATGTCGGCGTCGTCCAGCAGGGGGCCGGACTGTTTGGCGGTGATCCGGCCCATGGCGTCGACGGCGAAGGTCTCGGGCACGCCGGAGATGCCCAGGTCGAGGCCCGCACGGCCCTCGCGGTCCACCAGAACCATGGAATAGGGGTCGCCCAGCTCGTCCAGGAAGGCGCGGGTGGCGACCGGCTCGTCCTTGTAGGCGACGCCGACGACGGCGATCCCGCGCGCCTTCAGCGCCAGCAGTTTGGGATGTTCGATCCGGCACGGCGCGCACCAGGAGGCGAAGACATTGACCAGCATGGGCCGACCGACGCCGGCGGTCTTCAGGTCCAGATTGCCCGGCGCCGCCTGATCGCCCGACAGCAGCGGAAGGACGGTCTCGGGAATGGTCTGGCCGACCAGGGCGTCAGGCTTGAAGGCGGGGTCGCGCTTCAGCGACCAGCCGACGAACAGGGCCGCCAGCGCCGCGAGGACGACCAGCGGAATAAGGGCCAGCCAGCGGTTCATTTTTTGGGCCCTATCGCGCCTTGCGCTGCTTGAGGACGTTCTTTTGGCCCTACCGCGCTTCGCGCGACTTGAGGGCGGTTGGTGTCCGCTGCTTGCGGGGGTGTGCCTTGGTCTGCCTCAAGTCTGGCCAGTTCCCGCTTCCATTTGCGCGAGGCGATCACGGCGCGAGCGCTCAGGGCGGTCAGGACCAGGGCGCTGACGGCCCAGGCGGGCCAGACGAAGGCGGCGTAGGGGGTCATGTCGAGGTCGAGCATCGCTTAAGCCTCCTGAGCTGAACGGGCGCGCAGGGTCATGACGCGGCGGCGGCGGATCTCGGTGCGGATGGCCGTCAGCCACAGGGCGAGGAACAGCACCCCATAGGCCGCCAACATGGTCAGGAAGGGCGGCAGATAGACGGGATCCAGGCCCGACGATCCGGGGGTCAGGAAGCTGGCGGGCTGGTGCAGGGTGTTCCACCAGTCGACCGAGAATTTGACGATCGGCAGGTTGATCAGGCCGACGAGGCCCAGGACGGCGGCGGCGCGCCCGGCCTTCTGCTCGTCGTCGATCGAGGCTCGCAGCGCCATATAGCCGAGATAGAAGAGGAACAGCACCAGCACGCTGGTCAGGCGCGCGTCCCACACCCACCAGGTCCCCCACATCGGCTGGCCCCACAGCGAGCCGGTGAACAGGGCCAGGGCCGTGAAGGCCGCGCCGGGCAGGGCGGCGGCGCGGGCGGCGGCGTCGGCCAAGGCATGACGAAACACCAGGGCGAAGAAGCTGGAGACGCCCAGGGCCGCATAGGCGCCCAGGCCCAGGGTGGCGGCGGGCACATGGACGAACATGATCCGAACCGTGTCGCCCTGCTGATAATCGGCAGGGACCGAGAAGCTGAGCCAGGCGCCAACGCCCAGCAGCACGGCGGCGAGACCCCACAGAACGGGCGTCAACGGGCCGGTGAAGGCCATGAAGCGCTGCGGATTGGACAGGCCGAACATCGGTTCAGCGCTTACGCGGCGAAGGGGCGGCGGGCAAGCTCACCCTTGCGCGTTCCGAACGGCGGCGGCGCCGGCGAAGGGCGCAATGACGGCGGCGAACAGGACGTAGGCGCAAAGCAAAGCCAGGGCCGGAGCGACGGGCTGACCCGAGGCGGCGCGTTCCAGGGCGCCGGCGCCGAAGACCACGGGCGGAATGAACAGCGGCAGGACGACCACGGCGATCAGCAGGCCGCCGCGCTTGGCGCCCAGCGCGAGCGCTGCGCCCAGCGCGCCGGTGAAGGCGAAGCCCGCGCCGCCGATCAGGGCGGTCAGGGCGACGAGCGGCGTCAACGGCGCGGGCAGGCCAAGCGCAAGGGCGGCGACGGGGGCGGTCAGGGCGAGCGGCAGGCCGACGGCGATCCACTGGGCCAGGGCCTTGATCAGCACGACCTGCTCCAGCGACAGATGGCCGAGCGCCAGCAGGTCCAGGCCGCCGTCTTCCATGTCCCGCTCGAACAGCCGCTCCAGCGACAGCAGGGACGCCAGGGCCAGGGCCAGCCAGGCGACGCCGCCCGCGACCGGGCCGAGCGTGCGGGGGTCGCCGCCGGCCGCCAGCGGCAGGATGGCGGTCAGACAGGCGAAGAAGCCGCAGGCCAGCAGCGGCCCGCCGCCCCCGCCCCACGCCAGGTCCAGCTCGCGTTCCAACAGGACGCGCGTGGCGCCGCGCAGGCCGGGCGGGCGGGGTTCCTGATCGAGGTCGCGACGGTTCATTTGAGGCTCCCCAGGTCGAGAGCGCGGGTCGGCAGGGGCAGAGGGTCGTGGACGGCGGCGACGATCAGGCCGTCCGCGTCGAGATGGCGCTTCATCTGTTCGGCGAAGGCCTCGCGCCAGCGGGCGTCGAGCGGCGCCATGGGCTCGTCCAGCAGCCACAGGGCGCGCGGCGATCCGACCAGCCGGCCCATGGCCAGACGGCGGCGCTGGCCGGCGGACAGGCGACGGACCTCCAGGTCCAGCAGGGGTTTCAGGCCGAAGGCTTCGACGGCGTGATCGAGGCCATACTGGGTGTGGCCCAGCCAGTCGCACTGGAACCCCAGCTCCTCGCGGGCCGTCCGGCCGCCCTTTAGACCGTCCAGATGGCCCAGGAAATGGGTCTCTCGCCCGCGCGCCTGCCGCTCGTCCAGCGGATTGCCGTCGCCGTCCTGAAAGGCGACGGTTCCCGCGTCGGGCCGCAGCAGGCCGGCGATGGTGCGCAACAGGCTGGTCTTGCCCGCACCGTTCGCACCCGTCAGGGCCAGGACCTCGCCGGCGCGCAGCGTCAGGTCGAGGCCGTGGAACAGCCTCCGCTCGCCGCGCGAGACGGTCAGGTCGGAGAGGGTGAGGGTGTGGATCATCTACGCCCCCGCCAGGTTCGCGAATCTGCGAACCCTTCTCAATGTCCCTGTCGAGGGTGTGGACACATGGACGGTCGGGTCCCGTGGAGCTATAGGCACGGTCGCCGCAGCAGGCTTTCGCCGCGCGCGCAGGGGCCCTGTGAGCCGCTGCGTCTGTCGCGCGAAGGCGCAACCGGATTGTCGGGCGGCGCTGACCAGAGGAAGACTCCATGCCGTCGAACGACAGCTTCAAGACCCGCCAGGACCTTTCCGTCGGGCGTAAGAAATACGCCTATTACAGCCTTCCCGCCGCCGAGGAAGCCGGTCTGACCGGGATTTCCCGCCTGCCGCGCTCGATGAAGGTGCTGCTGGAGAACCTGCTGCGCAACGAGGACGGCGTGTCCGTCACCGAAGCCGACCTGCGCGCCGTCGCCGCCTGGGTCGAGAACAAGGGCTCGGTCGAGCACGAGATCGCCTTCCGCCCGGCCCGCGTCCTGATGCAGGACTTCACCGGCGTCCCCGCCGTGGTCGACCTGGCCGCCATGCGCGACGCCATGAGCGCCCTGGGCGCCGACGCCGCCAAGATCAACCCGCTGGTGCCGGTCGATCTGGTCATCGACCACTCGGTGATGGTCGACAACTTCGGCACGTCCAAGGCCTTTGGCCAGAACGTCGAGCGCGAATACGAACGCAACATCGAGCGCTACAACTTCCTGCGCTGGGGGTCGTCGGCCTTCAACAACTTCCGCGTCGTGCCCCCCGGCACCGGCATCTGCCATCAGGTGAACCTGGAGAACCTGGCCCAGACCGTCTGGACCCTGGAAGAAGGCAAGAAGACCGTCGCCTATCCCGACACCGTCGTCGGCACCGACAGCCACACCACCATGATCAACGGCCTGGCCGTCCTGGGCTGGGGCGTTGGCGGCATCGAGGCCGAGGCGGCCATGCTGGGCCAGCCGATCCCGATGCTGATCCCCGAGGTCATCGGCTTCAAACTGACCGGCGCCATGCCGGAAGGCACGACGGCGACCGACCTGGTGCTGACCGTCACCCAGATGCTGCGCAAGAAGGGCGTGGTCGGCAAGTTCGTCGAATTCTTCGGCGACGCCCTGCCGAACATGACCATCGAAGACCAGGCGACCATCGCCAACATGGCCCCGGAATACGGCGCCACCTGCGGCTTCTTCCCCGTCTCGGCCGCCACCATCGGCTATCTGACCGCCACGGGCCGCGACAAGGCGCGCGTCGCCCTGGTCGAAGCCTACGCCAAGGCCCAAGGCCTGTGGATCGACGAAACCTCGGAAGACCCGGTCTTCACCGACGTGCTGGAACTGGACATCTCGACCGTCGTGCCGTCGCTGGCGGGTCCGAAGCGTCCGCAGGACCGCGTCGAACTGACCACCGCCGCCCCCGCCTTCGAAACCGCCCTGGCGGAAGTGTTCAGCCGCCCGACCGACGCCGAGCGCGTGTCGGTCGATGGCCAGAAGTTCACCGTCGGCGACGGCGACGTGGTCATCGCGGCCATCACCTCGTGCACCAACACCTCCAACCCGTCGGTGCTGATCGCCGCCGGCCTGGTGGCGCGCAAGGCCAATGCCCTGGGCCTGAAGGCCAAGCCGTGGGTCAAGACCTCGCTGGCGCCGGGCTCTCAGGTCGTCACCGACTATCTGACCGACGCCGGCCTGCAAAAGGACCTGGACGCCCTGGGCTTCAACCTGGTCGGCTATGGCTGCACCACCTGTATCGGCAACTCGGGCCCGCTGGACTCGGCGATCTCCAAGGCGATCAACGACAACGCCCTGGTCGCCACGAGCGTGCTCTCGGGCAACCGCAACTTCGAAGGTCGCGTGAACCCGGACGTCCAGGCCAACTACCTGGCCTCGCCGCCGCTGGTCGTGGCCTATGCCATCGCCGGCTCGATGCGGATCGACATCACCAAGGATCCGATCGGTCAGGACAAGAAGGGCAACGACGTCTTCCTGAAGGATGTCTGGCCGACCTCGCAGGAGATCGCCGACATCCAGAAGAAGTCGGTCACCCCGGCCATGTTCGCCAAACGCTACAAGGACGTGTTCAAGGGCGACAAGCACTGGCAGGCGATCAAGGTCACCGGCGGTCAGACCTATGAGTGGGACGACAGCTCGACCTACGTCGCCAACCCGCCCTACTTCGAAGGCCTGTCGATGGACCTGACCCCGGTCCAGGACATCGTCGAGGCGCGCGTTCTGGCCATCTTCGGCGACAGCATCACCACCGACCACATCAGCCCGGCCGGTTCGATCAAGAAGACCTCGCCCGCCGGCGTCTATCTGACCAACCACGGCGTCGAGGCGGCCGAGTTCAACAGCTACGGCGCCCGTCGCGGCAACCACGAAGTCATGATGCGCGGCACCTTCGCCAATATCCGCATCAAGAACCGGATCACGCCCGAGATCGAGGGCGGCGTGACCAAACACTTCCCGTCGAACGACACCATGTCGATCTATGACGCCGCCATGCGTTACCAGTCGGAAGGCCGGCCGCTGGTCGTCTTCGCCGGCAAGGAATACGGCACCGGCTCGTCGCGCGACTGGGCGGCCAAGGGCACGCGTCTGCTGGGCGTCCGCGCCGTCATCGCCGAAAGCTTCGAGCGCATCCACCGTTCGAACCTGGTCGGCATGGGCGTCGTGCCGCTGCAGTTCAAGCAGGACGGCTGGCTGAAGCTGGGACTGACGGGCGAGGAGATCGTCACGATCCGCGGCCTGTCGGACGCCAATATCGGCAAGCTGAAGCCCCGCCAGGACCTGTGGGTCGAGCTGTTCCGTCCGTCGGACGGCAAGATGGCCCGCTTCCCCGTGCGTTGCCGCATCGATAACCAGACCGAGCTGGACTATCTGCTGGCCGGCGGCGTCATGCCCTATGTGCTGCGCAACCTGGCGCGCGGCCCGGAAACCGAAGCGCCGATCGCCGCCGAATAGGCAGCGGTTCGCCGAGATGAAGAAAGGGCCGGCGGAGCGATCCGCCGGCCCTTTTGCTTTGGCGAGGGGTGGCGTCAGTTTGCGGCGACGACCACCAGCTTGCGGTTCACGAACTCCTTGATGCCGACATCGCCCAGCTCGCGGCCGAAGCCCGAGCGTTTGACGCCGCCGAACGGCAGTTCGGGCATGGAGGTCGTGGTGGTGTTGATGAAGACCATGCCGGTCTCGATCCGCGAGGCCAGCTTGCGGGCGCGGGTCGTGTCGCCCGAGAAGATCGACCCGCCCAGGCCGAAGCGGGAATCGTTGGCCAGGGCCACGACCGCATCGTCGTCCTCGACCACGAAGACCTGGGCCACGGGGCCGAAGAACTCCTGATAGAAGGCCGGGTTGTCGCGGGCCACGTCGGTCAGGACGGTGGGCTCGTAGAAGAAGCCAGTGCGGTCGGCGGGCTTGCCGCCGATGACGGCCTTGGCGCCGTGCCGCACCGCCTCATCGACCTGTTTGGTCAATGTTTTCAGCGCGTCCTCGGACGACAGCGGCCCCAGGACGGTGGCCTCGTCCAGCGGGTCGCCCATGACGGCGCTCTTCATGCCTTCGATGAAGCCGGTGGTGAAGGCGTCGGCGACCGACTTCTGGACGATGAAGCGTTTGGAGCCGGTGCAGACCTGACCCGCGTTGGACAGCCGACCCTCGACGCCCGCCGCGATCGCCTTTTCGATGTCGGCGTCGTCCAGCACGACGAAGACGTCGCTGCCGCCCAGTTCCAGCGTGGACTTCTTCAGCATTTCCGACGCGCGGGCCGAGACCTTGGCGCCGGCGCCCTCCGACCCGGTCAGGGCTACGCCCTGGATGCGGTCGTCGCCGATCAGTTCGGCGACCTTGTCCGAGGAGATGTAGAGGTTGGCGACGAAGCCCTCAGGGGCGCCGGCTTCCTGGACCAGTTCGGCGAAGCGGGCGGCGCAGCGCGGCACAATACCGGCGTGCTTGTAGAGCACCGGATTGCCCACCGCGATGGCGGGGGCGACGACGCGGATCAACTGATAGATGGGGAAGTTCCACGGCTCGACCGCCAGCAACACGCCGACGGGATGGAACTCGACCCAGGCCTCACCCAACTCGCTGTCGATCTTCTGGGGTTTGAGGAAGTCGGCGGCCTTTTCGGCATAGTAGGCGGCGATACCGGCGCACAGGTCGATCTCACCCTGCCCTTGGGGCAGGGGCTTGCCCATCTCCTCGGCGATGGTGCGGGCCAGGCTGTCGCGGTTCTCGGTCAGCAGGGCTGACAGCGACTTCAGCACGGCGAGACGGGGCTGGATGTCGCCCTGGGACCAGTCGGAGCGGAAGACGGCGTCGGCCTTCGCCAGTGCGGCATCGACGGCGTCGTCCGAGTGCTCGGGGTATTCCTGCAGCGTCTGTTCGGTGAACGGATTGAGGGTGCGATAGGCCATGCGGCGTCCTGAAGCTTCGGCCGGACGTCCGGGGCGACGCCGATCCGTTGTCTAAGGAAACGAACGCGTGCTGGGCGGGGCGGTTGCCCGCCTCTTAGTCCGCGTCGCTGAACGGCGGCGGCAGTTGGCCGGACTTGAAGATGATGGTGGGCGCCTCGTCATAGTCGCCCATTTCGGTGTCGGCGGAGACGGCAAAGGCGACGACGCCCAGGCGCAAAGGGGCCAGGCGTTCGGCCTTGCGGCGCGCCTCCTCGGCGTCCTTGCAGCCGACCTGCGGCTCGGCGCGGAGGGCCTTGCCCCGGCCCTGGACATAGGCCTGGACGATGTAGACGGTTTCGGTTGCCATGCGCATTCCAAGTCGCCTGTTCGGCGCTCAGGTCAACTGATCAATCGAGCTTTAAGGCCTCCGCCAGCAGCCGGGCCTCGGCGGCGCGGCTGGAGCCGGCGCGCCAGGCGACGACGATCTCGCGGTGGGGCGGGGCGCCGTCGGCCTGGTTCTCGAAGGCGCGGATGGCGACGGACGGGTTGTCGGCGAGGCCCGCCTGGACCGCCATCTTCGGCAGGAAGGAGACGCCCAGGCCCGAACCGACCATCTGGACCAGGGTGTGCAGGCTGGTGGCGGCGAAGACGTCGTCGCCGCGCGGGGCCTCGATGTCCAGGGCCGCCAGGGCGTGGTCGCGCAGGCAGTGGCCGTCTTCCAGCAGGATCAGATCCTCGGCCCGCAGCGAGCCGGGGCGGATGGGCCCAGGCGCGGCCAGGGCATGATCGTGGGGGGCGGCGGCCATGATCTCGTCGTCGCCGATGCGGGCGTGTTCGATGCCCGGCGCGTCGTAAGGCAGGGCGATGACGGCGGCGTCGATCTGACCCGCCTTCAGGGCGGCGAGCAGGCGGGGCGTCAGGTCCTCGCGGATGAATAGTTTCAGGCTGGGATAGGCGGCCTTCACCGACGGCAGTTTGGCGGGCAGCAGGAAGGGGGCGACGGTGGGGATGACGCCCAGGCGGAAGCGGCCCGACAGCAGGCGGCCGGCGTTCTTGGCCGCCTCGACCAGATCCTCGGTCCGGGCCAGCACGTCCTCGGCCCGACGCACGGCCTCGGCCCCGACGGCGGTCATGATGACGGCGCCGCGTGCGCGCTCGACCACCGGCGCGCCCAGGATGCGCTCCAGCTCCTGCACCCCGGCGCTGAGCGCGGGCTGGCTGACGTGGGCGGCCTCGGCGGCGCGCGAGAAGCTGCCGTGTTCGGCCAGGAGCTTGAGATACTGAAGCTGACGCAGGGTGGGAAGCATGGCTGTAAGATAGGCCTGGCCTATGGTAACGCCAAGGATAATCGATTGGCTTTATTTCTTAGGGCCGTGTCGAATGACCCCGTGACCAAAAGGGCTATCGCGGACGCTGATGTCCGTGCGCTCATCCAGCAGGGAAACGCCACCATGACCGACGAAGCCAAATGCCCCTTCTCCGGCCGGACGACCGAATCCGTCGCGGGCGGCGGGGTGCAGAACCGCGACTGGTGGCCGGGCCAACTGCGCACCGACTTGCTGAACCAGCATTCCAACCGGTCCGACCCGCTGGGCGAGGGGTTCAGCTACCGCGAGGCCTTCGCCAAGCTGGACTATGAGGCGCTGAAGGCCGACCTGCGGGCGCTGATGACGGACTCGCAGGACTGGTGGCCGGCGGACTTCGGTCACTATGGGCCGCAGTTCATCCGCATGGCCTGGCACAGCGCCGGCACCTATCGCGTCGGCGACGGACGCGGCGGCGGCGGGCGCGGTCAGCAGCGGTTCGCGCCGCTGAACTCCTGGCCCGACAACGTCAATATCGACAAGTCGCGCCGCCTGTTGTGGCCGATCAAGCAGAAGTACGGCCAGGCCATCTCCTGGGCCGACCTGCTGATCCTGACCGGAAACGTGGCGCTGGAGACCATGGGCTTCCGCACCTTCGGGTTCGCGGGCGGCCGCGAGGACGTCTGGGAGCCGGATCAGGACGTCTATTGGGGGCGTGAGACGACCTGGCTGGGCGGCGACGAACGCTACGCTCACGGCTCGCACGGGGTGGTGAAGCCGGGCGACGAGGCCGTGCTGGTCTCGGACGATAATGCTGACGGCGACGAGCATTCGCGCGATCTGGAGAACCCGTTGGCGGCGGTTCAGATGGGTCTGATCTACGTCAATCCGGAAGGGCCGGACGGCAATCCCGATCCGATCGCCTCCGCCCGCGACATCCGCGACACCTTCGGACGGATGGCGATGAACGACGAGGAGACCGTCGCTCTGATCGCCGGGGGCCACACCTTCGGCAAGACCCACGGCGCCGGCCCGGCCGACCACGTCGGGGCCGAGCCCGAGGCGGACGGTCTCGAGGCGCAAGGCCTGGGCTGGGCCTCCAGCTTCCGTTCCGGCAAGGCCGGGGACGCCATCACCAGCGGGCTGGAAGTGACCTGGACCCAGACCCCGGCCCAGTGGAGCAACTTCTTCTTCGAGAACCTGTTCGGCTTCGAATGGGAGCTGGAGAAGTCGCCGGCAGGCGCGCACCAGTGGGTGGCCAAGGACGCCGGCGAGATCATTCCCGACGCCCATGATCCGTCCAAGAAGCGTCGTCCGACCATGCTGACGACCGACCTGGCGCTGCGGTTCGACCCGGAATACGAGAAGATCTCGCGCCGCTTCCTGAACAATCCGCAGGCCTTCGCCGACGCCTTTGCGCGGGCCTGGTTCAAGCTGACCCACCGCGATCTGGGACCGCGTTCGCGCTACGTCGGGCCGGAAGTCCCGCGCGAAGTGCTGATCTGGCAGGATCCCGTGCCGGAGGTCGATCACCCGCTGATCGATGCGACGGATGCGGCGGTTCTGAAAGCTAAGGTGCTGGCAACGGACCTGAGCGCCGCCGAACTGGTGGGCACGGCCTGGGCCTCGGCCTCGACCTTCCGGGGCGGGGACAAGCGCGGCGGGGCCAATGGGGCGCGCATCCGCCTGGCGCCGCAAAAGGACTGGGCCGCCAACCAGCCCGAGCAGCTGGACCGGGTGCTGAAGACGCTGGAGCGCATCCAGTTCGAGTTCAACCAGGGCCAGACGGGCGGCAAGACCGTCTCGATGGCCGACCTGATCGTGCTGGCGGGCAATGCGGGCGTCGAACAGGCGGCCAAGGCGGCCGGCCATGAGGCCAGCGTGCCCTTCACGCCGGGTCGGACGGACGCCAGCCAGGCGCAGACGGATGTCGAATCCTTCGCCTATCTGGAGCCGGTCGCCGACGGGTTCCGCAACTTCCAGAAGGCCCGCTATGCGGTTCCGGCCGAGGCCCTGCTGATCGACCAGGCGCAGCGGCTGACGCTGACGGCGCCGGAGATGACGGTGCTGATCGGGGGCTTGCGCGCCATCAACATCAATACCGGCGGGGCGACGCATGGCGTGCTGACGGAACGGCCGGGCGTGCTTTCCAACGACGTCTTCGTCAACCTGCTGGACATGGATGTAAAGTGGACGGCGACCTCGGACGCCCAGGATGTGTTCGAAGGGCGCGACCGTCGCACGGGCGACCCGAAATGGACCGGCACCCGCGTCGATCTGGTGTTCGGCTCCAACGCCGTGCTGCGCGCCCTGGCCGAGGTCTATGCCGGGGCGGATGCTGAGGCCAAGTTCGTGTCTGACTTCGTGGCGGCCTGGACCAAGGTGACCGAGCTGGACCGGTTCGACCTGCACGGTTGAGCCGCATCCGGGTTTGAAGAAGCAAAGGGCCGGACGCCGTCGCGTCCGGCCCTTTCGCTGGGCTAGCGCAGCTTGATCTCGAACAGTTGGGGCCAGTGCTTGCCGGTGACGAACAGCCGCTTGCCGGCGGCGTCCCAGGCGATGCCGTTCAGGACGTCGTCATTGGGGTCCAGTCCGACGTCCTTGGGGACCAGGGCGGTCAGGTCGATGAAGGCCTTCACCACGCCGGTCTCGGGGTCGATGCGGGCGATGCGGTTGTCCTGCCACAGGTTGGCGAAGACCTCGCCATTGATCCATTCCAGCTCGTTGATCTGATCCAGCGGCTGGCCGTCGGCGGTGACGGAGACGCGGCCGGTCTCGGCGAGAGTCTCGGGATCGAGGAAGCGCAGCTGGTCGGTGCCGTCGCTCATGATCAGGCGGCGGCCGTCGGTGGTCAGGGCCCAGCCCTCGCCCGGATAGGAGAAGCCGCCCAGGGGCGAGAAGTCGTCCAGCTTCCAGATGAAGCCGATGTGGTTGCGCCAGGTCAGGCTGTAGAGCTTGCCGTTCAGCGTGGTCATGCCCTCGCCGAAATAGATGGTCGGCAGGTCGCGCTGGCGCTCCACGCGGCCGGTTTCCAGATCCACCTTGCGGATGAAGGACGGATAGAGGCCGGTGCTCTCGTAGAGGCCGCCGTCATGGAAGAAGAGGCCTTCGGTGAAGGCCCCCGTGTCGTGCGGATAGGCCCGCACGACCTCATAGGACTGGACCGGAACCTCGGCCCGGACGGGCAGGCCAACGCCTATCGCCAGAAGCAGGCCGGCGACGAGGCCGGCGAGGCGAGGCGACAGGCGGACCATGATCCCTCAGCCCCGCTCGGCGGCGGCTTCGGCCTCGGCCTTCTGGGCGCGGACCTCGGCGGCGTTCGCCTCGCTGCGGGCGCGTTCGGCCTGTTCCTTCTTGGTGGCTCCGCGACGACCCATCATGTTCAATGCCTCAACACCGGCCGAGAAGGCCATGGCCGCATAGATGTAGCCCTTGGGCACATGATAGCCGAAGCCGTCGGCGATCAACACCATGCCGATCATCAAGAGGAAGCCGAGCGCCAGCATGACCACGCTGGGGTTCTTGTTGATGAAGTTCGCCAGGGGGTCGGCGGCCAGCAGCATCACGGTCACGGCGACCAGGACGGCGACGACCATGATCGGCAGGTGTTCGGTCATGCCGACGGCGGTCAGGATCGAATCGATCGAGAAGACGATGTCCAGCAGGATGATCTGGAAGATGGCCGCCCCGGCGTTCATGATCATCACGTCCTTCTTGTCCATGACGTCATGGCTGGGCGTGGGATCGACGGTGTGGTGGATTTCCTTGGTCGCCTTCCAGACCAGGAACAGGCCGCCCGCGATCAGGATCAGATCCTTCCACGAGAATGCGTTGCCCATGACGCTGAAGACCGGCTGAACCAGGCCGACCAGCCAGGCGATGATCGACAGCAGGGCGAGGCGCATGACCAGGGCCAGGCCGATGCCGATGCGGCGCACCTTCTGGCGCTGATGCTCGGGCAGCTTGTTCGACAGGATGGAGATGAAGATCAGGTTGTCGATGCCGAGCACGACTTCCATCACGATGAGCGTCACCAGCGCGGCCCAGGCGGCCGGGTCGGAGAGCAGGGGCGTTATGCTGTCGAGCATGAGGTGTCCTAGAGGAAAAGCTTGAGCGGAAAGCGCTAGGGCCGGCGCGGGTTCCGATCAAGCATCCGGCTGCGGCGTCATGGTCGCACCCCCCGGTTTGAGGCGGCGCGCGCGGCGTTATCGCGCAGGGGCAGACGCCCGGATGGCTTCACGGAATGTTGCGAGCGGCAAAACCCCGTGCTATCAGGCGCCCGGCTTGGAGGGGGCGTATTTACGGATACGGCCTCCGTCGTGCTTTCCGTAAGCATTTCAAGCTTTTGACCGTTGCGACCCTCGCAGTCGGTCGCGACCCTGACACAACGACCTCGGACCCTAATCAGTGGCTGATGATTTCAGAACGACGGAAGTCGGCGATCGCTACGCACAGGCGCTGTTTGACCTGGCGCTGGAAACCGGCCGCCTGGACGCCGTGCGCGCCGATCTGAAGTCGCTGAAGGCGGCCTGGATCGAGAGCGCCGACCTGCGTCGTCTGGCGACCTCGCCGGTCATTTCGGCCGATGATCAGGCCAAGGGTCTGGTCGCCATCGCCGCCAAGGCCAAGTTTGAGAAGACCACGTCCAACTTCCTGGGCCTGCTGGCCCAGAACCATCGCGCCAAGGATCTGCCGGGCGTGATCGCCGGCTTCGAGGCGCGTTACGCCAAACACGCCGGCGTCGTCGCCGCCGAGGTCGTCTCGGCCCAGGCGCTGGACGCCAAACAGGTCGCCGCCATCACCGCCGCCCTGTCCAAGAGCCTGGGCAAGGCGCCGGAACTGACCGCACGCGTCGATCCGTCGATCCTGGGCGGCCTGAAGATCAAGGTCGGCTCGAAACTGTTCGACGCCTCGCTGAAGACCAAGCTCGACCAGATGAAGTTCGCCCTCAAGCGGGCGTAAGCCCGCTCCCGCCAAACGAATGCGCGCCTGAACGGCGCACCCGCAGAAGACTGAAGAACAGAGAGCCCGTCATGGACATCCGCGCCGCTGAAATTTCGGCCATCCTCAAGTCGCAGATCGCCAACTTCGGCGTCGAAGCCGACGTTTCCGACGTCGGCAGCGTGCTGTCGGTCGGCGACGGCATCGCCCGCATCCACGGTCTGGACAATGTCCAGGCCGGCGAGATGGTCGAGTTCACCAAGGCCGGCGTCAAGGGCATGGCCCTGAACCTGGAACGCGACAATGTCGGCGCCGTGATCTTCGGCGCCGACGCCGCCATCGCAGAGGGCGACGACGTGCGCCGCCTGGGCGAGATCGTGGACGTGCCGGTCGGCAAGGGGCTGCTGGGCCGCGTCGTCAACCCGCTGGGCGAGCCGATCGATGGCAAGGGCCCGATCCAGTTCACCGAGCGCCGCCGCGTCGACGTCAAGGCGCCGGGCATCATCCCGCGCAAGTCGGTTCACGAGCCGATGCAGACCGGCGTGAAGGCCATCGACACCCTGATCCCCGTCGGGCGCGGCCAGCGCGAGCTGATCATCGGCGACCGTCAGGTCGGCAAGACCGCCGTCGCCATCGACGCCATCCTGAACCAGAAGAACGTCAACAAGACCGACGACGAGAGCGCCAAGCTCTACTGCATCTACGTCGCCATCGGCCAGAAGCGCTCGACCGTCGCCCAGATCGTCAAGACCCTCGAAGAGGCCGGCGCGATGGAATACACCATCGTCGTCGCCGCCACGGCGTCCGAGCCGGCCCCGCTGCAGTTCCTGGCGCCCTTCGCCGGCACCGCCATGGGCGAGTTCTTCCGCGACAACGGCATGCACGGCCTGATCGTCTACGACGACCTGTCCAAGCAGGCCGTGGCCTATCGCCAGATGTCCCTGCTGCTGCGCCGCCCGCCGGGCCGCGAAGCCTATCCGGGCGACGTCTTCTACCTGCACAGCCGCCTGCTGGAGCGTTCGGCCAAGCTGAACGAGGATTACGGTTCGGGCTCGCTGACCGCCCTGCCGCTGATCGAGACCCAGGCCAACGACGTGTCGGCCTATATCCCGACCAATGTGATCTCGATCACCGACGGCCAGATCTTCCTGGAATCGGACCTGTTCTACCAAGGCATCCGTCCGGCCGTGAACGTCGGCATCTCGGTGTCGCGCGTGGGTTCGTCGGCCCAGACCAAGGCGATGAAGAAGGTCGCCGGCACCATCAAGGGCGAACTGGCCCAGTATCGTGAGATGGCCGCCTTCGCCAAGTTCGGCTCGGACCTGGACGCCTCGACCCAGAAGCTGCTGGCCCGCGGCGCCCGCCTGACCGAGCTGCTGAAGCAGCCGCAGTACTCGCCGCTGGCGATGGAAGAGCAGGTCGTCTCGGTCTACGCCGGCACGCGCGGCTATATCGACGGGATCGCGGTCAGCGACGTCGGGCGTTTCGAGAAGGAACTGCTGGCGCGCGTCCATGCGAACCACGCCTCGCTGCTCGAAGGCATCCGCACCAAGAAGGACCTGACCTCGGACCTCGAAGCCGAGCTGAAGGACATCCTGGCCGCCTTCGTCAAGACCTTCGCCTGAACCCCGCCGGATAAGCTGAGAGAGTAAGCGCCGGATGGCCAGCCTCAAGGAAATGCGCAATCGGATCGGAAGCGTCAAAGCGACGCAGAAGATCACGAAAGCCATGCAGATGGTCGCCGCGGCCAAGCTGAAACGCGCCCAGGATCAGGCCGAAAGCGCCCGGCCCTATGCGCAGAAGATGGCCTCGGTCATCGCCAACCTGGCCGCCGGCGTCTCGGGCGCCGATGCGCCCAAGCTGTTGGCCGGCACGGGTCAGGACCAGCGTCACCTGATCGTGGTGGCGACGGCGGACAAGGGTCTGGCGGGCGGTTTCTCGACCAACGTCATCCGCGCCGCGCGCGAACGGATCAACAGCCTGGTCAACGCCGGCAAGGATGTGAAGATCATCGCGGTCGGTAAGAAGTCGCGCGACCAGCTGACCCGTCTGTACGGCGACAAGGTGATCCACACCTTCGAACTGAGCGAGCACAAGACCATCGGCCTGCCGTCGGCCCAGCCGGTCGCCGAAATGATCGCCACGGCGTTCGAGGACGGTCAGGCCGACGTGGTCACCTTGTTCTACAGCCAGTTCAAGTCGGTGATCCAGCAGGTCCCGACCGGCAAGCAGCTGATCCCGGCCGTGGTCGAGGGCGACGCCCAGCCCATCGACCTGAACGGCGCGGTCTATGAATACGAGCCGTCGGAAGAGGAAATCCTCGAGACCCTGCTGCCGCGCAACCTGACGACCCAGATCCTGGCCGCTCTGTACGAGAACCAGGCGGGCTTCTTCGGGTCGCAGATGGCGGCGATGGACAACGCCACGCGCAACGCCGGCGACCTCATCAACGCCCTGACGCTGCAGTACAACCGCAAGCGCCAAGCCCAGATCACCACCGAACTGATCGAGATCATCGCCGGCGCCGAAGCCCTTTGATCCCGACCGAACAGACATTCCGATACGGACCCCAGCCATGACCGACACCGTCGCCCCCAAGAAGCCCGCCGCCCGCAAGCCCGCCGTCAAGAAGGCCGCTGCTCCCGCCTCGATGGGCGCCGCTCCCGTCTCCGTCGTCGCCACCGGCAAGATCGCCCAGGTCATCGGCGCCGTCGTCGACGTCGAGTTCACCGGCCACCTGCCGGCGATCCTGAACGCCCTGAACACGCAGAACGTCGATCAGAAGACGGGCGAGCCCTTCACCCTGGTGCTGGAAGTCGCCCAGCACCTGGGTGAGAACATGGTCCGCACCATCGCCATGGACACGACCGAGGGCCTGACGCGCGGCCAGGCCGTGATCGACACCGGCTCTTCGATCCAGACCCCGGTCGGACCGGGCGTGCTGGGCCGCATCATGAACGTCGTTGGCCAGCCGATCGACGAAGCCGGCCCGATCAAGACCACGCAATACCGTCCGATCCACCGCGAGGCCCCCTCGTTCGAGGAACAGACCACCTCGTCGGAAATCCTGGTCACGGGCATCAAGGTGATCGACCTGATCTGCCCCTACACCAAGGGCGGCAAGACCGGCCTGTTCGGCGGCGCCGGCGTGGGCAAGACCGTGACCATGCAGGAACTGATCAACAACATCGCCAAGGCGTACGGCGGTTATTCGGTCCTGGCCGGCGTGGGTGAGCGCACCCGCGAAGGCAACGACCTGTATCACGAGATGATCGAGTCCAACGTGAACGTGGACCCGGCCAAGAACGGCGGCTCGACCGAAGGCTCCAAGTGCGCCCTGGTCTATGGCCAGATGAACGAGCCTCCCGGCGCCCGCGCCCGCGTCGCCCTGACCGGCCTGGCCCAGGCCGAGTATTTCCGCGACGAAGAAGGCAAGGACGTCCTGCTGTTCGTCGACAACATCTTCCGCTTTACGCAAGCCGGTTCGGAAGTGTCGGCTCTGCTGGGTCGTATCCCGTCGGCCGTGGGCTATCAGCCGACGCTGGCGACCGAGATGGGCAATCTGCAAGAGCGCATCACCTCGACCAAGAAGGGCTCGATCACTTCGGTCCAGGCCATCTACGTCCCCGCCGATGACCCCACCGACCCGGCGCCAGCCGCGTCCTTCGCCCACTTGGACGCGACGACCATGCTGTCGCGCGACATCGCCGCCCAGGCCATCTTCCCCGCCGTCGATCCGCTGGACTCGACCTCGCGGATCATGGACCCGCTGGTCATCGGCGAGGAGCACTACCAGGTCGCCCGTTCGGTCCAGGAAGTGCTGCAACAGTACAAGGGCCTGAAGGACATCATCGCCATCCTGGGCATGGACGAGCTGTCGGAAGAGGACAAGCTGGTCGTCTCGCGCGCCCGCAAGATCCAGCGCTTCCTGTCGCAGCCCTTCTTCGTGGCCGAGCAGTTCACCAATGCGCCCGGCAAGTTCGTCGAACTGGCCGACACGATCCGCTCGTTCAAGGGCATCGTCGCCGGCGACTACGACCACCTGCCGGAAGCCGCCTTCTACATGGTCGGCGCGATCGAAGAGGCCGTCGCCAAGGCCGAGAAGATGGCGTCGGAAGCCTGATCATGGCCGGCAAGCTGAACTTCTCCCTCGTCTCGCCGGAACGCGAGGTCTTCTCCGGCCTCGTGGACCAGGTGGATGCGCCGGGCGTGGAGGGCGACTTCGGCGTCCTGCCGGACCACGCCCCCTTCATGACCGCCCTGCGCGAGGGCCTGGTCACCGTCTATAACGGCGGGACCAAGATCCAGTACGACGTCCACGGCGGTTTCGCCGACGTCAACGGCGAAGGCCTGACCATCCTGGCCGAACAAGCAACCGAGGTCGTCGCGGGCTGAGCCCTTCCAAGGGTCGAACGATTTGAGGCCTCCCGTTTCGGCGGGAGGCCTTTTTCGTGGGCGACGGTCGCGCTAGGACCAGCCCATGACCGATCCCCTCGACATCCAAGGCGTCTGCGCTCCCGGCTATGAGGCCGTGCGCGAGGCGTTCGCCGCCAACTTCACTGAGGCGCCCGAGGGGCTGAACGAGCAGGCGGCGCGGTTCAGCGTGCTGGTCGAGGGCGAGGCGGTCGTCGATCTGTGGGCGGGCCATGCGGATACGGCGAAGACGACGCCGTTCACGGAGGCGACCCTGACCTCGGTTTTCTCGACCGGCAAGGCGGTGATGGCGATCCTGATGGCGACGGCGGTCGAGGCGGGGCAGGTCGATTATGACCAGACGGTCGCCTCGCTGTGGCCCGAGTTCGGGGCGGCGGGCAAACAGGATGTGACCGTGGCCGAGTTGTTGAGCCATCAGGCGGGCCTGCCGGGGTTTTCCGAGGCGGTCGATCCGACCATCTGGTTCGACGTGCCCGCCGTCCTGGCGCGGCTGGCGGCTCAGGCGCCGATGTGGGCGCCGGGCACGGCCTCGGGCTATCACCCCGTCACGGTCGGCTATCTGGCCAATGAGGTGTTTCGCCGCGCGACGGGGCGGACCATGGGCCAGGCGTTGCGCCAGGACTTCCCTGAGCTGGATCTGTGGATCGGCTTGCCGGAAAGCGAGCACGGGCGGGTGGCGCAGATGAGGAAGCCCACCTCGGCGCCCAGCCTGGGCGTGGTCGATCCGATCAAACAGGCCGCCTTCCTGGATCGCGGCTCGGCGCCCGGCGGGCGGGGCTCGGCCGCATGGCGCGAGATGGAGATCCCGTCGGCCAATCTGCACGGCACGGCCCTGGGACTGGCGCGGATGCTGGGGGTGGTCGCCAACGGTGGGACGTTGGACGGCCGGTCGGTGCTGTCGGCGGGGACGCTGGAGCAGTTGACGCGCGAGCGGATCCACGGGCCGGACAAGGTGCTGCCGTTCGAGATCAGCTGGGCGGCGGGCCTGATGCGCAACGACGGGCTGAAGGTGTTCGGGCCGGACGAAGCCTTCGGCCATTACGGCTGGGGCGGGTCGATGGCCATGGCCGATCCGTCGCGCCGGTTGTCGGCGGCCTATGTGATGACGCGCCAGTCGCCGCACCTGATCGGCGATCCACGTCCCCGGCGCCTGCTGGACGCGCTCTACGCCGCCTTCTGAACCCGGCCGGGCGCGGTCAGCAGGCCGACCAGACCCGCCAGGCCCGCACAGGCCGCGCAAGCCAGGATCACCGCGCGGAAGGCGGCATGGAAGGCGTCGCGGCTGACGGGCGTCATCTCGGCCCCCGACATGACCTGAGCCAGCAGGGCGCGGCCGTCGGGCTGGTCCGCGACGGCGGTAAAGACCGCCGACAGCACCAGACCCAGCAGGGCCACGGCCAGCAGGCCCGCGACCCGCGCCACGGCGTTGTTGACGCCCGAGGCCACGCCGGTGTGGCCCGGCTGGACCGCCCCCATCACCGTCGCCGTCAGCGGCCCGACGGCCAGGGTCATGCCGATCGCCATCACCGTCATCCCCGCCAGCGGCCCGTCGACATAGCCGGCGCCGGGCGCAGGGACCGCCAGCAGCGCCAGTCCGACGCCCGCCAGGGCCGGCCCGACGCTGAGCGACAGGCGCGCGCCGAACCGGTCGGCGATCCGTCCGGCCAGGCCCGAGAACAGCCCCATGACGGCGGCGAAGGGCAGCATGGCCGCCCCGGCCTCGGTCGCGCTCCAGCCGTGGACCCGGATCAGGTCGAACGGCAGGAAGAACATGGCCCCGCCCAGGGCGAAATAGAGCAGCAGGGTCAGCAGGTTTACGCCGCTGAACACCGGCGAGCGGAACAGGCCCAGCGGCATCATCGGCCGCTGCTCGCGCGCCTCGGCCCAGAGGAAACCCGCCAGCAGGGCGGCGCCGCCGACCAGTCCGCCCAGGATGACGGGCGAGGCGAACCCCAGGTCGGGCGCGGCGGTCAAGGCCCAGGTCAGGGCGCCCAGACCCGCCACGGCCAGCACGGCGCCCAGCCAGTCCAGGCCCTTGGCCTCGGGGTCCCGGCTCTCCGGCGTCACAGCCAGGGTGACGACGGCGGTCAGGATCGCCAAGGGGACATTGATCCAGAAGATGGCGCGCCAGTCGGCCGCGTCGGCCAGCCACCCGCCGACCAGCGGCCCGATCATGCCGGTCAGGGCGCCGAATCCGGCCCAGGTTCCGAACGCCTTGCCGCGCTCCTCCGGGGGAAAGGTCGCGCCGATCACCGCCAGGGCGCCCGGCGTCAGCAGGGCCGCGCCGATCCCCTGGACCGCGCGACCGGCCACCAGAGCCTGGACCGTGGGCGCCAGGGCGCAGCCGATGGAGGCCAGGGCGAAGATGGCCACGCCGATCAGGAAGACCCGCCGCCGCCCGAACCGATCGCCCGCCGCCCCGCCGATCAAAACGAGGGCGCCCAGGGTCAGCAGATAGGCGTTCGACACCCACTGCACGGCCGCCGTTCCCGCCGCCAGGTCGCGCTGCACCGCAGGCAGGGCGACGCCCAGAGCCGAGCCGTCGATGAAGGTCAGGCTGGATCCCAGCACGGTCGCCGCCAGCACCCAGCGCTTGCGCGCCGCTGACAGCGGGTGATTTGGGGTCGGTGCGGCGCGGACCTGGGCGTCGTCGCAGGGGCCGGGCTGGGCGGTCGTCATGGCGTCGCCTCCGTGAGGCGGGCAGGCTACGCCGGTTCCGCCGTGGTCTTCAACGCCTCGCGCGCCGCGCGGCTGCGATTGTAGGCGGCCAGGGCGAAGACGACGGCCCCGGCCCAGATGAAGCCGAAGGAAATCACCCGCAGCAGGGTCAGGGGCTCGCCCGCCCAGACGCCGCAAGCGAACTGAAGCGTGGGCGCCAGGAACTGGATGAAGCCGATGGTGGACAGGGGCAGCCGCCGCGCCGACCAGGCGAACAGCACCAGCGGGATCACCGTCGCCGGCCCGTTGACCAGCGCCCAGGCCAGACCGGCGGGCGAGGAAAAGCCCGTCGCCTGACCGTGCATCGCCAGCCAGGCCAGGAAGACGGCGCCGATGGGCGCCAGAACCAGACATTCGACGAACAGGCCGGTCTGGGCCGAGGCGGGCACGCGTTTGCGGATCACTGCATAGGCGCAGAAGGTGACGGCCAGGGTCAGGCCGATGACCGGCACATGGCCCAGGGCGATGGTCTGGATCACCACCCCGACGGCGGCCAGGGCGATGGCCGCGCCGCTCCAGCGGTCGATCTTCTCGCGGAACAGCACCGCCCCAGCGGCCATGTTCAGCAGGGGGTTGATGTAATAGCCGAGGCTGGCCTCCAGCGTCGCATGGTGGGTGGTGGCGAAGACATAGAGGCTCCAGTTCGTCGCGATCATCACGGCCGACAGGGCCAGCCAGGCGAAGGTGCGCGGCGTCGCCAGCACCCGTTTCGCCTCGCCCCACTGTCCCGCCATCAGCAGGAACAGGCCGGCGAAGAACACCGACCACACCGCCCGGTGCGCCAGGATCTCGGGCGCGCCGAAGCCGTGGGCCGCCAGCGCCATGAACAACAGCGGCAGCAGGCCCCACAAGGTGTAGCAGGCGATGGCGGTGGCGACCGCGCGGGGGTCGGCGGCGGGGGTTGTCATGGGCGGCTCAACTTCACTTTCGTCATCCTCCGGCAAGCCGCGTCTTCGCGGCGCAGACCGGGGGACCCAGCGGCGCCAAAGGCGAAATCTTTCAGCAGCACAGCGTTCGAAATTCCGTCCGCGACAGGTTCGCGCTCACGCGCGCCGCGGGGTCCCCCCGTCGCGCTGGGCGCGCCGGAGGATGACGAAAACAGCGGTCAGACCGTCAGGGTGCGATAGCCCGACGACGAGGTGATGACGCCCGTCTCGTCCAGCAGTTGGGCGATCTGGACGGCGTTCAAGGCGGCGCCCTTGCGCAGGTTGTCGGACACGACCCACAGGTTCAGGCCGTTCTCGATGGTCGGATCCTTGCGGATGCGCGACACATAGACGGCGTGTTCGCCGGCGGCGTCGACGGGGGTGATGTAGCCGTCGTGCTCCTGCTTATCGATCACCAGCACGCCCGGCGCCTCGCGCAGGATGGCGCGGGCCTCGTCCGGCTCGATGGGGCGGTCGAACTGGATGTTCACGGCCTCGGAGTGACCGACGAAGACCGGCACGCGCACGCAGGTGACCGTGACCTGGATGTCGGGGTCCAGCATCTTGTGCGTCTCGTCCGACATCTTCTTCTCCTCGTCGGTCGAGCCGTCCTCGAGGAAGGAACCGATGTAGGGGATGACGTTGAAGGCGATCTGTTTGGGGAACTTCTTGGGACGCGCGTCACCCAGGCCATAGATGGCCTTGGTCTGGTTCCACAGCTCGTCCATGCCTTCCTTGCCGGCGCCGGACACCGACTGATAGGTCGAGACCACCACCCGCTTGATCTTGGCCGCGTCGTGCAGGGGCTTCAGCGCCGTGACCAGCTGGATGGTCGAGCAGTTGGGGTTGGCGATGATGTTCTTCTTCTTGGCGTCCTTGACCGCGTCGGGGTTCACTTCCGGCACGATCAGCGGCACGTCGGGGTCCTTGCGGAAGGCCGAAGAGTTGTCGATCACGATGGGGCCGGCCTTGCCGATCTTTTCGGACCAGGCGCGCGAGACATCGCCGCCGGCCGACATCAGGACCAGGTCCACCTTGGAGAAGTCGAACTGTTCGATGTCCTGGCATTTGATGGTCTTGTCGCCGAACGAGACCTCCACGCCCTTGGATTTTCGCGACGCGATGGCGTGCAGTTCGTCCACCGGGAAGCTCAGCTCCTCGAGGATGTTCAGCATTTCGCGGCCCACATTGCCCGTGGCCCCGACGATCGCGACGCGATAACCCATGTTTCTTGTCCTTCGGACGCGCTACGCTCGGCTCGCGGAGCCTCGCTGCTTGAGCGCATTTTAGTGATGGCCCTGCAAATAGGCGTTCGGGGCCGCGAAGCAATCGCTTTTCACTGTCCTGGGCTTTAAGCAACGCTCCCATGACCTCCCGCATACGCAACGCCTACGACATCCGCGTGGAAGAGGGCGTGCTGACGCCCGATCCGGCCCAGGGCGAGGTGATCGTCGCCCTGGAACGGCTGGAGACGGACCTGGCCAAACGCGGCCTGTTCGGCCGTCCGCCCGAGGTGAAGGGCGTCTATCTGTGGGGGCCGCCGGGACGGGGCAAGTCCATGCTGATGGACCTGTTCTATTCGGCGACGCCCGAGCCGCGAAAGACGCGCGCCCATTTCCACGCCTTCATGGCTCGGATCCACCACCTGGTGAAACAGTGGCGCGAGGGGGATGCGAAGACGCGCAAGGCCGTGTTCGGCACGCATAAGGGCGACGATCCGATCCCGCCGATCGCCAGGCTGATCGCGTCGGAAGCCCGGCTGCTGTGTTTCGACGAGCTTCAGGTCACCGACATCGCCGACGCCATGATCCTGGGACGGCTGTTCGAAGCCCTGTTCGAGGATCGGGTGGTGCTGGCCATCACCTCGAACCGCGCTCCGGAGGACCTGTACAAGAACGGCATCAACCGCCAGCTCTTCACGCCCTTCATCGACATCATCCGCGAGCGTTGCGCGGTGGTGGAGATGGCCGGCGCGCGCGACTGGCGGCGGGACCGGATGACCTCGGCCCAGGTGTGGCACACGCCCGACGACCGCGCAGAGTTCGAGGATCTGTGGCGCGAGCTGAAGGGCGGGGAGCCCGAGGAGCCGGCGCACCTGACCGTGCTGGGCCGCGACGTGGTGGTGGAGCGCACCGTCGGCTCGATGGCGCGGGCGACGTTCGCCGAGCTGTGCGGCAAGCCGCTGGGACCGCAAGACTATCTGGCCGTCGCCGAGCGGTTCCATACCCTGTTTCTGGAAGACGTGCCGATCCTGAGCTCTGCAAACCACCACGAGGCGCGGCGTCTGGTGACCCTGGTGGACGCGCTCTACGAGGCCAAGACCAAGCTGATCGTGCTGGCGGCGGCCCGGCCCGAGGCCCTCTATACCGAGGGGGTGGGGGCGTTTGAGTTCGAGCGGACCGTGTCGCGGTTCAACGAGATGCAGAGCAAGGACTGGCTGGCGCACGTGCGCGACTGACGGCTAGGGTGGGGACTGACCTTCGGAGAGTTTCCATGCGCCGCCTCGCCCTCGCCGCCGCCCTTCTTATGACTCTGTCGCCGCTGACGGCGGGGGCGGCCTTGGCCCAGACGGCGCCGGCGGCGGCCAGTCGAGGTCTGACGCCGGCCGAGGTCGGGGCGTGGATCACCAGCCTGGGCGGGCGCGTCGGGCCGGTGCAGACCGAGAACGGACTGACCTTCTTCACCGTGACCAATGCGGGCCTGACCTGGGCGGTCTTCTTCTACGGCTGCGAGGCGGGCGTCTGCGGCGAGGTTCAGTTCAGCGCGGTCGTGCCGGGCGCCGGGGCGACGCTGGACAAGGTCAACGCCTGGAACCGCGACAACCGCTATCTGAAGGCCTTCCATACGGCTGCGGCGACCCCGACGGCGACGGCGCAATACGACGTCGTCGTGCTGTCGGGCGAAGGCGTGGCGCAACTGGCGGACCCGCTGGCGGTCTGGCTGCAACTGCTGCCCAAGTTCGCGGGCGAGATGGGGTATGTGGCGCCGCAATGATCTCGCTCTCCCGGTGGGAGAGGGCTTGAGCACACGGCGGCGATAGCCGTCGTTCTGGTGCGAAAGGGTGAGAGTCGCGCTCGTGCTAACTGGCCCACCGCCCGACCCTCATCCTGCCCTGCGGGCCACCTTCTCCCAATGGGAGAAGGGACAAGAAAAAAAGGGCCGCGGATTGCTCCGCGGCCCTTCGTCATTCGACAGAGGCGTGGCTTAAGCCAGCGAGCCGTCGATGTCCTTGCAGGCCTGCAGCAGGCCCTGGACCGAGGCGACGGACTTTTCGAACATCGCCTTTTCTTCGTCGTTGGTGGTGAACTCGATCACCTTCTCGACGCCGCCGGCGCCGATCAGGGCGGGGACGCCGACGTAGAGGTCCGACAGGCCGTATTCGCCCGACAGCCAGACAGCGCAGGGCAGGACGCGCTTCTGGTCCAGCAGGTAGGACTTGGCCATGGCGATGGCGCTCTCGGCCGGGGCGTAGAAGGCCGAGCCGGTCTTCAGCAGGGCCACGATCTCGCCGCCGCCCTTGCGGGTGCGGTCGACGATGGCGTCCAGGTCGGCTTGGCTCAGGAAGCCAGCGGCGACGGCGTCGGGCAGGGGCAGGCCGCCGACGGTCGAGTGGCGCACCATCGGCACCATGTCGTCGCCGTGACCGCCCAGGGTCCAGGCGTGGATGTCCTGCACCGAGACGCCGGTCTTTTCAGCCAGGAAGTAGGCGAAGCGGGCCGAGTCGAGCACGCCGGCCATGCCGACGACCTTCTCCTTGGGGAGCCCTGAGAACTTCTGCAGGGCCCAGACCATGGCGTCGAGCGGGTTGGTGATGCAGATGACGAAGGCGTTGGGGGCGTGGGCCTTGATGCCCTCGCCGACGGCCTTCATGACCTTCAGGTTGATGCCGATCAGGTCGTCGCGGCTCATGCCCGGCTTGCGCGGCACGCCGGCGGTGACGATGCAGACGTCGGCGCCCGCGATGTCGGCGTAGTCGTTGGCGCCCTTCAGGGCAACGTCCGAGCCGAAGACGGCGGTGGCCTCGGCGATGTCGAGAGCTTTGCCTTGCGGCGTGCCTTCGGCGATGTCGAACAGGATCACGTCGCCCAGGGCTTCGCGCGCGGCCACGTGGGCCAGGGTTCCGCCGATCATGCCGGCGCCGATAAGGGCGATCTTCGCGCGAGCCATGGATGTCTCCGTTTATTGCGTGTGCGAAATGGGGATTAATCGTGCGGGCGGTCTAGACCCCTCGCGCGGCTGTCGCAAGAACCTCGCTTTACGGCCTTGGTCGGGGCTGCGAAGGTCCGGCCCTAACCGGAGGATTTCGATGCGCCCTTCTCTCGCTCTCGCCCTGCTGCTGGGCGCCGCGCCCGTCGTCGCTTCGGCGCCAGTCATGGCCCAGACCCCGCCCGCCACGATCGGCGACCGATACATTCCCGCCCCCTGGTGGATGCGCGATCCGGTGATCGCCTCGGTCGGCCAGGTGCGGGTCGAGATCCAGGCCAACCGCGCCTTCGTCTCCGCCAGCTTCCAGTCCGTGGATCGCAGCGTCACCGAGGCGTCGCGCGCCGCCGCCGACCAGGTGCGGGCGCTGAGCCAGTCTCTGTCGGCTTACGGTGCGGACAAGGTGCGGGTCGAGACCAGCGTCACCACCCGGCCTCTCTATGACCAATACCGCGACGAGAACGGGGTGATGCGCGACAACACCCGCGCCGACCGCGTGGCCCGCTATCAGGCCGACGCCTCGGTCAGTGTGACGGTGCGCGACGTGCGCCTGATCGAGCGGGTATACGCCACCATCGTGGCCTCGCGCCCGACGTCGATCGGTCAGGTGAACTTCAACCTGGAGCCTGAGAATAGCTGGAAGGCCAATCTGCAGGCCGAGGCGATGAAGGATGCGCGCCGCCGGGCCGAGGCGGCGGCGGCGAATGCGGGCGCGACCCTGGGCCGGGTCAAGATCATCGATCCCTCGGGCCGCGTCTGCCAGACGGACGTCCTGGCCGGCTGGCCGTCCTACGCCGCCGGCGGACAGGCGACGACGGTGGACGACATCGTAGTGACGGGATCGCGGGTGAGCGCCGAAATGGCCTTCGCTCCGCCGCCTGCGCCTCCTGCGCCGATGGCAGGCGGGGCAGGCCCCAGCGAGGCGGACATAGAAGCGGCGCGGCTGGCGCTGCAACCGCCGTTGCAGACCCTGACCGACAGCGCCTGCGTCATCTACGGGCTGAACTGAGGATGGGGTTTGAGGTTGCGCCGGCTTTCGGGGTCGGGTCGGTCGCCGCAGCCGAATGGCCGCTGTGCCATGTGCGGCTGCAGGACGATGCGCGTTTTCCCTGGTTGATCCTGATCCCGCGCGTCGAGGGGGCGGTAGAGCTGGAGGACCTGAGCGTCGAGCAGCGGGCGATGCTGATGGAGGAGACGGTGCGGGCCGGGGCGTTGGTCCGGCGGCTGGGCGCTGTGGAAAAGCTGAACGTCGGCGCCATCGGCAATGTGACGGCGCAACTGCATGTTCATGTGGTGGGGCGGAGGCGCGACGACGGCCTGTGGCCCGATCCGGTGTGGGGGCGAGGGCCGGTTATTCCGTATACGGACGATGAGCGGGCGCGGCTGCTGGCCATCCTGAGTTCGTCATCTTAGGCCTTGTGCCTAGGATCCAGACTCCCGGTTTTGACGATGACGCACTCTGCGGACGCACCGGGAGTCTGGATCCTCGCCACGAGGGCGAGGATGACGGATTTAAAAGGCGGTTCGCCCCATGACCCTCAGATAATATCCAGCGGCACCGCATGGTTCGGGGCCCTGAACGCCTCGTCCAACCGTTCCAGATCTTCCAGATCGAACTGGATTTCCAGGGCGTCGGCATTGGCCTCGACGTGTTCGACGGAGCTGGCCTTGGGGATGGCGATGACGCCGTCGTGGCGCAGGACGGCGGCGAGGGCGACCTGGGCCGGGCTGGCCGAATGGCGGTTGGCGATGTCGCGGATCAGGGGCTGTTCCAGCAGTTCGCCGCGTCCCAGGGGCGAATAGGCCATCATCGGCATGTCGCGCGCCTGCATCCAGGGCAGGAGGTCGAACTCCACCCCGCGCGAGGCCAGATTGTAGAGCAGCTGGTTGGCGGCGCAGTCCTCGCCGCCCTCGATCTCCATCAGCTGTTCCATGGCCCGCAGGTCCAGGTTGGATACGCCCCAGCGGGCGATCATTCCCTCGTCGACCAGGTCTCGGAAGGCCTCGACGGTCTCTTCCAGCGGGACGTTGCCTTCCCAATGCAGCAGGTAGAGATCCAGCCGTTCGACGCCGAGCCGTTCCAGCGACTTCTCGCAGGCGAGCATCATCTTCATCTCCGAGGCGTTCTCGGGCCGGACCTTGGAGACCAGGAAGACCTCGTCGCGACGGTCGGCGATGACCTCGCCCACCAGCCGTTCCGAGCGGCCGTCGCCATAGAGTTCGGCCGTGTCGATCAGGGTCATGCCCAGGTCGATGCCGCGGGCCAGGGCCTGCTGCTCCTCGTCGCGCCAGGCCGGGTCGTCGCCCAGCTCCCAGGTGCCTTGGCCGAGGGCGGGAACGGTCGTACCGTCTGCGAATGTGACGAGGCGGGTCATGTCCGTCCTGACGAAGAATAAGCGGCGAAGACCGCGAAGGAGGGTGGAATGCGAACGCGGCTTATCAAGACCGACGGCCTGGTCCAACAGGTTCTGGACGCCGGGTTCGAAGACCAGAACGCGCCGCTGGTCCTGCTGATCCACGGCTTTCCCGAACTGGGGATCAGCTGGCGGGCCCAGGTCGAGGCCTTGTCCCAAGCAGGATACCACGTCGCAGCCCCCGACATGAGGGGTTATGGCGGGACCGAGAAGCCGGCGGGGGTGTACGCCTATTCCATCCTGCACCTAGTCGGGGACATGGTCGATCTGGTCCGGGCGCTGGGCAAGAGGGCCTGCGTCGTCGTGGGTCACGACTGGGGCGCGCCGGTGGCCTGGCATTGCGCCCTGTTGAGGCCCGATGTCTTCACCGCAGTGGCGGGCCTGTCGGTGCCGTTCCAGCCGCGCCGGCTTAAAGGACCGCCCACCGCCGCCATGGCCGCGATCTCGAAACGGGCCGGGCTGGGCGACCTCTACATCAGCCGGTTCCAGGCGCCGGACGCCCATCTGCCGATGGACGCCGATGCAGGGACGGCGTTGAGGAAGCTGTTCTACGCCTATGACGGGGCGACCCCGGCGGATCGGCGCTCCACCGGCTTCATGCCCGAGGGTGTGGATTTGCTGGACACCATCAACGACGCAGCGACCCTGCCGCCGTGGATGAGTGAGGCGCATTTCGATGAGTATGTGCAGGCCTTCTCGGCCGACGGGTTCGACGCGCCGCTGAACTGGTATCGGGCGATGGATTTGAACTGGTCGCTGACGGCCTTCGTGCAGGACCAGAAGATCACACCGCCCGCCCTGTTCGTCGTCGGTGAGAACGATCCGGTGCGCCACTACGCCGGAGGCCATGAGGCGGGGTTGAAGGACTGGGCGTCGGGGCTGAGGCGGTCGGTGGTCGTGCCGGGGGCGGGGCACTGGATCCAGCAGGAGCGGGCGGATGAGGTGAACGCGCTGCTGCTGGAGTTTTTGGGCGGGCTTTAGGCCGCGTCCGCCATCGCCATCTGCTCGCGCACTTTTGCGACGATTTCCAGGCCGCGGATGCGGGCGGCGTTGTCGAACATCATGCCGGTGACCATCAGCTCGTCCACGCCGGTCAGGGCGATGAAGTCGGAGAGCTGGCGCTTGACGGTCTCGGGCCCGCCGACGGCGGAATAGAGCAGGCGGCCCTTTGCGCCCTCGATCTGTTGCGGCGTCAGGACGGTGGTGATGTCGTCGACGGGCGGGGGCAGTTTGCCGGGCTTGCCGGTCGAGAGGCGGGCGAAGCTCTGCTGCATCGAGGTGGACAGGCGCACGCCCTCCGCGTCGGTGTCGGCGGCGAAGACGTTGATCGCGGCCATGGCGTGGGGCTTGGCTAGGCGGTCAGACGGGGTGAAGGTGCGGCGATAAAGCGCCAGGGCCTCGAGCAACAGTTCGGGAGCGAAATGGCTGGCGAAGGCGTAGGGCAGGCCGAGTTGGCCGGCCAGCTGCGCGCTGAACAGGCTGGAGCCCAAGAGCCAGACGGGTACGCGCAGGCCGGCGCCGGGCACAGCGCGAACGGGCTGGTTCTCGGACGCCGGCTCGAACCACTGGATCAGCTCGACCACATCGCGCGGGAACTGGTCGGCGCCTTCGAAATAGCGACGCAGCGCACGGGCGGTGGCGCCGTCCGTGCCGGGCGCGCGGCCCAGACCGACGTCGATGCGGCCGGGGAACAGCGTCTCCAGCGTGCCGAACTGTTCGGCGACCACCAGGGGCGCGTGGTTGGGCAGCATGACGCCGCCCGAGCCGACACGGATACGCTGCGTCCCCGCCGCCACATGGCCGATGACGATGGAGGTCGCGGCGCTGGCGATGCCCGGCATGTTGTGGTGCTCGGCCAGCCAGAACCGCTCATATCCGAGACGGTCTGCGGCCTGGGCCAGGGCCAGGGTTTCGTCCAGCGCGCGGCGGGCGTCGCCGCCTTCGACGATGGGGGAGAGATCGAGTACGGAAAAGGGTATCATGCCGACTAGATCGGGGCTGCCAGCCGGGGTTCAAGGGCAAGGCGCCGGGAACCGCAACCGGGGCAGGGGCTTTAATCGTTCAACACGGAGACATGCGCCATGACGGATGCCGATCCCACCCAGCCCGAAGTCCAGCCCCATGAATTCCAGGGTGACGACGCGCGCGAAGCCGCCGACATGGGCGAAAAGCCTGATCTGGGTCACAAGGCCGACACCCTGATCGATGCGCTGGACGGCAGCGATTCCGGATCCGACACCCGCGCCGGCTCGCTGCGCGGCGGCTCGGCCAGCGGTTCGGACGACGACCCCGACTCCCGCAAGATCAATCAGGCGTTGGCCGAAGAGGGGCGGGAGTTCGAGGATCCGGATTCGCCGACCAACGCCTCACCCAATGCGTTGGAGGGATCGGGCCGTCATTTCGAAGGTCCCGGCGGCGATCCGGCAGAGGGCGCGCGAGACGACTAGACGGCGCGCCTTGCCGCCGCCGCATGCATGCGCCACGGTGGGGCTTAGACCACTTAGGTCAGGGACGATTTCTAGATGATGCTCCGTTTGGCGGTTCCGGCCGCTCTGGTTCTGTTTTGCCTCGCCGGATGCGACCGATCGGCCGAGCCTGCCGAGGCGGGGCCTGCGCCGGCCGCCGTCACCGCCCCGCCGGCCACCGAGCCTGCGGCGCCTGTTCCTGCGCCCGCCGCCGCCGCCGGCGCGCCTGTCGCCGCCATGCCCGCGATGACCGGCGCGCCGGAATACGCCGCCCTCTATCCCGGCGCTCGCGTGGATGGTCAGCCCTTGCTGGCAGACGGCGAGGCCGGGGACGGCGGGCTGGTCACCTACACCACCGACGCCTCGCCGGACCAGATCGTCGCCTTCTACCGCGAACGGGCCGAGGCGGCGGGCCTGCGCTCCGTCACCGGCATGAACCAGGGCGACGCCCGGGCCTATGGCGCGGCGGGCGAAACGGCGGACGGCCCCCGGCTTCAGGTCGTGGCGGCGCCGGACGAGGCCGGCGCGACCTCGGTTCAGCTGAGCTGGAGCGAGGGCCAGTGAGGACGGTCGCCGCCCTGGGCGCGGCGACGGCGATCCTGCTGGTCAGCGGCTGCGCCGGCGCGCCAAGGCCCGCCGTGACGACGCCTTCGCAAGGGTTTGTGGCGGACGGCGTCATCGCGCGGCTCGCCGAGGCGGTCGCGCCTCCGCCCCCGGTCGGTTCGGGCCAGGACCTGGCGGACAAGGCGGCGTCCGCCCGCTATGTCGCGCTGGAGGACAGCGACCGCTGGCTCCTGGCCACATCGCATGCGGAACTGCGCCCGCCACTGGCCTTGCAGCATTTCGATTGCGCACTGGGGGTCCGGCTGGGGTCGGCCGAGACGCCGGCGCTCGACCGCCTTATGGCCAAGGTTTTCCATGACGCCGACGCCGTGGCCGAGCGGGTGAAGGCGCGGGCGGCGCGGCTGAGGCCGGTCGGCGACGACCCGCAACGCCGCGCCTGCCAGACGCTGAATGCGACGGGCCGGGCCAGTCCCTCCTATCCGTCGGGCAGCGCCGCCGTCGGAACGGCCTATGCCGAGGCCTTCGCGGTGCTGGAGCCGGATCGCGCCCAGGCCGTGCGGCGGATCGGCCATGAGATCGGGGTCAGCCGGCTGATCTGCGCCATGCATTATCCGACCGACGTGGCGGCGGGCGAGGACATCGGCCGCGCTGCGGCCGCCGAGGCGGCGGCGACGCCCGCCTTCCAGGCTGATGCAACGGCGGCGCGGGCAGAACTGGCGGCGGCGCGTCGCAGCGGCCTGACCAATCCCGGCTGCGCGGCCGAGCGCGCGGCCCTGGCGACCGTCCTGCCCTGAGATGGTGCTATGGCTGGTCCTGGCGGCGCTGACGGTCCAGGCGCCCGCCGCGCGCGACTGCTCGGCCGAAGAGATTCGTGAACTGACGACGCCGTCGGATCGGCCCTATCGGCTGGCGTGCCGCGCGACGCTGTCGGGCGTCGATATCCGCCGCCGCATCCTGTTCGAGGGCGCCGAGGCGTCCGGCGTGGCGCTGGACTGCGGCGGCGGACGCATCGTTGCGCCGGGTCAGCCGACGACGACGGCGCCGACCGTGGCGGTATGGTCCCGCCGCGAAGGGGCCGGATGGTCGAGGCCGGCCGATGTCGTGGTGCGAAACTGCGTCGTCGTCGGCAATGTGCGGATCTGGGGCATGGGGGCGGGCGGGTCGATGCGGGACCTGCTGGCCTCGTCGCGCACCGTCGGCCACACCATCGCGGCCCAGTCGGCGGCGCCGATCGGCACGGTGCTGGATCATGTGCGGTTCGAGGCCGTCGGGACCATTCCCCTCTATGTCGGTCCGGGTGTGACGCGCACGATGGTGACGCGATCCACCTTCGTCGGCCGCTCCACCTCAACCGCCGTCTATCTGGATGCGGAAAGCGCGGGCGCGCGTCTTCAGGACAACACTTTCGACATTCAGACGGGGCGCGAGCAGATCGCCGTCGACGGTTCGGGCGCCAACCAGATTGTGGGCAATCGACTGGCCCTGGACGGGCGGGGCGGGGTCTTCCTGTACCGCAACTGCGGCGAGGACGGCGTGATCCGCCATCAGACGCCGTCCTATAATCAGATTACGGACAATATCTTCACCGGCGCAGCGTGGTTGCGGCCGCGCGCGGTGGTGATCGGCGCGCGCGAGGGCGGCCGGCCCTACTGCGGCGACGACCGGGGCTGGCCGTTCGGCTCCAGCGTGGACGACGGCGACGGCGCCACGGGCAATCTGGCGGCGCGCAACACTGTGCGGCGGTGAGGCCTCGGCGCCGCACTTGCGCGATCCCTCTCCGCCGGGCCAACTGAGCCCCTGATCGACCGGGGGATGATGATGCGGCTGGCTCTTTTTCTTGCGTCCCTGACGGCCGCCCTCGGCCTGGCCGCCGTCGCCAGCCAGACCCCTGCGCCCCTGCCGGCCTCGACGCCCGCCATCGGCTTTTCGGCCGAGCGCGCCATGGTCGATGTGCGCCGCATCGCCCGCGCGCCGCATCCTGTGGGATCGGTCGAACATGCGCAGGTCCAAGCCTATCTGTTCCAGCGTATGGCGACGATGGGGCTGCAACCGCATCTGCAATCCGGCGCCCTGTCGCCGGCGGCGGTCGCAAGGATCGAACGGGACGGCGGCGATGCGGACGCCCTGAGGGCCGTCAACATCGTGGGGGATCTTCCGGGCCGGAAGCCCGGCCTGCCCGCAGTCGTCCTGATGGCCCATTATGACAGCGTGCCGAACTCGCCTGGCGCAGCCGACGACTCCACGGGCGTCGCGGCGATCCTGGAGGCGGTGCGGGCGATCAGGGCGCGGGGGCCGATGGACCGGTCGCTGGTGGTGCTGCTGACCGATGCGGAGGAGTTGAACCTGGACGGGGCGCGAGCCTTCTTCAGCGAGCACCCGCTGCGCGATCATATCGGCGCGGTGATCAATCTGGAGGCGCGGGGCGGGGGCGGTCGCGCCATGATGTTCGAGACCGGGCCAGGCAACGCCCAGACCATCGCCCGCTACGCCCAGGCGACGCGAAAGGCCAGCGGCGGCCCGTCCAGCAACGCCCTGGCGGTCTTCATCTATCGGCTGATGCCGAACGGAACGGACTTCACGGTGGCGGCGGGGCGGGAGCTGGCGGGGGTCAACTTCGCCTTCATCGGCCGCCCGGCGCAGTATCATTCGCCCGCCTCGACGCCCGACGCCCTGGACCAGGGGAGCCTGCAGCATATCGGGTCGCAGGCGCTGGAGACCGCCGACGCCCTGCTGCGCGCGCCGTCCCTGCCGCAGGCGACACAGGATGCGGTCTATGCCGATGTGTTCGGCCTCTTCGTGATCAGTCATGGGCCGGGCGTCGGATGGCTGCTGCTGGTCGTTGCAGGCGCCCTGACCGCCTTCGCCGCCTGGGGCGCGCGTCATGCGACGGGGTTGACGGTCATGTCGGTGGTGCGGGGCGCGACCGGGGGGCTGTGGCTGGTCGCCGGCGCCGTGGTCGTGGGCCAGGCCGTGCGGGTTCTGGCGGGACCCGTCGGCAGCCGGATCGCGTCGGCAGAGACCTATTACACCCTGCTGCGCCGCCTGCCGATGCTCGAGATCGGCGTGGCGCTGGCGGTCGCAGGGCTGGTCCTCGCGCTTGTTGCAGGGCGTGCGCGGGTGGGCCGCAGGGTGTCCGCCTGGGTCATCGCGGCGGCGGCCGTTCTGGCGACGGTCCTGGGCGGTCTCAGCCTGATCGTCGTCGGCGCGGCGGTGGTCGGGGTGGTGCTGAGCCTGTGGCCGGCGGGCGAGGACGAGACCCCCTGGGGCGGTTGGCTGGGGCTGATCATCCTGGTGCTGGTTCTGGGGACGCTGGTTCAGGCGGTCGCGCCCGAAGCCGCCTTCCTGTTCATCTGGCCCGGCCTGACCGCTGCGCTCGCCGCCGCCGCGACGGCTCTGATCGGGGCCCGGCTGATGTCTTGGCGCACCCTGATCCCCCCCGCCGTCGCCACGGTGGTCGTCGGGGCCTGGCTGCTGGTTCAGGGTCACGGCGTCTTCCTGGGCGTCGGCATAGACCTGCCCGGCGCCCTGGGCGTCATCGCCCTGCTGATCGTGATGCTGGCCCGACCCCTGACCCCCACGACGTCGCGCGGCGCGCGGGGTCTGGCGGTTCTCGGCGCCGTGGGTCTGGTGATGGGGTGCGGCCTCGCCCTTGCGGCGCGGGCCGTGGCGTGATTTCCAGCCTGATTTCCGGGTCGTAGGCGGAATCAATCCGGGCTATGGGTGTCGCCTGCACCGTCGGGAGGGTGGGCGCGCTTGCACCACGCATACGTCAATCCGTTCGCCGTCCTGTCGCTGGCGGTCGCCATCCTGGGCGCCTGGACGGCGCTGGATCTGTTCAACAGGACCCGCAGCCACCTGGGGTCGGCGCGGCTGCGCTGGCTGGGCGTCGCGGCCATCGCGCTGGGGGTCAGCGTCTGGTCGATGCATTTCATCGCCATGCTGGGGTTTCACGCCACCGAGGCCATCTCCTACGACCCTGGCCTGACCCTGATCTCCTTTCTGCTGGCCGTCCTCGGGACGGGTGCGGCCTTCCTGGCGGCGGGGACGCCGGGCGCGGGGTTTGGGCGGCTGGCGGCGGCGGGCGTGCTGATGGGGACGTCCATCGTCGCCATGCACTATGTCGGCATGAGCGCGATGCGGATGGCCGCGACCCTGACCTATCGACCGGGCGTGGTCGCGCTGTCGGTCGTGGTCGCCATCGTCGCCGCCTACGCCGCCCTGATCGCCGCCCGCCAGGAGCGCGGCCTGAAATGGAGGGCGGTTGCAGCGGTCATCCTGGGGCTGGCGATCGTCTCGATGCACCATATCGGCATGGCCGCCCTGATCCTGACCCCGGTCGCGGGGGCCGCTCAACCGGCCGGCGCGGCCTCGCCTCTGGCCCTGGCGGTCGCGGTGACGGCCGGATCGGTGACCCTGCTCTTCATGGCCCTTGGCGCATCCGTCGCCGATCAGAGGACCAATGTCCTGGCCGCCATCGACGCCGGCGGCGTCGGCTTCTGGGAGGCGGCCCTGCCTCTGAAGGCGCCGGTCATGTCGCCCCGGGCCAGGGATATCCTGTCCATCGGCACGGACACGCGCCTAGGTCCGACTGAGATCGGCGATCGCCTGTCGCCCGAGGACCTGCCGCTGCACCGGGCGGCCCTGCAACGCGCCATGTCCGAAGGCGTCGAATACGATCAGGAATGGTTCCTGCCCGCGACCGGCCGCTGGATCCACCTGCGTGGCAGACTGATCCGCAGCCGCTCGGGCCGTCCGCTGAGGATGTCCGGCGTCATCACCGACATCACCGACCGGCGCGCGGTCTTCGCCGCCCTAGCCGACAGCGAACGGCTTCAGCGGGTGTTGATCAACGAACTGAATCACCGGGTGAAAAACACCCTGGCGACGGTGCAGTCCATCGCCCGGCAGACGGCGCGCCGCACGCCGGACGTGGCGACCTTCACCACCCTGTTCGAAGCCCGGCTGCTGGCCCTGTCGAACACCCAGAACCTACTGACGGCCGGCAATTGGGAGCGGGCCGATCTGCGCGCCCTGCTGGCCCAGGAACTGGCGCCCTATGCCGAGGAACAGGTTCGACTGAACGGTCCGGACGTCGATCTGGATTCCCATCAGACCCTGGGCATGGGGCTGGTGTTTCATGAACTGGCGGTCAACGCCGCCAAATACGGGGCGCTGTCCACGGCCGCCGGCTGCGTGCGGATCGACTGGTCGATCAGCGAGGGCCATCTGCTGCTGGATTGGGTCGAGAGCGGCGGGCCCGAGGTCAGGCCGCCCGAACGGCGCGGGTTCGGTTCGGCGCTGATGGAGTCCACCGTGCATCGTTCGCTGCGGGGGTCGGCGGCTTTGGCCTATGCGCCCGAGGGCATTTGCTGCAGCCTGAGACTGCCGCTTTAAGATACGTCAGAAACGGTCGCAAGTCGCAGATGTTCTTGTTTTGATCGACGAGAACATCTTGTGAACCAGAACAAACCATGCACATAGTCGTCCTCACGAAACGGGGGCGGGTCCAGGCGGGTCTCTCCCAAGCTTAATGACGGGAATCATGGCAAGGGAGACGAAGGCAATGGCTTCACAGGCAGCACTCAAGTTGGTGGGCAAGGACGACGGCGACAAGCAACGCGCCCTGGAGGCGGCGATCGCACAGATCGATCGCGCCTTCGGCAAGGGTTCGGTGATGAAACTGGGCAAGGGCGGGGTCGCCGACGTGATCCCCTCGGTGTCCACCGGATCGCTGGGTCTGGACATGGCGCTCGGCATCGGCGGCCTGCCGCGCGGTCGGGTGATCGAGGTGTTCGGCCCTGAATCGTCGGGCAAGACGACCCTGGCCCTGCATACGGTGGCCGAGGTTCAGAAGGCCGGCGGCGTCGCCGCCTTCGTGGACGCCGAACACGCGCTGGATCCCGGCTATGCCCAGAAGCTGGGCGTGAACCTGGATGATCTGCTGGTGTCGCAGCCGGACACCGGAGAACAGGCGCTCGAGATCGTCGACACCCTGGTGCGCTCCGGCGCCGTGGACATCGTGGTCGTCGATTCCGTCGCGGCTCTGACGCCGCGCGCCGAGATCGAGGGCGAGATGGGCGACAGCCTGCCGGGCCTTCAGGCGCGTCTGATGAGCCAGGCGCTGCGCAAGCTGACGGCCTCGATTTCCAAGTCGAACTGCATCGTCCTGTTCATCAACCAGATCCGTCACAAGATCGGCGTCATGTATGGCTCGCCCGAGACGACGACGGGCGGCAATGCGCTGAAATTCTACGCCTCGGTGCGTCTGGACATCCGCCGCACCGGCGCGATCAAGAACCGCGACGAGGTGGTCGGCAACACCACCCGGGTCAAGGTGGTCAAGAACAAGGTCGCCCCGCCGTTCCGCGAGGTCATCTTCGACATCATGTACGGGGAAGGCATCTCCAAACTGGGCGAGATCATCGACCTGGGCGTCAAGGCGGGGGTGATCGAGAAATCGGGCAGCTGGTTCAGCTACGACTCGACCCGGATCGGCCAGGGCCGCGAGAATGTGCGCGAATTCCTGAAACAGAACCCCGACATCGCCGTCTCAATCGAGAAGGCGGTGCGGGCCTCGACCAACAAGATCGCCGACGAACTGCTGGGCACGCCCGAGCCGGACGAAGGTCAGGATCTCGAAGGCTGACACCAAGACAAGAGGCTGGGCGGCCGGGCGGACCTTGCGGGGTCGCTCCGGCGTCGGCCCGGTCTTTTCACCCTACTCCGTCGCCCCTAGCGACCCGCCACCGACCCCGCGAAGGGCGGCGGAGCGACCCGCTCGACCTCGTGTCGGGCGGGTCTTTTCTTTTTGGTGGTGGGTCTGACTATCCTTTCGTCATTCCGGGCGAAGGGCCGCTTGGCCCGCAGACCCGGAATGACGAAAGTGATCAGCGCATCTCAAACGAAAACGGGCGACCCGAAGGCCGCCCGTTCCCATTAACTCGACGATGTCCGCAGCCGATCAGGCGGCGGCCTTCTCCGGGGCGAACTTGCCGTAGAAGGTCTCGTTCTTGGCGGCCATGTCGTGGAGCAACTGCGGGACCTTGAAGCGGTCGCCGTAGGTCGCGGCCAAGCGGTCCGCCGTCTCGACGAACTTGGCCAGGCCGATGCCGTCGATCATGCTGATCGGGCCGCCGGTCCAGGGCGCGAAGCCCCAGCCCAGGATGGCGCCCAGATCGGCTTCACGGGGATCGTCGATGACGCCCTCGGCCCAGCAGCGGGCGACCTCGACGGCCTGGCGATACAGCAGGCGCGTCTTCAGCTCATCGATCTGGGCGAAGGCGGTCGCCTCTTCGGGCTTGTCGATGCCCTTGGTGGTCGGCGCCAGATCGGCCAGCCCCGCCCACAGCGTCTTGGGCTTCTGGTCATAGTCGTAGAAGCCCTTGCCGTTCTTGCGGCCGAAGCGTCCGCCCTCGACCATGGTGGCTACGATCTGCTCGCCCTCGTTGGCGACGTACTTGTCGCCGAGGTCGGCCTTGGTCTGTTTGGCGATCTTGTAGGACAGGTCCAGAGCGACGTCGTCGTGCATCTCCAGCGGGCCGCGCGGCATGCCGGTCATGCGACCGACATTGTCGATCAGGGCAGGGCCGTAACCCTCCTCCAACATCGCCATCCCTTCCATCAGGAAGGTGGAGAAGCAGCGCGAGGTGTAGAAGCCTCTGGAATCGTTGACGACGATCGGTGTCTTCTTGATCTTCAGCACATAGTCCAGCGCCTTGGCGATGGCGGCCTGGCCCGTTTTCTCGCCCAGGATGATCTCGACCAGCATCATCTTGTCGACGGGCGAGAAGAAGTGGATGCCGATGAAGTCCTCGGGCCGGACCGAGGCCTCGGCCAGGCCGGTGATCGGCAGGGTCGAGGTGTTGGAGCCGAACACGGCGCCCTCGACCAGTTGGGCCTCGGCGCGCTCGGTCACGTCGGCCTTGATCTCGCGGCTTTCGAAAACGGCCTCGACGACCAGGTCCGACCCCTTGATCAGCTCATAGTCGGTCGTCGCGGTGACCGAACCCAGCAGGGCGTCATACTTCTCCTGCGTCAGCTGGCCGCGCGACAGGCGCTTCTTCAGCAGTTCCTCGACATGGGCCTTGCCCTTGTCGGCGGCTTCCTGGGTCTGGTCGATCAGGATGGTCTCGATGCCGGCGAGCGCCTGCACATAGGCGATGCCCGCGCCCATCATGCCGGCGCCGATGACCGTGACCTTCTTCGGATCGGACTTCGGAATACCCGCCGGACGCACGGCGCCCTTGTCTAGTTCCTGTTTCGACAGGAACAGCGAACGGATCATGGCCTGGGCCTGCGGCGTCATCAGGGTCTTGATGAAGTAGCGGGTCTCGATGCGCAGGGCCGCGTCCATCGGAACCTGGGCGCCCTCATAAACAGCCTTCATCAGGTTCACCACGGCGGGATAGTTGCCGTAGGACTGTTTGCGCAGCATGGCGTTGCCGACCATGAAGTTCTGGATGCCGGCCGGGTGATAGGGGCCGCCGCCGGGCAGTTTGAACGATTTGTCGTCCCACGGTTGCACGGCCTTGCCGCCGTTCTTGATCCAGGTCTTGGCGGCCTCGACCGACTGACCCTTTTCGACCACTTCATGGACGATGCCGGCGCCCTTGGCGTCGTTGGGGCGGAAGGACTTGCCCTCGCTCATGGCCATCATGGCGTTCTGGACGCCGACCAGGCGCGTCAGGCGCTGGGTGCCGCCGCCGCCGGGGAAGAGGCCGACCTTGATCTCGGGCAGGCCAAGCTGGATCTTGTTGTCGTTCTCGACCACGCGGTAGTGGGTCGCCAAGGTGAACTCCAGCCCGCCGCCCAGGGCCAGGCCGTTGATCGCGGCCGCGATCGGCTTGCCCGAGGTTTCCAGCGCGCGGAAGGCGCCGTTCAGTTTCCAGCCGGCGTCGAACGCCTTTTGCAGGTCGCCGCCGCCCGACAGCACGCCACCGGCCATGTCACCCAGGTCCGCGCCGGCGCAGAAGCCCGAGGCCTTGCCCGAGGTGATGACCGCGCCCTTGATGGCGTCGTCGGTCTTGATGCGTTCGACGAGTTCGGGGATTTCCTTCATCACCGAAGAGGTCAGGGTGTTCATCGAACGGCCCGGCACGTCGAAGGTGATCAGGGCGATTCCGTCGGCGTCGACGTCGATCTTGAAGTTTTCCATGGGTGCGATCCTCAGACGCGTTCGATGACGGTGGCGGTGCCCATGCCGCCGCCGATGCACAGGGTGATCAGGGCGGTCGACTTGTTCGAGCGTTCCAACTCGTCCAGGGCGATGCCGGTGATCATGGCGCCGGTGGCGCCCAGGGGGTGGCCCATCGAGATGCCGCCGCCGTTCACGTTCATCTTGGCGTGGTCGATGTTCAGGGCCTGCATGTAGCGCAGCACGACGGCGGCGAAGGCCTCGTTCAGCTCCCACACGTCGATGTCGTCGGGCGTCATGCCCAGCTTGCCCAGCAGTTTGCGGGTCACATACTCAGGGCCGGTCAGCATGATCGACGGCTCCGAGCCGATCGAGGCGCCGCCCAGGATCTTGGCGCGTGGCTTCAAGCCCAGGGCCTGGCCAGCTTCCAGCGAACCGATCAGCACGCCGGCCGAACCATCGACGATGCCGGACGAGTTGCCGGGGGTGTGGACGTGATTGACACGCTCGACCTCGGGGTAGCGCTGGTTGATCACGCTGTCGAAGGCCATCTCGCCCATCATGGCGAAGGAGGGGTTCAGGCCGCCCAGGGCCTGCATGTCCGTGTTCGGACGAATGGTCTCGTCGTGGTCCAGGATGGTCAGGCCCAGCTGGTCCTTGACGCCGATGACCGAGTTCTTGAACCGGCCTTCGGCCCAGGCCTTGGCGGCGCGCTTGTGGCTCTCCATCGAATAGGCGTCCACGTCGTCGCGGCTGAAGCCGTATTTCGTGGCGATCATGTCGGCGGATACGCCTTGCGGCACAAAATAGGTCGGGAAGGCTGCGGCCGGATCGGTCGGCCAGGCGCCCATGTCCGAACCCATGGGCACGCGGCTCATGACCTCGACCCCGCCGCCGACGGCGAAATCGGCTTCGCCGGACTTCACCTTGGCCGTGGCCATGTTCACGGCTTCCAGGCCGGAGGCGCAGAAGCGGTTGACCTGAACGCCCGCCGTATATTGCGACCAGCCAGCCGAAAGCACCGCCGTGCGGGCGATGTCGGCGCCGAGTTCCCCCACCGGGGTGACGCAGCCCAGGATGACGTCATCGACCTTGGACGTGTCCAGGTCGTTGCGGTCGCGCAGAGCCTCCAGCACTTGGGTGGCCAGGCTCAGGCCGGTGATCTCGTGCAGCGAGCCGTCCTTCTTGCCCTTGCCGCGCGGCGTGCGGACGGCGTCGTAGATATAGGCGTCAGCCATGAGGTGCGTCTCCAATAAGGACGGTTCCAAGCGTGATCGCCAAGAACCCTACGTTTACGTCAACGTCAAGTAATAAGCCGCGTGAGGTGGCGCCAGGGCTAACGGGTCCGTGGCGTGTGTTCATCGCCCTCACACGACTGAGCCGGCTCCATCGCTCATGTTGGAGCATCCCCCACGCCGTGGGGGATGCGCGCTTCAAACCCGGCTCGCGTTAGGTCTCAGCGTGGCGGGATGCGTGTCGCCCCGCCGGTGATCTTGCATGCGTAATCGGTTTGCGGATGGCCGGTCTGGACTCCGGTCGGCGTCAGAATGCCTTGCCGCTGCGTGCAGGCGGCTTCCAGCTCATCCATGTCCTTTTGATAGCTGTTTACACCGCCGATCGAGCTGCAGCCCGCCAGCAGAGGAAGGCCGACTAGGACGGAGAGAATGAGAATACGCATGGCTTCGATGCTCCCTTGGAGCGTCGATACGCTCCTCGCTGCCCCCCGGCCCGTGCAGGCTACTGCGTCGCAGACAGCCTGACCAGCTTGCCATCGTCCTCGTCCGTGATGGCCCAGACCGCGCCGTCCGCGCCCACGGCGATGTCGCGGATGCGTTCGCCCAGGTCAGTCAGCAGCCGCTCCTCGCCCACGACGCGGTCGTTTTCGATCACCAGCCGCGCGATGTGCTTTTCCTTCAGCCCGGCGACCAGCAGGTTTCCCTCCCAGCCGGGGAACATGGCGCCTTGATAGAAGGTCGCTCCACCCGGTGCGATGACCGGATCCCAGTAGTAGACGGGCTGTTCCGTGCCGGCCTTTTCGGTCGCGCCGCTGTTGATCGCGCCGCCGGCGTATTCGACGCCGTAGGCCGCATCCGGCCAGCCGTAGTTCAGGCCCGCCTTGTCCAGATTGACTTCGTCGCCGCCCCGCGTGCCGTGTTCGATGGTCCAGACGGCGCCCGTGCCGGGTTGGACGGCGACGCCCTGGACGTTGCGGTGACCCAGGCTCCAGATTTCGGGTAGGGCGCCGGCGCGGCCGACGAACGGGTTGTCTTCGGGGACGGAGCCGTCGGCGTTGATACGGATGGTCTTGCCCATATGCGAGCCCAGGTCCTGGGCCTGGGGCCGCATCGGCTTGTCGGAGCGTTCGCCCAGGGTGATGAACAGCTTGCCGTCCGGCGCGAAAGCCAGGGACGAGCCGAAATGCTTGTCGCCGTCATAGACGGGCAGGGCGCGGAAGATGACCTGGACGCTCTCCACCCGCGATCCGTCGTCCGACAGGCGACCCCGCGCGACCGAGGTGGCGTTGCCGCCTTCGCGCGCCTCGGAATAGCTCCAGTAGATCAGCCGGTCCTGGGCGAAGGTCGGGCCGGTCATGACGTCCAGCAGGCCCCCCTGGCCGCGCGCATCGACCGCCGGCAGACCCTGAACCGGCGCACTGATTTCGCCCTGGGCCGTCACGATGCGCAGACGGCCGGGCTTTTCCGTCACCAGCCAGCGGCCGTCGGGCAGGGCGGCGAGGCCCCAAGGGTGAACCAGTCCGGAGGCGACGACCGCGTGGGTCAGGGCCTGTTCGGTCTTCACGCCGGGAGCCCGGGTCTGGCCGGGGAAGGCGGGCTGCTGGTCCGGATTGTTGGCAGGCCGCGTTTCCAGCGCCGCCCCCGCCTGCGCCGGGACGGGCGCGCTCTCGCCGTTGGCGCCGCAGGCGGCGGCGAGGACGAGCAGGGAGGTGGAGGCGGCGGCGAGGATCAGGCGCATGGCGTGTGGCTCCGATGGCGGAAGGGTGTTCATTGGAAAACAGCAGCGTCAGCGTTACCGTTCCGGCGGTGCGTCGTCTTGCGCCCTATCGCCGCACGAGACGACTTGAACCGCGCGCCCGACGGCGATATAGGCACGCCTCTTTCGCGCTGGCCATCGGCCTCGCGTAGGCCCGGGACTGGGTAGCTCAGATGGTTAGAGCGGTGGATTCATAACCCACAGGTCGGCGGTTCGATCCCGCCTCCAGTCACCACTCCCGCAAACTGCAACCTGCGCCGTTGTGCTGCGTTTCTCGGTCGAGACCTTAACCTTGACCGGAGATCCGCCATGACGATCCGAACCAAAGCCTTGCTGGCGGCCGTCGCCGCCCTGACCTTGGGCGCCGCAGCCTGCACCCAGGCCGAGCAGGAAAGGACCGAGGATCATGCCGAGGCGGCCGCTGACAAGACGGCGGACGTGGCGTCGCAGGCCGGCGAGGTCATCGAGGGCGGCGCGATGAAGGCGGCCCAGGCCGTCGAAACCGGAGCCGGCAAGGTTGCTGACAAGCTGGAAGGCGAACAGGCCGAGGCGGCCGCAGAAGGCAAGCCCGGAGCAATCAACCCCGCCACGGACCAACGCGTCCCGGCCGACAACTGATCACAGGTCAGGCGGGAGGCGGCGCGTCGCCTTCCGCCAGCACCGCGTCGATCAGGGCGCGGGCCTGGGCGCTGGACCAGTCCGCTTCGCCTTTCATCGACGCGCGGATCCGGCCCTGGCGATCCAGGATGATGGTCTGCGGCATGGCGCCCTTGCCGGGAAATTCGAACGGCAGCTGGAAGCGGATGTCGCTGTAGAAGGGCAGGGGGGCGTGGTCGTCCAGGAAGCGTCTGGCTTCGGCCGCCGCCTCGGGCGTGGCGTCCACATTGATCGGCAGGACGACCAGGTCCTCGTTCGCCTCATAGGCTTTCGCTAGCGCCTGAAGCGTCGGCATCTCCGCCTTGCACGGCGCGCACCACATGGCCCAGAGGTTCACGACCACGACCTTGCCCTGGAAGGCCGAGAAGCGGACGGCCGTGCCGGTACGGTCGCGGAAGGCGTATTCGGGGGCCGTCTCGGGCTGAGCCGGGGTCGAAAGCGCCGCCAGGGGACCGACGGCGAACCGCGCCAGGTCGCTTTTCGGCGTCGCGGCGGCGGTTGCGACCTGTTCGACTTGCGTCTTCTGGCGATGATTGGCGTATAGCGACATCGCCATGCCGCCGGCGCCGGCGATGGTGCTGACGACCACGACCGCGCCCACGACCGCCCAGATCGCCTTTCTCGAGCCGCTCATGACTGAATCCACCTCTTCCGACGCCAAGCCATCCGGCGGTTCGACTGCGCCGGTGAAGCCTGCGGGTCAAGACATGTGGGGCGGACGCTTTTCGTCGCGCCCCGCCGAAATCATGCAGGCGATCAACGTCTCCATCGGCGTGGACCAGCGTTTGTGGCGCCAGGACCTGGCCGGATCGCGCGCCCACTGCCACATGCTGGCCAAGCAGGGCATCATCCAGCAGGTGGACGCGGACGCCATCCTGGGCGGGCTGGACGCCATCGAATCCGAGATCGAGGGTGGGACCTTCCCGTTCCGCGATCAGTTCGAGGACATCCACATGAATGTGGAGGCGCGCCTGAACGAACTGATCGGGGAGCCGTCGGGCCGCCTGCACACGGCGCGCAGCCGCAACGACCAGGTCGCCGTCGATTTTCGCCTGTGGGTGCGCGACACCTGCGATCGTTCGGTCGCCCAGTTGAAGGCGTTGCAGGCCGCCCTGCTGGCGAGGGCCGAACAGCACGCCGGCGACCTGATGCCCGGCTTCACCCATTTGCAAACCGCCCAGCCGGTGACCCTGGGCCACCACCTGATGGCCTATGTCGAGATGTTCGGGCGCGATGCGGGGCGGTTCGCCGATGCGCGCGCTCGGATGAACGAGAGCCCGTTGGGCGCTGCGGCCCTGGCCGGTTCGCCCTTCCCGATCGACCGGCAGATGACGGCGGCGGCGCTGGGCTTCGACCGGCCGATGGCGAACTCGCTCGACGCGGTGTCGGACCGGGACTTTGCGCTGGAAAGTCTGGCCGCCGCCTCGATCGCGGCGGGCCACCTGTCACGCCTGGCCGAGGAGATCGTGATCTGGATGACGCCGATGTTCGGCTTCGCCAGCCTGCCCGACGACCTGACGACCGGCTCGTCGATCATGCCGCAGAAGCGCAATCCCGACGCCGCTGAACTGGTGCGGGCCAAGACGGGCCGGATCATGGGCTCGCTGGTCGCTCTGTCCACGGTGATGAAGGGCCTGCCTCTGGCCTATTCGAAGGACATGCAGGAGGACAAGCCGCCGGTGTTCGAGGCCTTCGACGCCCTGGACCTGGCCCTGGTCGCCATGACGGCGATGGTCTCGGCGCTGCAACCCAATACCGAGCGTATGGCCCAGGCGGCGCGCGCGGGCTTCTCGACCGCGACGGACCTGGCCGACTGGCTGGTGCGCGAGCTGAACCTGCCGTTCCGCAAGGCGCACCATGTGACGGGCGCGGCGGTGAAGCGGGCGGAAGGCTTGGGCGTGGATCTGTCGCAACTGCCGCTGCAGGAAATGCAGAAACTGGAGCCGGGGATCACCGAAGCGGTTTACAAGGTGCTGACCGCCCAGGCTTCTTGCGAAAGCCGTCAAAGCTATGGGGGAACCGCGCCGGAACAGGTCCGTGCGCGTATCGCCGACTGGAGAGCCTGCCTGTGAAAAGAACCCTCATCGTCGTGGGCGCGCTCGCCCTTATGACCTCCGCCTGCGGTCGCATGGCCGATCTGGAATCTCCGGTGCGCCAGACCGAACGCGCGCCGCGCGACAGCCGCGCCCCGCACCTGCCTGAGCCGGCGACGATCAACCGCCCGTCCAGCAGCGTGCCGATCGACGGAGGCCCCAACAATCCCATCGGCGCCGGCGCCGCCCAGAACGACCCGCGGTAACCGTTGCACCACTTCGACCTCAAGGACGGCGCCCTGTATGCCGAGGGCGTGCCGCTGGAGCTGATCGCGGACGAGGTCGGCACGCCCGCCTATGTCTATTCGACCGCGACGCTGAAGCGGCATTACGGCCTGCTGCGCGCCGCCGCCGATGCGCATCGCGACGCCTTGGGCGAGGCGCTGATCGCCTTTGCGGTCAAGGCCAACTCCAACCTGTCGGTGCTGGCGACCCTGGCGAAACTGGGGTCCGGCGCAGACACCGTCTCCGAGGGTGAAATCCGCCGGGCGCTGGCGGCCGGCGTGCCGTCCGATCGGATCATCTTCTCCGGCGTGGGCAAGACCGATGTGGAAATGGCCTTCGCCATCAGCGTCGGCGTGCGCCAGATCAACGTCGAATCCGGCGCCGAGCTGGATCGGCTGATCGCTATCGCGGCCATGATGGACACTTCGCCCGCCATCGCCGTTCGGGTCAATCCGAACGTGGGCGCCGGCGGCCACGCCAAGATCACCACGGGGGGCAAGGGCGACAAATTCGGCGTGCCGGTCGAGGAGGCGATGGACCTCTATCAGCGCGCCTCGGCCTCGCCCCACGTCACGCCGGTGGGGCTGGCCTGCCATATCGGCAGCCAGATCACCAACCTGGCCCCGCTGGAGGCCGCCTTCACGGTGTTGGCCGAGATGACGCGGATGCTGCGAGCGCAGGGTCATGCCGTGACACGCCTGGACCTGGGGGGCGGGCTGGGCGTGCCCTATTCCGGCGGGACCGAACCGCCGTCGCCGGCGGCGTATGTCGCCATGGCGGCGCGGGTGCTGAACGGGCTGGACGTCGAGGCGGCGTTCGAGCCGGGGCGGCTGCTGGCCGCCAACGCCGGCGTGCTGCTCAGCCAGGTGATCCAGGTCAACGAACGCTCGGACGGGCGACGTTTCCTGGTGCTGGACGCGGCGATGAACGACCTGATGCGGCCGGCGCTCTATGACGCCTTCCACGACATCCAGCCGGTCAATCCGCGTGTGGGCGAGCGCCTGCCGCACGATGTGGTCGGGCCGGTGTGCGAGACCGGCGACACCTTCGCGCGCGATTGCGACCTGCCGCCGCTGGAGGCCGAGGATCTGATCGTCTTCACCGGGGCGGGGGCCTACGGCGCCGTCATGGCCAGCGAGTACAACAGCCGGCCCCTGGTGCCCGAGGTTCTGGTGGACGGCGATCAGTGGGCCGTGATCCGGCCGCGTCCGACCTATGAGGACATGCTGGATCGTGAACCGTTCGCCGATTGGCTTTAGTCGAGAATTGTTCTCGACCGTTATAAAGTAACACGGTATAGGCCGCGTCATGTCCCCCGGCCCCGAACAGTCTGTCATGCTTTCCCTGCTGGGGGGCGGCTTCGTCGCGGCCTTCCTGCATGCGGCCCTGCCCACCCACTGGCTGCCCTTTACGCTGGTGGGCCGGGCGCAGGGCTGGCGGCCGTCACGGATCCTGATGGCGGTGACGGCGGCGGGTCTGGCCCATATCGCCACCACAGCTGTGGTCGGCGGTCTGATCGTGGCGGCGGGCCTGGCGCTGGATCAGTGGATTCAAGGGATTCTGCCGCATCTGGCGGCGGTGCTGCTGTTCCTGTTCGGCGCCTTCTACCTGGCCCGCGCGACCTTGCGTCGGCCGGCTGTGGCGGGTGGCCCGTCGTTGGAAACCGCAGAGCCGGCGGTGTCGGACAAGGCGGCCTTCCTGGGCCTGATCGCCATGATGGCGGTGTCGCCGGGCGAGGTGCTGTTGCCCATCTATCTGTCCTCGGCCTCGGCGGGGATCGGCGCCCTGGCGCTGCTAACCCTGGTGTTCGCGCTCGGGACCATCGCGGGCATGGCGGTGTTTACCGCCCTGGCCAGCGCCGGCGCCTCGATCCTGCGGCTGGAGCGGTGGGCGAGATACGAGGGGGCGGTGCTGGGCGTGGCCCTGATCGCGCTGGGCCTCGTCGTCGCCATGCACCAGCATTGAAGCGATATTACATGATAACATTCAACGCGTTATCATGTAGCAGCTTGGCTGTTTGGCCAAAAGGCGTATAGGCGAACCATGAACGCCGCGCACGACCACGCCGATCACGACCATGACCACGATCACTCGGATCACGGTCACGGCCATTCCCATAGCCATCACGGACACAGCCACGGTCATGGCGGCCACAGCCACGGACCGGTGGACACCGGCGACTGGCGCTACGCCGTCGGCCTGGTCGTCAATCTGCTGTTCGTGGCGTGCGAGTTCGGCGCGGGCCTGATCGCGGATTCCACCGCCCTGCTGGCGGACGCCGGGCATAATCTTTCGGACGTGCTGGGCCTGGCCATGGCGGGCGGTGCGGCCTGGCTGGCGCGGCGCGGGGCGCATGGGGCGGCCGGCGGTCGGCGCACCTATGGGTTCGGCAAGGCCACGGTTCTGGCGGCCCTGGGCAATGCGCTGCTGCTGATCTTCGCCTGCGGGGCCATCGCCTTCGAGGCGGTGCGCCGCTTCAACGAGCCGGCGCCGGTCGGGTCGGGCGTCATCATGGCGGTGGCGGGCATAGGCTTCGTCATCAACCTGGGCACGGCGCTTCTGTTCATGAAGTCGCAGCACGACCTCAATGCGCGCGGCGCCTATCTGCACATGATGGCCGACGCCGGGGTGTCGCTGGGCGTCGTGGCGGCGGGGGGCTTGATCATGCTGACCGGCTGGTCTGTGGTCGATCCCCTGGTCAGCCTGGCGATCGTGGTCGTGATCCTGTGGTCGACCTGGGGCCTGCTGAAGGATTCGGTCAACCTGGCCATGGACGGCGCCCCGACGGGCGTGGACGTGCCGGCGCTGGAAAAGGCCCTGGTCGGTCTGCCGGGCGTGCGGGCGGTGCATGATCTGCACGTCTGGGGCCTGTCCACGACCGAGACGGCCCTGACGGCGCATCTGGTGCACGACCGTCCGGATACGGCCGCCCTGATCTGCGAGGCGCAGGTTGTAGCGAAACGCCACGCCATCGGCCACACGACCTTGCAGCTGGAGACCGAGCCGCTGCCGGATTGTCCGGGCTGACCCGTTACGCCTGGGCGAAGGTCAGGGGCGCGCCCCAGAACTGCGACACCATCTCCGACTGGGGGCCGGCCTGGCCGGTGGTCAGGAAGTCGCGGCGGCCGCTGTCGCCCAGGTCGTATTCGGGATGGGCATTGAAATAGCGCTCCAGCGCGTCGGCGACGGCCTTGGGCTGTTCGATCAGCAAGGTTCCCGCCGGCAGGGCCTGTGCGAACAGTTCGGCGACGATCTCATAGTGGGTGCAGCCCAGTATGGCCTTGTCGGGATGGCGGCCGATGCGGCGGCGCAGGGCGTCGACGTGGTCGCCGATCACCACCTTCAGCTCCTCGGCCGGGGCGCCCAGTTCGATCAGGCCGGCCAGGCCAGGACAGGGCTCGGAGAAGACGGCGATGTCCTCGCGCCGCTTGTCGATCTCGATCTCGTAGACGCGGCTGATGGCGGTGGCGGCGGTGCAGAAGACGCCGGTGATGGCGATGGAGGCGACCTTTTCGCCCTCCTGCGGGCGCTCGGCCTCGAAGCTCCAGGGCTTGCCGGTGGCGGCCTCGATGGTCGGCACGATGATGCCCAGGATGTTGACCGGGCGGCCCAGCCGTTCGCGCAGACCCGGCAGCCAGGTCTGTTGCAGGCGGCGAAGCGCAATGGCGCTGGCGGTGTTGCAGGCCAGGACGACCACGGACGCGCCGGCGTCGAACAGGCGTTCGCAGCCCGCCTTGGTCAGTTCGACGATGTCCTCGCCGCCGCGCCCGCCATAGGGGGCGTGGGCCTGGTCGGCTAAATAGACGAAATCGCGTGCGGGGAACCGCCGGGTCAGTTCACGGTGGACGGTCAGGCCGCCCACGCCGGAGTCGAAAACGCCAATAGCCATGGGCGCGCTTTAGAACAGTGCGACGACGTATCCAACCGGATTGGCGAAGATTACCGTCCTGTCAGGTGACGGGGCCGTCCGGTGCGCCTAAGTGTGTGGGCGATCATGATCTTCTATCGGAGCATTCCATGCATAGACGCCAGCTTCTCATCGCGGGCGGCAGCCTGATGGCCCTGTCGGCCTGCGCCTCGACCGGATCGGGCGCCGCGCCCGGCGCCGCTGCGCCGACCGCCATGGACCTGGCCGAGGAAGCTCGCGTCGCGCGCGCCGTCCTGCCGGCCGCGACGCCCCGCGCCGAGCTGCTGCAGCCCTGGACCGGCGCCTATGACGGCGTGCCGCCGTTCGACAAGGTGACCCCCGCCAAGCTGCGCGCCGCCATGATGGAAGGCATCGAGCTGCAACGCGCCGACATCGCCGCCATCGCCAACAATCCCGAGGCCCCGACCTTCGCCAACACCATGGCGGCGTTGGAGCTGGCCGCCGAGCCTCTGGACCGCGCCTCCAACATCTACGGCGTCATGACGTCGAACATCGGCGGCGAGGCCTATGATGCGCTCGACACCGAACTGTCGCCGATCCTGTCGGCCGCCTCGGACGAGATCACCTTCAACGCCCCCCTGTTCCAGCGTGTGAAGACCGTCGCCGACAACGCCGACGCCATGGGCCTGAGCGCCCAGCAGAAGCGGCTGGCCGAACGTCGCCGCGACGCCTTCATCCGTTCAGGCGCCAATCTGGACGCGGCCGGCAAGGCCGAGCTTGGCCGGATCAACACCGCCCTGTCCAACGCCTTCACTCGCTTCGGCCAGAAGGTGGTGTCGGACGAGAACAGCTGGACGCTGATCCCGAACGAAGCCGGTCTGGCAGGCTTGCCGGACTCCAACAAGGCCGCCGCCGCCTCGGCCGCACGCAGCCGCAACCTGCAGGGCTGGGCCATTCTGAACACCCGTTCGTCGGTCGACCCCTTCCTGACCTTCGCCGACGACCGGACCCTGCGCGAGCAGGTCTGGAAGAAGTTCGTCAATCGCGGCGACAACGGCGACGCCAACGACACCAATGCGACCATCGCCGAGATCGTGAAGTTGCGCGATCAGCGCGCCAAGCTGCTGGGTTATCGCAACCATGCCGAACTGCGCATGCAGGACACCATGGCCAAGACCCCGGCCAATGCGCAGAACCTGATGGACCGCGTCTGGGCGCCGGCCAAGGCCCGCGTCGCCGAGGAGGTCGCCGACATGAAGGCGATCGCCGGCTTCGACATCGAGCCGTGGGACTATCTCTATTTCGCTGAGAAGGTGCGCAAGGCCAAGTACGACCTGGATCAGAACCAGCTCAAGCCGTATTTCGAACTGAACGCGGTGCGCGCCGGCTCTTTCGCCATGGCGGAGCGCCTGTACGGCTTCCAGTTCAAGAAACTGCCCAAGGGGACGGTCCCGACCTTCGAGCCGGACGTCGAGGTCTATGAGGTCCACGACAAGACCAAGGGGCGCCAGATCGGCCTGTATTACACCGACGACTACGCCCGTCCGGGCAAGCGTTCGGGCGCGTGGATGACCACCTACCGGTCCTTCTCGACGCTGGACGGCTCCAAGATCATCCTCGGCTCGAACAACAACAACTTCACCAAGCCAGAGCCGGGCGAGCCGGTCCTGATCTCGCTGGACGACGCCGAGACCCTGTTCCACGAGTTCGGCCACACCCTGCACTACTTCTCGTCCAACGTGACCTATCCGTCGTTCGGCAATACGCCGCGCGACTTCGTGGAATATCCGTCGCAGGTGCACGAGCACTGGGTGCTTAGCCGGCCGATCCTGGACGGCTATCTGAAACATTATCAGACGGGCGAAGCCATGCCCCAGGCCCTGGTCGACAAGATCCAGGCCTCGTCCACCTTCAACCAGGGCTATGCGACGGTCAGCTATCTGTCTTCGGCCATCGTCGACATGGACCTGCACACGCAAGCCACGCCGCCGACCGACATTGACGCGTTCGAGAAGGCCAGCCTGGCGCGGATCGGCATGCCCAAGGAGATCGTGATGCGGCACCGCCTGCCGCAGTTCAATCACCTGTTCACGTCCGACGCCTATTCCGCCGGCTACTACAGCTACCTGTGGTCCGAGACCATGGACGCCGACACCTGGGCCTATTTCGAGGAGTCGGGCGACGTGTTCAATCCGGACATCGCCGGCCGCTTCAAGTCGATCATGCTGGCGCCGGGCAACACCACGGATCGCGCGGAAGCCTATCGCGCCTTCCGCGGCCGCGACCCGGACGTGGCGGCCTTGCTGAAGGTCCGGGGCTTCCCGGTTTCCTGATCTTGGGGCCTGTCGCCTTTCGGTGAATGAATGAACGGCCGGCGGAGCGATCCGCCGGCCGTTTCGTTTGCGGGCGACCTGGCCTAGAGCAGACGCAGACCCGCCGAGAGAAAGCCCGCATGTCCGTCGTCGCCTCCTACGTCTATCGTGACGGCAAGCGTGCGCGCGAGGCGCCGTTGACCCACGAAGGGCTGGCGCTGGAGCCCGGCGAGTTCGTCTGGATCGGTCTGCACGAACCGACCGACGCCGAGTTCGACGTTCTGGTGCGACGCTTCCACCTGCACCCCCTTGCGGTCGAAGACGCCCTGTCGGCCCATCAGATGCCCAAGGTCGAGGTCTATGGCCGCGAGCTGTTCGTCGTCGCCCGCACCGCCGAGAAGGTGGACGACCACATCGTCTATGGCGAAACCCACGTCTTCGTCGGCACAGATCATGTGATCAGCATCCGCCACGGCTCGGCGCGATCGCACATGCCGCTGCGCGCCCAGCTCGAGGCCTCGCCGGACCAGCTTCGCGCCGGTCCCGACTTCGTCCTGCACGGGGTTCTGGACTTCATCGTCGATTCCTACGTCCCCATCGTCGATGGGGCGGAAGACAGCGTGCTGGAGGTGGAGCAGCAGGCGCTCGAGGCCTTCCTGTCGCGCGTTGAAATCCGACGACTGTTCACCCTGCGTCGCGAACTGCTGAAGTTCCGCCGCATCCTGGGACCGATGGAGGAGGTGGCGGGACGGCTGCAATCGCTGGACCTGCCCTGTATCGACCCCGACATCCGCCCCTATTTCCGCGACATCGGCGACCACGTCCGCCGCGTGAACAGCCGGTTGAACGGACTGACCGAAATCCTGGCCTCGGTTTTCGAAGTCGCCAATCTGCTGGAGCAGCAGCGGCAGGGCGTCATCACCCGCAAACTGGCCTCATGGGCGGCGCTGCTGGCCGTGCCGACGGCGATCGCGGGGATCTATGGGATGAACTTCGACTTCATGCCCGAGCTGCACTGGCGCTACGGCTATGCCGCCGTCATGGGCCTGATCGCCGTCGTGTGCATGGGCCTTTACGTGACCTTCAAACGCACGAAATGGCTTTGACTAGCCGCTGTTGCGCAGGCCCGCCGCCACGCCATTGATCGCCAGCAGGATGCCCTCGCGGACACGGGGGTCGTCGTCGCCGGCGCGGCGGCGGCGGATCAGCTCGATCTGGACGTGATTCAGCGGCTCGACATAGGGCATGCGCAGGCGGATCAGCCGGTCCAGCTCGGGCTGGCCGCCCAGCAGTTGGTCGTGGCCGGTGATGGCCAGGATGGCGTCGTGGGTGCGCTGCCATTCCTCGCGGATCTCGCCATAGATGCGGGCCGCCAGGGAGGCGTCGGGGACCAGGGTGGCGTAGCGGCGGGCGATGGTCATGTCGGACTTGGCCATGACCATCTCCATGTTCTGGACCAGGGTCTTGAAGAAGGGCCAGGCCTCGGCCATCGCCTTCAGCTGGCCCATGTCCTGGCCCTGAACGGCCGAACCGAAGCCGAACCAGCCGGGCAGCATGACCCGGCTCTGCGACCAGCTGAACACCCAGGGAATGGCGCGCAGATCCTCGATCCGGGTCGAGGCGGTGCGCGACGACGGGCGCGAACCGATCTTCAGGTCGGCGATCTCGGCGATGGGGGTGGCGGCGCGGTAGTAGTCGACGAAGCCGTCGGTCTCATAGACCAGTTGGCGATAGGCGGCCATCGAGCGGGCCGACAGGTCCGACAGGGTGGCGCCGTGCTCGGCGGTGAAGGCGTGATCCGTCCCCTTGCCCAGCGAGGCCAGCATGGCGCCGCAGGTCAGGGCGTCGAGATTGCGCAGGGCGATCTCGGGCTCGCCGTATTTGTTGGCGATGACCTCGCCCTGTTCGGTGGTGCGGATCCGGCCCTGGACCGTGCCTTCCGGCTGGGCCAGGACGCCGGCGAAGGACGAGCCGCCGCCGCGCCCGACCGTGCCGCCGCGCCCGTGGAACAGTTGCAGCTTCAGCCCGTGCTTCTGCGTCACCTCGACCAGGGCCCGCGAGGCCTCGTGCAGTTCCCAGCCCGAGGTCAGGTAGGAGCCGTCCTTGTTCGAGTCGGAATAGCCGATCATCACCTCCTGCACCCCACGCGCCTTGGCGACGGCGAGGGCGGACGGTTCCTTAAGCAACCGCTCCAGCGTCGGGCGGGCGGCGCGCAGATCCTCAATGGTCTCGAACAGAGGCGCGGCCTGGATCGGGCAGGCGGCGGGGTCTTCGGGCCGGTAGAGACCGACCTCCTTGAGCAGCAGATAGACCTCCAGCAGGTCCGAGGCCGCGTCGGTCTTGGACACGATATGGGTGCGGATGGCCTGGGGTCCGAAGGCGGCGAGCGCGGTCGCCGCCGCCTGAAGGATGGCGCGCTCCTTCAACGTCTCGGGTTCGTATTCGGCATAGGGGCTGAACAGCAGGCGCGACGAGGCCAGTTCCTCGGCCAGGACTTTCAGTCGGCCTTCCTCGTCCAGCGCCAGATAGTCGGACTGGACGCCCGCGACCTTCAAGAGGTCGGCGACGATCCGTTCGTGGACGTCGGCGTTCTGGCGCATGTCCAGGGTCGCCATGTGGAAGCCGAACACCTCGACCGCCGTGATCAGGTCGCTGAGCCGGTCGTCAGCGAAGACGCCACCGTGGTGCGAGACCAGGCTGTCGTGCAGGGTCTTCAGATCGGCCTCAAAGGCGTCGGGACCGGGGTAGGGCTCGGCCTCGACGGCGGGACGACGTGGGGCGGGCGCTTCGCCCAGCTTCTGATGCGTGGCCGCGAGCCGGGCATATACCCCGGTCAAGGCGCGGCGATAGGGCTCGTCCGCGCGGTGGGGCGAGGGGTCGTGGGCAGCGTCGGCCAGGGCCTGAAGCTGCGGCGACACCTGGGCCAGTTCGGCGGCGAGGCTGAGCTCGGCGCCCAGGGCGTGGACCTCTTCCAGATAGAAGCGGAGCACCGCCCGCGCCTGGGTGCGGAAGGCGGCGGTCATGACCGTGGCGTCCACGTTCGGATTGCCGTCGCGGTCGCCGCCGACCCAGGTGCCGACCCGCATGAAGGGTTTGAGGTCCGGCGCGTCCAGCAGACGCCGCCAGGCCGCCAGCTGCCTGGGCGCGACGTGCAGGAAGATGCGGTCCAGGAAGGAGACGACGGTGTCGATCTCGTCCTGCACCACCAGTCCCTGGGTGCGGACCAGGCGCGTGGCCCACAGGATGACGATCTGTCGGCGCAGCGGCTCAGACACGGCGTCGACCGTGCAGGCGTCGCCGGCCTTGTCGCAGGCGTCGAGCAGGTCGGTGATGGCGGCGATGCGGTCGATGACGCTCTTTCGGCGCACCTCGGACGGGTGGGCGGTCAGAACGGGCGAGATCAGAGATTGGTCCAGCAGGGCGCGCACGGCTTCGCGGTCCACGCCCTGATCCGCCAGCCGCTTCAGCGCGCCTTCGGGCGTGTCGGGCCGGGCGCCGGCCTCGGCCTGGCTCTGAGCCCGCCTACGGGTCGAGCGGTCCTCGGCGATATTGGCCAGAAGGGAGAACAGGGCGAAGCCGTGCGCCAGCCCGGCCGCCTGATCTACCGACATGGCGGTCAGCAGCTTCTCCAGCCGTTTGGCGGGATGGGACGCCGGATCGCGATGGTAGGCGATGGAGGCCTGACGCACCGCCTCCACATGGTCGAACAGGGCCTGTCCGCCTTCTTCGCGGATGATGTCGCCCAGAATCCCGCCCAGCAGTCGGACTTCGTCGCGCAGGGCGTCGTCGGCGGCGGGGCTCATCATGGTCGGTATCCTGGGCAGGCGTAGGGAGGCGCCCATGGAACGGGCCAAGAGCCGCCGCGTCAACGCACGTTCCGTGACATCGGCCGATAGAAGCGATCATGGTGAACCCGGCGTTAGGGTTTCTTAACCGGCGCACGCGATGATGACGGCGTAGGATTCCAGATCGGTTCCGCCCGTGTCCATGTTCGCCAAACGCCAGTCCGCCCTCGCCGCCGCCGCCGGAGCCGCTCCGCGCGCAAAGGCGAAGCCGAGCCTGAAGCCCGTCGTTCACGCGCTGAAGAAGCCCCCGGTTGTCGCGGGTCTCGCCGGCCTGTTCCTTTTGACCACCAGCGCCCTGTTCCTGACCGTGCTGGGCGACCCCAGCGCCGGAACGCCCTCGGCCCATGTCGCGCTGGAGCGTGAAGCGCCCGCGCCGCCCGCGCCGGCGCCGACCGGGTTCGAAGCCTTCTCCATGGGGGCGATGGGCCTTTATCAAAATCTCGCAGGCGGCGGCGATCCTGCAGCCATGGGCGACGCGGTCATCACCCTGCCGGACGGCGGCAGCGTGTCCGGCGGTGGGGCCGCCTATACCGCGCCAGTCCACGCCGCCTCGCCCTTGGCGCGCGCGCCGATCGCGGGCCTGTCGCAACCCGGTCCGAACGGACCCCTGCCGACCATCGCGCCCGACGGCCGCGTCCCGGCCCAGGCCTACGCCCGGCCGTTCCGTTCGAACGGCAAGCCGCGCGTGGCCCTGATCGTCGGCGGTCTGGGCCTGAACGCCGTGACCACCCGCGCCGCCATCGAACGCCTGCCGCCGGAAGTGACGCTCAGCTTCGTGCCCTATGCCGAGAACCTGCAGTCGTGGATCGACCAGGCGCGGGCGCAGGGCCACGAGGTCATGCTGGAAATGCCGATGGAGCCCACCGGTTATCCCGACAACGATCCCGGCCCCTACACCCTTCTGGTCGATGGCGGACCCGACGACGTCCAGGCCAAGATGGACTGGCTGCTGGGTCGAGCGACGGGCTATTTCGGCGTCACCAACTATCTGGGCGACCGGTTCGCCACGTCTGACGCCGGCATGAGCGCCTTCCTGGGCGTGCTGCGCCAGCGCGGGATCGCCTTCCTGGACGACGGGTCGTTCCAACGCCGGCCCGGCGCCTGGGCCCGCGCCAGCGCCGACCGTGTCATCGACCGGACCCAGTCGCCCGCCGCCATCATCGCCTCGCTGAACAGCCTGGAAGCCCAGGCCAAGCTGCGGGGCTCGGCTCTGGGAACCGGCTTCAGCTATCCGGTGACGGTCGAGGCCGCCGCGCGCTGGACCGCCGGACTTGAACAACGCGGCCTGCAACTGGCCCCCGCCTCGGCCATGTCGATGCGGCCGGGTCGGTAGTGTCCGATCTGAAAGCCTATCGGCCCAACGTCGGGGTCGTGCTGTTCAACCGCGAAGGCCTGGTCTGGTACGGCCAGCGCCACGCCACGCCCGGTCCGCATAACTGGCAGTTCCCGCAAGGGGGCGTCGATGCGGGCGAGGATTTGGAAGCCGCCGCCCGACGCGAGCTGCGCGAGGAGACGGGCGTGACCTCGGTCGAGCTGCTGGCCCGCACCGACGACTGGATCCTGTACGACTTTCCGCCCGAGGCCATGAACAACGCCAAGGCCTGGCGCGGCTTCAAGGGTCAGAAGCAGCAGTGGTTCGCCTTTCGCTTCACCGGCGACGAGGCCGAGATCGATCTGGCGGCCGACGACGAGGTGGAGTTCGACGCCTGGCGGTGGGGGCCGCTTTCGGAAGCCTGCGACCTGATCGTGCCGTTCAAGCGGCCGGCCTATGAGCAGGTCGTGGCCGCCTTCGCGCATCTGGCGACATAGAAAAAGGGCGGCGCGAACGCCGCCCTTTCAGAGTTCGCCGTGAAACGACTTAGGCCGCTTCAGCCTTCTTTTCAGCCTGGCCTTCGATCAGGGGCTGGCCGGCGCCGATCTCGATGCGGCGGGGCTTCAGGGCTTCCGGCAGTTCGCGCTTCAGCGAGATCGACAGCAGCCCGTTGACCAGGTTCGCGTCGGTTACGACCACATAGTCGGCCAGCTGGAAGCGGCGCTCGAAGTCGCGCTCGGCCAGGCCGCGATGCAGATAGGTTTTCTGTGTCGCGGCATCGTCGTTGGCGGTCTTGCGGCCGGTCACGGTGAGCAGGTTTTCCTTCACTTCGATGTTCAGCTCGTCGTTGGTGAAACCGGCGACAGCGATCTCGATGCGATAGGCGTTCTCGCCCGTGGTCTCGATATTGTAGGGCGGATAGCCCGTGTCCTGGCTGGTGGCGCGCGAAGCGCTTTCCAGCAGATTGGCCAGACGGTCGAAGCCGACGGCCGAACGGTACAGCGGGGTGAAATCATAGGTACGCATCAGCATCCTCCTGAGGATCAGCAAGGTTGAGCCGCCCGGCGGTTTGGCCCGGACGGTAGGGAGTTCAGCCAGACGACCCGAGATCGGCGCCGCCCGTCTGGAGAGCCCGAAATCGGCGCTCTCGGAAGATGAAATGGTGACCCGCCAAACGCCGTCAAGGGGGGCGATGTCATGACAAATCGCCCGCGTCAAATCGCCGGCCTTTCGGGATCGTCATTTGCGTGGAGCCCGAGGCTTCGTATGGAAGGAGCGACCTGAACCCGGAGACCCCATGCCATGCGTTTCGCCGCCACGCGTTTGACCGCCCTAGGCCTCGCCGCCCTATTCTCCACGGCCGCTGCACAGGCCTTCGCTCAGGCCCAGACCGAGGGCGCGTGGACGCCGCCGCGTTCGGCCCTGTCCAGCGCTATTCCGACCTTCGCTGAGGACACGGCGTTGCAGGCCGCCGTCGCCGCCGAGACACGACCCGCCGCGGACCGGGCGCGCGACGTGTATCGTCATCCCTATGAGTCCCTGACCTTCTGGGGCCTGACGCCGGGCATGACGGTGGTGGAGATCGAGCCGGGGGGCGCCAGCTGGTGGCGGCATATTCTGGAGCCCTATGCGGCGGCGACCGGCGGTCGCTACGTCGCGGTCAACCGCCCGCTGGAAGACATGGGCGTCGCAGACGGCAGCGCCGATTTCATCCTGGTGGCCCGCGCCTTCCACAACTGGTCGCGCAACGGCCGGACGCAGCCCTATCTCCAGGCCTTCTTCAAGGCGCTGAAGCCCGGCGGCGTGCTGGCCGTGGAACAGCACCGCAGCGCGGAGGGTCTGAACGTCGCCGACGTCGCCTCGACCGGCTATGTGCCGGAAAGCTATGTCATCCACGAGGCCCAGGACGCCGGCTTCGTGCTGGAGGCGCGCAGCGAGTTGAACGCCAATACCAAGGACGACCACGACCATCCGTTCGGCGTGTGGACCCTGCCGCCCGTGCGCCAGTCCGCCGTGCGCGACGATCCGTCGGGCCGCACCCTGACGCCGGAGGAACGCGCCGCCTTCGACGCCATCGGCGAAAGCGATCGCATGACGCTGCGGTTCCGCAAGCCGGAATAGGTGCTGAATGGGCCTGAAGGTGCGTTGCGTTTTGACCGGCGCCGCGAACCTGATTAAGCCCGTTCCACCAAGGTTTGTCGGACGCGGGGCCCGATGTCCTGCGGGAGTGTTGTATGGCTGATTTTCCAGCGAGCGCGGGCGGGATGTCGCGTCGGTTCCTGCTGAGCGGCGCGACCGGGCTTGCGCTGACCGGCGTCGCCGCCTGCGGACGCAAGGAGGCGACCAAGGCGCCGGAAACGCCGGCTGCGCCCGCCGGTCCGTCGGAAGGGTCGCTGGAATGGGCGGTCGAGGGGCCGTGGCGATCCGCGCCCGACCGGGCGCGCGACGCCTTCCGCCATCCGATGGAGACGCTGCGGTTCTTCGGCTTGCAACCGCGCATGACGGTGGTGGAGTTCTGGCCCGGCAGCGGCTGGTACACCGAGATCCTGGCGCCCTATCTGGCCAAGGGCGGCGGAACCTATGTGGCGGCCCTGTTCCCCGAAGGCTCCACGGCCGATCTCGCCCAGGCGGCCTTGAACGCCGCCTTCCGCGCCCGGTTCGCCGGCGACCGCAAGCTTTACGGCCAGCCGCAGTTCTCGATCTTCGGGTCGGATTCCGGCCCTGTCGCGCCGCTGGGGACGGCGGACCTGTGCCTGTTCATGCGCACCCTGCACGGCTGGATGGCGGCGGGCATCGCCGAGAAGGCCTTCGCCGACGCCTTCGCCGCCCTGCGCCCCGGCGGCGTCCTGGGCGTCGAACAGCACCGGCTGTCGCCCGAGGAGGACCAGGACCCGGTCGCCGCCAACGGCTATGTGCAGGAAGCCTTCGTACGTCAGTTGGCGGCGGAGGCCGGCTTCGTCTTCGTCGCCGCCTCCGAGATCAACGCCAACGAGGCCGACACCAAGGACCATCCCTTCGGCGTCGACACCCTGCCGCCCACGCGCCTGACGGCGCCGCGCGGCGAGCCTGCCGATCCCACGTTCGACCGCTCGAAATACGACGAGATCGGCGAGAGCGACCGCATGACCTTGAAGTTCAGGAAGCCCGAGTGAACCGCGCCCAAGCCTTCGCCGCAAACGCCCCCCTGATGGGGGTTCCCGGCGCCGCCTCGCCCCCCGGCGGCAAGGGCGACTGGTTTCGCGGCGCCGGCGGCATGCGCCTGCGCGCCGGCCTGTGGAAACCGTCGCACCTGAGCGCGGACAAGGTGCGCGGCACGGTGGTGCTCAGCCCTGGCCGCACCGAGCCGATCGAGAAATATTATGAGGTGATCGGCAACTTCCTGGCGCGCGGCTGGTGCGTCCTGACCCACGACTGGCGCGGCCAGGGGCTGTCGGCGCGACTGCTGCCCGACCGGCTGAAGGGCCACGCGCGCGCGGTCGAGGAGTTCCTGGACGACTACAACCGACTGCTGAACACCTATCAGGACCAGTGCCCCAAGCCGTGGATCATGGTGGGGCATTCGATGGGTGCGTGCCTGAACCTGCTGACGCTGGAAAGCGGCGAAGACCGGTTCGCCGGCGCCGTCCTGTCCAGTCCCATGCTGCGCATCAAGACCGGCAAACGGTCGATGTGGTCGGTCAAGCTGGTGGTGCGCTGGAACATCCGCCACGGCCAGGCGGGCGACTATATCCTAGGCGACCCCGACGATCCGTTCGACCACAACTTCGCCGAGGACGCCCTGACGTCGGACGAGAGCCGATACGAGATGTGGCGTCAGCAGCTCTACGCCTGTCCGCACCTGGCCATCGGCGGTCCGACCTACGGTTGGCTGGCCTTCGCGCTGGACGCAGGCGAGCGGGCGCTGAAGCCCAAGGCGCTGAAATCGGTTAAAATTCCCGTCGCCGTCGTCCAGGCCGACGTCGATGACGTGGTGTGGAAACAGACCAGCCGCTGGGCCGCCAAACGCTTGCCGCGCGGTCGTTACGTCGAGGTCGCCGGGGCCAAGCACGAGGTCATCATGGAGGCCGACGACATGCGCGCCGTCTTCCTCAGCGAGTTCGACGCCATGGCCGATATGGTGGTGCCCCAGGAAGATGTGTTCCAAGACCCCTCGGCGCGCACCGAGGATGTGACGGAAGCGACGCCTTCTGTGGCCTGAGGGCGAACGCAGGCGGTGCTGTTAGGTCTGGGTGCGCCAGCGCCGGTCGATCGTCTGCGTGACGCCGCAAAGCTGCAGAAAGGCCACGGCCACGCCAGCTCCGAACTCGGATTTCACGAGCAGAGGCAGGACCAGCCACTCGCGCGGGAAACGCATCACCAGCACGTTGTCGCTGGACCGCAGGTGCGGGCAGTATTTCATCGAACGGTCGACGCATCGGCGATGCAGGGGTGCTATCGAGCCAGCGTCGATCATAACCCGGTCATCCGCGATGTCGCTGCGAACCTGACCCCCGCGCGCCCGGAGCTGTCCGGCGCAACGGCGCGTCGCGATTTGGGTCCAGCGATCTCCCTCGGCCGTCGGTTCGCCGCACATGGGGCACAGCATGCGCGCGACGGTGAGTCGCTGTCGGACCAGATGATTTTTCGAATACTGCGGCTTGCCGCTTCCGGGATTGCTGGCCTGCATCAGGGCGAGGCGTCCGCCGACCGTCTGGCAGGGCGCGGCGCCGAGGATTTCCTCGCCGCTCCAGCTGGTGACCCAGGGCACATCTCTGCCGACGACCAGCGTGGAATGCCCTGACATCGACCGTGTCCTCCAACCGCGATCACCTGACGCCGTCGCAAGACGGGCGTCAATACGTGTTGGTTTTCGGGGGCTTGGAGTTCAGATCGCAGCCCGCTTCAGCGTCACCAGGGCCTGGTCGATCAGGCGGGCGTCGCCGACGGCCAGAACCTGACCGCCATCGTCCGGCGCCGCGCCGCGCCAGTTGACGACCTTGCCGCCGGCGGCCTCGATCACGGGGACCAGGGCGGACCAGTCCCAAGGCTTGAGATTGGTCTCGGCGACAAGGTCCATCTTGCCGGCCGCCACCATGGCATAGGCGTATGCGTCGCAGCCCAGGCGAGCCAGGCGGGCGGTCGCGCGCACCTGGGTCCAGGCGCCCAGTTCGGCGCCGTTGAAGATGTCGGGGTCGGTGGTCGAGATGACGGCGTCGGTCAGTTTTTCGCACGCGCGCACGGCGAGCGGCGTCTCGGCCTCTCCGCGCAGCAGGCGGGCGCCGGACGGGCCGCCGATGAAGATCTCGTCCAGATAGGGCTGGGAGATGACGCCGACCGTGGGACTGCCCCCCGCGCGCAGGGCGATCAGGGTAGTCCATAGCGGCAGGCCCGAGATGAAGGCGCGGGTGCCGTCGATGGGGTCCAGCACCCAGACGTGCTCGGCGTCGGGTCGGTCTTGCCCATATTCTTCGCCGATGACCCCGTGGTCGGGATAGCGTTCGGCGATCAGGCGGCGGATGGCCGCCTCTGCCTGTTTGTCGGCCTCGGTGACCGGGTCGAAACCAGCCGCCCCGCCCTTGTCCTCATGCCCGATGTCGGAGCGGAAGAAGGGCAGGGTCACGCGCGCGGCTTCATGCGCCAGTTCGATGGCGAAGGCTTCGTATTCGGTCATGCGGCTCCCTTACCGTGCTTTCGCCGGCTTGGGCGCCCCTGGTCATCCTTGGTCGCCTCAGGTCGGCGCGCCGTCGGCGTGCAGGGACTTGGCCAGGTCGAGCAGGCGACGACGCGGCCGTTCGTCCAGCTGATAATAGGCCTGGATCAGGTCCAGGGTTTCCTTGCGCGAGAAGACCTCGCCGCCCTTGGGGGGAGAGGCTTCGCTGTCCAAGGCCTCGGCCAGGCCGTCGTAGAAATAGCTGACGGGCGTCTCCAGCGCCTCGGCCAGCTGCCACAGGCGCGCGGCGGAGATGCGATTGGCGCCGCATTCGTATTTCTGAATCTGCTGGAAGCGGATGCCGACCTGCAGCGCCAGCTTCTGCTGCGTCAGGCCCAGAAGGCGGCGACGGCGGCGCAGGCGGCGGCCCAGGTGAAGGTCGATGTCGGTGGGCATGGCCCGATATCCTCGTCTCACGCGCTGTCCCGATGCGGGACGGCTCGCGTCGAAGGCGGCAATCGCCGTGCCGGATCGCGTCAGAGGGGAGTTCGCGCTTATCGAAGAGGTTTGCGTCGATGACGCAACCGTATGGGCCGAACTGCATTTACTGCAACAGCTTGGCTTTTACAGGAAGGAACTAGGCATGGGTTTGGGAATCATTGGTTGGCTCGTCATCGGCATTGTCGCCGGTTGGTTGGCTGAAAAGGTCATGGGTCGTAATCACGGCCTGATCACAAATCTGATCGTCGGCGTCATCGGCGCCCTGATCGGCGGCTTCATCGCCGCCAACGTCTTCGGCACCCCCGTGGGCGGCTTCAACTTCGTGACGCTGATCGTGGCGTTCCTCGGCGCCTGCTTGCTGCTGTTCCTGTTGGGACTGGTCAAGCGTCGCGCCTGATCTTCGGATCAGATGAATGAAAAGGGCGGCTCGCAAGAGCCGCCCTTTTTGTTGCCTGGAACCTGGCGCCTGGAGTGGGGCGTCCCAGCGCCGGATCGGGCGCAAAGAAAGGGGCGGTCGGGAAACCCGACCGCCCTTGTCTACGCCTGACGGCGTTCAGCCTTACTGCGGCTCAGTCGGCGCCGGTTGCGCTTCACCAGCCGGCGGGGCGGCGGGATCGGTCGTCATCGACGGGTCAGCCGGTTCCGACATCGGCGCCGCCGGCTCGGAAGTCGGAGCCGGGGTCGTGGCCGGTGCGGCGGCAGGCGGGGCGCCGGCGATCGGCGAGGCGGCGTCGAACTCGGCCTTGGTGTAGGCGACGACGACGCCGGCGCCTTCCTGGCGGATGCCGCTCAGCGGCACGGCGCGAAGCTGGCCGTCGGCGCCGCGAACCGTCAGTTCCTGCTGGCCGGCGGCGTTGGACTGAACGCCCTCGAGCTTGCCCAGTTCACCGTCAGGACCGCTGACGCTGGAGCCCGGATTCAACGAGAGGGAGGGCTGCGACGGCGCAGCGGCAGCCGGAGCCTCTGCGGGCGGGGTCGCTTGAGCGGGCATTGTCTCTTGCGCCAGAGCCGGCGCGGCGGTCATGAAGGCGGCGGCTGCGCCAGCCAGAAGAGCGGTCTTGATGGTCATGGGAGATCGTCCCCGGTTACGCGAGCCCGACGCCCGCACCAGACCAAACTCGCGGTGTTACGGAATGTTTCACGCGCCCCGAAATGACCCCAGGTGCGCCCCAGTTGGACGATTCTTGGTCTATGTTCGGGCGACCGTGATTCGAAAGGCCACGCTTGTCCCGCCAGACTGTCCATGCCCCCGGCCTGCTCCGCCGCCTTCTGGGACTGGCCTATGAGCTGACGCCGCAGGTGTTCGCCGTCCTGGCGTTCGGGGCGGGCGCCCTGATGCTGGCCTCGGCGGTGACGCCCGAGTTCGACGGTCGGCTACGCCAGCTGACCGGCGTGGTGTCGCCGGTGCTGATCGACCTGTCGCATTTCGTGGCCAGTATCGCGGGCTTCCTGCTGATGATGTTGTCGGCGGGTCTGTGGCGGCGTCGGCGCGGCGCCTATTGGGCGGCCCTGCTGGTGCTGGCGGTCGGGGCCGTCTTCTCGGTGCTGAAGGGGCTGGATTGGGAGGAGGCGACGGACCTCGTGATCGTCGCGGCGCTGCTGGCGCCCTGTCGCACGGCCTTCAATCGGCGGTCGCGCCTGAGCGAGCCCCTGCGACCCAGCTGGCTGCTGCTGCTGATCGCCGTGGTGGGGGCCATGCTGTGGCTGGGCTTCTTCGCCTATCGCGACGTGGCCTATAATGACGAGCTGTGGTGGCGTTTCCTGACGGATCGGCAGGCCTCGGGCTTCCTGCGCGCGGGTCTGGTGCTGGCCATACTGACGCTGGTCGTGGCAGGTCGGTCGCTGTTGAGCTCCCCCGGCGCCCACAGCCACGGCCCGGCCGGAGCAGACGAAATCGAGCGCGCCAAGGCCGCCTTGAACCAGGCCGATTCCGCCCCGCCCGAGGCCTGGCTGGCCATGCTGGGCGACAAGGCCCTGATGTTCAGCCCGTCAGGCCGCAGCTTTCTGGCCTATCGCGTGCGGGGCCGGCGATGGATCGCCATGGGCGAACCAGCAGGGCTGAAGCGCGAGCGCCGCGAACTGCTGTGGACCTTCGCCGAGACGGCCGACAGCTACGGCGGGGCCGCCGTCTTCTATTCCGTCGGCGAGGATGTGCTGGGCGATCTGGCGACCATGGGCCTGGCCGTGCGCAAGGTCGGCGAGACGGCGGTGATCCCGGTCGCGGACTTCTCGCTGGAGGGAAAGCCCAAGCAGAACCTGCGGACCGCCGTCAATCGGGCCGAGCGGGAAGGGGCCTCGTTCGAGGTCCTGCCGCCCGGATCGGTCGGACCGATCGCGGATCAGCTGAAGGCCGTGTCGGACGCCTGGCTGGCGACCCATGCCGGGGGCGAGAAAGCCTTTTCGCTGGGCCGGTTCGATCCGGCCTATCTGGACCTGACGCCCCTGGCCGTGGTGCGACAGGAGGGACGGATCGTCGCCTTCGCCAATCTTCTGACCGCGCCGGACGAAGCGGCGGTCGATCTGATGCGTCACCACCCCGACGCGCCGCCCGGCGTGATGGACTATCTGTTCATCCGCTGCGCCCAATGGGCCAAGGATCAGGGGCTGGCCGACTTCGACCTGGGCCTGGCCCCGCTGGCCGGGCTGGAGGATCGGCGACTGGCGCCGGTGTTCGCGCGGGTCGGCGCCCTGGTGTTCGACGAGGGCGGGGCGCTTTACGGCTTCCAGGGGCTGCGCAGCTACAAGGCCAAGTTCGCGCCGGACTGGCGCTCGCGCTTCATCGCCGCCCCGGCCTCGACGCCCCTGCCGCTGGCGCTGCTGGACGTGGCGCTGCTGACCAGCGGCGGTTGGCTGGGCATGCTGGGTATAAGAAAGATCTAGGCGCGGCTCAGGTCAGCAGGGCCTTCAGCACGCCGTCCAGCACCGGCCGCCCCCTCGCGGTCGCGACCAGCCGTCCGTCCGTGAGCGACAGGAAGTCGTCAGCGATCAGGTCCGCCGCCGGCGCACGCTCGGGCGACAGGCCGAGATGCGACAACAGATCGACCGGCGCGCCCTCGGTCGTGCGAAGGGCCAGCAGTAATCGCTCCTCGGCGGCGCCGGGGGGGTCAAGGGTCTCGCGTTCGGCCCAGGGCGCCCCGCCTGCGACGCCCGCGACATAGTCCCCGATCCGCCGCTGGGCGACGGTCGCGGTCCTGACGCCGTCCAGCGTCAAGCGGCCGTGGGCGCCGGGGCCGAGACCCAGATAGTCGCCGCCGCGCCAGACATGCAGATTGTGCGACGACCGGGCGGCCGGGCCGCGCGCGTGGTTCGACACCTCATAGGCGTCGAAGCCGGCGGCCGAGAGCACGGCCTGGGTGGTTTCATAAAGAGAGGCGGCGCGGTCCTCGTCGGGCGGGGTCAGGGTTCCGCGGGCGAAGGCCCGGCCGAAGGCGGTCATGGGCTCTATGGTCAGCTGATAGGGCGAGACGTGCTCGAACCCCAGGTGAAGGGCCGTGGTCAGTTCGGCGGCCCAGTCGGCGGGCGTCTGATCCGGCCGCGCGTAGATCAGATCGATGGACAGGCGATCGAAGGCGCGGTGGGCCAGATCGACCGCGCGCAGGGCCTCGGCCGCCGAATGGTCGCGACCCAGAAAGCGCAGGGCGGCGTCGCCCAGCGCCTGGACCCCCATGGACAGGCGATTGATCCCGGCCTCGGCCAGGGCGGCAAACCGGCCGGCCTCGGCGTCGGTGGGATTGGCCTCGAGCGTGATCTCGATATCGCCGGCGGGCGCAAACAGGTCCCGCGCCGTCGCCACGATGCGCGCGACGGCCTCTGGGGCCATCAGCGACGGCGTGCCCCCGCCGAAGAAGATCGACGCCAGTCGTCGCGGGCCGGTCAGAATACGCTGCGCGCGCAGATCGGCCAGGATCGCCTCGACCAGACCGGCTTGCTCATCGCTACGCCCCCGGTCGCGCACGACGTTGAAATCGCAATAGGGGCAGATGCGCGCACAATAGGGCCAGTGGACGTAGAGGCCGACGCCGGTCCCTGGATCGCGGGGATCAGTCAATCAGGGCGGCCTTCAGCTTGGCGAAGGCGCGGGTGCGGTGGCTGATGGCGTCCTTGGCCGCCGGCTCCATCTCGCCGAACGTTTGATCGCCGCCGTCGGGAATGAAGAGCGGGTCGTAGCCGAAGCCCCGGTCCCCGCGCGGCGGGAAGGTCAGTTGACCATGAACCTCCCCCTCGACCACCACACAGGGTCCGTCGGGCCAGGCGACGGCCAGGGCCGAGGTGAACCAGGCGGTGCGGTCGATCGCGCCGATCTCTTCCAGCCGCTGCTCGACCTTCGTCATGGCGACGGCGAAATCCTTGCCCGGTCCGGCCCAGCGCGCGGAGAAGATGCCCGGCGCCCCGTCCAGGGCCGCGACCGACAGGCCGGAATCGTCGGCCAAAGAAATCTCGCCCGACAGCTGGGCCGCGTAGCGGGCCTTCAGCATGGCGTTGCCGGCGAAGGTGGTCTCGGTCTCGTCCGGCTCGGGCAGATTCAACTGGCCTGCGGTGACGATCTCGTAATTTCCACCCAGCAAAGCCGAGATTTCCGGGACCTTTCCGGGGTTGTGGGTGGCGACGACGAGCCGCATCCCCTTGATAAGTTTGAGAGTCATCGACGATCACGCCCCTGAAACAGTCTATTGCCAAAGTTTAATATCGTTAAACGATATGTAACGTGCCTTTTCCGTCCGCACGGCCTATCTATTGATCGTCAGGAACGAGGTCGCAACGTTCATGGCTTCCGCGAAAACGGAAACGATCATGCGATTAACAAATGCAAAGGGCGATAATCGCCCAAACAGGAAAGACGGAGAACCATTATGCATACGATGAACACCTCGCTGTGGCTCGACAAGGTCGGCGCTGCTTTTGTCAGCACCGTTCTGATCGCCGCCCTGCCGACCGCCCTGGTCGCCATCCTTATCCAGGCCCTGTGATCCTGTCCCTTTCGATCACGAGAGCTTTGACGATCTGCATGAAGACCGCGATGTATAGAGCCGCGCGCGGGTTCGCCGGACCCCGCGTGGCCATCGCCCCGCTTCCTCCGGCCTGAGATCACCAAGACCATGCGCCTGCCTACGCCGCGAAATCCGCTGAAGCGAGGCGAGGCGCGTTCTCCGAACTGGCTGGGCGCGATGCGCGAGCCGCTGAGGGGGCCCTTGCGGGCGATGGGACCGGGCTCGGTCTCCAGCATGCTGAAGGTGGTGCTGGACGTCGCCTACATCCTGCTCTGGCTGATCACCGGCCTGCTGTTGCTGTTGGTGGTCGCCGCGATCTTCATTCCCCTGGACAATGTGAACATCACCGTCAGCGGCGATTTCGGCGGCCGGCAACTACCGTTGACGCGCACCCTGCTGCTGTTCGGCCTGGGTGTGGCGACCGCCTATTTCGGCGGCTTCATGCTGATCCTGCGCAGCCTGCGTCGCATCATTCGCACCCTGACCATGGGCGACCCCTTCCAGCCGGACAATGTGCGCCGCCTGCGCCAGATCGGCCTGACCTTGGCGGTCGTGACCGGCGGCGTCTGGGTGGCGCAAGGCTTCGTCGCGTCGCGTCTGGCGCCCGGCGTGATGGACCCGCAAGGGTTCGGCGAACTGCTGACCCCGATCTTTTCCGTCCTGATCGTCTTCGTGCTGGCGGAGGTGTTCCGCGAGGGCGCGCGTCTGCGCCGCGAATCCGAACTGACGATCTGAGCTGTTTCGAATAGGATTCCCGTATGGCCATCCGCGTCCAGCTCGACCGCGTCCTCGTCGAACGCCGCATGTCGTTGACCGAACTCGCGGACCGGGTCGGGGTGACGGTGGCGAACCTGTCGATCCTGAAGACGGGCAAGGCGCGCGCGGTGCGGTTCTCGACCCTGGACGCCCTGTGTCGTGAACTGGACTGCCAGCCCGGCGACCTGCTGGCGCATGAACCGGGTCCCGGCGACACCATCGAGGACGACGGCGAGGCATGAAGCGAAAGGGCTCCAGCCGCGACGAGAACGGGTTGACGCCCGAAGACCGCCGCATCTGGAGCCGCATCACCGGCACCGTGGCGGTGCCCAAGGTCCGCAAGGCCGCGCGTGTGACGCCTGGCGCTGAACCGCCGCCGCAGATCGTGGTCACGCCCATCGATAGGCCGCGGCCCCTGGCTAAGTCGTCGCCAAAACGCGCGGTCGCGCCCTCGGCTATCGAAAAGCGCGCCTCGACGCCGCGCCCCAAGCCGGCGCCCGAGGATCTGGAGCCTCGGCGCAAGCATCGGCTGTCGCGCGAGCGCGATCCGATCGAGGCGCGCATCGATCTGCACGGCTTCGGCCGCTTCGAGGCCGAGGATCAGCTACGCGGCTTTCTCATCTCGTGCCAGGCGCGCGGGATGCGGGCGGTGCTGGTCATCACGGGGCAAGGCCGGATGGGCGGCGGCGTGATCCGTTCGGCCTTTGGGGAATGGATGCATTCGCCGGCCCTGCGCGGCGTGGTGTCCGGCTTCACCGTGGCCCATCAGCGCCACGGCGGAAACGGCGCCTTCTACGTCACCCTGAAACGTCGGACCTGACGCCAAAAGAAAAGGCCGGACCCGCGCTGGCGGACCCGGCCTTTCAGAAACAGCTTGGCGTCGACTTACTTGGCGGCGATGGCGCCGGCCAAGATCACGCCGATCTGCTTGCCCATATGGTCCGACAGGGCCTGCGCATCCCATTCATCATAGGCGGCGCGGCGATAGTTCGACAGATAGGCGTCCCAGATCAGCTCGACCAGCAGGCGGATGTCCGCGTCCTGGCTCAGCTCGCCCTTGCCCACGGCGTCCTGCAGGATGCCGCCGATGGCCAACAGCAGGTTCTTGGTCGCGGCGCGCGCCCGCATCTCGGCGGCCAGCGGCTGGAACCACGACCGGGCGACGATCGCCTGGAACAGGGGCAGTTGGTCCAGCGACGAATGGTAGCCGGCGCTGAGGGCGCTGACCAGACGCTGGCGAACCGGTTCGCCCTGCGGGGCGGCGGCCTCGACCACTTCGGCCAGACGGGTCATGTCTTCCGTCAGGACGGCCTCGAACAGTTCGGCCTTGTCCTGGAAGTTGGCGAAGACGGCCCCGGTGGACATTCCGGCGCCCTTGGCGATGTCGCGGATGGTGGCGGGCTCGTAGCCGCGCTCGGCGAAGAGCGAGCGGGCGGCGTCCAGCACCTTTTGTCGCGTGCGGATCTTGGCGGCCTGACGTCGATTGAGACGAGGTTCGGCGGTGAGGGTGGCGACGGAATCAGTCATGAAATCAGGCTTTTACTCTACTTTAAGTCTCGGACGAGAGGGGAGGGTCCAAACGACTTCAGGTGAATATCTCGGCCCGATGGCGGGACGGACGGGCGCTGCTGCTCTCGACAGTGAGGAATACAGAAGCCGCGCTTGCATCACGGAACCATGACGAAAATGGGTCCGCAGGACGGCGGGCAGCGCTCAGCTGGGGTCGAGCTGGGCCAAACCTTCCGTTCGACGCAGGGCGCGGCTGGGGCGATTGCGGCGTTCGACAGGCGTCGCCGCCTGGAAGGCTCTGCGGAACTGGTCGCGGCGTTCGTGGATCGAGGCCAGCACCAGACCCATGGGCACGCCCAGATCGACCAGGGTGTTTTCGGCCAACTGCAGGCTGGCCTCGGTCGTCTCCGGCACCGCATCGGTGACCCCCAGCGCGTACAGCCGCATGGCGTGCTGGTCGTCGCGCGCGCGGGCGATCAGGATCAGGTCGTCGCGCATCGAGCGTGCGGCCGCGACCACCTCGTCCACCTTGCCGGGGGCGTCCATGGTCACGATCAGGGCGCGCGACGACCGGACGCCGCAGTGTTGAAGCATCTCCCTGCGACCCGCGTCGCCATAGAAGACGTCGAACCCGTCCCGCCGTCCGGCGGCGACCACGCCCGGATCAGTGTCCAGGGCGATAAAGGTCTGGTGGTGTTCTCTCAGCATGTCGCCGATCAGCCGGCCCACGCGGCCGAAGCCGACGATGATGACGGCGCCGTCCATCGCCTCGGGCGCGGGAAGGTCGGGCAGGTGTTCGCCGTCCACCGCCGTCTTTCGCGCCAGCCTCTGGCCCAGCATGGCCAGCAGAGGAATGGAGAAGATGCTGACCGTCGCCGACAGGGCCACGGTATTGGTCAGGGCGGGCGGCGCGATCCCCTCCACCAGGCCGGTGGAGAAGACGACGAAGGCGAACTCGCCCGCCGGCGCCAGCACCAGGGCGGTCTCCAGCGCCGGCCGCGCGCCCAGGCCCCACAGACGCGCCAGGGTGAAGATGACTCCGGTCTTTACCACGGTCAGCAGCAAGGCCAGGCCGAAAACGCCCATGGGATCGGCGGCGATGGCGTCCAGGTCCAGGCCCAGGCCGACGCCGACGAAGAAGACGCCCAGCAGTAAGCCCTTGAACGGCTCGATCGAGACCTCGACCTCGCGCCGGAATTCGGTCTCGGCCAGCAGCACGCCCGCGACCAGGGCGCCGATGCTCATGGACAAGCCGCTGGCCTGGGCGGCGAGACCGGCCCCGACCACGACCAGCAGGGATGCTGCGACGAACAGTTCGCCCCCCTGATCGGCCTTGCGCGCCTTGGCCACCGACCGGAACATCGGCCGCAGGACGACCCGGCCCAGCAGCACCAGAAGCCCCAGGCCGATGGCCGCCGGAACCAGGGTGAACAGCGACCGGCCCAGCACCGTCGGGTCCAGCGCCCCGCCCTGCTGCGCCACGGCCGCCAGGACGGTGACGGTGATCAGGATGGGGGCGACGGACAGGTCCTGGGCCAGCAGGATGGCGAAGGTGGATCGACCGACCGTCCCTTTAAGTCGTCCCCGTTCGGCCAGGACCGGCATGACCACGGCCGTCGAAGACAGGGCCAACCCCATGCCCAGCACCGCCGCACTGGCGAGCGTTTGGCCCATCAGCAGGAAGCCGCAGGCCAGAACCGCCGTACAGGCGGCGACCTGCATCAGACCCAGGCCGAACACCAACCGTCGCATCGCCCGCAGCCGCTCCCACGACAGCTCCAGCCCGATCATGAACAGCAGGAAGGCGACCCCCAGTTCCGACAGCTGGGCCAACTGGCCCGGATCGCCGATGGTCAGCCACGAGAGCCAGGGCGCGGCCTGGGCGAACCGGCCCAGGCCATCGGGTCCCAGAAGGACGCCGGCGGCGAGGAAACCCAGCACCGGACTGATCTTCAGACGGTTGACCAGCGGTACGATCACCCCGGCCGCGGCCAGGAAGACCACCAGATCCTTGTAATCGCCGCCGCCCGATCCGTGCATCCGCCCTCGCCTTCGCCTTATCTGACCCTGATCCACGCGTCGTGGCGAGAGGTCGCACGGCTTTCATGAACTTTTTTTAAGGCGACTCCTCTTGGCGCAGGTTTACGGTTCGCGCCGACCCGTCCGTCCGGGGGCGGCTTCCAGGATTCAGTGATGAAAAGACTGCTTATCGGGGCCGCCGTCGGCGCCCTTCTTCTGCCCGCCAGCGCCTTCGCCCAAGACGTTGATCACGACCACGCCTGCCTCGACGAGACCTGCTCCATCGTCTCGCTGTTCTCGGGAGAGGAGACCGCCGCCGGCTGGAAAGGCACCGAGGCGCCCCGTTACGGAACCTGGGGCTTCGACATGGCCGGCCGCGACACCTCGGTGAAGCCGGGCGATGACTTCTTCCAGTACGCCAACGGGACCGCGCTGACCAAGCTGGAGATTCCGTCGGACCGCACCAGCTACGGCTCGTTCGCCCTGCTGCGCGAACTGTCCGACAACCGCATGAAGGAGCTGGTCCTGGGTCTGGCCGGTCGCAACGACCTGACGCCGGGCTCGGACGAGGCCAAGGTGGCCGACGCCTATCGCTCCTACATCGACGAGGCCCGCGTCGAGCAACTCGACGCCCAGCCGCTGCAACCCTATCTGGCCGCCATTCGCGCCGCAGACAGCCGTGACAAGATGGCGGTCTATATGGGCCAGACCATGGGCCGCTTCGGCTCGTCCTTCTTCGGCACGGGCATCACCATCGACGCCAAACAGCCGACCCGCTACGTCGTCTCCACCGGTCAGTCGGGTATCGGCCTGCCCAACCGCGACTACTATCTGGACACCCGCTACGCGGACAAGAAAGAGAAGTATCAGGCCTATGTCGGCCGGATGCTGGAGATGATCGGCTGGGCCAACCCGACCGAGACCGCCGCCGAGATCGTGGCCATGGAGACCAAGATCGCCGAGGCGCACTGGACCCCGGTCCAGAACCGCAACCGCGACGAGACCTACAACGAGTTCACCATCGCCAAGCTGGCCGAAGATGCGCCCGGCTTCGCCTGGCAGCCTTATTTCGACGCCGCCGAACTGGGCGGCGTGCCGCGTCTGATCGTGCGTCAGGACACGGCCCTGCCCAAGATCGCGGCCATCTACGCCGAGACGCCGGTCGAACTGCTTCAGGCGTGGGAGGCCTTCCACACGGCCGACGACATGGCGCCGCTGCTGTCCAAGCGCTTCTCGGACGCCCAGTGGGAATTCCGTTCGCGGGATCTGTCCGGCCAGCCCGAACAGCGCACGCGTGAAAAGCGCGCCATCTCCTTTGCTGAAGGCTCGCTGGGCGAGGCGACGGGCCGGCTCTATGTCGCCCAATACTTCCCGGCTGACTCCAAGGCCAAGATGGAACAACTGGTCGCCAACCTGCGCACCGCCCTCTCGCACCGGATCGACAACCTGACCTGGATGGGCGCGGAGACGAAGGCGGCGGCGCAGGAGAAGCTGCGCAAGTTCACCGTCAAGATCGGCTATCCGGACAAGTGGCGTGACTATTCCGGTCTGGAGGTTCGCGCCGACGACCTGGTCGGCAACGCCGAGCGTCGCGGCCTGTTCGAGTGGAACTACGATCTGGCGCGCCTGAACGAGCCGGTCGACAAGACCGAGTGGGGCATGACCCCGCAGACGGTAAACGCCTACTACAACTCGGCCAATAACGAGATCGTTTTCCCGGCGGCCATCCTGCAGCCGCCCTTCTTCGATCCCAACGGCGACCCGGCGGTCAACTACGGCGGCATCGGCGGCGTGATCGGCCACGAGATCGGCCACGGCTTCGACGACCAGGGCTCCAAGTCCGACGGCGACGGCGTGCTGCGCAACTGGTGGACGCCTGAGGACAAGGCCAAGTTCGACGCCCTGACCACGCGCCTAGGCGCCCAGTACGACACCTATGAGCCGCTGCCCGGCTATCACATCCAGGGCGGCCTCACGATGGGCGAGAACATCGGCGACGCCTCGGGCGTGGCGGTGGGTCTGGAGGCCTATCACCTGTCGCTGAACGGTCAGCCCGCGCCGGTGATCGACGGCACGACCGGCGACCAGCGCTTCTTCTACGGCTGGGCCCAGGTCTGGCAGTCGAAGTACCGCGACGAGGCGCTGAAGCAGCAGGTCGCCACCGATCCGCACTCGGCCGCCCAGTTCCGGGTCATCGGCCCGCTGCGCAACGTCGACGCCTGGTACGACGCCTTCGACGTTGAGCCGGGTACGAAATACTATCTGACGCCCGACGAACGCGTTCGCATCTGGTAAGGTCGAGGCATCGCCGAACGGAAAAGGCCGGGGTTCGCCCCGGCCTTTTTCATATCGACAATCGCCTGCAGAAACCTCGACATCGCATCGACAATCTGTCGAGGTTTTTCAGAGGTCGTGTCTGGATTCCAGACGCGAAAAAGCCCGCTGCGGGGGATACATCGCAGCGGGCTTTCGCGCTCTTTGAAGAGCGGACGTTTCCTCCCCGAAACGCCTTCGAGTGCTGCGCGCTTGAGCAACGCTTGCCCTCGAGTGAGATCATTTGACGCAAGGGCCGGCGGGTCGTCAACGGCGCGTTCGGGCTTAATCGAACTTTCTTCGACTTATCGCTGATAATACATCCCGGCCGCCCCGCATTCTCGAAGCTTATTCGATAATGTCCTGGATGGCGGCGACCAGGCCGGCGCGCGGGATCTTCATCTGGCCCGGCCGCTCGGCCTTCCAGGCGTCATTGTCGGTGATGGCGGCGGCGGCGGCCCGACCGGCGTCCAGATCCTTGATGGTGACCTCGCCGGCAGCGATCTCGTCCCCGCCCAGGATGACGACGGCGGGCGATCCGCGCCGGTCGGCGTATTTCATCTGGGCCTTCATGCCCGCGCGACCCAGATAGAGCTCGGCGGAGACGCCCGCGGCGCGCAGTTCGGCGACGGCGGTCAGATAATGGGCCATGTCGTCCTCGGAGAAGACGATCACCACCACGGGGCCGCGCACGGCGTCCTCGGCGCCGCGTCCGGCGGCGCGCAGGGCTGAGGCCAGACGCGAAACGCCGAAGGAGAAGCCGGTGGCGGGCACGCTCTGGCCGGTGAAGCGGGCAACCAAGTCGTCATAGCGGCCGCCGCCGCCGATGGAGCCGAAGCGGACCGGTCGACCCTTGTCGTCGACGGTGTCCAGCAGCAGCTCGGCCTCGAACACGGCGCCGGTGTAATATTCCAGGCCCCGCACGATGGTCGGATCGAACTTCACCGCCTCCTGGCCGACCTTCATGGCGCTCAAGGCCCGGTCTATGGCCGCCAGTTCGTTCAGCGCCGCCTCGCCCGCCGCGCCCAGGTCTCCGGAACGGGCGACGGCGTCCAGCGTCTCGGCCCGCGACAGGCCCGGCGTATTGGCAGAGGCCAGGAAGGCCTCGATGGCGGCCGTGACCTTGGCCGGCAGGCCTGCGCCCTTGGTATAGTCGCCGGAGTCGTCCAAGCGGCCTTCGCCCAGCAGTTGGACCACGCCCTCCCAGCCCAGGCGGTCGAACTTGTCGATGGCGCGAAGGGCCGTCAGGCGCTGACCGGCCTCGGTCACGCCGCCGGCGTCGAACAGGCCGTCGAACAGCTTGCGGTTCGAGACGCGGATCTGGGCTTGGCCAGCGTCCAGGCCGGCCCCGGCCAAGCCTTCGCAGGCCATGGCGATGATCTCGGCGTCGGCTTCGGGTCGGTCGGAACCGACGGTGTCGGCGTCGCATTGCCAGAACTCGCGGAACCGGCCGGGACCCGGCTTTTCGTTGCGCCACACCGGGCCATAGGCGTAGCGGCGGAATGGCTTGGGCAGGGTCTCCCACGTCTGGGCTGCGAACCGGGCCAGGGGCGCCGTGTGATCATAGCGTAGGGCCATCCAGTCGCCCGGCTCGTCCGATCCCGCATCGTCCTGAAGTGCGAAGACGCCTTCGTTGGGCCGGTCGGCGTCGGGCAGGAATTTGCCCAGGGCGTCGGCGTATTCGAAGGCCGGCGTCTCCAGCGGCTCGAAGCCCCAGCGCTCATAGACTTCGGACACACGGGCGACGATGCGCCGCTCGGCGGTCAGGTCGCGGCCGCGCTTGTCGGCGAAACCGCGCGGATTGCGGGCGAGCGGGCGAAGGGGGGCGTCGTCGGTCATGGCGCGCGCTTAAGCCAAGGGGGCGACGATCGCAACGTACCGCCTGCGGCGACCCCTCGAATCGGCCCGGCGCATCGGGTCAGCGTCTTGTTCCTGCAAAGAAAAACCGACATCCAAGGAACGAAGGCGAAATCTGGTCCGTTGATGGGCCGCATGACCCCACACGCCCTTCTCGTCCCCAAGACCTGCACCACCTCCGACCGCCGCACCATCCGATGGTGGGAGTGCGAACTGGTGGATGACGCAGGCGCGCGTCGCATTCGCGAGCAGGCCTTCTTCTCGATCGGAGAGGCCCGGTCCTGGGCCTCGGCCCAGGGCTATCCTGTCTGGGAAGAGCCGTCCTCGCCGGACGGGCGTTGATGTCTGCCGCACCTCTGCCGGACGTTCTGAACGCAAAAGCCTTCGACGCACCGCGCATCCTGCTGGCGGGGACGGTTGATTACGCCATGTACGAGCGCTTCCGAGACCAACTGTCGCAAGCGCCAACCTCGGGCCTCGTCGTGGTCGAACTGTCCACCCTGGGCGGCGATCCGGAAGTGGCGCGGATGATGGGCGAAGACGTGCGGTTCCAGACCGAGATCAATCCCGATCGCAGGCTGGTCTTTCTGGGCAAGGCGGCCATCTATTCGGCCGGCGCCACCTTCATGAGCTTCTTCGCCATCCCAAACCGCTATCTGACGCGCGGGACGCGGGTGATGATCCATGAGCGCAAGATGGACAAGCATCTGCAGGTCACCGGCCCGCTGACGACCTGCATCGCCTCGGTCAAGGCCGTGCTGCACGAGCTGGAACACTCCATAGCCATCCAGAACGAGGGCTTCGAGAACCTGGTGCGCGGCTCTTCGATCACCATGGAGGACGTGCTGCGCAAGGCGCCCGAGAACTGGTACGTCGAGGCCCAGGACGCCAAGGCCCTCGGGCTGATCGCCGAAGTGATTTGAGCCGTTCAACGGCCGGTCAGGCTTCCAGGGTCTCCACCGTCAGATTGCCGTTGGTGTAGACGCAGATTTCGGCGGCGATCTTCATGGCCTTGCGGGCGATCTGTTCCGCGTCGAGGTCGGTCTCTTCGATGAGGGCGCGGGCGGCCGACAGGGCGTAGTTGCCGCCCGAACCGACGGCGGCGACCCCGTGTTCCGGCTCCAGCACGTCGCCGACCCCGGTGACGGTGAAGATGGACGACTTGTCCGCCACCAGCAGCATGGCCTCCAGCCGACGCAGATAGCGGTCGGTGCGCCAGTCCTTGGCCAGATCCACGCAGGCGCGGGCCAGCTGATCCGGGTACTGCTCCAGCTTGGCTTCCAACCGCTCGATCAGGGTGAAGGCGTCGGCCGTCGCCCCGGCGAAACCCGCCAGCACCTTGCCGCCCGCCAGGGTTCGGACCTTGCGCGCCGCGCCCTTGACGATGGTCGGCCCCATCGAGACCTGGCCGTCGCCGGCGATGACCGTGCGGCCGTTCTTGCGCACCGCCAGGATGGTGGTGCCGTGCCAGTCGGGGAAGGCGGAGGGGGCGTCATAGGATCGTGTCATGGCGGTCAGATGGCCAATGGCGGTCGTTCGATCAAGGTGGGCCCCGATACAACCACCAGGTCATATTTCGACCGAAGTTAGCGCTATAACGGCAAAATCCTGTCCAACATTGTGCCAAAAAGAGAAATTGGATTGCTCTGTCGCATCGTCTTTGTGAGTGAAACGGTCGGGGCCGCCGGCCGATCGAAACAGTCGCTCGCCGAGATTTTGGGGGCGGCCGAGCGCAATAATCGTCGTGACGAGATCAGCGCCGCCATGCTGTTTCACGACGGTCAGGTCGTTCAGATGATCGAGGGCGATCGCGCGGATCTGGATCGGCTGATGCGGCGGCTGTCCACGGACGGCCGGCTCGCCAATCTGCGTGTCCTTGAGGATCGGCCGATCATGCAGCGTCGTCTGTCGGAGCCGATGCGGTTGTGCCGCCTGACGGAGATCCAGGTCGGCGCCCTGCTGAAGGACCGCCCGCTGTCGGCGCTCGAAACGCCTCGCCTGGAACGGTTGCTGTCCAGCGACGATCTCGGCGCCTTCGCCGCCTGAAGCGCCAGCGGCGCCAACTGTTAACGCTATTCGATTAGTGGTCCCCACGGGACCGGGTCTGGCCCCGTGTTAAGCGTAGAGTGTGTTATGGCGTTGTTCCGTATCGTTTATGTCAGCAAGGCGACGGGGTCGGTCGGCTCCAACCTGATGGCCCTGATCGACATCATCGGCGTGTCCGACCGCAACAATCGCCGCGACCATCTGACGGGCGTGCTGATGCGCCACGAGGGGCGGTTCTTCCAGGTGCTCGAGGGCGCCCGGGTGGACCTGGATCGCGTGATGGCGCGGGTCATCAAGGATCGCCGCCACGAAAACCTGCGCGTTCTTTCCGACGACGCGATCAGCGAGCGGCTGTTTCCTGATTGGGCCATGGCGCGCGTGGAAACCACGCCCGAGATCGAGCGCTTCCTGAGCAGCGACCTGTCCGAGGCGGCCGCGCCCACCCGCGCCGGCCTGCTGCTGTCGGAGTTGGGCCGCACCATGGCGGTCGCGCTTTAGACGAACGGCGGCTCTCGCGCCCCGTCCCCGGGGTCGCTAGATAGGGCCGTGACCTTTTCCGAAGACGAAGTCGAACGCTACGCCCGACACCTCGTCCTGTCCGAAGTGGGCGGGCCGGGGCAGCAGGCCCTCAAACGCGCACGCGTGCTGATCGTCGGCGCGGGCGGCGTGGGCGCCCCGGCGGCGCTTTATCTGGCGGCGGCGGGCGTCGGGACCCTGGGTCTGATCGACGACGACGTGGTCGGCCTTTCCAATCTGCAGCGGCAGATCGCCTTTTCCACGCCCGAGATCGGCCGACCCAAGGTCGAGGCGGCGGCGGAAAGGCTGGGCGGGCTCAATCCGCATGTGAACATCGAGACCTTCACCGAGCGTTTGACCGATCAGAATGCGGCTGAGCGCATTGCGGCCTTCGACATCGTCCTGGACGGGACCGACGATTTCCAGACCCGGCTATGGGTGAACGCCGCCTGCGTGACGGCGGGCAAGCCCCTGGTGTCGGGCGCGTTGGGCCGCTGGAACGGTCAGGTCGGGGTGTTCGGCGGACGGCCCTGCTACCAATGTCTGGTGCCGGAGATCCCGCCGGATGCGGAAACCTGTTCGCGGGTCGGCGTGGTGGGGGCGCTGGCGGGGGTCATCGGCGCGATGGCGGCGCTGGAGACGATCAAGCTGATCACGGGGGCGGGCGAGGCGCTGAGCGGACGGCTGCTCCTCTATGACGGTCTGGCGGGCACGGCCCGGACCGTAAGGGTCGCCGCAGACCCGACTTGTCCGGTCTGCGGGCTTTGACCTCAGGCCGCCGTGGCGAACCGGACATCCGTCAGGGCGAAATCCAGAGGCGGCGCCGCGAACCCCAGGGCGGGATTGCTGAGCACCGTCACCAGTTGTTCGCCGCAATACAGATACAGGGTCTCGAACCCGACCCAGGTGCGGGCGATTCCCTCCAGCGCCTGATTGGCCGCCGTGTCATGCTTGGCGTCGAGAAAGCAGATATCCCGCACCGGCACGCCGGGCAGGTTGACGATGCAAAAGTAGGAGTCCAACGCACGCTTCCTCATACACAGGCGCCGGAAACGAAGCTCGCTCGCAGCGGTTCCTCCCCTGCCCGTGGTTTTCGACAGCGGTGTGTGTCCTGTTAGACAGACTTGTGAAGAAGGAGGGCGGATGGCCCGACGCCCTGCCTCTCCCAAACGCCTGACCGCCGCCAACCTGGCGGCCCTAGGCGCGGATCGGCTCAGCGGTCTGCTGATGCAGGCGGCCGACGCGGACGCCATCCTGAAACGCAAGCTCAGGCTGGTGCTGGCGGCCGAGGCCGGGCCTGACCTTCTGGCGTTGGAGTTGGACAAGCGGCTGTCGACCATCGCCGCCAGCCGGGCGCGAGTGTCGTGGCGGAAGCGGCCGGACCTGCTGCGGGATCTGGAGATTCTGCGCGGCGCTATCGTGGATGACCTGGCCGTCGCGGCGCCGGGGGAGGGGCTGGAGCGGCTGATCGGCTGGTTCGATCTGTTTCACGGTCTGGCGACGCGGGTGAAGGACCAGAAGGGCGAGTTGGCGGCGGCGTTCGAGACGGCGGCGCCCGATCTGTGGCGGATCGCCGAGGCTGTGGTTCAGGCGGACGAAAAGGCCGTCGCGCCTCTGACCCAGGCGGTGGAACGCCAACCGCTGGAATACGCCCGCTGGATCGGCGCAGGCGGCGAGGACCTGACGGCGGACCTGGCCAGGCGGCTATTGGACCATCTGGACAAGACGTCGAGCGCGCGAGGGATGCGAACGGTCGTGCGACGACTGGCGGACCGGGCCGGCGATCTGGACCTGTGGCTGTCATTGACCACGCCGGACGAGCGGGGCTCGCCGGACTTCGCGGCGGCGATGGCCAAGCGGTTGCTGATCGCGGATCGCGTGCCGGAGGCGCGACAGGCGCTGGAGGGGGCGCTGAAGCCCTCGGCAGGCAACCGGCGCTGGACCTTCGGGCGTTCGCCCCAGGCTGGATCGCCCGTCCTGACGCCGGCCTGGGAGGCGGCGTCGATCGACCTGCTCGACGCCGAGGGGCGCAAGGCCAAGGCGCAGGCGCTGCGCTGGGCGATGTTCGAACGCGACCTGTCCGCGCCCGTGCTGAGAACCTATCTGGCGCGCTTGCCGGACTTCGACGACGTGGAGGCGCTGGATCGCGCCCTGGCGCACGCTGCGACCTATCCGGATTTCGAGACGGCCCTGGGCTTCCTGATGGACTGGCCCGCCCACCGGGAGGCGGCGGCCCTGGTCGAACGCCGCATCCGCGAGGTTCGCGCCCCCTTACCCATGAAGGCCGACTGGGCGGCGCGGCTGGCGCAGAAATATCCCGATGCGGCCGAGCGGCTGCTGGCGTCGGCCTAAAGCATCGCCGGCCTAAAGCATCGCGGGGATGACCCGGTCCGGCGGGCGATGGCCGTTCTGATAGGTCATGACGTTGGCGATGACGCGGTCGCCCATGTCCTGGCGGGCTTCCAGGGTGGCGGAGCCCAGATGGGGCAGCAGGACGACGTTGGGCTGGCCCAGCAGGCCGGGATGGATGTCCGGCTCGTTCTCGAACACGTCCAGGCCGACGCCGGACAGGGCGCGCATGGCGACGGCCTGGGCCAGGGCCGCCTCGTCGATCAGTTCGCCGCGCGCGGTATTGATCAGGATGGCGTGGGGCTGAAGCCGGGCCAGGCGTTCGGCCGACAGCAGGTGGTGGGTGTCCCTCGTCGCCGGGCAGTTCAGCGAGACGATGTCCATCCGCGCCAGCATCTGGTCCAGGTCGTCCCAATAGGTGGCGCCCAGCTCTTCCTCGATCAGGGCCGAGACGGGCTTGCGGTTATGATAATGGACCTGAAGCCCGAAGGCCTTGGCGCGGCGGGCCAGGGCCTGGCCGATCCGGCCCATGCCGACGACGCCCAGCCGCTTGCCCCACAGTTTGCGCCCGCACATCCAGGTCGGGGTCCAGCCCTCGAATCGGCCCTCGGCGACGACTTGTGCGCCCTCGACGATTCGGCGGCTGACAGCCAGGATCAGGCTCATGGCCAGGTCGGCGGTATCCTCGGTCAGGACGCCGGGGGTGTTGGTGACGATGATGCCGCGCGCCACGGCCGCGTCGATGTCGATATGGTCCACCCCGGCGCCGAAGTTGGCGATCATCTTCAGCTGCTCGCCAGCCCCATTGATCAGTTCGGCGTCGATCACATCGGTGATGGTCGGGACCAGAACTTCGGCACGCTGGACGGCGGCCTGCAAGTCCACCCTGTCCATCGGCTGATCCTTCAGGTTCAACTCCGCGTCGAACAGTTCGCGCATCCGTGTTTCCACCGCGTCGGGCAGGCGTCTGGTTAATACGACCTTAAGCTTGCGGGCGGACATTGCGGGCCTTGGTTTGCGGGCGGCGATCATGGAATCGAGGCCCGCGCGACGGGTCGTTCCATTCAGTGTCTAGCAAAGCCGCCGCCATCTTCCAAAAGCTCCTGCGTCGCACCGTCGTCGTCCTGGTCGTCCCGCTGTGTTTCGGCGGGCTGGGGGTGATGACGGGCGGGCTCCAGACCATGCCGGACGGGCGTCCCACGCCCACCGGGCTTCAGGTGCCGCGCTGGATCTCGCTGAAGTCCTCGCATGTCCGCGCCCGCCAGGGGCCGGGGCTGGACTATCCGATCCTGTGGGAATACCGCGCCGCCGGCCTGCCGGTGCAGGTGATCGCCGAGACGACCGAATGGCGCAAGATCTGCGACCCGGACGGGGCCGTGGCCTGGATCCACCGCACGGTGTCGTCGGGCCGTCGGTCTGTGTTCAATACCTCGGCGGACGAAGTGATGATCCACGCCGCCAAGTCCCAGGCCTCGGCCGTGCGGGCGCGCCTGTCGCCCCGCTCGCTGGTGTCGCTGGACGAATGCGAGGACGGCTGGTGCGAGGTGCGGGCGCGTCGCTTGCGCGGCTGGGTCCAGGAACGGGCGGTGTTCGGAACCCAGGCGCGAGCGCTGTGCAACGCCAACCGTCCGGCGGGAACGGGACGCGACTGACGCCCGCTGTTGAGCGAAGTCGCGCGGTCGTGTAACCCGCACGCAACAGCAGACGCAACGGAACCGCCTTGACCCAGTCCCAATACCCCTCGTCCTTCGATCACGAGGCCTTGCTCGCCTCCGGGCGCGGCGAACTGTTCGGTCCCGGCAACGCCCAGCTGCCCGCTCCACCCATGCTGATGTTCGACCGGATCACCCAGATCTCGGCCGATGGCGGGACCCACGGCAAGGGCTATGTCGAGGCGGAACTCGACATCAATCCCGAGCTCTGGTTCTTCCAGTGCCACTTCATCGGCGACCCGGTCATGCCCGGCTGCCTGGGTCTGGACGCCATGTGGCAACTGGTCGGTTTCTACCTGGGCTGGATCGGCGGCCCCGGTAAGGGCCGCGCCCTGGGCGTCGGCGAGGTCAAGTTCACCGGCCAGGTCACGCCGGACATCAAGAAGGTGGTCTACAAGATCAACCTGAAGCGCGTCATCAACCGCAAACTGGTCATGGGCATCGCCGACGGCGTGCTGGAGGCCGACGGCGAGGTGATCTACACCTGCAACGACATGCGGGTCGGACTCTTTGGCGCGACCAAGGACGAGCCTGTCGGCGGCTGAGCCCCTATATAACCGCGAACAAGGCGGAAGACCCCCGGGTCGAGAAGCATAAAAAGGAAACACAATGCGTCGTGTCGTCGTCACCGGCCTGGGCATCGTCTCTTCCATCGGCCACGGCGCCGAGGAGGTCACCCAGTCCCTGCGCGAAGCCCGTTCGGGCGTCGTCCATGCCGCGGATCACGCCAAATACGGCTTCCGCAGCCAGGTCTGGGCCCCGCCCAAGATCGGCCCGTGGGAAGAGCTGATCGACCGCCGCGCGGCCCGTTTCCTGGCCAACGGCACGGCCTGGGCGCACATCGCCTTCGAAGAGGCGCTGAAGTCGTCAGGCATGACGGCGGACGAGATCAAGGACGACCGCATCGGCCTGATCGTCGGCGAGGGCGGCCCCTCGACCCAGGTGATCCTGCAGGCGGCGGCCACCACCATCGAGAAGACATCGCCCAAGCGCATCGGCCCGTTCGCCGTGCCCAAGGCCATGGCCAGCGGCCCGTCGGCCGTCCTGTCCACCTGGTTCCAGATGCGCGGGATCAACTATTCGATCAGCTCGGCCTGCGCGACGTCCGCCCACTGCATCGGCGCCGGGGTCGAACAGATTCAGTGGGGCAAGCAGGACGTGGTCTTCGCCGGCGGTTGCGAGGACATCGACTGGTCCATGTCGAACATGTTCGACGCCATGGGCGCCATGTCGTCCAACTTCAACGAGACGCCCTCGGTCGCCTCGCGCGCCTATGACGCCAACCGCGACGGCTTCGTCATCGCCGGCGGCGCGGGCATTGTGGTGCTTGAGGAATACGAGCGGGCCAAGGCGCGCGGCGCGACCATTCTGGCCGAAGTCACCGGCTACGGCGCCAACGCCGACGGCTACGACATGGTCGCCCCTTCGGGCGAAGGCGCCCAGCGCTGCATGAAGATCGCGCTGGAACAGGCCGGCAATCCGACGATCGACTATCTGAACCCGCACGGCACCTCGACCCCGGTCGGCGATTCCAAGGAGATGGAGGCCGTCCGCACGGTCTTCGGCGCCGACATGCCGCTGATCTCCTCGACCAAGTCGCTGACGGGCCACTCGCTCGGCGCGGCCGGCGCGCAGGAAGCCATCTACTGCCTGCTGATGATGCAGAACGGTTTCGCCGCCGAGAGCGCCCATATCGAAAACCTCGATCCGGCGTTCGAGGGCATGCCCATCCTGCGCGAACGCAAGGACGTGGAACTGACCCACGTCATGTCCAACAGCTTCGGCTTCGGCGGCACGAACGGCACGCTGATCCTCAGCAAGGTCTGACCTCCCTTTTCCGCTCATCCAGGCTTTCGCCGGGATGAGCGGTTAGGGTTCAGTCGTAGCGGACGCCCGACAGATAAAGCCCCGCCGATGGGGCGACCGGCCCGCACCGGGCACGGTCCTTCGCCTCCAGCACCTGTTTCACGTCGTGAGCGGTCCAGCGGCCCAGCCCCACCTCGACCAGGGTGCCGGCCATCGACCGCACCTGGCGGTGCAGGAAGCTGCGGGCCTGGAAGACCAGATGCACCTCCTCGCCGAGGCGGGAGACGCGGGCCACGTCCAGGGTGCGGACCGGCGACTTGGACTGGCAGCCCATGTCGCGGAAGGTGGTGAAGTCGTGGTGGCCGACCAGGACCTGGGCGGCGTGGTGCATGGCCTCGGCGTCCAGGGTCTTCTTGACGTGCCAGACCCGGTCCCGCTCCAGCACCGGCTGGGGGCGGCGGTTCAGGATCCTGTACAGATAGCCCCGGCCGGTCGCCGAGAACCGGGCGTGCCAGTCAGGATCGGGGGCGTAGTCGGCCGACAGGACGCACACGTCCTGTTTGATCAGGTGGGCGTTTATGGCGTTCAGCACCGTATCGACGGGCCAGTCGCGTTTCAGATCGGCGTGGATGACCTGGGCCGTCGCATGGACGCCAGTGTCGGTGCGGCCGGCGGCGGCGATGCGGATCCGCTCGCCCGAGAAGGCGTGGATGGCGGCTTCCAGCGCGCCCTGAACGGTCGGCTGGCCGTCCTGAGCCTGAAAGCCGTTGTAGGCCGTGCCGTCGTACTCGATGGTCAGCTTGTAGCGCGGCATCAGCCGAGCGCGGTCCCGGCCGGCAGGGCAAAGCCGCGCAGTATGTCCTCAGCCGATTGCGCCGCCCTGCCCTCGCGCTGGACACGGATCAGGCGCACGGCGCCGGTTCCGCAGGCCACGGTCAGGGCGTCGTCCAGAATCTCGCCGGGCGCGCCCGAGCCGTCCGCCAGGGCCGACAGCAGGGCCTTCACCCGCACCGGCCCGGTGTCGGAAGGCGCTTCGAACCAGGCGCCGGGGAAGGGGGACAGGCCGCGGATGTGGGCGTCCGCCTCGGCGGCGGGGCGGGTCCAGTCGATGCGGGCTTCGGCGGGGGTGATCTTCTTCGCATAGGTCGGTTCGCCGACCTGCTCCGACGGCGTGACGCTGCCGCGTTCGATGGCGGCCAGCGCCCGGGGCCACAAGCCGGCGCCGACATGGGACATGCGCTCGGACAGGGTGGCGGCCGTGTCGTCGGCGCGGATGTCCATCAGTTCGGTCAGCAGGATGGGGCCTTCGTCCAGGCCCACGCCCATCTGCATGATCTGGACGCCGGTCTGGGCGTCGCCGGCCATGATGGCGCGCTGGATCGGCGCCGCGCCGCGCCAACGGGGCAGCAGCGACCCATGAAGGTTGAAACAGCCGAGGCGGGGCGCATCCAGCACCTCGGCCTTGAGAATCTGGCCGTAGGCGACGACGCAGGCGGCGTCGAGATCCAGGCTCTGGAAGGCGGCGATCGCGTCCGGGCTCTTCATCGACTCGGGCGTGAAGACGGGCAGGCCCATGGTTTCGGCGAAGGCGTGAACCGGCGACGGCGTCAGCTTCTGACCCCGGCCCCTGGGGCGCGGCGGCTGAGAATAGACGGCGACGATCTCGTGGCCCGAGGCGATCAGCTCGGCCAGGGACGGCACGGCGAAGTCGGGAGTTCCCATGAAGGCAAGGCGCATGGGCACGCCTTTAGAGGTTTACTGCCAGCGGGTGAAGACGCCGCCGCCCTCGTCCCATTCGCCGCCCGCATCCAGGGCGTCATCGAAGTCGAGCAAACGGTCCAGCAGCAGGCCCGCCACCACGCCCAGCAGCGCGACGCCGGCCAGGGTCGCGACCCCGGCGACGCCGATCTTCTGATTGCGGGTCAGGCGACGACGGCCCGAGGAATCGATGATCAGCGAGCGACCGCGCGGAATGGACGGCGCGACCCGACGCGCGGCGCGTTCAATACGTTCGGGGCGAACGATCTTGGTCATCAGGCGGCGATCCTGTCGCGGGCGGCCTTCTTGACCTTGGTCACGGCGCGATCCCGCTTGAGACGCGACAGATGGTCGATGAAGAGCACGCCGTTAAGGTGGTCCATCTCGTGCTGGATGCAGACGGCGTAGAGACCCTCGGCCTCTTCCTCCACCGACTGACCGTCACGGTTCAGATAGCGAATGCGGACGCGGGCCGGGCGTTCCACCTTGTCGAAATACTCGGGGATCGACAGGCAGCCTTCCTCGTAGGTGTAGAGCTCGTCCGAGGTCCACAGGATTTCCGGGTTGGCGAAGAAGCGCGGATTCTTGCGCGCCTCGGCGTTTTCGGCCGCTTCTTCCTCGGTCTCGCAGACCACGCCGTCCTTGTCGCCCAGGTCCATGACGATGACCCGGTCCAAAGCGCCGATCTGCACGGCGGCCAAGCCGATGCCCGGCGCGTCGTACATGGTCTCCAGCATGTCGTCCATCAGGGTGCGGACGGCGTCGTCCACGGCCGCAACGGGCTGGGAAACCTGCTTCAGGATCGCCAGGTCGGCGGGGATGTCGATGGTGAGAATGCGTCGGATGGCCATGGCCGGGACGTAGGCCCGACCTGGCGCGAGGTCAAGATTTCCGACCGCAGCGGTCGGACTTGGACTCCGCCTTATTCCTTGCCCGGCAGGGGCCGGGGTTTGCGGTTCTCGTCGATGGCCACATAGGTGAAGACACCCTGGGTCACGCGAACCGAGGTCGCCAGCGGCTGGCCCCGCGCGCGCTTCCAGGCCTCGACATGCACGCGGATCGAGGTGCGGCCCGTACTGACCACATGGGCGTAGATGCTGACCTCGTCGCCGACCGAGACCGGCTGGTGGAACACCATCCCGTCCAGGGCCACGGTGGCGCACCGCCCGCACGCCAGTTCGAACGCCGGCGTCGCCCCTGCCACGTCCATCTGCGCCAGCAACCACCCGCCGAAGATGTCGCCCTCGGGATTGGTGTCGGCCGGCATGGCGATGATGCGGCCGACGGGCTGGGTGTCGGGCGGGGATGCGGGAGCGTCCGTCATGCGACGTAACCGGCCTGCATCAGTTCGGCGACATGAACGATGGCCGTAGGTCTGCCGTCTTCGACCACGAACAGGTTGGCGATCTTGTTGGCGGTCAGCAGATCGACCACGTCGCTCATACGGGCGTCCGGATCGACCGTGATCGGGTTGGGGCCCATAATGTCGGCGGCCGTCAGATTGGTCGTGTCGCGCTGGAAGGCGCGGCGCAGGTCGCCGTCGGTGACGATGCCGGCCAGGGCGCCGTCCGCATCCAGCACGGCGACCGCGCCCTTGCGGCCCTCGGTGATGGCCGAGACGACCTCGCTGAAGCTGGCGCCCAGTGGCACGCTGGCGGGGACGGCGGCGTTGTCGCCCATCCATTCGCGCACGCTCTGCAGGCTCATGCCCAGGGCGCCGCCGGGATGATGAAGGCCGAAGTCCATGGCGGTGAACTGACGGCGATCCATCAGCACCATGGCGAGAGCATCGCCGAGTGCGAGCGTCATCAAGGTCGAGGTCGTCGGCGCCAGGCCGTTGGGGCAGGCCTCGGCCACCTTGGGCATGGTCAGACAGACTGCGGCGTTGCGGCCCAGGAAACTCGTCGGGCGCTGGGTGATGGCGATCACGGGGATGCCGTTGCGCTGGCAATAAATCAGGGGGTCGCGCAGTTCGCGGCTCTCGCCCGAGTTGGAGATGGCCAGGACGGTCACGTCCGGGCGCAGCATGCCCAGGTCGCCGTGGCTCATTTCAGCGGGGTGAACGAAGAAGGCGTTGGTGCCCGTCGAGGCCAGGGTCGCGGCGATCTTGCCGCCGATATGGCCCGACTTGCCCATCCCTGTGACGACCACATAGCCGGGACGGCTCATGATGACGTCGACGGCGCGGGCCATGGAGACGTCGATGGCCCGCTCCAGCGCTTGCAGGGCCTCGATGTTCAACTGGACGACCTCGCGGGCGCGGTCCGTCATGACGGCGATGTCTTCGGGGGTGGAATGAACGATCTCGGTCATGGTCCGTCGGCCCGCAGCCGGGCTCTCCTTTTTCACCTGTGACCGCGCCGGACGGCGCGATCACAATGCGTCCTTTCAGACGACTTTGTCAGTTTCGGGTCAACCTTTGCTGCTCTGATGCGTTAGGGTGCGCTGGGGAAGTCGGATAAAAAGAGTTGAATTCTGCATGACGTCTCACGCCGGAGCCGCCGAACTGTTGTTGCCGCCGCCGCCCGTCCGGGCCGACGGAATCGCGCTGTTTCTCGACATGGACGGGGTGCTGGCGCCGATGGCGCCGACGCCGGATGCTGTAGGCCCTGTCGCGCGACGCACGGCGGTTCTCACGGCGGTTGAGGCGCGTCTGGAAGGACGCGTCGCGATCGTCAGTGGGCGAACTCTGGCCGAGATCGACCGCATTTCCGACAACGCCCTGGTGTCCGGCTCGGGCGTCCACGGCCTGGAGCGGCGGCTGAAGGACGGATCGATCCAGCGCCAGTCTGCCGACGCCGGCGTGGCCAGGGCGCTGGAAGCTTTCACCGATTTCGCCGCCCAACGCCCCGGGGTGATTGTCGAGGACAAGGGCGTGTCCGCCGGCCTGCACTATCGCCTGGCGCCGGACGAGGCCTCGGCGGCCGAGCGGTTGGCCGACCGCCTGCAGGCCGAAACCGGCTTGACGCTGCAACCCGGCCACATGGTGCTGGAACTGAAGACGCCCGGCGCCGACAAGGGGACGGCCGTGGCCGCCTTCATGGACGAGGCGCCGTTCAAGGGCGCGGTCCCGGTCATGCTGGGCGACGACCTGACTGACGAATACGGGTTCGAGGCCGCGAAGGCGCGGGGCGGATACGGCGTGCTGGTGGGGCCTGAGCGGCCGACGGCGGCGCGTTACCGGCTGGACGACGTGGACGCTGTGCTGACCTGGCTCGAAGCCGTGGCGGAGGCCTGATCGATGACGCCCAATCTTGACCTTTTCCCCATCGGCAACTGCGCTGTCAGCGCTCTGATCGACCGCCAGGGCCGCTTCGTCTGGGCCTGCGCGCCGCGGGTCGACGGCGATCCAGTCTTCTCGAGCCTGATGAACGGCGATGATCCCGATCACGGTTTCTGGTCGGTCGAGCTGGAAGGGCTGAAGCACGTCAGCCAGGCCTATATCCGCAATACGCCCGTGCTGCGCACCGTCCTGACGGCGGAGGACGGCGCGGCGGTCGAGATTATCGACTTCGCGCCGCGTCATCCGAAGCATTCGCGCACCTATCGGCCGCTGGCGTTCGGGCGCATCGTGCGGCCGCTGGAGGGGACGCCGCGCATCCGCATCCGCCTTCGGCCGTCGGCCGACTGGGGCGCGAGGCCCGCGCCTTGCACGTCCGGCTCCAACCACATCCGCTTCATGTGCCCGGATGTGACCTTCCGTCTGACCACCGACTGTCCAGTGTCGCACGTGCTGAACGAGCGGATCTTCCGGCTGGAGCGACCCTACGCCTTCTTCCTCGGCCCGGACGAGGGGTACGATCAGGATGTCGGGCCGGGCGTCCAGGCGGCGCTGGATCGCACCGTCGCCTATTGGCAGGACTGGGTGCGCAAACTCTATCTGCCGCTGGATTACCAGGAGGCCGTCATCCGGGCGGCCATCACCCTCAAGCTTTGCGCCTATGAGGAGACGGGGGCCATCGTCGCCGCCATGACCACCTCGGTGCCCGAGTTCAAGGAGAGCGGCCGGAACTGGGACTATCGCTACTGCTGGATCCGCGACGCCTATTACACGGTGCGGGCGTTGAACCGGCTGGGCGCGGTCGACATCCTTGAGAACTATCTCGTCTATCTGCGCAACCTGGTCGACAACTCCGGCGGCGGTCACGTCCAGCCGGTCTATGGCGTCGGTCTGGAGCCGGGCATCGGCGAAAGCATCGTCGATACGGTCGAGGGCTATCGCGGCATGAAGCCCGTGCGCATCGGCAATCAGGCGCATGAGCACCTGCAGCACGACGTCTATGGCCAGATCGTCCTGCCTCTGGTCCAGGCCTTCTATGACGAGCGCCTGCTGCGGCCCGGCACGGTGGACGACTTCTATGCGCTCGAAAAGGTCGGAGAGCGGGCCTTCGCCATGCACGATCAGACCGACGCGGGCCTGTGGGAGTTTCGCACCATCGCGCGGGTGCATACCTATTCGTCGGTGATGTGCTGGGCCGCCTGCGACCGCCTGGCCAAGGCGGCGGACCATCTGGGGTTGCACGCCCGGGGCGAAGTCTGGCGTGAGCGGGCGGCGACGATCCGTACACGGATCGAAGCCGAAGCCTTCCTGCCGGACGAGGGGCGGTTCGCCGCCAGTTTCGGGGGACGGGAACTGGACGCCTCCCTGTTGCAACTGACGGACCTGGGGTTCCTCGACGCCCACGATCCGCGTCAGGTGGCCACCTTCGACGCCATCGAGCGCGATCTGAAGAAGGGGGCCTTCCTGTTCCGCTACGTCGAGCCGGATGATTTCGGGGAACCGGAGACGGCGTTCAACTTCTGCACCTTCTGGTTCATCGAGGCCCTGCACCAGAACGGCCGCGTCGAAGAGGCGCGCGCCATCTTCGAGGAAATGCTGGCGCGACGGACCCATGCGGGCCTGCTGAGCGAAGACATCTCCATCGAGGACGGCGAGTTGTGGGGCAACTATCCGCAGACCTATTCCCTGGTCGGCATCATCAATTGCGCCGTGATGTTGAGCCGTTCCTGGACCGATGTGCGTTGAATCGCCGACCGTCGTGTTTCTGACCCCGGGGCTGGGGTCGCCGCCTGAAGTGAAGTCATGAGCCGCCTGATCGTCGTATCCAACCGGGTTTCCGCCCCTTCCGACCCTGCAGCAGGGTCAGCGGGGGGGCTGGCCATGGCGCTGTCGGCGGCCCTGCGAAAATACGACGGCCTTTGGTTCGGCTGGTCGGGCGAGACGGTCGAACAGTGGACCGGCGAGGTGAAGATCGAGGACCGGGCCGGCGTTACCGTCGGTCTGGTGGATCTGGAAGCCCAGGACGTCGACGAATACTACAACGGCTACGCCAACAAGACGTTGTGGCCGCTGTTCCACCACCGGATCGACCTGGCCCAGTACGAGCGGTCGTATGGCGAGGGCTACGAGCGGGTGAACCGCCGCTTCGCCGAGGTGCTGGCCCCGTTGATCCAGCCCGACGACATGATCTGGATCCACGACTATCACATGATCCCTATGGCGCGGGACCTGCGCCGGCTGGGGATCAGGAACCGGATCGGCTTCTTCCTGCACACGCCCTGGCCGGCGCGTCAGTTGCTGGTGACGCTGCCGCATCATCGGCGGCTGGTGGAGTCGATGTTCGACTTCGACCTAATCGGCTTCCACACCCAGGAATGGAGCGACCTGTTCACCGACTATGTGGTCTCGGAGGCCCAGGGCGAACTGGACGGGACCGGCGGGCTGGAGTGTTTCGGACGCAAGGTCCAGACCGGCGTCTTCCCCATCGGCATCGATGTGGACGGCTTCCTGGCGGCGCGGAACTCGACCCTGGGCGCGCGGACTTATGACCGGATGGCGGCGTCCTCGGCCTTCCGGTCGATGATGGTGGGCGTTGACCGGCTGGACTATTCCAAGGGGCTGGAAGAGCGGCTGCTCGGCTATGAGCAGTTCCTGCACGACAACGCCTCGATGCGGGGCGAGGTCTTCCTGTTGCAGGTCACGCCGATCTCGCGCGACGACGTGGATTCCTATCAGGATATTCGCGCGCGGCTCGACGCCCTGGCGGGGCGGATCAACGGCGCCTTCGGCGACATGGACTGGCAGCCGATCCGATATCTGAACCGCACCTACCGCCGCGATCAGCTGGCCGGCATCTATCGCGCGGCGAGGGTCGGACTGGTCACGCCGCTGCGTGACGGCATGAACCTGGTGGCCAAGGAATATGTCTGCGCCCAGAACCCCGAAGATCCGGGCGTGCTGATCCTGTCGCGCTTCGCCGGGGCGGCCGAGCAGATGGGCGAGGCCCTGCTGGTCAATCCCTACAGCCGCGAGGAGCTGTCGGACGCCATTCAGAAGGCGCTGACCATGCCGCAGGCCGAACGTATTCGGAAATGGGAGGCCCTGATGGAGGTGGTGCGCGCCACCGACGTAGGCATCTGGCGAGACGATTTCGTGCGCGCGCTGCGCGCCGACGACGCGACGGCTCAATCGACCCAGTGGGCCGGGGCCGCCTGACGGTCAGCTCAGGTCGAAGGCCAGCATCAGGGTGCGCTGGGCCGGATTGAAGTTGTCGTCGGACAGGATGTAGAGGCGCGTCTTGCCATGACGCGTCTCGGCGGCGACCCCTTCGAAATTGTCGGTGGTGCCAGGTAGTTTCAGCTCGATCAGGATCGGCCCCAGGGTTCCATCCGGGGCCATGCGGCGCACGCGGGCGCGCATGTCGATGGGCGCACGATACAGCCGCTGGACCACGAACCATCCGTCGCCGGACGGATCACGATCCAGGCCGGTGATGCGGTAGTCGCTATCGGGAATGGGCGTCTCGGGCGGAGCGGTCACGACGGTGCACCGGGCCGATGAGCAATCCCAGACGCCGCCGGCCTCGCCCGAGACGCGCCAGCCGTTGGGCGAGACGGCTAAGCCTTCCATCCCGTCATTTTCGGTGAAGGCGAAGTCGGGCGCCCGCATCGGTGTCGGCTGGGTCTTGAGAGCCGACAGCGGGCCGTAGTTCCAGATCCGGTGGCGCCGTTCGAAACTGACCAGCAGATCGCCGGAGGGGGTGATGGCCAGCCCCTCGGCGTCGCCGTCCTGCTTGTCGGCGATCGTCCGCCCGTCTTCCAGCGTCAGGCGGCGCGAGCGGAAATGATCCAGGCCGATCAGCCGCCCGGCGGCGTCCAGGCGAATGTCGCCGCGCACCAGATCGCCCGCATCCGACACCGTGACGAAGCCGCCGTCGCCGGTCAGCTTGAGATCCGACAGGCTGTGCAGCGGCGAGGTCGGTGCGGCGACGATCCGCAGTCCGCCGGCGAACCGCACGCCCTCCGCCAGCTGGGCGCCGCCGGGCAGGCCCAGGCCGACACTCTTCAGTTCCGCGACGCCGGGCGTCCACCCGTCGGCCGACAACGGATAGGGGCGGGGCGCGCCCAGCGAGGCGGCGCAGGCCGTCAGCGACAGGGCGATCCAGACGGACGCCAGCCGGCCGAAACGGCTCATGCCGCCAGCTTCTTTCGCGTCCGTCGCGTGGGACCGGCCGCGCCTTCATTCTCGAACAGTTCGGCCAGCTTCTCGGTCATGGCGCCCGCCAGCTGTTCCACGTCCACGATGGTCAGGGCCTTGCGATACCAGCGGGTCACGTCGTGGCCGATGCCGATGGCCAGCAGTTCGACGGGGGAGCGATCCTCGATCTCGGCGATCACCTGACGCAGGTGCTTGTCCAGATAAAGCGCAGCATTGGCCGACTGGGTCGAGTCGTCCACGGGCGAGCCGTCGGAGATGACCATCAGGATACGCCGCTGCTCGGTGCGGGCCAGCAGGCGATTGTGCGCCCATTGCAGGGCCTCGCCGTCGATATTTTCCTTCAGCAGGCCCTCGCGCATCATGAGGCCCAGGTTCTTCTTGGCCCGGCGCCAGGGCGCGTCGGCGGCCTTGTAGATGATGTGGCGCAGGTCGTTCAGACGGCCCGGATTAGCGGGCTTGCCGGCGGTGATCCAGGCCTCGCGGCTTTGTCCGCCCTTCCAGGCGCGGGTGGTGAAGCCCAGGATCTCGACCTTGACGCCACAGCGTTCCAGGGTGCGGGCCAGGATGTCGGCGCAGACCGCCGCCACCATGATCGGCCGCCCGCGCATCGAGCCGGAGTTGTCCAGCAGCAGGGTCACGACCGTGTCGCGGAACGGGCTCTCGCTCTCGGCCTTGAACGACAGGGGGGCGGTCGGATCGGTGACGATCCGCGTCAGCCGGGCGGTGTCCAGCATCCCCTCTTCCAGATCGAAGACCCAGGAGCGGTTCTGCTGGGCCAGCAGGCGACGTTGCAGCTTGTTGGCCAGGCGCGAGACGACGCTGGACAGGATGGCCAGCTGGCCGTCCAGCAGGGCGCGCAGCCGGTCCAGCTCGACCGGATCGCACAGGTCGGCGGCGTCCACCACCTCGTCGAAGGCGGTGGTGAAGACGCGGTAGAAGTCGACCGCCCGCCCGTCGTCGGCCGTCTGCTGGCGGTTGGGCTGCTGGCCTTCCTGCAACTCCGGGCCTTCGTCGGAGCCTTCGCCGTCGGGATCGGCGGGCGCGCCCTTGGGGCGGCTCTCGCGTTCTTCTTCCGAGGACTGATCGTCGGCGTCGCCCTCCATCGACTGGGAGCCCTCGCCGCCGTCCTCGTCTTCCTCCTCGTCCTGATCGTCGTCGGCGGCCGGATCCTGGGGATCGGGTTCCTCGTCGCCGGGATCTTCTGAGGAGTCCTCGCCGCGCCCGTCGCCGGGGTCGAGGTCCAGGGCGCGCAGCACCTCGCGCATCTTCAGCGCAAAGCCTTCCTGATCGCCCGCGGTGCCGGCCAGGGCGTCCAGCTTGGCGCCCGCCTTGGCCTCGATATTGGCGCGGACCAGATCCAGCATGGCCTTGGCGCCGTCGGGCGCGGGCCGTCCGGTCAGTCGCTCACGCACCAGAAGCGCCACGGCCTCGGACACCGGCACGCGGTCGGCCTCGTTGATGCGCAGGGCGCCGGTCTTTTCCAGTCTGGTCAGAAGGGCGGCGCCCAGGTTGTCGCGCACCCCGGCCAGATGTTCCGAGCCGAACGCCTCGACCCGCGCCTGCTCGACCGCGTCGAACACCTCGGCCGCCTTGGTATCGGCCGGCCGCATCCGGCTGTTCACGGCCTCGTCGTGGTTAGCCAGTCGCAGCGCCAGCCGGTCGGCCTGGCCGCGCAGAGAGGCGCTCTCGGGGCCGGATGGATCGCGCGGCGGGTGCGGCAGGGTCAGGACGCCGTTCGCCAACTTGGGACCGTCGGACCCGAACATGACTTCCAGCTCTGGCTGTTCGGCCAGCGCGCGCGCGGCGTGGCCCAGCGCGCGCTTGAAGGTTTCGGCGGGAGTATCCGGGGCGGCCATGGCCCTCAGTTAGTCCGTTCGCGCCTGTGATAAAAGCGCCGTCAGCCGCCTTTTCAGCCAGCCTTCAGGATCGGCATGCGGCGGCCATAGGTCAGACAGCGCCAAACCCACTCCAGCGGCCCCATGCGGAACCGCGACAGCCACAGCGGCGACCAGATCAGCTGCAAGGCCCACACGCCGACGACCACGCCCCACAGCGCCGGCCGATCCACCTGCCCCATCAACCCCAGGCCGCGCCCGCCGTAGAACAGGCTGCTCATGATCAGGGACTGGGTCAGATAGTTGGTCAGGGCCATTCGTCCCGTCGCCGCCAGGGGCGACAGGAAACGCGCCGCCCCGCCTTTCCACAGCAGGATCAGCGCCGAGGCGTAACCCAGTCCGACCAACGGGTTCAACAGGCCCTCCACGCCCGCCGCCCACAACGGCTGGCCCCCCGTCCCGTCGCCGCCCCAGGTCAGCAGGGCCACGACCGCCAGGGCCGCAGCGCCCACGGCCAGGGCGACGCCATAGGCGCGACGCCCCCGCCCGCCCGACAGGAAACCGGTCTTGAACAGCCCCAGGCCGATCATCATCAGCCCGACGGTGGGAATGACGAAGGCCATCAGGCTGGGCCCCTGCAGGGCGATCCAGCCGTTCAGGTTCTGGCGATAGGCCCCGGCCAGCGACCCGGCGGCGTCCGCCGTCTGGGCGCGGACCTCGGCGATCCTTTCGACAGAGGATTGAAGCCGGGCCATCACCTCGGCCTGCGTCTCGGGCGGAGCGAATTGCAGGCTCAGCGACCCCAGCAGCTGAAGCGTCCAGAACAGGCCGAACAGGATCACCCCGACGGTGAAGAGGGTGCGGGGCCGCCACGACCGGGCGAACATGACGAACAGGCCGGACCAGGCGTAGAGCAACAGCACGTCGCCCCACCACAGCGCCAGCCCGTGGCACAGGGCGAAGATCGCCAGCCAGAACAATCGGCGACGCAGCAGCCTGCCGCGGGCCTCATCGCCGCGTTCGCCCCCGACCAGGAACAGCGACACGCCGAACAGCATGGAGAACAGGGCGATGAACTTCTGATGGAAGAAGGCGTCGACGATCCACTGCGACACGGCCGCCGCGCCGCTGTCGGGGAAGGGCCACAGTCCGGGGACGCCATAGGCCGACATGGGGGCCGCGAAACCGGCGGCGTTGACCGCCAGTATGCCCAGGACGGACAGGCCGCGGATCAGGTCCAGCGGCGCAATCCTTGCGCGGGGCTCCGTCGGTGCGGTCAACGGCGTCGCCTGGGTCTCGTGAACCGTCGTCGCCATCCTTGGATCCCCCGATCCTGAAGCGGGCCGTCAGCCTTTGGGCATCAGGCCCAGTCTGTCCTTCACGGCCGGCTTGGCCTCGAAGGCGATGAAGGCCGCGCACAGCCCGGCCCAAAGCGCATAGCTGACCCCCACGACCATGGCGATCGGCAGGCCGCCGACCCCGAAGATCAGCAGGGTCGTCTCGGTCGCGCCCAGCGCCTGCATGACGTCGCCGGCCTCGAACCAGCCCATGAAGGTCATGGCCAGGGCCACCAGGATCTGCACCACGGCCGCGCCCAGGCCGCCGTACATCATGAAGCGCCAGACCACGCCCAACCGGGTGCCGGGCCGTCCGTCGCGCTGTCTTTCGGACAGGATGCGCCACAGGGCCAGCGGGGCGCCCACCAGGCCGATCAGCAGAACCACCAGCCGCCAGTCCATGTCGCGTCCTGGCGCGATGACGTTCGGCGGCCAGAAGGGCAGCGTCAGCAGCAGCGGCGGCCAGGCCGCCCCCGCCAGCGACGCCAGCACGGGATAGAGCGGCGCAGGCCGGGCGGCGATCGTCGCCTGACCCGGCAGGTCGGAATAGCTCTCGAACCGGCTCATCGCGTCGGCGCCGGCGTGTCGCCGGAATAGTCGTAGAAGCCGCGCCCGCTCTTCCTGCCCAGCCAGCCCGCCTCGACATATTTCACCAGCAGCGGGCAGGGGCGGTATTTGCTGTCGGCCAGGCCGTCGTACAGCACGTTCATGATGGCGAGGACCACGTCCAGACCCATGAAGTCCGCCAGCTCCAGCGGCCCCATCGGATGGTTGGCGCCCAGGCGCAGCGCCTTGTCGATGGAGGCGACGTTGCCGACGCCTTCGTACAGGGCGAAGATCGCCTCGTTCATCATCGGCACCAGGATGCGGTTGACGATGAAGGCGGGGAAATCCTCGGCGTCCGTGGTGGTCTTGCCCAGGCTCTCGGCGAAGGCGACGGCGGCGGAATGGGTTTCGGCCGAGGTGGCGATGCCGCGGATGATCTCCACCAGCTTCATCACCGGCGCCGGCTTCATGAAGTGCAGGCCGATGAACCGGTCCGGCCGGTCGGTCGAGGACGCCAGGCGGGTGATGGAGATGGACGAGGTGTTGGACGCCAGCAGGGTGTTCGGCCCCAGGTGCGGCACGACCTGCGCATAGATGGCCTTCTTGACGGCCTCGTCTTCCAGCGCGGCCTCGATGACCAGATCGGCGCCGTCAACGGCGTCGGCGATCACGTCGCTCACGGCGATGCGGGCCAGCGCCGCGTCGGCGGCGGCCTGATCGACCAGGCCGCGCGCGACATGGCGCGACAGGCTGGCTGCGATCTCGCCCTGCGCCAGGGGCAGCCGGGCGCCGACGACGTCATACAGCCGGACCGAATAGCCCCCCAAGGCCACCGCATGGGCGATGCCTGCGCCCATTTGTCCGGCGCCCAGGATGGCGACTGTGGTGATCGTGCTCATGAACCGTGGTCGAAAGTGGTCGGGGCGCGCACCTTAGGAAGGTCCCGGCGCGGCGCAAGGCCCGATCGGCCCCCGACCCTCAGATTCCCGTCCGCCGTGGCGCCTCAGCCCAGCAACTGGACCAGGGCCGGCCCCGCCGTGCGGTTGAACAGCACGCTGATGAACTGCAGCAGCAGGATGACCACGATGGGCGAGATGTCGATGCCGCCCAGGTTCGGAATGATGCGCCGGAACGGCTCCAGCAACGGCCGCGTCACCTGATCCAGGAAGCTGCCCACCGAAGCGACGAAACGGTTGCGGTAGTTGACGACGTCGAACGCCACCAGCCAGCTCAATATGGCCTGGGCGATGATGAACCAGATCATCAGACTGATGATGGCGTTGATCAGCCAGACGATGGCGTAACCCATGAACCTTACTCTCCTGTTGGATCAGGGCTTCTAGCGTGTTCCCACCCCGTCCGACAACGGTCGTATCCGACCTGCGCCGATTGCGCGCACAAGCCCGTTGACACCACGCCCGCCCGCCTTCTATGTCCGCCTCGCCTGTGAACCCGATCCCACGCTGGAAACGGGGCCGTAGCTCAGTTGGTAGAGCGCGTCGTTCGCAATGACGAGGTCAGGGGTTCGACTCCCCTCGGCTCCACCAAGCTCGGTGGTTCCAGGCTTAGAGGCTCGTAGGTCAGCTCTGCTACGCACAGCTGCTACACGAGGTCCAATGTCGCTTCTCACGAACGTCTTCCGACGGGGTGTTACCTACTACTTCCGCACGCGAGTTCCGGAGCGCTTCAGGTCGGTTCTGAAACGTCGAGAGCTCTGGAGGTCGCTGCGCACGACGGAGCGGTCCACAGCCCGTCGCAGGGCAACCCTAGCCGCCCTCTTGACCCAAGGGCTCTGGCGCGATCTTGACCGCGAGATGTCCAGTTCGCGTAGCCTACCTGACCCCGCCCGGATCAAGTTCCTGATCGACCGATGGCTGAAGGCCGAGCTGGACGAGGACGAATACATCCGGAGCATGCCCAACTCGATGATCCATGCTGGGGTCATCTTGAAGCGGCTTCCGGACGGCTTCGCTGACACGGTTGTCCGATACCTCGACGACCACGAGTCCGCCGAGTTCGAGGTGCTATCGGCGGAGGATCGGGCCGAACGGCTCGGCGATGACGGCTACTACTTGTCGAAAATCGATGATCAGGCTCTCCGCAAGGCCGCGCATCGCAAGATGTTCAAGGGGGCGGATCGCCGCCATCGCAACGAAGACGGCTCCGTCGCCGAGTCATATGTCGCTGACCTGTTTCGGCGAGAGGGCCTGGAGGCAGACCCATTCAGCGCGGTCTTCGAGCAGACAGCGGGGCAGATGATCCGGGCGCAGCGTGAAATTCATGATGCGATTTTGTCGAGAGACGCTTCCGAGTGGCGTCCGCGATTGGACGACGATCCAGCAGGCGCTCTGCTCGACCGCATCAGAGAGAGCCTGGCTGCACAGCCTGCAGAACCGGCGCAAAAAATGCTGAAAGGTCGGGCTGCGACACGGCTGAGTGAGGCTGCGCTGGAGGCGATCCCAGAAATCGCGCGGATCGAGAAGTTCAAGCCAAAACGGGTCAAGGATTACGAAAATGCGGTGGAGACATTCATCGCTTGGCGTGAGCGAGATCCGCTGATTGGCGAGGTCACCCAAGAGGACGCCGGGAACTTCAACGTGGCTTTAGGCCGGTATCCGACAAACTGGAAGAAGCGCAGGGAGTATCGCGACCTCCCGACATTTGAAGACCGGCGTGCCAAGTCGGTTGAGCTAGAAGACACCGCAGTCCTTGGTGCCGAGACGATCAACACGAAGTATCTGGCACCGCTCCGAGCGATCTACGAATGGCAGCGAACGGCTGGCAGCGGCCTAGTCGATCCGTTTAACGGCATCGCGACACGCAAGCCGCGAAAGATGGACCCCAAGGACGAACGTCGCGATTTCACAATCCCTGAGCTTCAGCGCCTGTTCGCTCTGCCGATGTTTACCGGAAGCAAGGGTCCAAAGTTCGAGCCGCTCTACAAGCCTGGACCAGTGCGCATTTCCGATCACCGGTTCTGGATCCCCTTAATCTGCATCTTCTCGGGTTTGCGTCTGAACGAAGCCTGCGGCCTCGCCATCGCCGACATCAAAAACGAGGGCGGCATCCTTTATATGCACGTCCGGGACGAGATGGATGGCCAAAGCGTCAAGGCCGCTGCGTCGCGTCGCAAGGTGCCGCTGCATTACGAACTGATCACGCTGGGCCTTCCTGCGTTCGTAGCGCGAATGAAGGAACGCGGTGCTGATCGTCTCTTCCCGGAGCTACGCTTAAGCGCTTCTGGATACTACAGCGACGCTCCGTCAAAGTTCTTCTCCAAGGTGATCGATCGGATCGTCGATCCGGAACCGGATGACCCTGGAAAGCTCGTCTTCCATTCGACCCGCCATACGGCGACGTCTCGCCTTCGCGCAGCCGATGTGCGCAAAGACGTGTCCGAAGAGATCATTGGGCATGAGTCGAAAGACACCCATTCCGGATACGGGAAAGTGGACATCGCGACGCTAAAGGTTGCCGTGGACAAGATCAGCTACCCCGGTCTCGACCTATCGCGTCTGCGGTTTCCTGAACTCTGACGCTTGCCGTTGCCGAGCTCTCAGAGGGGGAGCCCTGCAGTAGGTGCAGGCGCAGCTGGACCTAGCTCGCGTGTGAACCTGCTAGCAGCCAACACCGCTGTTCGACCCCGGTTTGTGACCGGAACGATACCGCTTTGGCGAGCGGTCCCAAGGTCCATTGTCTGCGGGCTGGTTATGGCTAGGTAACCAGGACGGCCGGTCCCAGGGTCAGCTTTCACCCGCGTAATACCGACATAAAACAAGCGACGATCTTCTTCGAGTTTCGCGGTGATCTCAGCTGGCGTCGCGCCTGGCTGCGCCGCTCCCGGAAGTAAGCCTTCGATACATCCGACAATGAAAACGTATGGCGAACTCAGCCCCTTGCTCTTGTGAAGGCTCATAACCCGAACCTCCGCGACCTCCATAGGCACCTCGGGTTCGTTGATTGCCGTAGAAAGCAGGTTGAAAAAGTCCTGAAGGTCGAGTGCGATTGCTGCCTGCTGGGTCGCGACCTCATGAAGGAGAGGGACTAGTGCAGGGTTGGGGATCCACGCGGCTATGAACCCTGCGAGGTTTGCGCCAACGAGCTGAAGGGCAGCCACGTCCGCCATGACCGTTCGATACTGTGCAACTAAGCCAGTGGTATGCGGGATCCTCAGCAGTCCTTGCGACATTTGTGACAGTGCGTCGTTCGCAGAAATGCCCACCTGCTCACAGTGGTTGAGGACGCGGACATACTCATTTGTCCGCCACCGTGTATGGCCCTCTCCCAAGAGCCATCTAAGTGCTACCCGATCTTGGGGGTTCAGCGCCAACTTCAGCAGGGCGAAGCACCGCTGTGCTGCTTGGCTGTCGAGCGGGGCTTCAGCGTAATACGACTTTACGGGGATATGGGCGGCTCTCAATCGATCAAAAACGGGCGTGGCGAAGGTGGACCGCTGAGCCAGAACGATAATATCACCTGGTGCCACTCCGGCACCGACAAGTTGAATGATCTTGGCGGCGACTGCATCGGCCTCTGCGTCTTGGTCTAGATATTGTCGGATCGCGATCGTGCCTGGCCCGTTCGCCGCGAATGACGTCATTGTCCTAGGTTGGCGTTGCGCGTTGTGGGCGATCAAGCTGTTCGCCATGCTAACGACGGTGGTTGGGCATCGGCGGCAGTCGGCGATTGCGTGATCCTGGCCGTTGTTGACAACACTCCAGTTTCTAACGCCGTCAGGGTGAGCGTGCTTGAAGCTGTAAATCGACTGGTCGTCGTCGCCTACCACGCAGACATCTGCCTGACCGGCCAACAGGTTAAGCACTTCCTGCTCGGCGCGATTGAGATCCTGATACTCGTCAATCAAGATGTGCCCGAACTCGGTCCTCTCTTGGCATCCTGGATTGTTCCAGAGGTAGCCATACGTCGTGGGAATGATCTCGCCGATCAGCATTGCCTCGTGGAGGCGAAGCCATCTGACCAACGCTTGTTCGAAGGCGAGATCTTGTGGCGTCTGCACGTGTCCTGGCTGCTGATGCTGCAGTCTCGCCCATGCCGCCTCATAGGCTCTCATGTGCCGACGTCGATCATGCTTCGTGCCGAAGGCAGACCCCAGATCCTCAAGGAGAGGTTGAAGTTCGAACTCGTTCAGTGGACGAGGAGTCCGCCCTAGCGTCGGAAGCACGTGGTTGCGCATCAAGATGGACATGCAGAGCGAGTGAACGGTCCGTCCACGAAGAGCATCAGCGCCTGGGATCGCCATCCCAGACAACTCGCGGTGAAGATCGTCCGCTGCTACTCGGGTGAATGTCACAGCCAGGATTGCTTGGGGAGAAACGCCTGTTTCGAGTAAGCGAGCGATCCGCCTCTTCATCGCAAACGACTTGCCTGCGCCCGGCCCGGCAAGCACCCGGACTCTCGCATGCGCAGACGAAGCGATCCCATGTGCAGGCGATCCTACCTGCAATCCATCATCCCACGGCATATCTTCGTTCCCCCAGTTCACGATCGCTTACGACGAACGCCCTGGTTGCACAATGCCGTGACGCGTTTCAGAAGGTATACCCCGACGAGACGTCTCATGATTGGGCGGGAAATGTCCCAATAGGATTGGCGGGAGACTTCTGAGACGGTATTGTGGTATGGTCTAGAACCATATGAGACGAACCGACGATGACTGGCAAAATCTGCGGCTACGCGCGGGTGAGTTCCGCAGGTCAGGATCTGAAGATCCAAGAGGACCTTCTGCTCGACGCGAAGTGCGAGAGGCTGTTTGTGGAAAAGGCATCTGGCACGTCTCAGGATGGGCGAGTGGCTCTCGCTGCCGCGCTCGATTACGTCCGCGATGGTGACACACTTATCGTGACCCGCCTGGATCGTCTGGCCCGCTCTATGTCCGATCTCAGGAACATTATCGACCGACTGACTGAGAAAGGCGTGGCCTTCAAAGCGTTGCAACAAGGAGCGATCGACACGACGAGTTCGAGCGGCAGGCTGATGTTGAACATGCTGGCCGCGTTCGCTGAGTTCGAAACTGATCTTCGCCGGGAGCGGCAGCGTGAGGGCATCGAAAAGGCGAAGCTGGCCGGAGTGTATCGCGGTCGGCCCAAGTCTGTGGATGACGGGGAGATCCGGCGATTGTTGGACGACGGGGTCGGGCCAACTGAGGTAGCGAAGCGTTTGAAGGTAGGGCGTGCGACCGTCTACCGCGTGAAAGGCTCTGCGACCCTGTTGGATGCCCCGGAGAGCCTCGTGGAGCGGGCTTGAGGGGCGGGGCGGAGCAAGAGTCGCCTTCAACAAAATGAGTCTCTGTGAGGCGAAAATCGGCCTGCAGGCTCACGCCGCTGTCGGCAAGAGCTGGGACATTTTGCTTGACTTTTGCGGCGCTCTCATGTATTCGTGCGTGCGCCCGCACGCCCATGCGCCCGCGTTTTTAAGAACCTTATATATAGGGTTCTCTTTGGGTGTATTTAAACTAGAATAATCAATAAACGCAGATCGATTTGGCGATCGTCAATCAGGAAGCGCCTGCGGCGAGGACGCAGTTCCTCCCTCACGACTTCGCTGCGCCTTCGGCTTGCTCCGGTCGTGTGGTCGTCACAGCGTCCTTTTTTTGAGTTCCGGGGATAGACAGCAAGACGCTGTAAAGGTATCCGGTGTTCGTGGATGGCTTGATCGCCGTCCTGCCGGAAACAATGCGTTGCGACGCCTCCGGAACCCCTCAGCTGGACATGAGCCTCAGGTTCACGTCCGGTGTCCTTCGGGACAAGATCAACACCAGTCTCAGAAAAACATAATGTCAGGTGTTTCCCGGGCGGGAGCTTCACTCCCTGCCGCCATCACCAGCCCCACTGCGTGGGCTGCCTTCAAGCACGTCTTCGAGGCCAGTTTCTGGTCCCTTCAGTTTCCGCCGGACGGAAGCGACCATCTCGACTTCCGTCATGGTGAGGCGTTCAGCGAGATGCTTCACGGTGTGAACGCTCGCGGCTACGCAGAGCAAGCGCGAGCGATCATTGGAATGCGGCTCATAGAGCTTGCGTCCAGGATCTCCCCCTACGTTATTCGGCAGCGTCGGAAACAAGGCGATGCCGAAGCGCTGGAGCAGATCCGCCGACAGATTAAAAACCAAATCAGGGATGAGTTGACGGCGCACTTCGACATCGAGGTGTGGCAGCAAGCCGTGACGACGGACATGGGCGAGATACTCAACTCGGTGCCGCATGCCGTCGAGTATTTGGGCTTGGACCAGAACGTCAGCCCCAGGACATTGGACAAGGCGATCAAATACGTCTTCCAACGGTGCGATCCTCGCATTGAGGAAATCGCCGGTTCCATGGAGGTCCGGGGAAACTACAAGCTCGACGACATTCGCGGTAGCGATGAAGACCATGACAGGGCCGTCGCCTGGAAGCTCGTGGTCAAGTTCATGGACGCGACAATCCGGAACACCGATGCCTCATGGCTGAAGAGGCAGGACAGCGCCTCAATCGTTGAGCTCCTCCATTCGAGGGTCCGCGATATTTCAACGACCGAAGGGGCATGGGGCCTGGTCCACGCCACCCTGCAGGGTAGACGGGCGTCCCTTGGTCTCGACCTCCCACAGGCCCTGCAGAGGCGGATTTTGGAACTGATGGAAATGCAAGAGCAGCGCCTTTCACTAGCTCCGGGCCTGGAGCCGCAAAAACTGGCCGCATGACGATGGTCTCGGGGAAGGCTGGACTTCGATGTCTCGGCCTCCGTCCTTCTCGCGAGATCCGCTTCCTCTTTCAAATCTAACCCTCAACCGGACCAATCCGGACAAGCCTAAACCTCTCTCAGAGAGTGCGACCATGATCACCCCCACACCGAGCATCACCATGCCGGACAATATCACCGCCCCCATTGCCTACGAGGCTGCAGACTTCATCACCCAGCTGACAGACTGGCGGATCATCCAGACCAGCACCGATCCGCTGACATTCGACATCGAATGGGCTGACGTCTTCGCAGGAGCCTTCGAGTTCGACGGCAGCTGGCAGACGCGTGACTACGCTAACGCCCACATCGCTCAATGGGTCACTGACCTTATCCGGAATGATCTCAACAAGACGAGCATCAGGAAAATGAGTCTCCAGGTGCCCCAGGAAGGCCAAGTTGAACCCTTCCTGGCAGGACTAAAGGAAAGGGTCTGTATCGCGCTCAGCGACGCTCTCCGGGCGCATTACGACGTGTCCCTGAAGCAGTGGGAGCGCGACGCACGGACATGCGCTGGATTGATCGAAAGTCCCGTCGAACAAGAACGCTTCCGAGCCTACGTCGGTCTCGATCAGGTCGTGTCTGAAGACGCTGCGCGGAAGGCGATCAAGTATGTCTTCCACCGCATGCACTGGCATCTGGATCGCGATGGCAGGTTCGTCTCTCTTGAACCGGACTGGCGGTTTTCCCGCGCGCTTCCCCGCCGAGATGCCGCCGATGAAGCGGCCAGAGCACGAGCCCTTGTATGTCGCTGCGTCGAGGTGCTGGCGAACGAAGATCTTGATCTCAGGCTCTATCATCACGACGAGTCGCTCATGACCCGTGACACCCTCCGGGACGATCTGGAGAAGCGCTTCGCCAAGGACGGCGTATGGGGGTTGATCAACCTCGTCCTAGTTCGAGATCGGTTGGTGTTCCCGATTTCATCACCGCGCCTCGACGAACCGACTGCGTCCGCGATTATCGTCCGTCAAAAGGAGCGCCTGTTCATGCCGCACAGGATGCGGTGGAACGAGAAGTCGTAGAAATGGGGCGCCTATAGGGACCCCGGTGCCTTCAGTGCCGACCGGTTGGGAAGCGATCCCTTATACCTTGTCGGCACTGACCATTTCACGGCCACCATAGTGCACCTCATAAAGGACATGGCCCCGACGATTAGGCGGTAAAGCCCCACGGAATAGCTCGGCAAATGAGCTGATCGTCCGCAAGGGCGTGAGGTATAAGGACAACGGCGTGGTCCCAGGTTTGGCCTGTTCGAAGGGTTCGTCTTCTGTGCAGTCCGCGCCCCGAAACAGCTTAGCCTTATACCTGCTATGCCGACATGCATCCTTGCGGAATGGGGTGGGCTCACAGGTGTCCGACTTCGGGCCAGCGCTCCCTCAACCTTTCGACCGTTGTCCGCCATTTGGGCGTCGTGGGCTTGCATACGCTATTCTGGTTGCCGAACATCCCCACCTCATTCACGGCTTCGTTCAAAGGCACGGAGTGGATCCAGCGGATCGGAACAAACCAGTCGCTGCGTTCCGGGTCATCGACGAAGGCCCTGTGATAATCGCCCTCGGCGAGCATCTCGACAGCAGCTCGTTCTCCGTCCGGGGTATGAACCGAGAACTCCGCCAGCGGCTGTGCCCGTCCCGTAACCTCGCCAACACCAACGAAGCCGTGGCCGGGTGACTTCACCCAAACCCTGTCGCCGACATTCAGAAGGTTCAGCGTGTTGCTATACCAAGACCCGCCTCCCGCGCTGATGAAACCGTAGCGACGCGCCTCCTCCCACGACCGGCGTCTATCGCCGACACCGTAAGAAGCATAGAACTCGCCGATCCACGGCTCGCTCTCGCGCTTGCCGCGCGTCTTCGGGGCGGCGGCAGCGCTGACCTGGGTCTGCACCGGGTCGAGCAACCAGGCGCGGCTCAGCAACTGCTGGTCGCCATGATCGAAGACCTGGAAGCACAGCACGTTGATCGCGATGTCGCGCTTGTTCAGGTAGGCGACGATGCGCTCGCTGCTGTCGTCGAGCGAGGCGGCTACGATTACGATCTGATGGCTGTCGTTCAGCGTTTCCTCGTCAAGCGGCTGCCCGAACATCCCCAGAAAGTCCTCTGCGAGATCGCAACCGGGCGAAAAGCGACGATAGATGGCATTGATGTCCTGAGCGTCCAGCCCTTCAACCCAGACGGCGTAATCGATGGCCTGGGCGACAACCTCGCGTGGGGTGCGGTCCCGTTTCAGTTCGATCAGCACCAAGGCTCCGTCTGGAGCGATGGCGAGCAGGTCGATGAAGCCCCCGGAGTGGGTGCGCTCCTGGCGACCTATCAGCATCCACTCGTCAGACAGCATGCGCGGCGCAGAGACGATCATGTCTTCTAGCGCGCGCTCGCTGGGTAGCTTGCCTTCCACAAGCTGTAGCGGGCTGCTTCCAACCGTCCAGATCGCGTTTCGGATTGGCATCAGGCAGCCCGCGCCGCGAAAGCCGGTGTCAACGCATCATGGAGGAGGGCGTCGAGAAGGCGGGCGCGAGTGGTCTCGGCGGTTGTCAGCTTTCGCTCCAGCCGGCCGCAGAGCGACATGAGGGCATCGACCTTCGCGACAATGCGATGTTGCTCAGCAAGCGGTGGTAGGGCGATAGCGATCCGGTCCATTCGATTTTTAGGGAGCCCGCCTCGGCCAGCACCTGTCTGCTCGTCGAATATGAACGCCTGCAGATATGGCGACATGACGAGACGGTGAAGAAATTCATTCATGCCTTTAACTGCCGGGCGGATGATCGCTACGTGCTGGCTCACGTTCGCTTCACCGAGGGGGTCCTGCACGACGCCGCAGCGTCCCATTGAGCCCCCTGTGATGTTCAAGAGCAAGTCTCCGGGCAGAACGCGCGTGCCCTTCATACGCTCGTGAGTTAGCGCATCGATGAAGACTACATCGTCTAGACGAAGACCCTCGTTGTAGACGTTCTGAGAACGCAGGAATGGAATGCCAGATTCCTTGTAGACATCCTTGCCCCCTCGGGGTGTGCTGCCCGAACCCGTTTTTGAACAGATCTCGCCGACCCGAGTCCATGCCCAGCCCCTCGGCAGCGTGAACGGGGCTTCACCTTCATCGACAGGGTGGATCAATTGCTTGACGCCGAGGTTCCGCTTCTCGGTTTCAACCTCCTTCAGCAACGCTGATGCAGGTTCATCGGTCGGGTCCTGTGGGACCAATTTGCCGCGCACCGCGAGGCCAAGGATGGTCTCTCGCATGTGTTTAATCTGGTCGGGACGGGCGGTGAGAGCGGCCAGCGCGTCGATGGCGAAGCGTGCGTCTGCCTGAGAAGTTTGCGGATTGGGCCTATTGAGGCGAGTGAGGCTTGCCAAAGTTGCGCGGTCACGCGCTCGCTCACGCCGCTCCCGCGCCGCCTCCAGTCGGTCGCATAGAGCCATCAATTCGTCGACCTTAGTCACGATGCGGTGCTGCTCGGCGAGCGGGGGGAGGGGTATGAGGAGTGCTTCCAGCTTACCCTTTGTGATGTGCTGAAGCCCAACACCGCCGTGCGCCTTTGCGATCATTTCATCGAGTCGTCCATTGATCGCCAGACGCAGGAAAGCCGACACGACCGCCTTCGTTCTGAAGTCACATCGAAAAATGTGCTGATTCAGAACTGCTGGTCCGCGATCCCAGATGAAAGCTCCGAAAGAGGTTCCGGGCGTCCCCGACCAACTGATGAGGAAAGAACCAGTGTCGATGAGCGACCGCTCGCGAACCATCTCGGGATTGCAGAAGTTGAACGGTGCGTCTGGATTGTTGAGGTTCTGGATTCGAACAATTCGAAGCCCCTCCGTCGCCCAATCCGTGGGTTTGAAGGCCATGCCGTTCAGGAGATTTAGCTGATCGCCGATTTCGGTCCACTTCCAGGTAGTCGGCAGATCGAATGGTGCAGCGGGATCGTTGTGCTCTCTAAAACCCATCGCAGCTCCCTCGGAGGCGTATTGCGTCACGAGTTTACCGCGCACTGCCAGATCAAGAACGAAGCGACGCAGACGTTTAACCGCGTTGGGCGTGTCTGCGATCTTCTCGTAGTGCTCCAACAAACGTTCAGCGTTCATCTGGCGAGCGCCTCAGCAAGAATGGCTTTGAACTGATCGCGCAAGGTCGCCGTCTCAGCGTCGGTCCGGGCGAGTTCTTCCATGAGCGCTTGCGGGTCGCCGAGGTCGTCGGCTACGGCATGCGGGTTCTTGACGTCGAGATTGTAACCGCGCGCCTTGATCTCCTCGGCGGTAATCTTCCAAGCTAGCGGCGTCTCCTCACGACCCTGTCGTTCGGCACCTCCCCACCAGTCGATACAGCCTTTCAGATGCTCCAGCCGGATCGGCCTAGTCATTGAGTAGGCTTTCTGGCCCGGAGGGACCTGATGCTCGAAGAACCAGATGTCGCTAGTCGGCTCCCCCTTCTCGAAGAACAGCAGATTAGTGCCGATGGAGGCGTAGGGACGGAAGACGCTGTTGGGCAAGCGAACGATTGTATGGAGGTTGCACTCCTCCATCAGCGCCTCCTTCAGCCGGGTCTTCACGCCCTCGCCGAACAAGCTGCCATCCGGCAGAACGACCGCCGCCCGTCCGCCTGGCTTCAACAGGCGGATTATCAGCGCAAGGAATAGGTCTGCGGTTTCGCGGGTCTGGAAGTGCCTGGGAAAATTGCTTTCGATCCCATCCTCTTCCTTGCCGCCGAAGGGCGGGTTAGTCAGGACTATGTCGACGCGGTCCGACTGTCCGTAGCTGATGTAGGGCCGCGCAAGGGTGTTGTCGTGGCGCACGAAGCTGGGGTCCTCGACCCCGTGTAGCAGCATATTGGTCGTCGCAAGCATATGCGGCAGCGGCTTCTTCTCGACGGCCCGCAGCGCTCCCTGCATTTCCTGCTCATCCTCAGGGCGTTTCACATAGCGGTCTCGCATGTGGCGTATCGAGCAGGTCAGGAAGCCGCCGGTTCCGCAAGCGGGGTCGAACAGGATCTCGCCGGGCTTAGGATCGATGCGATCGACCATGAAGGCGGTCACAGCGCGTGGCGTGTAATACTCCCCGGAGTTACCGGCGTTCTGGAGGTCGTTCAGCAACTGCTCATATACGTCACCGAAATGCTGGCGTTCGGCCAGATCGTTAAAATCGACCTCGTTGATCTTGTTAACCACCTGCCGCAGCAGTTGCCCGGATTTCATATAGTTGTAGGCGTCCTCGAAGACGTTTCGGACCACCCGGGCGCGGTCACCGGGCTGGCCGGTAAGCGGCAGTGTCTTCAGTTTCGGGAACAGGGTGTCGTTGACGAAATCGATCAGCGCCTCACCCGTCAGCCCCTCAGGATCAGCGGCCCAGGCCGACCAGCGAAGATGATCCGGGATCGGCGAGCTGTAGTCGTCGCGGAGCAGTTCCAGCTCCTGATCTTGATCGTCGATGATCTTGAGGAAGAACATCCAGCACAGCTGACCCACGCGCTGAGCGTCACCATCGACGCCGACATCCTTGCGCATGATGTCCTGAATGGATTTGACGAGGTTGCGAAGAGACATGGGCTACGCGGACTTTTCGTAAAGGGCTGTTTGGAGGTCGTGAACGGCGCGCTCATACCCCGATCGCCCGCCAAATGCCTTCACCAACTGCACAGCCGTGCCCATCTGGTCAAAGGGTGCGATCTTTAGCACCTGAACGTCGTCGAGGTTCAGCAGCCCCTCGTCCTCGTATTTGGTCAGCAGGGCCTCTAGGACCGTGCGCGCCTGCAGTCCATAGCGAGTGAACACATCTCGCTTGCGGACGCTGTCAGCACGTTCCTGGCGTGTAAGGGGCGGTTGATCGAAGGCGACGTGACAGATCAGGTCAAAGAGGTCCAGATCCTTGCCCGCCAAGTCGCGGACCGCCTCCAGCGGCAGTCCCTCGTCCGCCAGTTCCTCGATAATGGCCTGCTTGCGGTCCACCTGATTCCAGCGCCTCAAGAAGGCGTCGAGCGATGCATACTGTTTGCGCAGCGTGTTGCGGGTGAAGTCGCGCAAGCTCTCCGTGACCAGCTTTCCGTTCGCGTCGAGATACTCGATCCGCTCCGAGACGACCGCCACGGCGACGCCGTCGACAAACACCTTTCGCTGCCTCCGTCCCAACCCGTCAGTGATTGTGATGTCAGGCTGATCAACTACGACTTCGTCCGGTCCCGGAACAGGAGGCACGGAGTCACTGCCCTCCTCGATCACCTCAGCATCTTCGGGAGGCGTAATGGGATCGAAGTCGCCCGGCTCGTAGATCTGGACCGGCTCGCCGTCGAAATCCGGATCGGCGAAGTGGTTGGTGGCACCCCTGAAATCCATGAGGGTGAAGTAATATTTCCGGGTGTCCTCGTGGACGCGGGTGCCTCGACCGACGATCTGTTTGAACTCGGTCATTGACCCCACCGAGCGGTCCAGAACGATCAAGCGACAGGTCTGGGCGTCGACCCCGGTCGACAAAAGGCGTGAGGTCGTCACCAGCACGGGATAGCGCGCCTCGGGGTCGATGAAGTTACCCAGCTGCGCTTGACCTTCCTGGTCGCTGCCGGTGATGCGCATGACGTAGCGGGCGTTCTTGGCGACCAGATCCTGATTTTCGTTGACCAACGCCCGACGCATGCGGTCTGCATGTTCTTCATCCACACAGAAAACGATAGTTTTCTGGAAACGGTCACCGCTCTCCTTCAGAAACTCCGTGACGCGACGCGCGACTAGTTTCGTGCGCTCATCCAAGACCAGGACGCGGTCGAAATCCTTGGTGTTGTAGATGCGGTCCTCGATCTCCTCTCCACCTCGGTCGGTATCGCCATGCTGCGGACGATAGCCTTCGATGTCGCGGTCGAGGTGGACCTTTATGACCTTGTAGGGCGCGAGGAAGCCGTCGCGAATGCCCTGCTTCAGTGAGTATGTATAAACGGGCTCGCCGAAGTAGGCGCTGTTCGAGGCGTATTCGGTCTCCTTCGGCGTAGCGGTCAGTCCAACCTGTGTTGCCGACGAGAAGTGGTCGAGAATCTCGCGCCAAGCGGAGTCGGCGGCAGCGCTGCCGCGATGGCACTCGTCCACAACAATGAGGTCGAAGAAGTCCGGCGAAAACTCTCGGTAGAGCTTCTTCGCCTCCTCCGGGCCGGTGATGGCCTGATAAAGCCCAAGGTAGATCTCATAGGCAGTGTCGATCCGGCGGCGGCGATCCATCGCTAAAGGCAAGTCTATCTGTGTTCCGTCAGACCGTTCGATGGTTTTCGACTTCGTCGACAATTTCGCCATAGCCGGCCCGAAAGGCCTGAAATCATTCACCATGGTCTGATCGACGAGAATGTTGCGGTCGGCGAGGAACAGAATCCGCTTTTTCCGTTTCGCTCGCCACAACCTCCAGATGATCTGGAAGGCCGTGTATGTCTTGCCGGTCCCCGTGGCCATCACGAGCAGGACGCGGTCCTGGCCTTTGGCGATCGCCTCAACTGCGGCATTGACGGCGTTGACCTGGTAGTAGCGAGGCACCTTTCCGCTGCCGTCGTCGAAATAGTCCTGAAGAACGATTTTTTCAGCCTCCGGGGTCAGCCCCTTCCACGTCCGGTAGCGCGACCACAGGTCCTCGGGGGAAGGGAAGGCGGCGAGAGACAAAGTTGTTTCGCGTTCCGCGCTCACGCCCGTCCGGTCGTGAAAAACGAACCCTGTGCCGTTGGATGAGAAGACGTAAGGAATGTCCAAGGTCTCAGCATATGCCAGCGCCTGCTGCATGCCGTCTCCGACACTATGCTTGTTGTCCTTCGCCTCGATCAGGGCGATGGGCAGGTTCGGCTTGTGGTAGAGGACATAGTCGGCCCGCTTGGCCTTGCCTCGCGTGACCAGTTTGCCGCGAACGATTATGCGACCTTTGGTGAAGCTGACTTCTTCTCGGATTTGAGAGGCAAGATCCCAACCAGCGCCTGTAACGGCGGGCGTGATAAACTTCGAACAGACGTCTCGCTCGCTGAAGGAATATCGTGTCATACGCGTCGAAGGCGTCCATGAACGGATCCGCCTGATTTGATTGTGTAGCTGGTCATCAATCATCCCCCATCGGTCACATTACCAGAGCAAGAACCTCTTCATTCGGCAAGCATGCGTTGTGTCAACGACGCTATTCACGTCGCCCAAATGGGTGGAAGACAGAAATCTGAAGGGGCGGCGCCACTGCCTTGGCTTAATCGCTCCGCGACAATGTCTAGCTCTTGCATTGTCGGCGGCCGTCCAGCCGGAAATGTCCGCGATCTTCCGAGCGGTGTCCGCGATATTCCGAGATGACAGGGCAGGCGCTTCTCACAGCCCGGCTTTTTGCTCCGAACAGCATGCATCGGCCGACGTCTAACCGTCATGGCGGAGTTCTCTCGGAATATTGCGGACACCGCTCGGTATATTGCGGACAGCAGACGTGCCCCCATGCCGCTATGCATGCACTTCCATAAGGTCGGTCAGACGGGTCGTATATCTTGGCGAACGGTTGTTTGCCCTGGTGGACCAGGCCGTCTCCTTGCCTATTCCACCAGGGCGAAGGGTGCCTCGCCCGAACCTCGCGTTGACCGCGTCTAACGCCCCCATCAGACGTTCAGATCGCACCGAGTCAGCCGTTGATAGCAGATCTCGCGGGCTTTCCGCTTCCGGCTGAAGGTCCAGCAGTATGACACCGCACTTGGCGTAGCGGAGGCCTGGTCTCCACATCGATCGGCCCGCCGCCACCGCTTGGCGGATCAGAGCAAAACTGTCGCTCGTTTGCTCGATCTCGAATGACCGCTGTCCGTTATACCATGGCTCGCCGGAGTGCGGGTTCGTGTGGAAGAATACCTGCATCGCGTTCGCCGACAGCCCGTGTTTGCGGCACTTCTCAGCGGCCCGCGAAGCGTGAGCGGCTAAGGCTTCGCGCATGTCCACCCAAGTCTCCACCGGACGACCGAACATCCGTGTGACTGACACGGTCTGCTTCTGCTCCGGCGCCAACGTTAAGGGCATGCAGGACACGCCGTTCAGTTCGGCGTGGGTCCGCTGTCCAGTGACGGTCATCAGCTTCCGGACCGACGCAGAGGGAAGCGCCGCGAACTGCTCCACAGTGAAGACGCCGAGATTATTCAGCTTGGTCTGCGATGCACCGCCGACGCCCCAAATCTCAGAAATCGGCATCTCTTCGAAGGCGCGGCGACGAACCGCAATGTCGCTGAAATCCGATACGCCAGCCACCAAGCCCTTTGCGTGCTTGTTGGCCAGTTTCGCCAGGGTCTTCGTTGGCCCGATGCCAATGCAAGTGGGGATTTTCGCTACCTGCCTCACGCGGTCACGAACCCGTCGGCAATAGTCCACCCGCGCGAACTGCGTCAGATCGAGAAACATCTCGTCGATTGAGTAGGGCTCGACCCTTTGAAAGTGCTCCGACAAGACCTCGAACACCCGGCGGCTCATGTCACCGTAGAGGGCGTAGTTCGACGATTTCGCAATGACATTGCGGAACTCTGGCTTGCGTCTGGACAGGTGCCAGACCTCTCCCATCTTCACTCCCAGCGCCTTGGCCTCGGCGGATCGGGCTATTGCACACCCATCGTTGTTCGACAGGACGATGACGGGCTTCCCGACCAGGGTGGGGTCGAAAGCTCTCTCACAGGAAACATAGAAGTTATTGCCGTCGATCAGCCCGAACATCACACTTCGGTCCTGACTAGGGCGGCGATCATCGCCCAAACCTCGGTCTCGTCTGAAATCACCTGAGCCGGTTGGTTCGCCGGCTCAAGCCACCAGACGCCATTTTTCTCAGTCAGCACCGCCAGCACGACATCGCCGTGAAGAAAGGCGACACAGACCTTTCCTGTGCGAGGTTCTCCGTCTGTGTTGACCACCAGGATGTCGCCGGAATGGATCCCGCGAGCTTTCAGGCCGTCACCTTTGACGCGGACGGCGTAGCGTTGGGGCCGACGGAGTTCGAGCAGATCGGCCAAGTCTGGAACCGCTTCAACGTGGTCCTGCGCCGGGCTTTGGAACCCGGTGGTCTCGTCGCCCTGATATGCCCTCTCGCCCATCAGTCAGCGATGAGCACAAAACAAGAACATAGCAAGGGCGTGCGGAAATCATGCCCATGTTCCACAGGGGCTCTGCGTCCCATTCTGACGTGTTGAGGACGGTGGCTACTTTCTATCGCGCCCTTGGCCTATCGCTGCTTGCCCACAAGGCTCAGGCCGGTGCTTACTGTCCCAATGAGCGATTATGAAAAGCGCCTGGACGCCCAGATCGGTGAGGCCATTCGCAAACGCAGGGAAGCTTGCGGCATGTCACAGCGCCAGCTTGGCATTGCGACCGGCGTTAGCTTTCAGCAAGTGCAGAAATATGAAGAGGGCAAAAACCGGATCGCGAGTTCCAAGCTCGTGCTGGCCGCTGATGCGCTGAAATGCGAAGCCAGCGAACTGCTCGGAGAGGACAACGCGGACTTTCCCGGCGCTCACCGGATGATGCGAGCTTGGTCGAAGCTCAGCCAGGAGCAGCGCGAAGCGGTCACCTCAATGATAGAGACCTTCGCCAGCTAGTGCGCCGCTATGTGTAACAACTTCGCATCTCATGTGTCCGCGAATAGGATCGTTGAGGCGTTCAGCCAATGCGGGTCTCCCCTTCGCTTTGAAGGTGGCGTGATCCCCAACTTGCAGCCTCGCGATGACATCCGGATTGGTGATCTGGCTCCTGTTGTGACTTGGGACGAAGGCCCCCTGCTAACCGAACTGAAGTGGGCGTGGAAATCCCCGCAGGGGCGTCCAGTGTTCAACTTCCGCAGCGACGGTCGCAGCTTTGAGGAGTCGAACAGATGCCTGGTCCCGGCCAGTGCTTTCTACGAGTTCACTGACGCTGAGCCGGGCCAGAAACGTAAGACCAAATGGTCGTTCACCGTGGCGAACGAGGAATGGTTCTGGATCGCGGGGCTCGTCAAGGATGGTGCATGGGCGATGTTGACGACAGAGCCTGGTCCCGACATCGCGCCCTACCACGACCGTCAGATCGTCGTCATGGGCACTGGAGACGGATTGGACTGGTTGACGCTCCAGCGTCCTCAAAACGAGCTTCTGAAGCCCTCTGCAGGGGGCTCGCTGTCTGTGAAGAAGGTGTTTCCGTAAAGAGGCTGAGCGTTCGGCTCTCAGCCAAGGAAATCGGACTCTAAACGTCAAGCTGTGCTGGCAGACGGCTCAGCAAGTCGTCGAATAAAACGCGTTCATCTACGCCGATCGCGCGAGCGATGGCGATCATGTCCAGCACATTCATCTGGCGTTCGCCCACCTCGATTTTTGCGAGCCAGCCATGATGAACCTTCCCCAAACGCCCTTCCACCTCGCGCTGTGTCAGCCCCTTTGCAAGGCGAGCCGCCACGACGACCTGAACGGCTGTCCGGTAGTCTTCTGATGACACCCACTTCCGCATCCGCGCGCCTTCCAGGGAGGGAAGACCTGCGCTAGAGGCAGTCGCATCTGGTTCTATTTCGGAACCAAGCTTGTGAGCCTATTCGGAGAAGTCTGTGCGCTTGAAAAATCTCGTAGTGGCTGTGGTTCTGGCAAGCTCGCCGGCGGTTGCTGCCAATGCTCAGCCTAAGACGAGTTTTACGTATCAGACCACGACTCCTGAGCGCCTGGTCCAACGGATCTCGCAGCATTGCATGGCTTTCGGCTCGGTGATCGAGGTCACGCCGAACCAGGTGAAGTGCGAGACCACCCTGACCAATGAGCAGAAGGCAAACCTCCGCTTCCTCCGCTTCCGCCAGCGTGGCTACTCAGACCAGGTCCGCCAGTTCGTGACCTACACCGTCGTCCCCAACGGGGAAGGCTCCATCGCCCAGGGTCGAGAGTGGGTTGAGGCTCAGATCGGATCACAGACCAGAACCGTCGAGCTCGACGTAAACCGACCCTACGGTGCTTCGCACTGGCTGCAGTATTTCGGTGGGCGCTAATCCCTACATAGTCCGCGTGATTGCCTAAACCTAAGTAAAATCAGTCTGATACTGTCTGTCTCCAACGACATTTGGAGACAGGAAATGCTTACCTTCAATCTCATCACAATGCTTGGAGAACAAGTCTCCGGCATCGAGCCGATTATATGTGGCGACCAGCAGGACGCCGTCGCCTACTCGTGCGGCGTCCTGACCGAGCGGACCAAGGCTCACGCGGAGATGTATGCGAACCTCAGTGTTTATTGGTCGCTGGAAGAGGGCGAGCGCTCTCTCGGCGATGCGACCGTTCCCGCTGGTCGCAAAGTTGGCACGTGGCGTCTGGTGTTTTCCGGTGGTCAGCCGAAGCTCGCTTGGGCCGATTGTGTTCAGGGCTGACGCTGCTACGCGCATCTGCTACGCGTAACCAAATTCCCGCTGATCAACGGTCTTGGGGCACTTAAGCTGCGCTTGAAGTTAGAGTTTGGTGGAGCCTCCCCTCGGCTCCACCAGGCGATTTCCGAGAATTTATTTCAGCGCGACATAGCCGCGCTCGATGATGCGGCGCAGCGCCTCATAGGCTTCGGCGAGTTCGTCGAAGGCGGTGCGGGCGGCGGTCAGGCGGGCGACCTGGTCGGCGGTGACGGCCGAGCCTGAGTGGGCCAGGCGCAGGGATTCCGCGACCCATTTGGCGCGGGCCGTGGCGGTCATGACCGCCAGCTTCTGCAGAGAGGCGGCGTCGACGCCGGTCAGGGCCTGGCCGATCACCTCGCGGTTGGCGACGAAGGCGGCGTAGTCGATCTGTTCCAGCTGGCCGCGCAGGCGGCGCTGTTCCTGAGGATCGGTGTCCTGGGGTTCGAAATGGTCGCTGTGGCGACGCACGCTCGAGGTCATCTTGGTGGACACTTCAGGCCCTTCCCCGGCTGGTTTGGCGCGGTCTGGAGCGACCGGGCCGAGGAAGGTTGCGCCTCGCCGGTTAACGACGCGTTGCGGCGGAGGCGAAGGCGGCTGATCGGACGGCGAACTCCCGACGGAGTTCGATCGGCGAACCTCAAGCGCGACGGCAAGCGCTAGGGTGATCTGGTCAATCCGGAGTTGCAGGCGTATCGTTTGCGCGTGAAACGGAGAATGCCATGCTGAGCCTGCTGATGCTGCTGCTTGCCCAACAACCGGTCGTTCACCCTGCGCCGCTCGAGGACGCGCCGAAGGTTCGGGTGATCCCCGACATCGACCCCGCCGCCCGGGGCTGCGAGACTATGCTGACCGAGGCGAATGGCGCCGCGCGGCCCGCCGCCGGACCTTCTTCCCTGCTGGATCGCGGGCGCGACGCGGGACAGGCGCGCCGTTATCTGCTGCTGGATCGTCGGGATCAGAACGGCTGTCCCCTGCCGATCAGCTTCGCCATACCCGATCAGCCCCGCGCCCTGGGGCGCGAACTGGGGCCCTCGCCGAGCTGGGGCGCCCCGGCGACGCCGCGATTCTGATTTCAAAAACGCCTTAACTGCGGGGATGGGCGGCCGCATAGGCGCTGAGAAGCCTGTCCGCATCGACGCCGGTGTATTTCTGGGTCGTCGACAGGCTGGCGTGGCCCAGCAGTTCCTGGATCGAACGCAGGTCGGCGCCGGCGCCCAGTAGATGGGTCGCGAAACTGTGGCGCAGGGCATGGGGGGTGGTGCGGTCGGGCAGACCGAGCCGCCCGCGCAGCCGCTGGACCGAGGCCTGGACGTGGCGCGGGCTTAAGGGGCCGCCGCGTCGGGCGCGGAACAGGGCGTCGGTCGGCTGGAGCGGGAAGGGCAGCAGGGCCAGATAGGCGTCCACCGCCGCGCGCACGGCGGGCAGGATCGGGGCGATCCGGGTATTGGACCCCTTGCCGACGATGCGCAGGGTCTCGCCCAGCGGCGCATCGCTGCGGACCAGCGACATGGCCTCGGAAATCCGCAGGCCGCAGCCGTAGAGCAGGGTCAGCACCGCCCGGTCGCGCGCGGCCTCCCACGGTTCGGCGTCGGGATCGGCGTCCGGCTCGGCCAGCAGGCCGCGCGCCTGATCTTCGGTCACCGGCCGGGGCAGGGACGGCTTGACCTTGGGACCGCGAACCAGGGCCAACTGCGGAGCGGGCGTGTCCAGCCGCCGGTCGAGAAAGGCGTGGAAACCGCGAATGGCCGACAGGCTCTGGCTCAGCGACCGGGCCGCCAATGGGTGATCTCCGGATCGTCGCTCGGCCATGTGGGCGCGGACCTCGGCGGCGGTGATCGTCCCCATGTCCTTCAGCGACAGCGCCTCGCCGCGATGGCGGTCAAGGAAGGCGACATAGAGCCGCCCGATGTGCCCATAGGCCTCCAGCGTGCGCGGCGACAGCCGACGCTCGTGCGCCAGATGGTCCAGCCAGGCGCGCAGGGCGTCGGAGGCGGTCAGTTCAGGGCTTTTCAGTTCAGGACGGGCCATCGCTCGGCCATCCGCTCCGTCACCCGCGCCAGGAAGGCGGCCAGTTCGCAGCCCATGTTGGGTGTGAAGCCTTCCGGCTCGGGCGAGCCGAAGGCGCAGATGCAGGGGCGCGGCGGTCCGCCCGGCGTCAGGTGCGGGGCCATGCGGACCAGGGCGATGGACCGCACCTGTTCCTCGGCCGCGCCGAAGAAATTCAGTCCTTGTATCATTGGGCCGAGCCAGGTCAGGCCATGCTCGCCCAGCAGGTTGTCGACATCGCCTTCTTCCAAGGCGCGCCAGCCGAAGGGCACGCCGCCCGGTTTTTCCAGAGCGATGGCGGCGCCGGCCAAGCCGAACCGCCCCTGCGCCGCCGCATCCAGCCGACGGGCCAGATCGGAATGGTTCTTGGCCTCCATCAGGTCCAGGGTCGCAACATGCGTCTGGGTCTGGGCGGCGAAGTTGGCGCGGGCGATCAGTTCGATCTCACGCCGGGCGCCGGTCTCGCGCTCGACCACGGCCTCCAGTCGTGTCAGGGCGGCGGCGCCGAACTCGACCACATTGCGGCCGTGCGGCCGCAGACCGATCTCTTCCAGCAGGGAGCGGTCGTCCAGCAGGGTCTGGGGATGGGTCTGCAGCCAGCCGCGCACGTCGGGCCAATGCAAGCCGTCGCCGATATGGGGCGCTGCGTCCGATTCCGACGTTTCGAAAAGGTCCAATGAGCCGCTCAAACAGACCTCTCCGGGAACCGCGATGCTACAGAATAGACTGACCCGTCTTGGCCCAGTCCGCCACGAAGGCATCAAGACCCTTGTCGGTTAACGGGTGGTTCACCAAGGCCTTGAATGTGTCGGCGCCGAAGGTGGCGGCGTCCGATCCTGCGACGGCGGCGGCGGCGACATGGCCCACATTGCGCAGGGACGCGGCCAGGATCTGGGTCTCGAAACCGTGCACGTCATACAGGACGCGGATTTCTTCCAGAAGGCCGATGCCGTCGGCGCCGTTGTCTTCTAGACGTCCGACGAACGGCGAGACGAAGGTGGCGCCGGCCTTGGCGGCCAGCAGCGCCTGGGCGGCCGAGAAGCACAGGGTGACGTTGGTCTTGATGCCCTTGTCGGTGAAGACGCGGCAGGCGCGCAGGCCATCCCAGGTCAGGGGCAGTTTCACCACCACGTTCGGCGCGATGGCGGCCAGCTTGTCGCCTTCCTTGACCATGGTCTCGAAATCGAGCGAGACGGCCTCGGCGGAAATCGGCCCCTCGACCAGGGCGCAGATTTCGGCGATGACCTCGGCGATGTTCCGACCCGACTTGGCGATCAGCGACGGATTGGTGGTGACGCCATCCACCATTCCGGTGGGGACCATGTCCTTGATGACGGCGACGTCGGCGGTATCGAGAAAGAGTTTCATGGGCAGGGCTTTTAGCGCCACCGACGATAGGAATCGAGCCCAATCCTCCCCCGATGGGGGAGGATCAAGTGAAAGTCGCCTCGGTCCTCATTCCCCTTCCGGTGCCGGAGGCCTTCGACTACGAGGTTCCCGAGGCGCTGAGCCTGGCACACGGAGATTTGGCGCGGGGCGATCAGGTCGCTGTGCCGCTGGGGCCGCGCCTGATCCGGGGCGTGGTGTCTGAGGTGTTCGAGACGACGGGCTCGAACCGGCGCCTGAAGGCGATCGACAGCCGACTGGACGATCCGCCCCTGCCGGCGGGCGTGATGGATTTTGTCGAATGGGCCGGGCGCTGGACCCTGTCGGCGCCGGGCGAGATGGCGGCGACGGCGTTGAAGGGCTTGCGCGCGCCTCGGCCCCGGCCGGAACGCCGGGTGCGACGCCTGGGCGAGCGGTCGCCGTCGCGCGCCACCCCGGCGCGGACGGGCGTGCTGGAGGCCCTGGGCGATCGCGCCATGCCGCCGGCCGACTTGGCGCGGGCGGCGGGCGTGTCGTCGGGCGTGGTCAAGGGCCTGATCGACGAGGGCGTGCTGGAGATCATCGAGATCACTGCCGAGGCGGCGTTCGACCGGCCCGACCCCGACCACGCCCCCGCCTCGCTGAACGGCGACCAGGCGGCGTCGGCGACGGCGATGGCGGATGGCGTGGCGGGTGGCGGCTTCCGCCCCTTCCTGCTGGATGGGGTGACGGGGTCGGGCAAGACCGAGGCCTATCTGGAGGCCATTGCGCGGGTGCTGCGGGCCGATCCGGCCGCGCAGATCCTCATCCTGCTGCCCGAGATCGCCCTGACCCAGGCCCTGATCGAGCGGATCACAGCGCGGTTCGGCGCCGCCCCGGCCGAATGGCATTCCGGCGTCGCCCCGCCGCGCCGTCGCCAGGTGTGGGAGGCGGTCGTCGCCGGGCGCTGCAACATCGTGGTCGGCGCGCGCTCGGCCCTGTTCCTGCCCTTTACGAACCTGCGTCTGATCGTGGTGGACGAGGAGCACGACGGCTCGTTCAAACAAGAGGAAGGCCTGGTCTATCACGGGCGAGACCTGGCGGTGGCGCGGGCGCGGATCGAGGGGGCTGCGGTGGTCCTGGCCTCGGCGACGCCGTCGCTGGAGACGCTGTGGAATGCCCAAAGCGGGCGTTACGGCTGGCTGAAGCTGGGCGCGCGGCACGGGACGGCGGTGCTGCCGGACATCGCCCTGCTGGACCTGCGCCAGAATACGCCCGATCCCCAGACCTGGCTGTCGCAGCCCCTGCGCCTGGCCATCGGCGAGACCTTGTTGCGGGGCGAGCAGACGCTGCTGTTCCTGAACCGGCGCGGCTATGCGCCCGTCGTCCTGTGCCGGGCCTGCGGGCATCGGTTGACGGCGCCGGACACCGACAGCTGGCTGGTCGAGCATCGCTATACCGGACGACTGGTCTGTCATCTGACCGGCTTTTCCATGGCGCGGCCCAAGCTGTGTCCGTCGTGCGGGGCCGAGGATTCGCTGGTCTCGGTCGGCCCCGGCGTCGAACGGGTCGAGGAGGAGGTGCGCCAGCTGTTCCCCGAGGCGCGGACGGCGGTGTTCAGCTCCGACACCGCGCCCGACGCCCGGTCGGCGCGCGCCCTGATCCAGCGGATGACCGACGGCGAGATCGACATCCTGGTCGCCACCCAAGCCGCCGCCAAGGGCCACAACTTCCCCCGCCTGACCCTGGTGGGGGTGGTGGACGCGGACCTGGGGCTACGCGGCGGCGACCTGCGGGCGGCCGAACGGACCTATCAGCTGCTGGCCCAGGCGACGGGGCGAGCGGGCCGCGCGGATCGGCCGGGGCGGGCCCTGTTGCAGACCTGGACCCCCGAACATCCGGTGCTGATGGCGCTGGCGGCGGGCGACCGCGACGCCTTCGTCGAGGCGGAGATGGCCGAGCGAGAGGCGGCGTCCCTGCCCCCCTACGGCCGGCTGGCGGCGATCATCCTGTCGAGCGAGAATGCGGCAGCGGTGGAGAAGACGGCCAACGACCTCGCCCAGGCCATTCCCAACGCCGAACGGCTGGAGGTCTATGGCCCCGCCGATGCGCCTCTGGCCCTGGTGCGGGGGCGACGGCGCAAGCGACTGCTGGTGCGGGCCGACCGGGACGTGAACATCCAGGCCTTCCTGCGCGCCTGGCTGGCGCGGGTGAAGGTCCCGGCCTCGGTCCGCCTGACGGTGGACGTGGACCCCTATTCTTTCTTGTAAGCGCTTAGACCGCCATCACCGTGCCGAGCAGCACGCGGGCTCCGGGCCGGCCCAGGGTGGCGTTTGTCGCGGCTTGAAGATCGGCGGACAGCTGATCGATGTTGGGCACGACGCCCGGCCGGACGCTGTTGGCGAAGCGCTGGGCGGCGGTGTTGTAGGCGGCGCGCAGGCGCGGCGCCGACTGCTGGGCGCGGGTGCGCAGGGCGGCGTCGGGCACGTCCACGCCCGTCTCGATCGACAGGACGCCGCGACGACCGCTGGCGTGGATGATCGAGGCGGTGACGACCGGCAGGCGGAAATAGGTCTCCGCGGACGCGGTCCCGCCGCCGCTGCTGGACGACGCCCTGGCGGGCGACGAGGCTGAGGTCGAGGCGGCGGCCGTCGCGACGACGGCGAGACCGAGAAGAGCGCGGCGTTCCATGGCCTACTCCCTAACAGGTATCGCTTAAGAAACTGCTGAGCTACGCATATAAGGACATCCTTATATGTTTATTGCTCCTTCACGTCTGCCGGGCTATGAGGCCCCAAACCTTCTTGCGGCCAGGAGCCCGACCCATGACCGACTATATCGTCCGCGACATCTCCCTTGCCGACTGGGGCAATAAGGAAATCGAGATCGCCGAAACCGAAATGCCGGGCCTGATGGCTCTGCGCGAGGAGTTCGGCGCCAGCCAGCCGCTGAAGGGCGCCCGCATCGCCGGCAGCCTGCACATGACCATCCAGACGGCGGTCCTGATCCAGACGCTGGAAGCCTTGGGCGCCGAAGTGCGCTGGGCCTCGTGCAACATCTTCTCGACCCAGGACCACGCCGCCGCCGCCATCGCCGCCAACGGCACGCCCGTCTTCGCCACCAAGGGCGAGACGCTGGAAGAATACTGGGACTACGCCCACAAGATCTTCGAATGGGCCGACGGCGGCTATCCGAACCTGATCCTGGACGACGGCGGCGACGCTACCCTGCTGTGCGTGCTGGGTCCGAAGGCCGAGAAGGACATCTCGGTCCTGGCCAATCCCCAGAACGAAGAAGAAGAGGCCCTCTTCAAGGTCATGAAGCGCTATCTGGCTGAGAAGCCCGGCTTCTATTCGGCCATCCGCGACGCCATCGGCGGCGTGTCGGAAGAGACCACCACGGGCGTGCACCGCCTGTATCAGATGGCCGAAAAGGGCGAGCTGCCCTTCCCCGCCATCAACGTCAACGACAGCGTCACCAAGTCCAAGTTCGACAACCTGTACGGCTGCCGGGAATCGCTGGTCGACGCGATCCGTCGCGGCACCGACGTCATGCTGTCGGGCAAGGTCGCGGTGGTCTGCGGCTACGGCGACGTGGGCAAGGGCTCGGCCGCCTCGCTGCGCCAGGGCGGCGCCCGCGTGATCGTGACCGAGATCGACCCGATCTGCGCCCTGCAGGCCGCGATGGAAGGCTATGAGGTCCAGACGCTGGACGACACCGCCGGCCGCGCCGACATCTATGTGACGACGACCGGCAACAAGGACGTCATCACCGTCGACCACATGCGGCAGATGAAGAACAACGCCATCGTCTGCAACATCGGCCACTTCGACTCGGAGATTCAGGTCGCCGGCCTGAAGAACTTCAAGTGGGACGAGATCAAGCCGCAGGTCCACCACGTCGAGTTCCCGGACGGCAAGAAGATCATCCTGCTGTCGGAAGGCCGCCTGGTGAACCTGGGCAACGCCACGGGCCACCCGTCCTTCGTGATGTCGGCGTCCTTCACCAACCAGACGCTGGCCCAGATCGAACTGTGGACCAACGCCGACAAGTACGAGAACAAGGTCTACACCCTGCCCAAGCACCTGGACGAGAAGGTCGCCATGCTGCACCTGGCCAAGCTGGGCGCCAAGCTGACCGTCCTGACCAAGGACCAGGCCGATTACATCAACGTGCCGGTCGAAGGCCCGTTCAAGGCGGATCACTACCGTTACTAAGCTCTCCCCGAGGCTGGAACCGCGAGGTTCCAAGTGACGAGGGCGTCTTCGGACGCCCTCGTCGACGTCCTGGTGGTCGGGGCCGGCGCGGCCGGGATGATGGCCGCCATCGAGGCCGGGCGACGCGGGCGGCGGGTCAGGGTTGTGGACCATGCCGACCGGCCCGGCGAAAAGATCCGCATCTCGGGCGGCGGGCGCTGCAATTTCACCAATCTGGGCTGCGGACCGGCGAACTTCCTGGGCGAGAACCCCCGGTTCGCGACCTCGGCCCTGCGCCGCTACACCCAGCACGACTTCGTCAAGCGCATCGACAAGGCCGGAATCGCCTGGCACGAAAAGACGCTGGGCCAGCTGTTCTGCGACGACAGCGCCAAGCAGATCGTCCGTATGCTGACGGAAGACATGGCGACGGCGGGCGCCGCCCTGAACATGAAGACCGGCGTGGAGCGGATCGCGCGATCCGGCGACGGCTGGGCGGCGACGCTGTCGGACGGATCGCAGGTCGCGGCGGCGTCTCTGGTCGTGGCGACCGGCGGCAAGTCGATCCCCAAGATGGGGGCGACCGGCTGGGCCTATGAGATTGCGCGCCAGTTCGACATTCGCGTCACCGAGACGCGGCCGGCCCTGGTGCCTCTGACGTTCGAGGCGGGGCTGCTGGAAACGCTGGTTCCGCTGGCGGGGGTGGCGGTGGACGCCTCGGTCGCCTCGGCGCCCGAAGGGGCCAAGGCGCGCAAGGCCAGCTTCAACGAGGCCATGCTGTTCACCCACCGGGGCCTGTCCGGGCCGGCCATTCTGCAGATCAGCTCCTACTGGCGCGAGGGCGAGGCCGTGGTGGCCAGCATGGCGCCCGGTCGCGACGTGTTGGAGGAGTTGAAGGCTGCCAAGGCGTCGAACGGGCGCCAGGCCGTGCATACGGCGCTGGGCCATATGGTGCCGCGTCGCCTGGCCGAGAGCCTGTGCGTGCGCGAGGGCGCGTCGGGCAATCTGGCGGACCTGTCGGACAAGGTGCTGAGGCGGCTGGATCAGGCGGTCAACGCCTGGGCGGTCAAGCCGGTGGGGTCGGAGGGCTATCGCACCGCCGAGGTCACCTTGGGCGGGATCGATACGGCCGCGCTGGATCAGCAGACGATGCAGGCCAAGGCCGTGCCGGGGCTGTATTTCATCGGCGAGGCGGTGGATGTGACCGGCTGGCTGGGCGGCTATAATTTCCAGTGGGCCTGGTCGTCGGGCTGGGCGGCCGGGCAGGTCTGCTAGGCGGCGGGTTTCAGACCCTAGCGGAGAAAAAAAGAGAGTGCAGTTCGTGCACTTTCTGAGCAAGGTGTTGTTCTCTAGCAGATTTTTGGCCTTCCAAGTTTGGACTCCCGTCCAGACCGTCTGAAAGCAGAGCCGAATGCGTTCGGTGGCGATGTCAAAGACCAAAGGCCCGATCATACACCCTGCCGACATCGTGCGCAGAAGATGACCGATCAGGCGCCATAACGCGCGGAAAACACGCTGAATCCTCGGCGAGAATGCGCGGGTTGACGCGCCAGCTCCATCATTGACGTGTCCCCTCGAGGCCTTGCGCGGCTACCAGCCTGCGGCCCCGCGACGCATGGCGGGGAGGGGATGCGGCGCCTAGCTTGATGGGGCGGTACGGGCCCCTCTGGCGTCGTTCCCGTTCGGCGTCTCCTCCTTCCTGCGCCGGACAGGGCGGCGCGATGTCGAATCGCACGGGAGCGTCGGCGCGGCGGGTGAGATCCCCCCTTTGATCCGCTGCGTCGGCTCCCGATCCCCCGTTCCCTCGATCGACATGGAGTCCCGATGCCCCTTCTGATGTGCCCCAACGACAATGCCGCGATGCAGACACTGGAACGGGACGGCGTCCAGTTCGACATGTGCCCGACCTGCCGCGGGGTCTGGCTGGATCGCGGCGAGCTGGAAAAGCTGATGGCCGCCGCCGTCGAGGAAGGCCGCGCCGCCGCGCCGGCGCCCCAGGCCTACGCCCCGCCGCCGCAACCGCAAGCCTATGCTCCGCCTCCGTCGCAGCCGTGGGGCGGCGGGCAACAGCCCTATCGCGACGACCGGGGCTACAAGGGCCGCGACGACCGCCACCGCGATGACGACTATCGCTACAAAAAGAAGAAGCGCGACAGCATCTTCGACATCTTCGACTGAGGGAACAGCCGGCCCGATCTAGGCGGCGAGACCCGCCGCCTGCATCAGGCCCTTCAGGGCGGCGACGCTTTCGGGCGCGGCGGACAGGGCCGTGCGGACATCCGGGGCGCGCAGCAGTTTGACCGCCTCGGCCTTGGCGCGATCGGCCGCAGGACCCATCGGTCCGGCCTCGCCCACCGCCAGTTTCAGCAGGGCCGCCAGCTTCTGGGGAGCGGAGACCTGGGCGCGGACGATCTGGCCGACCAGATTGGCGTCGCCTTCCAGATTGCCCCCGACCGCGCCGATGGCCTCGACAATCTGGGCCTGGTCGTGCTCGCCCAGATGGGCGGCGCGCACCGAGCGCTGAAGCCGGGCCAGGGTCGCCAGCTTCTGCGAGGCGCTGGGGCCGCCGGGCGTGGGCTGGCGGATCTCGGTCTCGAACCGCAGCGAGGTGATGCAGGCGCTGAGCCAGCGGGCGGCGGCGCGCTTGTTCGCCCCGCCGGTGACGTTTTCGCACAGTCGGGTCAGATGCTCGGCCTCGGCCAGGACGGTGGGGCAGTTGTTGACATAGGCGCCGACGAAATCGGCCGTCACCAGGCTCTTGGAGCGTTCGACGAAGGCGGTCTGGACGTCTTCCAGCGTCAGCAGGCGACCGGCCGACGCCGTCAGGGCCATGGCCAGCAGGCGCAGGATGTCGATCTCGCCGACCGGGTCGTGGGGCCGTAACCGACGCGGGCTGGTCAGTTCGCGCGTCACCAGCTTGGCGAGCGAGGCCGCCAGAAGGGGGAAGTCGCCGGCCGACAGGTAACGGCCCAGCCGCGCCGCCGGGCCGTCGACCTCGGGCATCATCAGGGCCATGCGCGGGTCCATCCGCAGCAGGCTGTCGACCTCGTTGGGCGCGACCATCCGCACGATGGCCGCCAGGTTGGCGCCCTGATCCAGCGAGGGGCCCAGGATTTCGCTCAGATTGGTGCGCACGGACAGCATTTCGGCGACGATCTGCTCGATCGCCACCACGACCAGGGCGCGGGGCTGGCCGTCGGCCGGGGCGGCGTCCATCAGGTCCATCAGGGTGTTCAGCCGCTCGCGCGCGCCGCGTCGGTCGCGCAGGGCGCCGGCCACCACCCCGCCCATGCTGAAGGCCCGGTCCGGCGCGCCGTTCAGCCGGTGCGCCAGGTCGGCGATGGAGCGGTCCTGCACCGACGGGAATTGACCCGCGCGTCCGGCCTTGAGCAGGCGGGCGATGCTCTGCTCGGCCAGCTTCTGGTAGTGGCGCACGACGCCGTGGACGTCCTGGCCCGTGGCCTGGCTCTCGGGCACGGCCACCTTCTGGATGGCGTGCTGAAGTTCGACGCCGGCCGCCTCCAGCCGTTCGGCGATGTCGGGGCGGTGCAACAGTTCGAAGGCCGTGACCCCCTCGCGCTTCAGCCACTCCTCCAGCACCCGGCCGATCAGGGCGCGGGCGTGGGGGGCGTAAAGTTCGACGGGATTGCTGCAGGCCGGACGCACGGCCTGTTCGACAGGCTTCTTCTTTTTCTCTTCCGGCATGCCCAGCGACAGGATGGTCAGGGAGTTGAACTCCATCGTGTCGGGATCCAGCGTCTCCTTGGTGACGCGGGCGGCGACAGCCAGGCGATCGTGCATCTGATCTTCGGCCGTTTCGATGGCGTGCTGGCGCACTTCGGTGGCGATCAGCAGGGTCCACGCCGAGGGCGCGCTCTTGCGGATATAGACTTCGTAATGGATCGGACCGGCCATGCGGCCACCTTGTGCGGCAAGGCTTTAAGGCCAGGTTGTCAGCGGCCGATCTTTCGCCTCACGACGGATTGAAATCGACACCGCGTTGAAAGACATGGACGGGAGAACCATCTGAGGGTCACATCGCTCTTTGAGATTGTGGAGCGAATTCCCTTCTGCCCGCCGGGCTACAGCCCTAATGTGACCGTGATCGAACGGTTACGCTTGCTGTGCGTTCTCGCTCGCGGGAACGTAAAGTTCAGGAGAAGACACCCTTGGCCAACATCACCCTGATCGACGACGACGAGAACATCGTGGCGTCCGTGTCGCTGGCGCTGGAAAGCCATGGCCACAAGATCACCGCCTATCACGACGGCGCATCGGGCCTGGCCGCGCTGGAATCGTCGCCGCCCGATCTGGCGATCCTGGACGTGAAGATGCCGCGCATGGACGGGATGGAGGTGCTGCGTCGCCTGCGCCAGACCTCGCAGATTCCGGTCATCATGCTGACGTCCAAGGACGAGGAGATCGACGAGATCCTGGGCTTCAACCTGGGCGCCGACGACTATATCCACAAACCGTTCAGCCAGCGTCTGCTGATCGAGCGGGTCAAGGCGCTGCTGCGCCGCACGGGCGCCGACGGCGGGGAGCCGGAGACGGCCGCCGAGGTCTCCGGTCGCGCCATCAAGCGCGGCAAGCTGTCGATGGACCCGGCGCGTCACGAATCGACCTGGGACGGCAAGCCGGTCAAGCTGACGGTCACCGAATTCCTGCTGCTGCAGGCTCTGGCCCAGCGCCCCGGCTTCGTGAAGAGCCGCGACAACCTGATGGACGCCGCCTACGACGATCAGGTCTATGTCGACGACCGCACCATCGACAGCCACGTGAAGCGGATGCGCAAGAAGTTCCGCGCCGTGGACAACGAGTTCGACGCGATCGAGACCCTGTATGGCGTCGGCTACCGCTACCGCGAAAGCTGATCCTTCCGGCGGGCGCGAGCCCGACGAGGAGCCCCTGAGCCGGCCGAAGTTCCGCTTCGGCGGATCGCGGCTGGGCGGCTTTATCCTGGCCCTCAATCTGCTCAGCCTGCTGATCCTGTTCGGCGGGGCTCTTGCCCTGAACGAATGGCGCCAGGGGCTGATCGAGGCGCGGCAGGAATCGCTGAGCGTGCAGGCCGAGCTGCTGGCCAACGTCCTGCGCGAGGAGGGCGTGACGCGGGGCGAGCCGACGCCCGAGCTTGATCCTATCCGCGCCTCGCTGTGGCTGACGGACCGGTTCATTCCGGCGGGCCAGCGCGTGCGGCTGTACGACATCAACGGCCTGCTGCTGGTCGATAGCTATCAGGTGACCGAGGCCATCGGCGGCCGGCCGCTGCCTGAGGCCAGGCCCGCCGGCGCCCCGACCGAGGAGGGGCCGGCGGCGACCCTTGTGGCGGAGCGTCGCGTCGCCCGCGCCGACAGCGAACTGGCCGCCGAGGTCACGGCCGCCCTGGAAGGCGCGCCACAGGCCGCCATGCGGCGCAATGAATCCGGCGAGCGGGTGGTGTCGGTCTCCATCCCCGTGCGCCACGTGCGCCAGGTGCTGGGCGTGCTGACGGTCGAGTCCGGCGATGTGGATCAGATCCTGAGCGCCCAGCGACGCGCCCTGGTGCCGTTCGCTCTGGTGGCGCTGGGCGTCAATCTGCTGGCCTCGCTGCTGCTGCATCTGTTCGTGGCGCGGCCCATCATGCGGCTGTCGGCGGCGGCGGATCAGGTCAAGCTGCAACGCGCGCGCGCCATCTCCCTGCCGGATCTCGAGGACCGCAAGGACGAGATCGGCGACCTGGCGCGGTCGCTGGAATCCATGACCGACACCCTGTCCACGCGGATGGACGCCATCGAGCGGTTCGCCGCCGACGTGTCGCACGAGATCAAGAACCCCTTGACCTCGATCCGGTCGGCGCTGGAGACCCTGCCGCTGGTCAAGACGGATGCGCACCGCGAGAAACTGACGGCCCTGCTGCAGCAGGATGTGCGCCGGCTGGACCGGCTGATCACCGACATTTCCAATGCATCGCGGCTGGATGCGGAACTGTCGCGGGATCGGCCGCGCCCGGTCGAGCTGAACCGGCTGCTGAGCGACATCGTCGGCGTCTATGAGACGACGGCCAAGCCGGGCGACATTCCCGTGCTGTTCCAGGCGCCAGAGACGCCTCTGCGCGTCCTGGGGCGCGACGGACCGCTGGGGCAGGTGTTCCGCAACCTGATCGACAATGCGCGGTCCTTCAGCCCCGAGGGCGGCGTGGTGCGGGTGACGCTGGACGACACGGGCGAGGACCTGCCGATCCGCGTCCGGGTGGACGACCAGGGGCCCGGCATTCCGGCCGAGAACCTGGAGACGGTGTTCGAGCGGTTCTACACCTCGCGGCCCAAGGGGGCGGTGTTCGGATCGAACTCGGGCCTGGGGCTGTCCATCGTGCGCCAGATCGTCGAGGCGCACGGCGGCCGGGTCCGCGCCGAGAACCGGCCGGAGGGCGGCGCCCGGTTCGAAATCCTGTTCCCTGCGGTCGGCCGCCGCCCATGAGCGCCGAGCCGCCCGTCCACGGCACCACCGTCGCCGTTCGGCGGCGGGGCCAGTGGCAGGGCGTGATGATCCTGGGGCCGTCGGGCGTGGGCAAGAGCGACCTGGCGCTGCGGTTGATCGGGCGCGGCTGGCGGCTGGTCAGCGACGACTACACCCAAGTCTGGGCGTCGGGCGGGGTGCTGCACGCCTGCGCGCCCGCCACGATCCTGGGGCGGATCGAGGTGCGCGGGGTGGGAATCGTGTCCGCGGCGACACGCCCCTTGGCCAGAGTCGTGCTGGCCGTCGCCTGTGTTCCAGAGGCCGTCGAACGGCTTCCGGAGCCGCAGACACGGCGTTTCGCGGGGGTGGACCTGCCGCTGCTGGCGCTCGATCCCCGACCCGCCTCGGCCGTCGATGTGGTCGCAGTCGCGTTGGAGACGCTTTGAAACCCCGAACGACAGGTCTATGACACGCCCCTTGCGGTCCACAGCGGGCGGCGTCCGGCCTCCCTTGCCGGGCGGGGGAATGTCCGGGACGGTTTGGGGTGGGATGCGAGTGAAGTCCTCATGATCGGTCTGGTCATCGTCACCCATGGCGGGCTGGCTTCTGAATTTCTGTCGGCGATGGAGCATGTGGTCGGGCCGCAGCGCGGCGTCGCGGCCATCTGCATAGGGCCGGAAGACGACATGGAGCGTCGCCGTCGCGACATCGTCGATGCGGCCGCCGCCGTGGACGACGGCGAAGGCGTGATCCTGCTGACCGACATGTTCGGCGGCACGCCCTCGAACCTGGCCATTTCGGTGATGGAACAGACCCATGCCGAGGTGATCGCCGGGCTGAACCTGCCCATGCTGATCAAGCTGGCCAGCGTGCGCGGGCGCGAGACGCTGGAATCCTGCGTCGCCCATGCGCAGGACGCGGGCCGCAAATACATCTCTGTCGCGTCCTGGGTGCTTGCGGGCGAAAAATGACGGTCACGGCGACGCTGAACATCTGCAACACGCGAGGCCTGCACGCCCGCGCCTCGGCCAAGTTCGTTAAACTGGCCTCGGGCTTCGATAGCGAAATCCGGGTCACGCGCGACGGGGTGACGGTGGACGCCCGCTCGATCATGGGCCTGTTGATGCTGGGCGCCGGCATCGGCTGCAGCGTCGATGTCGCAGCCGAAGGCCCCGACGCCGAAGAGGCGGTCGAGGCCCTGACCGACCTGGTCGCGCGCAAGTTCGACGAAGACCAGTAGGCGTCACGCTTCGAACACTTCCGGGTTGAAAGTCCGGCGCGTCGCCGTCACCATCCGAGAATGACTTTGCCGGAGGGGGCGTGATGACAGGCCTGCAAGCTGCATTGGCGTTCGCGATCGCACTCTCGACGCCCCAGACGCCGCCATCAACCTTGCCGCTGGCCGACGTCAGGGATGGCGAACCCCTGGCCTTGGCGCATCGGGTCCTGCCGCCGGATGTCGCCGGCAAGATCGTCGGCGGCTACGTCCGACGCCAATGGGTTCCGGGACAGAGCTATTTCATCCGGCTGGACGAACGCCCGGCGGTGCATTCGCCGGACCTGTGCCGCCAGCTTTCTTATTTCGGCGGGGCTGGGGCGGTGGCTGCGGGCGAGACGGCCGCCGACGACACACCGCTGGAGGTGCAGCCCTTCACGCCCGCGACGCTTTACGCTCCCGCCTATCCGGAGACCGCCGACGAAGAGAGGTGCAAGACGGTTGAAGGCTGGATCACCACTCCGCCGGACCGGCCGGACCGGCCGGACGCGACGCTGCGGATGCTGGCGCGACTGACCGATGCGATGGAGCAGGCGGCCGGAGAGGGCCCTTTGTCCTTCGATATCGAATGTGTCGCCGAACTCTCCTATTCGACTTTCGGCCCTTGTCCGGATGCGCGACGCGCGCTGGCGGACCTGCCCCTGGGCCGCCTTTTGGGCGTTCGCTTGGAGAACACCGTCTATCAGGACGAGCCGGTCCAGAACGGCATTCGTGTGCGCAAGATGCAGCCTGTCCAGGACGACCGCTGGCCTCAGGCCGAGGTCAATTTCGACGCTTCTGGGCCGGACGGGCGGTCATGGACGGTCGTGCTGAAGGGCGTCGACCGCCTGGAGGCGATCGAGATGCAACGCTCCACCGTCATTCGGCACTGAGGCCGACCCTTAAAGCCCCAGGGCCGAGCGGATGGCGCGCCAGTCGACGTATTTGAAGTTCTGGGAGCCTTCGTCGTTGACGTCGTCCTGGATCACCACGAGGCCTTCGGGGAAGGGGCCGACCGCACCGCTGGCGGCGGCCAGGCCATCCGTGCCGGTGACGCCGTCCACCACGCCGTCGGTGATCTTGAACCGGCCCTTGTATTCGGGCGCCGCGCCGTCGATGCGCCAGACAGGGAAGGTCGAGTCGCCCTGGCTGGAGGCGATCAGATAGCGTTTGTCGCCGTCGGTGATCGTCGTCAGCCCCTCGGCGTCGGCCACGAGCGTTCCCGGAGCGATGGGCTGGATCAGGGTGCGGGCGGCGCCCGAGGCCGGGTCGAGGCCGTAGCGCCACAGGCCGACGTTCTCTTCGTTGATGTAGAGGGCGTTCGTGGCCTCGTCGGCGGCGCAGCCTTCGGAAATGGTGCCGATCTCGGCGCGGCGGACCTCGCGGGCGGACGGGGCGCCGTCGGCGCCGACGGTCAGGACGAACTGGCGCAGCTCGCCCTCATGGCCGACCAGAATGGCGTGGACCTCGGCGCCGCGACGGGCGAAGCAGAAGCCGTAGGGCTCGATCACATCGGTGGTCAGCGACCCCCAGTAACGCACGCCGTTCTGGCCCGTGCCGGCGGGATCGAACAGATAAAGCGCCACGCCGGTCTTGCCCGGCGTGCGGTCGCTGGCGCCCAGCACCAGTTGGGGCTTGCCGCCGACGCTCAGGCCCTCGACCAGATCGACATTGTTCAGGAGGCCTTCGGGCAGGAACTGCAGGATCGCGCCGTCCAGGCCATAGATATAGAGGCCCGACTTCTTGTCGGTTCCGGCGACGAAGCCGGGCGTCGTCTTGCCCATCACGGTGACGTGGGCGGCCGGGGCGTAGACGGCGGGGTCGTCGGCCGCGTCCTGGCCGGGATCGCCGACCGGGGGCGTCTCCAGCGTCGCCTGCACGGCGGCGCCTTCACCCACGAAGCCCTCGCCCTCGCCCTGATAGTCGACCTCGGTCGTGGCGCAGGCCGCGAGCAGGGCGAAGACGGAAGCGGTGGCGGCGAAGCGGGCGGCGCGTCGGATCGGCGAAGTCATGGCAGGTCCCCAGGATGTGATTTCGTCACGTGATTTCGTCGGGGCCCAGATCAAGGCCGACCGCCGACAGGTCAACGGACTTATGGTGACGGTTTGAATGCGGTTCGATGACGCATGGTCGGTATCAGGACGGATCGTCGCGCAAATGTCCGGAAAACGCGAAACGGCCGTCGCCAAACCGTCGCTTCCACGTCGCCCGCCCCCGGTAAGCGAGCCGCCCATCGGCAGAGGTGAAACGTCGCCCGCCGCAGGGGATCATCGAGATGAAAATCAAACTGCTCATGGGCGCCGCCTTGGCGCCGCTCGCCTTCGCCGCTCCGGTCTTGGCCGCCGACGAGGTCGCGCCGCAGCAGACCGCCCAGGCGCCCGTCACGGCTCTGGAAGAAGTCGTCGTCACCGGCGAGCCGGCGATGCGCAACCGCACCGACGACGTCGTGCCGACCCTGTCCTACGACCTGGACTATTTCCAGCGGTTCGAGCCGCTGACGGCCGGCGACGCTCTGAAGCGCGTGCCCTCGGTGACCTTCCTGTCGGACGTGCTGGAATCGGACGGCGTGCGTATGCGCGGCCTGGACTCGGCCTATACGCAGATCCTGATCAACGGCGAACGGGTTCCCGGCGCCAACCTTGACCGCTCCTTCTTCGTGGATCGCATCCCCGCCGAACTGATCGAGCGGGTCGAAGTCGTCCGCTCCTCGTCGGCCAACCGCTCGGGCGACGCGGTCGCCGGCGCCATCAACATCGTGCTGCGTGACGCCCTGTCGCTGGACGGCGGCTATGTGCGTCTGGGCGCGCTGCATTGGGAAGACAGCGAATACGGCCAGTGGGGCGGCACCTACGGCGCCGTCTGGGGCGGTCAGGTCGGGCCGGGCCGCCTGCTGATCGGCGGCAACATCCAGGATCGCCGCAACCCGAAGCAGAAGTTCTCGCAGCGGTTCGACGCTCCGGGTGAAGAGCTGAACGACACCGAGGCCCAGACCGACACCCGCGACGGCACCGACTATTCGGCCAACCTGTCGTATGAAGTGCCGGTCGCCGGCGGAAACCTGGAACTGAGCGGCGTCTTCGTGCGCACCGACCGCGTCCAGGACGAAAGCTCGATCGAATACGACGAAGGCGACATCGACGACGTCGCCAAGATCAACGCCAACCCGCTGGACATCCTGACCGACAACTGGTCGGTCAACAGCCGTTACGAGCGCGAGATGCTGGGCGGCGAGACGACCTTCAAGCTGGGTTACGCCACCATCGATGACGAGCAGTTCGAGCAGGAAGAGGAACTGGACGTCGGCGACGAGGTCATCGAGGGCGAACGCACTCGCACCAACGTCACGGACGAGGAAATCCAGGCCGCCATCGAGCACAAGATCGAACTGAGCGGCGACATGGAGCTGGAGTTCGGCGTCCAGTATTCGAAGAAGAACCGCGACACCTCGGTCTTCTCGGCCGAGGCCGAGGTCGAGGACGAGCCGGTCTTCCGCGCCCTGCTGGACAGCGAATACGAGGATTATGAGGCCGTCGACGGCGGCATCAACGCCATCGAAGAGACCAGGATCGACCCCTACATCATGCTGTCGGGCGAGAACGGCCCGGCCAAGTGGGAAGCCGGCCTGCGTTACGAGACGACCGACTTCTCGATCACCGACGAGACGGTGGACGCCGACGACCGCACCAACGACAAGGACTATGGCATCCTGCTGCCGTCCGCGAGCGTGCGCTTCAAGCTGTCGGACGCCGACCGGATCACCGCCTCGGTGGCCCGCACCGTGCGCCGCCCCAGCTTCGACTTCCTGTCGCCGGCCCTGCTGGACGGCGAATACGGCGACAACGATTTCGTCGGCAATCCCGACCTGGAGCCGGAAACGGCCTGGGGCGCGGACCTGGGCTTCGAGCGTCGCTTGGGCCGTCGCGGCGTGATCGGCGTCAACGCCTTCTATCGCGACATCACCGACCTGATCGAACTAACCAACACCGGCGATTATTCCGAGCAGGCGCTGGACGACTATGACGACGCCATCGACGACGGCGCGACGCCGGAAGAGGCGGCCGAGGAACTGGTCTCCTACGTCTTCACGGCCGAGAACGTCGGCGACGGCCAGGTCTGGGGTGTCGAGTTCGACCTGTCGACGCCGCTGGACTTCATCGGCATGGAGCACACCGGCGTCTTCCTGAATTACTCCTGGCTGGACAGTTCGGTCGACGATTTCATGGGCGACCGCCGCTTCAACTCGCAGTCGGACTATGTCTTCAACGTCGGCTTCACCCAGGACATCCCGACCTGGGGCGCGGCCTTCGGCGCCACCTATCGCAAACAGGGCGACGCCAAGAGCCGGATCGTCGGCGAAGAGGTCGTGACCTCCTACGGCGGCGATCTGGAGATCTTTATCGAGAAGCAGGTGGCCTCCAACGTGGTGCTGCGCTTCACCGGTTCGAACCTGCTCGACTCGTCCAAGGACGAGACGTTCGACAAGTTCAACACCTTGGCCGACCAGATCGACCGCGACTACGACGAGTATGAGATCGAGTCCGAGAACGCCGGGCCGGTGTTCCAGCTGGTCGCGCGGATGGCCTTCTAGGGTCCTGCCTTCCCGAGACGACGAAGGGGCCGGACGGCGACGTCCGGCCCTTTTGCGTGGCGGCGCCCCTCCAAAGGTCGCAATCGCGACCCCATATGCCGGCGGGGCGGTTGACCCCGACGGGGCGTCTGCCTACAGCCCCGAGAGCCTGTATTCGCGGGGCCTCTCCCCCCGCGCCGAACGATCAGAGGACACCATGGCCGAAGCTTCCTACGACGTCGTCATCATCGGCGGAGGGCCGGGCGGCTACAACGCCGCGATCCGCGCCGGCCAGCTGGGTCTGAAGGTCGCCTGCGTCGAGATGCGCGAGACCCTGGGCGGCACCTGCCTGAACGTCGGCTGCATGCCGTCAAAGGCCCTGCTGCACGCCTCGGAACTGTGGAACGCCGCCAACAGCGAGTTCGCCAAGATCGGCATCGAAGTTCAGCCCAAGCTGAACCTGGGCCAGATGCACAAGGCCAAGGACGACAGCGTCACGGCCCTGACCAAGGGCATCGAATTCCTGTTCAAGAAATACAAGGCCGAGTGGATCAAGGGCCGCGGCAAGATCGTCGGCAAGGGCAAGGTCGAGGTGACCGCCGCCGACGGTTCGGTCCAGACGCTGGACGCCAAGAACATCGTCATCGCCACGGGCTCGGAGCCCACCCCGCTGCCGGGCGTGGCCTTCGAGGCGGGCAAGGTGATCGATTCGACCGGCGCCCTGTCGCTGCCGGCCGTGCCCAAGAAGATGATCGTGGTCGGGGCCGGCATCATCGGCCTGGAGCTGGGGTCGGTCTGGCGCCGGTTGGGCGCGGAAGTGACCGTGGTCGAGTTCCTGGACCGCATCACGCCCGGCATGGACACCGAGGTGGCCACCACCTTCCAGCGCACCCTGACCAAACAGGGCATGACGTTCAAACTGGGCGCCAAGGTCACGGCCGCCAAGTCGGTCAAGGACGGGGTCGAGCTGACGGTCGAGCCGTCGGCGGGCGGCGCGGCCGAGACGCTGAAGGCGGACGTGGTGCTGGTCGCCATTGGCCGTCGCCCCTACACTGAGGGGCTGGGCCTGGAGAGTGTTGGCGTGACGCCGGACAAGCGCGGCTTCGTCGATCACGACCACTTCAAGGTCGCGGATGGCGTCTGGGTGATCGGCGACGTGACCCACGGGCCGATGCTGGCGCACAAGGCGGAAGAAGACGCCGTGGCCGCCATCGAGACCATCGCGGGCAAGTATGGCCACGTCGACTACGCCTTGGTCCCCAGCGTCGTCTACACCTTCCCCGAAGTGGCCTGGGTGGGACAGACCGAGGATCAGCTGAAGGCGGCGGGCGTCGCCTACAAGAAGGGCAAATTCCCCTTCACCGCCAACAGCCGCGCCAAGATCAACCACGAGACCGACGGCTTCGCCAAGGTGCTGGCCGATGCGACGACCGACAAGCTGCTGGGCGTCCACATCATCGGCCCGCAGGCCGGCGAGATGATCCACGAAGCCGCCATGACCATGGCGTTCGGCGGCTCGTCGGAAGACATCGCCCGCACCTGCCACGCCCACCCGACCCGTTCGGAAGCCGTGCGTCAGGCGGCCATGGATGTCGAAGGCTGGATGATGCAGGCCTGATCAGACCGCGAGGCGGTCGTCGACGACACGAAAAAGGCCCGGCGGGTTCTCCCCGCCGGGCTTTTCTGCATCAGGCGTGAGGCGTCAGGCCGCCCAGGCGGCCGAGGCGTGACCGCCGGACGCTGCGGCGATGCGGAAGCGCGACACCAGGTCGGCCAGGCGTTCGGCTTCCTGGCTGAGGGCTTGGTTGGCGGCGGTGGTCTGTTCGACCATGGCGGCGTTCTGTTGGGTGGTCTGGTCCATCTGGTTGACGGCGGTGTTGACCTCGGCCAGGCCTACGGCCTGTTCGCGGGCGGAGGCGGCGATCTCGGCGGCCAGGGTGTTGATCTGGGCCACCTGGCCGATCAGGGCGGTCAGGGCGCCGCCAGTGCGGGCGACCAGGCGAGAGCCCTCGCCTACGCTGGCGCTGGAGGCGGCGATCAGGGTCTTGATCTCCTTGGCCGCTTCGGCCGAGCGCTGGGCCAGCGCCCGGACTTCGGAGGCGACGACGGCGAAGCCGCGGCCGGCCTCGCCCGCGCGGGCGGCCTCGACCCCGGCGTTCAGGGCCAGGAGGTTGGTCTGGAAGGCGATCTCGTCGATGACGCCGATGATCTCGCCGATGCGGCCGGAGGTGCTTTCGATCGCGCCCATGGCGGCCGTGGTGTCGGCGATGATCCGCTCGCGCTCCTCGCCGCCGCTGCGGGCCTCGGCGGTGATGCCGGCGGCGGACTGGGCGCCCTCGGCGGTCTTCTTCACCGTGACGGTGATCTGGTCCAGGGCGGCGGCGGTCTGTTCCAGGGCGGCGGCCTGGCGTTCGGTGCGGCGCGACAGGTCGTCGTTGGCGGTGGTGACCTCGGCGGCGCCGGCGCGCATGGCCTCGACCATCTCCAGGATCTCGCCCATCGTGCCCGTCAGGGCGTCCACGGCGGCGTTGTAGTCGTCCTTCAGCTTGCGGCTGCGCTCGGCGAAGCCGATTTCGATGCGGTGGGTCAGGTCGCCGCGCGCCAGCGCCGACAGGCCCTGGCCCAAGGCCTCGACCACCACGGCGTCTTCCTGGGCCAGGCGTTGACGATCGGCCTCTGCGGCCAGTTCTGCGGCCTTGGCGGTCGCGCGCATGGCTTCGGCCTCGGCCTCGGTCTGGGTCTGACGGACGGCGGCGTCGCGGAAGGCCAGGACGGCGCGGGCGATCTGGCCGATGTCGTCGCCGCGCGCGGCCCAGGGGGCCTCGAAATCGGTGCGGCCCTGGCGCAGGGATTCCATCCGTTCGCACAGCATCCGCAGGGGCGAGAACATCCGCCGCGACAGATAGAGGCAGCCGCCCACGACCAGCAGGGCCACCACCGTGCCGCACACGAACAGGGCCAGCAGCAGCTCGTTCACCGAGGCCATGAAGTCCGCCTTGGGGATGCCGACATAGAGGACGCCGATGGTCTGGCCGGCGGCGGTCTTGATGGGGTCGTAGGCGACGAAATAGGGTTTGCCGAGAATGTCGGCCTGGCCGCGATAGGGCCGGCCGGACTTGAGTACCGCGTCATAGACCGGGCCGGGCTTCAGCTTGGTGCCGACCGCGCGGGCGCCGTCGGCCTTGACCACATTGGTGGTGACCCGCACGTCGTTCAGGAACAGGGTGGCGGTGCCGCCTACCAGGGTCTTGATCCGGTCCACCGGCTCGACGAAGTCGTTCATCGGCGTGGTGCCGACATAAAGGCGACCGTCACGGGTCGAAAAGTCCGCGCCGTAGTCGCCCAGCACGTCCCAGGCGACCCGCATATTGGTCTCCTGACGCTCGGCCGCGCGCGCCTCGGCGTCGCGGCTCATCAGCAGGGCGGCGACCGCCATGACCGCCAGGGTCAGCACGCCCAGGGCGGCGACCACCATCAGGGCCGTCTTGGCGGAAAGCGAAAGCGAGCGGAGATTCATGTCGGATCCGGGGAGGAGGCGGACCGCGCACACCGGCCCGGCTCCAGCTTCACCACGGCCGGGTTAACAATCCCGCCAACAAAAGGCAGGCCAGGGCGTCAGAGAAGACCCTTGAGGCGATAAAGCGCGTCCAGCGCCTCGCGCGGCGTCAGTTCGTCGGGATCGACCGCCTTCAGCGCCGCCTCCAGCGGGGACGGGCCGCGTTGGGGCTCCGGCTCGGCGACGGCGAACAGGGGCAGGTCGTCCAGGCGGGCGGCGGCGGCCTTTTCGCCCTCCAGCCGGTTCAGAACCGAGCGGGCGCGGGCGACGACGGCGGCGGGCACGCCGGCCAGTTTGGCGACCTGGACGCCGTAAGAGCGGTCGGCCGCGCCGGGCGCCGCCTCGTGCAGGAAGACCAGCTCGCCGTTCCATTCGCGCGCGACCATGGACAGGTTGCAGACGTGGTCCAGCCGCGTCTCCAGCTGGGCCAGCTCATGATAGTGGGTGGCGAACAGGGTGCGGGCGCGGTTGGTCTCATGCAGAGCCTCGGCCGTGGCCCAGGCGATGGCCAGGCCGTCATACGTCGCCGTGCCGCGTCCGATCTCGTCCAGCACGACAAAGCTTTTCGGCGTGGCCTGGGTCAGGATGGCGGCGGTCTCGACCATCTCCATCATGAAGGTGGAGCGGCCGCGCGCCAGGTCGTCGCCGGCGCCGACGCGGCTGAACAGCCGGTCCACCACGCCCAGCCGCATCGAGCGGGCGGGCACGAAGGCGCCGGCCTGGGCCAGGATCACCAGCAGGGCGTTCTGGCGCAGGAAGGTCGACTTACCCGCCATGTTGGGGCCGGTGACGATGGCCAAGCGCGATCCGTCCTGGCCCGACCCATCCAGCCGGGCGTTGTTGGGGGTGTAGGGCGACCCTTGCGCCTTGACCGCCGCCTCGACGACGGGATGGCGGCCGGCCTCGACGCAGAAGGTCAGGGTGTCGTCCACCACGGGCCGGGTCGCGCCGACCTCCTGCGCCCATTCGGCCAGGGCGGCGTGGGCGTCCAGTTCGGCCAAAGCCTCGGCGACGGCCTGCAGCGGCTGAGCCAGGCGGGCGGCCTCGCGTCGCCAGCCCTCGAAGGTCTCGCCCTCTATGGCCAGGGCGCGGTGACCGGCCTGGCTGATCTTGGCGTCCAGCTCCGACAGTTCGACGGTGGTGAAGCGGACCTGAGCAGCCAGGGTCTGGCGATGGATGAAGGGGCTGTCGGGACCGGCCCGCAGCAGGCCCTCGGCGGCCTTGGCGTTGGTCTCCAGGAAATAGCCCAGGACGGCGTTGTGCTTGACCTTGAAGGGGACGCCGGACTCGGCGACGGCGCGGGCTTCCAGATCGGCGACGACGCGGCGGCTGTCGTCGCGCAGGGTGCGGGCGGCGTCCAGTTCCGGGCGATAGTCGGGCCGCACATAGCCGCCGTCGCGCGCCAGGTGCGAGGGCTCGTCCACCAGACCGTGGATCAGATCGGCCTTCAGTCGCGACACGTCCGCAGACAGGGTCAGCCGGTCCAGGGCCGAGGCGATGCGGCGCGGCTGGCCGGTCAGGGGATCGACTTGCCCGACGAACAGGCCGGCCACGCCCTCGGCGATCGACAGGCCGATGCGCACCGCCGCCAGGTCGCGCGGGCCGCCGCGTCCCAGGGCCAGCCGCCCGACGGCGCGGGCGATGTCCGACGACGCCTTCAGCGCCTCGCGCAGGTCTCGCCTGAGATCGCGCCGTTCCAGCAGCCATTCGACGGCGTCGAGCTGCTCGTTGATCGCGAGCGGATCGCGCAAGGGCCGGGCGATCCGTTCGGCCAGGGCCCGCGCGCCGCCCGAGGTCACGGTGCGGTCGATACAGGCGAGCAGACTGCCCTCGCGCTCGCCGCGCTGGGTGCGGTCGATTTCCAGACTGGTGCGGGTCGCCGGGTCGATGGCGAGAAAGCCGCTTTCGCCCAGCCGTCGCGGCGGGGCCAGGGCGGGAACCTTGCCGGCCTGGGTCGTCTCCAGATAGGCGGCGATCAGGCCGAGCGCGGAGACCTCGGCCTCCTCGAAGGCGCCGAAACCGTCGAGAGCCGAGACGCCATACAGCCGCTCCACCCGCACGCGCGCGGCCTGGGGTTCGGCGATGGCGCTGGCCAGCGCCTGGACCACGCCGCCCGAACCATCCAGCGCATCGCGCGTGGCCTCGTCCGAATACATCCGGTCGGTGACCAGAACCTCAGACGGTCGGAAGGCGGCGAGGGCTGCGCCCAGGTCTTCGATAGAACAGGCGACGGAATCGACCGCGCCGGACGACAGTTCGACCACGGCGACCGCCGCCCGACCTTTGCGCACCGCGACCGCCGCCAGGCGATTGGCGCCGCGCGCGTCCAGCAGGCTGTCCTCGGTCAGGGTGCCGGGCGTCACAACCCGCACCACGCCGCGATGGACCACGGACTTGCCGCCGCGCTTCTTGGCCTCGGCGGGGTCTTCCAGCTGTTCGCAGATGGCGACCTTGTGGCCCATGCGGATCAGGCGGGCGAGGTAGCCCTCCATCGCATGGACCGGCACGCCCGCCATCGGAATGTCCTCGCCCTGGTGCTTGCCGCGCTTGGTCAGGGTGATGCCCAGGGCGGCGGCGGCGACCTCGGCGTCCTTGAAGAACAGCTCGTAGAAGTCGCCCATGCGGAAGAAGAGGATGGCGTCCGGCTGACCGGCCTTGGCCGTCAGATATTGCGCCATGAACGGCGTCGCGCCCTCAAGCGAAGCGGCGATTTCGGGCGGGTGAGTGACGGGGGCGTTCATGTGGCGACAGGGTGACGGATCGCGCCCGGCGGCTCAAGGCCGTTGAACGGCCCTTGCACAGGCTTGTCGCCCCTGCGATAGGCCGCGCCAGGCGGTTTAGGGAACACGGTGAGACACCGTGGCTGTGCCCGCAACTGTAGGCGGCGAGAGCGTCGTCCGTCCGGGGTCTGACGACTTCGGCGCCACTGGGTGACTGGGAAGGCGAGGACGGCGGTTTTTGACCCGCAAGCCAGGAAACCTGGCCGCCTGTGTCGCTCGCTGCTGTCCGGGACCAGACAGAGGCGCGGGGACTTCACCGTCGCAGCGACCCGACCTTGCGCCGTCCAGACCCTCGCGGTCTGGCGGGTCGGCTCGCTTTGACCGGTCTCTCGCGCGCACTCGCGGGACCGAAACGGGGATCTCGCTCAATGAAGCGTTCCATTCTTCTCTCGACGGCTGCGATAGCCGCCGCCTTCGCCGCGCCCGCCTTCGCCGCTGATGATGCGACCCAGCTGGACGACGTCGTCATCACCGCCACCCGCATCCCGGCCATCGTCGCCGACACGCCCGGCGCCCGCGTCATCGACGGCAAGACCATCGAACAGCGCGGCGCGATCTTCGCCGCCGACATCCTGGCCGACGTGCCGGGCCTGTCGGTGACGCGCACAGGCGCGTTCGGCGGCGTGGCGCAAGTCCGCATGCGCGGCGCTACGCCCGGCAAGACGCTGGTGCTTGTCGATGGCGCGCCCGTCAACGACGCGGCCGAGCCCAACGGCGCCTATGACTTCTCCAGCTTCGAGCTGGCCGATATCGAGCGCATCGAAGTGCTCAGCGGCCCGCAGTCGTCGCTGTGGGGCTCTGACGCCATCGGCGGCGTGATTTCCTTTACGACCAAGGAGATCGACGGCGTGCGCGCCGAAGCAGAGGCCGGCAGTTTCGACACCGTACGCGGCCGGGTGTCGGCGGGCGTGGCCAATGAGACCTACGCCGTCAGCGCCTATGTTTCGCGCTTCCAGACCGACGGCATTTCCGCCGCCGACGAGGCCGACGGCAATCCCGAGGCCGACGGTTTCCGCAGCACGACCCTGGGCGGCAAGGGCCGCTACGCCTTTTCCGACACGGTGAAGATCGACGGGTCGGTGCGCTGGAACGAGAGCCACGCCGACCTGGACGGCTTCCCCGAGCCCGACTACGCCCTGGCCGACACCGACGACACCCAGGACAGCGAGCAGTGGTCCGGTTTCGCCCGGCTGAGCGCCGTCGCCCTGGGCCTGACCCATCAGTTCAGCGTCTCGGCTTCTGACATCGACCGCACCTCCTACAGCGGCGGTTTCGGCTCGACCTTCACCGGCGACCGCCAGGCCTATCGCTGGCAGGCGGACGGAAAGGCCCGGGACGTGAACTACGCTTTCGGCGTGGAGCGCAACGAGGCCTCGGCGGCGCTGTCGTCGGGCCTGTCGCGCGACCTGTCGATCACCTCGGTGTTCGGGGTGGCCCAGTATGATGTCGGGCCGCTGAACCTGACGGGCGGCCTGCGCTACGACGATACCGACGATTTCGGCTCGGAAACGACGGGACGCATTTCGGCGGCCTATGAGCTGGCGGGCGGCTTCATCCTGTCGGGCGCCTACGGCACGGGCTTCAAGGCGCCGACCGTCAGCCAGGCGGTTTGCGACTACTGCTATGCGCCGCTGCCGTGGGCCGAGCTGAGGCCGGAGACGGCCGACAGCGTCGAGATCGCCCTGGGCTGGGCCTCGGCCGACGGGCGGTTCGACGGTCGCGCGACCCTCTATCGCCTGAACGTGGAAGACCAGATCACTTACACGGCGGGGGAATACATCAATGTCGCCAAGACCCGTTCGGACGGGTTCGAGCTGGAAGGCCACGCCCTGCTGGGCGGCGGTTTCGACCTGACGCTGGCCTATGCCTGGACCGACGCTGAGGATCGCACGACGGGCCTGCGCCTGCTGCGCGTGCCCGAACATGCGGGATCGGCGACCCTGGGCTGGACCGGCGACCGGCTGTCGGGCGCCCTGACGGTGCGGGCGGAAGGCGATCAGGACGACTCTGGCGGCTTCTCAACGGTGGCGCGCGACGGCTTCGTCACGGCCAATCTGAACGCAGCCTATCAGCTGACGGACCAGGTCGCCCTGACGGCGCGGGTGGAGAACCTGGCCGACGAACACTATCAGCAGGTGTTCGGTTACGGAGAACCGGGACGGTCCGGCTATGTCGGGATCAGGCTGCGCTACTGATCCGGGCGCGGGCGTCGGCGGTGAAGGCCGCCGGCGCCTCGAGCGCCAGGGCCGCCCAGTCCAGGTTCGGACAGGGGGCGTGGGCGGCGGCCAGGATGGCGCGCAGTTCGGCGGCCGAGGCCACGCTGGTCACGATCTTGTCCACGCCGTTCAGAGACAGGGCGTAGCCCAGGGCCGCCTGCATGGGGTCGCAACGCTGCTCGGCCAGACGGCGACGGGTACGCGACAGAGCCTGGGCGTGGCTGGCCAGTTCGGGGGGCAGGTCGTCCCCGCCCGCAAACAGCACGCCGCCGGCGAAGATGGACGACAGATGCACGGACGCGCCCGTATCGGCGATGGCCTCCAGCGTGCCGTCCTGGGCCGCGCGCTGGTCCAACAGGCTGCACGGCACCTGAACCACGTCCGCCTCCAGGCGTCGCGCCAGCAGGGCGGGGCCGTCCTCGACGGTGGCGCAGAAGCCGATGCGGCGATAAAGGCCCCGCTCCTTGAGATTCTTGACCCGGTCCCACAGGGCGCGGCCCTCGGCACCGGCCAGTTCGGCGGCGTTGGACACCAGAAGCACGTCGCCGCGCGGCAGGCCCATACGCTCCAGCGACCGGCGGGCGCGGGCCTCGATCCGGTCCAGGCCTTCGCTCAGCGGTACGGTGCGGACCGTGACCTGGAAGGGGGAGGGGAAGGGCCAGGCCTGACCCAGCAGGCGTTCGCTGTCGCCTTCGGGGCGGGTGGCGATCAGCTTGACCCCCGCATCGGCCCCGGTCTGGAGCAGGAACCGCATGGCTTCTTCGCGTGCGCCGGAGGGGGCGGACATGAAGGCGCCAGGCGCGCGTTCGGGCTCAGTCACCACGGCCAGGGCCAGGCGATGAATGGGCGACGACGCCGAAGGTGTGGCGGGGGAATACGACACCCCGGCACAATGACGCGCAATGCTTAAGGGACGCTGAGCGAGTCCTTACGCGAACCTTACTTATCCACCGATGATATGGGGTCGGCGTTCGATCAGGCGTCGGCGTCGGGCTGTCGGTCCGGGTGGGCGTCCTGGAAGGCGGCGTGCGACATCGCCTCGGCCTCGATCGCCAGAAGCTGGGGCCAGGGCGTCAGATCCATATTGAACCGCCGCGCCGAATAAAGCTGTGGAATCAAATAGCAGTCGGCCAGCGTCGGTCCGTCGCCGAAGCACCAGGCGCCGCCGCCGTCCCGTGCGATCATGGCCTGAAGCGCATCGAAGCCGGGTGCGATCCACCCTGCGGCCCAGCGATCGACGGTCGCCTGGTCGGCGGCGAAGTCGGCGCGCAAGGTCTTCAGGACCCGGAGATTGTTCAGCGGATGGACGTCGCATCCGATCAAAGCCGCCATGGCGCGCACGCGCACGCGGTCGTTCGCCCCGCCGGGCAGAAGCGCCGGACGGGGATGGGTCTCCTCGAGCCATTCCAGAATGGCCGGGCTCTGGTTCAGGATCAGGTCGCCGTCCTGAAGGGCGGGCACCATGCCCTGCGGGTTCAGCGCCAGATAGTCGGCCGTCTTCTGCTCGCCCTTGCGCAGGTCGTGGGCGGCGAGGTCGTAGCCGAGCCCTTTGAGATTCAGGGCGATGCGGACGCGGTAGCTGGCGCCCGAGCGCCAATAGCCGTGCAGGATCATGGCTGGATCTCGAAGCTGAGCGTCTCCAGACCCTCGACGGTGACGACCACGCGGTCGCCGGGGCTGACCGGGCCGACGCCGGACGGGGTGCCGGTGAAGATCAGGTCGCCGGGCTGAAGCGACCACAGGGCCTGCGCCGCCGCGACGATGCGGTCGGGGTTCAAGATCATGTCGTCCAGCGCGCCCGCCTGCTTGACCTCGCCGTTGACGCTCAGGCCGATGGCGCCGGCGGGATGGGGCAGGGCGCCCAGGGTTATGGGTCCGCACGGCGCGGACTGGTCAAAGCCTTTGGCGGCGTCCCAGGGGCGGCCGGTCTTCTTGGCCTCGGCCTGGAGATCGCGGCGCGTCAGGTCGCAACCGACGGCCCAGCCGACGATGGCGATGCCGCCGTCAGCGCCCGGCCCGATGGCCGCGACCAGTTCGGCCTCGTAGTGCAGATTGGCCGTCGCCGGCGGATAGGAAGGGTTCGCCCCATCCGACACCACGGCGTCGCCGGGCTTGGCGAAGAAGAAGGGCGTCTGCTTGTCGGGGTCCGACCCCATTTCACGTGCATGGGCGGCGTAGTTCTGGCCCACGCACAGGATCCGGCGGACGGGAAACCGCTGGTCCGATCCGACGATCGGCAGCGAAGGGGCGGGACGGGGCGGGAACAGCCATTGGGTCATGCGACCGTTCTAGTGCGGCGAAAAGCCCGTGGCGAGGGCAGACGCGGGCGCCCATCTGTTGGAACCTCGTCAGGAGTGTGGCGTTGCGAGACGGGGTTCTCTATTCTACCGCCAAGCTTGAAACGGAGCGCGCATCATGGCCACCACCAAGGCCCGAGAAGACATCAAGGCTGACCTGAAGACCCTCAAGGAGGATCTGAAGACCGGCGCCCGCGAGGAAACCCAGCGCCTGCGCGAGAAGGCGGCAGAGGCTGAAGCCAAGCTGCGCGCCAAGAGCGACGAAGTGCGCGAACAGGCCCGGGGCTACTATGACGAAGCCCGCGTGAAGGGCCGCGAATATTATGACGACGCCGCCGAACGGCTCGACGAGGCGCAACGCTATGTCGTCGAACGGGTGCAGGAGCGTCCTTTGCAATCCACCGCCATCGCTCTGGGCGTGGGCGTCGTGCTGGGCATGCTGCTGGCCGGCCGTCGCCGCTGATGTTCAAGGGCATCGTCAAACGTGTGGTGGCGACCAGCGTCGTCGCCGCCAGCCTGTTTCTGGCCGTGGTCTTCCTTGGTCTGACGCTCTTCTATGCGCTGAGCCTGACGCTGACGCCGCTGGGCGCGGCGGCGGTGACCTTCGGCCTGTTCGCCCTGGTCGCCCTGATCGTCGCCCTCGTCTTCCTGAAGAGCGACGCCCATGAGGATGAAGACGATGAAGACGAATCGTCAGGCCTGATCGGCAAGGTCGTGCATATCATCCGCGAGCGACCCATCGTGGGCGCGGTCGGCGGATTGGGCGCGGCCTTCCTGCTACTGCGCAATCCGGCCCTGGCGGCGATCATCGCCAGCATGGTTGCGGAGCGGAAGATGGATCACAGCGGTTATTCGAGGCGTCGCCGCCGCTAGAGTCGATTCAGCCGGGAACGCCAAGCTGTCCAAGACGTTGATATGCCGACCGACGAACGGCTCTCGGGTCGCCGACGGAACATCAACTCAGGAGAGCTAAACCCATGATGCGCTGGGCGATTATCTTCCTGGTCGTGGCCTTGGTCGCGGCCGTTCTCGGCTTCGGCGGCATCGCGAACTTCTCGTTCGAGATCGCCAAATTCGTCGCCGTCGTTGCAATCATTCTGTTCGTCATCGCCCTAGTGGCCGGCGGACTTCGCGGACGCGGCGGCGCCCCCCGACTTTAGGGGCTAAGCCGAACGAGACAGAAGGGGCGGAGCGTAGGCTTCGCCCCTTTTTCATGCCCGCCCCGCTCTTCAAAAAGAACTTTACAATGCAAAGTAATTGGGTGATCCTTCGTCATCGGATTTGAGGAGGAGAGACCCATGACACGCGACACCCAGGCCCTTCAGGACGACATCGCCTATATGCGCGGCCTCGCCCATGAGGGGCGACATGCGCCGCTGCTGGCGGGACCCATGCTGGTCACCGCCGCCATCGTGTTCGGAACCGCCAACCTGGGCCAATGGGCCATCCAGGCCGGGGTTCTGGACGTCACCCCCTGGGCCCAGCTCTGGTTATGGATCGGGGCGGGCGTCGTGTTCGCCGTCGCCCTGACCCTGCTGATAGGGCGTATGAAGGGCAAGCCGGGCTTCGGCTCGGCCGGCAACAAGGCGGTGGGCGCCGCCTGGACCGGGGTCGGATACGGCATCTTCGTCACCTGGCTGGCGCTCGTCGCCCTGTCGGTGAAGACCGGGAACTGGTCCTGGATGGCGGTGATGCCGACGACGGTGCTGGTGGCCTATGGGTCGGCCTGGATGATCGCCGCGGCCATGACCCGGACGCGCTGGATGTCGATGACGGCCCTGGTCTCCTACGCCGGGGCGGTCGCGGTGGCCTGGTTCATCGACAGTTCGGCCATCTATCTGGTGTTCACGGTCGTGCTGGCCGCCGTCGCCCTGATCCCAGGCCTGATCCTGATGCGTCAGGAACCGTCGGAGATCGTCTGAGCATGGCCGATGATTTCGACATCAGCCGGATCGACGAGGTCATTCACGGGCGAATCCGGCTGGGGATCATGGCCTTTCTGTCGGGGGCCGGGACGGCGGATTTCAACAGTCTGAAGGCTCGGCTGCAGACCACGGACGGCAATCTGTCGGTCCATCTGCGCAAGCTGGAAGACGCCGGTTTCGTCACCGTGGCCAAGAGTTTCAAGGGGCGCAAACCCCTGACGGAGGCCAGTCTGACCGACCAGGGGCGCGACGCCTTCGTCGCCTATCTCGACGCCATGGCGGGCCTGCTGCCAGAACGATGAATACAGGTTAGAAGCGGGCTCATGACCACCCGTCTTCACGCCTTCGAGGCCATCGACAACTTCCGCGACTATGGCGACTACGCCACGGCGGCCGGGCGGCGCGTGCTCCCCGGTCGCCTGCTGCGTTCGGCCCATCATGCGCGGGCCAGCGATGCGGATCTGGAGCGGTTAAGGCAGATCGACGTCGGCGCAGTGGTCGATCTGCGCCGGCCCGGAGAGCGGCGCGACCAGCCCTCGCGTCGGCCCGACGGGTTCAGCGGCCTGGTCATTGAGGGCGGGGTCGAGGACGGCGTTGAGGCGCCGCACATCACCTTTCTGAAGACCGAGGACCTGACCCCGGATTCCGGGCGACGGTTCATGACGCGCACCTATCGCCATCTGCCGTTCGACGCCTCGCATCTGGATGTCTTCGGACGCTATTTCCGGGCGTTGGGCGATCAGAACCGGCCTGTCCTGATCCATTGCGCGGCGGGCAAGGACCGGACCGGGTTCCTCGCCGCCCTGACCCATCACCTGCTGGGCGTTGCGCGCGACGACATGGTCGAGGACTATCTGCTGACCAATGCGGCGGTCGACCTGGTCGGGCGCGCGCCGGGCATAGCGAAACAGTTGCACAAGATGACCGGCCGCCTCGCCTCGGACGACGCGATCGTCGCGTTTCTCGGCGTCGAGGCCGCCTATCTGGAGGCCGCCTTCGCCGAGGTCGAGGCGCGGCACGGGTCCGTGGACGCCTATCTGCGTGAGGCGATCGGCGTCGATGTGGCTTTGCGCGACCGGATCGCGGCGCGATTGTCGGCGTGAGCGAGGTCCTGACCCACGTGGTCGTGCGACAGGCTCCGTGGACGGAGCCTGTCGAGGTGGCGGCCGAATTGGGGGGCGGCGACGGCGCCCTGGCCCTGTTGTCGGACGGCGGGCCGGGAGGACGCTGGTCGCATGTGGCGACGGGGCCGGATCGGGTCATGGTCGGCCCGGTCGACGAGGCCGCGCCCTTCGAGGCTCTGAGGGACCCTGCGTTCGGAGCGGGCGTGGTGGGGCTGGCCGCCTATGACGCGGGCGCGCGGCCGGCGACGGGGCGGCGCGAGACGGTGTGGCCCGACCTGATGCTGGCCCGCTATCCGTCGATGCTGACCTTCGATCATCATCAGAGAACCGTGAGCGCCACAGGGCGAGGGGCAACCCTCGAAGCGGCGGCCAAGGCGGCGGACGTTGCCGTCGGCTGGCTTGCGAACGCCGTCCAGGTCAGGACGCCGCCCGTCCCGGCTGAAACCTTCGAGGCCGAGGCGCCGGGGAGCGCCTATCGTGCGGCCGTAGCCGATGTGGTGGAGCGGATCGGGGCGGGCGAGCTGTTCCAGGCCAATATCGCGCGGGCCTGGTCGGGGGCGCTGAAGGTCGAGCACGACCCGTTCGACGTCTTTCTGCGGCTGCAGCAGGGGCGGGCGTCGCCGTTCGGGGCCTATTGGCGGCTGGGGGAAAGGGCGCTGGTGTCGAACTCGCCCGAGTTGTTCCTGGCCTTCGACGCCGCCAGCCGCCGTATCGAGGCCCGGCCGATCAAGGGCACCCGGCCGCGCGCCGACGATCCGGTCAAGGATGCGGCCCTGGCGGCGGAACTGCTGTCCAGCGCCAAGGACCGCGCGGAGAACCTGATGATCGTGGACCTGATGCGCAACGACCTGGCGCGGGTCTCGCAGCCGGGGTCGGTGCGGGTGGACGCCCTGTTCGCGGTCGAGCGCCATCCGACCGTGCATCATCTGGTCTCGACCGTCACGTCGCTGGCGGACGCCGGCGTCGGTCCCGCCGACCTGCTGGAGGCGACCTTTCCGCCGGGGTCCATCACCGGGGCGCCGAAACATCAGGCCATGAAGGTCATCGCCGGGCATGAACCGCCGCGCGGTCCCTGGTGCGGCTCGCTGTTCCTGATCGAGGAGGGCGGCGGCCTGACGGCCTCGGTGCTGATCCGCACAGCCGCTTTCGAGCGGGCGGACGGGGTCTGGCGGTTCCGCACCCTGGCGGGCGCCGGCATAGTGGCCGACAGCGATCCGTATGCGGAAGAGGCCGAGACCGACGTCAAGATTTCAGCGATGCGGCAGGCGCTGGTCGGCCGATAGGATCAGCAGCCCGTGCAGGTGATGATTTCCGCCGTCCGGGGCCGCAGATAGGCCATGCGTTCGAATGTGGGGGCTATTCTGATGGCTTCGGGCAACATGTTGCTGAACGGCGACCTGTAGTCGTATTCGGCCTCGGCGACGATGACGGACTCTCCGATAGCCAGCATGTCCGAAGGGACCTTCGCGTCCGTGACGGTCAGTTTGCCGGTCAGGCCTTTTCCAACGCTCCAGTCGACATTGTATTTCGTGGCGGTGACGCGCGACACGCTGCTGACCCGTTGCCTGAGCTCGCCCTTCGGGAAGGGGCTGATGATCACCTCGCCGACATCGAGCAGGTCAAGCACCTGCTGCTTTGTGAGGGCGTCTGTCTGGGACACCAGATCGGCCACCACGGAGGCCACGTGGCCCGTGCGCTTCTGCGCCATATACGCCTGACAGAATTCGACCATGCCGAAATAGAACAGGATCAGAATGGGGGCGAGAAAGGCGAACTCCACCGCCGCGACGCCGCGCGTGTCGCAGCCCCAAGCCTTCAGCAGCGCGCGCAACCCCCGCCTACGCATTCCACGGCTCATTGCGGAAGGCTGTGGCGGAGTTGAGCAGGACCTTGCCGGTTCCGACCCGTGTGGCGCCCTGGTTCAGGAACGGCGTGATCAGGGGATATTCGTACCAGACCCGGACCAGAACCAGATTTCCGGGCTGACCACCGTCATAGGTCGTCTTTTCCGGATCCAGAACGCCGGCTGTGGTCGGGTCTTCTCGATCCGGGTCCACGAACTGCGTGATGACGCGAACATCAACCGTCGCGCGTTTGATGCAGTCGCCTTCGAAGACGCTCATTCGGCTGCAAAGCTCGGTCTTGAAACGCACCTTGTCGAAGCCCTTGGCGTCGGCTTCCCCGGTGCGGACCAGCCGCCCGGTGTCCGTCGTCGCCGTTTCCAGGATCGAGTCGATCACGAAGACCATGCCCAGTTCCAGAATGGCGAAGATCATCAGGAAGAACGGGACGGCGACCATGGCGAACTCGACGGCCGCGACGCCTTCGCGTCGCGAACGTCTCATTCGCGCCTTGATCAAATCCCGAGGGCGCACCATCCCGATCAGGGGGCGGTGGAGCCGGTCGCAGGCGCGACCCGGATGCTGGGCGTGCACGAGGCGCCGCAGGCCATCTCGGTCGCCTGGCCGCCGCGCCAGACGCGGACCGAGCCGGTCGAGCCGCCGGTCACCACGACCTCGCGCTGGAACAGGGTGCGTCCCGCGCCATCGACCGCCACCACCTCGGTGACGCCGTAACCCTTGCCCACGATGAACAGGGTGTTGGCGTCCACCATGGAGACGTCCGCGATCTGGGGATTGCCGACGATGACGGAGGCGGCGGCTCCACGAAGCTGAACCCGCGCGGACCGGTCGATCTCGACGTTCAGGGCGCCGTTCTGGGCCTGGGCCGCAAGCGGCGCGACGAGCAGGGCTGCGGCGAGGAGGGCGGCGGGGAGGCGAGACATCGGCGGCTCTGAATAAGGGCGCGTGCAGACGCGGACGCACGCATGATGCGCAGCCTATCCTCAACAAAGGCTGAACCGGCGATATGAGAATTTTCTTTGGTGAATCCACGCGTAACCAAACCTCGTGACTCAGATTTAACGGCCTTGGCGCATTGTCATCCTGCGTTTGGGGGTCAAGCGGGCTACCGGCTCCCCCCGCCAAGTTGCTCGCTAGACCATTTGAAAAAAGGACTATCCCATGACCAAGTTCATCTCGCGCTTCGCCAAAGACGAATCGGGCGCTACCGCCATCGAATACGGCCTGATCGCCGCCCTGATCGCCGTCGGCCTGATCGCCGTTCTCACCACGCTGCGCGGCAGCCTGCAGGGCACGTTCACGAAGGTCTCTACGGATCTCGCCGCAGCGAACGCTGGCTAATCGTCGAGCAATCGACGTGACAAGACGGGGCCGGGGCTGAAAAGCCCCGGCCCTTTCCTGTTTGGCAACCCAACCTTAAGCCCTGTCGGGGAAGATTGGGCTCATGGATATTCTGCTGCTTGCCGTCCTGGGCGTATTTCCGGCTCTCGTCATCGTCGGCGGTCTTCATGACCTGATCACGATGAAAATCCCCAACTGGATTTCGCTGTCCCTAATCGCCGCCTTCTTCCCCGTCGCCCTGCTGGTGGGCGTCGCGCCGATGGAGGTCGCCGTTCATGTCGGAATCGGCCTGGCCGCCCTGGTCGTGGGCATGGGGATGTTCGCCGCCGGATGGATCGGCGGCGGAGACGCCAAGCTGCTTGCCGTCAGTTGCCTCTGGATGGGCATAAGCGGCGCTACGCCGTTTCTGCTATGGACCGGTCTCGTCGGCGGCGCATTCTGTCTACTGCTGATAAGCGCGAGACAATATTTCCCGATGGTGGCCCCGTCGGTCTCGCAAGGCTGGATCAATAATTTGATGCAGCCCAAGGGCGACATTCCCTATGGCGTCGCCATCGCCATCGGCGCGCTGCTCGCTCTGCCGGAAAGCGGTTTGTTCGTCGCCTTCGCAGCCGGGCGCTGAGCCCCGAAAACCCACGATCCATGCCGCTTAGGAAGCGTTAACCCGAAGCCGCCATGATCGTTAACGGCAGGCGTCGGGGGTTGCATCCGGATTATAGCGCCTGCCGGAGACATCTGGATGAAGCCCGCCCGCATCGTCGTCATCTGTATCGCCGCCGTTTCCGCCATCGGCCTGGCCCTGGTGGTTCGCGCCATGGGGTCGTCTTCGAACGAACCGACGGCCACGGCGGCCGCTGCTCCTGTCGAGGTGCGCCCGATGGCCAAGGTGCTGGTCGCCGCCAAGGATTTGGAGTCGGGCAAACGCCTGGTCGAGGGAGACCTGGCCTGGAAGGACTGGCCTGCGGACGAGGTCAATCCGGTCTTCATCACCGACGGCTCCACGCCCGTTCCCGCCAAGCCCGCCGAGCCCGACAGGGCAACCGAGAAGGTCGCCGACAAGGCTTCCGGCGCGGTCGAGCGCGTCGCCAAGGCGGCCAATGAGCTGACCGGCCCCGGAGCCAAGGCCGACTATGTCGGTTCGGTCGTGCGCGAGCCCATTCTGGCCGGAGAGCCGATCGTAGCGCGCAAGATCGTGCGCGCCGGCGACAGCGGCTATATGGCCGCCTATCTGGAGCCCGGCATGCGGGCCATGGCCATCGGCGTCACCGTGGAATCCGCCGCCGGCGGTTTCATCCTGCCCGGCGACCGGGTCGATGTGGTTCTGACGGCGGAAGCCAATCGCGACGGCGCCACCGAGGGCGCGGTCAAATCCAAATTCATCTCCGGCACCGTCCTGCAGAACCTGAAGGTTCTCGCCATCGACCAGTCGACCCGCGCCGGCGACGACGAACAGGCCGTGGTGGGCGCGACCGCCACGCTGGAGGTTCGGCCCCAGGACGCCGAACTGCTGGCCCAGGCCAAGTCAGAAGGTGAACTGTCGCTGTCGCTGCGCTCCTACGCCGACACGGCGGGTCCGTCCGGCGCGACCCGGCGCCGCCAGGCGACGGCCGCTCAACCCCAGTCGGTGCGCATCTATCGTGGCGGCGTTCCTGAAGTGGTGGTGGTGCCTTGAAGACTCTGTCGATGCGCAAGACCGCCGCCGTCGTCGCCGCCCTGCTGGCCAGCCTGGCGGCCGCGCCCGCCGGCGTGGCCCAGACCCGCGCGGCGGTGTCGATGGGCGCGGCGCCGCAACTGATCAACCTGCCGCGCGGCACCTCCTTCGCCGTCGATCTGCCGGGGGATGCGCGCGACGTGATCGTATCCAACCCGCAGGTGGCCGAGGCCATGCTGCACTCGCCGCGGCGCATCACCGTCATTGGCCTGGCGCCGGGCGAGACGGACGCGGTCTTCCTGGACGCCGCCGGCCGCACCATCCTGAGCCTGCGGGTGCGGGTTGATGCGGGCACCAGCGCCCTGCAGGACACGCTGAACCGCCTGATCCCCGGCGGCCAGGTCCGCGCCGAGGCGGTCAACGACAGCATCATCCTGACAGGCGTGGCGGAAAATCCGGCGGAGTCGACCCAAGCGGGCAAGATCGCGGCCGCCTTCGTCTCCGCCCCGGAAAAGGTGCTGAACCTGATCACCGTTCCTGGCTCGGACCAGGTGACGCTGAAGGTCCGCGTGGTCGAGGTTCAGCGCAACGTCATCAAGCAGTTGGGGTTTAATACTTCAGCCGTCATCGGCAGGCTCGGCGACACTCAGTGGCTGCTTGGCAACGCGGCGACCTGGGGAGTCAACGGTGCGCTTCTCGGCGGCATCAGCACCGGCCCGTCGATAGACACGACAAAAAACTATCAGATGCAGGTGCCCTGTGGCGGAGCTTTTCCGGCCGGCGCTTTGTGCCCCGTTACGGTCGATGGCAGTCCCGGCGATCCTTCCAACTGGGACACAGCTCAGCCGGGTACCGGGCCGGGGTCGGATGGTCTGAACAAGGGCGAGGCCATGCTCAAGGCCTTCGAGCGCGTGGGTCTGCTGCGGACGCTGGCGGAGCCCAATCTGACCTCCGTCAACGGCGAAGCGGCCAGCTTCCTGGCCGGCGGCGAGTTTCCCGTTCCGGCCAGTCGCGACAGCGAGGGCCAGATCACGGTCCAGTACAAGCCTTACGGTGTCGGCCTGGCCTTCCGGCCGGTGGTGCTGTCGGGCGGGCGCATCAGCCTGCAGGTCAAGGTCGAGGTGTCCGAGCTGTCGTCCCAGGGCGGGCTGACGATCGGCGCGGGCACGGCCTCGTCGATCACCCTGCCGGGCCTGACGGTCCGTCGCAGCGAGAACACCATCGAAATCCCCTCGGGCGGCTCGATGATGATCGCCGGCCTGTTGCAGGAAAACAGCCGCCAGACGGTGGATTCCCTGCCCGGCGTCACCAATCTGCCGGTGCTGGGCCAACTGTTCCGCTCGCGCGACTATCTGATGGGCGAGACCGAACTGGTCGTCATCGTCGAACCCTATATCGTCAGCCCGACCTCGCCGTCGCGGATGCAGACCCCGGCCGACGGCCTGCGGATCGCCAGCGACAGCCAGACCATTCTGTTCGGACAGCTGAACCAGATCTACGGCCTGCCCAATGCGGCCCCGGCCGGTTCCGTCGGCTATGTGATCGAGTGAGCGCCCCGTGACCCGCACCATGATCCGCACCCCGATTATCGCCCTTCTGACCACGACGGCCCTGGCGCTCGGCGCCTGCGTCGGCGGCCCGGCCAGCCTGGGCGGCGAGCCGCCTTTGACGCCCACCTCGCGCTATCAGCTCCAGGTCGAACCCGATCTGGACCGGATCGCCCTGGCGGTCCACGAGACCGGACTGTCGCCCGCCCAGGGCGACGCCCTTCAGGCCCTGGTCAGACGATACCGCAGCGCGGACGCCGTTCTGATGGTGATCGAGGCGCCGGCGGGCAATGATCCGGTCGCCCTGCAGGTCGCCTATGACGTCAAGTCCGTGCTCGCGGCGTCGGGCGTGTCGCCCGAACAGATCACGCTGGTCAGCTACGCCGCGCCCGATCCGCGCGCGCCGGTGGTGGTGGGCTTTCAGACCCTGCGCGCCGCCGTTCCCCAGTGCGGAACCGCATGGGGCAATCTGGGCCGCACCGGCGACAACCAGTCCGCCTCGAACTTCGGCTGCGCGGTGACGGCCAACCTCGCCGCCCAGATCGCCGATCCGCGCGACATCCAGTCGCCGCGCGCCATGACCCCCGCCGACGCCGGTCGCCGCACGGTGGTGCTGGACCGGTATCGCGCCGGCCAGCCAACCTCGGCCACAGCCGAAACCCTTGTTCAGGAGACCGCCGTCTCTCGTGCGGTGAACTAGGCCCATGAGCATCCCCGCCCCCCGTGTGTTCGAGACGTTCGAAGACGCCTATGACGTCGACATGGACTTCTCCGAGCCCGCCGCCGATCACGCGGTCGAGCCGACGCGGGCGCCGCTGCAATTCATGGCCGCCGAGCCCGCTCCGCCCGTCGCGCCGCTCGCCGCGACGCCGGTCCCGGTCGCGGACGAGTATCGCCCGGATGTGGGCCGCAATCCGGTTGGCGAACTGGTGGCGCAGACCCAGGCCAGCCTGACGGAATCCGGGCTGGGCGCCAATACGAGCCTGGCGCCTGTCGGCGCCATCGGCGAGGTGTCGGTGCCGCGCATCGCCATCCACGTCTTCGCCGAACGCCAGGACACCCTGGCCGCCGCCGAGCGCGCCGCCCAGGATCGCCGCCTGGCGCGGGCCACGACCCAGATTCGCATCGGCGGCATCCCGGCTGCCGTCGAGGCCTATCATCACGAGCCGACGCCGCCGCTGATCATCGTCGAATGTCTGAAGGACCCCCAGACCCTGCTTTGGGAAGTCGATCAGCTGGCCGAGGTCTGCGACACTGGGACCAAGGTCGTCGTCGTCGGCGCCACCAACGACATCATCCTGTTCCGCGAACTGATGCGGCGCGGGGTTAGCGAATATCTAGTCGCGCCCTTGCAGCCGCTGCAACTGATCGCGGCCATCGGCGGCCTGTTCAACGACCCGGCGCAACCGTTCGTGGGCCGCTCCATCGCCTTCGTCGGCGCGCGCGGCGGGGCGGGGGCCTCAGCCGTGGCGCACAACACCGCCTATGCGATCTCCGAGCGGATCGGCGCCAACACGGTCATCGTCGATTACGACCTGCCCTTCGGCACCGCCGGCCTGGACTTCAATCAGGATCCGCTGAGCGGCGTCGCCGACGCCCTGGGCCAGCCCGACCGGCTAGACGCCACCCTGCTGGACCGGATGATGGTCCGCTGCACGGACAAGCTGAGCCTGTTCGCCGCGCCCGCCAGCCTGGAAACCGATTGGGACATCTCGACCGAGGCGTTCGAGGAGGTCACGACCCAGATCCGTTCGACCGCCCCCTTCGTCGTCCTGGACCTGCCGCACCTGTGGTCGCCCTGGATGCGGCGCACCCTGATCAGCGCCGACGAGGTCGTCATCGTGGCGACGCCCGACCTGGCCTCGCTGCGTAATGCCAAGAACATGATCGACCTGATCCGACACGGCCGTCCGAACGACGCGCCGCCGCGTCTGGTGCTGAACCAGGTCGGCGTACCGGGACGTCCCGAGATCCCGGCCAAGGACTTCGGCGCCGCGCTGGGCGTTCACCCCAGTCTGATCATTCCCTTCGACGCCAAGACGTTCGGGGCTGCGGCCAACAACGGCCAGATGATCCTGGACGCCGGGGCCAAGACCAAGGCGGCCGAGGCCTTCCAGACCCTGGCCCAGATCGTGTCGCGCCGCGAGCTGCCGGTGATCGCGGGGCCCAAGGCCAAGCCGGGCAAGGCCGCCAAGTCCGCGAGATCTGCAGACGGGGCCTCCAAGTCCCTGTTCGCCAACATGTTCAAGAAGCACTGACGGGTGTTCGGCAAGCGCACAGGTCAGCCGGTCGCCCCGACGGCGCCGATGCGCCCCGCGCCCCAGCCGGCGAGCGCTGAGACCGTCTCGGTCTTTGGCGACGCGGCGCCGCCTCCCGCGTCAAAGCCGGCGCCTCAAGCCCAGGCCTACGCCTTTGCGGACGAGGATCTGGAGACGGGTTCGCAGGCGTTCGCCCGTTCTGAAGCGCAGAAGAAGCCGGCTACGGTCGCGGCCGACCGGCTCGACGCCCTTGCCGCGCGTCCTGCGCCCAAGCCCGAGGCGCCGCGTCCCACCGGCAACGTCGCCGGCGCTGGACCCAAGGCCACGGCCGGGCTGGATCAGCTGAAGAAGGCCCAGGCGGTCGCCGAGATCGTCCGTGAACAGAGCGACTACTATCACGCCACGAAGACGACGATCTTCAACGCCTTGATGAACACCATCGACCTGGCCCAGCTGGCGCATCTGGACCAGAAGGCGGCGTCCGAGGAAATCCGCGACATCGTCGCCGAACTGGTGGCGATCAAGAACGTCTCCATGTCGGTCGCCGAGCAGGAGCATCTGGTCCAGGACATCGTCAACGACGTCCTCGGCTACGGCCCGTTGGAACCGTTGCTGGCGCGCGACGACATCGCCGACATCATGGTCAACGGCGCCGGACGGGTCTTCATCGAGGTCGCGGGCAAGGTCCAGCTGACCAACGTCCGGTTCCGCGACAACACCCAGCTGATGAACATCTGCCAGCGGATCGTGTCCCAGGTGGGCCGCCGCGTCGACGAATCCAGTCCCATCTGCGACGCCCGTCTGCCAGACGGGTCGCGCGTCAACGTCATCGCCCCGCCGCTGGCGATCGACGGCCCGACGCTGACGATCCGGAAGTTCAAGAAGGACAAGCTGACGATGAAGAACCTGGTGGAGTACGCCTCCATCAGTCCCGAGGGCGCGCGAGTCCTTGGCGTCATCGGCGCCTCGCGATGCAATCTGGTCATCTCGGGCGGCACCGGGTCGGGCAAGACCACCCTGCTGAACACCCTGACCGCCTTCATCGACCCGACCGAACGCGTCATCACCTGCGAGGACGCCGCCGAACTTCAGCTGCAGCAGCCGCATGTGGTGCGTCTGGAGACCCGGCCCCCGAACCTGGAAGGCCAGGGCACGATCACCATGCGGGATCTGGTCAAGAACTGCCTGCGGATGCGTCCCGAGCGGATCATCGTCGGCGAGGTGCGCGGACCCGAGGCCTTCGACCTGTTGCAGGCGATGAATACGGGCCACGACGGCTCCATGGGCACGCTGCACGCCAACAGCCCCCGCGAAGCCATCAGCCGGATGGAATCGATGATCACCATGGGCGGCTACGGCCTGCCGTCGCGCACGATCCGCGAGATGATCGTCGGCTCGGTCGATGTCATCATCCAGGCCGCCCGCCTGCGCGACGGCTCGCGCCGCATCACCCACATCACCGAGGTGGTGGGATTGGAAGGCGATGTGATCGTGACACAGGACCTGTTCGTCTACGACATCACCGGCGAGGACGAGCACGGCAAGATCATCGGCCGTCACCGTTCGACCGGCATCGCCCGTCCCCGCTTCTGGGACCGCGCGCGCTACTATGGGCTGGAGCGCGAACTGGCCGAAGCCCTGGACGCGGCGGAGTAGGACGATGCTGCCGATCCTCGCCGCCGTTCTGGCCTTCATCACCATCGGCGGCCTGGGCTGGGTCTTCGTCGGCGGGGACGATTCCTCGGCCCAGGCGGTCAAACGCGCCCAGAATATTTCCGACAACAAGAAGAACCCCGCTCTGGTGCGCAAGGCGGCCGCCGCCAACGCCCCCGAGGCGCGCCGCAAGCAGATCCTGGTGCAACTTCAGGAAGCCGACCGGCGCGAGCGCAAGGCCCGCACTACGCTGGCGTCACGCCTGAAACAGGCGGGGCTCAGCCTCAACGAGCGGACCTTTTACATCATCTCCGGGGTGGTCGGTCTGGTCGCTGCGGTCGTCGCCCTGGTGCTGGGTCTGCATATCCTTCTGGTCCTCGGCGTCGCCCTGATCGCCGGTCTGGGCCTGCCGCGATGGGTGCTCGGCTTTCTCGGCAAGCGGCGGATGAAGAAGTTCTCGCTGGAGTTTCCAAACGCCGTCGATGTGATCGTGCGCGGCATCAAGTCCGGCCTGCCGGTGCATGAATGTTTCAAGATCATCGGGCGCGAAAGCCCGGCGCCCCTGGGGCCGGAGTTCCAGAAGCTGGTCGAGGGATTGGGCGTGGGCCTGACCCTGGAGCAGGCGCTGGAGAAGATGTACGGGCGGATGCCGACGCCGGAGCTCCGCTTCTTCACCATCGTCATCGCCATACAGCAGAAGACCGGCGGCAACCTGGCCGAGGCGCTGGGCAATCTGTCGGGTGTGCTGCGCGCGCGCCGGATGATGGGCGAGAAGATCAAGGCCCTGTCGTCCGAGGCCCTGGCCTCTGCGGGCATCATCGCCTCCTTGCCGCCGGCGGTCATGATCATGGTTATGATGTCGACCCCTTCGTACATGACGCCGCTGTTTACGGACATTCGCGGCAACTTCCTGCTGTTGCTGGGCGGTGTGCTGATGGCGACGGGCGTCTTCGTGATGAAGCGCATGATCTCGTTCAAGTTCTGAGGCGAGCATCATGGACGGCTTCATTCGCTTCATCACCGATCCGCAGAACCTGCTCAGCATCGCCGTAGGCGTGCTGGTCTTCGCCACCGTCCTGACCCTGCTGTCGTCGATGACCGGCGGGGTGAAGCTGGACAAGCGAATGAAGGCGGTCGCCGAACGCCGCGACGAGCTGAAGCGGCGTTCGCGCGCCAGCATCGCCAGCGGGCAGGGCGCCCTTCGCCACACTGACGACGGCTTCAAGAAGCGCATCGTCGACAAGCTGAACCTGACCAAGCTGTTGGAGGACCCCAAGGTCGCCGGCCAGATGGCCCAGGCGGGGTATCGTGGACCGCGCCCGCTGACGACCTTCTACTTCTTCCGCTTCGCCTCGCCGTTCGTTTTCCTGATCGTGGCGGCGATCTACATGTTCGTCATCAAGGTCGTGGACTGGCCCACGATGAACAAGGTGACGGCGGTCGTCGCGGCGGCGGTCGCAGGCTTCTATGCGCCGAACCTCTATCTGAAGAACCGGATCGACAAGCGCCGCACCTCGATCATGCAGGCCTTCCCCGATGCGCTGGATCTGCTGCTGATCTGCGTCGAGGCGGGCATGTCCATCGAGGCGGCGATCACCAAGGTCAGCCAGGAGATGGGGCCGTCGTCGATCGATCTGGCCGAGGAGCTGTCGCTGCTGTCGGCCGAGCTCAGCTATCTGCCCGACCGTCGTGTGGCCTATGAGAATCTGGGCAAGCGGACCAACCATCCGGGCGTCAAGTCGGTGGCCGTCGCCATGACCCAGGCCGAGACCTATGGCACGCCCTTGGCCGCCGCCCTGCGGGTCATGGCCAAGGAGAATCGCGACCTGCGCCTGTCCGCAGCCGAGAAGAAGGCTGCGGCCCTGCCGGCGCAGCTGACCGTGCCGATGATCCTGTTCTTCCTGCCGGTTCTCTTCATCGTTATCCTGGGACCGGCGATCCTGAACGTGATCGATCTTATGAAAGAAGGCGGCTAGTCCGCTTCCGCCGCGTTCTTGAGACCTTCGACCATGCCGTCGTGGGCCTTGCGGATCGCCTGGCGGTGCTTGTCGTGGAACAGCTCGCCGCGCAGGCCCGAGAAGCGGATGCCCGCCGCCACGATGCAGTTGGTCCGCGTCAGTTCGTCGATCTCGATATAGCGCAGGCTCTGGAACAGAAAGCCGCGCTTTTCGGCCCAGACCAGACGCACGCGCGGCTGCCACTCCACGACCTGGCCAAGGGCTTGGCGCGGCGGCATTTCCGGCCAGTTTTCGTTCATCATCAGCCGCGCCCCATAGGCGATGGCGCCCTCGACGTCGGTGTCGAACGGATTCCAGCGGTTCCAGCCGGCCAGGTCCGCGACCAGTTCCCAGATCCGGTCCGATGTGGCCTGAACGCCGACGCGTTTTTCGATGCGAGTGTCATCCATGATTTCGATCTGGCACGGCTTGTCGCCCGAAGGAAGGCGTCAAGCGGCCGCTGCGTTCTCTTCAGTCGGTTTCGACCGGCTTCAGCCGCCGCCCGTCGTCCAGTCCCAGCCGCGTCTTGACCTCGAACAGATCCGCGCCGGCGGGGATGATCAGCAGTTTCTTGGAACGGGCGCTGTTGATGGCGACCACGCCGCCCTTGGGGCAGATGTCGAAACAGTCGGCGCCGGTGACCACCAGATCGGCCTTGCGGCCTTTCTTGCCCTTCTTCAGGTGCAGATATTTCCGCAGCGCCTTCTTCAGCGTCATGTCGCCGTCGGGACCGAAGCCGCCGTCCAGCTTCTTGGAGCATTTGCGGCACACCAGCACCACCTCGCGCCACTGCGCGTTCGTGCTCTTGAAATCTTGAGTGCCCATGGGACGATGATCGTCGAGCGACGGTCGATGCTCAAGCGCCTCGGACGGCTGTCACGGGACTTTCACGTCGGGCGTCAGCCGCGGAGCCGATCGAACACGGTCTCGATGACGCGGCGATAGACGGCGGTCAGGGTTTCCAGTTCGGCGACCGGAACCCGTTCGTCGATCTGGTGCATGGTCTGGCCGACCAGGCCCAGTTCCAGCACTGGGCACAGCGCCCGAATGAAGCGGGCGTCGGAGGTGCCGCCGGTGGTGGAGGCTTCGGGGCGGCGGCCGGCGACGGCCTCGACCGCATCCTGGACCGCCGCGACGAAGACGCCGGGCTCGGTCAGGAAGGCCTCGCCCGAACACAGGTGGTCCAGGCTGATCTGCAGCCCGGTCTCGGCCTGCATGGCGCCGGCCTCGCGGTTTAGCCAGTCGATCAGCCCGTCGCCCGTATGGCTGGGGTTGAAGCGGATGTTCAGCCGCGCCTTCGCCTCGGCCGGAATGATGTTGGTCGCCGGATTGCCGATGTCGATGGTGGTGATCTCCAGGTTCGACGGCGGGAAACCCTCATAGCCGTCGTCCAGCACATGGTCGTTCAACCGGGCCATCAGCCGGGCGATGACCGGGGCCGGGTTGGCGGCGCGTTCCGGATAGGCGACGTGGCCCTGTTTGCCCGTAACCGTGATCCAGGTGTTCAGCGAGCCGCGCCGCCCAACCTTGATCATGTCGCCCAGATGCTGCGACGACGAGGGTTCGCCCACCACGCAGGCGTCGATGACCTCGCCCTCGGCCGCCAGGGTCTCGACCACCCGTTTGGTGCCGTGCAGCGCCGGGCCTTCCTCGTCGCCGGTGATCAGGAAGGAGAGGGAGCCCTCCGGCTCTCCATCCACCAGCACTTGAGACACGGCGGCGACCCAGGCGGCGATCCCGCCCTTCATGTCCACGGCGCCGCGGCCGTACAGGACGCCGTCCCGGACTTCGGCGTTGAAGGGTTGCGACGACCACTGATCCGACGGTCCGGTCGGCACCACGTCCGTATGGCCGGCGAAGCACAGGTTGGGCGAGGCGGTTCCGCGCCGGGCATAGAGGTTCTCGATCCGCGCATCGACGCCGACGCCGCTGGGGCCTTCGAAGGCCAGGCGGCGGCAGGTGAAGCCCAGCGCCGTCAGATGCCGTTCCAGCACGTCCATCGCCCCTTCGTCGGCGGGGGTGACGGACGGAATGCGGATCAGGTCGCGGGTCAGTTCGACAGGATCGATTACGGGAGTTGATGCGCGGCTCATGCGGCTATGCTTTAGGGAAATCGCGTCAAGGCGAGAAGGCCCATGCCCAAGATCGACATCGACGCCGCGCCGAGAGGCGACGGCACGACCTATCCCGAAGAATTCGCCGGTCCGTGCAAGCCGCGCCGTCGCTGGCGGCTGGGGGATGCGGCGGGGCTGAGCCAGTTCGGGGTCAATCTGTTGCGCCTGCCCGCCGGCGCCTGGTCCAGCCAGCGTCACTGGCACGCCGCCGAGGACGAGTTCGTCATAGTGGTCGAGGGCGAGGTGGTGCTGGTCGAGGACGACGGAGACACCCCCCTGCGCGCCGGCGACTGTGCGGGCTTCAAGGCCGGCGTTGCGAACGGCCACAAGATCGAGAACCGCTCGGATCATGAGGCGGTGCTGCTGGAAGTCGGCACGCGCAGTCCGGCCGTCACGCCTTGCGACTATCCCGACATCGACATGGTCCTGCCTGCGGGCGCGGATCGCTATTTCCACCGCGACGGTTCGCCCTATCCGAAATTGCCCCGAAGATCGTGACCACAGAATCCATAGACACCGGCCCCGCCGCCCCGCCCGTTCCGCCCGCGCCGCCGGAAGGGCCGTCCAGCCCATGGGGAATCCGCGACTTTCGCCTGCTGTGGTTCGGGCGGGTGGTGGCCGTGCTGGCCATCCAGATCCAGTCCTCGGCCCTGTTGTGGCAGGTGTACGAGATCGCGCGCCGGGATCACCCGATCAAGGAGGCCAGCCTTTATCTCGGCCTGGTCGGTCTGTGTCAGTTCCTGCCACTGCTGGCCTTCACCCTGCCCGCTGGGGCCATGGCAGACAGGCGCGACCGCAAGGCGACCGTGTGGATATCCATTCTGGTGGAGGGGACGTGTGCGGCCTGCTTCCTGGCCATGGCGCTGCACGGCGCGCCGCCCTTGTGGGGCTTGCTGATGGTCGCGGCGGTCTTCGGCGCCGCGCGGGCGTTTCTGGCCCCGGCCAGCCAGGCCTTCCTGCCGATGGTTGTGGGGCGCAAGGCCCTGCCGCCAGCCATCGCCGCCCAGTCCATCGCCTTCCAGACGGGCGCCATCGCCGGGCCCGCGCTGGGCGGGCTGATCGTGGCGCGCGCCGTGCCCCTGGCCTATGCGGTGTCGCTGGGGATGTTCCTGCTGGCGGCCGCCGCCTTCATCCTGATCCGCACCAGCGGAAAGCCCGCGCCCCAGGAGCACAAGCTGTCGCCGGTCGAGTCCGTCAAGGAGGGGCTGGCCTATGTCTGGCGGACCAAGATCGTGCTGGGCGCCATTTCATTGGACCTGGTCGTCGTGCTGCTGGCGGGTGTGGCGCTGCTGACGCCGATCTTCGCGCGCGACATCCTGCATGTCGGGCCGCAAGGCTTCGGCCTGTTGCGGGCGTCGTTCGGGGTCGGGGCGATGGCGGTGGCCATCTATCTGAGTCGGTACCCCATCGTGCGGCACGGCGGGCGCTGGATGTTCGCGGCGGTGGCGGTGTTCGGCCTGTGCACTCTGACCTTCGGCCTGTCCAAGCTGGTGTGGCTCAGCGCCCTGGCCCTGCTGATCGGCGGCGGGGCGGACATGATCAGCGTCAATATCCGGCAGACCCTGATCCAACTGGCGACGCCCGATCATATGCGCGGTCGGGTGTCGTCGGTGTCGATGCTGTTCATCGGCGCCTCGAACGAGTTGGGCGAGGCCTATTCCGGGGTCATGGTCCGGCTGCTGGGCGCGGTCGGGGCGGCGGTGTTCGGTGGGTTCGGCGCGCTGGCGGCCACGGGCGCCTGGTCGGCGATGTTCCCGGGGCTGAGGAAGGCCGACAAGCTGACGTAATTCTCCCTCCCCTTCATGGGGAGGGGCGGCGTAGCGAAACGAAGCCGGGGTGGGGCAGTCAGGACCTCGCTCGCGCCCTTTCGGGCCCCACCCTGATCGCTACGCGATCGTCCCTCCCCATGAAGGGGAGGGAGAAATCACCACACCCTGAAATGTTTCGACAGCTTCAGCCCCTGGTTCTGATAGTGGCTGCCGCTTTCGCCATACAGGCGGCTGGGGCGTTCGGTTAGGGGTTCGTAGACCAGGCGGGCGACGATCTGGCCGTGTTCCAGCAGGAAGGGGGTGTCGTGGGTGCGGACCTCCAGCACGCCTTTGGAGCCGGCGCCGTGCGCTTCGTCCGTGCCGAAGCCGGGGTCGAAGAAGCCGGCGTAGTGGACGCGGAACTCGCCGACCGACGGGTCGATGGGGGTCATCTCGGCGGCCTGATCGACGGGGATCTCGACGTCGTCGGACGAGGCCAGGATGTAGAACTCGCCTGGATCCAGCAGCAGCTCGCCACGGCGCAGCGTCAGCGGCTCCCAGAAGTCGCGCGGGTCATGGCCGTCGATATGGTCCAGATCGACCACCCCGGCATGGCGACGTCCGCGGAAGCCGACGATGTCGCCGCCTTGCAGATCGACCCCGACCGAACGCGTCTCCAGCTTGGGCGGATCGCCCGCCTTGAGGCGCAGCTGGTTCAGCCGGGTGCCGGGACGGACCAGGATGGAGAAGGTCTGGGGCGCGACCTCCATATAGAGCGGCCCGTCATAGCCCTCGGCCACGTCGTCGAAACGGGCGCCCTGGTCGGTCAGCAGGCGCACGAAGACGTCGACGCGGCCCGTCGAGCTTTTCGGATTGGCGCGCGCGATCAGTCCCTTGGGCAGGTTCAGCCGTTCCTGCAGGCGCACGATATAGACGCAGCCCTTTTCCAGCACGACGCCGGCGTCGGTGATCTCGATGGCGTGCATGGCCACATCGGCGATCCGCTCCTCGACCTTGCGATGGCCGGGAAGGAAGGAGGCGCGGACGCGCCAGGCCTGGTCGGACAGGCGCAGGTCCAGGCTGGCGGGCTGGACCTGGTCGTGATCGAAGGCCGTATCGGACGTGATGGCGCCCGTGGCGATCAGCGTCTCAATGGACTGGGCGGGCAGGATGCCGGGACGGGGCGCTTGGAAGGAGCTCATGGCGTCTGTCTCACACGGTTTTCACGACTTGTCTCCAAGTCGCGCTTGCAGCCCGCGCGCGGCGGGGCGAGCATATAGCCCATGCATGACGGACCTGCCTATACCGCCGAATCGAACGGGATCCTGATCCGGGTCCGGCCCAGCTATCTGGCGGGCCAGTCCGATCCCGACGAGGGGCGCTGGGTATGGGCCTATCAGATCGAGATCGTGAACCTGACGGGATCGACGGTGCAGCTGATGGCGCGCCGCTGGACCATCACCGACGGCCACGGCCATGTCGAAGAGGTGCGCGGCCCCGGCGTGGTCGGCGAACAGCCGGTGATCGAACCGGGCGCCAGCTACGCCTACGCCTCGGGCTGTCCGCTGGGCACCGACAGCGGGTCCATGGTCGGCGCCTATTATATGACGGATGCGGACGGGCGCAGTTTCGAGGCGGAAATCCCGGCGTTCTCGCTGGATACGCCCGATGCGCGGCGGGTTTTGAACTAGCTGTCGTCATTCTCCAGCGAGCGCAGCGAGACCGGGGAACCCTGCGGCGCGCGAGAGCGCGAACCTGTCGCGGAGTTGCTTCTAGCTAAGTGCGGCGGATGCATCGCCTTCGGCGCCGCTGGGTCCCCCGATCTGCGTCGCCAAGGGGCGACTTGTCGGAGGATGACGAAAGCGGAAAAAGCGGATGGGGCTGCGTCAACCCGGATGAACCGCAGCCCCGCCCCTGAAGTCTCGCCGGCCGCTTGCGCGAACCGGCGAGGGGGAAGTCGGCTCCCTAAAGAGCATCTGTGACGCGGAAATGACCCGCGCGAAGCGCGGCGCTCAAGCCGCGAGCGACCGCGTCGTGAGCGTAGCGCCCTTAGATATAACGACGCAGGCTGCGGGCCAGGTCGGAACCGCTTTCCTTGGAGCCGCGACGGACTTGCGGCTGGTAGGCGACGCGGGCGTGCTCGACGCAATAGACGCCTTCCGAGGAGCGGCGGCCGCAGAAGCTGAACTCGCGCGACGACGGGTCGCCGATCGGCCATTTGCACATGTGCGCGCCCAGGGTCATCACCGTCGCGGTGCCCGGCAGGTCCGGGATCGGGGCGGGGACGGGCGCGGCGGCCTGGACCGGCTTGGGCTGGACAGCCTCAAGACGGCGCGGGGCCGAGGGTTGGGCCGGTGCGGCCGGCGCGGGGCGCGGACGTGCGGTGCGGAAGGTCGCGGCGACGGTGCGCGCCGGCTGCGACGGGGCGGCCCGGCCCGACAGGCCCAGGCGGTGCACCTTGCCGATCACGGCGTTGCGGGTGACCCCGCCGCCCAATTGTTTGGCGATCTGGCTCGCGGACTGGCCCTCAAGCCAGAGCTTCTTCAGCGCGCCTACGCGGTCGTCAGTCCAGCCTGCGGTCATGCCACCCTCCAGCGAGTTTGGATTCAATATCTAGGTCCAGGCTCCCCCTCCGGGGTCTCGACCTACAACTAATCGTAAACCAGCGGTTAAGAGACGCAAGATGTGCGAATCAACCGTCCACAGAAACCAGATATTGAATCATCGTTAAGGTTAAGGCGGGGATCGTGAGGGGTGACGCGTGAATCGTGAGTAAGCGCGACTGCGTCGAGACAGTCACGCTTCACCATTCACCACTCACCACGCCCTTGCGAAGCCAGGGCGCAAAGCGCATCTGGCGGCCCATGACCGAGACCACGCCCGACCTGATGTCCACCCGCCCCTCCGGCCTGCCGCAGCCGCGGCGTTATCCGGGGATCAACTGGATCGGGGTGCAGACCCTGTATCTGCGCGAGGTGCGGCGCTTCTGGAAGGTGGGCGCCCAGACGGTGGCGGCGCCCGTGGTGACGACGCTGCTCTATATGCTGGTCTTCGTGGTGGCCTTGCAGGATGCGCGGCCGCCGCTGCACGGCACGCCCTTCGCCCTGTTCGTGGCGCCCGGCCTGATCATGATGGCCATGCTGAACAACGCCTTCGCCAACGCCTCGTCCAGCCTGATCCAGGCCAAGATCATGGGCACGGCGACCGACTTTCTGACCCCGCCGCTCAGCCCGCTGGAGCTGACGCTGGGCTTCACCCTTGGCGCGGCGACGCGGGGGCTGGCCGTGGGCCTGGTCACCGCCCTGTGCGTGCTGCCGTTCGCCCCCCTGGGGGTGGCCAACATCCTGGCCGTCGTCTGGTTCGCCCTGGCGGCCAGCTTCATCATGGGCATGACGGGCGTGCTGGCAGGTCTGTGGAGCGAGAAGTTCGACCATCTGGCGGCGGTCCAGAACTTCATCGTCATGCCCATGACCTTCCTGTCGGGCACCTTCTATCTAGTCGACAATCTGCCTGAGCCCTTCCGGTCCATCAGCCACTACAACCCCTTCTTCTATCTGATCGACGGATTCCGCTACGGCTTCATCGGCCATGCCGAGAGCGATCTGACCATCGGCGTGATCGGGTCCGCCGCGCTGATGGTCGCCATGGGCGTGGTCTGCTGGCTGGTGTTCCGCTCGGGGTGGCGCCTGAAGAGCTAGATCGCTACCTGTGACGGATCGCTCCCCCGAGAGGTCCGTCATGATGTTCCGTTCGCTCGTCGCCGCCACGGCCCTGGTCGTCGCCGCATCCGCCTTTGCGCCCGCCTGGGCCCAGGAGGCCACGCCCCAGCCCGGTGATCGGCCCGACATCGCCGCCGGCGCCGCCCAGTTCATCAAGCCCACGAACGCCGAACGGACCCAGGTCCTGGTCGGCTTTTTGACCACTCTGGGGTTCACCTCGGACATCCAGGTCTTCGAGGGTGGGAACAAGGCCAGCGGCCCGATGGAGGGCGCCAATGTCGTCGTTACGGTCGGAGAAGGCGACAAGGACATCGTGATGACCGCCCACTATGACGCGGTGAAGCTGGAAGACGGCACGCTGTCGCACGGCATCGTCGACAACGCCGGTTCGGTCATGGCGATGATGGAGGCGGCCAAGACCCTGGACATGGCGCTGGAGGGCCAGCCGGTCGGCCACCGGTTCGTCTTCGTCTTCACCGACCAGGAAGAGCTGGGCCTGCTGGGCGCCAAGGCCTTCCTGGAGCGCCACGGCAAGGACCGCATCGCCGCCGTCGTCAACGCCGACGTCGCCGCCTATGGCCAGACCGTCATGTATGGCGAGAACAACGGCGACCAGTCCGACTTCGTGCTGGAGACCCTGCGTGGCCTGTGCGCCGAGCGTGATTTCGACTGCGTGGGCTATGCCAACTATCCGCCAAGCGACGATCGCGCCTTCTCCGCCGCGGGCGTGCCGGTGGTCTCGCTGGGAACCCAGGATGCGGTGGGCGCCCGCCAGATGTGGCTGGCCTTTAACGGCGGCGAGAACAGCGGCCTGCGCGAGGGGTTCGTGCCGCCAGTGTTCCAGCGCATCCATTCCAGCGAGGACAAGCTGTCCTACATCAAGGGCGTCGATGTGGCCCGTTTCGGCCTGTTCCTCGCCGACCTGGGGCTGGAGCTGGACAAGCGGCTGGTCGAGATGCGCGCCGATCAGCCCTATGCCGAGCCGACCCCGCCCGCCGCGTCTCCTGAGCCGGCCGCGCCGGTCGCCGGCGCCCCAGCCGGTGTTGACTAAGCCCGTCGCGCATCCGACAACGCCTGTCCCTGTGAAATCCGGCTCCGTCGCACTCGCGGCGGGGCCGTATCGCTTTTGGAGGTCTAGTCCCGTGTCCACGAACCATCTGATGGGTGTCTACAATCGCGCGCCGCTGGAAGTGGAACGCGGCCGAGGCGCGCGCCTGTGGTCGACCGACGGGACCGAATATCTCGATTGCGTCGCCGGCATTTCGACCAACGGCCTGGGCCACGCCCACCCCGAACTGGTCCAGGCGGTCAAGGATCAGGCCGAGAAGCTGTGGCACGTGTCCAACATCTTCCGCATTCCGGGCCAGGAAGCCCTGGCCGACGCCCTGTGTGACAGCAGCTTCGCTGACGTGGTCTTCTTCACCAACTCGGGCACCGAAGCGGTCGAGTGCGCGCTGAAGACGGCCCGCAAATATCACTCCGCCAACGGCGCGCCCGAGCGGATCGACATCTACGGCTTCGACGGCTCGTTCCACGGCCGGACCTATGGGGCGATCAACGCCGCCGCCAACCCCAGCTACACCGAGGGCTTCGGCCCGCCGATGCAGGGCTTCCACCAGTTGGTATGGGGCGACAAGCCTGCGTTGGAGGCCGCCTTCAAGAACCCGACCACAGCGGCCGTGATCCTTGAGCCCGTCCAAGGCGAGGGCGGCTGCCGCGAGACGCCGGTCGAGGATTTGCGCTGGATGCGCCAGATGGCCGACGACAACGGCGTGCTGCTGATCTTCGACGAGGTCCAGTGCGGCATGGGCCGGACCGGCAAGCTGTGGGCCCACGAATGGGCCGGCATGGCGCCCGACATCATGGCGGTGGCCAAGGCCCTGGGCGGCGGCTTCCCCATCGGCGCCTGCCTGGCCTCGGCCAAGGCGGCCTCGGGCATGACGGTGGGCGTCCACGGCTCGACCTTCGGCGGCAACCCCCTGGCCATGGCGGTGGGCCAAAAGGCTCTGTCGCTGATCAACACGCCCGAGACGCTGAACAATGTCGCCGAGATCGCCGGCTATCTGAAGCAGCAGCTGGCGGGCCTTCAGGCGCGCTTCCCCGACGTGATCGTGGACGTGCGCGGCAAGGGCCTGCTGATCGGGGTCAAGCTGGTCCCGAACAATCGCGAGTTCATGGCCCTGGCGCGCGACACCCAGCAGCTGCTGATCGCCGGCGGCGGCGACAACTGCGTGCGCCTTCTGCCGCCGCTCAACCTGACGCTGGACGAGGCGCGCGAAGCCATCGCCCGGTTCGAGGGCGCCTGCGAGGCCGCGCGCGAGAAGCTGGTCGCCTGATGGTCCGCCACTTCCTCGACATCCACCGGCTGAACGCCGCCGACCTGCGCGCCATCCTCGACGACGCCCACGCCCGAAAGGCCGCCCGCAAGGGCTGGCCCCAGGGTCGCGCCGACGCCGACGCGCCGGGCCAGGATCGCGTCCTGGCCATGATCTTCGAGAAGAACTCGACCCGCACCCGCTTCAGCTTCGACGCGGCGATCCGCCAGCTGGGCGGATCGTCGATCATCGCCACCGCCGCCGACATGCAGCTGGGTCGCGGCGAGCCGGTCGAGGACACCGCCCGCGTCCTGTCGCGCATGGTGGATGCGGTGATGATCCGCGCCAACGACCATGAGGATGTCGAGCGGTTCACCCGCGTCTCGACCGTGCCCGTGATCAACGGCCTGACCGACCGCAGCCACCCGTGCCAGATCCTGGCCGACCTGCAGACGATCGAGGAACATGCCGGCTCCATCGCCGGCAAGACCATCGCCTGGATCGGCGACGGCAACAACGTCTGCCACAGCTTCATGCATGCGGCGCCCAAGTTCGGCTTCCACCTGAACGTCGCCTGCCCGGCGGAATATCACCCTGACCTGCGCGACTTGGCCAAGGGCGCAAACGCCGTCACCCTGACCAGCGACCCGCGCGAGGCGGTGAAGGGCGCCGACGTCGTCGTCACCGACACCTGGGTCTCCATGGGAGACCAGGACTATGAGGCGCGGCTGGCGGCCTTCGAAAGCTACACCGTCGACGAGGCCTTGATGGATCTGGCCGATCCCGACGCTGTCTTCCTGCACTGCCTGCCCGCCCACCGCGGCGAAGAGGTCTCGGACGCCGTCATCGACGGCCCCCGCTCCCTGGTCTGGGACGAGGCCGAAAACCGCATCCACGCGCAGAAGGCGGTCCTGGCCTGGTGTTTCGCGGGCTGACCGTTCCTCAGTCCTCGCCGCCGATGGGCGGCGAGGCTGTCCAAGGGCCGAGGGCGAGCACGCCGTCGTAACCGCCGTCGTCCAATGGGGTCAGGATCACGCCGCGCGCCTGCGCGTCGTAGCGCTCGATGGAGGGATTGATCCCGCACTCGTCTTGCGAACAGTTCCAGGCGAACCCGCCCTGCTGCGCGACCTTGAGGCTTACGGTCTCGCGGGTCGGCAGGTGTCCGGCCGCCGGAACGCCCAGATCAGGGTAGTCCGCAAAGGCCGTTTTTCGGGCGTGGATGTTGCCGGCCAGTCCGATGATCCGCGCGTCCGGGCGTTTCTGCCGAGCCTGACCTAGAAGATAGCCCATGTTGAGTTCGTACCAAGCCTGATCCAGGCCTTCGCCGCGCGTCAAGCTGCTCGGTTGGAAGAGGTGCAGACCGATGTCGCGCCCGGCCGCCTTGAGGTCCCGCACCCTGTTCAGCAAGGCCAACAAGGCCTGGCTGGTTCGCCCGTCCTGAACCACGCGGTTCAGCAGGGATGATCCCTGCAGGGTCGCCAGTGCGCTGGCCTCGTCAGGTGCGGCGATGAAGGCGTCAAGCGTCGGCTGTAGCGTGTCTTCCAGTTCCAGGGCCACGATCACGGGTCCCTGTTCGGTCGCTGCGCAGGCGATCTCGCCTACCGCCTGAGGGGCTTCCGTGGTGCCGTGCAATTCACCGATCAGGATGACGCGCTCCGGTCGATCAAGCAGGGATGAGGTTCCTGGCGGCGGCGTACAGGCCGCGATGGCGGCGGCGGCGAAAAGTCCTAGCATTGATATCCCCCTTGATGTCCGAAGTTGTATCCGAAGCAACCGCTGGGGCTAAATTATGGTCTTGACCGCAAGCATTGAAAGCAGCGGTTACCGAGGGTCTCAACATAGCAGACGCGCGCCGGACTCTGTCTGGCGCGCGTCATAGGTTCAGGTCAGGCGGTCCTCAGCTTTGAGGACCGTCTATACGGTCTGCCTTAGAGCTTCACGTCCGACACGCCGCCGGCGTCCGGGACGGTCTTGGTCAGATTGGCCTTCAGGACTTCGTAGCCGAAGCCCAGGGCGCCCTTGTCCGACACCCAGACGCGGCCGTCATCGGCGTCGAAACGAACCAGGGTCAGGTGCGGGTCGTCCTTGCCGTCCGGGTACCAGGCGGCGACGACGGGGTTCCAGTATTTGTCGATCCGCGCGCGGTTCTGATCGACGGACAGGCGGCCGTGGATGCAGGCCTGAACCTTCTGGTCCTTGGCTTGGTAACAGAACATGCCCTGTTGGCCCCCACGGATCACATCGCGGGCGAAGTCGGTGTCGTCGCGGGTGAAGAACCAGATGGTCCCGGTCTCGGGTTCGCCGAAGCCGGTCATGGGCTGATGGTGATAGCCCGGCTGGTCGATGCCCAGCATGCCGGTGTTGGAGTCTTTCAGACTCTTCCAGAATTCCTTTTCCGCCTCGGCGGGGGTCAGTTTGTCGCTCATGCGGCATCTCCTGTCTTGGTGGCAGGATCAACCGACCGGGCGTGATCGGGTTCCTAAGGCTAAGCTCCTGGAATCCAGGGCGGCCTTTCGGCGCCGAACAAGGTGGTCAGATGGACCAGCAGCAGCATGGCGATCGCCGCGGCGCCGATCATCAGGAACCGCCACGGCATCATGCGCGGACCCTTGAACGGATCGGGCGGCCGCGCCCCGCGCCAGCCGGTGAAGACCATGATCGCAAGCGCGACGCCCAGGAGGATGAGGGTGGTGATCAGGTCCATGCGCCGCACGTGGCGAAACCGTCGCCGCTTGGCAAGACGAACCTTTCCGGGCCGTGGATATCCGCCTGTTTGAGCCGCCGGAATCGAGCTGCTGGCAGCCTGTCCACAGGATCGCGGACTCCCGCTAAATATTGCGGTTAACCATGAGTTTACACGCTGGATATTGACGGTATAGCCTTCGTCACATGGGTCGGGAGCCGAATCAGTGAGCGCAGCGGCGCCGTGGAGCGTTAAGGGGATCGATCCCAAGGCCCGCGAGGTCGCAAAGGACCTCGCGCGTCGGTCCGGCATGACGCTGGGCGAATGGCTCAACTCCATGATCATGGAAGACGAGGAGGAGGGCTACGCCACCCTGCCGCGTCGCGCCCAGGCCTCCGACACCTATGAGCGCCGCAACCGCAGCCGTCGGATCGACGACGCCTATGATGTCGAAGACAACGGACATCGGATCAGCGCCTCCATCGACGTCATCGCCGCCCGGCTGGAAGCCGCCGAGCGCCGCTCGACCATCGCCATTCAGGGCGTCGATCAGGCGGTCTCCGGCCTGGTGCGTCGCCTGGACGGCCAGGATGTCCAGGCCCAGGGGCACGCCCGCCGCATCGACGACATCGCCGAGGAACTGCGCGAGGGCCATCGCCGCCTGCGCGCCTTCGAACGCGACACCGGCCCCCTGACGCAGGAAGCCTTCGGCAAGGTCGAGGCCTCGCTGGGCGCCCTGACCGGCCGGCTTTACGACATCGAGGAACGCCAGCGCGTCGGCGTCAGCGACCTGCGCGAGCGGATGGAGGCGGTCGAGAAGGCCGCAGGCCCCGGCGTCGGCACGGAGATGCTGGCCCAGGTGGGCGCCAGGCTGGATGAGGCGCAGAACCGCACGACCGAGGCGTTGAAGACGCTGGAACGCTCGTTCGCCGAGCTGGATCAGCGGATGCGATCGGCCGAAAGCCGCGTCGAGCCGGAAAGCGCGCGCGATCTCGCCCGTTTCGAAAAACTGGCCGAAACCCTGTCTCGCCAGATCGAAAACAACCGCGCCGAAATGATGCAGCGGCTCGACGCTGCCGAGACCGGCGCACGCATCGAACGCATCGAACGCGCCGTCCAGGCCGTCGGCGATCAGTTGAAGACGTCGGAACAGAAGGGCGCCGTGGGCCTGGAGGCTATGGGCCGCGAGGTGATGCGCATCGCCCGCAATCTGAACGTCCGCGTGCAGACGGTCGAGAGCGACGCCGCCGGCCGCACCGAGGCCATCACCCGCACCGTGAGCGATGCGGTCAGCCAGACCATCGAGACCGAGGTCGCGCGCCGCACGGCGCGTCTTGACCAGGACTTCGCCCGCCACGTCGACCGGGTCGACCAACGCCTGACGGCCAGCGACGACCGTCACGCCCTGGCGCTGGAGAAGCTGGGCGGCGAGATCACCCGCATCTCGGACCAGTTGAGCGACCGCATCGCCCAGTCCGAGCGCCGCTCGCAGCAGGCTCTGGAAGACATCGGCCGACGCCTGTCGGAAAGCTCGGACAAGATCGAGCAACGCTACGACCGCGCCTCAGGCGAACTGGCCGAGCGGATGCGGATGAGCGAGGAGCGCACCGCCCGCCTGCTGGCCGAGGCACGCGAAAGCATCGATGCGCGCGGCCCGACGCCGATCCGCGACAAGCCGCTGGACAGCGAGCCGTCCTGGGGTCAATCGCGCGCCGTCGCCGAACGCTCGGCGCCTGAGCCGATCCAGTCCGCCTCGGTGGACGGCGACTGGCGCGCCGCCGCCTTCCCCGACGAGACCTTCTCGGACCAGGACGAGTGGTCCATCGATCCGGTGACGCCCGAAGTCGCCGCCGCCGCGCCCTTCCCCTCCACCGCCTTCGCCGAGCCGGAACCCGAGCCGGTCGCCGCCGAGGCCGATGACACGCCGTCGCGCCAGGTGGATCTCGACGGCGTCGAGCCCATCATCCAGCCCTTCAGCGGCTTCGGCGGCGCCGATGTCGAGGACGCGCTGGAAGCGACATCGCCCGGTTTCTCGACCGGAACCGCGGCCCCTTCGAGCAAACCGCTCGATCCTGTGCTCGACACGGCCGAGGACGATTTCGGCGGTGAGACGGAGTTCGTCGATCCTCGCCGTCTGCGCGCCAGCATGGGCGCCGCGGCCGCCGCTGGTCGCGCCTCGTCCACCCGCAGCACGATCGACGCCGCCCGCGCCGCCATGACGACGCCGCCCGAGCCGGAAGCGGCCCCACGCCAAGGCTTCGGCCTGAAGCGGGGCGGCAAGTCCAAGCTGCAGGAGCGGCTGGACAAACAGGCGGCCAAGGATGGCTCGACCGTCAAGAAGACCTTCCTCGCCTCCGTCACGGCGGTCGCCCTGACCGGCGGCGTCTATGGCTATCTGTCGCTGACGGACGGCGGCGCGCCGGAGTTCGGCCTGCCCAACCTGGGCGGCGATGCCCAGGCCGAGGGCGCCGCGACCCCGCTGGCCATGGCGCTGACGCCGACCAAGGCGCGGCCGACGCTGGACCTGGACGGTCCCGGCGCGGCTGATTACGAAGCCGCCATCGGCAAGCTGGAGGCCGGCGAAAGCACCGGCCTGGACGGCATGAGGCGTGCCGCCAATCTGGGATACGCCCCGGCCCAGACCTATCTGGGCCAGCTCTATCTGGACGGTTCCAACGGCGTCGACGCCGATCCGGCGCTGAGCCGCCAATGGGGGCGTCGTGCGGCCGAGGGCGGCGATCCGCGCGGCATGCATCTGTACGGCATGCAGCTGTTCGAAGGCGACGGCGGGGCGACCAACCAAGCCGAGGCCCTGACCTGGCTGTTGCGTGCGGCCGAAGGCGGCCTGCCGGACAGCCAGTACAACGTCGCCCGAATCTATGAGACCGGCGCCGACGGGGTGGCCAAGAATCCGACCGAAGCCCTGAAGTGGTACATGATCGCCGCGCGCGGCGGCGACAGCGAGGCCCAGGCGGCCGTGACGCGCCTGCGCCCTGCGGCCAGCGCCACCGCTCAGCGCGCCGCCCGCACCGCCGCCGACGCCTTCGTCGCCCAGTCCCAACCCGCTTCGCAGGCGACGGGCTAGATTCACGCGCATCGGGCGGCTATCGGTCGCCCATGCCGTCACGACCTCGTCCCGCCTGACGGCGATCCTGTAACCGCTCCAGCCGAAGGCGCGTCCTTTGGATATCTATCTGCCGATCGCCGAGGTTTCGGTGAACTGGCCGACCCTGGTGATCCTGGGGGCGGTGGTCGGATTCGTGTCCGGTCTGTTCGGCATCGGCGGCGGTTTCCTGATGGGTCCGATCCTGGTGTTCCTGGGCATTCCACCGACGGTGGCGGTGGCCAGCCAGGCCAGCCACGTCGTCGCCTCCTCCACCTCGGGTCTGATCCGCTACGCCGGCCAGGGGGCGGTCGATTACCGCATGGGGCTGATCATGGCCGGCGGCGGCGCGGCGGGCGCCCTGGCGGGGGTGGAGCTGTTTCGCCTGCTGCGCCTGTTGGGACAGGCGGACCTGGCGGTGTCGTTGTCCTACCTGGTGTTCCTGGGGGCCATCGGCGGGCTGATGCTGTACGAAAGTCTGTCGGAAATCCTGCGTCGCCGTCGGGGCCTGCCTGCGCCGCGCAAGGATCGACGCCGACCCATGTGGCTGTACGGCCTGCCGCTGCGGATGAAGTTCCCCAAGTCGGGCCTGTACATCAGCGCCATCCCGCCCTTCGGCCTGGGTCTGTTCGCCGGGGTGCTGTCGGCCATCATGGGCATCGGCGGCGGCTTCATCCTGGTGCCGGCCATGCTGTATGTGCTGCGCATGCGGGCCGGGGCGGTGGTCGGCACCAGCCTGTTCCAGATCATCATCACCACCGCCATCACCACCGTGCTGCAGGCCGGGCGCAACCAGACGGTCGACATCGTCCTGTCCACCATCCTGCTGCTGGGCGGAGTGGTCGGCGCCCAGATCGGGGCGCGCTTCGCCGGTCGTTTCCGCGCCGAGGAACTGCGCGCGGCCCTGGGGCTGATCGTGCTGCTGGTCGGAATCCAGATGGGGCTGGAGCTGTTCGTGCGTCCGCCCGACATCTTCCAGATCGCGCCGGGAATATCGGAATGAGGGAGGGCGCGGATTGATGCAGGCGCTTCCGCCCCCTCCGCCGGCCGTCACGGCCCCGGCGCCGGATCGTTCCGAAGCGACGACCGGAGAACTGCGCGTCGTCGCCGCCCTGACCGACGCGCGGGTCCATGTGGACTCCAGCTTCCGCGGCGCGTCGATCGTGCTTTACGGCGCCGTGTTCAACCCCACGACGGAACCGGCGGACGTGGTCGTGGTGGTGCGCGGGCCGGACGCGCCGATCCGCCTGGTCAAGAAGACCCGCAACAACGGCATCTGGCTGAACAGCCGCCCGGTCCTGTTTGAGGGAGCGCCGGGCTTCTACATGACCGCCTCGACCCGGCCGCTCAGCGACATCGCCGATTTCGGCCAGTTGCGCCGCCTGGGCGTCGGCGTCGATCACCTGCGCATCGACGCCCCGGAAGAAAGCCGCACCGTCACCCGCTACGGCGTGCGTGACGTGGTCGTCAGCCGCCTGGGCGACGACTATCTGGACTGGCGCCGCGCCGTGATCCGGCTGAAGGAGGCGGCCGCCCTCTACGACACCGATCCGCAAGGGGTCGAGTTCGTCGACAAGGGCCTGTTCCGCGCCGAGCTCAAGCTGCCCACCGTGGCCCCGACCGGAAAATACTACGCCGAGGTCTGGCTGTTCCAGGACGGCGAGCCGCAGTCGGTCTCCAACCTGACCCTTACAGTCGAGAAGGTGGGGCTTGAGCGCGACATCTATGAGTTCGCTCATCGGCGGCCGTGGCTTTACGGCCTGTTGTGCGTCGTTCTGGCCGCCCTGACCGGCTACGGCGCCTCGCGCATCTTCAGTCGCCGGAGCTGAAGCCCAGTTCGGCCCGCAAGGCGTCCGGCGTCAGTCCGCCCTCTCTCAGTTCGGCCAGCGTGACCGAACGGTCGCGCTTGGCGTAGCGCCGCCCATCGGGGCCTGCCAGCAGCCGGTGGTGGCGATAGGTCGGCGCGGGCCACCTCATCAGGGCCTGGATCAGCCGCTGCACATGGGTCGCCTCGAACAGGTCCTGGCCGCGGATCACATGGGTCATGCCCTGAAGGGCGTCGTCATGCGTCACAGCCAGATGATAGGCGACGCCGGCGTCCTTGCGCGCCAGCACCACGTCGCCCGCCGCCTCGGGCCGCACGGGCACGATCCCGCTCTCGCCATTCGGGCCCTCGCCCGCCTCGGTAAAGGTCAGGCCGTTCCAGACCGTCTCGCCCAACGCGTCGCGCGCCCGATCCAGCGACAGCCGCCAGGCGAACGGCTGTCCGCCTTCCAGCAGCCGCGCCTCTTCGTCCGCCGGATGAGGGCCGGGCCGCAGGGCTTCCATCGTCCCGTGAGGCGCGTCGCCGATGGCGTCGGCGATGTCCTTGCGTGTGCGGAAACACCGATAGAGCAGGCCGCGCGCTCTCAGCGTGTCGATGACGACGGCGTAGTCCTGCAGATGGTCCGACTGCCGCCGCACCGGCCTTTCCCAGTCCAGACCCAGCCAAGCCAGGTCTTCCAGAATGCCCGCCTCGTATTCCGGCCGACATCGGGTCGGGTCGATGTCCTCGATCCGCAACACGAACCGCCCGCCCGCCGCCTTCGCCGCCGACCAGGCAGTCAGGGCCGAAAAGGCGTGGCCGCGATGCAGGCGGCCGGTGGGGGAGGGGGCGAAGCGGGTGGCGAACATCTGCGTCACTCTAGCGGTTTGCGGCCGTCAACGGCGCCCCGCTCTTTCCGACAGGCGCGACCGGCCGTAAGCATGACGAATGCCGCTTCAACCCACCCCTCAGGACATCGCCGCCGCGCGCGAGGCGCTGGTCGTTGCGGATCCCGCTCTGGCGCGTGTCCACGCCCAGACGCCGGCATTTGAATGGCGGCTGCGGGCCGGCGGGTTCGAGGGGCTGTTCCGCATGATCGTGGAGCAGCAGGTTTCGGTCGCCTCGGCCGCCTCGGTCTGGGCGCGGTTGCGCGAAGGGATGGGCGGGATCACGCCCGAGCTGTTGCTGGCGCATGACCTCGACCAACTGCGCGGCATGGGCCTTTCGCGTCAGAAGGCCACCTATGGGCAGGGCATCGCGCGGGCCCAGATCGCCGGCGAGGTCGATCTGGAGCATCTGGCCAGTCTGGACGACGAGGCGGCGATCGCCGCCCTGACGGCGCTGAAGGGCGTGGGGCTGTGGACGGCCGAGGCCTATCTGCTGATGTGCGAGGGGCGGCTGGACGTGTTCCCGGGCGGGGACGTGGCGTTGCAGGAGGCGATCCGTTGGGCCGACGGCGCCGAGGTGCGCCCCGATCAGAAGGCCGCCTACGCCCGCGCCGAAATCTGGCGGCCCTATCGCGCGGTGGCGACCCATCTGCTGTGGGCCTGGTACACGGGCGTGAAGCGCGGCGAGATCGTTCTCGACGCCGACGAAGGACCGACGCCTCCATGACCCCGCTCGATCCCGTCCTGACCGAACCGCTGCGCAATCCCCAGACCGTACTCTCGGCGCTGGATTTCGCAGGCGTGGCCGTCTTCGCCGCCACGGGCGCCCTGGCCGCCGCGCGCGAGAAACACGACGTCGTCACCTTCGCCTTCTTCGCCGCCATCACCGGCGTGGGCGGCGGCACCTTGCGCGACCTGCTGCTGGGCCTGCCGGTCTTCTGGGTGCAGGACTGGCGCTATATCGCCGTCTGTCTGGCGGCGGCGGTCGCCCTTTGGCTGGTGGGCCAGCGCGACTGGCGCTTCCGCGCCCTGCTGTGGCTCGATGCGGCGGGCCTGGCGGCCTATGGCGTCATGGGCGCCGCCAAGGCCGAGGCGATCGGCGCGCCCGCCCTGATCTGCGTTGTCATGGGCACGTTGACGGCCTGTTTCGGCGGGGTGGTGCGCGACACCCTCGCCGGTCAGCCGTCGATCCTGCTGCGACGCGAGATCAATGTCTCGGCGGCGATATTGGCGGCGACTGTCTATATGGTGCTGCGGGCGCCCGGCACGCCGATCTGGCCGGCCGCCGTTATCGCCGCCCTAGCCGGTTTTCTGCTGCGCGCGGGCGCGCTGCGGTGGGGATGGACGCTTCCGGGTTTCCCCACCCGCTCCAGCCAGGTCTGAATGGATGGGGCGTCACGAAAACGCTGCACACTGGTCATGGCGATGAGCGGGAATCACGCGTAGGCTGGCGTTGCAAGACTAGGGAAGGAGACGTGTCCTCACCTCTGTCGCCTCGATATCCCTCCGTCCGCGCGGGAGGGCCTGATGCAGGTTCTCCATCGACCGCCCTCCGGCTTTCCCGCCCTGGTGCTGAACGCCGACTTCCGGCCGCTGTCCTACTATCCGCTGTCGCTCTGGCCGTGGGAGGAGGCGGTAAAGGCGGTCTATCAGGACCGCGTGGACGTGGTGTCCCTGTATGACAAGGTCGTCCGCTCCCCCTCGATGGAGATGCAGCTTCCCAGCGTGATCGCGCTGCGCAGCTATGTGGACCAGGACCGCAACCCCGCCTTCACCCGCTTCAACGTCTTCCTGCGCGACGGTTTCGCCTGTCAGTACTGCGGGGAATCCAAGGAACTGACCTTCGACCACGTCATCCCCCGCTCGCACGGCGGCCGCACGACCTGGGAGAACATCGTCGCCGCCTGCAGCCCCTGCAACCTGGCCAAGGGCGGGCGAACACCGCGCCAGGCCATGATGCCGATCCGCCGCGAACCCTATCGCCCCAACGCCTGGCAGCTTCAAGACGCCGGCCGACGTTTCCCGCCGCATTACCTGCACCAGAGCTGGCTGGATTACCTCTACTGGGACATCGAGCTGGAGCCATAGGGGCGCTGGACGGCGCTCACGGGCGACGGGCCTGTCGAGGCGCGGCGGCGGCGCAGGCGGCGGTCCAGACGGTCGATCTCGGTCAGGGTCAGGTCGGGATGGCGGCGGAACGACTGGCGCAGCTGTTCGATACGGCCGGGCGCCCAGGCCGCCGTGACGCCTGCCGCGCCGGCCAAAAAGTCGATGATGGAGACGCTGCGGCCGGTCAGGGCCTGCAGCAGTTCGACGCCGAAGGCGGCGGCGATGACGTACAGGGCCAGGTCGTCGCGGCGCTGGCTGGGCGCGATCAGGAACAGGCCGCTGGCCAGGCCATAGAAGGCGATCACGTGGGCGGCCTTGTCGTTCAGGCCGAAGACCTGCTCCAGCCCCTGGAACGGTCCCAGCATCAGGACGGCCATGCCAAGCGCCGCCAGGGCGAAGCCGAGGCGGGCGGCCATGACGATGCGGCGGGGGGTGAGCATGAGACGGGCGTCCGTGATCCTTGATCCGCCGCCATCCTGCATCGCCGTCCGCCAAGATGCGGTGAAGCGACGTGCTGAACGGTTTACGAACGCCCTATCGCAGCACGCCCCAGGCCAAGGCGTGGACCCGGTCTCGTCCCAGGGCGGCGGCGAGGGGCGGGGCGACGAACAGATCGGCGATGGCCGGATCACGCACGTTCAATCCGCCGGTGAAGGCGCCGAAGGCCGGCAGGACGAGACGCGATCCGTCCGTGACGAAACACGGCCGCCGCACGCCGCGTCCATAGGCGGCGACGCGGGCGGCGGGGTGCAGGTGGCCCGCGACCTCGCCGCGCCGGTCGTCGTCGGCCGTCAACGGTTCCGGCTCGTGGGTCAGGCGAAGCGCCCCCAGGGCCATGTCGCCGACGATCCGGCCGGGCAGGCGGGCCGCAGCTTCGGCATCCCGAGCGAGGGCCTCCCGGTCATGATTGCCCTCCAGCCACAGCCAGTCGCGCCCCGCCGCCAGCCGGTCCAGCCGCGCGCGGTCGTCGCTGGCCATGCGGGCGATGGCCTTCGTGTCGTGAAAACTGTCGCCCAACAGCACGACCATGGCGGGATCCAGATCGTCGATCTCGGCCTCAAGCTTGTCCAGCGTGGCGCGGCTGTCATAGGGCGGCAGCAGCTGTCCGCGCACGGCGAAGGCGGACCCCTTTTCCAGGTGCAGATCCGCGACGATCAGGGCGCCGTAGGCCGGAACCCACATGGCCCCGGAACAGCGCAGCACGCAGGCTTCGCCCGCGATCCGCACGCTCAGGGAGCCGCAGGTCTTGCGGGCGGGGGAAAGGGTCAGACGCAGGGCGGCGTTCATGCGGCCTCGCCGGGTTGGGCGTCCTCCATGACCTCGGCGATCAGCAGGTCGGCGCTCTCGTCCAGGATCATCTCGGCGGCGTCCCCGCCCACCCGCTCGCGCCCGATCTGGACCAGAACCGGCACGCAGAAGGGCGAGGGCCGCGTCAGGGGCTGATGTCGGATCCGGCCCTCGATCCGCGTCAGCATCTGGCCCAGCCGGGCCACGTCCAGCAGGCCGGATGCTGCATCGGCGCGCGCGGTCTTGAGCAGCAGATGGTCAGGTTGGTGGCGGCGCAGCACGTCGTAGATCAGGTCGGTGGAAAAGGTCACCTGGCGGCCGGTCTTCTCGGCGCCGGGCTGGCGGCGTTCGATCAAGCCCGAGATCAGGGCGCAATTGCGGAAGGACCGCTTCATCATGAAGCTTTCCTCCAGCCAGGCCTCCAGATCGTCGCCCAGCATGTCAGACTGGAACAGGGCGTCCAAGTCGATCGCGTCCATCGGCTTGATCGACCAGATGGCCAGCGAATAGTCGGTGACGACGAACCCCAGCGGCCCGACGCCCATCCGGTCCAGCCGCCGCGTCAGCAACATGCACAGGGTGGTGTGGGCCAGATTGCCTTCGAACGGATAGGCGACCAGGAAATGCCGGCTGCCGCGCGGAAAGGTCTCGACCAGCATGGATTCCGCAGTGGGAATGACCGAACGGGTCTCCTGAAGCTCCAGCCATTCCTGCACGTCGGGCGGCAAGACGCGCCAGTGGTCGCGGTCGTGGATCATGGTCCGCACCCGGTCGGCCAGCGACGTCGACAGCGGGAACTTCGACCCGCCCCAGGACGGGATCTTGGGGTCCTTGTCGTTGGCGTGGGTGACCAGGGCGTCGGTCCCCGTGATGCCCTGGAACGCCCAGACCTGGCCGGCGAACAGGAAGGTGTCGCCGGGCGTCAGCTGTTCGAAATACCACTCTTCGGCCTCGCCGACCTTGCGTCCGCCGATCAGCTGGCGCGACGCCCCGCCGCGACGGCTGGCCACCCGCACGTTCAGCGTCCCGGCCGAGACGATGGCGCCGACATTCATTCGGTGGCGCTGGGCGATGTGTTGGTTGCGGACTTTCCAGCGGCCGTCTTGCGTGCGCACGATCCGTGCGAACCGGTCGTAGGTGCGCAGGGCGTATCCCCCGGTGGCGACGAAATCGACCACCTCCTCGAACTGCTCCCACGTCAGGTCGCGATAGGGGCCGCAGCCGGTGATCTCGTCATACAGGGCCTGCATGTCGAAAGCCTCGGAACAGGCCACGCCCATCACGTGCTGGGCCAGGGTGTCGAGGGTGCCGATATGGACCGGCTCCCAGTCGAAGGCGTTGTCGGCCACCGCCTCGCGCGCGGCCTGACATTCCAGCATCTCGAACCGGCTAGCGGGGACCAGCAGGGCGCGCGACGGCTCGTCCAGTCGGTGATTGGCGCGACCGATCCGCTGGACCAGGCGGCTCGATCCCTTGGGCGCCGCCATCTGGATCACCAGGTCCACGTCGCCCCAGTCGATGCCCAGATCCAGCGTCGAGGTGCAGACCACGGCCCGCAGATCGCCGCGCGCCATCGCCGCCTCGATCTTGCGGCGTTGCTCGGCGGCCAACGAGCCGTGGTGCAGGCCGATGGGCAGGTTCTCGTCGTTGATCGCCCACAGCTGCTGGAACACGAACTCCGATTGCCAGCGGGTGTTGACGAAGATCAGCGCCAGGCTCGAACGCTGGATGGCGGCGTAGACTTCCGGGATCGCGTGCTGGCCCGTGTGGCCCGCCCAGGGGACCTTGCCCTCCGAGATCAGCACGTCGATGACGGCGGGCGCGCCGGGATCGCCTCGGACCAGCGTGACTGCGTTGAGAGCCCCTCCACCACCTTCGGCGGTCCCCCTCCCCATTTCATGGGGAGGAAACGGCTCGGCCTGCGTCTCCTCCCCGCGGTGCGGGGAGGGGGACCGCGAAGCGGTGGAGGGGTTCTCTGTGTCCGCATCACCCGGCGCCAACCACCCCCGGATCAGATCGGGATCTTCGATGGTCGCGCTCAGACCCACCCGCCGCATCCCCGGCGAAAAGCTCTGCAACCGTCCCAAGCCCAGCGACAGCAGATCCCCCCGCTTGCCGCTCCAGATCGCGTGGACCTCGTCCAGCACCACGCATTTCAGATCGGCGAAATAGGCCCGCGCGCCCTCCCAGGCGCAGAACAGGGCCAGCTGTTCCGGCGTGGTCAGCAGGATGTCGGGCGGAAAGTCGCGCTGACGCTGGCGTTTGGATTGCTTCGTGTCGCCCGTCCGCGTCTCGACGTGGATGTTCAGCCCGATCTCGCGGATCGGCGTCATCAGATTGCGCTCGACATCGGTGGTCAGGGCCTTCAGCGGCGACAGATAAAGGGTGTGCACCCCCGACCCCGGCCCGGTCGGCGGCCTGGGGCCACGCTCCGCCAGTTCGATCAGGCTGGGCAGAAACCCCGCCAGCGTCTTGCCCCCGCCGGTCGGCGCGACCAGCAGGGCGTGTCGGCCCGCTTCACCCGCCGCGATCATCTCCAACTGATGCCGCCGAGGCGACCAGCCGCGCTGCGCGAACCAGTCGGCGAACAGGGGCGGAAGGCTCGTCACTAAGAACGAGCGCCCGTGCAGGCTTGACCGTTCCATGCTCCGCCAGCGTCGAGGCATGAATCCTGTGCGACGAAGCTGATCAGTTTGGGTCCGGCGACTAGACCCGCCAAGACGATGAACCCAGCTGTCAGCAGGATTACGGCTGACAGACCCATCGGAGTAAAAAGCGCCATCTTTCGAGCCATGACTTGCAATTAGCGTGTCAGAGCATCTGTCGCCAGATGTTCCCGTTCCGTTTCAGTCCCGACATCGCTATCTATCGCTCGTGTCCGACGAATCCGTCATCGCTGAAACCCGCCTGACCGGCGCCGGGCCGTGGCTGGCCCTGCCGCCGGCGCTCGCCACGCCGCCTGGCGCGGGGGCGGTGTGCGACGAGGCGGGTGCAAGGAAGATCGGGCGGGGGGCGGCCGAGGGGTTCTTCAGCGTCGGGCCGGTGATGGTGGCGCATGCCTCGCTGACGGCGCGGCGGCTGGGGCTGACGCCGCCGCCGAGGTCGCCCGAGCTGATGGATGTGCTGGAGCTTTACGTCTTCGTGCGGCCGGCGCGGTTCTGCGCGCCGTCGCCGACGGGGCTGGCCCTGTCGCTGGGGCTGGCCGAGCCCAAGTCGGCCGAGGAACAGGCGGCGGCCCTGCGAGAGGCGACGGGCCTGTTGCTGCGCGAACTGGCCGAGCCGGCCTATCCCGAACGCGAGGCGGCCTATGTCCTGGCGCTGACGATGCAGCGGGCGGGCTGGGCCTGGGGCGAGCGCGTCGTTCAGGCGCTGGAGGCGGGCGGCGTGCGGGCGCGCCAGCATCGCGGGTCGGGCCTGGATGTCTGGTCGCGCCTGAGCGAATGGGAGGACGAGGCGCCGCGTGGCGAGGCGGGCTCGGCCCCGGTCGACAGCGAGAGCGCGCGCATCCGGCTGGAGAAGCTGCTTCAGGCCTTGGGACTGGACGAGACCCGCCCGACCCAGTCGGACTACGCCGCCGAGGCCGCCTTCGCCTTTTCGCCCCGCAACGAAGAGGGTCGGCCGCGCGTGTTGCTGGCCGAGGCGGGGACCGGCACGGGCAAGACGCTGGGCTATCTGGCGCCCGCCTCCCTGTGGGCCGAGCGGAACCAGGGGGCGGCCTGGATCTCGACCTATACTCGCGCCCTGCAGCGCCAGATCGACCGCGAGAGCCATTCGCTGTGGCCCGATCCGGCCGAGCGCAAGAAGAAGGCGGTGATCCGCAAGGGGCGCGAAAACTATCTGTGCGTCCTGAACCTGCAGGACATGGTTCAGGCGGCCCAGCTGGGGAACGGCGACCTGATCGGTCTGGCCCTGGCCGGGCGATGGGCTCTGCATACGCGCGATGGCGACATGACGGGGGGCGACTTCCCCGGCTGGCTGCCCGGCCTGTTCGCCATGCCCGCAACCCATGCGGCAGGGGCGGCCAATCTGGTGGATCGACGGGGCGAATGCGTTCACGCCGCCTGTCCCCACTACCGCACCTGTTTCGTCGAAAAGACCATTCGCGCCAGCCGACGCGCGGACCTGGTCATCGCCAACCACGCCCTGGTCCTGACCCAGGCCGCGTTCGACGGCGCGCGGTCGGCGCGGGGGCAGAAGCAGGACGGCGAGACGGCGGCCCTGAAACGCATCGTCTTCGACGAGGGCCACCATCTGTTCGACGCGGCCGACAGCGCCTTTTCCGCCTGTCTGTCGGGCCAGGAGGCGGCCGAGCTGCGCCGCTGGATCCGCGGGCCTGAGGGGCGGGGGCGTCGCGGTCGCGGGCTGGAACAGCGGCTGGGCGACATGGTCGGGGACAATGAGGCGGCGCTGAAGGCGCTTCAGGACGCCATCCGCGCCTCGGCTGCGCTTCCGGGCGAAGGGGTGTCGGGCCGCGTCGCCCCGGCGTCGGGCGAGGTCAATCCCATCGGGCCGATCGAGGCCTTCCTCGCCGCCGCGCTGGACCAACTTCGGGCACGCACGGCCGAGACCAACACCTACGGCGGACCCGAGTTCGGCATGGAATGCGCGCTGAAGCCCGTCACCGATCCGGTCGCGGAGACCGCCCGCGCGGCGGCCCAGGCCCTGGCCGCCATCGAGGCGCCCCTGCTGGCCCTGTCGCGGCATCTGGAAGACATCCTCGACGACGAGGCGGCCGAGCTGGATGGGTCGCAACGGTCGCGGATCGAGGGGGCGTTGCGGGGTCTGGACCGGCGCGCCCGCATGACCCTGCCGGGTTGGCGGTCCATGCTGGCGGCGCTGGAGGACGGGGGCGATCAGCCCGATCCCGACTTCGTCGACTGGCTGTCGGCCGAGACGGCGTTCGGCCGCATCCACGACGTGGCCCTGCGTCGTCACTGGATCGACCCGACCGTGCCGCTGGAGGCCGCCGTGATCGTGCCGTCGCACGGGGTGCTGGTGACCTCGGCGACCCTGTCTGATCCGATGCAGGAGGATCCGTTCGACCTGGCGCGGATGCGGACCGGCTCGGCCCGTCTGATCGATCCGCCCCGCACCCTGAAGGTCGAAAGCCCGTTCGACTATGCGACAAACAGCCGGGTCATCGTCGTCAACGACCTGGTCAAGGACGATCCGCGCCAGACGGCGGCGGCGATGCGCGAACTATTTCTGGCGGCCGGAGGCGGGGGGCTGGGTCTGTTCACCGCCATCCGCCGGCTGAAAGCGGTCTATGAACGGCTGGGTCCGGACCTGGCGAAGTCCGGCGTGCCTTTGTACGCCCAGCACGTCGATCCGCTGGAGGTCGGGGCCCTGGTGGACATGTTCCGGGTCGAGGAGAACTCGTGCCTGCTAGGCACCGACGCCGTGCGTGACGGGGTGGACGTGCCGGGCCGGTCCCTGCGCGTTCTCGCTTTCGACCGGGTGCCGTGGCCGCGCCCGGATCTGCTGCACAAGGCGCGACGCGAACGCCTGGGCGGCAAGGGTTATGACGATGCGCTCGCCCGCGCCCGCATCGCCCAGGCCTTCGGGCGGCTGATCCGGCGCGGCGACGACAAGGGGGTGTTCCTGATGCTGGACGCCGCCACGCCGACGCGCCTGTTCGCCAGCCTGCCGCCGGGGACCGAGGTCCAGCGTATGGGTCTGGCCGATGCGGTCGAACTGACCCGGAGTTTCCTGACCCCCGAGACGACCTGAGATGTCGAGGACCACGCCCGCGACCGTCGCCCTGACCAAGGCCGGGGTCGCCTTTGACCTATATCCCTACGACTACGATCCCGACGCGCCGCGCGTCGGGCTGCAGGCCGCCGAAGCCCTGGGCAAGGCGCCCGAGCAGGTGTTCAAGACCCTGATGGTCCTGGTCGACGCCGCGCCCGCCTGCGTCATCGTGCCGTCCGACTGCGAGGTCAGCATGAAGAAGCTGGCGACGGTGCTGGGAGCCAAGTCGGCCCAGATGATGAAGCCCGCCGACGCCGAACGGCTGACCGGTTACAAGGTCGGCGGGGTCAGTCCCTTCGGCCAAAAGAAGACCGTGCCGACCGCTATGGACGAGACAGCCGTTCTGTTCGATCAGGTGCTGATCAATGCCGGTCAGCGGGGCCTGTTGCTGGGCATCGCGCCGGAGGATGCGCGGCGGGTCGCGGGCGCCGTTCTGGCCGATCTGACCGCCTAGAACGGCAGGCGCCGGCGCGCTATAGGCTCCAGCATGACCGACGCCCCCGCCGAGCGACAGACCAAGCGACCCAGCCGCAAGGGCCTCTATGCGCCCTTCATCGTCGTGCTGATCGCCTTGGCCGCCTGGACCGGCTGGTGGTTCTATCTGACGCGCCAGATCGATTCCCGGCTGGAGACGCAGGTGCAGGGGTTGCGCCAAGGCGGCTGGGACATCCGCTACGCCGAAAAGACCATCACCGGCTGGCCCTTCCGCACCCATGTGGACCTGAGCCAGGTCGTGGTGCGGGCGCCGTCCGGCCACGCCGTCAACGCGCCTGAACTGAGCGCCGAGGCCAACGCCTATCAGCCGACCAAATGGGTGGTGGTGGCGCCCGAAGGCCTGGTCCTGACGCGCGCGGGCAAGGGCGAGGTGGCGGTCAAGGGCGACGCCATCCGCATGAGCGCCAGCGACATCGACCAGCGCTGGCCGAATCTGGCGCTCGAAATGGTCGATCCGGTCTTCACGACCCAGACCGGCGCCGAACCCTTTCCCATCGCCCGCGCGGCGCGGATCGAATTCTACGCCCGGCCGCATCTGGAAGGTTCGACGGTTCCCACCGACGACATCGACGTCATGTTCCGGCTGGTCGATGGTCAGGGTCGGGTCGACGGACCCGTCGAGGGCTTCGCCCAGGACGGTCAGCTGACCACACAGCTGGAAGCGGTCATCGGCCAGGCCAGCCTCTTGAAGACCGGGGGAACGGCCGCCGGCGTCTTCTCGGCCTGGAGCCGGGCGGGGGGAACCTTCCGCGACGTGCGCGGCGATCTTCAGGCGGGCGACAGCCGCGCGACCCTGACCAGCGACGTCCTGCGCGCCGACGGCGACGGTCGGCTGACGGGACAGGTGGCGCTGCAGGCGCAAAAGCCTCTGCCCGCCCTGGCGGGGCTGCTGGAGACGGGGCAGGGACCGGTCAATCGCATCGGGGCGGCCGGCGCCGCAGCAGCAGCCGGCGCCGCCCAGGCCACAGGTCAGGAACAACTGCCTCTGACGCTGGTGTTCCGCGACGGCCGCACCTGGCTCGGTCCCTTCCCGCTGGCGCCGGCGCCCAAGCTGTTCTGATGGCGCTGCTCGAGGAGCCCCAAACCGACGAGGCCCTGCTGGCTCTGGACCGCGCGCTGGTCGAGGCGGTGCGTGCGCGGGTCGCGGCGGGCGGGCGCGACCGCGCCGACGCCTCCGCCATCGCGCTTCGCCGGCTGCTGCGTGACGTCCAACCCGCCCAGGCGGCGGCGATCAAGGCCGTGTGGGGACGGATCGAGGCCACCACGGGCGCCGCCCTTGTGGTCTGCGGCGGCCTGGCCCAGGCCCTGGCGACCGACCGCTTCGGCCTGGGGATGCGGCCCATGTCGGCCGACGAGGCGCTGAAGGCGGTCGAAGGGGGATCGCGCGCGGTGATCGACCTGACGCCGGATCGACCGTGGTGGGGTCGGCTCTTGGCCCGACCCGAGCTGAGGATCGTCGCCGCCCTGCCGGACGACCGACGCGCCCGGCCCCAGGCCTTCGTGGTGTCCAGGGAAACCTCGGGCCCCAGCGGCGACGACCGCAGCTTCTGGGTCACGGACAGCGGCTGGTCGGAGACCAAGATCGTCGAGGCCCTGGGCGAGGCCGGGCTCATCGCCGACCCCCTGGCTGCGGCGGGCGGCTTGAAGCTTTTCATGCTGACGGGCTATGTGCAGGCCGAGGACGGACGGCTCGGCAGTGCGCCGGGTCGCCTGAATGGCGTCATCGGCGCCGCCCCCCTGTTCTGAACAAGGCTTTCCATGACCGACGCGCCCGCACCCAAGCCCGGCATTCTCGACATCGCGCCCTATGTCGGCGGCAAGTCGTCCATCGCCGGCGTAGCCGAGCCGATGAAGCTGTCGTCCAACGAAAACATGCTGGGCGCAGGGGAAAAGGCGCGTGCGGCCTATGAGGCGGCGGTCAGCAACATCCACATCTATCCCGACGGCCGGGCGACCAAGCTGCGCGACGCGGTGGCGGAACTGCACGGGCTGGAGCCGGAACGGCTGATCTTCGGCAATGGCTCGGACGAGGTCTTCGCCCTGCTGAACCAGACCTATCTGACCGCCGGCGACAACATCGTCTGCGGCCAGTACGGCTTTCTGGCCTACCGGATCAGCGCCAAGGCCTGCGAGGCCGAGGTCAAGCTGGCGCCAGAGCCGAACTACAAGGCCGAGGTCGACGCCCTGCTGGCCCAGGTCGATGACCGGACCAGGATCGTCTATGTCTCCAACCCGTCTAACCCGACCGGCAGCTACAATACTGGCGAGGAAATCCGTCGCCTGCACGCCGCCCTGCCCGCCCACATCATCCTGGTCGTGGATGAGGCCTATGCGGAATATGTGACTGAGGCCGACTGGGAGACCGCCTTCCCGCTGGCCAAGGACGCCGAGAACATCGTCGTCACCCGCACCTTCTCCAAGATTCACGGTCTCGGCGGTTTGCGCATCGGCTTCGGCTATGCGCCGGTGAAGGTCGCCGAGGCGATCGACCGCATCCGCCTGCCGTTCAATGTTTCGGTTCCGGGCGTGGACGCCGCCACCGCCGCCCTGTTCGACGAGGCGCACCAGACGGCGTCGCGCGAACTGGTGTCGAACTGGAAGCCGCGTCTGACCCAGGCCCTGCGCGGCTTCGGCCTGGAGGTCTTGCCCAGCGCCGGCAACTTTGTGCTGGTGGTGTTCGACGGGGCCGACCGCGCCGCCGCCGCCAACGACTATCTGAACACCAAGGGCATCATAGTGCGCCCGGTCGGCGGCTACGGCCTGCCCCAGGCCCTGCGCATCACCATCGGCACCGAAGACCAGAACCGCGCCGTGATCGACGCGCTCAGCGAGTTCGCGGCGACCTAACCCGGCGAGGAACGGCGGCCGCAGTCGCGGCCGCCGCTCTGTCCTTAACCGCCGAAGCGACGGGCGATGAAGACGCCCGTGCGGATGGTGTCGTCGTTGCGCGACAGGGGGCTGTCGGCCACGTCGCCCAGGCGGCGCTCATAGTTGATCAGGCCGCCGGCGCCCCATTTGTCGCCGATGGGAACGATCAGGAACAGGCTGGCGCCCGCCCCTTGCAGGCCGCTGCCCGGCGAATAGGGATCGATGCCGTTACGCACGGCCTCGGCGGTGCTGACGCCGTAATAGGCGTCGGCCAGCTTGGCGTCGCCGCCGCGCACATAGACCGAGGCGTTCAGCAGGCCGACCGGCGTCACGCGCTGATGGCCGGCTGAGGCGTAGTATTCGGTCCCTTCGCTGACGTTGGACACGTCGCGGCTGACCCGGCCGCCGACCACGATATTGCCAGGCAGGCGTTTGAAGGCGTAGGCGGCGACGTCGGCGCCGAAGTCGGGTCGATCCAGGTCCAGACCCTCGATGTCTTCGGGCGAGAAGCGCGGGCGCAGCTGCAGGCCGGCGCGGAAGTCGTCGGTCTTGATGGCGTTCCAACCCAGGCCGTCGATGGCGTTCAGATAGACGAGGTCGCGATAGTTGGCCGAGACCCACGGCACGACCGTGGTCTGGGATCCCGTGTCGCCGCCGCTGTCCTTGCTGTACAGGGCGCCGACGCCAAGATCGAAGGTCAGGCCCTCAGGCGCGGGACGGATCTGCTGATAGGGTTGGGACTGGGCGAGGGCGGAGCCGGCGAAGGCGCAGGCCGCAGCGGCCGTCAGGGCCAGGAGACGCGGAGACATGGGGGAGTTCCTTGGACGAATTCGGTCACCCCATACGTTCGGCTAGGACTTTGGCTCCAACAGGGCCAACGAAGCCGTCTCGATGCGACTTTCCAGCAACGCCATCATCGCCCCGCGCTTCAGCCCGGCCGGGATCGGCTCCAGGAATTCGAACACGACCTTGCCCGGATAGCGGCGGAAGCCATGGGCCGGCCAGTGAACGCCGGAGTTGGTGGCGACGGGCCAGCAGGGCCCTTCCAGATCGCGATAGATGGCGGCGACGCCGGGCTTGTAGTCGCCGGGCACGCCGGGGTCGTTGCGGGTGCCCTCGGGGAAGATGACGATCTGGCGGCCCTCGGACAGTCGATCGTGCGCCTGGCGGGTCATGTCTTTCAGCGCCTTCGCGTGGCCGGCGCGGTCCACCGCGATCATCTTGGCCTTCCAGGCGAACCAGCCGAAGAAGGGCAGGGGCATCAGTTCCTTCTTCATGATGAAACAGGCGTCGGGCAGCACGGCCAGCAGGGCCACGATGTCCAGCATTCCCTGGTGTTTGGACGCGATCAGGGCGGCGCCCGACGGGGCGTGCTCCAGTCCCCACACCTCAACCTCGACCCCGGCGATCCAGCGCAGGCCGAAAAGGACGATCTTGGCCCACAACCGGCACACGCCCTGGGCATAGCGGTGCGGACCCAGCAGGGCGGGCGACAGGCCGACGGCGATGACCGGCATCGACAGATAGAGCCAGGCGGTGAAGAGCAGGGAACGCAGGGTGTTCACTTAGGCAGGGGCCTTTTCGTCAGGAGACGGGTCTGTGCTGGGTGTCTGGGCGGCGGGCCGGTCGCGGGTGATGCGACGCACGCCCTCACGACCCAGGACGGCGAGATATTTCATATACTCCAGCGTCATGCGCCGCGCCGTCACCGCCGCCCGCCACCAGCGGACATTGTCTAGCGACGGGGTAGAAATGGCGTAGGGCGTCAGCTTCACGCCCGGCAGCTGGCCCCGGATTTCGACCAGAGAACGCGGCATATGATAGTCGGAGGTGACCACGATCAGACTGCGATAGCCCTTGGCGCGGGTCCAGGCGGCGATCTCCTGGGCGTTGCCGACGGTGTCCTCGGCCTCGAAGCCCAGATCGACGCAGCAGTTGAACAGACGGCTGGAGCCGGGCGTCAGCTCACGCAGCTCGCGGCGACGCACCTCGCGGTTGACGCCCGAGATGAGGACCCGCTCGCCCTTGCCCTGTTCCAGCAGGCGGATGGCGGTGTTGACCCGTTCGGACGACGGGCCGGTCAGGGCGACGATGGCGTCGGCGCGTGCGGGATCGTCGGCGGGCGTCAGCTCGCGCACCCGATGCGCGAAGGCGAACAGGCCGACCAGCCAGATCAGGGCCGCGATGGCGATGACGCTCAACAGTCTCATGCGCCTCCTCCATCCTTGCTCGAAGCCAGCACTCGCATGGCGGCGAATCTGGCCGCGAGAACCGCAACCGTAGCCGCGAGCAACGGGCATGGCGAGAGCAGCGCAAGGTCGCTCCAGGTGATCGGCAACGCCGCCGACAGCCCGCCCGATCCCCCCAGGAAACGCAGAAAGGCCAGCAGGACCGCGGCCAGCCCGGCGCCGATCGCTCCCGCGCCCGCCGCCATCAGGCCGAATCGCCGCTGGAACAGCCAGGCGATGGCCCCGTCCGTCGCGCCGTTCAGGCTCAGGGTCTCGATCACGCCTTGTCCGGCCGCCAGACCCGCGCGGGTGGCATAGGCGATGGCGGCGGCGGCGGCGAAGGCGATGGCCAGGAAGGCCGCGCCGGCCAGGGCCGTGATCAGGGCGGCGGACCGCTCGACCTCGCCGCGCCACAGGCTGTGGTCGTCCACCGTCGCGTCCAGTCCGGCTTCGGCCAGGGCGCGGCTCAGGGTCACGGCGCTGGCCGGCGCCTGGGCGTTCAGCCGCACCGTCACCAGATGCGGCACCGGCAGGTCGGGCAGGACCGCGTCGCCCAGCCAGGGCCGCAGCAGGTCCTCGGCCGCCTTGCGGCTCAGGGCGGCGGCTTCTTCCACCCCATCGACGCCCGACAGGGTCTCCGCCGCGCGGGCGGCGGCGGTGTCGCCGGTCTCGCCGACACTGGGGCGCACCTGCACCGTGGCCTCGGCGCCCAGTTGCCGGGCCCAGCCGTGCGCGGCGCGATCCGCAGCCGATGCGGCGACGGCGGCCAAGCAGGCCAAGAAACACAGGACCGCGATGACGGTCATCAGCCACGGCTCGCCTGCTGCGGCGGGCGGCAGCAGACCGGGGCGGCGGCTGGACAGGCTGAAGTCGGACAGGCGGATCATGCGGCGGCCCGCGACGGTTCGCTCAGACGCCCGGCGTCCAGCCTCAGGACGCGCGCGCCCGACCGCTGGGCCAGGGCCTCGTCATGGCTGGCGATCAGGACGGTGGCCCCCAGCTTGTTCAACGACTGGAACAAGCGCAGCAGCTTGTCGGCCATGACGGCGTCCACGCTGCCGGTCGGTTCGTCCGCCACGATCAGGCCAGGGCGGGTGATGACGGCGCGGGCGATGGCTAGCCGCTGTTTCTCGCCGCCGGAAAGGGCGGGAGGTCGCGCGTCCATCCGACGGCCCAGGCCGACCCATTTCAGCATCTCCTGCACATCAGCGGCGTAGTCGGTCTCCGACCCGCCGGCCAAGCGCAAAGGCAGGGCGACATTGTCGAAGGCGGACAGGTGGTCCAGCAGGCGGAAATCCTGGAACACCACCCCCATGCGCCTTCGAAAGGCGGGGATGTCGCGCCGGTCGATGTGGGTGACATCCGATCCGAACAGGCGGATGATTCCCGTCCTGGGCCGGTCCGCCAGCGTCAGCAGGCGCAGCAGCGAAGACTTTCCGGCCCCGGACGGCCCGGTAAGGAAGTGGAAAGAGCCACGCGGCAGAATGAGGTTAACGTCCCTCAGCACATCGGGCGCGCCCACATAGCCGAAGCCGACGCCCGACAGGCGAACGGTCTCAGTCACGGGGGCGGGTTCGGCGGGCGAGGGCGGCATGGTATGTGTTTCAGGAACAGGGCGCGGCGTCGCGCCTTACGGGAGGGGGCGACAGCCTCGCAGTCAGCCACATGATACTGACCTGCCCCGCCTGCGCCACCAGCTATTTCATTCCCGACGATGCGGTCGGCGCGAACGGCCGCAAGGTGCGGTGCCAGTCGTGCGGCGAAGTCTGGCGCGCGACCGCCGACGAGCCGCTGGAACTGACGGTCTCGCCCGAGCCGCGTGTCGTCTCTTCACCCGAGCCCGAGGCGGCCCCGGACGCCACCCTGGCCGAGACGCCGGCGCCGGAACTGCCTCGCGCCTTCCGCGCCCGCGCCGAGCAGCAGCGCAAGCTGCGCCGCGCCGCCGCCCACGGCGTGGTCTGGGCGGGCCTGGCCAGCGTCTTCATCGGCCTCATCGTGTCGGCCTTTCTGTTCCGGGTCGAGATCGTCGAGGCCTTCCCCAAGGCGGCCTCGGCCTACAAATTCTTCGGCGCGACGGTGAACCCGGTCGGGCTGGATTTCGAGGCCCTGACTGCAAAGGCGGCGCCCAACCACCCCGGCATGGTCGTGGTCTCCGGCGCCATCCGCAATGTGCGTGACGATGAGATCGTGTCGCCGCCCGTCCGCGTCGCCCTACTGGACGCCCACGGCGCCGAGGTCGGTTTCAAGATCGTGACCATCGACGCGGCGCCCGTCCTGCCCGGCAAGGTCCAGGGCTTTGCGGCCCTCATTCCCGACCCCGGCGGCCACGCCTCCGGTATCGGCGTCGATTTCGCCCCATCACCCGCCCGCAAGCCGACCGTCGCCCAGGGCGCGCATAAGAAGGAGACGACCCAGGCGTCGCCTTCCGCACCCTCACACGACGCCCCGTCACACGCGGCCCCGGCGGCTGACCACTCCGCCCTCCAGCCGAAGACGGCGGCCGGACCGTCGGGGGCGCACGGCCTGCGCTCGGCGACGGCGCCCGGCGTCGATGCGCCAAATGGCGGGGCGCCCATCGACGCCCGCCCCGTGGCCACGGTGGACAACGACCACGGCGAGGCGGTATCGCCCTCGCATCATGGCTGAACCCTCCCCGACGCCGACCGTCCTTCTGCCCGAGGCCGAGGTCGCCTGCATCGTCGCCGACCTTGCCGGGCGCATCGCCCCGGTCATCGACGACGACACCGTCGCCGCCGTCCTGCTGACCGGCGGCTTGTGGTTCGCCGCCGACCTGACCCGCGCCCTCGCCCGCGTCGGCCGCAACGTCCGCTTCGACGCCCTGTGGCTGGCCTCCTACGGCGACGAACAGTCCAGCCGGGGCCGCATCGACGTCTATGCGCCGTTCCAGCGTCCGATCGCGGGCCGTCGCGTCCTGATACTGGACGATGTGTTCGACACTGGCCTGTCGCTGGCCGAAGCCGTGCGCATCGCCCGCGAGGCCGGAGCGTCCGAGGTCCTGACCTGCGTCTTCGCCCGCAAACCCTGGCCCGCGCCCCGCGCGCCCGAACCCGACTTCGTCGGCTGGGAAGCCCCCAACCGCTTCCTTGTCGGCTACGGCCTCGACCACGCCGGAACCCTGCGCGGCCTGCCCGACATCTGCGCGCTGGACTGAGGCGCCAAGACTGAGGATGTTGGGGCGCGACGGCGGGGGATAATCCGTCCGGGGCTGAATTTCAGCCGGGTTCGGCGTTGACTCTCGAACGCCCTTCCGTATATGTCGCCGCTCTTCGCCGCCGGGGTGTCCTCGGACGGCGTATCTTTTTTTGCGTTTGCGCTGAGGCTTCAACATGTACGCGGTGATCAAGACCGGCGGCAAGCAGTACCGGGTCCAACCGGGCGACACCATTGTCGTCGAAAAGCTCGACGGCGACGCCGGCTCGGAGCTGAAGTTCGACAGCGTCCTGATGCTGGGCGGCGACAAGGGCGTGACCCTGGGCGCTCCCCTGATCGACGGCGCCTTCGTCGGAGCGACCCTGGTCGAAACCCGCAAGGGTGAGAAGATCAAGATCTTCAAGAAGACCCGTCGTCAGGGCTATCGCCGTACGAACGGCCACCGCCAGATGGAATCGGTCCTGCGCATCACCGGCATCGACGGCGCCGGCGAGACCGCCAAGTGGGACGGCAAGGTCGATCTGACGACCAAGGCCGAGATCAACCTGCGGGCCCGCAACCTGGCCGCCCGTGACGCCACGTCTTCGCTGGGTTCGACCGAGACGGTCGTGACCGACGTGGACGGCGCCGAGGTCAAGGGCGTCGTGGTCGAAAGTTCGGCCCCCGCCAAGAAGGCCCCGGCCAAGAAGAAGGCTGCGCCCAAGGCTGAAGCCGCCGGCGACGAAGCCTAAGACATTCACCGGCGCCCCACAGCGCCAGACCTAGTTACGGACGCGCTCAAGTAGGCCGAAAGGCCGGTAGCGCCCCAAGAAAGACGGAGCGGCAAGATGGCTCACAAGAAATCCGGTGGTTCGTCGCGTAACGGTCGCGACTCCGAGTCGAAGCGCCTTGGCGTGAAGAAGTACGGCGGCGAGCGCGTGCTGGCCGGCAACATCATCGTGCGCCAGCGCGGCACCACCTTCCATCCGGGTGAGAACATCGGCATGGGCCGCGACCACACCCTGTTCGCCCTGACGCACGGCGCGGTGAAATTCACCAAGAAAGCCGGCGGCCGATGCTACGTATCGATTCTCGCGGCCAATGACGACGCCGCTCAGGCGCTCGCCGCCGAGTAACGCAGTCTGGACAACTCCGGATCGCGTTGCTCTCCAAGCAGCCGATCCGGACCAGGGATGATAATCCGCGGGGAGTCTGGATCACCAGGCTCCCCGTTTGCGTTTCCCCGCCTCGAAGACCGTCCGAGCCCTTCAAGGAGACGGTTGAGCATCCGAGGCAACGCCCATGTGCGTCATCGAAACCTCTCCCGTCGTCGAGACCCGACGCCTGGTGCTGCGCGCGCCCGCGCCCCAGGACGCCCCGCGTATCGCGGCCCTGGCCAACGATCTCGAGATCGCGCGCATGACCAAGCGCATGCCCCACCCGTTCCACATCGGCCATGCCGACGACTTCGTGCTGCAGGTGGCGTCCCAGGATCCCAGGCGGGCCAACACCTTCGTCATCGCCCATGAGGACGTGGGGCCGATCGGCGTCATCGGCCTGTTCGAAGGCGAGGATCGCGTGCCCGAGACGGGCTACTGGATCGGGCGCGAGTATTGGGGTCGGGGCTTCGCCACCGAGGCGCTGGACGCCGCCCTGGTCTGGGCCAGCCGTAAGTGGAAGCGCCGGGCGCTGGTCGCCGGGCATTTCGCCGACAACCCGGCGTCGGGCCGCGTGCTGGAGAAGGCGGGCTTCCTCTACACCGGCGAGACGCGCCGGGCGTGGAGCAAGGCACGTCGGGCCGAGGCGGACACCCGCATGATGGTCTGGCTGGCCTGAGGGCCGGTCAGCCCGCCAGGCTGGGTCCATAGACGGCGACGGCGGCGACCAGGCCTGCCAGCAGCATGGCGCCCGCGCCGGCGATGAAGGTCGCGACGGTCTTGGTGCGGCGCCGCCGCATGCCGCCGGCCTTGTATTTGCGGATGATGACCGACGGCCCTCGCGTAAAGGCCTCGGACCCTATGATGTTGTGTTGGGACAAGAAAGCGCTCCCCGAACTCTCGCACAGAAGCGATGACCAGTCCGGGGCGCTCGTGGTCAGAAGATGGCGATCCGCGTTACCGGGGTCGCATCTTCGTGAATCAGGACCTGACGATCACAGGCTGACGGCGACGACGCGGCCGCCGCGCGTCTGGACGTGGCGCATCAGGACCAGCGGCGCGTCGCCCGCCGTGACCGGCACGATCAGGAACCAGCCGCCGTCCGGCAGGCCGTCGAAGCGGAAACGGCCGTTCTCGCATCGGGTGTCGCGCACATAGGTCCTGTAGTCGGCGTTGACGTCCGGCACGGTGCGGGCGCGGACCACGGCGGCGGGAACGGCCGCGCGCTCGGTCGAGCCGTACAGGGTGCGGAAGCGGGCGCGGGTGTAGGGAGTGTCCGGCGTCAGGCCGACCGAGGCGACGCAGGCGAAGGTCTTGCCGTCCTGGGCGAAGGCGACCTGGCCCTCGATCGCGTTGCGGCCGGGCGCCTGGGACCAGCCGAAGTCGGCCTCGTCGAAGGTCGCCGGTCCGGCATAGGGCAGGCCGCCTCCGGTCGTGGGGGCGCAGGCCGACAGGGCGGCGGCGGTCAGGGCGAGGGCGAGGCCTGGGGCGGCGAAGGGGCGGATCGACATGGGCTTTCCTCCGGGGGATTTCGCGGTCGGGGGGACGACGCGCCCACTATCGCAGACCCGGCCTCCCACTTCCACGGTCAAGACGCCCGCCTCTGGACCCGGACCCGACAACGCGCGAAACAGGCCCGAACAACGCGCCCATTCGTCGAGGCGCGACAGCTCGGAAACGCCCGCATGACCGTCACCTTCGCCGACATCCAAGCCGCCCGCGCCCGGATCGCAGGCCAGGTCGACCACACCCCGACCCGCTATTCCAGGAAGCTGTCGCAGCTGACCGGGGCCGAGGTCTGGGTCAAGTTCGACAACCTGCAATTCACCGGCAGCTTCAAGGAGCGCGGCGCCCTGAACCGGCTGCTGATGCTGAGCCCCGAGGAGCGCAAGCGCGGGGTGGTGGCGGCCAGCGCCGGCAACCACGCCCAGGCCCTGGCCTATCACGGCGGTCGGTTGGGGGTGCCGGTGACCATCGTGATGCCGGAGGGCACGCCCTTCGCCAAGATCAACGGCACCCGGTCGCATGGGGCGACGGTGGTGATCGAGGGGCTGGACTTCACCGGCTCGACCGAGGCGGCCCAGCGGCTGGAGGTCGAGAAGGGCTATGTCTTCGTCTCGGCCTTCGATGACGCGGGCATCGTGGCGGGCCAGGGGGTCTGCGCCATCGAGTTCCTGGAGGATGCGCCGGACATCGAGGCGCTGCTGATCCCCATCGGCGGGGGCGGGCTGATCGCCGGCTGCGCCATCGCGGCCAAGGCGATGAAGCCGGACATCAAGGTGTTCGGGGTCGAGGCGGCGCGCTATCCGTCCTTCACCGCGCGGCGGGCGGGCAAGCCGCCGGTCTGCACCGGCCAGACCATCGCCGAGGGCATCGCCATCAAGGCGGTGGGCGACATCCCGTTCGCCCTGGCCGACCCGTTGGTGGACGAGGTCTTCGTCTGCGAGGAGGCGGACTTCGAACGGGCCGTGGCCCACTACGTCACCTATGAGAAGACGGTTTCCGAGGGCGCGGGCGCCGGCGGTCTGGCGGCCCTGCTGGCCTATCCCGAGCGGTTCAAGGGGATGAAGGTCGGGCTGGAGCTGTGCGGTGGCAATATCGATGCGCGGATGCTGGCCGTGGTGCTGAACCGCGAGATGGTCCGTGAACGGAGGTTGCTGGTTTACCGGATCCTGGGCGATGACCGGCCGGGCATGCTGTCGGCCATGGCGGCGGTGATCGGGGGACTGGGCGGCAACATCATCGACGTGGTCCACAACCGTCTGGCGCTGGATGTGCCGGCCAAGGGCGCCGAGTTCGACATCATGGTCGAAACGCGCGATAGCGCCCACGCTGACGAGATCGGCGAGGCCTTGAAGGAACGCGGCTATGAACTTCGGATGGGGTAAGGCGGTACTGTTGAGCGCGGTGCTGCTGGCGGGCTGCGGCCAGGCCGAGCCGGTCGATCCGAACGCGGGCAAGGCCGAGGCGGTCGCCTTCATGGCCGAGAACGCCAAGGCCGAGGGAGTCGTGACCCTGCCCAGCGGCCTGCAATACAAGGTGGTGCAGGCGGGGCCGGCGAGCGGCGTCAGCCCGGACCGCAACGACCTGGTCAAGGTCGATTACGAGGGCAAGCTGGTCGACAACAGCGTGTTCGACAGCTCGTTCGCGCGCGGCGCGCCGGCGGTGTTCACGCCCGAGGAGGTGGTCAAGGGCTGGACCGAGGCGTTGCAGAAGATGCGCGTAGGCGACGAATGGCTGCTCTATGTGCCGCCCGAGCTGGGCTATGGCGAGCGCAGCAGCCCCAAGATCCCGGCGAATTCGGTGCTGATCTTCCGGCTGAAACTGCTGGACGTGGCCAAGGTGCCGGGCGGTGGATCGGGCACAGGCACGGCGATGGGGTGACGGCTGCCGTCTCCTCCCTGCGAAGCGGGGAGGTGGCGCGGCGCCGCTTGGCGACGTGACGGAGGGGTTCTGAGCCGCATCTCAGGCGCCTGTGGGGCGTCGAGAGCCCCTCCACCACTTCGTGGTCCCCCTCCCCATTTCATGGGGAGGAGACGTGCGCACATTTTTTTAGAGTGCACTTTCGTGCACTTTCTTCGCTGACGAATTGAAGTCCGATGGCGATGTCAAAGACCCGGGCGCAGTATAACCTATTGCGGGACGGCGTTAGGACGAACGGCCACCTCGAAGGCCAGGGCCTTGAAATCGTGGAGTTTCGTCAGCGACATCATGCGCGATGTGGCGTCTCGGGGCCGCGCCATTCGGACAGGACCTGGGGGTCGGTCTCGGTCGTCGCGGCGGACAGCGCCGCGAACGCCGGCTCCGGCATCAGCCGCGACAGGGCCCAGACGGCGGCGCCGCGCACCAGGGGCGAGGGGTCGCCCAGCAGGGCCTGCGTCGGGGGGATCAGGGTCGGGTCGCCCGCGTTGCCGACGGCGTAGAGGACGTTCCGCAGGAAGCGGTCTCGGCCGATCCGCTTGACCGGGCTCTTGGTGAACAGGGCGCGGAAGGCGGCGTCGTCCAGCGCCAGCAGGTCATGCAGGCGCGGGCTTTCAAAGGCCGGGCGGGGCGCCAGCCGGATTTCGCGGGCTTCCTGCGCGAACTTGTTCCACGGACAGACCGCCAGACAGTCGTCGCAGCCATAGATGCGCGATCCGGTCAGGGTGCGGAACTCGATTGGCCAGGGACCGGCGAACTCGATGGTCAGGTAGGACAGGCAGCGCCGGGCGTCGAGCTGGAACGGGGCGGGAAAGGCCTTGGTCGGACAGGCGTCGAGACAGGCGGTGCAGCGGCCGCAGTGTTCAGTCTCGGCCGCGTCCGGTTCGATCTCGGCGGCGGTCAGGATCGTGCCCAGGAACAGCCAGTTGCCGTGGGTGCGGCTGAGCAGATTGGTGTGTTTGCCCTGCCAGCCCAGGCCGGCGCGCTGGGCCAGGGGTTTCTCCATCAGGGGGGCGGTGTCGACGAAGACCTTGATATCGGCGCCGTTGCGAGCCGCGATCTGGCCCGCCAGCTGTTTCAGCCGGCCCTTGATGACCTCGTGATAGTCGTCGCCGCGCGCATAGACCGAGATGTAGCCGGACGCGCGGTCGGCCAGCTGATCCAGCGGGTTCTGCTCAGGCCCGTAGTTCATGCCCAGGACGATGGCGGTCTTCGCCTCGTCCCACATGGCGGTGGGGTGCTGGCGGCGATCCAGCGTCGTTTCCATCCATTCCATGTCGCCATGCCGGCCTTCGTCCACGAAACGCCGCAGCCGCTCGCCCGCCGGCCAGGCGTCGGCCGCCGAGGCGAACCGGCAGACTTCGAAGCCGAGCTCGGCCGCGCGCTGGCGGATGAAGGTTTTCAGGCGGTCGGACACGGGGCGGGGGATAGCACACAATGATGATCGCGATCTTGTGAGACCGGCGCGCGATCCACGCGCTTGCTAAGTCCCTAAGAATTGGCGACCCTTAAGTGGGTCATCCAGCCCAGCTGTCCACAATGGCGAAGCCCAAAGCAGGATATCATTTATCTAGCAACTGACCTTTCCAGGTGCTGGCAGGCCTTGTGGACACGTCTTAATAACGCACCGCTGGATTGGATCAATGCGCCTTCATTTTGCTAACTTGTCGCGGCCTAAGGCTGCTGCACGTCTTTTGTCATCTTCGTCTTTGCACAAGTTGTCGAGTGTGCAGGAGGCCATTGCGCGCTCCTGTGGATACCGCAATTGGCATGACCTGAATCTCAATCACGCCGCATCTGAGGCCTACCCGGATAAAGAGGTAGACGCTTCTGTCGTCGCTTCATTGGCTGATCAGCTCGATACCCTCAGTGATATCGTGCAACGCGCAATTGCAGAGTCGGGTATGATCGACGGTGAAGCATGGGATGATCGACGACATCAAGATTGCCTTAGGCAACTACGGAAATCTCGCGGCCGTCTGACAGCGAACGATATTGCTAGAGGTAAAGAGGCAGCATCTTATCGATCAGATGATCGCTATCATGAGAGCGATGATTGTATTGTTATGGCCTATGAATGGCTTGACGCTCAAGTGATTACTAAGGGTGTTCCAAAAACCACGAGACCAATCAAGCATATCATTGAAAAATGGTCAGGGCGTTATGTTTCATCGTCTGATGTTACAGTTGCAGCCACGCTTCACCCTGATATCAAGGGTGCATATCCTCATTTCAACATCAGTAGTCGGCTAGTTGAGCCTTCCAAAGAACGGCTTGTAGGCGTGGAGCAAGCTTTCAAACATGACTACCATGACCGGTTTGATCCGAAAGCCTATAAGAGCATCGAAAGATCATTCTGATCGTAAGGTCTGATCAGAAATCCAGATCCGCATACCAGGCCGACGGCGGCACGCCGACAAAGCGATCCGCCAGCAGGGGACGGAAGCAGGGGCGGGATTTAAGCTTGGAGTACCAGGTCTTCAGACCGGGCCAGGTCTTCCACTGGATCTCGCCGAAATAGTCCAGCACCGACAGGTGGGCGGCGGCGATCAGGTCGGCCTGGCTGAGGCGGCGGCCGGCCAGCCAGTCGCGGGCGGCGACCAGGTCCTCCAGCATGGCGAGGTGGGATTTCAGGGCGTCGCGGCCGTCGCGCAGAGCGCGGGCCTCGGGCGGGCCGAGCTTGAGCAGGGGTTTCTCCATCCGCTCGTGCAGCAGGACGGCGTCGACCTCGTCCATGAAGCGGCGCTCGAACCAGCCGGTCAGGCGGCGCGCCTCGGCGCGTTCGGCGAGGTCGGCGGGCAGCAGCAGCGGCCCCTTCTGCTGATCCTCGATCCACCCCAGGATGGCGGGCAGTTCGCACAGGACCAGGGGGCGGCCGCGATCCATCGTCTGGATCACCGGCGGAAGACCCGACGGATTGAAGTCGTTGACCGGGCAGTCGGCCTCCCACGGACGGACCGGGGTGTCGGTCCATTCGATCCGCGCCTCGCCCAGAGCCAGGCGCGCGGCGCGCGAGGCGGGCTGGAAGGCGAAGTGGAAGAGAACGCAAGGGTCGGCCATCAGGGGTTGATGCGCCCCGACCCGTTAATGCGCGTTTACCGCATTGAAATTGGACGCAAGGTCAGGACCAGGGGCCCTTTGGCGCGGGTCCGGTTGGTGTTTCGACAGCTTTGGTTTCGGCCGGCGCGGGCGTCGCGACGGCGGGAACGTCCGTCTGCGGACGGGTGCGGCCGCGCGGGTCGGCGTGGATCAGGATGTCGGCCGTGGGGAAGAGGGCCAGCACCCGGTTCTCGGCCGCGACGACGATGGCGTGGGCCGCGTCCAGGGTCTGGTGGGCGTCCAGGTCGACGTGCATCTGGATCATCATCACCTGGCCGGCCATGCGGGTGCGCAACTGATGCACGCCGAAGACCTGGGGATCGGCCAGGACGGCCTGGGTGACGGCGGCGCGGTCGGCCTCGGGCACGGCGCGGTCCAGCAGGTGGTCGGCGGCGGCCTTCAGCATGCCGGTCGCGCCCCAGAACAGCCAGACGGCGACGACGATGCCGGCCGCCGCATCCAGTCCCGGCGCGCCCAGGAAGGCGCCCGAGATCACCCCGATCAGCACGACCAGATTGGCCGCCAGATCCGCCGCATAGTGGGCGCGGTCGCCGGCGACGGCCATGGACCCGGTCTTCTTCAGCGCCTGGGTCTGCATCCACACCAGCCAGGCGGTGATGACGATGGCGGCGATCACCACCCCGGTCGCCCACCAGCCGGAGGCGACGGGACGGGGGTCGAAGATGCGCTGCACCCCCTCCCAGCCGATGAAGACGGCCGAGGCGAAGACCAGCCCGGCCTGGACCAGGGCGGCCAGGGCCTCGCCCTTGCCGTGGCCGTAGCGGTGATCGTCGTCCGGCGGGGCCGCGGCCCAGCGCACGGCGAAGAAGGTGGCCAGAGACGCGACCAGGTCGAGCACTGAATCCGTCAGGGTCGCCAGGATGGAGACCGAGCCGGAGGCGCCGAGCGCGAAGGCCTTCATCGCGATCAGCACGATGGCCACCCCGACCGACAGGCGCGTGATGCGGCGCGTGGCCAGATGGGCGTCGTCGAGAGGCGCAGGGGAAGGCGCGGGCGATGTCGGGGGCGTCGTCATTCGCGCCTCTTCTCGCGCAATCGTGGCCGAATGCCAACCGGCGAGCCGATTTGAGACAATTCCCTGTGACGTTAGGGTTAGGGACACAAAACGACGCTATGTCGGTTGCGGATCATTGGGCAGGCATCGGTCGCGGGGACGGCATGGGCGCTGACGAACGCTGGATCGCACGAAACGAGGCCTTGTCGCGCCTGGGCGTCAAGAGCCAGACCCTGTACGCCTATGTCAGCCGGGGGCGCGTCGCCGCCCGCCCCGATCCGCAGGACATCCGCCGCAGCCTGTACGCCGCCGCCGACGTGGCGCGGCTGTGCGGCGACGCCGATCCAGACGAAGGCGTGCGAAAGCCCGCCGTGGGCGCGGCGGCCCGTGGCGAGGCGGTGATCCAGTCCTCGGTCTCGGTGATCGCCGACGGACGGCTGTTCTATCGCGGCCAGGATGCGGTGGCCCTGTCCGACCAGGCGACGGTGGAGGCGACGGCGCGGGTGCTGTGGGACGCCGGCGAGGAGGATCCGTTTGCGGCGCTGAAGCCCCGCATCGACCCCATCGTCGGCGGTTCGACCCGGCGGCGGATATTGTCGGTGCTGGGCCGTCGCGCCGTCGAGGACCGCTCGATCCGCGCCCACGATCCCGACAGCCTGAAACGCGAGGCCGCTTCGTTGCTGAACGAGGTGGTGGACAGCGTGTCGGGGCCGGGGCCGCGTCTGTATTTCCACCAGCGGCTGGCGCGCGGGTTCAAGGTGGTCGATCGCGACGCGCACCTGCTGCGCCGGGCCATCGTCCTGGGCGCGGACGCCGGGCTGGACGACGCGGTGCTGGCCGTGCGGGCCGCAGCGGGCGGCGGGGCGCCGCTGGCGGGGGCGGCGCTGGCGGGGCTGACGACGCTGGGCGGCGCGACTTTGGCCGAGATCGACGAGGTCGTCGCCTATGTGGGCGAGGCGAGGGGCGGCGCGATCCGGCGGGCGCGGCGCGACGCTGGATCGGGCTGAAGGGTTCGGCGCCGGGGTTCGGCGGCGGCGACATCGCCCGCGTCGATCCGCGCGCGGTCGCCCTGCTGGATGCGGCGGACATGCCCGCTGATCTGGCGGCGGTCAGGACCGAGGGCGAGGCGGCGGGGCGTCAGCCGGCCGATCTTTCCCTGGCCCTGGCGCTGATCGCGCGCCGGCTGGACCTGGGGCCGACGGGGGCGGCGGACCTGACGATGCTGGGGCGGCTGGTCGGCCTGTTGGCCCATGCTGTGGATCAGGCCACGGACGGCTCGCCTATTCGGGCGCGCTTGCGCTATGTGGGGCCTCAGCCGGGCGCGCAGTGATCCCGGCCTTCACCTCGGGGTTCTGATGTCTGACTGGCTGGCGGCGATCATCCTGGGTCTGGTCGAGGGGCTGACCGAGTTCATTCCCGTCTCCTCGACGGGGCATCTGCTGCTGCTGGGCCATTTCATGGGCTTCCAGAGTTCGGGCAAGACGTTCGAGATCGTGATCCAGCTGGGCGCCCTTCTGGCCATCGTCAGCGTCTATTTCCGGCGGCTGTGGACCCTGGCGACGCGCTGGCCCTTCGATCCCGAGGCGCGGCGGTTCCTGATCGGCCTGCTGGTCGCCTTCGCGCCTGCGGCCGTGATCGGCTTCTTCGCCTATGACTTCATCAAGACGGTGCTGTTCGAGACGCCGCAGGTGGTGTGCGTGGCCCTGATCGTGGGCGGGGTGATCCTGTTGCTGCTGGACCGGATGGACAAGCGGCCCCAGTGGCTGGACGCCAACCAGTATCCGATGCGGGTCTATTTCCTGATCGGCCTGGCCCAGTGCCTGGCCATGATCCCCGGCGTGTCGCGATCCGGGGCGACCATCGCAGGCGGCCTGCTGCTGAAGACCGACAAGCGGTCGGCGGCCGAGTTCAGCTTCTTTCTGGCCCTGCCCACCATGGGGGCGGCGGTGGCCTATGATCTGTTCAAGAACCACAAGACGCTGGATTTCAGCGATGTCGGGCTGATCGCCGTCGGCTTCCTGGTGGCCTTCCTGACGGCGCTGGTGGTGGTGCGTTTCCTGCTGGACTTCGTGTCCCGCCACGGCTTCGGCCCGTTCGCCTGGTGGCGGATCGTGGTCGGGGTGGTGGGGCTGGCGCTGCTGCAGATGGGGTTCTGACAGCCACACGGTTTCGGGTGATGCAACCTCCTTCCCGCCGTCATCCTAGGCCTTGTGCCTAGGATCCAGAGACACGAGCGTCTGTCGTGGAGTTCGATCCGAAGACCCGGACACACCGGGAGTCTGGATCCTAGGCACAAGGCCTAGGATGACGGGTTGAGGTGTGTAGCGTCTGAGGGCTTGAAGCCCGGCGGCTGGCGATTTTCGCCTTCACCCTCTAAGGGCGGGGCATGACCACGCTTCTCTATGGCCGTCCGCCTGTCGTTTTCGATCCGCCTGGCGATGCCACCCAGATCTCGCCCCTGATCCCGGATTCCGCCGCGCTGGAGGCGCAGGCCCCCGGTTCGGCCGATACGGTGATGATCTACGCCCCGCCCGGCGTGCTGGAGAGGCGCTATGTGCTGGCCCTGGCGCTGAGGGCGCTGAAGGTCGGCGGGCGGCTGGACGTCATGGCGCCCAAGGACAAGGGCGGATCGCGCCTGGGCAAGGAGCTGAAGGCGTTCGGCGTCGAGGTCGCCGAGACGGCCAAGGCCCACCATCGCCGCTGCATCGTCTTCAAGCCTGAGACGGCCGAGGGGCTGGACGCGGCCATCGGCGCCGCCATCGCGGCGGGCGGACCGCAGTTCGTGCCGGGGCTGGAAGCCTGGTCTCAACCGGGGATTTTCGCCTGGGACCGGATCGATGCGGGCTCAGCGCTGCTGGCCGAACACCTGCCGCCGATGAAGGGCGAGGGCGTCGATCTGGGTTGCGGCTATGGCGCCCTGTCGATCGTGGCGCTGCGTTCGCCGGCGGTGACCAAGCTCAAGCTGGTCGATCTGGACCGCCGGGCCATCCGCGCCGCGCGCGAGAACGTCACGGACGAACGGGCCAAGGTCTGGTGGTCGGACGCCCGCACCCTGGAGGCCAAGGGCGACAAGGATTTCGTGGTCAGTAATCCGCCCTTCCACGACGGCGGGGCCGAGGACCGGCGGCTGGGCCAGGCCTTCATCAGGAAGGCGGCCGAGCTGTTGAAGAAGGGCGGCGTCGCCTGGGTCGTCGCCAACCGGCACCTGCCGTATGAGGCCGAGTTGAACGCGGCGTTCAAGCGGGTGCGGCTGGTGGCGGAAGCGGGCGGGTACAAGCTGTTCGAGGCGGTGAAGTGACGCGCTCTTCTCTGAGCCGTCATCCTCGCCCTTGTGGCGAGGATCCAGACTCCCGGTGTTCGAGGGGAGCGTTGTCTGCCGACGCACCGGGAGTCTGGATCCTAGGGACAAGCCCTAGGATGACGGGTTTGGGGTGGATGACGGATGTGGGCGTGACCGCATGAGCAAGACCCCCACATCCCGCGTCGACCGTCTGCTGGGCTCGATGGGCTATGGCTCGCGGGCCGAGATGGCGCGGATGGCCAAGGCGGGCGGGATCGTGCTGGACGGGGCGGATCTGACGGATGTGTCCAAACGCATCCCGGTGACGCGCGACCTGCCGACGCGGATGGAGATCGACGGCGAGCCGCTGGACCCCGTGCAGGGGCTGGTGATCATGCTGAACAAGCCGCTGGGCATGACCTGTTCGCACAAGGAAGAGGGCGCGCTGGTCTATGACATCCTGCCGGGACGATGGCGGGCGCGCGATCCGGCCATTTCGACCATCGGGCGGCTGGACAAGCAGACGACGGGCCTGCTGCTGCTGACCGACGACGGCGACCTGCTGCACCGGGTGATTTCGCCCAAGCGCCATGTGACCAAGGTCTATCGCGCCGGGCTGGCGCGGCCGCTGGCGGGGACGGAAGGCGAACTGTTCGCCGCCGGGGAACTGGTGCTGGAGGGCGAGGACAAGCCGCTGGCGCCCGCCGTGCTGGAGGTGGTGTCCCCGACCGAGGCCCTGCTGACGGTGACGGAGGGGCGCTATCACCAGGTGCGGCGCATGTTCGCCGCCGCCGGAAACCACGTCGAAACCCTGCACCGCGAGCGGATGGGCGGGCTGGTCCTGTCGGCCGATCTGGCACCCGGACAGTGGCGGTTGCTGACGCCGGATGAGATCGCGTCGATCTTTGTGGAACCGACCGGGGGTTGATTGGACTTTTGGCGGCAGATGGCTATCTTGATGGCCATGTCCAGCTACTCCGTCGCCGAAGCCAAGAACAACCTGCCCAAGCTGCTGGATCGCATGCTGGCGGGCGAGGCCGTGACCATCACGCGGCGCGGCGTGCCCGTGGCGCGACTGGAGCCGGCGCAGGAGGTTGAGCCGACGTCAGGGCCGATGGACATGGAGTGGCTGAAACGGGTGCGGATCAAGTCGGAAGCGTCGATGGACTCCGTCACCCTCTTGCGACGGATGCGGGACGAAGAGATTTGACCGTCTATCTGGACACCAGCGTTCTGATGTCCCTGTTTCAGACCGACAAGCACACGGAGCGGGCGTCGGCCTGGATCGCGGGTGTCGATGCCTTCGTCATGAGCAGTTGGACCCTGACGGAGTTCTCGTCGGCCTTGGCGGTGAGGACCCGTATGCGCAACTTGCTCGATAGGGATCGGCGCGAGTTCGAACTACAGTTGGACCAATGGTTGATGGGCAGAGTCGTCCTTTCGGTCGTTGACGCCGACATGGTGGAAGCACGCCGTTTGGTCAGGAACGACGTGAGATTGCGGGCGCCTGATGCGCTTCATCTCGCGCTGGCGGCGAGGCATGGCTGCAGCCTGGCGACACTGGACGAGGACATGGCCAAGGTCGCGACCGACATCGGCCTGCAGGTGATTGTGCCATGACGACCAAGATCAAGATCTGCGGCCTGACCACGCCGGACACCCTGGACGCTGCGCTGGACGGCGGCGCGGATTTCGTGGGGGCGGTGGTGTTTCCGAAAAGCCCCCGGCATCTGGCGCCCGAGGCGGGGGCCGGCCTGTTCGAGCGGGCGCGGGGGCGGGCGAAGATTGTGGCGGTGACGGTCGATCCCGACGACGCGCTGCTGGACGAGATCGCGCGGGTGTTGAGGCCCGACTTCATTCAGTTGCATGGATCGGAGACGCCCGTGCGGGCGGAACAGGTGCGGGCGCTGACGGGGGCGGGGGTGATCAAGGCCCTGCCGATCCGGCATGGGGATGACTTCGTCGCCGCCGACGAGTGGGATTATCACGCAGATCATCTGATGTTCGACGCCAAGCCGCCGGAGGGGTCTGTGCTGCCCGGCGGGGTGGGGCATAGTTTCGACTGGACCCTGCTGGCGGACCGGGCGTTCCGCCACGACTGGTTCCTGGCGGGCGGGCTGACCCCCGACAATGTGGCCGAGGCGCTGAGGATCACCGGGGCGCCCATGGTCGATGTGTCCTCTGGCGTGGAAAGCGCGCCGGGTGTTAAGGACGCCGACCGGATCGCGGCCTTCATCCAAAACGCGCGCCGGACGTAATTACGACGCCTCCCTGCGTGAAAGTTGGACTCGTGAACGCCCAAACCCCCATCCAAGCTCCGACCTCTGGCCAGCCGTTGTCCAACGCCTACGCCTGGCCGGATGCGCAGGGCCGGTTCGGTCCCTATGGCGGGCAGTTCGTGGCCGAGACCCTGATGCCGCTGATCCACGAGCTGGACGCGGCCTACAAGGTGGCCAAGGCGGACCCCGGCTTCCAGGCCGAGCTGGACGGTTTCCTGACCCACTATGTCGGGCGCGAAAGCCCGCTGTATTTCGCTGAGCGGCTGACCGAACATTTCGGCGGGGCCAACATCTGGCTGAAGCGCGAGGACCTGAACCACACGGGCGCGCACAAGATCAACAACTGCATGGGCCAGATCCTGCTGGCCCGTCGCATGGGCAAGACCCGGATCATCGCCGAGACCGGCGCGGGTCAGCACGGCGTGGCGTCGGCGACCGTTTCGGCGCGCTTTGGTTTGCCCTGCACCGTCTATATGGGCGCGGTGGATGTGGAGCGGCAGCAGCCGAACGTGTTCCGCATGCGTCTGCTGGGCTCGGAAGTCTTCTCGGTCACGGCCGGCGCCGCGACCCTGAAGGACGCGATGAACGAGGCGATGCGGGACTGGGTCACGAACGTCTCGGACACCTATTACATCATCGGCACGGCGGCGGGTCCGCACCCCTATCCGGCCATGGTGCGCGACTTCCAGTCGGTGATCGGCAAGGAGATCAAGACCCAGTCGATGGCGCAGATGGGCAAGTTGCCCGAGGCCGTCGTGGCCTGTATCGGCGGCGGATCGAACGCCATCGGCGCCTTCCACCCCTTCATCGAGGACGAGGCTGTGCGCCTGATCGGCGTCGAGGCGGCGGGCCACGGCCTGGATACGCCGGACCATGCGGCCTCGCTGAAGGGCGGGCGGTCGGGCGTGCTGCACGGCAACCGGACCTATCTGTTGCAGGACGAGGACGGAAACATCGTCGAGGGGCATTCGATCTCGGCCGGGCTGGATTATCCGGGCATCGGGCCCGAGCACGCCTGGCTGCATGATATCGGCCGGGCCGAATATCGGTCGGCGACCGACAACGAGGCGCTGGAGGCGTTCCAGCTGTGTTCGAAGCTGGAAGGCATCATCCCGGCGCTGGAACCAGCCCATGCGCTGGCGCGCACGGGCGAAGTGGCGCGCGAAGTCGGCAAGGGCGGGGATGTCGTCCTGCTGATGTCGGGCCGTGGCGACAAGGACATCTTCCAGGTTGCCAAACATCTGGGAGTGGAACTGTGATCCGTAGCCTTCTGGCGGCGACCGCCGCGCTGAGCCTTTCGACCGCCGTTCAGGCGCAGACACCGATGCCGACGCCGCCCGCGCAGGTTCAGCCGGCCGATGTTGGCCTGCTGCCGGGGGCCGAGCTGTCGCCCGACTGCGGGGCCCTGAACAATCTGGCCGGTCGCGCCTGGTGCGTCACGGCGCCGCTCGGCGCGGTCGGGGCCTTGGCTGACGCCTATATCGCCGATCTGGAGACCAAGGGCTGGCTGGCGGCGGGCGGGGATGACAATCGCGTCGTCCTGGTCAAGCGGCGCGAGGCCGGCGGCTGTGACGGCATGCAGATGGTCGCCTTCTACGACACCACCAAGACCGCCGTGGCCGAACTGCCCGGCTATCTGGGCTTCGCCGTGGTGCCCGGCGACGTGTGCGCCCAGGACGCCGCCGCCGAAAAGCCTGCTGGGGAAGCCGCGCCGCAATGACCACCGCCCGTATCGACGCTCGTTTCGCCGCGCTGAAGGCCGAGGGCCGTGCGGCCTTCATTCCCTATGTGATGGGGGGCGATCCATCGCGCGAGGAGGCGTTGGCGATCCTGACTGGCCTGCCCGCCGCGGGGGCCGACATCATCGAACTGGGCTTTCCGTTTTCGGATCCGATGGCCGAGGGGCCGCCGATCCAGCGGGCGGCGATCCGGGGGCTCAAGGCCGGGTTCGGGCTGCGCTCGACCATGGATCTGGCCAAGGAATTCCGCAAAGGCGACGACGCCACGCCGATCGTGTTGATGGGCTATCTGAACCCGATCGAGAGCCTGGGCTATGACGCCTTCGCCGCCTATGCGGCCGACTGCGGCATCGACGGGCTGATCGTGGTGGACTGCCCGCCGGAAGAGGCCGGGCCGCTGATCCAAGCGCTGGACAAGGTCTCGATCTCGCTGATCCGACTGGCGACGCCGACCTCGGACGACGACCGTCTGAAGATCGTGGTCCAGGGCACCTCAGGCTTCGTCTATTATGTCGCGGTCGCGGGCGTGACGGGGGTCAAGGAGGCGAACGCCGAGGTGGTGGCGCCGGCGGTGGAGCGGGTGCGCAAGGCCTCGGGCCTGCCGGTCGCGGTCGGCTTCGGGGTCAAGACGCCGGAACGGGCGGCTGAGATCGCGCGGGTGGCCGACGCGGTGGTGGTCGGTTCGGCCCTGGTGGACGAGGTGGCGGCCGCGCTGGAGGCCAATGAGCCCGCCGCGCCGCGCGTTCTGGCCCGGGTCAAGGCCCTGGGCGACGCGGTTCGATCGGTCGTCAGTAGTGCTTCCGCCGTGGAAACCGTCTAAGAGCCCGCCCATGGTCGACAAGAACAAACCTCAGGAAAAGCGCGGCGGCTGGCTGAGCCGTTTCGCGCCCGGCGTCCGCAAGATCGTCTCGCGCCGTGACACCCCCGACAATCTGTGGGTCAAGGATCCCGATACGGGCGAGATGTTGTATCGCTCGGATCTGGAGGCGTCGCTGTGGGTGACGCCGTCGGGCCGTCACATGCGGATCGACGCGCCCACGCGCCTGAAGGCCACCTTCGACGGCGGCGTGTTCCAGTCCATCGACACGCCGGACGTGCCGGAAGATCCGCTGAAATTCTCGGACGGCAAGTCCTACAAGGATCGTCTGAGCGCGGCGCGCAAGGCGTCGGGCCGCAAGGACACGATGGCCATCGGATATGGCGTGGTTGGCGGTCAGGACGCGGTCGTGATCGTTCAGGACTTCACCTTCATGGGCGGGTCGCTGGGGATGGCGGCGGGCGAGGCCTTCATCAAGGCCGCGCGCGAGGCGGTGTCGCGCAAGGTTCCGATGATCTGTTTCACCGCCGCCGGCGGCGCGCGGATGCAGGAAGGCGCCCTGTCGCTGATGCAGATGGCGCGCACCACCCTGGCCATCGAAGAGCTGAAGGATGCGAAACTGCCCTATGCCGTGGTCCTGACGGACCCGACGACGGGCGGGGTGACCGCTTCCTACGCCATGCTGGGCGACGTGCATCTGGCGGAACCGGGCGCGCTGATCGGGTTCGCCGGTCCGCGCGTGATCGAGGCCACCATCCGCGAGAAGCTGCCGCCGGGGTTCCAGCGCGCCGAATATCTGCAGGAAAAGGGCATGGTGGACCGGGTCGTGACCCGCGCCGACCTGCCGCGCACCCTGGGTCAGATCCTCTCCATGCTGATGGGCGGCACGCGCGCCGCCGCCTGACGCGTCCTGAAGGGCCAGTCGATCGCGGTCGAGGCCCACAGGCACCACCAGACGATGACCGGCTGAAGCAGCAGGCGCGGGCCGTGATAGGCCCAGCCCAGGCCCGTGCCTGACGTCAGGCCGCTGACGGCGTGCTGGATGTTGGCCGGATAGACGCAGACGCAATACAGGGCCAGGGCCCAGCCGGCGACGACACGCAGGCGCGGGATCATCAGCCCCGCCGCGCCGAGCAGCTCGGCTATCCCCGTCAGTGCGACGACCAGGGCGGGGTCCGACACCCAGTGCGGCGTGATCCGCACGAAGGCGCCGGGAACCATCAGATGCAGCACCCCGGCGCCCAGGAAGACGGTCGCCAGGACGATGCGGGCCGCCGTTCTGATGTGCGGCCTGGAAGTCATGTCGCGGTTCTCGAAATCAGGGGTTAAAGGAGGCGGATGGATCCCGTCTCCGAACGTCTACGTGCGCGCCACCCCCAGCGGATCGACCTGTCGCTGGATCGGATGCGCGTGCTGTGCGCCTCCCTGGGCGATCCGCAGCATCGGCTGCCGCCGGTGATCCATGTGGCGGGCACCAACGGCAAGGGCTCTACCGTCGCCTTGATCCGCGCCATAGCCGAGGCGGCGGGTCTGAAGGTGCATACCTATACCTCGCCCCATCTCGTGCGGTTCAACGAGCGGATTCGGCTGGCGGGCAAGCTGATCGAGGACGAGGCGCTGAACGCCATCCTGGACCGGATCGAGGCCGTGATGGCGCAGACGAACAGCGAGGCGACGGTGTTCGAAAGCACCACCGCCGCCGCCTTCCTGGCCATGGCCGAGACGCCGGCCGATCTGGCTATCATCGAGGTGGGCCTGGGCGGGGTGCTGGACGCGACCAATGTGATCGAACGGCCGCTGCTGAGCGTGATCGCCCCGGTCGATTATGATCATGCGGAGTTCCTGGGCACGGACCTGGCGGGGATCGCCTCGGAAAAGGCGGGGGTGCTGAAGGCGGGGGCGCCGGCCGTGATCGCGCGCCAGAAGGAAGAGGCGATGGCGGCGATCGAGCGGCGGGCCGTCGATGTGCATGCGCGGCTGACGGTGCTGGGGGTGGATTTCGACGCCTGGGCCGAGCGGGGCGGCCTGGCGTTCCAGACGGCCGAACTGTTCATGGACCTGCCGGCGCCGGCCCTGGCGGGGGCGCACCAGATCGACAATGCGGCCCTGGCCGTGGCGGCGGCGGTCGAGCTGGACCTGCCCGAGGCGGCGATCGCGCAGGGGCTGAAGAGCGTGCGCTGGCCTGCGCGGCTGCAGCGGATTGCGGCCGGACCCTACGGCGAGGCGGCCAAGGCGGCGGACGCCGAACTGTGGCTGGACGGGGGGCACAATCCCCATGCGGCGCGAGCGCTGGCGGCCTTTCTGGCCGAGCGTCAAGCGCGGGCGCCGCGTCCCCTGGCCCTGATTTGCGGAATGCTGTCGAACAAGGATGCGGGCGGGTTCTTCGCCGCCCTGAAGGACAGCCAGGCGACGGTGTTCACGGTCGGCTTCGACGGGGCGGCGGCCGATCCGGCGGCCTTGGCGGCCGTGGCGCGCGGGCATGGGTTGGCGGCGACGCCGGCCGGGTCGGTCGGCGAGGCGTTGGAGCTGGCGTTGAGGCTGGGGGCCGGCCGCGTGGCGATCTGCGGGTCGCTGTATCTGGCGGGCGAGGTGCTGGGGGCCAGTCGAGAGACCTGGCCGGACTGACAGATCTCCCTCCCCTTCATGGGGAGGGGCGGCGAAGCGAAAGCGCAGCCGGGGTGGGGCAGTCAGGATCTCGCTCACGCCCTTACGGGCCCCACCCTGATCGCTGCGCGATCGTCCCTCCCCATAAAGGGGAGGGAGAGCTTTACTTGCTCATCCAGGGGCGCGACTTGCCGGCGGCGATGCGGGCGTTCTGTTCGCGCTGGAACCGGCCGCCGCGCGGGGCCTTGGGTCGGCCGTCGAGCGCCGCGTTCTTCAGGCGCAGGGCGCGCTGGACGGGGGTCTCGCCGGGAATCTCCTCGTCGGAAACCGGGGCGGGGATGGGGGTGTCGTCGTCGCTCATGGCGGCATCCTAGCATGAAAAACGCCCGCCGGTCGGGACCGGCGGGCGTTCGATCTTCATAGCGGTCGAAAGGATCAGGCGTCGGCCTTGACGCCAGCCTCGGCCAGCCATTCGACGATCTTGCCCTTGGGCATTGCGCCGACCTTCATCGAGGTCATCTGGCCGTCCTTGAACAGCATCAGGGTCGGGATGCCCTTCACGCCCAGCTTGGACGGGGTCATGGGGCTGTCGTCGATGTTGATCTTGGCGACGGTGACCTTGCCGCCCAGTTCGTCGGCGATCTGTTCCAGCGCCGGGCCGATCTGTTTGCAGGGGCCGCACCATTCGGCCCAGAAATCCACCAGCACGGGGGTGGACGATTTCAGGACGTCGGCGTCGAAGCTTTCGTCGGTGACTTTCACTGTCGCCATGAAATGGCTCCTTGGGCGCTAGCGCTTGGCCCGCGGGGCCTCGCTGCTTGAGCGCATGTTGATGTTGGCCGGAGCGTCCGGGTTCGGATGCAGATGTGGGAGCGAATCGCGGGCAATTCAACTCCTGCCGTCACACCCTCTCTCCGTCCGTCATCCTCGGGCTCGACCCGAGGATCGGATGTTCCGCCGCCCGTGCGAAGACGGCGACGCACAGGCCGATCAATGCTCGATCCTCGGGTCAAGCCCGAGGATGACGGGGGTTAAGGCGCCAGCGCTGCGTCCAGCATCGCCTGCGGGATCGGCATCAGTTTCGGGCCGTCAGTCCAGACCAGGGCGGCCTCGACCGGGCGGTCGGGATAGAGGCGTTTCAGCACCGCGACATAGACGGCGGCCTGAAGCACATAGGCGGCGTCCACGGCTTCGATGGCGTCGGGGGCGGGGCGGTTGGTCTTGTAGTCGACGACCAGAACCCGTTCGGGCGTGACCACCAGCCGGTCGATGCGGCCGTTGATGGCGACGCCGGGCGGCAGGCCGGGTGCGGACCCGGTGAGGGCGACCTCGGCGCGCGAGCCCAGGCCGAAAACGGGGGCGAAGCGGGCGTCGTCCAGCACCGAGAAGGCGGCGGCGATCATCTCGGCGCGCTGGGCCTCGTCCAGATCGGTCTCGCGCGCCAGCAGACGTCGGGCGGCGTCGGAGCGCTCGGCGTGCGCGATCTCAGGCAGGCGTTCCAGCAGCCGGTGGATCAGGTCGCCGCGCCGGAACCGGCCCAGCGACGCCCCGCCCGCCGCGCTGCGGGCCAGGGGCGAGGGGGCGGGAATGCGGATCGCGCCGCCCTCCATCCGCGACGGCGAAGCGAAGCGGGCGGCGGCGTCGGCAAGGGGGCGGGCGCTCGCCCAGGCGGGCAGGGCGGTCGCGGTCGGGGCGGCGAGGGCCTGGCGCGGCACGACCTCCGGATCGACGCCGAAGCGCAAGCGGCCGTCGTCCAGCATCTGCACCGCGTCGGGCCGGTCCTGGGCCAGGCGCTCGAAGGTTCCGGCGATCACGTCCCACCAGCTGCCGGCCTCGAAGCCTTCCTTGGGCGACCGGGTCTTTCGACCCATGACGACAAGCCGATCCCGCGCGCGGGTCAGGGCGACATAGAGCAGGCGCAGGGATTCGGCGTCGGTGCGCTCGACCCGCGCCTGGCGCACGTCGGCGGAGGCGATGCAGTCGGACTTGGCGCTGGACGGGCACATCAGCCAGGCTTCGGTTCCGTCCGGCAGGGCGGCGGGCATCAGGGTCGGCCCCTGCGGCTTCGCCTTGCCGGTCGTGTCGGGAAGGATGACGATGGGCGCCTCCAGCCCCTTGGAGCCGTGGACGGTCATGACACGGACCTCGTCGCGCGCGCCCTCCATCTCGCGCTTCACGACCACGTCGGCCTGTTCCAGCAGGTGAAGACAGGTCTCCAGATCACGCCCGCCGCGCTCCTCGGCCGCCAGAACCTGGGCCAGGGTCTCGTCGATGGCCTCCTCGGCCTCGCGGCCCAGCCGGTCCAGGATGCGGGCGCGGCCCGACCGGCCGTCGGGGCCGACGCGGGTCAGGGCGGTGGAGAAGAAGCTGAACGGATCGCGGTCGCGCGCGGCGATCAGGGCGTGCATCAGATCACGCGCGGCGGTCCAGGCGGGATGTTCATGGGCGCGGCGTTGCAACTCGCGCCACAGGCCGCGACCGTCGCGGCTGACCTTGTCCGCCAGCGGATAGAGGGCGTCGGCGGGACCGAAGTCGGCGACGTCGCAGAAGGGGCTGCGCAGGATTTCGGCCAGCGACAGGTCGTCGTCGGGGAAGAGGGCGAACCGGGCCAGGGCCATCAGGTCGTCGAAGACGATGTGCGCCTTCAGCTTCAGCCGGTCGGCGCCGGCGACGGGCAGCCCTTCCGTCTTCAGGGCGCGGATGATCTCCTCGAAGGTGGCGTCGCGACGGCGGACCAGCACCAGGAAGTCGCCGTAGCGGACGGGGCGCATCGCGCCGCGGTTCTTTGGATCGTGGATGGCGACGGCGTCGGCGACCTGACGCTTGATGTCGCGCGCCAGGGCCAGGGCCAGCTTCTTGCGCGCGTTATGTTCGCCCTCCTTGTCCACCGGGGCGTTCCAGGCCTCGCGGTCGGGGGCGGCGGGGTCCTCGAACAGGGGCCACAGATCGACCGAGCCGTACTGGCCCAGGCGGGCGGGACGGTGGACAGCGATGTCGCCGGTCTCGCCGACCAGGGCGCGGGTCCGTTCCGGCCCGGCGAAGGCGGCGTCCACGAAGGTCAGCACCTCTTCCGTCGAGCGGAAGGAGGTGTCCAGCGGCACTTCGCGGAAGTCGGCCCCGGCCTCGCGCACCAGGGCGTCATAGGTCCGGGCCTCCTGACGCAACCGCTCCGGCCGGGCGCCCTGGAAGGAGTAGATCGACTGTTTCTCGTCGCCGACGGCGAAGACGGTGCGGGGAATGGCGGCGTCGCGGCGCTCGGCGCCCGATCCCGCGAAGAAGGGCTCCGTCAGGGCGCGGACGATGTCCCATTGATCCGGCGCCGTGTCCTGGGCCTCGTCGATGAGGACGTGCTCGATGCCACCGTCCAGCTTGTACAGCACCCAGACGGCGGTGGCGCGTTTGGTCAGCAGTTCGACCGTGCGCCCGACCAGGTCGGTGAAGTCCAGCGCGCCTTGCGCCCGTTTGGCGGTCTCGTAGAGGGCGGCGTGGACGCGGGCCAGCGTCAGGACCTTTTCCGTCTCGTCCGCCACGCGGGCGGCGCGCACCCGGTCCAGGGTCGAGAGGTATTTCAACGACACGTTGGCGAGATAGGTCGCGGCGCCGGGCGGGGCCTTGGACGTGCCGAACTTGTCGCGTGGCTGGCCCTTGGAATCGATGAAGATCGGCGTCATGGCCGCAAGCGTCGCGGCAGGCGGGACGGCCTCGCGCATCAGACCGGCGATCTTATTGTCGTTGATACCGCCCATGGCGAAACCTTCGGCGGCGGCCAGCCAGTCGGCGGGGTTCAGCCAGGCCATGAAGTCGGCCTCGATCTGATCCGGCGTTTCGTCGCGGCTGACGCCGACCAGGGCGTGCGGATCCGGCGCGGTCCCGGCGTCGATGCGGGCCAGATAGTCCAGCAGGGGCTCGCGCTTGGCCTCCACCGTATCGAGCAGCGAATGAAACGCGTCCCAGGCCAGTTCCACGGCGAAATGAGCATAGGCGCGGCCAACCGGACCGTCGCCGTCGTTCAGGGCGTAGCGGGCCAGATCCTCGCGCGCGGCGTGCGACAGGTTCAGGGCGGCCTGATCCTCCAGCACCGTAAAGCCGGGCGCGACGCCGGCCTCCAGCGGGAAACGGCGCAGCAGTTTTTCGCAGAAGGCGTGGATGGTCTGGATCTTCAGACCGCCCGGCGTCTCCAGCGCGCGGGCGAACAAGATTCGGGCGTCCGACAGCTCGTCGCCGGTCAGGGCCGCCGGATCACGCCCGTCCAGCTCGGCCAGCTGCTTGGCCAGCGCCCGGTCGTCGGCGACGGCCCATTCGCCCAGCCGTTCGAACAGCCGGGCCTGCATCTCGGCCGCCGCCGCCTTGGTGTAGGTGACGCACAGGATCTCGCCGGGCCGGACGCGCTTCAGCAGCAGGCGGGCCACGCGGCTGACCAGGGTGGTGGTCTTGCCCGAACCGGCGTTGGCGGTGACGAAGACCGACAGGGCGGGATCGGCGGCGGTGGCCTGATGGGCCCGGGCCATATCTACGGGTGAAAGCTCGGTCATTCGGGCGCCTCGTCCTCGCCGCCGACGACGTGCCATTCCCAGACGCGCGCCAGGTGGTCGTAGTTGCCGCCGAAGTTGCCCATGAACTGCGGCGCGACCCATGAGGTGTAGGGCGTGGCCTCGTCATCGAAGGCGGCGACGCCCAGCTTCAGCCGGTCCAGTTCGCGGTGGGCCAGTTGGGCGGCGGTCTGGGTGTTGCCCCGGCCCTGGCGCGAGACGTCCTCGACCTTGCCGGGATCGCGGCGGCCGGTGACCTTCACATAGAGGAGTTCGGTCGCCTCGGTCGGCGGGGCGGGGAAGCCGCCCTCGGCCAGGATGGCGGCGGTCAGTGTCAGCTGGGGGGCGAAACCCTGGACGACCTGTCTCTGGCTGGGCGTCTGGCCGGTCTTGAAGTCGAGGACAGCCGCGCCGTCCGCGTCCAGTTCGATCCGGTCGGCGCGGGCGGTCAGGACGAAGGGACCGCCGGGGGCGGAAAAGGCGATCCGGCCCGACTGTTCGATCAGCAGGGTGGCGCCGCGCGCCCGGCGATCACGCTCGAACCGCTCCAGCCAGCGGGCGCAGTTCCTGGCCAGGGGGCGTTCGCGGGCGAGCGCCGAATCCTCGAACCCGGCCTCGATCATGGCGTCGACGATGAAGTCCGCGATCTGGTCGGCGCAGTCCTCGGGCAGGACGTCGGGCCAGACGCGCACGATCTGTTCGATGGCGTCATGGACCGCATTGCCGCGCGCCATCGCCTCGGCCGAGGCGCCGGGCCGGTCCAGCACCCGCAGACCCAGGATGCGTTGGGCGTAGACGGCGTAGGGGTCGCGCACCCAGCGTTCGACCCCGGTGACGGGCAGTTCGCGCGGACGCCGCTCGACCGGCGGGGTCGGCGCGGGACGGCGGGCGTAGTCGGGCGTGGCGCGCGCGGGGGCGTCCAGGGCGCGGGTCCAGGCGGCGACATGAAGGGGGGCGGCGACGGCGACCGGCGTCTCCTCGGTGTTCGCCCCGCGGGTCAGCATGTCCAGCCGCCACAGCCAGCGCGAGCGCAGGGCCGGCTGGCCGCCGCGCCGTTCGGTGTGGATCAGTATGGCTTCGTCGGCGCAGGCGGCCTGGACGAAATCCTGGGCGCTCTGGCCGATGCGGCGCTCGGGCGGGGGCAGGCCCAGGGTCTTGCGCATCGGGCGCGACAGGAAGGGGTCGATGGGCGCGCCCTGGGGCCAGACGCCTTCCTCCAGTCCGGCCAGGATCATGCGGTCGGCCCGCACCAGACGCGCCTCGATGGCGCCGAGGATGCGCAGGGACGGATGGGTCGCCCCGCCGGTGCGAACCACGGCGTCGGCCAACAGGCCCTGGACCAGCTCGACCAGATCCTCGGGCGTCACGGCGCCCAGCGAGGCCCCGCCGGCGATCAGGTCGGACAACAATCCGGCGGCGCATTCCCCGTCCGGCCCGCCCCAGGCGTTCTGGCCCGCCAGCGCCTCGATCAGCAGGGTCAGGGCGCGGGCGGCGGCGTCCAGCGGCGCATCGGGCGTGAACGATGCACGGGCGGACGTGACCAGGCCTTCCAGATGGTCCGACAGGGCGCGGGCCAGGGCGATGCGGTTCAGCTTGCTCTCGGACGGGGGCTGGCCGTCGCGGTCGGGACCGGCGGCCTTTTCCAGCTTCTTGCGCAATCGATCGAAACTGCTCAGGCGCGGGCCGCGCAGGGCCAGGCTTTCGAAGGCGACGATGGCGCGCTCGGCGTCGATCTCGCCCAGATCGACCCTGACAAGCGGGTGTTTCAGCAAGCCGAGCAGCACCTGGGGGTCGGTCGGCGTCGCCATCCAGCGCACGCACAGTTCGACCAGAACGCCCGCCGGCATCCGGTTCAAAGGCTGACCGGCCGAGGCGTCGGCGGTGATCCCCCACCGCTCCAGCCGGGCGGCGACGCGACGACCCAGGCCCTGATCCGGGGTGACGAGGGCGCAGGTCTGACCGGGCGTTTCCAGCGTCTCGCGCATCATCAGGGCGATGGCGGCGGCGGTCTCCTCGTCGTGGCGCAGGGTCAGGACCGACAGGCCCTCCAGTCCCTCGGCGATCGGGTCGGCGGCCCGCCCGGCCTCGGCGGCGCGGGCGCGGATATGGCCGATTTCGGCGCGCCAGTCGCCGGTGGCGTCGGCGGGACGCAGGGCCTCGTTCAGCAGGCGTTGACGCGCCAGGCCGCGCTGTTCGACGCGGGCTTCGACGGCGGGACGGAACCAGGGACGCACGGCGTGGCGGTCGATGTCGTGACGTTCCAGCAGGCGTTTGAGCGCGCGCTGGGGATGCTGTTCGTTCTCCGCGTCGATCTGGTCCCAGACCCGGTCGTCCAGGTCGAGATCCAGACCGGGCAGGACGACGCAGCCCAGCGGCGCGCGGGCGACGGCGCCCAGGACGTCGGCGGCGGCGGGGACGGTGCCGGTCGAGCCGGCGGCGATGACGGCCTGGGTCGGGGGGTGGGCGTCCCACAGTTCGGCGAGGCGGCGCAGCAGGGTCGCGCGACGCCAGGCGGGATCGACCAGGCCCAGTTCGGCGAGGCGTTTGGGCCAGGCGGTGACGGCGAGGCCCAGGAACTCGGCTGACCGCTCCCAGTGTTCGGCCATCTCGCCGTCGACCAAGGTGGCGATCCGCTCGGGGTTGGGGACCTCTTCCAGCTGACAGGAATCGAGGAAGCCGCCCAGGGCGTCGGCTAAATCTAGCGCGCGCATCGGGGTCAGGTCGCTGTCGAACTGTTCGACGATCATCCGCGCCATCTCGAACCGGCGGGTCAGGGCGGGGATGGCGGGCGGGAGGTCGAGGCCCAGGGCGCCGGGTGTGAAGGGCGGCTCGTCCTCCTCCAGATCGCCCAGCGGGCGGACCTGGGGCAGCAGGATGGGGCGGCCCTGCGAGAGTTTCGACAGGGCGCCGGTGAAGGCGCGGGCGGCGCGGCGATTGGGCAGAAGGATGGTGGCGTCGGACAGGGTCTCGGGCGGAAGATCGCCCAGCCAGGCGAGGACGCCGGCGGCCAGGTCTTCGAGGAAGGGCCGGTGCGCGGGGATGGCGTACCAGCGCGGGCTGGACGCTGAGAAGGGGTTGAAGGACATGGGGGCGTTCACCGTCATGCCCTGCTCTCACAATCCGTCATCCTAGGCCTTGTGCCTAGGATCCAGAGACACCGTCGAGGCCGGTGGGCCACGATCGACACCGTGAGTCTGGATCCTCGGGACAAGCCCGAGGATGACGAGAAAAGAAGAGGCGTCGTCACCCCAATCCCGCCAGTTTCGACTCGGCCTGATCCCGCGCCTGGGGATCGCCGACGTGCATCCAGTCGCCGTTCAGGACGCAGCCGAACAGACGGCCCTGGGCGGCGGACTTGCGCCACAGGGGGCTGAGGGAGAAGGGGCCTTCGCAGCCGTTGTCGGCATAGCCGGGCCGGGTGATGTGGACGCCCATATAGGCGTAAGGCGCGGAAGCGGCCGCGCCCCGGAAGGCCAGGCCGCCGTCATCACGCAGGAAGAAGTCGCCGTCGCCCTCGAAGCCGATGGAGCCTTCGCGGCGGGCCAGCAGCAGGGCGGCGTCCATCGTCTCGGGGTTCCACAGACGGACCAGATCGGCCAACGCATCGCCCCGGTCGATCCAGACGCTGTCGATATTGGCGACGAAGACGGGATCCTCGCCCAGCAGGGGGTGGGCCTTCTTCAGCCCGCCGCCGGTCTCCAGCAGTTCCGCGCGTTCGTCGGAAATGACGATCTGCGGGCCGCGATTTTTAGGGTTTTGGCCGCGCGCGGCCAGATGGCTTTCCAGACGATCCGCGAACCAGTGGACGTTGACGACCGCCTTTTCGACGCCGGCGTCCGCCAATCGGTCCAGCACATGGTCGATCAGGGCGCGGCCCTGGACCTCGACCAGGGCCTTGGGCCGGTCGTCGGTGAGGGGGCGCATCCGGGTGCCCAGGCCGGCGGCGAGGACCATGGCCGTCTTGGGTGCGGTCTTTGAAGCGGTCATGCGCGCACCTCGGCAGGGACGTAACGGTCGAACCAGCGGGCGACGGGCGCCAGGGCCGGCTGTTCCAGATTGGCGTTCAGATGCCGCCACATGCGCGGCAGGAACTGGCGGTAACGGGGCTTGTCGTCGCGGGCGATCAGACGGGCGAAGATGCCGATGATCCGCGCCTCGTTCAGGGCGGCCAGCCCGGCGTAGTCGGCCATGAAGGCGGCGCGGTCCACGCCGGGGCGCAGGGCGAAATAGCGGTCCAGAGCCTGGGCCTCCAGCGCACGCGACACGTCGCGCCGGGCGTCCTGCAGCAGGGAGTGCAGATCCCAGCTTGGGTGGGCGCGCACCGCGTCCTGGAAGTCGATCATGCCGACGCGGGCGGGGCCTTCACGCCGAGGCAACCAGATCAGGTTTTCCGCGTGATAGTCGCGGTGGGCCATGACCGAGGCCCCGGCCGCGCCCGAGGCGACGATGGGCGCCCAGGCCGCGCGCCAGTCGGCGACGGCGGCGTCGTCGAAGCTGACGCGGTCGTCGAGCCGGGGCAGCCAGTCGACGAACAGATCCGCCCCGCCCTGAAGCGCCGTCTCGTCATAGGTTAGCAGCGGCCAGTCGCCGCCGGGCCCGTGCAGGGTTTCGGGCGGAGCGCCCGCCTCGTGCAGAACGGCCAGGGCCTCGATGGCGGCCAGGTAAAGCGGCGTCTCGTCGGCGTCGTCCTCGATCACGCGGGCGAACAGATCGTCGCCGAAATCCTCCAGCACGGCCAGGCCGTTGGCGGCGTCCAGGGCCGGGATTTCGGGAGCGGACAGGCCGAGCGATTTCAGGTGGGCGGCGACGGCGGCGAAGGCCTCGATCCGTCCAGCGGACAGGCGGGCGACGGCGTTCCAGCCGGCGGCGTGGCGCTGCTGCGGCGTCCAGGCCGGATCGGCGGGCGGGCTTTCGGCGGCAGGGGCCTGATCCATCAGCATCAGGGTCGGGCCGGTCGCGGGCGTCAGCCGCTCGTAGCGCCGCGTCGAGGCGTCGCCGGGCAGGGGGGCGCGCACGGCGTCGGCCAAGCCGGCGGCCTTCAGGAAGTCGAGACGGAGGGGTTCGCGGTCAGAAACGGACATGGTCGATCAGCTCTTTCCATCGGCCTATGCCGGAAACGGTCGCAAGGCGGCCTTCGCCCTGTTCCGAAATCGTAACGGTGAGTTGGTCAGGCCCCAGGAATCGGCCCGGTTCATCGCCCAGCCGTTCGGGCCATTCGATGACGGTGCAACCCTCGTCCAGCGCCTCGTCCAGGCCGATCTCGAACGCCTCTTCCGGTCGGGTCAGGCGATAGAGGTCGAAATGGGCGACGGGCGGGTCGGATTCGTAGAACTGGACCAGGGTGAAGGTCGGCGACGGCACGTCCTCGTCCGGCGTGGTCAGGGCGCGGATCAGGCCGCGCGCCAGGGTGGACTTGCCCATGCCCAGCGGCCCGTACAGCAGCAGGCTGTCGCCCGGCGCCAGCAAGGGGGCGATGGCCTGGCCCAGGGCGGTGGTGGCCTCGGCGTCGGGCAGGGCGATCTTCATGGGAACACCGCGTCGGGATTGGCGGCGAGGTCCCGTTCGGTGAAATGTTTCAGGGCCACGGTGGCCTTGACGGCATCCACGTCCAGACGGTCGGCGGGGATGGGCAGGCCGACATCGACGCCGAACGGCTTGCCCGCCTTGTTCAGCAGTTCGTGGAACAGGGTCACGTCGCGCAGCTCCTGCGAGACCTTGTCGAATAGGTGGAACAGGCGGCTGTAGGGGCCGGTGACGTGCATGGGGACGACCGCCGCACCGTATTTGCGCGCCATCGAGGCGGCGGTCGGCGCCCATTCGGGATCGGTCAGGACGCCGTTCCTCTCGCGCGCCAGACGCCCGGCGGGGAACATGACGACGCAGCGTTCGGCCTCGAACGCCTCCTTGGCGGCGGTCAGGGTGGCGCGGGTCTTGTCGCGTTTGCGTTTGTCGTGGACCCATTCGACGGGGATGATGGTCTCGTCCAGCCGGGGCGAGACGCGGATGGCGTCGGCGTTGGCGAAGAAGATCATGTCGCTGCGCCGCTGTTTTATCGCGTCGAACACGGCGACCCCGTCGGCGATGCCGGTGGGGTGGTTGCACACGACGATGCAGCGGCCGGTCGCGGGCAGGCGGTCCAGGTTCGTCGTCGTCACCTTCAGCTTCAGCAGGTCGGAGACGTAGTCGAAGGTCTGCGTCCCCGACAGGGGCTGGATGGCGTCGGCCATCCGCACCGCCGCCCCATAGCCCAGCACTCCATACAGCGCCGGCCGCAACACGGGCCACAGGGGCGAGGCGGTCAGGCGCGGCGCACGTTCGGCGATCAGCACATCGACGATGTGTGGCTGGCGTCGGGTGGGGAGCGGGGTGGCGGTCATGGATGACCGCTTGTCGCCGGTTCGGTCGGAGGGGGCAAGATGCGCGAGCGCCTCAGCGGGTCACCAGATCCGGGCCACGCCGAAACTGTCGAACAGGCGTTCGTTCGACACGAGCGTCAGTTCGTTGAGCAGGCCCTGGGCGATCAGCAGGCGGTCGAACGGATCGCGGTGCTCGCCTTCCATGCGGCCGGCAAGGCTCGCGTCCCGCCAGCTTACGGGAAGTTCGGCGAACGCTTCGTTCTGCATGACCTGAAGAAAATGTTCGGCCAGCATCTCGCCATTCGGCAGTTTGCCGATGCGATATTTGATGGCGATCTCGATGGCCGAGACGCTGCTCACGAAGATCGTGTCGGCGGATCGAATGGCCTGTCTCGCGGGCTGCGTCAGGCGCTCGTCGTCCCAGACCCACCACATGAGGGCGTGGGTATCGAGCAGGACATTCAATCGCCGCGTCCTTCCCACAGCCGCAGTTCTTCCTCGGGCAGGGGATCGAAGAAGCTTTCGTCGAACTTGCCCATACCCTTCAGCCGCCCCGGCTTGCGATCGGGCTTGGCGGCCGGTTCGAACGGCACGATCCGCACGGCCGGCTTGTCGCCACGGGCGATGACGACCTCTTCGCCGCGTTCGGCGGCGGCGATCAGTTTGGACAGGTGGGTCTTGGCGTGGTGGACGGTGACGGTGGTCATGTCGCGCTCCCCCGAGTTCGAGTGGGTCCAACCATCTTAGCTAAGTCGGGCGTTCACGACAACTTCCGCCCGGCGAACGGCGGTGCTACGCCTTGCCGCAGCAAGATTTCCGAGGAAGAGCTTGATGCGTCACCGTTCCCTTCTGTCCGCCGCCTGCGCGGCTGTCGCGCTTATGAGCGCCATGCCGGCCCTGGCCCAGGTTCCGCCCGCGCCGGTCCCCGCCGCGGCCGCGACGCCGGACGCCTTCACCTATCAGGACATGATCTCGGCCAACCGGCTGGGCGATCCGCAGGTGTCGCCGGACGGCCGCTATGTCGTCTATTCGGTGACGACCACGGACGTGGAGGCCAACCGCCGCGCGGGCAGCCTGTGGATGCTGGACCTGAACACGCCGGACGCCGCGCCGCGCCGCCTGGCCATTTCGGACCAGGGCGCCAATACCGCGCGCTGGGGCGGGGACGGCAATCTGTATTTCCTGTCGGGCAAGTCGGGGGCCAGCCAAGTCTGGCGTGTGGCGTCGCCGACGGCGACGCCGGTGCAGGTGACCAATCTGCCGACCGATGTGAACGCCTATCGGATCAGCCCCTCGGGCGACAAGGTGGCGGTGTCGCTGGCGGTCTATCCCGACGCGGCCGACCTGAACGCCTCGATCGAACAGGGCAAGGCCATCGCCGAGCAGAAGACGACGGGCAAGGTCTATGACCGGATGTTCGTACGCCACTGGGACACCTGGAACGACCACACCCAGAACCACCTGTTCGTCCAGTCGATCGGCCGCGACGGCAAGGCGACCGGCGCGCCGGTCTGGGTCACCAAGGGTTTTGACGGCGACACCCCGTCCAAGCCGTTCGGGGACGAGAGCGACTTCACCTTCACGCCGGCGGGCGACGCCGTGGTCTTCTCGGCCCGTCTGGCCGGTCAGACCGAGCCGTGGAGCACCAATTTCGACCTTTGGAAGACCAACGGCCTGACGGGCGACGGCACCTTCGCCAACCTGACCGACGACAACGACGCCTGGGATGCGGGTCCGGTCTTCTCGCCGGACGGCCGGACCCTGGCCTATCGCGCCATGGCGCGGCCGGGCTTCGAGGCTGACCGCTACCAGATCGTGCTGATGGACGTTGCAACCGGCCAGAAGCGCGAGATCGCCTCGAACTGGGATCGTTCGGCAGACGGTCTGCAATGGTCGCGCGACGGCCAGACGCTGTACACCACGGCCGGCGACGTCGGTTCGACCAAGCTGTTCTCGGTAGATACGCGCAACGGGGTGGTGACCCCGATCACGGGCGCGGGCCATGTCTCGGCTTTCCAGCAGACGCCCTCGGGCTTCGTCTTCGCCCAGGACAGCCTGCGCGAGCCGGGCGACCTGTATTTCAAGACCTATCTCGGCCGCGAGATGCCGCGTCGCCTGACCACGGCCAATCCGGCCTTCGCCGCCAAGGCGTTCGGCGAATACGAGCAGTTCAGCTTCCCCGGCTGGAACAATGAAGAGGTCCACGGCTACGTCATCAAGCCGGCGGGCTATGTCGAGGGCCGCAAATATCCCGTCGCCTTCCTGATCCACGGCGGGCCGCAGGGCTCGTTCGGCGACGGCTGGTCCTATCGCTGGAACCCCGAGACCTACGCCGGGGCCGGCTATGCGGTGGTGATGATCGATTTCCACGGCTCGACCGGCTACGGCCAGGCCTTCACCGACGCGATCAGCCAGCACTGGGGCGACCGTCCGCTGGAAGACCTGAAGAAGGGCTGGGCGGCCGCGCAGCAGAAGTACGACTTCCTGGACGGCTCCAATGCCTGCGCGCTGGGCGCCTCCTACGGCGGCTATATGATCAACTGGATCGCGGGCAACTGGTCCGACGGCTTCAAATGCCTGGTCAACCACGACGGCGTCTTCGACACCTTCGGCATGGGCTATGCGACCGAGGAACTGTGGTTCACGGAATGGGAATACGGCGGCACGCCGTGGGCCAATCCGGACGGCTATCAGAAGTTCAACCCGGCCAACCACGTCGAGAACTGGAAGACGCCGATGCTGGTGTTCCAGGGCGACCACGACTTCCGCATCCCGACGGCGCAAGGCCTGTCGACCTTCACGGCCCTGCAACGCCGGGGCATCGACAGCCGCCTGATCGTCTTCCCGGAGGAGAACCACTGGGTGCTGAAGCCGGCCAACAGCCTGCAATGGCACAATGAAGTGTTCGGCTGGCTGAACAAATACCTGGCCCCGACGCAATAAGGCGGGGGCCTAGAGCTAACAACGACGAGGGCGCGGCCTGTGAAGGCCGCGCCCTTTTTCGTGTCCGAATGGCGGTGGCTTAAAGCGAGGCGCGCGTCCGGGTCGTGGCGATCAGGCGGTTGTATTCGCGTTCGGTCATGCAGCGCGGCCGGCTCCAGGCCTCGCCGGCCTCGCGGGCGGCCACGGTCTCGCGGGCGGTGACGAACACGGGCGAAACGCCGTGCTCGCGCTCATAGGCGCGGCGGGTGGCGACATCGGTTCGACAGATCATCACCGACTGGCGCGCGACCGCGCGTTCGGTCCGGGGTTGCTCGGCCAGGGCGGGGGCGGCGGCCGCCGCGAAGGTCAGGGCGATCAGGGCAGGCGTGGCGAAACGGGTCATCAGGGCATCCTCCATGGCCTGAATTAAGATCAGGACTCTGACGAATTATGCGCCACAAATCTCATTTGTAAAGATTATGCGACAAACAAGCGTCAAATCGGTGACTGACGATGGGATTGCGCCGCGACGGCGCCAAACCGCCGCTGGCGCGTTCCTTCTGGCTGACGGAGCGGGATGATTGTCCAAATCACTGAAATGGCGAGAGATGTTGTCCGGCGTGCGCGAGCGGGCCTTGGTCCCGGCGGGCGCGCGGGCGCGGGTCTGGCGCGACTGGGTCCGCGATAACGATCCGGTTTACGCCGCCGCGCGCCGCCCGGGATCGGCCGAGAAATGGGCGGCGGCCGTCACCCTGCTGCTGATCGCGGCGGTCCTGCTGTTCCTGGCCCTGTTCGACTGGAACATGCTGCGCGGCCCCATCGGCCGGTGGGCCTCGGCGAAATACGACCGCGAGATCGCCCTGACCGGAGACCTTGACGTCGATCTGTTCAGCTGGACGCCGTCCACCGTCGTGCGCGGCCTGAAGGTCGGTGGGCCCGACTGGGCGCGTGAGAGCGACACCGCCGACATCGACGAGATCCGCGCCTCGGTGCGGCTGCGCAAACTGCTGGCCGGCCAGATCGAGATGCCCTTGCTCAGCTTCACCCGCCCCCGCGTGGTGCTGATCGCGACCAAGGACGGAAAGAAGAGCTGGGAGTTGAACCCCAACGACCCCGACACCGGCGAGGGGATGAAACTGCCCGTCATCCAGCAGTTGATCATCACCGACGGGGTTCTGTCCTTTGACGAACAGCGGCGCGGCCTGACGCTGGAAGCGGCCGTCAATGCGCGCGAAGCGGCGGGCGGCGACGCCGGCTTCCTGCTGGACGGCCAGGGCACGGTCAACGGTTCGCCCCTGACGCTGAAGGTCCAGGGCGGGCCCTTCATCAATATCCGTCGCAACCGGCCCTATCAGTTCGAGGCCGTCGTCAGCGGGGCCGGCTCGTCCCTGACGGCCAAGGGCGCCATCACCCGCCCGTTCGATCTGGGCCGGTTCGATGCGACCCTGACGATGGAAGGGCGGGACCTGTCCGACCTCTATCTGCTGACAGGCGTGACCCTGCCCAATACGCCGCCCTATCGCCTGTCGGGCGCGCTGAACCGCAACGAGCGGGTCTGGACCTTTAAGGATTTCGACGGCCGCGTCGGCGCGTCTGACCTGTCGGGCGAGGTGCGAGTGGATTCGGCCGAACGCCTGCGGGTGGACGCCCAATTGACCTCGCGGCGGCTGGACATCGACGACCTGGCCGCCGTGCTGGGCGCGCGGACCCGCACCAATGCGGCGGCGACGGACACCGAGGCGCCGGTGGCGGTGGGCGGCAAGCTGCTGCCCGATGCGCCGCTGCAGACCGAACGCCTGCAGACCATGGACGGCACCCTGACCTATCGCGCCGCCTCGGTGAAGGCGAATGAGTTCGATGTTCGCGCCGTGAACCTGGGCGCCGATCTGAAGGACGGCATACTGAAGCTCGACCCGATCAGCTTCAACTTCAACCGGGGCGAGATGAACGGCACGGCGCGGATCAACGCCACCAAGGCCACGCCCTACAGCACGGTCGATCTGCGGCTGGCCGGCTATCCGCTGGAATCGATCATCCCGGCGCGCAACGGTTCGGTCCCCCTGAGCGGCCGCGCCCTGGGCCGGGCGAAGCTGGAGGGGCCGGGCGCCTCGATCCATGACTTCGCCGCCGCCTCCAAGGGCTCGCTCAGCCTGGTGGTGCCCAATGGCCAGATGCGGGCGGCGTTTGCCGAACTGCTGGGCATCAACGCCAGCGCGGGTCTGCTGAAGCTGCTCAGCGGCGACCAGTCCACCAGCCAGATCCGCTGCGCCGTGGCCGATTTCACCGTCAGCGGGGGCACGGCGACGGCCCGCACCTTCGTCATCGACACCGACGTCGTCCTGGCCCAGGGCAAGGGCACGATCAACCTGGGCGCCGAGACGCTGAACCTTCGGATTGACGGCGACTCCAAGAAGCCGCGCCTGCTGCGCCTGTGGGCGCCGATCACGGTGTCCGGCCCGCTGACGGCGCCCAAGGTCGGGGTGGACGTGCGCGAGATGGTGTCGCAGGGCGGGCTGGCGGGCCTGCTGGGCGCGGTGGTGGCGCCGGTGACGGCCCTGTTCGCCTTTGTCGATCCGGGCCTTGCCGAGGACGCGAACTGCGGCCAACTGATCGCCGGCGCCCGGTGAGCCGAAACGGCCGCGCAGACGTATTGAGCCTGATGGAACGCATGACATGACACGCCGGGGCCTGTTCGCGCCCGCCCTGGGCTTCTTCGCCGCCGCCTGTTCGCCGCTGGGCCTGCTCAACGCCCTGGGACCGCGCGATCCGGGCGTGCGGCGGGTGGCGCGCGACCTCGCCTATGGCGACGATCCGCGCCAGCGGATGGATATCTACGCTCCCACGGCGCCGGGACCCTATCCGACGCTGGTCTTCTTCTATGGCGGCGGCTGGGATTCGGGATCGCGGGACCAGTATGGCTGGGCCGCGCAAGCCCTGGCGGCGCGCGGTTTTGTCGTGGCCTTGCCGGACTATCGCGTCGTGCCCCAGGTGGTCTTCCCGGCCTTCATCGAGGACGCCGCCGCCGCGACGGCTAAGGCGGCGGAGGTTGCGGGTCAGTACGGCGGCGACCCTGACCGGATGGGCGTGCTGGGCCATTCGGCGGGCGCGCATCTGGCCATGATGATCACGCTGGACCGGCGCTATATGGCCGCCGTCGGCCGGCCCGACCTGATCAAGGCGGCGGCGGGCCTGGCGGGGCCTTACGACTTCCTGCCGTTCGACGTGGCGGCCTCCAAAAACGCCTTCGGCCGGGCGCCCGACCCGACCCTGACCCAGCCGGTCACCTTCGTACGCCCCGACGCCCCGCCCATCTGGCTGGGCCACGGCACGGCGGACACGGTGGTCCACGACGAGGACACGGTCATTCTGGACGAGCGGATGCGGGCGGTCGGCGGACGCTCGGAGGCCAAACTCTATCCGGGCCTGGATCACGCCGACCTGATCGCGACCTTCTCGCCCCTGTTCCGCAAGAAGGCGACGATCCTGGCCGATGTGACGGGGTTCTTCCACCACCAACTGGGCTGATCAGGTTTTCAAGAAGGTGGTGCGGGCGGCCGGGGTCGAACCGGCACTCCTTTCGGAACAGGATTTTGAAGCCGGTCTAAGCGGTCTTTTTGCCGTTGTTTTCGCTGGCCTTTTCGTCGTCGCACGCCTCTGGTGTGGCGTATGCGTGACGTAGCGCCGTGCGAAGGTCGTCCCGCGATGTATGGGCGTAGCGCATGGTGGACTGGATAGCCTCGTGGCCCAGCAGTTCCTTCACGCTGGCCAGATCGCCCTTGCTGAGGCGCAGCAGCATGGTCCCAGCATGGTGACGCGCGTCGTGGGCGGGGCGGGCGTTGATGCCGGCGCGATCAAGGGCGAGGTCAGACGCCGACTGGAAGCCGCGCCAATGGATCGGGCGCAGGCTGCCGTCCTTCATTTCGCGGAACCACGGCGTCGTCAGTTGCTCGGACGCCGGCCGTCCGACGTTGAAGGCGCGAGCGCGGCCGATGCGGGCGCGCATCTCCCTGGCGTCCTCGTCCAGCAGGGCGACAACGTGCGGCCCGTTCTTGCGGTCGCGGGTGTAGATATCCATCCCGGCCGGGCTGTCGTGGATCGCTTCGTCGAAGTCGAAAAACGCCTCGCGCAGCCGGACGCCGTAACGCAGCATGAAGCGCAGGATGGGGCGGTGCCAGTGGGGCATGTGCGCCGCCCAGGCGTCGATCTGCTCGTCCGTGAACCAGATGACCACGCCGCGCGGCTCGGACAGGCGCAGGTCCGACCAGGGGATGTCCTTGACCTTGGCCTCAAGGTTGCGGCTGGCGTAGCGGATGATCGGGCGCAGGGTGCTGTCGATCAGGTCGCGGTTGATGGTGCTGTTGGTGGGCAGCTTGCCCGTGTCCTTGCGGTTCTTGCCGCGAAGGATGGGTTCGAAGCGCCGGGCGTTCATTGCCTCGGTGATGGTGCGCGCCCCAATCTCCGCCAACGGCGTCGCGCCGGGGATATGGCGCAGCAGTATCCGAATGCGGCGCGCGGTGTTGACGGCGTCCTTGCGTCCCGCCTTGCGGGCGGCGAACCAGAGGTCCGTCGCCTCCTCTAGCGTGAGGGGTTTATATAGATCTCCCAAGAGCGCGGCGTCGTATTCGCGGCGTTCGAGTTTGACGGCGACCTCTTTCGACCGCGCGCCCGTGGACCCACGGAACCGCTCGCCTTTGACGGTGAAGTCGTACCACCAGATGTCGCCGCGCTTATAGACGGGCACGTCAGAGCCTCCAGATAGGCGTTGAGATCGTCGCGCCGGATGCGCCACGTGCTGCCGATCTTGCCGGCGCGCAAGGAACCACTCGCGATCAGACTCCGCAAGACGTGCTCGCCAACCTGTAGTTCGGCGCAGGTCTGAGCGAAGGTCAGGACGGCCGTCATCGCGTCACCGCCGCCCCTGCCGATAGCCCATGTCAGCAAGCATGGCGGCGACCAGATTCCAGATGTGGAAGTCGTGACGACGCCAACCGCGCACCTCGCCGCGTTTGGACACCCGCCCCTTGTCCAGGGCGGCGGTGTCGCGCCCGATGAAGGTCTCGCCCTGGTAGTCACCGAGGCGGGAGTTGGCGATGGTGGCGCGGCCGTCGTTGGCGATGTGCATGCGCGCCAGTTCGGTCTTGCGGCCGTCGATCGCGCTCCAAAGTTCGACGCGAACGACGATCATCAGTCGCCCTCCCCATCATAGGTTTCCCGGTCTCGTTGCAGTGAGCGCTGGGTTAGAAACTCATCGTCTTCGGCGAGCTGCTGTGCAGCGGTCGCTTTCAGGGCGCGGTATGCCGGGTCGTTGTGAGACTGGATGCCGACCGGCAGGAACCATGCGCCCGAGAACTCGTCTCCGTAGGGGCTATAGTTGGGCGACACCCTGACCAGTTGAGGGTGATCCACCCTTACGCCGGGCGCTGCCCGAACAGCGATTATCGTCGTGGGCTTGTTCGTGTTAGGACACCACGTCCTGCAATGGTCCATGACGGAAGGAACGTGCCACCAGACCTCGTCGCCGACGTTGAACCTCTCTGAATGCGTCATCTACTTCCGCTCCGCTTTCAGGGCGGCGATGGCTTGGTCGATGATCCATTTGTCCTCGCCTAGCGCCTCGAACGAATAGCCGTGCAAGGGGGTGTCGCTGGCGTTCGTCTTCGAAATCCAAGCCGCCATGTGCTGGATATGTTGGTTTGCAACGTCCAAGGCCTGCGACCCGGCCTCCAGGGTTTTTCGAAGATTGGCCGCTTCGAGGACCGCCGCCTCACACCGCTCGGCCATATCCCGTGCGTGTTGCTGCCAAGTCATGGGCCAAAGCGGGCCGCAGCCATTCGGGCAGGGCTCGGTCTTGTTGTCGCCCGGTCCCGTCGTTCCGGCGCGGACGTAGAGATTAGTCCTGACCAACACGAAGCCGCATTTGGCGCAGCGCATCATGCCGGGAATGAAGCTGCGATCTCGGCCCTCTGCTGTCTGCCCGGACGCTTCGCCAGCAGGGTTGAGGGCGTCCATTTTCTGCGAGAATGAAAACGCTGTCTCGGCCTGTTCAATGATCTCAGCCGCCGTCCAGATGTCCTTGTGCAGGCCCGGACGGTCGGTCGGGATGCCCCTGCCAAGGCGCTCGGCTTCCTTGCGTAGGAGCGGAACCAATCGGGTGCTCTCGCAGTGAAACGCCAAAACGCTCACCGGACCGGGTGTCGAGGCCTGCGTCATGCACCTGCCTCCCACTTTGCAGATGGCAGGCTATCCCAACGATAGGTGCGGCCTTGGGCGTCAGGCAGGACTTCGCCGGTTCCCAAATCGACGACCGGCGAACCTTCGAGGCAGGCAGCGTGGCATGGCCCCATGTCTACGTCTGTGGCGCAGAGGTCAGGGCCTTTGATGGCCTGACCGCAGATGTCGCAATGACCGTCCTTGATCGTGCGCGACTCAAGGTGCGTCAGGGCGATGCAGCCCGACACGCCGTCCAGCCATGCGACCGGCGTATGTCCGCCGAGGAGTTCAGCCGGGGCGCGCAGGATGCAGGCGATGGGGTTATCGCCCTTGGGGCCTTTGTAGGCCCAGAACGCGTCGCCGATCGCGTGGCGGGCGTTGAAGTCATCGACGATGGTTTTGGTCACAGCAGGCGCTCCTTGCCGGTGAGGATGAGGATCAGTTGGTGGAGGAAGGTCAGGATCACGGCCGCGCTCCGGCCTCGATCAGTTCGGCGACCGTGATCTCGAACAGGTCGGCGAGGCGGCGCAGCGGGACGCCGGCGGTGCGGTAGGCGTTGATCCAGGCGAGCAGTCGCGGGTGGCGATCGGGGATCGGGTCGAAGGTGCGAACGGCGTTCGTCATCACGCCCGCCCCGCCTTGCGATCGGCCTCGATGCGGGCTTCGCGCAGGGCGCTGGCCGGGCTGTCGCCCTTGCCGGTGACGCTGAGGCCGCCGTGGGTGGTGAGGTGGAAGTCGGGGCTGGTCAGGCTGGCGATATACTGGCCGCCCATCTTGCGCATGTTCCAGCCCCAGCCGGGGTGAAGCGCCTCGACCAGGGCGACTTCCTCAGCCAGAACTTCGGACGGCGGCGGGCCGTCCATGACCAGGCGCCAGAGCGAGGCCTTGTCGGAGACGTGGCTGAACACCGCGCCTGTGGACATGCCCATGCGTTCGGCGATGTCGCGGATGCCGACGTCGAAATAGCCGACGTTCTCGAACAGGAAGCGCCCCTCGGTCTTCAGCTTTGCGAGGCTGCGTTCCTTGGCCAGCTGGCGACGGTTCTTGGTCGGCGCGGCATCGGCGTCGATGATCGCGGCGGCGGTCATGCGGCGGCCCTCAGGGCGGCGAACAGGCGACCGGCCCAGACGGCCTGGTGGCGGGCGTCGTCCAGGGCGTTGTGGTGGGTGCCGATGCGCAGAGGCTCTTCGGCCTGGGCGATGTTCTTCAGGGTGCGGAAGCAGCGGCTGTTGTTGTAGGACCATGGCTGCATCTTCCGCGTGATGGCGTAGAGGTGGATCAGGATGGCCGGGTCGAAGTCCGCGCCGTTGCCCCACACCTTGACGCTGTGCAGATTGCCATGGTCGCGAAGCCAGTCGGTGAAGGTGTCCAGCACCTCGCCCAGCCCCATCGGCGCCGTCTCGACGTCCGTCAGGATCTGGCGGGCCTCGGGGGATTGCCTGTCCCACCAGGCCGCCGTCTCGGGGTCTTCATGCAGCCCCAGGGCGCGGCACGACCCGATATTGATGACGGCCTCGAACTGTTCGCCTAGGCGTCCCGTGATGGGGTCCCAGAAGACGGCTCCAAGAGAGAGGACGACGCAGCCGACGCGCGTGCCCTTGGTTTCCATGTCGATCATGACGTCGTTCATCGTCGGGGTCCTTATCGGGTGGTGACGGGCTGGCCGTCCTCAGGCGTGGAGGGGCGGCGGCCGTCTTCCGGCGTCCGGGGCGGTGTGATGGGCGAGGCGGGTTCAGGCGGCGGCGGCGCGTCGGTCGGCTTTTCGTAAGCATCGCCGCAGAAGGGGCAGAAGCTGGCGATGGCCACGGGCGGCTGGCCCCGCTTCTTGCTGTCGATCTTCTCGCTGCCGATGACGGCTCGCGGCGTTCCGAACAGGGTGGTGACAAGGTGGCCGTTACGTTCGGCGAGTCGGGCGTTCATTGTCCGGATGCAATCGCAAGGCATCAGTTCGCCCCTCCGCCAAGACCCATCCTCGCCGCCAGTTCAGCGCGATTCCGGGCGAAGTTGGGCGCCTGCATCGGATAGTCCGAGGGCAACCCCCAGCGGGCGATGTAGTCCTCGGGGCTGAGGTCGTAGCGGGTGCGCAGGTGGCGCTTCAGCGACTTGAAGCGGCGACCGTCCTCCAGGCAGACCAGATAGTCCGGCTGGATCGACTTGCGGATCGGCACGGCCGGATTGTCGGGCGCCGACACCTGGGAAAGGTCGATGTCCGTCGTCAGCGGAGGTGCAGCGTCGCCGCCGAACACGACGCGGCAGGCCCATGCGACCAGCATGCCGATGGCGCGGGACCGGTCGTCCGGCATGGTGCGGTCGATGTCGATGAAGGCGAGGGCTTCGACCTTGCCGTTGACCAGAGCGGTCAGGCCGCCGTCGCCGTCCTCTTCGAACGGGCCGGTGACGCCCAGACGCCGCATCAGGTCCATGGCCGCCGCTTCGTCCGGCTCTTCGTCGTCGTTGTGGTAGAAGCTCTGGACCTCGCCCAGCAGGGCGATATCCGCCGCGACGGCTTCAGCGTCTCGACCGAAGTCGTCGCGGTCGTCGTCTGCGTCCTGCTCGTCCTGCTGGGCGGCCTCGGGCGCAGAGGCGGGGCGAGACTCGGTCTCCAGCCATCCGGTGAAATAGTCCTGCCCCTCGGGCGGGAGAAGCGAACCCGTGACGGGCTGAAGCGCGACGCCCTGGCTGAGCATGTTGGGCGGCAGATAGTCGCCCAGGAAAGCGACACCCTTGTCGGTCAGCGCTGCAAGGGTCGGCTGGCCATACTTCTGATGCACGACTCGGATCAGCCCGGCCTTGGTCAGTTCGGCGAAAGCGGGGTCAGTCCAGTAAGCCCCGATCGGCGCGCCGTATCGCGCCCAGGCGCCGGGGAGATCGGATGACGACAGCGGACGTTCAGGATCGTGGGCGCCGTCGATCGGCTTGGGCGCGAGCTTGATCTTGATGGTCAGTTCTACCAGTGCGAGGCGGGCAAGGGCGGTCAGTTCGACGGGTTGATCAGGGACGGGCGTGACAGGGGCTGATCCGCCGCTGTTGGCAGCGGGCGTCGGGTCGATGCCCGCTGCGCGACGGGCCTCGGCGGCCCGGCTGGCGTTGTGGTAATCGACGCCGTTGACGACGTGTTCGCCCGTAGGCGCAGTCGGGTTGTCGAGCCAGCGACGCAGCGCCCCTGACATCCGGTGACTAAGATGGCCTTCCACCCGCGAAGTCGCTGAGGCCAGAGCGGCTTCGCGCGACGGATAGGCGTCCATATGTGCGCCCCAAACGCCGTTCAGTGTCGAGCTGAACCCGCTGGTCGAGTCCTGACAGCTGGACCCCGAAACCCACAGGTCACTGCCTTTGAGCTTCGCGACTTGAACGCTGGCGCGGACCCGCGTCAGCTCATGGCTGAAGCTCCATACCTCTTGGGTCAGCCCGTCGAGCCAAGCTGCGGCTTCATGGACGTTGGCGGCTCGCCATTCCGGCGGCACGCCGCCATCGGTCACTTTCAAGGCCGGGCGAACATCCTGATCCTCAAACATCGGCAACTGATCGGGATCGGCTTCGACCGACGGCTGAGCGTCGGCGGCGTAGGCACCGCGCCGCAGGACGCGGTCGCGGAAACCGTCCCACGAGCCGGCGCGGTGATAGTCGGCGATCTGGTCCGGCGTAGCCTCGCGGGCGATGCGCAGCTTGTCCGTGACGTCTTTCGCGCCGTTCTTCTTGGTCTCGCTGAGACGGCCGGTGCGGCGAGCAACCTCGGCCCCGCTCCAACCCGTCGCCTCCGCCAGTCGCAGCAGCTGCTGCGCGTCATCCCAAGGCGAAAGGTCCTCGCGAGCGCTGTTCTCGACGATGGTGATCAGGATGGCTGTGGCGTCATCCGCTTCACGCTCCACAAACGGCAACCCATCCCGCAAAGCCTCCGGCAGGCCGACGCCTCCGGTGCGGTGGAGAGCGGACGCGAGCGCGCCGTCGCCTAACGCGCCGGACAACATCGCCGTCGCCCGCCAGCGCCGTTCGCCCGCAAGGATGGTGCGAACGCCGTTCGCGTCCGGATGGGTGAGCGTTAGTGGCTGGATGATGTCGCCAAAGCCGACGATGGCGTCGATCATGTCCAGAACGCTGGCGACACTGATCTCACGGTTGGCGGGGTTGCGGCGGATCTTAGCAATAGGCCAGCGCGTCGCGATCGCTGCGCCGTCGCCATTGGACGCCACGCCTTCGGCGACGTCGATGCCGTGCAGGACCTGACGACCGAGATCGGTGAGGGTGGGGCGCTCGGCCTCGGGGCGCAGGATCAGGCCTTCGCTTTCGAGCGCCTTCATCGTCTTGCGCAGGTTGGACGGGTCGCGGCCGAACTCTGTCGCCAGGGCGGTGTGGGACTCGATCGGGTCGTCGCCGGCGATGCGGCGCAGCACGTCGGCATGGGTGAAGGCGGTCGCGGTCATTGAACCGTCCCCACGATTTCACACCGCGCGCCCTGTTCGTCGTTCAGGAACTTGATCCGCAACCCCGGCAGGTCTTGGACGCATGCGAAAAAGAGCGGGCCGTCGTCGGTGTCTATGCAGTCCGTTGCGTCGGCGATGGTGCTGGCGGAGTGTTCAACATCCCAGCCCTGACCGCCCTCTTCCCAGCGCAGGAAGAAAAGCGAGGTGCCGTCAGGCACGGCCTCAACCGCTTCCCAATCGCCGTTGCGCCACTCGACACGGATGTCGCCCAGCACCTTCAACGCACTAGCGTCATACTCTTGACCGTGAGCTTCGGCCGCGTCCCGGCTATAGCTGTCGTCAGGCTCTGAGAGCCATTCAGCCCACCCTTCCAGCGACGGCTCGCAAGGGATGATCTCATCATTCCACGGTTCGAGGTAGTAGAGGGTGGTCACTGCGCGTTCTCCAGTTCGAACTGGGCCGCGTCGGGCGCGGGCATCCAGAGTTTGAGGCGGTTGAGGTAGGGGGCAGGCGACGCGCGACCGGCGAGGACGGTCAGGTCGGCGACGGTGGCGTCGGCGAGGGCGGCCATGCGGCGGGCGTGTTCACGGGCGCGGGGCGCGGCGTTGTTGCGGATGACCAGACGCCGCTGGCGCTCGGCCTCGGCCTTGGCCCAGCCGATCTGGCGGATCAGGCGCGGGGTCATGACTTGCGGCGCTTCAGATTGGCCGCACCGACGGCGATGACGGCGTCGATGAAGGCGTCGAGGTCCATGCCGTAGACCAGTCCGACGCGGCGCCCGCCGATCATCAGGTGGAAGGCCTCGGGGTCGGGATCGCCGGGGAAGACGGCGTCGAACTCGGCGTCCAGCGCGCCAGGGAAGACGCCCAGGGTGCGAGCGGCCTTGCGCACGACATCCGCAGGGGCGGGGCCGTGGGGCGCGTCGAGGATTTCGAGGCGGCTGGAGGCGCAGACGCCGGGGTTAAAATCGATCAGCACGGACGGGCTGTCCAGTTGCTCGGACAACGACAGGAAGCGTTCGGCGGCGGGCTGAAGCGTGCGGACGGCTGCGGCGGCCATCAGAGACCGGCCTGGGTCAGGGCAGTCAGGAAGGCGACGACGACGGTGCCCCAGACCAGAACCCAGAGGCCGTCGCGCACCAGGCGCAGCAGCGGCAGGATCAGCGGGGTCACGGTCGGGCGCGACGGTCCCCATTCGACACCTGCCCACGGGGCAGGGTAATGGAAGGGCTGTGAAGTTTGACGTTTCATCATCATGCTCCGTCGCCGCATCGGTGCGGCGTCAGGGCATAGTCAGACATCATGTCATGACGTTATGTCAATACAGATTGTCAGGCGTAGAACGCCGTCATGCGCGCTAACTTCGCGGCAAGTCTGCTGGGAGGGGTGAAGTGATCGACGAAAAAGACCTGGAGATCGCCCGACTTAAGGGCCGACTGGAGGTCGCCGAAGGCCGACGCCCGAGCGTTGCCATTGGCACGCTCAAGGTCGTGGGAACGCTGGTGGTTCTGTCGCTCGCCGTCATCGCGGCGCTGGTCGCTTTCGGGTCTGCAAACCCACGCCGAACCTATCCGGAGCGTCTGGAGGTTTGGCGCAAGGAGATCGATCGCATCTGCGAGGTTCGAAGAACAGGATCTGAAGATGCGCGAGACGCTTGCGTCGTCCATCTGCGTCAGACCCGACCGGTGCCTGACGCCTGAAGCGGCTAGTTTCTGCCGACGACGGTGTGGATGGCTTCGATTTCGTCGATGCCGACCTGAATGTCCTGGTCCGGGTTCAGCTGGTGCAGGGTGATCGTCTTGTGATCACGCCCGACGTAGCGCTTGAGCAGGCCTTCGCCTTCCTTGGTGACGACCACGCAATCCTGATCGCGTGAAGGCCAGCGGTTCGGCGCCAGGTAGACCATTTCCCCCGGCTCGTATCGGGGCGACATGCTGATGTCGTTGACTTCCAGCGCGAACGCTTCTCGCACGTGCTGTTGGGCGGGGTGCATGGGCACATAACCTCTCAGGTTCTGCTCCGCGAGGGTCAGGCGTCCTTCTGACGCTGCACCCACGTAGCCGTAGAGAGGAATCATATTGGGTCCAGCCACGACGATTCCGGACGTAGGGGCTTGCAACTGCATGCCGGCCTCGCCCAACCACTGATCGATCTTGATCCGTTCGTGATACTGGATGCGGCGCTTGCCGTTGAAGATCCGATTGACCTGAGAACTGTCGAGACCCAGCAGCCGGCCGAGATCGGCGCGGGTCTTGCCCTGTTCGGACATTCGGTCGGCGATATGCGTTAGGTCAGCATCCATACGGTGGATATCTGACAGAACGTCATGACGTCGTCGTTGACGTTGATCTCGAATCACGGGCTTTGTCTGTCCTGACAAAATGTCAGGACGATATGTCATGCCCGAACCCGGTTGTCACGCCCTAGCTTCCACCGCCTCGACCGAGAGCGCCAAGGACGCGCGCGACCTGATCCTGCGCATCCTGCTGGTGCGCCGCATTTCCCGCTGGTGCGACGTCAGCGAGTCCGCCGTCCATCAGTGGCTGCATCGCGGCACGGAGCAAGCGCCTGTCCCCGTGGCGCGCGTTCCGGTGATCGCCGGAAACGCCGCTGCCGAAGGCTTGGACTTCGACGTCGGGCTGTTGTGGCCCGCGATGGCGGGAACGCCCGCCGCCGCATTCAAGACGATCGTCGCGAACGCCGTTCGTGAGCCTGCGCAATGACGCCGGGTCATCGCTATCGCGGCGCAGGGTCGCGCAAGGTCAAGGCTCCGGTCGTGCCGTCGGAAACCCACGTCAAGCAATGGCGCAAGCTGGTCGCTAAGGCGCGCGCGGTGGCGGATGCGCCGCTGTCGGACGCCGTCGGCTTCGTCCAGGCGGCGGAGAAGGCGGGAAGCTGCGTCGCGCCGGTCGGGCATCGCGGCGAGAGCAGCCCCTTCATGAAGCTGGTCCGGCTGGGCAAGCGGTTCCTGCTGCTGACCGGCGTGCAGCGGCAGGAAGAGGCCGAGCAGATCGGCGAGTGGGCCGAGACGATCTCGCTGGCGCTGGACCAACTGGGCCAGCCCGCCGCCCGCCCCTACGCCGGGGACTGACATGGCCCCGCGCGTCATCGGCCCTCAACACCCCGTTCCGTCCGGCCCGCCTGCAGTCAAGGGGCCGCACCCCGGCGACGCCGCCGGCGAAGCCTTCGTGCGCGACTATGTGATGGCCGGACGTCGCCGTCGCGTCAGCTGGCAGAACCTGGCGCATCAGCTGGGCCGCGCGGAATGTGACCTGCGCAACGACTATCAGGGCCTGTTCGGCTGATGCGCGCCCGAGACGCCAAGGTCCGGGGATGCCTGTCCAAGTCGCGGTTCAGCGACGAAGCGACGGCGCGCGCGGTGGCGATGCATATGCTGTCGTCAGGCATCATCACGACCAAGCGGGCGTGGGTCTATCAATGCGGTTCCGAGTGCCGGGGCTGGCACATCACCTCGTCGTCCAGCGGCAACTATCGCGCCGCCTCGGTGCGGGCGGACAATCCGTGGGTCGCGCCGGAGTTTCCGGCATGACGATGCGCCTGACCGGACCGTCAGCAGGGGGGGGCACGGCGCAACTGCGCGCCTGGCTGGAATATGTGGCGCAGACGGCCATCGACTGGCTGGACCTGCTGGACCGCCCGACCGAGGACCTGGAAGACGACGAGACGGAGACGCCGTCGTGACCGGCATGATCTTCGATGCGCCGGGTTCGCCGCGCAATGCCCGGGCCGTGATGGCGCACCGCGATCCCGACGCGGACGACGTCGATTTCTTCCCTACGGCGCCCTGGGGCGCGCGGGCGGGCGGCGAGATCATCCGCCTGTTCGATCCCACGGCCCGGACGTGCTGGGAGCCGGCGTGCGGGCCGGGGATGATGGTCCATGCCCTGCGGGACTATTTCGACATCGTCCACGCCTCGGACGCCTATCTGTATGACGGCAACGTCATCCACGACTTCGTCGGCGACGCGCCCAGCCCCTATGTCGCGGACTGGATCGTCACCAATCCGCCGTTCGCGCCGTGCGAGGCTTTCATCCGCCGGGCCTATGCCGAGGCGCGGCGGGGCGTGGCCATGCTGCTGCGGACCGGCGTGCTGGAAGGGCAGGGGCGTCACCGGCTGCTGTATGCCGACTGCCCCCTGACGGCCGTGGCGCCGTTCAGCGAACGCCTGCCGATCCTGAAGGGCCGGTATGATCCGGAGACGTCGTCGGCCGCCTTCTACAGCTGGTTCATCTGGGTGAAGCCGACGCTGCGCCCGCAGCGGTTCATGGCGCGGGTCGGCGGCGTCTATCGCCCCGCCGTGGTCGACATCGCGCCGGGCGCACGGGCACGGCTGTTTCGCCAGAGCGATCTCCAGTTTGCCGCTTCGGGGATCAAATCGTGATCCGCCCTTACCCTCTCATGGAGGCGAGGGTGGTCAGCAGCAGCAGCCGCTTCGTTGACGATGTTGTCCTTCAGCTCCGGGCCTCGACGAACTTCGCTGATCCTAAGCGAGTGGCTATCTCCAAACACGTCTTCATATTCGACGACCGAGAAAACCTGGACGCCTCGGTCGCCCATCTGGAAGCTGTGGCGGAGCGGTTCTGTCAGGCTTTGCGAGAAGATGACGCGAAAGCTAGCGGTTCCGCCCGGCATGATGTCGGGAACATTGGCCCACTCGAAATCGTCGGGGATCCGGATTTCCGGACGGTCCATATCGCCAGCAGGAATGTTCCGAACACTCATACGTCGGATGTTGAGAGCCGGCGTCGCGCCGAAGTTTTTGTAACGGTAAAGGACGCGCACGGGGTGCCCCTCAATGATGGGGTCCACCAACGTTTCCAAGATGCCGAGATAGGCGCGAAGCTCTCGCTTCGCGGTGTTCTGCTGATCTCGAAGGGCGTCCTGAGTGACCCTGACGGACCTCGCGGTGAGGGCGATTGTCAAGAACAGTCCGACTGTGCCGAACACGGTCAGGACGACTTGCAGTTTCGTGAGGTCGGCCATGCGGTCGGCCGCCACGCGCATGCCGATCTGCGCCTGGAGGTCTGCAACCTCTCGCGCCTTCTGCTCCGCTGTAGGGGCGGCCTTGGCCTGTCCACAAAGCGCCAAGCCGAGAACAGCGGCCGCGATCAGTCGTTTCATAAGTCCCTCCGTCGGGCCGTAAAGCACAACCCGACGCTGAATGCGAACGGCGTTCGCATCGGGGCAGCGGCATGACCGAGTCGATGTTCGATATCGCCAAGCGCGAGGTCAGTCTGGACGCCGTGGCGGGCCGGTATGTGAAGCTGCGCGGGCCGGACAATAATCGGCGCGGGGCGTGCCCCTGGTGCTTCCCCAAGCGGGCGCTGGCGGGCGGCGGATCGACGTTCCAGGCCAAGCTGGGCAAGCGGACGTGGCGGACCTTCTGCTGCGGCAAGTTCGGCGACGTGGTCGATCTGTATTGCGAGATGGAGCGGGTCGCGCCGGTCGAGGCGGTGCGCGATCTGGTTGGGTCAAGCGCCCTGCCTGCGCCTAATCCGCGTGCGCAGCCGGCGTCGCCGGAGGTGGTCGAGGGGCCGTCGCTGGCGGATCGGATCGCCATCGACCTGTGGAAGACGGCCCAGCCGTTCGCCGGATCGCTGGGTGAGAAATATCTGCTGGGGCGCGGCATCGCGCCGGAAGTGGTCAAGGCCGCGTCGGGGAATCTGCGGTTTCACCCGCGCGCCCAGCGGTGCTGGGACGACGTGAAGCGGCGGTGGATCTTCGCGCCCGCCATGCTGCTGCTGGTCGTGGTGTGGGACGTGGAGAAGGCTCGCGCCGTGGCGACGGGCGGCATTCACGCCACCTATCTGACCCCCCAGGGCAAGAAGGCCGCAGGCGAGGACGCCAAGCGGATGTGGGGGCCGCAACAGCGTGACGGCCGTCCGGGCGGGGCATGGCTGATCGGGCCGGGCTGCGACGGCGTGGATGGTCCGGAAACGGCGACGGCGGAGGGGGCGGAGAACGCCCTGTCGCTGGCCTCGCTGGAGTTTCGGCGCAGCGGCCGGATCATCCGCACCTGCGCCGCCCTGTCGCTGGGCCGGCTGCAAGGCGGGGTGTTGCGCGACAACGAAGGGCGGATCGACCCGTATGATCCGCAGCCCGATCCGAAGGTCCCGCCCTTCGTGTGGCCCGGCCTGGGCGCCGTGCTGATCGGCATCGATCGCGACATGAAGCCGGTCCAGGTCAAGGCCGTGACCCCGCGCGGCCGGACCTCCCACTACTGGCTGGAAGCGGAGGCGAGGGCGCGACTTTGCGCGCGCCTGGCCTGCGCCGCCTGGGCCGCCGTCGGCGCGACGCCCCGGCCCGTCTGGCCCAGCAAGAACTCCGATCTGAACGATGACCTGCGGCGCGTGATGGCGCTGTCGGGTCAGCCCCTCAAGTCCAAGCGTGCCGCATGACCGAAGCCGAACCGATCGACTATCTGGGCCAAGCCCCCGACGACAGCGAGAAGATGCTGGGGGCGTTTCCGAACCCGGACGTGACGATGTCGCCCGTCGTGCCCCTGGGGTTCGACGGCGGGCGGGTGATCTTCGCCATGCCGGAAGGCGAGATCCGCAAAGAGATCGCCGCCAAGATCGGCGGCATGCTGAGAACGGACATCTTCGCCTGTCAGGCGGGGCAGTCGTTCCTGTCCTACTGGCGCGACAAGGACGACAAGTTCCAGCGCGAGCTGGCGGCCGTCTGGTTCAACCGGGCCTGCCGCGACGCCGGCAAGTGGGATGCGAACCGGCCGATGCGGTCGCTGGGCGTCTGGCCCGGCGGCGACGGCGGCGTGGTGCTGCATCGGGGCGAAGAGATCATCCTTTATCGGTATGACGGCACGACCGTCAGCCGCACGATCGCAGAGGCGTTGAAGGTCAAGCGTGGGCCGTTGTATCAGCTGCGCCCCCCGGCCCCCGAGGCGGGAGAGCCTTTGTCCAGGCGGCATGGCCGATGGATCAGGCGGCAGCTGGACTGGTGGCGGTTCGAAGCGATCGGCGACGACGGTCTGACCGGGGCGGACGTGGTCGCGGGATGGCTGATGGCGTCCCTGCTGGGGGCGGCGGCGCCGTTCCGGGGGCACGTCCTGATGCATGCGCTTCAGGGGTCGGGCAAGACGACCTTCCTGGAGTTCTGCCATGGGCTGCTGTCGGCGCTGGCCGGGGACATCGTGTCCAGCTTCTCGGAGGCCGGATTCCGGGCGGATGTCTCGGGCATGGCGCGGCCCCAACTGGTGGACGAAGCCGAGGCGGGCGGGTCGGACGGGCCGGGCGCGGTCGAGCAGGTGCTGAACCTGCTGAGGCTGATGACCACGGGGGCGGGCGCGCGGCGGGTCCAGAGCGACAGCGCCGGCGGGACGATGACCCAGACGGCCGTGGGCTGCGTGATGATGGTGGCGATCACGCCCGCGAAGATGGATGCGGCCCTGGCCTCGCGTGTGGCGGAGTTGCGGTTGATGCCGCTGACCGGGACGGACCTCGCGCCCAATGCGCCCCAGCCCCGTTTGGCCAGCCGACGACAGCTGGGCCGGATCATCCGCCATTCGCAGCGCCTGGCCCCGCATCTGCTGGGGCGGGCGCTGACGCATGCGGGGCGGTATCGCGACGATGTCGCCTCGATCGTGACGGCCCTGGTCGAGCAGGGAGAGGAACCGCGCAACGCCGATCTGATCGCCATGCTGGCGGCCGGCCGGCGGCTGCTGCTGGAGGATGAGCCGCTGACGGCGGCGACGGCCGTGCTGGAGGCGGCGCGGTGGCGGCCGCTGCTGGAGCATCGTCAGGCCCGAGAGGTGGTGACCAATGTGGGGGCTGAGGCGCTGGCGCACCTGATGGGCTGGGACAGCCGTCAGCATCGGGGGGACCGCCACGTCACCCTGGGCGAGGTGATCAAGACCCACGTGATCGACCGCACCTGGCAGGACGAGGTGCTGAAGGCGCACGGGCTGAGGATCTTCGAAGGGCCAGCCAAGGACGGACGGTCCGGGCCATGGCTGCTGGTCTGCAACAATCACCCGGTGCTGGATCGCATCTATGGGAAGACGCGCTGGGGCGATTACCGGACTGCGCTGGAATACCTCGACGCCATGGGGCCGGAATACCGGACCTGGGCCGCCAAGCCGCTCTCGTTCGGCGTGGGGATCAAGCAGCGCTCCCTGGCCATCCCCCTTACCCCCTGGATGGAGAAGGCCTCTCGGCGTTCCGAGGGCGTTCCGTCAAGCGTTCCGGGTGAAGTCTATGAATAGGCAGCGGAAAGCGGCGTCCGGAACGGTCGGAACGGTCGGAACGCCAAAATGGACTCCCCGGCGAGCGCACAGGCAGGCAGGCACACGACGCCACAGGTGCGTTCCATGCGTTCCATGCGTTCCCCCTCTCTCTAATCTTAAGACAATCAATAAGTTAAATAGGAACAGGGGCCGGAACGCCGTGGAACGGTCGCTCCGGCAGGGGGGCGGCGCATGTCTGTGATGTCCAATCGTCAGCGCAGGCTGGCCCGCAAGGCTTCACGCCAAGCCGAAGCTGCCCGTCCGCAAGTCGGGGCCGTGGTCGAACAGGCCGTGGTCATCAGCGACATCGTCGATGGCGATGTGATCGGCGCGGCCTATCTGCGCGAGGAAGCCGCCGCCAAGGCCGCTGTCCAGGACGCCGAACGCGAGGCGGTCTCTCGGGGTGAGAAGCTGACGGCGACGGACCGTCGCGACATCCGCGCCGAATACGGCGTCTCCCGGCTGACGGGGAAGGATGCGCCCGCCGCCTATCGGATGCGCAGCCGGGATGGCCTGACCTCGGCAAAGGACACCGGCGTCATCACCGCCGCCCAGCACAAGGCCGGGCTGGCCTATCGCCTGTGCTTTGAGGCGCAGGCGGGCGGGCTGAAGTCCGCACTGGCCAACGCCGGGATGATCGGCGGCGGACGGTCGGCGGCCGAAGGTCTGGCGATGCGCAGCCCGGCCGCTCTCCAGCAGGCCTACCTGATGGGGCGGTTGCGCGGCATGGAGGCTGGCGCGTCCGACCTCGAACTGATGGTCTTGCGTGCTGTGGCTGGCGAGGGGCTGACGCTCCGGTCGCTGGGAACGGGCGGTCAGGCCAAGGCTGCCAACCGCAAGGCGCTGGTCTCCGCTCTCGACCGTATCGAAGGGGGCTTGCGAATCACGGCCCACTAAGTTCACAAACCACCTACCGCTTGAACTGCGCCAATGACCCGCCCGACACCTACGTCGAGGCGGGTTTTTCGTGGCCGCATCCCCGAAAAGCTGAACCCGATCAGTCGCTTCATCGGCCTGACCGGCCGCACCCCCACCCCGACGGGTCCTTTCCAGGGGGCCGGTCCCTATACGGTGGGGCTGAGCGCTTTCTGTGCGTGGTTCACACCGTTTCAGGATTTTGAACTCCGTGAACACGCCCCGCCTGATGACCCAGACGGAGTTTGCCAAGCACCGTGGTGTGGGGCGCTCTGCCGTCTCCAACTACAAAACCAAGGGCCTGCTCGTGTTCGGCGAGGGCGAGGACGGCTCGGTCCTGGTGGACGTGGCGCGGACTGAGGCCCGGCTGAACGCCAAGGTCGATCCGACGCGCGGTCGGCCGACGACATCGCAAGTCGGCGGCGGGCAGGACGCCCTGCCGCTGGAGCAGGCTGCGCCCGCGTCGGCTGTGTCTCACCAGATGCGGGATGTCGCCAACGTCCGCACCGATCTGGTTCGGCAACAGGTCATCGAAAAACAGATGGCCAACGCCCGGAGGGCTGGGGAGTTGGTGGCGGTCGCGGAATATGAAAAACGCGCCACCGAACTGGGCCGGGTGGTGCGGGAGCGCATGCAGTCGATGCTCCGCACGATGTCGGAGCGGTTCGCTGCCGAAAAGGACCCGCGTCAGATCGTTTCGGTCGGCGCGCTGGAGATCGACCGCATCTTCACCGAACTGGCGGACCAGGCGGAGGCGGGGACGCTGTCGGTGGATGACCAACTGGAGGCCGAACTGGCGGCTGAGGTGACGGCGCAGGACGATGCTGACGAAGAAGGCGGCGAGGTCGAACTGGCTGAGGCCGGCTGATGGCGTTCGATTACACGGCCTTCGGCGATACGGGCGAGGTCATGAAGGCGAACGCCGTTCGTCTCGACCGTGCGACGGCGCAAGGCCTGCGTCCGCCGGCGCGGCTGACCGTGTCGGAGTGGGCGGAGAAGTATCGCCGGTTCAGCGAGGATGCGCCGATCCCCGGCGCCTGGCGGCACGAAAACGCGCCTTACCTCGTCGAGATCATGGACGCGCTGTCCACCCACGATCCCTGCGAGGAAGTGGACATCATCAAATGCTCGCAGTCGGGCGGCACGGCGGCCATCGAGAACTGGCTCGGCTATGTCGCGGATCTCGCGCCCGGCCCGCTGCTGTTCGTCCAGTCCACACTGAAGGCGGCGCTGGAGTGGGCGACTGAGAAGTTCTGGCCGATGGTCGAGGCGTCGCCTCGGCTGGGGCATCGCCGCGACGGCGTGATCAAGCCCCAGGGCGGCGCTGACGGCGGCGGATCGACCAAATACCGGTTCAACTTCATGCGGTCGTCCAGCTACATCGCGCTGGCCGGCGGGAACTCTGGCCCGTCCCTTCGCCAACGCACGGTGCGGTATGCGGTCGAGGACGATCTCGATCAGTTTCCGGACGACGTCGATCGGCAAGGGTCGCCTGAGGCGATGGTGGACAGCCGTCTGAAGGTCTACCGCAATCGGGGCATGTCCAAGCGTGCGAAGATTTCGACGCCCACGATCAAGGGGTCGAGCAAGATCGCGGCGGCCCACGCGCTGTCTGATCGGCGCGAATTCTTCTTCGTCTGCCCTCACTGCGCATCGCGGTTCCGCATCGGCTGGGAACCGGAGGCTGACGGTGAGCGGGACATTCACTGGCCCGACGGCAAGCCAGAAGAAGCCTATCTGGTCCCGCGTTGCTGCGGGTCGCCTGTCGAGCATTGGCAGAAAAAGGCGGGGATGGTCCGCAGCGACGGCTGGCTCTCCATCGAGATCGACGGCGAGCCCACACCGACGCACATGGACGAGGCGACCTTCCAGGCCTTGCGGGCGCGGATGCCGCTGAGCCGCCGTCGCGGCTTCAACATCCACGGGATGCTGACTTACTTCCAGACCTGGGCCGATATGGCGGTCGAGTGGGAGGACGCCCAGGGCGATCAGAACAAGCTCAAGGGCTGGACGATGCTGACGCTGGGCGCGCCGTTCGAGTTGCGCGGCACGGCTCCGGATCATGAGCTGCTGAAGGAACTGAAGGAACAGGACTGGGGCTTCGATCGCGCGCCTGTCGGCGTCGTCGTGGTGACGCAGGCCTCCGACGTGCAGGGCGACGGCATCTACACCGAACGGGTCGGCTGGGGGGCTAACGCCGAAAGCTGGCAGCTGGGCGCGCGGTTCATACCCGGGGCCACGGATGTGGAGGGTGAGGGCGCTTGGCGTGATCTGGACGCCTATTCTCGTCGTCTGGTCGAGTATCCTGGCGGCAAGACCTACCCGATCGATCAAGAAATGGTCGATGCGGGTTACAACACCAAGGCGGTCGAGGCCTATTGCGCCATGCGGCCCAACCGGACCGCTGTGTTCGGCCGGGCGGGTTGGAGGCTGCCGGTCCTGGGGCGTGGCGAGAACCTTCGATACGAACAGCAGGGCAGCCGCACCGGCTATGCGTCCAAACGGTCCGAGGACAAGGCCTATCTGGTCGGCGTCGATGGGGTGAAGCTGACTTGGTATGGCTATCTACGCGCCACGTTGAAGGCGGCGCAGGCCTTGGCCAAGGGTGAGCAGCCCGATCAGACGCGCGGCTTGGTCCACTTCTCGAAAGACACGCCCGACGACTGGTTCGAAATGGTCACGGCTGAGGCGATCATCGTCGAGATCGTGAACAGCTGGCCCAAGAAGAAATGGGCGCCGCTGCCGGGGCGGCAGAACCACTATCTCGACTGCCGCGTCTACAACTTCGCCGCCGCCGAAAAGCTGATGCTGGATACGCTGACGGACCAAGACTGGGCCGCGTTGCGGGCCGAACGCTATGCGCCGCGCGATCCCAGTCAGGGCGACCTGCTTTCGATGATGACGGGCGTCGCTGCGCCGTCTGCCTCGCCGCCTTCACCTCAACCTGAACCGGCGGCTCCGCCGTCGTTCGTCGATGCCGGGGAGGATTATCTCTGATGCCAGCGCCTGATTACGCCGTCGAGATCGCCGCCCTGGAGGCCGCCGCTGCGTCAGGCGAACTGACGGTGGAGTCGGATGGCGATCGGGTCACCTACCGTTCCACGTCCGACCTGCTGAAGATGCTGGACTACTTCAGGACCAAGGCGTCCGTCGTGTCCGTGACGCCGCCGTCGCTGGCGACCTTCGCCGTGTTCTGCGGAGACTGACCGATGAACTTTGGCAGGATGATCGACAGCGCCGTCGCCCTGGTTGACCCCGAGGCCGGCGCGAAGCGCATGGCGGCCCGGATCTCGGTCGAGGCGATCCGGGGATACGACGTCGCCAAGTCGGGGCGCGGCACGAAAGGCTGGAACCGCCCGCGCACTAGTGCCGACGTGGAAAATCAGCGCGCAGTCTCGATTACGGCCGCTTCTGCTCGGGACCTCGTCCGCAACAACAAGTACGCCGCAACGGGCGTCCGGCAGATGGTGGCGTCGGCCTGGGGCGACGGTATTGCGCCGATGATGCTGCACCCCGACAAGGCCGTTCAGCGGGTCGCGCAGGACGACTGGGACCGCTGGGCGGAAAGCCCGATCAGCGGTCAGCAGGACTTCTACGGCCATGGCAAGCTGTCGGTGCGCGGCGCCTATGTGGACGGGAACAGCCTGACGGTCTGGCGTCCTGACGATAACGGACCGGATGGCCGGTTGCTGGGGCGGACCGGGGAGCATCTGGACACCGCCAAGACCGAGACGTCCGCGAACGGCGTTCGTATCATCCAGGGCGTCGAACTGGACGAAGATGACCGGCGTCTGGCCTATCACCTGTTCCGTGATCATCCGTCGAGCCTGCTCTATTCCACAGCCCTGACGTCGGAGCGGATCGACGCCCAGCACGTCGATCATATGTTCGAACCGCTCGAACACGGTCAGACGATCGGGATTTCACGCCTCGCCTCGGTTGCGCTGACCCTGCGCGACATCGCCGATGTCGAGGACGCCAAACGGCTTCAGGAAAAGGTGGCGGCCTGTGTCGCTCTGATCCTGAAGCGCAAGGAAGGTCAGGCTCGGTCTCCGCTTTCCGCCAAGTCGGCCGACGAGGTCGATCGTCGTGGTCCTGATCTTCAGACCGTGCGTCCGGGCATGATCCTGGACCTGGGCGAAGGGGGCGAGGCCACGGGGTTCACGCCCGCGCCGTCGTCGAACGGGGTCGAGTTCATTCGCCAGCAGTTGGGCGCCGTGTCCGCTGCGATGGTGCCCTATCACGTCATGACGGGAGACGTGTCCCAGGCCAACTACTCGGGGCTGCGCGCCTCATTCCTGGGGCAATGGGCGCTGCTGGACGATGACCAGCAGAACATGATCATTCCTCAGCTGTGCCTGCCGGCGGTTCGCCGTCGTCGCCGCCTGCTGGCGCTGCGGACTGGTGATCGTCGGTTCCTGGATGTGCGGCAGACCTGGGCGCTGCCGGTGCGGCGCCAGGCCGATCCGATCAAGGATCTGATGGCCGAGGTGATCGAGATCCGTTCCGGGCTGAAGCTGTTGGCCCGATCGCTGGCGGAGCGCGGCATCAACAGTGATGAGCACATGCTCCAGATCAACGCCATGAACGTCATGATCGACGAACTGGGGCTGGCGCTGGAAACCGATCCGCGCCGCTTGACCGACTCCGGCGTCCTGCAACAGGCGACCGGTTATCTGCTGCCTAAGGGACAGCAAGCCCAGGGCCTCGCGGCCTAGCACCAAGGAAACCTCATGAAGATGACCGCTGTAACGGCGGCGGCGCTTCTCGCCGTCCAGCCGATGATGACGCGTGACGCCGATGCGGGCGTCGAGACGCGTAACGCCCCGCCTGCGACGCGGCAGGTACGCGACGCCGCTTTCCGGCCTGCGACCTATGACGCCGCAGCGCGAACCGTCGAACTAGTCCTGTCGGTCGGTGCGCCGGTTTCGCGCTGCGGCTTCGTCGAAGAGTTGGAGATCACGGCGGCGGCCATCGATCTGGGTCGGGTGGGGCGGGGTGTCGTCCCGCTACTCAACACCCACTCGCGCTGGTCGATCGGCGACATCCTAGGGACCGTCGTCAGCGCGCGCGTTGAAAGCGTCGATGGCGTTCCGGCTTTGGTCGCGACGGCGAGGTTTGCCGACACGCCCGCCGGTCGAGAGGCCGAGGGCATGGTGCAGCGCGGCGAGTTGCGCGGCGTGTCCATCGGTTACGACGTCAAGGTTTGGACGGTCGTCCAGATCGAAGAAGAGACGGGCATCCACACCTGGCGCGCGACCGCCTGGGAGTTGCTGGAGGCCAGCCTCGTTCCCGTTCCCGCAGATCCGAGCGCCGGGGTGCGTTCTGCGGCCAATCCCAACCCCGCAACTCCAAGCCCTGGCGCTACCGCCAACTCCGAAGAGGATGAAGACATGAGACGTTCCCTGATTGGCGGTATGGCCGCCCTGGCGTTCGGTGCGGCTGCTGCCGTTCTGGACCCCAACGCCGCTGAGCGCGGCCTGCCGCCTGCGCCGGCTCCTGCTCCGGCCGATCCTGCGCAAGCTGCCGCCGCAACTGGTGAGCGTGCTGCGCCGATTGCACCGGCCGCGTCGGCTGCGTCCGCCGTTCGCGCCTTCTCCGGCGTCGAGGCGGTCGAGTTCGTGGACCTTGCCCGGTCGCTGGGCGTCGATGTCCGCGCGTCTGAACTGGTCGCGCAGAACGGGCGCGGCGAGATCGGGCCTGAGGCCGCCCGCGATGCTCTGTTGCGCGCCGCTGCCGAACGTCAGCGCACGGAAACCGCCTCGGTGGCGTCCGGCGCTGCCGCCCGAGCCGTCGACAACGAACAGGTTCGCACGCAAGGTCTGGTCGTCGAGGCGCTGGTGGCGCGCGCGACGAACGCCCAGCCCAGCGAGGGGGCGCGTCAGTTCATGCACATCCCCATGCTGGAACTCGCCGCCGAACGCGCCGGCCTTCCACGCACCGAGCGCGATCCACACACCATCCTGCGTGCGGCTCACACCACGTCGGATTTCCCGATCATCCTTGAGTCGGTCGGTCAACGCATCGTCCAGCGTCGGTATGAGGTTCGACCGGCCACCTATCAGGCGATCTCCCGTCGTCGCGACCTGCGCGATTTCCGCCCAACCAAGCTGCTGACTGTCGGTGATTTCCCGACCCTGCTTCCATACCAGGAAGACGGGGAGATCAAGTCGGGCACGATCAACGAGGGCAAGGAGTCCGTGGTTCTCGGTTCCTATGGACGGATCGTCCGCATCACGCGTCAGATGATCGTCAACGACGATCTGGGTGTGTTCGACGAAGTCTTCGGCACGATCGGCCGGACGGTTCGCAACTTCGAGAATGCCACGGCCTGGGCGGTAAAGAATCTGAACAGCGGCCTGGGTCCGAAGATGTCGGACGGCAAGACCTTCTTCCACGCGGATCACGGCAACCTCGCCGCCTCGGGCGCGGCTCCCACGATCGCGTCGCTGGGCGCTGCTCGCGCCAAGATGATGGTTCAGAAGGATATCGACGGCAACATCATGAACCTGATGCCCTCGACCTTCCTGGTGGGCGCGGATCTGCTGACGGTGGCGGAGCAGCTGACGTCGTCGATCCAGCCTGTCGTGCAGGGCGAGGTCAACCCGCTGGCTGGCCGCCTGACTCCCGTCGGTGAAGGGTCGATGGTCGGCAATGCGTGGGAACTCTATGCAGACCCGAACGAAGCCGCCGCCTGGAACTATGGCTATCTGGCCTCGTCGCCTGGTCCGCGTGTCATGACCGAAGAGCAGTTCAACACCGACGGCATGAGCATGCGCGTCACGCTGGACTACTACTTCGGCGGCGCTGACCCCCACGCTGCCTTCCGCAACCCCGGCGCCGCTTAAGCGCCCTCCGATCAGCGGGGCCGGTTCGTCCGGTCCCGCTGATTTCGTCGTTTCAGCAAAGGACGTTTCGACATGCGTAATCACTTCCAACCGGGCAACGCCCTGGACTTCGTCGCCCCCGCCGGCGGGGTGGTGTCTGGTAAGACCGCCAAGAAGGGCGGCCTGATCCACGTGCCGTCCACCACGGCCGCCGAGGGCGTCCCCTATTCGGGCGATATCGAGGGCGTCTTCATCGCGGACGCCGCGACCAGCCAGGCCTGGACGCAGGGCGACACCCTGTATTGGGACGACACCGGCAAGGTCTGGACCAAGACGGCGACCAACAACAGCAAGGGCGGCATGGCCGCCTATGACAAGCTGGCCGCTGAAGCTCTGGGCAAGGTCCTGCTGGTTCCGACCATCTGACCATGACGTCGTTCGCCGGGCGCGTGGCGCGCATGCAGGATGCGGTGTTCCAAACGCTCGGCGAGGACGCGGACTGGGTCGGGTTTCCCGATCCCGTCCGCGTTCGCTACCGCGAGTTCGATGCGGTCGAGGGGTTTGGCGGCAGTCAGGTCCTGGTGGCCGATCGGGTGGTCATGGTTCGTCGTTCCGAGGTCCCGTCTCCCGTCGATGGCAATCTCGTCGTTTTGGTCGCCAGCGGCCGTCGCTTTCGGGTGACGGGTGATCCGAAGATCGACCGCAAGGGCCGCTGGGTCTGTGTGGTGGCGGAAGAGTGATGCGCCACAGCGTAGGTGGTCGCGAGAGCTTGGACGGACTGGCGCGCGGCACGGAAGACGAGGTCGCAGGCTTCGTCACCGGCGCGATCCGCGAGGGCGCCAACGAACTGAAACAGGACTGGCGCGATCAGGTCATGGACGCCGGGCTTGGCGAGCGGCTGTCGCGCACGATCCGCAATGAAGTCTATCCCCGGGCGCAGAACAGTCTGGACGCCGCAGGCCTGATCTGGACGACGGCCCCCGACATCATCGACAGCTACGCGCGCGGCGCGACGATCCGCCCAGTGAATGGCGCGCGGTATCTCTGGATTCCCACGGACGACGTGCCGAAGAAACGGCAGGGCAATCGACTGTCTCCCCAAGAGGTCGAGGCGCGGTTCAATCGTCAGTTGGTCGTCATCAATCCCGGCCATCATCGCCTCAAATCAACGCCGTCGCGTGTCGGTCGAGGCGTCGGTTTCGCCGGCTTCACCGGCCTGGTCGTGCGGCGGGCTTCAAGCCGGTGGCGCAACGCCTCGGTCAATCAACGCACCAAGGGGCATCGGTCGTATCGCGAAAGCTCGCAGGCCTTCGTCGTCATGTTCACCCTCGTTCCGCTGGTTCGGGTCTCCAAACGGCTGGATCTGGACGCCCTGGCGACGGCGGCGGACGCCCGATACCCCGCTCTGCTGAGCAAGCACTGGAGATAGGATGTCCAGTCACCGCGAACAGGTCGTCGTCGCGTTGGTCGCGGCGCTCAGGGCTGCCCTTCCTGATGCTGAAGTCGAGCGTGACGCCCCCTGGCCAACGCGGTCAAGTCCGGGCGGTCTGATCATCGTCAGGGACGGCGATCCGGGGCAACCCGAACAGACCTTTTCGCCCTCCGCCTTCACCTATCAGCACCCCATCCCCGTCGAGTTCTTCAGTCCGGATGGCGCGGGGGATCGTCATGCCTTGCTGGACGCCATGCTGATCAAGGCCGGAGCGGCCATCGTCGCGGATCGCAGCCTGGGCGGGCTTTGCAACTGGCTGGAGGCCACGGCCCCCGCGCCTGAGGACATCGTCTCGTCAGGCTCCCAACCCTTGCGAGCGGCCGTCGTCAACATCGTCGCCGAATACACCACCTCGAACCCGCTCGCCTGAGGCTTCGGCCCAGCGGCATCTTTCATGGAGAACTGATATGGCTGGTGGTCGCGCTCGCGGCGCCAATGGGCGCTTTCTGCTGGGCATGGAGGCGTCCTATGGGGTGCTGGATTCCGTGCTGGCCTGGTTCCAGACACCATTCGTCAGCGCCAATCTGGGCGACGAACAGGGGCTGGTTGAAAGCGATGTGCTGGGCTTCGGCCGCATGCCGCAGGAGCCGGGTCGCGATGCGGTCAACAATGCCGGCGACGTCGTCGTGCCGCTGTGCGCCCGCAACATCGGGCTTTGGTATACGCTGCTGTTCGGCGCTCCGACCACGGTGGCGGGCGTGGCCGCCTCGGGCGATCTGACCTTCTCGGCCCAGCCGGCGAACAATGGGACCATCACGGTCGGCGGTCAGCTGTTCACCTTCACCACGGGCACGGTCGGGGCCAATCAGATCAAGATCGGCCCTACCCTCAAGGCAACGATTGCGAACGCCGTTCGCGCCCTGAACGCCAGCGCCGTTCCCGGTGTCGCGGCCGCCTCCTACTGGGGCGATGACGCTGTGCGGAAAATCTATGTGCTGCACGACGCCGTCGGCGTTGGCGGCAACAGCTTCGCCCTGGCCGCCAGTGCAACTGCAGTGACGGTGTCGGGCGCGACCCTGGCTGGCGGCGCGGCGACGGGCGGCTATCGTCACACCTGGAAGGTGGACGCGACGTCGCTGACCACGCCGTCCGCGACGGCGGAAGTCGGCATGCCCGAGGTGCCCAGCTACACCCAGAACTACGGGCTGAAGGCCAACACCTATGGCGTGCCGCTTCAACGCAGCGGGAATCTGAACGCCACGATCGGCGCGATCGCCCAAGGCGAGACGCCGGTCGCCGCCGCCACGATCAAGGCCGATCCGTCTGTGCTGGTCATGCGCAAGTTCTCGGCATTCTCGGGCACGGCGCGGCGCAATGGCATGCCCTTTGGCCCCTCGCTGGTCAGCGGTCAGTTCAACTATTCGAACGGCGCGGACCCGGTTCCGACGGTCGGTCGCGGCGACGGTCGGATCGGCGGCGTGGATGAGGGGATGGCGGGAGTCAGCGGGTCGGTCGGCATCCGTTACGACTCCACCGAAATGCAGACACAGGCGGAGAACGGCGAGGCCTGCGAACTGGCGTTCAGCTGGGCCATCCCCGGCACGACGTTCGCCCTGCGACATGTCGCGCACGCCGTCTATCTGCCGAAGGCCAAGCGTCCGATCACCGGTCCGGGCGCCGTCCAGGCGGACTACAACTGGCAAGGCGCGCAGGACTCGGTCACCGGGCGCTTGGTGACCTTCGTCCTGGACAACGACGTCGCCGAATACGTCGTGCCGGCCGCCGCCTGATGTTCCAAATCGCAGCGCCGGTCCCGCCAAAATGGATCGAACTCGCCCCCGGTCTCCGGGGGCTTTTTCGCCATGGTCCGTCCGAGGCCATGGTCTCGGCCCGCCGTCACGCACGGATGGTCATGGAGGCAGACGATCGGAGCGATCCCGAGTTCGCCTTCATCACCGGCTGCGTGATCTGGGGGCTGGTCGAGTGGGAAGGCGTTGGCCATTCCGCCCCTGTTCCGCCTGAAGAGGTCCAGCACGGCTCTCCCGAGGGACTTGCGGCGTGGATTGAAGCCAACCCCTCCCCGGAAGGTGTGGCCGATCTGACGGCCGACAATATCATCGCCCTGATGCGCCAGCGCCCGGACATCTACGACCATCTGGACCGCACCTATGTGCAGTCGATCGTGGACGCCGCCGCCGAAAAAAAAGGATCAGGGCGCTCGCAGACTGGCACTTCGACGGCGGCCCCGCCTTCTGCGACGCCTGCGGTGACTGCGCGGAGTGCCCCTACCGCGAAAACGACCCGCGCACCGAGGCGGGCCAAAGGGTCTGGGCGATCGCCGAAAGCTGCTCCGGCCAACTGAGGGTCGGCATGAACGGCGTGATCGGGCTGGATTACCCGGCCTGGATCGCCTTCGCCCAACTGACCCCGATGGACGCCGCCACGGCCGACCTGCTGTCCGCATGCCTGCCTGAGATCGAGGGCGCGGTCCTGAAGGGCATGCGCAAGGAGAGCGACGAATGACCACGCGCCAGATCGCCTATCGCCTGAAGGCAGAGGGCAAGACCGAACTGCGCCGCGACCAGCAGGAGGTCGCGCAGGGCTTCAAGGAAACCTACGCGGCGGCCGAACATGGCGCGGCGCAGGCGACGTCGGCGGCGGAACGCCTGGAGAAGCGCTATCGCGCCATGGCGCAGGCGGCGCAGGATTCAGCCCAGGCGCAGGCGTCGCAGGCGCGGTTCAACACCATGCTGGGCGTGCAGGAACCGACGCGAGGATCGGCGGCCGCTTCCGCCAGCGTCTTCATGCAGGACGACACGGACGTGCGCCGGGTCGAGGCTCTGCGTGCGGCGATCGACCCGCTGACGGCGGCGAACAACAAGCTGAACCATGAGCTGAAGGAATATCAGACCCTTGCGAACGCGGGGAAGATCACGACCGGCGAACTGGCGCAACTGCAGGGTCAGGCGCGGGTCCGTTTCGACGAAACGACGGCGGCCATCGCCCGCAACGAGAAGGGATTAACGCGCCTGGCGCTGGCGTCACGCCTGAACCTGACGCGTCAGGCGTCGGACGTGTTCGTCACGGCCGCCATGGGCATGAACCCCGCCATGATCGCGATCCAGCAGGGGCCGCAAATCCTCGACGCGCTGGCGACGAGCGGGTTCAAGGCGAGCGCTTCGATGATCGCCATTGGCGCCGGTCTATCAGTCGCGGCGGCAGGCGTGATCCTTTTGGGGGCTGCGTGGGTAAAGGGCGAGGCTGCGGCTGCGGCATACGAAGACGCTGCCAGCGGAATCGGCCGGACCGCAAACCTGACCGCGAGCCAGTTGCGCGATCTTACGGTCGCAGCAGCCGAACAGGGCGAAGTGTCTCGATCTGCAGCCCGAGAGCAGGCCGCCGCCTATCTGGCGACGGGTCAGATCGGCGGGGAGGTTCTTGGCGGACTGATCGCGATCGGCCGCGACTATGCGTCGGTCATGGGGATGGATGCTGAAGGGGCGACGAAGTCCCTGGCCAAAGCCATGGAAGACCCGAAGGCGGCGGCGCATGCGTTGACCGCGCAGATGGGCCTGCTGGACCAGGCGCAGCTGCGCGACATCGACAACATGATCGAGCAGGGCAATCTGCTGGGGGCCCAGCGTCTTCTGCTGGATGAGTTGACGGGCGCTGTTTCCGGGCACGCCAGTCGCGCGAGCGAGATCACCGACGTCTGGAACGACATCGGCCGATCGATCTCGGACGCTTTGGACAAGCTGGGTGAGTTTCTTCACACGTCGCAGGACGAGCGGATCGATAATCTTCGTCTGATGGCGGGAGCGGCCGCGACGCCGATGGCCCGTCGCCGTTTCGAAAGCGAGCTGTGGGTCGAGGAACGTCAGCGCGGTATCCGGGACATGCTGGATGCCGGCGTGGCGTCGGAGGCCGCTGCAAATCAGCAGGCCGAGCGGGATAGGATCGCTCGCGAAGGCCGCGAAAAGAAGGGGGCGGGCGCCGCGAGATCCGCCCGCGCCGCCGCCGCTCGTGAGGCTCGTGAAGCCGAGCGGGAGCGCAAGGAGGCGCTTCAGAAAAGCCGCCGCGAGGAGGACCGTGTCAGCACGATCGATCTGGAAGTCGCGCGCGCGAAACAGGATTATCCCGAAGTGCAACGGCTCGAAGATGCGAACGCCGTTCGCACTCGGGAGCGCCAGCTGATCGACGATGGCACGGCTGCCGAAACGGCCCGGTCCAAGGCGATGGAAGAGCAGCAGCGCCTGATCGAGGCTCGCGGCGAAATCCGGGAGCGGGAGACACGCCAGATCATCGACGGGGTCGAACTGGAGGCGAGCCGCATCGACGGACTGACGCGCTTCGTCACCCGAAAGGAACGTGAAGCCGAGATCGAGGCGCGCATCCTGTCTTATCGCAAACAGGAAAAGGATCTCGCTTCGGCAACGGCCCTGGCGATGTCGGATCAGGCTGTGATCGACGAGGCGCGGGCGACCGCTGCTGAACGAAACGCCGCCGTCCGTGAGCGGGAATGGAAGATGACCTTGGCGTCGGCCTCGGGCAATCGCGGTGCGCTTCGGGGCCTGGATCGTGACGATTGGATCGACCGTCAGGCACGCCAGATCGAAAGTGATGGGAAGCTGAACTATGGAGAAGGCCGCGACCAGGCCGTCGCGGAATATGGTCAGCTGATGCGGGCTGAGACGACCGGCGCGTTCCGTGACGGGATCAGGGGCATGATCGACGATCTGAGGTCGGGCGGCCTGCGTGACGCCCTGGCCAGTCAGTTCGACAACGCCGCCGACCGCCTGCTGAACAAGCTGATTGACGGATTTCTCGACATCGACTTCAGCGGCGGCTCCGGAAAGGGTGTCGGAAGCTGGATCTCGAAGGGCGTGAATTTCCTGTTCGGCAAGAACGCCGAAGGGACGGACTTCTGGACCGGCGGGCCGACGTGGGTCGGGGAGCGGGGGCCGGAGTTGATCGACCTTCCGCGTGGCGCGCGCGTGACCGAACATGCTCGGTCCATGGACCTGGCGCGCAAGGCGTCGGCCGCCGGCGGCGGTGTGACCGTTTCGGCGGTCTTCGCGCCCCAGCTGAGCGTGCAGGGGTCAGGTCCGGAGGTCGAGGCCTTGCGGCGGGAGTTGGTCACCATGCAAGCCGGGTTCCGCTCGAACGTGATCAGCGCCGTGCAGGACGGCATCGCGAGACGGGAGATCACCGGCTGATGGCGCTGACCTTTCCCCGGCTGATGCCGGAAGGCTTTGCGGCCGAGCAATATTTCGAAGTCGAGCGGACCGATTTCGGATCTCCCGAGACGGGCGGGCGCCTGGGCGGCGTTCAGGCCGGCTTCCCCGTTTGGGCGGGCCGGTGGGCCTTTGGGCAGTCGATATCGCGCGACCTGTCCGACCAGATGCGCGCCTTCGTCGCCACCCTGCGCGGGCAGCAGCGCACCTTCTACGCCTGGGACCATTCGCGGCCTCTGCCGAAGAAATATCCCAACGGCTTCGGCGGCATGACCCGCGCCGGCGGCGGAGCCTTCACAGGCGCGGCGACATCCTGGAGCGTGAACGGGACGCGGGACGTGGTGACGTTGAACGGGCTGCCGGCCGGATTTGCGCTGTCGATCGGCGACTACATCATGTTCCGCTGGGTGACGTCCGGGCAGCAGCGCCGGGGGTTGGCGCGCGCCGTGGAAGCGGTGAACGCGACCGGCGGCGGGGTGCTTGCGATCACCGTCGAGCCTGCATTGTCCACGGTGATTCCGGCTGGCGCGGTGGCCGACTTGCTGAACCCGGTCTGCATCATGAAGGCCGTCGCCGAAGAGACGAAGATCGGATCGATGCGCCGGACCCAGAAGGTCGATGGCGCCCTGGTCGGACGACAGGAGCTGTTGCCATGAAGATCTACAGCACCGCCGCGCTCGATGCGCTGGAGAGCGGATCGGCCATCGTGTCGGGCGCCGTGTTCATCGACCTGACGCCGGCCTTCCGGGTATGGGGCGGATACGGATCGCTGACGATCGACGGGCAGACCTTCGTCGGCATTGGCGACAAGGGCTTGGTCAGCACGTCGGGCGGCACGCTTGGGACGGCGGAACAGGGCTTGGAAATGTCGCTGTCGGGCGTCGATCCCGACGTGCTGTCGCTGATCGACTACCCCAGCGTTCGCGGCGCCGCCGTGGTGCTGTGGGAGCTTATCTTCGATGGTTCCGGCGCCAACCTGCTGGCGGCCAATGTGGACAAGCGCGGGCGGATCGACCGCATGCCGCGCGAGGATACGCCGGGCGGCATGTCTGTGCTGAAGGTGATGGTCGAGGGCGCGGTTCGCGGTTTGGGGCGCAGCGGCGCGCGGATGCGCACCGATGCCGATCAGCGGCTGTTCCTGGGCACGGACGGGGGCTTCAAGCGTGTCGCTTATGCCGGGCAGAAACAGCTGATGCTGGGCGGCAAGCCGCCACAGGCTGCCGGGTCTGCCATAGGCGGCGTCATCACGGCCATAGGCGGGTCTGGCGCAGGCCGCACCTACGAACGCATGCAGGGCCTCTGACATGCGGGACATGGATGGTCTGATCGCCTTCATCGAAGGCCGCTCGCGCACGCCGTTCGCCTGGGGGCGGTCGCGCAACGATTGCATCAGCTATGGCCTCGGCTGGGTCGAGGCCCAGACCGGCGTTGATCTGCTGGAGGGCAGCGGGCTGCGCTGGCGAAGCGCCTTGGGCGCCAAGCGGGTGATCGATCGGCTGGGCGGCCTTGAGGCGGCGGTGGACGCCTATCTGCCGCGTATCGGCGGCGCCATGGCGAAGCGCGGCGATGTCGGCCTGATCCGCAGCGACGGCGCCACGGCGCTGGCCGGGTTCACCCTGGTCGGTATCGAAGGCGACACCGTGGTCGGTCCCGGCCTGCTGGGTTCAGAGCGCCGTTTGCGGTCCGAGCTGGTGATCGCCTGGTCGATCGAGGACGTGCGCCGATGAACCTGATGTCGTTCCTGCCGCGTCGCGCGCGACTGCTGGCCTGCACCGCCTTCACCGCCATGGCCATCGCTGCGCCGGCGCGCGCGGACCCGATCTCCGCCTCGATCGTCGCCGTCTTCAGCACGATCGGCGTCACCGTCACGGTCGCGGCCGTCAACAGTTTCCTGATCAGCGCCGCGTTGAGCGTGGGCCTGAGTCTGGCCAGCAAGGCGCTCCGCAAATCGTCGTCGGATGTTCAGGAACGTCAGGCCAGCGTCACCACGATCCAAGTGGGTGAGGTCGCGCGCGAATTTCTGTTCGGGCGCGTCTGCACGGCCGGCTCGCTACTCGACGGGTTCAACTACGGCGGCGAATACGGCACCGACTGGGAGTGCCTGGTGATCGACGTCGCCTCGCACCCGATCGATGCCCTGGAAGGCTTCTGGATCTACGACAAATACTACGCCTTCAGCGCGAACGGCGTTCAGGGCTGGTCGGATGGCGGGCTGGATATTCAGTTCGTCAATGCGACGCCAGCCGGGTCCGCCCCGCCCGCGCGTTTCTCCGCTTCGGGCTGGTCCTCGACCGATCGTTGCGCCGGCGAGACCGTCATCTGGTTCGCCTACTCCGCGAAGTTCGTCGAGAAGTATGGCGGCCGTCCGCAGCCGCGCTTCGTGGTGCGCGGCAAGCGCCTGTATGACGCCCGCAAGGATTCCACCGTGCCGGGCGGATCGGGGTCGCATCGCTGGACCAATCCGGCGACCTATGAGTGGTCCGAGAACCTGGCGATCGCGCGGGATAACTGGGTGCGCGGCATTTACGCCGGGGATCAGGTGACGACGCCGCAGCACCTGTTGGTCGGGCGCGGCCTGAGCGCGGTCGAGGCGCCGCCTGAGCGGGTCTTCGCCGCCGCCAACCTGTGCGACGAGGACGTTGCGCTGAAGGCTGGCGGGACGCACAAACGCTATCACGGCGGCGGCGTCATCCGGTCAGACGAAGATTTCGCCAACGTCGAGCAGATGTTCGCTGACGCCATGGGCGGCGTCGTCGTCCAGCGTCAGGGCGGCGTCGAGATCGATCCCGGCGCGGCGAAGGCCGTGGTGATGGAGATCACAGACGCGGACTTGGTTGTCGGCGCCAAGATCAACTTCGAAGAATTCCTGCCTGATCCCCAGCGGATCAATACGGTGATCGGTCGCTACATCGAACCCGACCAGCGCTGGAACGACCATGCGGCGCCGGTGCGCCGCTCGATCGTCGATATCCAGACCGACGGGCGGCCCAAGGAAGAGCCGCTGTCGCTGAACTTCGTCACGAACGGCGTTCGCGCCCAGCGCATCGCAGAGTCGCGACGCCGTCTACACCGGATGGAACGGCGGGCCGGGATTACGCTAGGCCCCCGCTTCGCCGCTTTGGAAGAGGGCGACTGGATCGGCTGGACGTCGGACCGCTACCATAAGGGTGGACGGGTCGTTTATCGGATCGAGCAATATGGTCGATCCGCTGCGTGGCAGAAGACCCTGAACCTGCGCGAGATCGCCGCGTCGATCTCCAGCTGGACCGCCGCAACGGACGAAATCACTCCCGGCGCCGCCCTGCCGCCCGAGCCCGCCGCGCCCGCGCCGGTGGCGTTGTCGGACGTCTCGTTCCAGGGGGCGTCCCTCGGCGGCGTGCCGGGAATACGCGCGACCTACGCCACCCCGGTCGATCCGGCGGTCGAGGGCGTGCGTCTGGAAATCCGCGGCGTGGATCAGGCCGAGATTGCGCCGACCATGACGCGCGATCTGACCGGCGCGATCGAGACGACGAACGGCGTCCCCTCGGCGCAGGACATCGAAGTCCGCCTGCTCCCGATGACGGCGCCGCACCGCGCGGCGGCATTCGTGGATTGGACGACGATCACCACGTCCCAGCTGGTCGCTGGCCAGATCGTCAATCAGGGGCCGGGCGCGACAGACCCTCGCGATCCGGACGATATCGCGGGCAATCGGGTGTTTGCGCCGCGCCTCACCCTGACCTCGTTCAACTCCTCGACCGCCGGGCAATATGCGCTGGTCGGCGCGACGGGCTCCATTCCGCCGGGGACGAACACCGGCAAGGTGCGGATGACGGCGGCCGGTAACTCCTACCTGTCGATGAACGCCGGCAACTTCGCGGGCATCGACGGCTTCTACCTGACCACTTTCCGGGCAAAGGTCCGCGCCCCCGTGGACGCGCCGATCGCGCAGCAATGGCGCGGCCTGATTTGGGTCTACTCCCCTTCCTTCGCCAGCGGCCGGAAGGAGAAAACGGTCACCTTCCCGAAGCAAAAGAACGGGTCCGACCGCATCCCGACCGACGCTTGGCCGTGGGTGGAATGGGACTTCAGCGGTGATGCGGACTTTGAAGGCGCCACGATCACCGAGGCGCGTTTCTACCTGCTGCCGGTCGGCGGCGGCGCCATCGACATCGACCAGGTGCTGATCGGCAACCGCACCAGCGACGCCCTAGGCCTGCGCGGCGTCAAGGAGAACGCCGATCCCACCGCCCAAAACGTCGCGGCGGGCTTCGTTGGTCAGAAGGCGTTGTCGCTTCTGGATAAGGTCTCATACGCTGAGTTGGTGACGGCGGATGCGGGCGGGAACGAGTATCCCGACCCCGACCTCCTGGGAACCGTGGGATACACACCCGCGAACGCCGCCACGGTCTGGAGCATCCAGGCCAACACCTCGGCCAAGGGCACGTCGAAAAACGAGATGCGTCTCGACGCGTCCCCCGCGACCAGCAGCGTTGCGGTCACCAGTCCGCCCATGGGCATCGATGCAGACGGCGCGACCTACATCTTCATGTGTAATCTCGGCTCGGTCGGGGGTGACGCCAACGTCTCGGCCCGCCTCTATGTGAGATGGTTCTCTGACCGGGCAGCCTCCGCTGCGATCGGCTCTCCCGTCCTGCTGATGGAAAGTTCGGTCACGGGCGGTGATGATGTCACGAAGATCGCCATGGCTGCGGCTCCGGTGGGGGCCGTGAAGTTCGCGCTCTATTTCTATCGCGTCGGGCAGGACACGACCGATCGCGCACAGTTCAACTCGCCGATCGTCCGCCGCGCAACCGACCAACAGATGCTCGCCGCCAAGGCTGCCAAGCTGGGCGTCCATGTCACCCGAGAGGACGGCACAACGGCTTTGACCGACGCCGCTGCTGTGACGACGCTAGGTGTGTCAGCTGGTTTCCAAGGCCAAAAAGGTCTCGCCACACGCGATGACGTGGTGGCCGGGGTGCATATCCGATCCTCGGCGAACGTTCTGTTGCGTGGACAGGATCTGGTGAACGGCGATGCTGTGATCCGGCAAGGCGGGTTGCTGCCGAACTGGACCTTCGAGATCGCGGACAGCGAAGACAAGCCGGCCGGCATCATCCCAGTCTACAGCTCAGGTGGAAACCGTAATCATCTGGGCTTTCAGGGCGCCGCTCGGAACACACTCCTCGTCGGCAGCGTCCAGTTCGGCGAGAGCGACTCCAACGTGGGCTGCGGCTTCCCCGCCATCCCCGTAAGCGACAAGCTGACCTACCGACTGACGATCCGTCACAGACGGCTCCAAGCGCTCACGACGCCGCCGACCAGCGGCTACTACTTCCGCATGTTCGAGGCCGTGGCCCTGGACCCGGGCACAACCCACGTCGGCTATCCGAGCCATCCGGGCTGCACGCCTTTTGTCACTGTCAAGACGCCGATCGACAACGCCGCCTTCCCCGGCACGGCCTTCACCGTGCAGACCTTCGACTACACGCCGACGCCCGGCACCAACTACATGACAGTCGGATTCCTCAACACCGTGGCGACGACTTGCGATGTTGAGATCGACTATGTGCTGGTGACGCCGGACATCCCGCGCATCCAGTGGTTTAACGACGCCGGCCGAATGTTCGACGGGCGGGGGTTGCCCCTCAACGCCGCGACCGGCAAGGGCCTGACGATCTCGCCGACCGTCATGCTTTCCGCGCCCGCGACGAACGCGAACACCTCGATTTCCGTGGCGGCTTCGACGGTCACCTATCCCGGCGGTTTCAGCCAAAGTCTGCCGGCGGCGACAGTCACGGGACTGACGGCTGGCACCGACTACACCGTCTATCGGGACTTGCTGACCAATAGCTACGTCGCACGCACCGGGTCGCAGACGGCCTACAAAACTTCGGCCGACCGCTACCTCTGGATGGGTTTGTTCACGACCGCGCTGACCAGCGGCGGCGGCTCATACCCCAGCCCGCCGCCGCCGCCTCCGGGCTGGGGCGGTGGAACCGGGGACCGCCCCTACACGACCTTCGAATAAGCATCGGGTGTGAGATCGCATGACCATCCACAACATCACCGACCAGTTTGAAGGTCTCAATCCGCACGACCGGGTCTATCGCTCGGACAGCGGCTACACCGTGAAGGTCAAGGTCGTTCAGCGCGAGACCGGCGCGCCCGAGCGGCTGTGTTTCGCTGTCACCGGATCGCTCTGCGACGACGCGACAGCGCTGGCCCAGACGCTGGGGGACGGATGGTTCATCCTGCCGGCCGTCGAACTGGCGCCTCATGCCGAAACCCTGACCGACCTGGCGACCGTGGTGGAAGACGCCCGCCTCGACATGGTCCGTCGGGTCGAACTGGCCGCCATCAACCGCGCCGCCGCCCAGGCTCTCGACGGCGTCCTGACCGCCTGAACCCAAGGAAAAGACCATGATCCAGACGACCGACAGCCTGCCGGACCTGACCGGCGGGGTAAACCGCCACTACGCCCTGCGTGCCGCTCAGCTGCAGAAGTTCGAACCGGCGCGTCCGCACTTTGACGCCGCCTTCAATCATCTGTCGCCGGTCCAGCGGGTCGCCGCCTATGGCGAAGCGCTGTGGGCCTGTCGCGATCAGTTCGCCGCCGAAGACCGCGAGTTGATGGGCCAGATCGGCCACTACTGCGCCAGCTATAGCCTGTTCGGCTATGCCGATGAGGACCGGGGCTATCGCATGCTCGCGGCCCTGCGCCGTGACGGCGGCGAGGATGGGGCCAATCAAGACCCGGCGCTCGATCCGGCGCCCAAGGTTGTGCTGGCGACGCAAGACGACAACTGAATCCAGTAAGCCGCCCAACGGCTGTTCCACCACGGCCTGATTATCGGAGACCTCCATGGCTCGTTTCATCCGCTGGGTGGCGGAACCCTTCACCGTGTTCGGGATCGGCGCGCTGCTGAACCTGATTTTGAGCGCGGCGGCCTATGCCGGCGTGATCGGGGCGGACCGAATCGACCCCGACTGGATCTTCCTGGCCGGCGCGGCCGGGGGGATCGTCTCCGCCCTGGTTCACGTCGGCGTCGTGTCGCTGGGGTCCGAACCGGCGACCTCGCGGGAGATCGTCCGGGCCGTGATCGAGGGCGTGTTCGCCGTCGTCGTCGGAGCGCTGGTCGCCCGCTTCTGGGCCGCGCCCATCGCCTTGCGCCTGGCGCCCGACATCAACCCATCCGACCTGCGAGCCATCGGCTTCGGGATCGGCATGGGGGCGTGGCGGTTCGCGCCGGGCCTGTTCGGGGCCGTCAAACTGCTGTCCAACCCCGCCACCCTTCGCGACCTGGCCCTGCGCTGGTTGGGCGGCACGAGGGCCAACACATGACCCCAGTCGATATCGTCACCGTCATCACCGCCGGCATCGTCGGCCTGACCGTGTTCGCCCGTGCCGAGATCGTTTCGCCCCGCGTGCGAAGTTCCTACGCCAGCAACTGGGTCGTTCGGCGACTGATGGACGCTGTGTCCCTGGTGACGGTGTTCGTCATCTTTGAAATCGTTGGGGGCGCGCATGTGCCCGACGCCGTCGCCTGGTTCTTCGTCTTCGCCGCCCTGACCTCGACCGCCATGCTTGTCAGCATGTTCGTCCACGACGGGCGTGAGGTGCTGGAGGTTCGGCGGGCGGAGACGCGGGCCGCCGATGTTCAGGACATGAAGGACGCGGTGGCGGAGACGGTGCCGCCGGTCGTCGAGCGATCCCTGGAAAAGGTGGTCACAAACTTCGCCGAACCTGCGCCGGATTACGACCGGTTGATCCGAGTTGAGCCGGTCCCTCCCGTCGCGCCGTCTGGCGACTGACGAACCGGGTTCGCGAACGGCGTTCGCCCCCGAGCTGCGAACTGGATGAACGAGACAGGCCGCACAGACAATATCGCCTTGCGGATACGCCTGCGATGATTGTCGCGTAGATGGCTACGCCTCCTCTAGGTAGGCATGGCTACGCCTGTGATCGCGGCGGGATCAGCAGGGAGGAGAAGCTGCTGCACAGACGTTACAATACCAAGTGTTTCGGCCTCCAGCGGGAGGAGGCGGCGCTCCTCTCTGCCAAAATAATGATCGATTTGCAGGTCCCGCCACGCAAGGCGCTCTCTAAACGGTGCGGCGATTAGGTCGGTGTTCGGCGCGCGTTGCCCCGCGTTGGGACCGTCGGTAAAACTCGCCATGTGGAGCACGAAGGCGCTGATCGGGGCGCACGTCCTTTCATGCCCGGCCATGAACACGGTCGCTGCGATCGACTCGCATGGTCCGAAGGCGTGCGTATCGACCCGCAAGGGAAGGCTACGGATGAAATTGTAGAGCCCGACGCCGGAAGTCACGTCACCGCCGCCGCTACAAATGTGGAGCACGATGCGCGAGGCACCTTCGCGCATCGCCAAAACCAGTAAAGTTTCCGTGTTCCGAGCGCTGACGGGTGTCATCGGTCCATGAAAAATCAGGTGGCGGTCCATCTCGGCAATCTCCCGTTCGCATCCTGCCCTTAGGCAAAGGTCTGACTGATCAACTGGTCGGTCAGGTCCAGATGGACCTCTAGAGCGGCAAGGGCTTCGGTTCGTGCGCGCTCCGCTGCGGCCCGATCGCCGGCCGTCAGGTGCGCCCCGAACTCGGTGATCTTGGCGGCGACCAGTTGCTCCGCACCCATCGCGCGCCGTTCCAGCGTCCCGTCAACCATTTGCGTGCTCCCGCCCCAGGTGACGCGACCCGGCCAGTGTCGCCACTGACCAGGCCGCCTGACGCCGTTCCAGCACGAACCGCGACGGCGGCGACTTAGCCGCGAAATCCAACCTTCACAATCCGGAGACTGACCATGGACGTTCACGCGCTCCAGCGCTTCCTGCTGTCCCAAGGTTTCGACCCTGGCGAGATCGACGGCCAGTTCGGCATGAAGACCGAGGCCGCCCTGCGCGCCTGGCAGGCGTCACGCGGCATGAAGGCGGACGGCGTGATCGGGCCGTTGACGCGAACGGCGCTCACCCTCGCCGGGCTGGTCTTCGCCGCTCTGCGCGTGACCACGCGGTGCGTGGACTTGATCAAGGCGTGGGAGGGATTGGAAGACGGCGACCCGGCGACGGTGCTGCTGGAGCCCTATCCTGACCCGGTCGGCATCTGGACCGTCGGCTGGGGCCATGCGCTGCAGAACCCGGACGGATCGTGGTGTCGGACCCGCGCCCGGGCCGAGGCGGCCATGAAGCGCCTGTTCGGCGCGGCGGCCATCACCCGCGACCAGGCCAAGGCGCTTCTGGCGGCCGACATCGAGGTGCGGTTGCCTTCGCTGCTGGCCCTGCTGGACGGGGTGACGACGTCGCAGGACCAGCTGGATGCGCTGATGTCGTTCGTCTTCAACGTCGGCGCGGGCGCCAAGGGCTTCGCCGGATCGACACTGAGGAAGCGGCATGCGAACGGCGTGCGCGTCTCGGCGCGGATCGACTACGGCAGGGCCAAGGCTCTGAGCCAAGCTGGTGACCCGAGCGGTCCGACCGAGCATGCGTTCGGGGCCTGGTCCAAATCGTCGGGCAAGTGGTTCCTGGGCCTGTTCCGCCGGCGCATGTGCGAGGCGATGGTCTATCGCGGCGACGCCCTGGACACGGCGCTGGCGCATGCGGGGGCGCTGAAGTGATCCGCGCCGTTCATATCCCTGATCGGGACGCGTTCATGAACGGGCGCATCGCGGGATCATTCTTCGTCTCTGAACCTGATCCAGACGATGGTGTTCGGTCGTTTTGGTATTGTTGCCCTTGCGGGTGTGGGCGCCGCGCGCCGCTGCTGGCAGGCGAGAAGTTCAAGCCCGAGGACGGACCTTCTTGGAACTGGAATGGGTCGTTCGACGTGGCCACGCTGATGCCTAGCGTCAATCACATTGACCACTGGCACGGCTGGCTGATCGGCGGTGAGTGGCGCTCATGCTGACGGATCATCGCCATTCACCAGAATGCCCTTGGCAGTGGTTCAACCCTTGTCGGTGCCATCTGGCGTCGGCGCGTGATCGGATCGTCCGTGAGGTTGCCGAGGCCTTCGCCGGTGACCTTCGTCGCATCCTTGAGAGGAAACCATGACCCGCACCCTAACTGCCCTCGCCGGATGGAAGGGCTACGCCCTGACGGCCGCCGTCATGCTCGCCGTAGGCTTCGGCGTGGGCTGGACTGTGCGGGACTGGAAACAGGGCCGCATCGACGCCGACGGCGCCCAACAGCAGATCGTCTATCGCGACCGCATCATCGAGCGCGAACGCGACCAGGCCGCCGTCACCTCAGACGTCGAAACCAAGGCCGCTCAGGCCCAGGTGCAGATCCGCACCGTCACCCAGACCATCATCAAGGAGGTCCCTGTCTATGTCCCCGCTGAAGCTGATGCTGCTTGTGTCGTGCCTCGCGGCGCTGTCGTCCTGCTCAACGCCGCAGCCGCCGGCGACCCGCTTCCCGAATCCTCCCGCCAGCCTGATGCAGCCGCCGCCAACGCTGAGGCCTCTGGAATTGCCCTCTCCGGGCTAGTCGCGGTCACGGCCGAAAACTACGGCGCCTATCAGTCGGTCGCCCGCCAGCTGGTCGATCTACAGGACTGGGTCCGTCAGCAGCAGGCCGTGACCAACGCTCCCTGACCCTGCGTTGAGCCCCTCACGCTCCGCTATCAAGGCCCGTCATCCGAAAGGGTGGCGGGCCTTTCGTCGTTTCGTCTGACGAAAATGCATGTGCCCGTGTCCCGGATATAACCGTCCGTGGCGTGATCTCCGGATGGTTCGAATGAGGTCACGTCGAAGAGGATTGGGGCGATCCCGCTAAGTTGGGTCATCGCGTCATAGTGGGGCAACTCGCGCTGCCCTGGATCTGGACCGATCCCTTCGACAGCAATATCCAGATCCGGAACAGGTGAGGGACTGGCCTTCGGCCGCCGGACGCCGGTGACCCGAGATCCGAACAGCCAAACCGAAGCCACATCGCTTCGGGAATGAGCCCAAGCAATAATCCCGGCGACCCACAGCGGATCGGTGTCGAAATGCAGTGCGCTCACAGGGCGGATCATACACGACTTCATCCTGCAACGCCCTGGGTTCGTACCGAGGGCGTTGTGCGTTCGAATGGTCTAATGCCCGCTTTCGCCAAGTCCTCATCGGCGCACATGCCGGTGATGGCGCGTCTATAATTCCATATGTCCGACTCGACCTCATTGAGCCATGCGTTCAGCCGACGCGCCCAGATGATCTGGCCAGGCTCCGCAGTCGATACGTGGAAGCCCTCGCCGCCCGGATCGCGCTTCGAATAGACCATGACATGGCGGGACTGGCAGGCGCCGCAATGAAGCGTCGCAGCCCATTCGCTGACCTGGGCGGGCAACCACTTCGTGAAGCGGGTGACGATTTCACGGCCTGAAATATGGACGTCCCTGCTGCACCCCCTGCACTGAACGACCAGTTGATTGCCGCGATGGGGCAGGTCGATCATCCGGCCTGAGACGCCAGAGAGGTAGGGCGCGCCGGTCATCGCCGCGAGAGGCGGGCCGCGAGCATGTGGGTCTCGTCGGCCGTCATCTTGGCAAACTGGCCCATGCCCAGCGCGAGGGCGGCGCTGACCAGGCGGTCGTTCTCTTCCTTTGACACATAGGCGACGTTCGATCCCGGCCCCGGTGTCGCCGGCAGGCTGGGGTGCGGTGGCGGGTTGCGCACGGCGTTCGCGGCCAGTTCGGCCTCCAGCTGCATCAGTTCTTCGCTCGATAGGGGTTCCGACATTCCATCCTCCGTCGCGCCACCGACTGGAGCGCGGCATAGCGCGATGGGAACGTGAGGTGAACAGGCTGTGCCGTCAGTGTGACGCGGCGTTCGCGTTTCGTGTCGGAAGTCGTCGGGAGGTCGCGGATCGCGAACCTCCCGAACTCAGGCGGAAAGCCTGAAAAAGCTTGGTGCGGGCGGCCGGGGTCGAACCGGCACTCCTTTCGGAACAGGATTTTGAATCCAGCGCGTCTACCAATTCCACCACGCCCGCAGAGGCCGCCTCATGCCACAAGGGCGGACGCGGCGTCTAGCCTGAACCTTTAGGCTGCAACCTCGACATGGCTGTCGGTTCCGCCCGCCAGGACGCGGCGGGCGCGGATGTACATTTCGACGCGCTGCATGACGATCAGGCCCATGGCGAAGACCAGGAAGGCGTCGGTCACCGCCATGGCGTTCAGATGCCATTGGGCGGCGTGTCCCTCGATCAGTTCGCGCAGGAAGGACCGCCCGGCGAACAGCACCACCACCAGGATCAGGCCCAGCGGCGAGGCCTGGGCCATCAGGGAACCGTTCGGCTCCTTTTCGATGGTGACGGTCTTGCCGCGATACCAGCCGGCGACGCCGCCCAGGACGCCGCCGAGCGCCAGCACCGCCCAGGCGTCGGGGCCGAACGGGGCGTGGGCCATGTTGGGGTTCTGCGTCGTGCCCCACAGGCCCAGGCCGATCAGCGGCAGGACGATGGCCGGCATGACCCACAGCAGATGCGTCTTCAGCACCCGCTTCCTGCGGTTCTTCAGCAGGACGAGCACCAGCATGACCGGAATGATCGCCAGCGGGATCAGTTTTTCAGGCGGCACGTCGTCTCTCCCCAAGGACCTTTGGCGGCCTCCCCCGAGGCCGACGCGACCAGCCTAGCCCTGTCAGCCCGCGCTGGAAAGCGGGCTCACCGTCTGTTCGATGGCGCCGAAAATCGAGTGGTGGTGGGCGTCCAGCATCTCGATCCGCACCGTGTCGCCGTGCTTGAGGAAGGGGGTCTCGGCGGCGCCGCGCAGGATCGTCTCGACTGTGCGGACCTCGGCGATGCAGCTATAGCCCAGGCCGCCTTCCGACACCGGCTTGCCGGGGCCGCCGTCGGCGTCCTTGTTCGACACGGTGCCCGATCCGATGATGGTCCCGGCGCCCAGCGACCGGGTCTTGGCCAGGTGGGCGATCAGGGTGCCGAAGTCGAAGGTCATGTCCACGCCGGCGTCGGCCTTGCCGAAGTCCTGGCCGTTCAGCTGGACGGTCAGCGCGCCATGCAGCTTGCCGTCTTTCCATCGGTCGCCCAGGGCCTCGGGCGTCACCAGGACGGGCGACAGGGCGCTGGCGGGCTTGGACTGGACGAAGCCGAACCCCTTGGCCAGTTCTGCGGGGATCAGGTTGCGCAAGGATACGTCGTTGACCAGGCCGACCAGGCGGATGGCCTCAAGCGCCTGTTCGCGCGTCGCGCCCTGGGGCACGTCGCCGACGACCACGACCACCTCGGCCTCCAGGTCGCAGCCCCAGGCCTCGTCGGCCAGGGGGATGGCGTCGCGGGGCGCCAGGAAGCTGTCGGAGCCGCCCTGGTACATCAGCGGATCGGTCCAGAAGGTGGCGGGCATTTCGGCCCCGCGCGCGCGGCGCACAAGCTCGACGTGGTTCACATAGGCCGAGCCGTCGGCCCACTGATAGGCGCGGGGCAGGGGCGATGCGGCCTCATGCTCGCGGAAGCGGCCGCGCGGGACGGCCTCATGCTCCAGGCTTTCGGCCAGGGCCTGAAGCCGGGGGCCGCAATGGTCCCAGTCGTCCAGAGCGGCCTGCAGGGTCGGGGCGATCAGGAAGGCGTCGGTGAACCAGTTCAGGTCCTGCGAGACGACCACGAGGCGGCCGTCGCGGCCGTGCTTGAGCGAGGCGAGTTTCATGCTTTAGGCCTAGACCGGATTTGCAGGATTGGAAACCGAGCGTCGATCACCCGTTGGGCGTCAGCAGGGCGCGGGCCTCGGCGCCGGTACGGGCGGCCGCGTCGCGCACCTCGACCTCGACGATGACGCCGCCCTCGGGCTCGACGGCCCACAGGTAGCGGCGCTCGACCTCGACCGTGCGGCCGGACGGGGCGAAGCCTTCGTAGCTGTCGCCCCAGGGGGTGATCTTTTTCAGCTCGACGAAGGGCATGGCGCAGGCGGCGTCCAGCTCCTCCTGGGCCATTAGGGTCAGTTCGTCGTCGGATGCAGTCATGGGCTCGGTCTGGAAAAAAGAGAGTCTCAAACGTCTGAATAGTCTGAAATCAGGGCTCAGGGTTCATCGGCGTATATGGCGACGCGGGCCGGAGAGGTCGAGGAGACCGCGCCGCGATACATGCCTGAGGTCGACAGGGCGAAGGCGGGGGCGCCGCCCGTGGTCATGACGATGACGCCGCCCAGGCCGCCGAGGGCTTTCGCCTCATCGATCTCGGCCTGGGCCGCCGTGTCGGCGGCTGTCGCGCCGCCGATCCGGGCGCAGATGTCGCGGGCCACGGTGGCGCGGATGAAATATTCGCCGTCGCCGGTGGCGGACACGGCGCAGCCGTCGGCGTTGGAGGCGTATGTGCCCGCTCCGATGATCGGCACGTCGCCGACCCGGCCCCACTGTTTGGCGGTCATGCCGCCGGTCGAGGTGGCGGCGGCGAGGCGACCCTGGCTGTCCAGGGCCACGGCGCCGACCGTGCCGAACTTCTTCTCGTTCAGAGGCGGGGCGGCGGGGTCGTCGGCCGCCATGGGCGTGGTCGGCTCGGCGGGTGCGCCGGCCGGCCGGTCGGGGATCGGCAGGCGCTTGGCCGCCAGGGTGTCGATCAGGCCCCGCCAGCGGCGCTCGGTGAAGAACCAGGCCGGCTGAACCTGTTCCAGCCCGACGGAGGCGGCGAAGGCGTCGGCGCCGGGGCCGATCAGCATGACGTGGGGCGAGCGCTCCATCACTGCGCGGGCGGCGGCGACGGGATGGCGGGTGGTGGTCAGGCCCGCCACCGCGCCGGCGGTCAGGTCCGAACCGTCCATGACGGCGGCGTCCAGCTCGTTGCGGCCCGCCGCGGTGAAGACGGCGCCGCGCCCGGCGTTGAACAGGGGATCGTCCTCCATGATCTCGATGGCGGCCTGGACCGCGTCCAGCGCCGAGCCTCCGCCGTTCAGAACGGCCGACCCGGCGTCCAGCGCGCGTTGCAGCGCCGCGCGATAGGCGGCGTCCTGCTCCGGCGTCAGGCTGGAGCGTTCGATGACGCCGGCGCCGCCGTGGATGGCCAAGGACCAGCGGGGCGCGGCGTCCTGGGCGTGGGCCGGGGAAAAACACAGTGCAAAAAGTGCAATCAGTCCAGAACAGACGGCGCGCATCATCAAACCCCCGCCCGGCGCGACAACAGGGTGCAGGTCGTGCACTTCCTCTCGAAGAGGCCGGTCGGGAACAGTCTAACCCAGCGCGCGAGCGTGTCAGGTCGATTGGCCGAAGAAAAATGAAAACGACGCGAAGTCAGGGTGTTGGTTCTCGGCGGTATGACAGTTCGCCTGCGCGATAGGGCGCTCTTCGCCCTCCCGAGGGGGCCAGCTTACGCCAAGGTGTTCTTGTAGACGCGCCCGTCCTTCATGATGATTTTCATGTTTCTGTCAGGGTCGGCGACGAGATTGACGTCTGCGATGGGGTCGCCCTCGACCAACAAGACGTCAGCGAAGGCCCCTGGTTCAATGACACCCAATTTGCCCGGATACGGATTGCGCGGACCGGACATCGCCAGCAGTTCGGCGTTCGTGCTGGTCGCCATCACCAGAATCTCCGCATTGGAATACCAACGGGACATGGTCGCGAGGATCGCCCCCTGATTTGGCGTCATCGCGGGGTCAAACAGTATGTCCGTGCCCCATGCGGTCTTCAGATTGTACTTCCGAGCCAAGCCGTAGGCATTGTCCGTGCCGGCAACCATGGTGCGCAACTTCGCCTGGTTTGCCGAGCCTTCGGGATAGGAGTTGGAAAACTCGTTTTCCAGGAAGGGCTGCGACGAAAACCAGACGTCGTTATCGGCCATGATCTTGGCCGTTTCTTCGTCGATCAGCTGACCGTGCTCGATGGCGCGCACCCCGCCGCGAATAGCGGTTTGGATCGCGCGCGGCGTGTAGGCGTGCACGGCGACATAGGTTCCCCAGTTCTCGGCGCATTCGACCGCCGCCCGGAACTCGGCCTCCGTGTATTGGCTCACATCAAGAGGGTCGAAGTTGGAGGCGACGCCGCCGCCCCCAGCCAGTTTGATGCTGGCGCCGAGCATCAGTTGCTCGCGGACGCGCTTCATCACCTGATCCGGTCCGTCAGCGATCATTCCCGCGCCGAGGGACTCGCCTCGCGACAACGCCGCGCCGGGGTGCGCCGGGATCTCGTAAGGATAGCGATAGTCTCCATGACCGCTCGTCTGCGAGATCATGGCTCCAGAAGGCCAAATACGCGGGCCGGGATTGAGCCCGCCGTCGATGGCGCGCTTAAGGCCGAAGGAGGGTCCGGCGAGGTCTCGAATGCTGGTGAAGCCCCGCATCAGGGTCCTCTGGGCCTCCTGGGCCGCAGAGAGATTGATGTAGCCCACATCCGCCGTCATCAGATCCATCATCGGCATCGCGGCCATCATCGCCAGTGGGCGTCGATGAGCCCAGGCATGAGCGTGCGACCTCCGCCATCGATGATCTCGGCACCATCGGCGACGGCAGTGGAAGCCGGATCAAGGGAAAGGATCTTGTTGCCGTCAACGACGACATTTCGCCCTTCAATCAGGCGATGCGACTTGCCATCGAAGATTTTGACATTGGTGAAGACGACCCGCCCCTGCGGCGCGGCCGGCACGTCGGCCCTCGCCTCTTCGGGCCAGAAGGCGGCCGCGCTAACGACTGAAGCCGCGCCGGCAAGGAACGAACGCCGCGAGAACCTGCTCTCCACGAGCGCATTCAATCGCGCAAACCCTGGACTATGACACAGGCAAGTCAGCGCCTGAGCATCGTGCCCTGAGCTGGAGTACATTTGAACATCGAGAGCCCCTCCAAACGTCGCCGCTAGGAACTCACAATCCTGCGTTGGATGTCAATGGGAGCAAGCGCAACCGGCGGGAGCCGTCCTTTGTCGTCCATTTCAAACATCCGTTCAGCCTGCTCTCAGCGCAGCGCCGCCGCGCGGCCCCTCACCCCCCGTGGTGCCGCCGTTTCCACACCTGATAGCCGACGATGGGGGCGAAGCCGCAGAGGAGGGCGGCGATCAGGACCATCCAGAAGCCGCCGCCCAGCCAGTATTCGCCGGCCAGGGCCCCGGCGCCGGCCGCAAGGACCGGGCCGAGCCAGGGCAGCCACGTGGGCGGCCGCATCTTCATTCAGGCGTCGACCTTGATGACGCCGCGACGGATCTGGTCCAGCTCGATGGAGTCGAACAGGGCCTGGAAGTTGCCGTTGCCGAAGCCCTCGTTGCCCTTGCGCTGAATGATCTCGAAGAAGATCGGGCCGAAGGTGTCCTGGGTGAAGATCTGCAGCAGCAGGCCGTCCTCGTCCGAACCGTCGATCAGGATGCGGTTCTTGCGCATCCGCTCCACGTCCTCGCCGTGGTTGGGCAGGCGTTTGTCGATCAGTTCGAAATAGGTCTCGATGGTGTCCTGGAAGTCGACGCCGCGCGCGCGCATGGCCTCGACCGTCTCGAAGATGTTCTCAGTGGTCAGGGCGATGTGCTGGATGCCCTCGCCGTTGTAGCGACGCAGGAACTCCTCGATCTGGGAGTTGTCGTCCTGGCTCTCGTTCAGGGGGATGCGGATGGCGCGGTCGGGCGCGATCATGGCCTGGGAGAACAGGCCGGTCGCCTTGCCCTTGATGTCGAAATACTTCTGCTCTTCGAAGTTGAACACCGAGCCGTAGAAGCCCGACCAGGTGCGCATCTCGCCGCGACGCACGTTGTGGGTCAGGTGGTCCAGGATCTCCAGGCCGACCGAATTCTTGCGCTCGGATTCCTCCCAGCCCTCGATCTCGTCCCAGGCGTCGTACAGGGAGCCGGCGTCGCCATACTGGTCGATGACATAGAGCAGCGAACCGCCGATGCCTTGCAGGATATAGGGATAGTCGTCGCCCAGGGCGCCGCCCGAGACGCCCTGCGCCGGCTTGGCGCCGCGCTCGACCGCGCCCTCATAGGCGGCCTTGGCGTCGCTGGTGCGGAAGGCCATGCCATTGGCCGACGGTCCGTGATCCTTGGCGAAGTCGGCGGCGTGGGCCGCAGGTGAGCGGTGCACCAGGAAGCTGATGTCGCCCTGCTTCAGGCGCACCACGTCGGTCCTGGGGTTCACGTGCGTCTGGGTGAAGCCCATCATCTCCAGACGCGAAATCATCGCCCTGGGCTCGGGGCCGGTGAATTCGACGAATTCGAAACCGTCGACGCCGAGGGGGTTTTCAAGGTCGAGCTTTTCGACCTGAGCCTGGGTCATGTCGTTCATGGCGCGTCTCCCGCACTGATTTTTGAGGCGGGCTTAACCGAAAGGGGCCGCCGATTGGCGCGGAACCTAGTCACAGAAGACGACGGAGCCAAGACGAAGGCACAGGGTCGTGATGGATGCGGCTTGCCAACGGGTGGCGTCATCTGGTCGAAAAGGCGCTGCGGGGAGCGCGGGGGGATCGGTATGGCGGACGCGGAAACGGGGGAGTGCGTGAGAGCGCAGGCCGACTTATGGACGCTGTGGCGCCGGCTGAAAGATCCGTTTCCTGCATGGAGCCTCATTCCCTCAAGCTTTTATACGCCCGGCGCCTGGGGCTATGCAGGCGTGGACTTCCTGAGCGGGTTCCGGCGCAATCCCTCGACCATCAAGGTCTTCGACCTGCTGAAGGACGTGGACGCCGCGACGTTCGACGCCCTGTCGGCCCTGGCCAATCTGAACGCCCGTCGGCAGGACCAGATGCTGCGCGCAGTGATCGTCGCCTATCTGACCATTCCGCTGTCCGTCATCGCCCTGCTGGCCGAAGTCATGGGCGATAGCCTGTTGAGCTTCGTTCGCGAGTATCCCCAGCTGGTGTTTTCGGTCGGGGCGGGGGCCGCCCTGGGGCCGCTGCACTACCTGATGACCCACTGGCGGTCGCGCCAGATCATTGGCGTGCTGGACCTGATCCGCATCGAACGCGGCCAGGCCCCGTTCACCGCGCTGGAATTGCGAGACGAATAGCGTTCAGCCCGGCAGCAGCCGGGTCGCCCATTCGGCGCCGAGGAGCAGGCCGGTCGCGACGGCGCCCAGGATCGTCAGCCAGACGGTGGCGACGGCGCAGCCGGCCAGGACGAACAGGCCGTCGCGCTGGATCAGGCCGACCGACAGCAGGGCCAGGGCGACCGAGGGGATGGTGTTGGTCAGGGGCAGGACGATGGTGACGGTGGCCAGGATCATGAAGACAGCCGCCAGCTTCTCGCCCGGCCCGTCGGCGAAGCGACGCAGGCGCGGGCGCGACAGGCGGTCGATCCAGCCCAGTTTCGTCTCGGCGAAGTCGGCCATGGCCTTCAGCCACTTGCCCTTGCAGCGCAGGTTCAGGAACCAGCGCGGCAGCCACGGCTCCTCGCGCCCGACCAGCATCTGGCCCGCCAGCAGGATGACGATCAGTCCGACGATTTGCGGCACCCCGTAGAGGCCGGGCACCAGGCAGGGGATGGAGAGCAGCAGTATCAGCAGCCCATAGGCGCGCTCGTCCAGCCGGTCGCGGATCTCGTGCAGCGTCAGCCCCGCCTCGCCGCCGTCGTCGGCCAGACGCCGCAACAGGCGGGTGATGTTGTGGCTGACGTCGTCCTGTTGCGCGCCGGGTGTCAGGGGGGCGGGGGTGGTCATGGAAAAGCGCTCTAGCAGGTGGCGGCCAGGCCCGAGGATGACGGAACGCCGCAGGGGTGCTAACGCGCCGTGCCGCCGTAAGGATCGCCATGCTTCGCCTGCTCTATGACCGCGTCTTCGACCTGGCGCGCAGCCGCCATGCGACGAAGGCCCTGGCCGTGGTCTCGTTCGCGGAGAGTTCGTTCTTTCCCATTCCGCCCGACGTGATGCTGGCGCCGATGATTCTGGCGCGGCCGGAGCGGGCCTATTTTTACGCCGGCGTCTGCACCGTCGCCTCGGTGCTGGGCGGGATTCTCGGCTACGCCATCGGCTATTTCCTGACCGATGTCGGTCTGGCGATCATGCGGGTGCTGGGCCATTCGGACGGGCTGGCGCAGTTTCGCGCCTGGTTCGACCAATGGGGGCTGTGGGTCATACTGATCAAGGGGCTGACGCCGATCCCCTACAAGCTGGTTACCATCGCCTCGGGACTGGCCGCATTCAGCTTTCCGGTCTTCATGGGCGCGTCGATCGTCACGCGCGGCGGGCGGTTCTTCCTGGAGGCCTGGATCCTGAAACGCTGGGGGGCGGCCATGCTGGCGCAGGTGGAGAAGCGGCTGGCGTTGTGGAGCGGGATCGCCCTGGTCGTGCTGGTCGGACTGATCGTCGCCGTGAAGCTTCTGTAAGTCGACGGCGGCTTCGGCGCGCGGTAAGGCTTTTCACGATGATCGACGTCTATCGCCTCCTGACCCGTTGGTGGACCGCCTTCGCCCTGGCCGCGTCGCTGGCCATGCTGGGCGCGGCCCATGCCTTCGAGCGGTTCGGCGGGCTGGCGCCCTGCAACCTGTGTCTGAAACAGCGCGAGGTCTATTGGGGCGCGGTCGCGGTGGCGGCGGTCGCCACGGCCTGGACCCTGATCAGCGGCAGCCGACGCGGCACGCCGCGCATCGCCGCCTTCCTGCTGGCGGCGGTCTTTGCGACAGGCGCGGTCACGGCGGTCTTCCACATGGGCGGCGAATACGGCTGGTGGGCCCTGCCTGCGACCTGTTCGTCGGTCGGCGGCTCGGTCGATATGGACAGTCTGACGGCCCTGGCGCTCGGCACGGGTCCGGTGGTCAAGGTGATCGGCTGCAGCGACGTGGCCTGGAGTTGGCTGGGCCTGTCGATGGCGGGATGGAACGCCCTCATCGTCTCCGCGCTTGCGGTGTTCAGCCTGCTGGCGGCCAAACGCCCCAAGGACGCCCGCGCGCCCCGTATCGAGAAGGCCTGATCCGATGAGCGGCTCCATCCCTCTGCCCAGACCCGGACGCGGCGCCGACAAGGCGCGGATGGACGAGATCCTGCGGGTCGATCATGCCGGGGAATACGCGGCCGTCCTAATCTATCGCGCGCAGAAGGCGGTGTTCGAGGGACGCAAGGCGCACGGCGACATGGTGCGCGACCTGGGCGAGATGCAGGACCAGGAAGCGGTGCATCTGGCCCGGTTCGACCGGCTGCTGAATGAACGCCGGGTGCGGCCCACGGTCATGACGCCCCTGTGGCGGATCGCGGCCTCGGCGCTCGGCGCCGGCACAGCCCTGATGGGCGAGAAGGCGGCGCACGCCTGCACCGAGGCGGTCGAGAGCGTGATCGAGAAACACTATGCCGACCAGATCGCCGAGATCGGCGACCGCGACCCGGCCCTGGCCGCCGAGCTGAAACAGTTCCGCGACGAGGAACTGGCGCACCACGACCACGCCATCGACCATGGCAGCCGCGAGGCGCCGGCCTATCGGCTGCTGAGCGGGGTGATCAAGGCGGGGTGCCGGGTGGCGATCAAGGTCAGCGAGAAGGTCTAAAGACCACGCCCGCCCATCGTCGCCGCAGCCACCTATAATCGTCATCCTCGCCCTTGTGGCGAGGATCCATACTCCCGGTCTTTGAGGCCGGGACCCCTGTGGATGTACCGGGAGTATGGATCCTAGGGACAAGCCTTAGGATGACGGAGCCAGGGGTGTGCGGTCCCCTTCAGTAAATCTCGAACAATCCCGCCGCCCCCATGCCGCCGCCGATGCACATGGTGACGACGCCGTATTTGGCGCCGCGGCGTTTGCCCTCGATCAGGACGTGGCCGGTCATGCGGGCGCCGGACATGCCGTAGGGGTGGCCGATGGAGATGGCGCCGCCCGAGACGTTCAGCAGGTCGTCGGGGATGCCCAGCTGGTCGCGGCAGTACAGGACCTGGACGGCGAAGGCCTCGTTCAGCTCCCAGATGCCGATGTCGTCCACCGTCAGGCCGTGGCGCTTCAACAGCTTGGGCACCGCATATACCGGGCCGATGCCCATTTCGTCCGGTTCGCAACCGGCCACCGCCATGCCGCGATAGACGCCGAGCGGCTGCAGATTGCGTTTCACCGCCTCGCCGGCCTCCATCAGCACGCAGGCCGAGGCGCCGTCGGACAGCTGCGAGGCGTTGCCGGCGGTTATGAACTCGCCCTGCTCGATCTCTTCGCCGCCGCCGAAGACGGGCTTGAGGGACTTCAGGCCTTCCAGGGTGGTTTCGGGACGGTTGCCCTCGTCCTTGGACAGGGTCACGGCCTTGGACGAGGTCTCGCCGGTCGCCTTGTCCGTCACCAGCATGGCGGTGGTCATCGGCACGATCTCGGCGTCGAACCGTCCGGCCGCTTGGGCCGCGGCCGTGCGCTGCTGGGACTGAAGCGCGTATTCGTCCTGGCGGTCGCGGTCGATGCCATAGCGACGCGACACGACCTCGGCCGTCTCCAGCATCGACATATAGATGTGGGGCGACAGCTTCAGCAGCTCTTCGTCCTTCATCCGGTACAGGTTCATGTGCTGGTTCTGGACCAGGGAGATCGACTCCAGCCCGCCGCCGACCGCCATCTTCTGCTGATCGAACACCACCTGTTTGGCCGCCGTGGCGATGCCCATCAGGCCCGAGGCGCACTGGCGGTCCAGGCTCATGCCCGGCACGGACGAGGGCAGGCCGGCGGCCAGGGCGACCTGGCGGGCGATGTTGGTGCCGGTCGAACCCTGCTGCAGGGCCGCGCCCATGACAACGTCCTCGATCTCGGCCGCCTCGACGCCGGCGCGGGCCACGGCGTGTTTCACCGCATGGGCGCCCAGCTGCTGCGCCTGGGTGTCGTTGAAGGCACCGCGATAGGCCCGGCCGATCGGCGTGCGGGCGGTGGAGACGATGACGGCTTCGCGCATCTTCGATGCTTCCTTTGCTTGGCCTATCGCGCGTTCGCGCTACTTGAGGCCGTTTCCTCTGGAGTGAAGTTAGGCGCCTGCCGCCACGTCAACGCAACCCTCTCCCATAGGGAGAGGGCTTGAGCACCCGAGAGCCGTCAGGCGATCGGTCTTGGTGCGAAAGGGTGAGGGGTTAGGCTGTGCGACGCGATTGACACCGTACCCCCTCATCCGGCCCTACTGGCCAACTTCTCCCCATGGGAGAAGGGGCAGGATCAGATCGTCAGCCTGCGTGCGCCTTCTGGGCCTTGGTCAGTTCGATCATGCCCTGGGCGGCGCCCATGTCCGGAACGATCTCGTCGGCGCGATCCGAGATGGCGTCGAAGCGGGCGGCGACCTGTTCGGGCGCATCCTCGCCTGCGATGAACGTTCCTTGCGTCAAGGTGACATAGGCGCGCTCGAACCCGCCGGCGCCGGCGGCCAGGATGGCGCGGCTGGGGGCGTCACGGCTGACCAGGTACAGAAGACCCGGCGTCACCAGGGAAGGAGACAGGGCCTCCAGCGGAAGCGCCGCGCCGAGGTCCTCGGTCATGCGGGTGTGGGCGGTGGGCGCCAGGCAGTTGACGCGAATGTCGTTCTTGGCCCCCTCGATCGACAGGGTCTGCATCAGGCCGACCAGGGCCATCTTGGCCGCGCCATAGTTGGCCTGGCCGAAGTTGCCGTACAGGCCCGAGGACGAGGTTGTCATCACGATCCGGCCGTAGTTCTGCCCCCGCATGATCTCCCACACCGCCTTGGTGCAATTGACCGCCCCCATCAGATGGACGTCGAGGACGAAGCGGAAATCCTCGATCTCCATCTTGGCGAAACTCTTGTCGCGCAGGACGCCGGCGTTGTTGACCAGAATGTCGATCCGGCCCCATTTGGCCATGGCCTGATCGACCATGGCCTGAACCGCCGCGAAGTCTGTGACGGAGGCCGCATTGGCGATGGCCTCGCCGCCCGCGGCCTCGATTTCGGCGACTACGGCCTCGGCGGCGCTGGCCGATCCGCCCGAGCCGTCGCGCGCGCCGCCCAGGTCGTTGACCACCACCCGGGCCCCGCGCGCCGCCAGCGCCAGAGCATGCTCTCGCCCCAGGCCTCCGCCCGCGCCCGTCACGATCGCCACCTGTCCGTCAAATCGCATCGCCATAATCATCGTCTCCAGCGGGCGGCCATGTGTTGAAACGGCGCCACAGTCGTCACAATCCTAGCCCGAGTGCGGAACCGCGCGCCAGCGACCTAGTTTAGCTCGGGAACGTCGACTATATTGCTCGGCTTCAGACACATTATGAATGAGGAAGCAGATGAAGCTGAAACTTCTGGCATCCGTAGCGGCAGCGGGGCTCTTCGTAGCCGGCGCGGCTTCGGCGGAACCCAATGGCTGGTATGGCGCGATCGACGCCGGTTACCGTGTGATGGACGACATCAACATGGAAGCCGCTTCGACGGGCTTCAACCATGTTTATGAAGCTGAGCAAGGCTGGGCGGCGTTCGCGCGTCTGGGCTATCGCTTCAACCCCAACTGGCGGGTTGAGCTGGAAGGCGGCTATCGCTCGGGCGATATCGGCACCGTGCGCGCGCCCAACGACGGCGTCGGTGGCGTCTGCAACCTGACTCCGGCGACGGGTCCTTGCTACTCTCCCGAAGGCGACATCGAGTCGACGACTTTGATGGCCAACGTCATCTATGACTTCGGCTACGAAGCTTGGGGCATCCGTCCGTTCGTCGGCCTCGGCGCCGGTGTGAACCGCGTCAAGACCAACACCATCGGCAACCTTCGCGACAATCGCGGTGCGACGTTCACGGTCGATGACGACTCCACCGAGTTCGCCGCTCAGGCGATTGCGGGTCTGGCCTGGGCGATCGGTGATCGCACCAACATCGATCTGACCTATCGCTATCTGACCGGCGACATGTCCTTCAACAGCTCGGCGGTCGGCGATGCGCGCTACACCACCGAATGGGACGGCGACTACGATCAGTCGCACACCGTGACCCTGGGTCTGCGCTACAGCTTCGGTGCGGAAGAGATGGCTCCCCCGCCGCCTCCCCCGCCGCCTCCGCCTCCCCCGCCTCCCCCGCCGCCTCCGCCGCCTCCGCCGGCCCCGGCCGCGCCGGTCGCTCGTCAGTTCGTGGTCTACTTCGACTGGGATCGCTCGGACCTGACGGCGGAAGCCCGCTCGGTGGTCACTCAAGCCGCCAACTACGCCAAGTCGGGCGCTCCGACCCGCGTCCTGATCGTCGGCTACACCGACACCTCGGGTTCGGCCGCCTATAACGTGGGTCTGTCCAACCGCCGTTCGCGCACCGTCGCGGACTCGCTGGTTGCTGCAGGCGTCAACGGCGGCGTCATCGCCCTCGACGGCAAGGGCGAGACCAACCTCGCCAAGCCGACCGCCGACGGTGTGCGCGAACCGCTCAACCGCCGCGCGACCATCGACATCAACTTCTAAGACCCGAAGGTCGCCGGTCAGGTTCGTCCAGACCGGCGACCACAGGATCATGGAAGACGTCGAATCCAAGACATCGAACCGTCGTCGCCGTCCTGGCGTCGGCGGTTTTGATGTTAGAAAAGCACGTGCTGCATCAGGTTTAGGTGAACGACGCTTGTGTCGTCGATTTCGGTTGATCGGCCTTAATCCGCGCGACACAAGGGCGGCGATGATCCGGTTTTTTAAACGTCCTGATTGCGCCGGTCGCGCCCGATCCCAGATTGCGAATATCGTGTCGGACATGAGAGGCTCCGCCTAGTGGTGGACCTTCGTTCTTCCTCCAGGCTCTTGTCGGCGCGTCGCCGCCGTCGGTATCGCCTGCGCGCCGAAGCCGGTCGGCCGGATGCGCACCTGCGCCTGCGGGGAGTGGAGACGTCTGTTTCCGCCAGTGTTTCCAACTTTCCCGTGCCCATGCGCCGCGGCGTCAGCGCCTTGGCCGGGCGTCGATTCCTGATCGTTTCGGCGCCGTTCGGATCTTTCGGCAGGGTGATGGCGTCGGTGCTGGAGGCGCGCGGAGCTTCAGTGAACCGCATGATCTTCAACGCCGGCGACGTCCTGAACTGGATGCGGCCGGGCGGGCTGACCTTCTCGGGCACCGCCCAAGCCTGGGCGGACGGCTTGGCCGATCTGGCCGCAGGTTTCACCGACATCATCGTGTTCGGAGAGGCCGGTCCCTATAACCGCGCTGTGCTGGCGGCGTCCGAGGCGCTGGATTGCCGGGTGTGGGTGCTGGAGAACGGCTATTTCCGACCCGACTGGGTGACGGTCGAGCGCGATGGCGTCAACGGGTCCAGCCCCTTGCCGCGCTTCCGCGACGGCTATCCGGAGCCGGCCCCGAAACTGGCCGAACCGATAACGGTCGGAAAGATTCTGCCGCACCATGTGACCAACATCAGCGCCTATCATGCGGTCCAGATCCTGGGCGGGGCGCTGTTTCCGCACTACGTCGCCCCCTATGTCTTTTCCCCCCTGAAACAGTGCGTCGGCCATATCCGCCGCTATGTCGGTCTGGCGTTCCGTAGGGCCGAGACCTGTGACGCGCAGGTGATCCGTGCGCGCGGGGATTTCTTCATCGCGTGCCTCCAGCGCGAAGGCGACGCGCAGTTGCTGCGCTATTCGCGTTACGCCGACAACCGCACTTTCCTCGTAGCGGTCATGGCCAGTTTCGCGGCGCATGCGCCGGCGGGCGCGCGGCTGGTGGTCAAGAATCACCCGCTGGATCCCGGCCTGGTGAACCTGCGCGCCGTGACGCTTCGACTGGCGCAAGAGCACGGACTGCAGGGACGGGTGGACTTCATCGACGGCGGCAATCTGGCCTCTTTGTGCCGGGCGTCGCGGGGGATGGTGGTCAACAACTCCAGCGCCGCCCTGTCGGCCCTGGGCTTCCATACGCCCGTCAAGGTGATGGGAGACGCCTTCTTCGACTTCGATGGCCTGACCGACCAGCAGCCGCTCGATCGATTCTGGTCCGCCCCCCAGGCGCCGGACACGGCGCTGTTCGCGCGGTTCCGCGCCCATGTGATCGCCCAGAGCCAGGTCAACGGCAACTTCCACGAGCCCAAGGCCATCGCCCGCACGGCGGTTGGCATTGCGGACGTTTTCGAACGCGCGGCCGTTCCGGCCTCCAGCCGAAGCTGAGTGTGACCCTTACGCCACCCTGTGGCGTTGTCATCGCTCTGTCACACAACTGTCGTCCAGCGGTTCAACATCGGTCCTAGAGGGGGCGGGATTGAGACATGCAGGTCGCATGTCCCAGACCATTTTCGGTCCACCAGCTGGGGATAGCTAATGACCTTCCGTAAACTGGCGTACGGCGCTTCGGCCGCCGCCATCATGATGTCGGCCTCGACGGCCGTGTTCGCGCAGGAAACCACCGGGGCGATCTCCGGCGGCGTCTATGACGCGGCCGGCATGCCTGTCGCCGGCGCCACCGTCAGCGTGACGCACGTTCCGACCGGCACGGTGTCGACAACCGTCACGGACGCCAACGGCCAGTTCTCGGCGCGCAACCTGCGCGTCGGCGGCCCCTTCATCGTCCGCTCGGCCTCCAGCGCCGGTGAAGCGGTCAGCCAGGTGGCTTCGATCGGCATCGGCACGCCCGCCTCGGTCGAACTGATCATCGCCGGTTCGGAAGCCAGCAGCGCGTCGGATCTGGGCGACATCGTCGTGACCGGCGTCGCCGGCGGCGGTCTGCGGACCTCGCCGCGTTCGAACATCGGTCTGGACGGCATCGAAACCCTTCCCACCGTCGCTCGCGACATCCGCGACTTCGTGCGCACCACGCCCTTCGCCACCGTTGACGCGTCGAACAACGACGCCCTGTCCATCGGCGGCCAGAACAACCGCTACAACGCCTTCCTGGTGGACGGCACCCGCCAGGGCGACGATTTCGGCCTGCAAAGCAACGGCTATCCGACGCAGCGTTCGCCCATCTCCATCTCCGCCCTGCAAGCCGTCAGCGTCGACGTCGCCCCTTATGACGTCCAGTACGGCAACTTCACCGGCGGCGTCGTCAACTCGGTGACCAAGTCCGGCACCAACGAGTTCCACGGCGAAGTCTTCTACGAGAAGACCGATCAGGACCTGCAAGGCGACACCTACACCTACGACGACTTCCAGACCGGTCAGACCCGCAGCGTCGATCTGTCGGAATCCGAGTTCGAGGAAAAGACCTGGGGCGCCACCCTCAGCGGCCCGGTCATCAAGGACCGTCTGTTCTTCCTGCTGAACTACGAAAAGTATGAATCCTCGCAGCCCGTGCTGACGGGGCCTGAAGGTTCCGGCGCGCCCGTCGAAGTGCCCGGCATCACCCAGGCCCAGGTCGATCAGGTTCGCGCGATCTCCCAGGACGTCTACGGCTATGATCCGCTGGGCGCCGTCGCCGACGCGCTGGAGATCACCGACGAGAAGTATTTCGGCAAGCTCGACTGGAACATCAACGACCGCCACCGCGCCGTTGTCTCGTATCAGCAGACCGAAGGCGGCGACCTGCGCCTGAACAACACCAGCACCAGCACCTCGACGCCCAGCGTCGGCCTGCTGTCCTCGGCCTATGTGCTGGAATCCAACCTGAAAACCTACAAGGCCCAGCTGTTCTCGGACTGGACCGACCGCCTGTCGACCGAACTGTCGGTGTCGCGCAAGGAAGTCGAGAACATCTCCAGCCCGCTGGCCGGCGCTGATTTCGCCGCCTTCCAGGTTTATCTGGATGATCCGGGCGGTCCGAACCCGCGCCGCTCGATCCGTTTCGGGCCGGAGCGTTCGCGTCACGCCAACCAGCTGACCAACGACGTCGACCAGTTCCGCGCGGTCGCCACCTACCGCGCCGACGGCGGACATAACTTCACCTTCGGCTACGAGCGTGAAAACACCGAAGTCTTCAACCTGTTCGTCCAGTTCGCGAACGGCGAGTACGAATTCGCCTCGCTGGAAGACTTTGAAGCCGGCCGCGCCTCTTCGATCGGCTATCAGAGCGCCGCGTCGAACAACAAGAACGATGCGGGCGCCCAGTTCAGCTACGCGCTGAACACCCTGTTCTTCCAGGACGAATGGCAGGTCAACTCGGCCCTGACCATCAACGCTGGTCTGCGCTTCGACTGGTACGAATCCGATGACAAGCCGCTGGCCAACCCGGCCTTCGAGGAAACCTACGGCTTCGCCAGCAACGAGAACATCGACGGCATCTCGGTGCTGCAGCCGCGTCTGGGCTTCAACTGGCGCGCCACCGACAGCCTGACCGTCTACGGCGGCATCGGTCGCTTCCAGGGCGGTTCGCCGAACGTCTGGATCTCGAACAACTACACCAACACCGGCAATCTGGTGGGCATCTTCCAGTGCCGCCGTGACGGCTATTCCTCGCAGTTCGCGGGGTCCTTCCCGGTCTGCTCGGCCGAGGAACTGGCGGCCCTGGACAATGTGGACGGCTTCAACGTCGCCCCGATCGCCCAGCAAGGCGTGACCGAAAGCGCCGCTCTCGGCACCGGTACGATCAACGTCATCGACCCGACGTTCCAGACGCCTTCCATCTGGAAGACGTCGCTGGGCGCCATCAAGACCTTCGACCTGAACCGCTGGGGCATGGGCGACGGCTGGACCGTGAGCGCCGAATACGTGCACTCGGAAGCTGACCGCGCCATCGGCTGGGTCGATCTGAACCTGGAACGTCAGCGCAGCCAGGACGCGCCTGACGGTCGTCCGACCTTCTTCGGCCCGGTCGACAATCCGACGCAAACCACGCTGATGCTGACCAACACCGAAGGCGGCGAGACGGATCAGTTCGCCATCTCGCTGAACAAGGATTGGTATGACGGCTGGGCGCGCGGCCTGGGCTTCAACTTCTCCTACACCTACCTGGACTCGACCGAACAGAACCCGGGCACCTCGTCCGTGGCCCTGTCGAACTATCAGCAGGTTGCGGCCATCGACCCCAACCAGTTGGAAGTCTCGCCGTCCAACTATGAGGTCAAGGACGCCTTCAAGCTGAACCTCAGCTACAGCCGCGCCTTCTTCGGCGACTACATGACCCGCATCAATCTGTTCGGTCAGCGTCTGTCGGGTCACAACTTCAGCTACGCCTACGGCACCGGTGTGAACCAGATGTACGGGGAAATCTCCTCGCAACAGCGCGGCCTGTTCTATGTGCCGCAAGCTGACGGTTCGGGCCTTGTCACCGCCGCCAGCGATCCGATCGTCACCTATGCGGCCGGTTTCGACTTCGACGGCTTCAACGAATATCTGCAGCGCACCGGCCTGATCGGCTACGCGGGACAGATTTCGCCGCGTAACGCCTTCCAGTCGCCCAAGATCACCACCTTCGACCTGCACATCGAACAGGAACTGCCGGCCTTCTTCCCCGGCGGCGCGCGCCTGTCGCTGTATGCAGACGTCGAAAATATCGGCAACATGCTGAACGACGAGTGGGGCGTGATCCAACAAGTCGGCTTCCCCTACTATTCGACCGACGTCACGGCGGCGAACTGCCAAGTGGCGGGCTCGGGCTGCGCCGCAGGCGTGGGGAACTTCTACGAGTACCGTGGCGTCTTCCAGGACTCCGCCGCATCGTCGGGCTTCAGCAGCGCGTCGGTCTGGCAGGCCAAGATCGGCGTCCGCTACAAGTTCTAAGCGAACGTCATCGACAAGAAGGAAGGGCGGTCCGTTCGCGGGCCGCCCTTTTTCTTTGCGCCTGTCCGCCGTTGAAGTCGGGGGCGGTTGGGGCCATATGGCGCGGCTCCGTGTTTCGCCCTGATGAGGCCGCCGTCATGACCGCTCCGATCGCCGCCGCCATCCCCGCAGAGTGGGCTCCCCACCGCGCCATGTGGGTGGGGTGGCCCAGCCATGCGGAATACTGGTTCGAGGCGCTGGAACAGGCGCAGGACGAGGTCGAGGGGCTGGTGCGGGCGCTGGCCGGGCCGGGGCGTGAACAGGTCAAGCTGATGGTCGGGGCGCCCGAACTGGCCGAGGGCGTGCGGGCGCGGTTTGACGGGGTCGCCAATGTCGAGGTGGTGCCGGGCGTGTTCGGCGACGTGTGGCTGCGTGACACCGGGCCCATCTTCGGCGCGGGATCGAAGACGGCGGCGGCGTTCAAGTTCAACGGTTGGGGCGGCAAGTACGATATGCCGGGCGACGATCTGGTCGCGGGCCAGATCGGCGAACATTCGAGTGTGCCCCTGACGTGGAACGACTTCGTCATGGAGGGCGGCTCGCTGGATCACGACGGAGAGGGGACGGTGCTGACCACGCGCCAGTGCCTGCTGAACCCCAACCGCAACCCGGCCTGGAACCAGGATGAGGCGGTCGCGACTGCTGCGCTGGAGAAGGCCATCGGCGCCAAGGCCGTGCTGTGGCTGGGCGACGGCCTGCTGAACGACCACACCGACGGGCATGTCGACAACTTGGCCCGCTTCGTCGCACCGGGCGTCGTGGCCTGCCCGGTCGCCTGGGGCAAGAACGACCCGAACGCCGAGGTCTATGACGCCACGGCGCGCGATCTGTCGGGCATGACCGACGCGGCGGGGCGCAAGCTCCGTGTGCTGAGGATCCCGTCGCCGGGCCTGGTGCTGGACGAGGATGAGCGGCCGATCCCGGCCAGCCACATGAACTTCCTGATCGCCAACGGCGCCGTGGTGGTGCCAACCTATGGCGACGACCGGGCGGCCGACATGGCCTGCAAGGCGTTGAAAGAGGCCTTCCCTGATCGCGAAATCATTCCCCTGCCGTCCAAGGCCATCCTGACCGGCGGCGGCTCGTTCCACTGCATCTCCCAGCAGGAGCCCGCATGACCCGCACCATCTCCGTCGCCGGCATCCAGACCTCGTACGACGAGGACATGCAGGCGAACATCAGGAAGACCATCGACTTCGTGCGCGAGGCGGCGGGCAAGGGTGCGCAGGTGATCCTGCCGTCGGAACTGTTCCAGGGGCCCTATTTCTGCGTGTCGCAGGAGGAGCACTGGTTCACCCAGGCCTATGAATGGCGCGAGCATCCGTGCGTCACGGCCATGGCGCCGGTGGCGAAAGAACTGGGCGTGGCCATTCCGGTCTCGATCTTCGAGAAGGACGGTCCGCAGTACTACAACTCGCTGGTCATGCTGGACGCGGACGGCGAGGCGCTGGGCGTCTATCGCAAGAGCCATATCCCCGACGGCCCCGGCTATCAGGAAAAGTATTATTTCCGGCCCGGCGATACGGGCTTCAAGGTCTGGAACACCCGGTTCGGCAAGGTCGGGGTCGGCATCTGCTGGGACCAGTGGTTCCCGGAAGCCGCGCGGGCCATGATGCTGATGGGCGCCGACGTGCTGATGTATCCGACCGCCATCGGCACCGAGCCGCATGATGCGACCCTGCACACGGCCCAGCCGTGGCGTCGGGCCATGCAGGGGCACGCGGTGTCCAATGCGGTGCCCGTGGTGGGCGCCAACCGGATCGGTCATGAGACGGTGACGGAGACGGGCCAGACCTTCTACGGCCACTCCTTCATCGCCGATCAGCAGGGCGATTTGGTCGAGAGCCTGGGGGCCGAGGAGGAGGGGGTGCTGGTACACCGTTTCGACCTGGATGAACTGGACAAGTATCGCGCGGCCTGGGGCTTCTTCCGGGATCGGCGCACGGATCTGTATGGGGCGCTGACGGGCAAGGGCTGACTCTTCGATCCTCACCCGCGCAGCGGGGGAGGATCTAGCTCCGCATCGCCTCCACCGCCTCGACCAGCCGGTCGAGGTCGGTCGGCGTTGAAAGCCGATGGTCGCCGCCTTCGATCAGGTCCAGCCGCACGTCGCCGCCTTTCAGCCGCTCGATCAGCTCGATCTGATGCCGCCACGGCACGACGTCGTCGGCGCGGCCCTGAAGGATGTGAACCGGCGCGGCGATGTCGATCACGCCGTCCAGCAGCAGCCAGTCGCGCGCCTCTTCGAACATGCGACGGGTCAGGACATATTCGCCAAGGCCTTCCTCGACGACCAGGGTCTCGCCCTCGCGCAGGATGGCCTGGCGCTCGTGGTCGGCTAAACCGGGCCACATCAGCCGTTCGGTGAAGTCCTGGGCCGGATTGACCAGGACCAGACCTTTGATCCGTTCCGGCCGCGCCAGGGCCGCCAGAAGCGACACCCAGCCGCCCATCGATGACCCGACCGGGATGACTGGGCCGGACAGGCTGTCGATCAGAGCGATCGCATCCTCGCGCCAGCGGCCGATGGTCGCCTGCTTCCAGTCGCCGGAGGACTGGCCGTGGGCGAAATGGTCGTAGCGGACGTAGGACCAGCCGCGGTCGCGTGCGGCGGACTCCAGCGCCAGAGCCTTGGTCCCCTCCATGTCCGAGCGGAAGCCGCCGACCCAGATCACGGTCGGGCCGTCGCCCCCGATGCGTTTGAAGGCCAGGGTTTCGCCGTCGGGGCGGGACAGGTGCTGGATGTCGGTCATGGCGCCCTTGTGCCGCGACTTTGAGGCTCCGTCACCCTTGACCGCGACGCGGGATGGCGGAACTACAGGCGCATGTCCTCGCCCCAAGTCCTGTTCGTCACCTCCAACCGCATCGGCGACTGCGTCATCTCGTCGGGCGTGATCCGCGAGATCGCGCGCCAGGTTCCGGGGGCGCAGATCACCGTCGCCTGCGGTCGGCCGCCTGCGCCCTTCTTCCGCAATGCGCCGGGCGTGGTGCGGACCATCGTGCTCGACAAGAGGAAGATGGCTGGACACTGGCTCGATCTGTGGCGACAGGTGGTCGGCACGCGCTGGGATCTGGTCATTGATATCCGGGGTTCGGCTCTCAGCTATCTGGTCCCGGCCAAACGGCGCATCGTCTACAATCGCTCGTGGGAAACGGGCCTTCGCAAGGTCGAGATGGTGTCGCGCCTGATGGGGTCGCAGACGCCGCTGGATCCCGAAATCTTCCTGGACGGCCAGGCGCGGTCTGAGGCCGCCGCCGTCATCGATCCGCAGTTGGCGGGCGGCGCGGGTGCTGGCCGGATCATTGCGCTCGCCCCCATCGCGCATCAGCCGGGCAAGAGCTGGCCCGCGGACCGCTGGGGCATGCTGGTCGAGAAGCTGAAGGCCGAGCCGCGCTTCGATGGCTGGCGGTTCATGCCTGTTGGCGGGCCGGGCGACCGGCCGCCGGCGACCCCGGCGCTGGAGGCCGCAGGCGCGCGCGGCATCGACTTCGTGGGCAAGGGCGATATCCTGGCCTCGGCCGCCGCCATCGACCGGGCGGATCTGTTCGTCGGCAATGACAGCGGCCTGATGCACGTCTCGGCGGCGCTGGGCCGGCCCACGCTGGGCCTGTTCGGTCCGACCGAATGGTGGCTGTACGGGCCGTGGGGTCCCAAGACGCGCACGGCGGCGTCCAACGAGACGCGCGGGCAGTTCGCGCCCATCGAGGACCTGAGCGTGAATCATGTGTTCGAGGCGGTGCTGACGCTGCACGACGCCTATATCGGCGCCCCGCCCGCGAAGCCTTGAAAAACTGGCCTTCCGGGCGCATATTGCGGCCCTAAGGGGAACGCGGCGCAGGCTGCGCCATTCCGCTTATCAAGACACACGCATTCTCTGACCACATAAGGAAACGACGCCCATTCGCCGTCCCATGCAAGCGCCACCCGTGAAAGACGGGCCGCGTATGAACCAGGATATCCGCGCCCCTCGCGTTCTGCTCATCGACCAGAACGGCGAGAAACAGGGCGTCATGCCCACCTCTTCCGCGCTCGAAGCCGCCGAAGAAGCCGGGATGGACCTGGTCGAGATCGTCTCCACCTCCGAACCGCCGGTGGCCAAGATCCTCGATTACGGCAAGCACCGTTTCCAGGAACAGAAGAAGAAGGCCGAGCAGCGCAAGCGCCAGAAGGTCGTCGAGCTCAAGGAAATCAAGCTCCGTCCGAACATCGACACCCACGACTATGAGGTGAAGGCCAAGGCCATGCACCGCTTCTTCGACGAGGGCGACAAGGTCAAGGTCACGCTGCGCTTCCGCGGTCGTGAAATGGCGCACCCCGAACTGGGCATGAAGCTGCTGAACAAGGTCCAGGCCGACTTCGACGAAGTCGCCAAGGTCGAGTTCTCGCCCAAGATGGAAGGCCGCCAGATGATCATGATCCTGGCCCCGCGCTGATCGCGATCCATCGCTGAATACGGGACGCCCCGGTCGCAGGACCGGGGCGTTTGCGTATGCGCTGCGACGCGCTAAGCCTTGGCCATGACCACGACCTCGACCACCCCGCCCAAGCTCAAGACGCCGGCTCTGGCCGTGCTGTTTTCGGTGGTCTTCATCAATCTGGTCGGGTTCGGGCTGGTGGTGCCGCTGCTGCCCTTCTTCGCCCAGAGCCTGCAGGCCGAGGCGTGGCAGATCACGCTGATGTTCTCGGCCTATTCGCTGGGTCAGTTCTTCGCCGAGCCGTTCTGGGGGCGGCTGTCGGATCGGATCGGGCGAAAGCCGGTGCTGTTGATCACCCTGATCGCCAATACGCTGGGCTATCTGATGCTGGCCTTCGTGCCGAACATCTGGCTGGCGATCGCGGTGCGGCTGTTCACCGGGCTGGGCGCGGGCAATATCTCGACGGTCCAGGGCTATGTCGCCGACGTGACGCCGCCGGAACAGAGGGCGGGGCGGATGGGGTTGATCGGGGCGGCGTTCGGCCTGGGCTTCATCGTCGGGCCGGGCCTGGGCGGGCTGCTGACCCAGCCGCAGCTGGGGCGTCTCGGCTATCAGCTGCCGATCTTCCTGGCGGCGGCGCTGGCGGCCGTGGCGGCGGTGGGGGTGGTCGTCTTCCTGCGCGAGAGCCGGGCCAAGGCCGATCCCGCCACGCCGCGCCCGGCCTTCCTGGCGGGGCTGAAGGATGCGCGCGACAACGACGTGGTGTCGCGGGTGCTGGTGGTGACCCTGATCTATATGGCCGGGTTCTCGGCCATGGAGAGCGTGTTCGGCCTGTGGGCCGAGAGCCGTTACGCTTGGGGCGCGCGCGAGGTGGGGCTCAGCTTCATGATCGTGGGCATCGTCTCGACCCTGAACCAGGGCTTCTTCGCCGGTCGGCTGGCGCGATGGTTCGGCGAATCGCGCGTGCTGGCGACCGGCATGCTGCTGTTCGGAAGCTCGCTGGTGCTGCAGGTGCTGGCGCCCGTCGCCTGGTTCCCGGCGACGCGGCTGGAGCTGGGCGCCCTGTCGCTGCCCATCGTCCAGGGCTGGAGCATTCCCATCATCATGGCCGTGGGGGCGTGCGGCATGTCGATGGCCATGCCCAATATCTCGGCCATGATCAGCCGCGCCTCGCCGCCCGACCGGCAAGGGGCCATGCTGGGCCTGAACATGGCCTCCAGCTCGGTGGCGCGCATTTTCGGGCCGATGATCGCCGGGGCGCTGTTCTCGGGCCTGGGGCACGACTGGCCTTTCCTGGTCGGGGCGCTGCTGACCATCCCGGCGGCGATCATGGCGATCAACGCCGGGCGGGCGATCCGGCGGGGGCTGGTCGCGGCGGATGCACCCGCCAAGTCCTTGTCCTGACTCACGTCTTGCGTCGGCAGGCGTCTTCGCCTACAAGCCGCGCCTTCGCGTACCGAACCGCCGGGCGAACAGGCATGCCTGGGCGGTTCTTAAACTCTGAGGAAACACCACGACGCGGGCTCAAGTAGCTCGCAGAGCGGTAGCCCCTCAAAAAGGAGACTGAAATGCCGAAACTGAAGACGAAGTCAGGCGCCAAGAAGCGCTTCAAATTCACGGCCACGGGCAAGGTGAAGTCGGGCGTTGCAGGCAAGCGTCACCGCTTGATCAGCCACAACTCGAAATACATCCGCCAGAACCGCGGCACCAAGGTCATGGCCGACGCCGACGCCAAGAAGATCAAATCCTACATGCCGTACGCCTGATCGGCGCGCGCTGTACGACTGATCTCCATCCCAAAGAATTTGAAGGAATAGCGACATGGCTCGCGTTAAACGTGGCGTAACCTCGCACGCCAAGCACAAGAAGGTTCTGGAGCAGGCCAAGGGCTTCTCCGGCCGCCGCAAGAATACGATCCGCACGGCCAAGGCCGCCGTCGATCGCGCCGGGCAATACGCCTATCGCGACCGTCGCACCAAGAAGCGCAACTTCCGCGCCCTGTGGATCCAGCGCATCAACGCCGCCGCTCGCGTCGAAGGCTTCACCTACAGCCAGTTCATCAACGGCCTGAACAAGGCCGGCATCGAACTGGACCGCAAGGTCCTGGCCTCGATCGCTGCTGACGCGACCGGCTTCAAGGCCGTCGCCGACAAGGTCCGCGCCGCTTTGGCTTAAGGGCCGCGCTCAAGCCGCGAGCGACCGCGTCGCGAGCGTAGCGCACAAGAAATGACGCCCGCTCCGGTTTTCCGGGGCGGGCGTTCTTCGTTTCAGCATGGTGATGATCGTCAGGCGGCGACGGCGACGCCCGTCTCGCTGTCCGCCGCCGCATTCGCCTGCGCCAGGACCAGGCGGATGGCGTTCAGCAGGGCGTCGGGCTGGATCGGCTTCTGGGCCACGCCGTTCATGCCGGCGGCGACATAGTCCAACTCGTCGCGCTCGTCGGCGTTGGCGGTCAGGGCCAGGATCGGCAGGCGGCCGACGGGGCCGGGCAGGGCGCGGATCGCCCGCGTGGCGGCCACGCCGTCCATCACCGGCATCTTGATGTCCATCAGCACCAGGTCGAAGCGACGCTCGCGCACGGCGATCAGGGCCTCCTGCCCGTTCTCGGCCATTTCGGCGGTGCAGCCGAACATCTCCAGCAGTTTGGCGGCGACGAAGCGGTTGGTGGCATTGTCGTCGACCACCAGCACATGAAGAGTGTCGTGCGGCGTCGGCTCGGCCATGATCGCCGTCTGGGGATCGGCCGCCTCGGCGATGCGCAGCGGCAGCCGCACCTGGAACCGCGCCCCGCCCTGGGGCGAGGCTGCGACCGAGATCGCGCCTCCGATGCGGTCGGTGATCTGGCGACAGATGGCCAGGCCCAGGCCCGCGCCGGCGCCCTCACGGCCCGCCTTGCCGGTGTCGAACGGCTCGAAGATGGTGCGGGCGGCGCTCTCGGGGATGCCGGGGCCGCTGTCGTCCACGGTGAAGACCACCGCGCCGTCGTCGCCGCTCTCCAGCGTGGCGATGACCCCGCCGTCCTTGGTGAACTTCAGCGCATTGCCGATCAGATTGTTCAGCAGCTGTTTCAGCCGCATGGCGTCCGCCTGGACCCACTGAAGCCGCAGGTCGGTGCGGACCTGTAGGGTCAGCGCCTTTTCCTCGGCCCGCGCCCGCCACAGGGCGTCGATGTCCTGCGCCAGGGCCGCCAGATCCACCGGCTCCTCGTCCAGGGTCAGCCGCCCCGCCGAGGCGCGCGACATGTCCAGGGCGTCGGTCAGCAGGCGCAGCAGGCTCTGGCCCGAATCGATGACGGTGCGGACGTAGGGGCGCAGTTCCTCCTGTTCGAGCTTCTTCTCCATCAGGGCCGCGACGCCCAGCACGCCGTTCAGGGGCGTTCGGATCTCGTGACTCATGACGGCCAGGAACTCGGACTTGGCGCGGCTGGAGGCGCTGGCCTCTGCCTCGGCCTCGGCCAGGTCGCGGGCCAGGGCGCTCATCGCCTCGGCCCTTTGGCGGTGCAGGGCCGCGCCCGCCTGGATCACCTGCAGGGCGGTGCCTACGCCCACATACCGGCCGCCGGACACGATGATGAAGCCGCCCAGAAGGGCGCCCAGTTCGGCCGCGTCATAGGCCTGAAAGAAGACCTCGGCGCTGGTGGCGGCGTCGGCGACCGGCGCATTGGGGTCCATCAGGCTCTCGGCCGGCCTTCGCGCATAAAGGGCGCGTCCGAACTCGGCCGCCATGCGCAGGGTGAAGGCGTTGCGCTCGATCAGACCCAGCGGCCGACCGTCCTCGTTCACCACGGCCAGGGCCAGGGTGTTGGGTTCGGTCTGGAACCGTTCGAAGACGTCGGCGCCCGACGTGGCGGGGGCCACGGGCGCGATCAGATCGACGAAATCACCAATGAGCGTCATTCAGGCCTTCCTGTTTCAGGAAGGTGCTTAGGGCTTGATATTTAACGCGAGCTTTGCCGTTCGTGAACCTTTAGCGGCGGGTTCTCGACAAAAGATCCGTAGCCGGACCGAAAACCGCCCTAGTTCCCAGCAGCCCCCGGCGACGCTAGTCTGAGGCATGACCCTGCGCCTCCTGATCCACGGCCTGACGGCCTTCGCCCTTTCGTTCAGCATGTGGTCGCCGGCGACGGCGCAGGACCGCCGCCTGGCCGTGACCTTCGATGACCTGCCGTATCAGGCCGACGAGGCGGCGCTCTGCGATCCGGCCCGGCTGATGCGGCTGACCGAGGATTTCGTGGCCATGCTGAAGCCGCTGGACACCCACGCCACGGCCTTCGTCAACGAGGGCAAGGTCTGCGAGCCGACGCGCGCCTCGACCCTGCCGGTGGCGCTGGACGTCTGGCTCGCGGCCGGGCTGGACCTGGGCAACCACACCTTCAGCCACATCAACATCCATCGCACGACGGCCGAGGCCTATCTGGGCGATCTGGACGCAGGCGCGCCGACGACGCGGGTGGTGCTGGAGGCGCGGGGGCGGCGCCTGCACTGGTTCCGCCACCCCTATCTGTTCACTGGCGAGACCCAGGAAAAGCACGACGCCATCGCCGCCGGCCTGGCCCAGCGCGGCTATGACGTGGCGCCCGTCACGATCGACAACAACGACTGGATGTTCGCAGACGTCTATCGCAAGGCCGAGCAGTTGGGGGATGCGGCCCTGATGCAGCGCATCGGCCAGGCCTATGTGGCGCACATGACGACGGTGCTGGACTTCTTCGAACCCTACAGCGCCGAACTGACCGGCGGGCGCGAACCGGCCCAGGTTCTGTTGCTGCACGCCAACAGTCTGAACCAGGCGTACTACCCGCAAATCCACGCCCTCTACTTGGCGCGCGGCTATCGCTTCGTGACGCTGGAGGAGGCCCTGTCCGATCCGATCTACGCCCATGCCGACACCTACGTCCGCGCCAACGGAATCTCGTGGCTGCATCGCTGGACGAAGACCGACGGCCGTCCCATCCGCTGGGAGCCGGAACCGCCCGCCTGGATCGTCGCCGCCAACAAGGCGCCGGCGTCTGAGCTTCAGGCTATCGCATCGGCCCCTTGAAGGGTGACGAACGCGCCTTGGGACGCTAAGGCACGGGTCAAATGACCGATCTCGCCACACTCGAACTCGACCTGATCAACGCCATCGGCGGGGCCGACAGCGTCGCCGCCCTGGAGGAGGTGCGCGTCGCCGCCCTGGGCAAGTCCGGCTCCGTCTCCGGCCTGCTGAAGGGGATGGGGGCCATGAGCCCCGACGAACGCCGCGAACAGGGTCCGATGATCAACGGCCTGCGCGACCGCGTCGCCTCCGCCATCGCCGCGCGCAAGGCCGAGCTGGAGGCCGCCGAACTGGACGCCCGGCTTCAGGCCGAGCGGGTCGATCTGACCCTGCTGGCGCGTCCGCGTCGCAAGGGCGGGGTCCACCCGACCATGCAGGTGATGGACGAGATGATCGCCCTGTTCGCCGAGATGGGTTTCGCCGTGGCGGAAGGCCCGGACATCGAGGACGACTTCCACAACTTCACCGCCCTGAACTTCCCGCCCAAACACCCGGCGCGGGAAATGCACGACACCTTCTTCCTGAAGCCGGATCCCGAGACGGGCGAGCGCAAGGTGCTGCGCACCCACACCTCGCCGGTGCAGGTCCGCACCATGATGTCGCAAAGGCCGCCGATCCGCATCATCGCCCCGGGCCGCACCTTCCGTAAGGATTCGGACGCCACCCACACGCCGATGTTCCACCAGATCGAAGGCCTGGTGATCGACCGCGACATCCATATGGGTCATCTGAAGACGACGCTTCAGACCTTCATCGCCCGCTTCTTCGAGCTGGACGAGGTTCAGGCGCGGTTCCGCCCGCACCATTTCCCCTTCACCGAACCCTCGGCTGAAATGGACATCCGCTGCGACCGATCGGGCGGGAAACTGGTGTTCAACACCGGCGACGACTGGCTGGAAATCCTGGGCTGCGGGATGGTGCATCCCAATGTGCTGAAGAACTGCGGCATCGACCCGAACGAATATCAGGGCTTCGCCTTCGGCATGGGCGTGGATCGCCTGGCCATGCTGAAATACGGCGTGCCCGACCTGCGCCCCATGTTCGACGCCGACACGCGCTGGCTGGCCCACTACGGCTTCTCGGCCTTCGCCGCCCCCAATCCGGCCTCGGGCCTGAGCTGAGACAATGACCGATACACAAGCCATCACCTTCAAGCGGATCGGCGCTGGACCGACCTATAACAAGATCGACATCTGGTTGCCGCAACTGGTCGCCGAATTCATGGGCGCGGGCCAGAACGTGATCGAGGGCAAGACCTTCATCGACTGCCGCATCGAAGGACCGGCCGTGCTGTTGCCGGCGGGCGGCTGCGAGTTCGACGGCTGCGACATGGGCTACTCGGGCGGCGATCCCCGCAACCTGTTGCTGGCGCCGGTGGGACCGGAGAAGGTGATCGGCGCGATCGCTTTCAGGAACTGCATCTTCCGCCGCTGCAACTTCTTCGCCGTCGGCTTCACCGGCGCCCCGGATTTCATCGCCAACTTCCAGGCCGTGATCGGAGGGAAGCTGTCGTGAAGTTCACCCTGTCCTGGCTCAAGGACCACCTCGAGACCGAGGCGGACGTCCATCAGATCGCCGAAGCCATGACCATGGCCGGGCTGGAGGTCGAGGAGGTCATCGACCCCGCCGCCAAGCTGGCGCCCTTCACCGTCGCCAAGATCATCTCGGCCGAACGTCACCCCAACGCCGACCGGCTGCAGGTCTGTCAGGTCGAGACCGTCGACGGGCTGAAGGAGATCGTCTGCGGCGCGCCGAACGCGCGGGCGGGCCTGACCACCATCTACGCCCCCATCGGCGCCTATGTGCCCGGCCTTGGCGTGACCCTGGTCGAGAAGCCCGTGCGTGGCGTGGTGTCGAACGGCATGCTGTGCTCAGCCTCTGAGCTGGAGCTGTCGGACGAGAGCGACGGCATCCAGGAACTGCCGCCTGAAATCCCGGTCGGCACGCCGGTCGCCGGTCTGTTCGGCGCCGAACCCGTCATTGATTTCGAGGTCACGCCGAACCGCCCCGACTGGCTGGGCGTCGCCGGCATCGCGCGCGATCTGGCCGCCGCCAGCGTCGGCAAGCTGAAGCATTTCGACATCGCCGTGGTGCGCGGGGCCTTCGCCTCGCCGATCACCGTGCGGCTGGACGCGCCCGAGATGTGCCCGGTCTTCGCCGGTCGCGTCATTCGCGGCGTGAAGAACGGCCAGTCGCCGGCCTGGCTGCAGAAGCGCCTGACCGCCATCGGCCTGCGTTCGATCAACCGTCTGGTCGATGTGACCAATCTGATCGCCTATGACCGCGCCCGGCCTCTGCACGTCTATGACGTGGCCAAGCTGGTCGGGACCGAGATCGTGGTGCGCGCGGGCCAGGTCTCAGCCGAGACGGCTCACGTCGAGGGCGGCGAGCCCGAGCATCTGATCGCCCTGGACGGCAAGACCTACACCGCCTCTCCGACCGACTGCGTCATCGCCGACGCCGGGGGCGAGCGCCCCATCGGCCTGGGCGGCGTCATGGGCGGCGAAAGCACCGGCTGCGACGAGACCACCACCGACGTCTTCGTCGAAAGCGCCTGGTTCGACCCGCTGGTCGTCGCCCAAACGGGCCGTGCGCTCGGCATCCATTCCGACGCCCAGTACCGGTTCGCGCGCGGCGTCGATCCGGTGTCGGTCACGCCGGGGCTGGAGCTGGTCACCCGCCTGATCCTGGACCTGTGCGGCGGCGAGCCGTCCGAGATCGTCTTCGTCGGCGAGCCCCCGGCCAGCCCCGCGCCCTTCGCCTTCGATCCCGCCTATGTGAAGCGCCTCAGCGGCATGGACCTGGACGACGACCGGATCGGGACCATTCTGGGCCAGCTCGGCTTCCTGGTCACCGCCGGCCCCGCTGATCAGGCCGAGCCGTGGACCGTGACCCCGCCGTCGTGGCGGCGCGACGTCGAGGGCCGGGCCGATCTGGTCGAGGAAGTGGCGCGGATCGAGGGCTTCGACAGCCTGCCCGACACGCCCCTGCCTGAGGTTGCACGCCCCGCCGGCGGCGTGCTGAGCCCGCGTCAGGCCCGCGTCCGCACGGCGCGGCGCGCCCTGGCCGCCCTGGGCTACGCCGAGGCCGTCACCTGGTCCTTCACCAAACAATCGACGGCCGCCCTGTTCGGCGGCGGCGATGACCGGTTGGTGCTGGAGAACCCCATCGCGGCCGATCTGGACTGCATGCGGCCGTCGGCTTTGCCGAACCTGATCCAGGCGGCGGCGCGCAACGCCGCGCGCGGCTTCGCCGACGCCGCCCTGTTCGAGATCGGCCCCATCTATCTGGGCGACGGTCCCAAGGATCAGCGGACGGTCATCGCCGCCCTGGTCGCCCCGCACGCCGCCCGTCACTGGGCCGGCGCCGGAGAGGACGCCCTGTTCGCGCTCAAGGCCGACCTGACCACCCTGCTGGAAGAGATCGGCGCGCCGGTCGCCTCCCTGCAACTGACCCAGGGCCAGAACCGCGACTGGTGGCATCCCGGCCGTTCGGCCCGGCTGCAGCTGGGGCCGAAGAATGTGATGGTCGAGTTCGGCGAACTGCATCCGCGCGTGCTGAAGGCCCTGGACGCCGACGGTCCGATCCTGGCCTTCGAGATCGTGCTCGACAATGTGCCCGAGCCGCGGGGCAAGGGCGGCAAGGCGCGCGGTTCCGCCGACCTGTCGGCTCTCATGCCCCTGACCCGCGACTTCGCCTTCGTGGTCGAGGACGCCAAGCCTGTCGGCGACCTGGTCCGGGCCGCGACCGGCGCCGACAAGGCCCTGATCGCCGACGTCCGCGTCTTCGACGTCTATCGCGGCAAGGGCGTGGACGACGGCTTCAAGTCCGTCGCCCTGGAAGTCGTCATCCAACCCCGCGACGCCACCCTGACCGAGGCCGAGATCGAAACCCTGACCGCCAAGGTCCTGGCGGCGGTGGAGAAGCAGGGCGGAAAGTTGCGGGCTGCCTGAGCAAAGCCCCGCCCGAAGTCTTGGGCGGGGCTTCTCGATCAATCAGCCATCAGGGAGCGTCGGACCGCCGCCGGTGCAGACGTACATCGGCTCGGCGCCAAAGTACGGCGTGTGCAGCTGTACGCGCTGGGCGTAGACTGTGCGTCCGCTGACGACGCAGCCTTGGTCATAGGCGTCGCCAATGTACTGCGTCTTCGCGGCGTCAGCGTAGAGCGTGTAGTGGTAGGCGACACTCGGGTCGAGATAGGTTTGGGCGATCGCGGTCGTGGCCACAGCGGCTGCAGCAAGGCCGGTCATCGCCAAGATCGTCCTGAGGTGTTTTCTCATCTTGCGCCTCCTATGATGCGCCCAATCGGCGCTCCCCGAGCATCGGCCCCCAAACGACGGAGCCGCAACTCACAGTTCTGTGTGTCTTATACTCAAGGTTGATCTTCCGGCCTGTGATCCCAACGGGCTGCGCTGAGACGTGTGGCGCTTCCGTAAGCCCCCGTTAACCTTGAAGCCGCAAGGCTGCCGCAAAGCCCGGCGAGTCTGGCGCGAAACCGGCGCGACGACGCCGGACGCCTCTCGCCCGATCTCAGGAGCCGCCCCATGCATCGCCGCCAAATGATTCTTTCCGGCCTGGCCACCGCCGCCGGCGCCTCGGCTGTCGGCGCCTGCGCCACGGCGCCGGCGCGCGATCCCAACTATCCGATCCGCTCGGATGAGACCGCCCAGGCCTACAGCTTCGACGAACTGGTGGCGGCGGGCTCGCGCGAGCTGGGCATCGCGGCCGAGCTGGTGGGCGGCGCCATCGAGCGCGTCTTCGCCGACCAGGGCGACCGTCCCACCGCCTATATCGCGGGCGAAGAGGGTTCCGGCGCCGTGGTCGTCGGCGCGCGTTATGGGCGCGGCGCCTTGCACATGAAGGACCTTTCGGCCTCGCAGGAGGTGTTCTGGCAGGGCGCGTCCGTGGGCTGGGACTGGGGCGGCAACGCCAGCCGGGTCTTCACCCTGGTCTATGGCCTGTATCACCCCGACATGATTTATCGCCGCTATCCGGGGGTCGAGGGCACGGCCTATCTGGTCGCCGGCCTGGGCGTGAACTATCAGCAGGCGGACGGCATCGTCCTGGCCCCCATCCGCACCGGCGTCGGCCTGCGCCTGGGCGCCAACATCGGCACGATGAGCTACAGCCGCCAGCGGAACCTGCTGCCGTTCTGATCTTCTCTTTCGTCATCCTCCGGCAAGCCGCTTGCGGCGCAGACCGGGGGACCCAGCGGCGAGCGGAAGCGCGAACCTGTCGCGGATGAGGTGTTCGGACATCTTGCGGCGGACGCATCGCCTTCGGCGCCGCTGGGTCCCCCGGTCGCTTCGCGCCGGAGGATGACGAAAGTCAGCTTACAAGTCTCAACGGCGGCGGCGCTTCCAGCAGGGTCGCCAGGCCTTCGCGCCAGGTCGGATAGGCGGGCCGCCAGCCCAGTTCGGCCTTGGCTTTGGCGTTCGAGACGCGTTTGGAATCCAGGTAGAAGCGCCGCATCGCCTCGCTGACGCTGTCGTCGGTCCAGTCAACTTCCGGCGGGCGCGGCAGGCCCATCCGATCGGCCGCCCATTCGACCACGACATCGGCCGGCGAGGGCTCGTCGTCGCACAGATTATAGGCGGCCCCCGGACGCGGCCGGTCCATCGAGGCGAACAGCCCCGACACCACATCATCCACATGGATACGGTTGAACACCTGACCCGGCTTCCTGACCAGTTTCGCGCTCCCCTCGCGCAGCCGCTCGACCACGCTGCGCCCCGGCCCATAGAAGCCGGGCAGGCGGAAGATCTGCACCGTCAGGCCCATCCCCTGCGCGCCGTCCAGCCAGTCGCGCTCGGCCCGCACGCGGCGTGCGCCCTCCAGATTGGCGGCGTTCAGCGGTCCGTCCTCGAACACCCAGCCCCCGGCCCGGTCGCCATAGACGGAGGTGGAGGAGACGTAGCCGATCCAGTCGGGCCAGGCGTCGCCGGCCAGCGGTCCCAGCGCGCGCAGGGCGGGGCAGCCGTGGGCGTCCGGTGCCGCAGTGATCAGGACGGCGGTCGCCGCCTCCAGCGCCGTCTTCAGCGCGACCGTATCGCTCGGATCGATGGCGGTGGCTCCCTCGGCCGCCAGCGAGCGGCGCCGTTCGGGATCGCGCGAGGTGGCCGTGGCCCGTCCGCCGCGTCTCAGCGCCTCGCGCGTCGCCGCGCGACCCAGATAGCCGCCGCCGAAGACCAGCAGGTCGGGGGCGGAGGGGCGGTCGGGGGCGTCGGGCATCAACACATACTCAGGCGGACAGGACTTTGGCGGCCGTTGTCGGAACCGACGGCGCCGCTTCGGTTTCCAGCGCCTCGGCCCGGCGTTGGTTCCAGGCCGACACGCACGGCACCCGACCCAGGTCCGCGCGGTGGGCGTATCGGCGGGCGATCTCGGTCACGTCCTGCATCAGCCCCTCGGCCAGGGTGATCGGCTTCAGACCCAGCTCGCGGAACTGGTCGTTGGCCACGACCAGATCGTTCTCGTCGGCCTCCTGGCGGGGGTTCGGCACATTGTGGATTTCGGCGCCCGTCATGTCGGCGACCATCCGGGCCAGGTCGCGCACACGTCGGCTCTCGGTCATCTGGTTTAGGATCTTGACGCGGTCGCCCCGCCGGGGCGGGTTCTTCAGCGCCAGCTCGACGCAGCGCACCGTGTCCTGAATGTGGATGAAGGCCCGCGTCTGGCCGCCCGACCCGTGGACCGTCAGCGGATGGCCGACCGCCGCCTGCATCAGGAACCGGTTCAGCACCGTGCCGTAGTCGCCGTCATAGTCGAACCGGTTGATCAGGCGCTCGTCCTGGCGCGTCTCCTCGGTCTGGGCGCCCCAGACGATGCCCTGGTGCAGGTCGGTGATCCTGAGCGCGTCATTCCTGGCGTAGAACTGGAACAGCAGGGCGTCCTGCGTCTTGGTCATGTGATAGATGCTGCCCGGATTGGGCGGGAACAGGATTTCCTGTTCGGCGGGGCCGTTGTCCGTCTGGACCGTCACCTTCAGATAGCCCTCGGGAATGCGCAGGCCGGCGGTGCCGTAGCCATAGACCCCCATGGTCCCCAGGTGCGCGAGATGCACGTCCAGCCCGCTCTCCACGATGGCGGCCAGCAGGTGGTTGGTGGCGTTGATGTTGTTGTCGACGGTGTACAGCTTGTGCCGCGCCGACTTCATCGAATAGGGGGCGGCCCGCTGTTCGGCGAAATGCACGACGCTGTCGGGCGCCAGATCGCGGATCAGGGCGACCAGCCGGTCGAACTCCTTGCCCACCGTCATATTGACGAAGCCGATGTCGCGGCCGGACACTTCTTTCCACGCCTTGATCCGCTCGCCCATGGTGCGGATCGGCGTCAGGGACTGGACCTCCAGTTCGTTGTCGATGTTGCGGCGGCTCAGATTGTCGACGACCGTCACGTCCCATCCTTTGGCCGACAGGTGCAGGGCCGTCGGCCAGCCGCAAAAACCGTCGCCGCCAAGAACCAGAACGCGCATGGGAAAGCCTCGTAGTCGTCTCAAAGCCCATGCCTAGCCCACCGGGCCGCCATCGGCAAAGCGCCGCAGTTACCGGCGCGGTGCGACGCTTTGACGAATATCTCTTGGAAAGGGCCGTCGCACACGCTAAGTCATGGCCTGTCTCCCACTCAAAACGCAGCTTCCCGGGCGCATACCCGGCTGTTCGCGGCTTGAGCCGATCATGACGGTCGATCCCGAAAGGACCGGCGCACCATGCGGGCGACAAGGCATTCCGACAGATCGACAATCGGGGATCGGCCCCGAGCGAAACGGAACCACGAAACGGACGGAACCGGCCGACGGCCTGGGCTCCATCCCTGCACACGGTAGCGCGAATGAGAGATTTCAAGGGCATGAAGCGTCAGCGCGGACGCAATCGGAACAAGGCGGGCGCGTCTAACGCCAACAGCGCCAATCCGAATCGTTCGTGGGACTCGCAAGGCCCCGAGAACATCAAGGTCCGGGGCAACGCCCAGACCGTGTACGAGCGCTATCAGCAGCTGGCCCGCGACGCGGCGTCCGGCGGCGACCGGGTGCTGGCCGAAAACTACCAGCAGCACGCCGAACACTATTACCGCGTCTTGCGCGCGCTGCAGCCGCAGCGGTCCTTCTCCGACATCGCCGCGCGCGAACAGTCGAACCAGGGCTTCGACATTGATTTCGAGGACGAATCCGGCGCCCAGGCCGCCGCCTTCGTCGCCGCCCAGCAGGCCGCCGACCGTCAGGCTCAGGACGGCGCCGACCGCGACCAGAACGCCGGCCGCGACCAGAATCGCGACCGTGACTATAACCGCGACCGGGACCAGAATCAGAACCGTGATCGGGATCGCGATCAGAACCGCGATCGTGACCGGGATCAGACCCGCGACCAGAGCCAGAACCGCGACGCCCAATCGCCGCGTGAACCGCGTGAACCCCGCGAGCCGCGCGAGGACGGCGAGGTCCGGGCTGACGGGGAGGGCGGTCGCCGCGAGACCCGCCGCGAACGCTGGGAGCGTCGCCGCGAGGAACGCAACCGTCGCTTCGACAATCAAGAGGGCGCAGAAGGCGGCGACGCCGTCCAGGCCGACGCCGGTTCGGTCGAAACGGTCGAGACGCCCGTCGTCGAGACCGTCGCCCCAGCGTCAGCCGCCCAGGCGCCGGCCGTCGAGGACCGTCCGGCCCGCCGCCCTCGTCGCACCACCGCCTCGGCGGCTGCGGTCGAGGACGACGCCCCCACCGCCCTGCCGGGCTTCCTGACCCGCGCCCCCGCTGCGGCGCCCGCCGCCTCCACCGACGGTGAAGGCGAACCCGCCCCCCGCCGTCGTGCGCCGCGTCGCAAGACCGAAACCGCCTCGGCCGGCGAGGACTAGAAACAACTTTCGAGAGTATATTTACCTGAACGCAACTCCTGCGCGCGATCCTTCGCGTTCAGGGGGGCGTCATGGATATCGTCTTGCTTGTCTTGGCCCTGGCCCTGTCCGGGGCGTGCGCCGGGATCTGGCTGTGGCTTCAGGCGCGAGGCCTGGCCGCCACGCTGCGGCGGCGCAACACGCGGCTCGAAGCGGTGGTCGAAGCGCGGACCCAGGCCCTGCGCCGCAAACTGACCGCCGCCGACGCCGAGAACCGCCGCCTCTCCGCCGAGGATCGCACCAAGGGCGAGTTGCTGCGGGCGCTGGGGCGTGAACTGCGAACACCCCTGACCACCGTCATGGGCTTCACTCAGCTGCTCCAGGCCAATCCCGACGCCGATCCCCTGACCCTCCGCCAGGCCCAGGCCCTGCGCCAGATCGAGGCGGCTGGGGCCGTGCTGCTGGCCCTGATCGAGGAGGCGGACGACTTCGTCGTCTCGGGCGAGACGGGCGCGCCCGCAGTCTGCCGGGTCGATCTGCGTCTGGCCCTGCGCCAGGTCTGCGACGGGCTGGAGCCGCAGGCGCGCGAGGCGGGGATCAGCCTGGCCTGCCCCCCGGGCCGCCTGCGGCCTGTGCGTCACGGCCGATCCCGCCCAGGTTCGCCGCATGCTGCGCCGCCTGGTCGCCAACGCCATCCGCCACTCGCCCCACGGCGCCACGGTCCGTATGGAGATGCAGCGGACCGACAGCCAGGTGGTCGTCGTCATCCACGACGCCGGCGCCGCTGCGCCCGTGGACGACCCCGACCGGCCGTTCCGACCCTTGGACGGCCTGGACGCGCGCGGCGGCACGGCCCTGGGCGTCGCCTCGGCCCAGCGTCTGGCCGAACGGATGGGCGGGGCCGTCACGACCGCGCGCGGCGCGGGGGGCGGGGCGGTCTTCTCGCTGGCCCTGCCGGTCGCCGGCCCTGCGGTTCCCGCGGCGCCGGCCGAGGCGGTGGTGCTCTATATCGAGGACAATCCCGCCAACATCGCCCTGATGCGCCAGGCGGCCGTCGGTCTCGGCCTGACCCTGCATGCGGCCATGACGGGCGCCGAGGGGCTGGAGCTGGCCCGCGCCCTGCGGCCGGACGTCATCCTGCTCGACATCGGCCTGCCGGACACGGACGGCTATGCCGTCAAGGCGCGGCTCGACGCCGATCCGGCGACGCGCGACGTCCCCGTCCTGGCCCTGACCGCCGCCGTCTCGCCCCAGGACCGGACCCGATGCCGCGTCGCCGGCTTCGACGCCTGCCTGGCCAAGCCGCTGGATCTGACCGCCCTGGCGGATGCGCTGAACACGGTGCTGTCGCGCGACGCGCGCGGCGCCGGCCTTGACGCGGGCGGTCGCCAGAGGGCCTAAGAGAGCGACTTCGCCGTAAGGTCGCCCCCAAGGGAAGCGTTGATGCGTCAGTTCGCCCGGTTCGTTTCGTCCCGTCTTTTCGCCCGCCGCCTGGCCCGTCTGGCGCCGTTGGCGGTGCTGGCCGCCGTCGCCGCCTGCGCCTCGACCCCGCCGCCTCCGCCACCCCTGCCGCCGCCGGGCGCTTCGGGGCAGGCAGCCCTGATGGATTGGCGCGGCGTCATCACATCGGCGGACCGGGACCGCTATCGCCGCGTCGACGCCGCCTGGACCCTGGCCCTGCAACAGGCGCATCGTCAGACGGGATCTGGCGATCTGCGGGGGCTGGGCGAGCTGATCGAGCCCGGCGCGGCCCGCCCCGGCGTGACGCCGCCGCCCGGAAACTATCGCTGTCGCACCGTCAAACTGGGCACCCAGGGCGGCGAGGACGGTTTGGGCTATGTCGTCTACGGCTGGTTCGCCTGCCGTATCGAACAGACCCCGCGCGGGCTGAAGTTCACCAAATTGACCGGTTCGCAGCGCCCCTCAGGCCTGTTGTTCCCGGAGGACGACCGCCACATTGTCCTGCTCGGCTCAATGGCCCTGGCTCAGGAACCCGCCGCCAACTCCTACGGCCAGAACCCCGACCGCGACCTGGTCGCCGTGGTGGAGCGGATCGGCGAGGCCCGCTGGCGGCTGGTCCTGCCCTGGCCCCAGTACGAATCCAATCTCGACCTGATCGAACTGGTTCCGGCCCCCACCTGACGCGGCCGCGGGGGCTGCGCTGAACCTCGTCCAGCCTGAGCCGTTGTCAGAGAGCGTCCAGCCCAAGGAACCTCGATCATGCGTCTCGCCCCGCTCCTCCTCGCCCTGACGACCACCACCGCCCTTGCGGCCTGCGGCGACAACACCCCCGCCAGCCCGGCCGAGACCGCGCCCGCCGTCACCGAACCGGCCGCCGTAGCGCCGACTCCGGCCATGCCAGAGGCCGAGGCGCCGCCTGAGCCGCAGGCCCCCGCAGAGGGCATGCAGGGCGGCGGCGACAGCTGGAGACAGGTCGCCACCGCCGCCGACGCCAGCCTGCTGGGCCGCCTCGATCAGGCCTGGCGCATGGCCCGCGCCGAGGCCGAGGACGCCGGCTTCGCCCGTCAGGTCGAGGCGCTTGGTCCCCTGGTCGATCCGAACGCGGCCCAGACCGGCCGCCTCCAGCCCGCACCCGGAACCTATCGCTGCCGCACCATCAAGCTGGGCCGCCGCGTCGAGGGCCAGGGCCTGGCCTATGTCGACTATCCGTGGTTCGCCTGTTCGGTCGAGCTGACGCCCGGCGGCGATCTGATCCTGACCAAGACCACCGGCTCGCAACGCACGCGCGGCCTGCTCTATCCCGACACCGACCGTCGTCTGGTCTATGTCGGCGCCCAGGCCTGGGGGTCGGACGAGACCGGCTTCCCCGCCTATGGCGACAAGCCCGAGCGCGATCAGGTCGGCGTGCTGGAACGCGTCGGCCAGAACCGCTGGCGCCTGGCCATCCCCTGGCCCAAACAGGAGGCCAAGCTGGAGCTGCTGGAAATCGTGCGGTGATCTCTCGCGTCGCCGGCCTGGCCCTGTTGCTGTCCTTGGCCGCCTGTTCCCAAGACGCGCCGCGCGCGCCCGAGGTTCACGACACCGGCGCGCCTCCGCCGATCCTGGCCCCGGCGCCGGTCGGCCCGGTGGCGGGCGTGACGCAACAGGGCGGGACGGTGGTGATCGACGGCGACCTGCTGTTCGCGCCTGACAGCACGGAGCTGTCGCCCCAGGCCGAACCGATGCTGCGCCGCGCCGCCGAACTGGTCGGCGAGGGCGAAGGCCCCCTCATCGTCGTCTCGGGCTACGGCGCCGATCCATCGACCGCTCAGAACCTGGCCAAGTCGGCGATGGAATCCCTGTCCTATATCGGCGGCGTGCCCTTCTCCCGGCTGGAGGCCAAGGCCGTCGTCGATGCCAGCCAGGGCCGCCGCGTGACCCTGAGCCCTCGGCGCTAGGCCGGGGCGCCCGCGATCAGGTCGCCGCGCAGGTCAGCGGCCGGGTATAATCCACGCTGGACGGATCCAGCCGTCGCGCCTCGGCGATCTGCGTCTCCGCCTCGGCGCAGCGTCCCACTGCGGCCAGGACCTCGGCGTAGGAATGGTGGACCGGCGCGACCTGCGGCATAGCGACTGCCGCAGCCTCGCAATAGGGCAGCCCCTCCGCCGCACGGCCCGCCTGGTACAGAATATAGCAGTGATTGTTCTTCAACCCGGCGTCGTCGGGCAGCAGGACCAGGGCGCGCTCGCTGTCGGCGAGGGCCTCTTCATAGTCGCCCAGTCGCGCCAGAAGTCCGGCCCGATTGGTCAGGGCGACCCCGTCCTGCGCCGGTAGGGTCATGAAGACAGCCTTGGCGGCGGCGAAGGTCGCCGCATCGCCCTCCTTCAGAATGGGCAGGATGCGGATCAGCACCTCGAACCGCAGGGTGTCGGTGGGCGGCGTGTCCTTGGTCGGATCGCCGGACGGGCTGACCTCGCCGCTCAGGATGCGCCACGCCAGCAGGGCGTCGGCCTGGGCCGCCTCCTCGCGTCCGACATGGGCGTAGGTGTCGGCGCGGAAGGTGTGGAACACGACGTCGGAGACGATCGTGCGCCCCGGCGGAACCGCCGCGTCATAAAGGTTCAACGCCTTCGCGTAATCGCCGGCCAGATAGGCGCGCGACGCCAGATTGATCAGCGCGACCGCACGCAGCGCCGAACCCTCGGGCGCCGCGTCGGCGCAGGCCTGCAGATCCACCGCCCCGGCTGAGTCCGGCTGGCAGGCTGCAGGAACCGGCGGGGACTCCGACGACGCCTGCGGGGTGGGCGCGGCGTCCGGATCGACCGCTCCCGCGTTCTGGATCGACAAGGCCAGGGTCAGAGCCAGAGACAGCGCTTGGGCGACGGTCGCGATCATCTCGGTCAAATCCGCGTCAGCTTCAGGTCCTGATAGTCGTATGAGAAATCGATGTCGGGCGAAACGCCCTTCATCGTCGCCGTCGCGGGCTTGGCCGTCTGGATGGCGAAGGTGATGAAGGCGTCCTCCTCGCGCTTGTCGGGGAACCGGGTGCGGAAGGTCTCGCCGTCATAGGGCTCCAGCCAACCCTTCAGCGCGGGCGTGTGGGTGAAGCTGAGCCACAGGCCGGTCTTGCGATCGCGCCCGCGACCCTCGGTCTTCTGCTTGATGACGATGTCGCCGTACCAGGGGTCGCGCCAGGTTCCGGCGTAGGCCTCCAGCGGCATGGACGGCGGCGCGCCCGCGGCCTGTTTGGCGTCGATCTCGACGGCGGCGGCCAGGGACTTCACATTGCCCTCGGCCTCCAATCGCTTGGAATCGGCGATCCAGTCGATATCCACCTTGCCCATGCAAATGTCCGAAATCCCCGAGCGCAGGGCGCGCAGCAGGAAGCTCTCCTCGGCGTTGGAGAAGATGCAGAATCCGGTCTTGCGGCCGGGGATCAGCACCGTCGCGGAAATGCCGCCGGGTGAGCCGCCGCCGTGGCTGGCGACCCGCTCGCCGCGATAGTCTTGGATCTGCAGCCCCATCGCATAGGTCGAGGCGATGGACCGGTTGGGCAGTTCGGCCGTCGGGCCGGGCGAGGAGCCGACGATGATGTTGGGCCGATACATCTCGCGCGCCGCCTCCTCGGAATACAGCCGCGTGCCGTCCGCCAGCTTGCCGTCGTTCAGCCGCACCGCGATCCACTTTGCCCAGTCGGTCGCAGTGGTGCAGATGCCGCCCGCCGCCGCCGCCGAATCCCAGTTCCAGACCTCGACGATCGAGTCCGCGATCTGCGTCATCGCCCCCTGGTAACGCAGGGGCGGCCCGACCCGGCCGTGGGGCAGGGCGGACTTGGCCGGATCGGCCAGACGCGCCAACGGCACGGTCTCGGTCATGCCGACCCGGTCCAGGATGCGGGTTTGGATGAAATCCTCCCACGCCATGCCCGACACCGTCTCCAGCACCGCCCCGGCGACCACGAACATCAGATTGCAGTAGTGATAGTGGGCCCTCAGCCCGTCTTCGATGGGAACGAAGGCGGCCTGAGCCACGACCTCGGCCCGCGTCCGGTCGCTGTTGGGCCAGAACAGCAGGTCCCCGGCGCCCAGGCCGAACCCGGCCCGGTGGCTCAGCGTATCGCGCACCGTGATGTGCTCGCCGATATAGGGGTCCGACAGGGTGAAGTCGGGCAGATAGGTCCGGATCGGGGCATCCCACTTCACCTTGCCCTCGTCGACCAGAATGGCCAGGGCGGCGGCGGTGACGTTCTTGGTGTTGGATGCGATGGCGAACAGGGTGTGTTCGTCGGCTTGGGCCGGCTTGCCCTGCACCTTGACGCCGTAGCCGCGCGCCAGGACGGCCGCCCCGTCCTTGACCACCGCAATCCCCAGCGCCGGCTGCTCGGGCCAGGCCGCCATCGCCTTTTTCACATAGGCGTCGACCGCCTCGGCCAGCGACGCATCGTCGTTCGCGGGCGTCTGCCCCCAGGCCGGCTGGACCGCCAGGGCGGCGGCGCCCCCGGAGGCGAACAGGGCGGTGCGGCGCGAAAGACGAAGGCTCATGATGGAACTCCAGAGGACAGGCCGTCGCCACCTTAGCCTTTCACGCGCGTCGATCCAGCCTCAGCCCGCCCGCCAGCGATGCAGGTGCTCCAGCACGTCCGCCACCAACTGGTCGCGGGTGAAGCCGGTCACGTCGCGCGGCCGGGTCACGTCGTCGGAACGCGCCGACAGCCGCCACTCCATCGCCCGGCGCCGCTCGGGCGCGTCCAGCGCGGTCATCGCCGGCCGGGGCCGCTCGCGCGCGGTCAGGCGATAGTGGAAGTCGCGCCCCCCGGCGACCGGCGCGGTCAACGACACGCCGTCGTCGTCGCGCATCACCTCCGCGACCAGTCCCTCGGCCGCCAGCCCTTCGCGCACGGTCTCCAGCGCCGGCAAGCCGTTGCGCTCGATCTGACGGTCGATGTCGCGGCGGCTCGCGGGCGCCAGGATGCGCTTCAGCTGCTCGGCCAACGGCGGCCCTTCGGTCTCCACCACCCGCCCGGCGACGTCGGCCGTCATCTGCCGCACCAGGCCGACGGACAGCAGGATCATGATGACGACGAACGGCAGGGCCGCCGCCAGGGTGGCGGCCTGCAGTGCGCCCAGTCCGCCGGCCAGCAACAGCACCGCTGCGATCAGGCCCAGAAGCAGGCACCAATAGATCCTCTGCCAACGCGGCGTGTCGTCCGCCCCGCCCGAAGCGATGGTGTCGATCACCAGGGCGCCGGAATCGGCGGATGTGATGAAGAAGACCGCCACCAGCAGAATGGCCAGGGTCGAGGTGATCGCCGCGCCAGGCAACTCTTCCAGGAAGTGGAACAGGGCGGTCGACAGGTCGGCCGAGACGGCGGTGGAGATGGCCCCCGCCGCCTGCCCCATGTCCAGGCTGATGGCCGTATTGCCGAAGACCGTCATCCACAGGAAGGTGAAGCCCGCCGGCACCAGCAGCACATTCAGGATGAACTCGCGCACCGTCCGTCCGCGCGAGATACGGGCGATGAACATGCCCACAAACGGTGACCAGGCGATCCACCAGGCCCAGTAGAACAGCGTCCAGTCCGCCATCCAGGCGCGCGGCTCATAGGCGTAGAGGGTGAAGGTGCGCTCGAAGAAATGGTCCAGATAGAAACCGAAATTCTGCACCAGCGCCTTGAACAGGAAGCCGGTGGGACCGACCACCAGCACGAAGACCATCAACAGGACGGCCAAGGTCAGGTTCAGCTCCGACAGCCGCCGCACCCCCTTGCCGACGCCGCTCATCACCGAGGCCGTCGCGGCCGCCATGACCAGGGCGATCAGGCCGACCTGCACCCAGGCGTTGTTCGGAATCCCGATCAGATAGGACAGGCCGCTGTTCATCTGCGCCACGCCGAAGCCCAGCGAGGTGGCGATGCCGAAGGCCGTGCCCCAGATGGCGAAGATGTCCACCGCGTCGCCGACGGGCCCGTTGATCCGCTTGCCCAGCAGGGGCGACAGGCCTGACCGCAGCGTCAGCGGCAATCCCTTGCGATAGGCGAAGAAGGCCAGGCTGAGCCCGACCAGGGCGTAGATGGCCCAGGCGTGGGCGCCGTAATGGAAGAAGGTGATGCCCATGGCCTCGCGGGCGGCGGCGAAGCTGCGGGGGGCGCCTTCAGGCGGGCTGACGAAATGCTGGATCGGCTCGGCCACGCCGAAATACATCAGGCCGATGCCCATCCCTGCGGCGAACAGCATGGCCAGCCACGACAGATAGGGGAAGTCCGGCTCGGCGTCGTCGGGTCCCAGCTTCAGCGCCCCGGTCGGCCCCAGCGCCAGCACCAGAACCAGCCCCAGAAACCCCGCCACGGCGGCGATGTAAAGCCAGCCGAAGGTGTCGATCACCCAGGCCTGCACGTTCTGAAAGATCCGGTCGGATTGTCCGGGCGCGGCGACGGCGACAACAAGCAGCAGCCCGATGATCAGGCTCGCCCCCCAGAAGACGCGTGGGTTCATCTTGGTGGTCAGCATCGGCTGAAAGCGTATGGTGAAGCTGTCGGTTCCGCGTCGAAATCGCCTCGTCCGCCCTGCCGGCCCTTGCGTGACCTAATCGTCACACCATCTCGATTGCGACAGCTCAAGACGTCGCTTCCTGAAAGGGCGTATTGAGGATCTATCCGCCTCACGAGGGGACTGAAGACCATGAATCTCGAACTCTATTCCGACCGCGCCAAACAGGCCGTCCAGTCGGCCCAGTCGCTGGCGCTCGCGCGCCGTCACCAGCAGTTCGCGCCCGAGCATCTGCTCAAGGTGCTGCTGGAGGAACGCGACGGCCTGGCCCGCAATCTGATCACTGCCGCCGGGGGCGACGCCCGCCGCGCCGAGGCCGATGTCGAAACCGCGCTGAAGAAGCGCGCCCAGGTCTCGGGCGGCTCGGGCCAGCTCTATCTGGACGGCGACACCGCCCGCGTCTTCGCCGCCGCCGAGGAGGCCTCGAAATCCGCCGGCGACGCCTTCGTCACCACCGAACGGCTTCTGGCCGCGCTCGCCAGGGAGGGCGGGGTCGCCGCCGAGGTGCTGAAGGCCTCGGGCGCCAGCGCCGACAAGCTGGACGCCGCCATCGCCGAGGTGCGCAAGGGCAAGACCGCCGACAGCGCCGGCGCCGAGGACGGCTATGACGCGCTGAAACGCTACGCCCGCGACCTGACCCTGGCCGCCCGCGACGGCAAGATCGACCCGGTCATCGGCCGCGACGAAGAGATCCGCCGCACCATCCAGGTCCTGGCCCGCCGCACCAAGAACAACCCCGTCCTGATCGGCGAACCGGGCGTCGGCAAGACCGCCATCGTCGAGGGCCTGGCCCTGCGCATCGTCAACGGCGACGTGCCCGAGAGCTTGCGCGACAAGACCGTCATGGCGCTGGACATGGGTTCGCTGATCGCCGGCGCCAAATACCGCGGCGAGTTCGAGGAGCGGCTGAAGGCCGTCCTGTCCGAGGTCACAGCGGCCGAGGGCGGCATCATCCTGTTCATCGACGAGATGCACACCCTGGTCGGCGCCGGAAAGGGCGACGGCGCCATGGACGCCTCCAACCTGCTCAAACCCGCCCTGGCGCGCGGTGAACTGCACTGCGTCGGCGCCACCACGCTGGATGAATACAGAAAGCACGTCGAAAAGGACGCGGCCCTGGCCCGGCGCTTCCAGCCGGTCTTCGTCGCCGAACCGACGGTCGAGGACACGGTCTCCATCCTGCGCGGCCTGAAGGAGAAGTACGAGGTCCACCACGGGGTGCGTATCTCGGACAGCGCCATCGTCGCCGCCGCCACCCTGTCGAACCGCTACATCACCGACCGCTTCCTGCCGGACAAGGCCATCGACCTGATCGACGAGGCCGCCAGCCGCGTGCGCATGGCCGTGGACTCCAAGCCCGAGGCCCTGGACGAGATCGACCGCCGGCTGGTCCAGCTGAAGATCGAACGCGAGGCCCTGAAGAAGGAGACCGACCAGGCCTCAAAGGCCCGGCTGGAAAAGCTGGACGACGAGATCGCCGATCTGGAGGGCCAGTCCGACGACCTGACCACCCAGTGGAAGGCCGAAAAGGACAAGGTCGGCCAAGGCGCGCAACTGCGTGAAACCCTGGACCGCCTGCGCCTCGAACTGGCCAACGCCCAGCGCGCGGGCGACCTGGGCCGTGCGTCCGAGATCGCCTACGGCCAGATCCCCCAGATCGAAAAACAGCTCGAAGAGGCCGAGGCAAACGAGACCAGCGGCAAGGGCCCCCTGACGCCCGAGGTCGTCGACGCCGAACAGATCGCCGCCGTCGTCAGCCGCTGGACCGGCGTGCCGGTCGACAAGATGCTGGAAGGCGAGCGCGAAAAACTGCTCCAGATGGAGACCGCCCTGGGCGCCCGCGTCGTCGGTCAGGACGAGGCTTTGGCCGCCGTCTCCGATGCGGTGCGCCGCGCCCGGGCCGGCCTGAACGACCCCAACCGACCCCTGGGCAGCTTCCTGTTCCTGGGCCCGACCGGCGTGGGCAAGACCGAACTGACCAAGGCACTGGCCGAGTTCCTGTTCGACGACGAGGCCGCCATAACCCGCCTCGACATGTCCGAATATATGGAGAAGCACAGCGTCAGCCGCCTGATCGGCGCCCCTCCCGGCTATGTCGGCTATGACGAGGGCGGCGCCCTGACCGAGGCCGTGCGTCGTCGCCCCTATCAGGTCGTCCTGTTCGACGAGGTCGAAAAGGCCCACCCCGACGTCTTCAACGTGCTGCTGCAAGTGCTGGACGACGGCCGCCTGACCGACGGCCAGGGCCGCACCATCGACTTCCGCAACACCCTGATCATCATGACCTCCAACCTGGGCAGCCAGTATCTGGCCGAACAGGGCGAAGGCGACGACGTCGAGGCCGTCCGCCCCTACGTCATGGACGCCGTCCGCGCCCACTTCCGGCCCGAGTTCCTGAACCGGATCGACGAGATCATCCTGTTCCACCGCCTGGGCCGCGACCAGATGGGGGGCATCGTCCGGATCCAGCTGTCACGGTTCGAGAAACTGCTGGCCGACCGCCGCCTGTCGCTGGACCTGGACGACGCCGCTTTGGCTTGGCTGGCGGACCGCGGCTACGACCCGGCGTATGGGGCGCGGCCGCTGAAGCGGGTGATCCAGAAGGACCTAGTCGATCCGATTGCGCGGAAGCTGCTGGCCGGCGAGATCGAGGACGGCGGGGTGATCGCTGTCACCGCCGGCGAGGGCGGGCTGGAGATCGGGAAGATGCGGGTGCACTGATGATTTTTCCCGATATCAACTGGTCCACCATAGCTACGGTCGTCACTGCACTGGCTACCATCGTGCTTGTGTATGTGACGACTGTCTTGGCTCGGGAAACGAAGAGGCTGTCCGACGCGACTAGCCAACCCAGCGTCGCTGTATCCTTCGAGCCGAGTGCTTGGTCGATCATTCACACCAACCTCGTCCTTGAGAATACTGGAACAGGAACCGCTTACGATATCGAAGTCACTTTCGATCCGCCGCTGCGATTGAAAAAGCAGGGTGAGATCGCGACGATGCCTCTACGATCATTGTCGCTGCTTAAGCCCGGAAGTTCATTCTCAGTTTTTCTAAATGGATTTGAAAACCTTAGCGAGCAGATCGTGAGCATAGATGTCCGGTGGCGGCGCTCGCCGGGTGCCAAAAAAATCGAAGGCCATTCCTACGTCCTCAACCTTGTGGAAGATTACAAAGATTGGGGCCAGTTAGGCGGACCACCGCCTATGATTCAGATCGCTCAGGACATGCGCAAACTTCGAGAAGCGATCACAAAGCTCGCTAGCAAAGCCTGACTAGTCTTTCGTGACCCTCCGGCAAGCCGCGCCTTGGCGGTGCCAAACGGGCGAGGTCTAACGGCTCTCTCGGAACGCCAATCATACATGCTTGACTGCGCTTGATTCGTGCTTCATTGGTGGCGGCATGACAAAGCTTCGCCTTAAATCAGGTCAGTTCGAACTCGAACTCGAGAGCGACGATCTCGAGCGAGATCTCGACATTGTATTTAAGGCTGTGCCCTTCCTGTCCGAGGGTGCTGTGACCGATCCAAACACGAGAGCGCCGACGCAAACAGCCGTACACAGCGCCAAATCTGGGTCGACGACATCGAATGGCGATCAAAACTCAGCCCTGACCCAAGGAATCAACTCCTACGTGGCGAAACTCAAAGCCGGGAGCGCCCGTGAAATGATGCGTGTTGCTTCGTATCACCTGACGTTCAATGACGGCTTAGACGAGTTCACCAAGGATGAGCTCTATGCGCGTTGCAAACAAGCGCGTGACTGGAAAGCGGATCATTCAAACCAGCAGGCAATCAACTTGCATCGAATGGTTAAGTCGGGAGAGCTCACCGAACGAGGAGGCGGAAAATATTGCGTTCCGTCAAGAAAACTGGATGAGGCAAAAGCGGTGCTTCTAAATGAGTAAGTTGGCTTCTGATCTTGCCTCCAAACGCCGGACCAACACGACCAAAGCCTATATATTGCTTGACGCAGCGGGTGGCGTCTCGACGACAGGTGTGTTGATTGCCCTAGCTAAGGCTAACGGCTGTCGAACTGCGGCTAGTTGGAACCTTGCGTCGATATTTTCCAGGAATCCCGAACGCGTTGCTCGTATGCCGGACGGTTGGCAACTGCTTGTAGACGGCTATGCATATCTTGAGAAGCAGGGATATGAGGCCGCGTCTCAGGCCGTCTCCGCGCCATCCAACAGTCCGACACAAGGGCATCTCAACATCGTTATTGGCCATGGTCGGTCACCGCTTTGGAAGGAGTTGAGGGACTGGCTTCAGGACGGCTATGATTGTGTTATTCACGAGTTCAACAGTCAGTCTGTAGCCGGAGTCTCGACAAAGGAGCGGCTCGAAAAGTTGTTAAGTGTGGCTGATGTGGCTCTGCTGGTTATGACGGCTGAGGACGAGCAGAGCGACGGTACGGTTCGCGCGCGTATGAACGTGGTCCACGAAGCAGGTTTGTTTCAAGGACGGCTAGGTTTTGAGAATGCGCCGATCCTATTAGAGAATGGTTGCGAAGAATTCAGCAACATTGCAGGAATAGGTCAGATCAGATTCCCTAAAGACGATTTGAATCCAGCGTTTCGAGAGCTGACCAAATACTTCAAGGGTAAGCAGACACGGTTGCGTGGCTGAGCGCGAAACAATGCGAGAAGCCCACTCTGACAAAGTGGCTCAGCAAGCGGAAACAAGCTAATCAGACGAACTCCACTGGTGGAATGTCGTCCCAATAGCTCGGTCTAGCACTGCGAAAAGGCCCCCGCGTTTCCACGGGGGCCTCCGGTCTCCGCGCCGTCGCGCGCCCGCGACCTACGGGTTGATGACCACCTTGATGCAGCCGTCCTTCTTCTCCTGGAAGGTCTTGTAGGCGTCGGGTCCGTCTTCCAGCCCGATCTTGTGGGTGATCAGGAAGCTGGGGTCGATGTCGCCGTCGAGGACCTTCTTCATCAGGGGCTCAAGGTAGCGCTGCACGTGGGTCTGGCCGGTCTTGAGCGTCAGGGCCTTGCCGATGAAGGCGCCCAGCATCGTGGGAACCATGCCGACGAAGACGCCGGGCAGGCTGATGGTCCCGCCGGGCTTGCAGGCCACGATGGCTTCGTTCAGCGCATAGGGGCGCTCCAGCTTGCCGGCGACGGTCTCCTGGACCTTCTCCATCAGGCTGCCCGAGCCGTGGCTTTCCAGGCCCACGGCCTCGATCACCGCATCGGGGCCTTCGCCGTTGGTCAGGGCCTTGATCCGTTCCTGCAGGTCGCCCTCGGAAAAGTCGAGGGTCTCGGCGCCCGCCGCCTGGGCCAGGGCCAGCCGTTCGGGCACCTGGTCAATGGCGATGACGCGGCCGGCGCCCATCATGAAGGCGCTGCGAATGGCGAACTGGCCCACCGGCCCGCAGCCGAACACCAGTATGGTCTGGCCCGGCTGGATGTTGCAGTTCTCGGCCGCCATCCATCCGGTCGGGAAGATGTCGGACAGGAACAGGACCTGGTCGTCGGTCAGACCCTCGGGCACCTTGATCGGTCCGACGTCGGCGTAGGGGATGCGCAGATACTCGGCCTGGCCCCCGGCGAACCCGCCGTACATTTCGCTGTAGCCGTACAGGCCGGCGGTCGGATAGCCGGTCTGTTTGGCCTGTTCGGCGCCGTTCGGATTGGAGCGCTGGCACAGGCTGAACAGGCTGGCGCGGCACATCTTGCAGTCGCCGCAGCTGATGGTGAAGGGCACCACGACGCGGTCGCCGACCTTGAGCTTGTCGTTGTCCTTGCCGACGGCGACGACCTCGCCCATCGTCTCGTGGCCCATGACGTCGCCGTGCTTCATGCCGGGCACGTAGCCGCCGTACAGGTGCAGGTCCGAGCCGCAGATGGCGCAGCTGGTCACGCGGATGACGGCGTCGCGGCCGTCCTCGATGGTGGGATCGGGCACCTCCTCGCAGCGGATGTCGCCCTTGCCGTGCCAGCACAACGCCTTCATGTCGGATCTCCCAATCTGAGTGGGATCAATCCGGCTGTGCGGGCGCGGTTCCTAAGGCCCCGCTTTAAAATCAAAGCGTTACCGTTCGAAAATCAGTCCTTGGGGATCGGGTTGGTCCTCGGGTCCGGGCCGTTGGTGATGACGCGGTCGCGTTCGCCCAGGTCCTTGATGATCTTGACGTCGGTGAAGCCGGCGGCCTCGAACAGTTCCTTGACCTGGGGCCCTTGGTCCCAGCCGATCTCGACGGCGAAGACGCCGCCCGGCTTCAGGATGCGTTTCACCTCGGGCGCCAGGTCGCGATAGGCCTGCAGGCCGTCGGGGCCGCCGTCCAGGGCCAGGTGCGGGTCGTGGTCGCGGACCTCGGGGTCCAGGGTCGCGATATGGTCGGTGGGGATATAGGGCGGGTTGGACAGGACCAGGTCGAAGCTGGCGTCGCCGAAGCCCGCCGCCCATTCGGTGCGCAGGAACACGGCGCGGTCGTTCAGGTCCAGGTTGGCCGCATTCTCCTTGGCCACGGCCAAGGCCTCCGACGAGATGTCGGTGCCGACGCCCTTGGCCGCCGGCCGCTCGGCCAGCAGCGCCAGCAGGATCGCGCCCGAGCCGGTCCCCAGGTCGATGGCCTCGAAGGCCTCGTTGCGGGCGAAGGCCAGCATGGACACGTCCATCAGGGTCTCGGTGTCGGGCCGGGGGCTGAGGACGTCGGGGGTGACGTTCAGCATGATCTTCCAGAACCCCTTCTTGCCGATGATGCGCGACACCGGCTCGCGCCTCAGGCGGCGCTCGACCATGGCCTCATAGGCGCCCAGCTGGTCGTCGGTGATGACGCGGTAGGGGTCTGTCAGGATGTCCATGCGGCTGGCGCCGGCGGCGGCCTCCAGCAGCAGGCGGGCGTCGATGGCGGGGCTGTCGATGCGGCCGGTCTTCAGCCTGGCCTGGGCGGCCTTCCACGCGGTCAGCAGGGTGGGCGCATCATCGACGGGCTTAGGAGAGATCGGGTCGGTCATGAGCGTTGATTGGCCCGCGCGGGCGCCGATTTCAAGCATTTGCGGAACGGGCTGACAGCTATACCGTTCGCCTGACCATGTCCGACCGCAAGTCCCCCCGGCGTCCCCTCGCCCGCAGCCTGTCGTCCCTGCGCCCGTCGTCGGCGCGTGTCAGGAGTGGCGCAGGCGGCGGGATCTGGCGCTATGTGGCCGCAGCGGCCGGGGGGCTGATGGCCGGCGCCGGGGCCGCGCACGTCCTCTACACCCAGGGCCACAAGGTCGGGGTCGAGCTGCGGCCGCCCCGCCCCGAAATCCTGCCGCCCGCCCCGCCGACGCCCGCCGACTACGAAGCCAAGGAGCCGGGCCGCGGCCGCCTGGCCGAGCGCCCGCATCACATCCCGCGCCGGGGCTGGACCGACATCGTCTGGCGCGCCGGCGCCTCCTATTTCGGCAACCGGGTGGGCTTCGTCGCCGGGGGCGTGACCTTCTTCACCCTGCTGTCGCTGTTCCCCCTGCTGGGCTCGTTCGTGACCCTCTATGGCCTGTTCGCCGACCCGGCCGACGCCTGGGGCCGGCTGCAGTTCCTCTACGCCCTGATGCCCGGCAGCATCGCCGAGTTCCTGGGCGAGCAGATGCGCCGCCTGGCCGAGAACTCCAGCACCCAGCTGACCTTCACCCTGATCTGGACCCTGGCCCTGTCGCTGTGGACCGCCAGCGGAGCGGTGAAGATGCTGTTCTACGGCCTGAACGTCGCCTACCATGAGGTCGAGAAGCGCAACATCGTCCGCTACAACCTGATGTGCCTGGCCTTCACCGTGGGGGCCATACTGGCGGTGATCGTGACCTCGGGCCTGGTCGTCGGCGTTCCGGTGGTGGTGCGGCTGTTCGGGCTGGAGGAGGAGTGGGGCCTGTTCGCCCCCTTGCGTTGGCCGCTGCTGTTCGCCGGCTATGTGCTGGCCCTGATGGGCATCTATCGCTACGGCCCGTGCCGCCAGAACGCGCGCTGGCGCTGGCTGACGCCCGGCGCCCTGTTCTCGGCCACCCTCAGCGTCAGTCTTTCGCTGGCCTTCAGCTGGTATCTGAACACCTTCGTGCGAACCGACAGCTACGGCCCGCTGGCGGCGACCATGGGCTTTCTGCTGTGGACCTGGCTGTCGGTGCAGCTGATCCTGATGGGCGCGGCGCTGAACGCCGAGATCGAGCACCAGACCGCCATCGACACCACCACCGGCAAGCCCCAGCCGATCGGCGAGCGGGGCGCCATGGTGGCCGACAGCGTCGGCGCCCGGCGCGGCAACCCCGCCGCCCTGGCCTTCACCCAGCGTCAGGCGGAGGCCGTCGCTGACCGGCTGCTGCGTCGCCGCGTCCACCGCGACGGCCAGTCCGTCAAAGAATGAAGCGGCTCAGATCGACGTCCTTGGTCAGGGCGTCCATCTTCTCGCGCACCGCATCGCCGTCGAAGGCCACGGTCTGGCCCGACAGGTCCGAGGCCTTGAAGCTGGTCTCCTCCAGCACCCGCTCCATCACGGTCTGAAGCCGGCGCGCGCCGATGTTCTCGATGGCGCTGTTGGCCGCCACCGCCGCATCGGCCATGGCCTCGACCGCGTCGTCAGTGAAGGTCAGGGTCACGTCCTCGGTCGCCAGCAGGGCCTGGTTCTGACGGATCAGATTGGCCTCGGGCTCGGTCAGGATGCGTTTGAAGTCGTCGCGCGTCAGGGCCTTCAGCTCGACCCGGATCGGCAGCCGGCCCTGCAGCTCGGGCAGCAGGTCCGACGGCTTGGCGACGTGGAAGGCGCCCGAGGCGATGAACAGCACATGGTCGGTCTTCACCGGCCCGTATTTGGTGGAGACGGTGGTCCCCTCGATCAGCGGCAGCAGGTCGCGCTGAACGCCCTCGCGGCTGATGTCGGCGCCGCCGCGATCCTTCTGCGCCGCCACCTTGTCGATCTCGTCCAGGAAGACGATGCCCTCGTTCTCTGCCAGCAGCAGGGCCTCGCTCGTCAGGCTGTCCTGGTCCAGCAGCTTGTCGCCCTCCTCGGCGATCAGGGGCGTGGTCGCGTCGCGCACGGTCAGCTTGACCGTTTTGGTGCGTCCGCCGCCCATCTTGCCCAGCATATCCGACAGGTTCAGCAGGCCGACGTTGCCGGCGCCGGGAATGTCCAGGCCCTGGATGGGCGAGGCGGTGTCGGCCAGGGTGATCTCGATCTCCTTGTCGTCCAGCTCTCCGGCCCGCAGCTTCTTCCTGAAGCTGTCGCGCGTCGCCGGGCCCGCCCCCGGTCCGACCAGGGCGTCCAGGATCCGGTCCTCGGCGGCGGCCTCGGCGCGCGCCCGTACCTCGCCGCGCCGCCGATCGCGCACCATGACCAGGGCGCTCTCGACCAGGTCACGCACGATCTGGTCCACGTCGCGGCCGACATAGCCGACCTCGGTGAACTTGGTCGCCTCGACCTTCAGGAAGGGCGACCCCGCCAGCCGCGCCAGACGCCGGGCGATCTCGGTCTTGCCGACGCCGGTCGGGCCGATCATCAGGATGTTCTTGGGCGTCACCTCGTCGCGCAGATCCTCGGGCACGCGCTTGCGACGCCAGCGATTGCGAAGGGCCACGGCCACGGCGCGCTTGGCGTCGTCCTGGCCGACGATATAGCGATCCAGTTCGGAGACGATCTCGCGGGGGGTCAGTTCGGTCATGTGGTGCAGATAGGTGGTCGTGAAGCGGAGCGGGAGAGGGCAGGGCGTCGCGTTGCGCAATCTGGGTCGGGCTTCGACCTCACGTCTCCTCCCTGCGAAGCGGGGAGGGGGACCGCGCAGCGGTGGAGGGGCTGTTGAAGTCCCACAGGCGCCTGTGATGCGTTGAGAGCCCCTCCGTCACAGCGCGAAGACGCGCCGCGGCACCTCCCCGCTTCGCAGGGAGGAGACGTGAGATTGGGCCGTCTCCCGACCAGCAAAAAGGCGCCCTCCAGCATGAGGGCGCCTTTGATGCGTCAGCCGATGTCGCCAGATCAGGCGGCGTTGGCGGTCTTGGTCTTGGCCAGCTTGTCCTGGTGGGCCTTCATGCCTGCCGCGATCAGGTCGGCGGCTTCGCCGGCGTCGCCCCAGCCCTGGACCGTGACCGACTTGCCCTTTTCCAGGTCCTTGTAGCGGGTGAAGAAGTGCTCGATCTGCTCGATCAGGATGGCCGGCAGCTGACGATAGCTGGCGATCTCGGTGTAGTAGGGGTTCAGCTTGTCGACCGGCACGGCCAGGATCTTCTCGTCGCCGCCGGCCTCGTCCGTCATCTTCAGCACGCCGATGGGGCGCGAGCGGATGACGCAGCCCGGAACGACCGGCGTCGGGTTCAGCACGATCACGTCGCAGGGGTCGCCGTCGTCCGACAGGGTATGCGGGATGAAGCCGTAGTTGCCCGGATAGTACATGGCGGTGTGCAGGAAGCGGTCGACGAACAGGGCGCCGGACGCCTTGTCCATCTCGTATTTCACCGGCAGGCCGCCCTGCGGGATCTCGATGATGACGTTGATGTCCCAGGGAGCGTTGGGGCCGACCGGAATGGCGTCAAGGTTCATGGCGGATCTTTGCTGCGACTGCGAAATTCGAAAAGGCGAGGCGTGATAAGCCTACCAGCCCGCAACGGCAAGCGCGACATGCGGCGGACAGGCTTGCGTCCGGCCGCATCATCGCGGACACCTTGGACATGACGCTGATCGACTGGGCCGCCCTGGCGCTCTTTTTCATCTGCTGGCTGGGGTACAGCCCCATACTGGCCTTCATCAGCCGGCGGGGCGGTTCGCTGAACAACGACATGGAGCATGTCCGCGCGGTGTGGATGCAGTCCATGACCCACCGCGAGATGAAGCTGATCGACAGCCAGCTGATGGGCCATTCGATCAACTCGGCCTCCTTCTTCGCCTCGACCAACCTGCTGCTGATCGCGGCGGTGGGGGGCATATTGTTCGGCGGCGAGAGCGCGCTTCAGGGGTTCGCCGCCGTCGGGGCCGAGAATGTGCCGATGAAGATCCTGGAGGCCAAGCTGGCCCTGGTGCTGATCTGTCTGGCGCGTGGCTTTCTCGACTTCATCTGGGCGCTGCGCCAGATGAACTACACCCTGGCCCTGATCGGCGCGGCGCCCGAACTGCATTCCAACACCGACCGCAAGGCCTTCAGCGAGGCGGCGGGCCAGTTGCTGAATCCCGCGCTCAGCGCGTTCAGCCAGGGGGTGCGAGGCTATTATTTCGCCCTGGCGGCGGCGGCCTGGCTATTCGGACCGCTGTGGCTGGCGCTGGGGGTGGCGTCCTCGTTCGGCCTGCTGATCTATCGCCAGGAGGCGTCGCCGGCCGCGCGCGCCATCCGCGCCGCGCGTCGAATTCTCGGGGAATAGGGCTATTTCGCACTTGCGAGATGGGCGGCGACGAACTTCTGCCCGCCAACGGCCATGTTATCGCTAACAACGCCGCATTTGCGTAACACGGCGTGACCGGAAAGACTCATAACGGGCTTGACCCATTGTGCATCGCAACCTAGATTGACCTTCGACGCCTCCGGGCGTCTTGCCCTTCCTGGGCGTTTCCTCCCTATAGACTTTTAATGCCGCACCCTCGGGTGCGGCTTTTTTTTGATCTGATCAGCGATCAGTCAGGGCGCGGTCCAGGGCTCGGCGCACAGGGCGGCGATCACCCGCGAGAGGGCCTTCTGCGTCGCGGCGTAGGTCGCGCCGGGCTTTTGCGTCGCCTCATCCAGATACAGCCGCCGGCTGATCTCGATCTGGATCGCCTCATAGCCCTCATCTGGCCGACCCCAGCATTGGGTGGACCAGCCCCCGGCGTAGGGATGGTTCTGCGCCACCCGCCACCCCAGCCCCTCGAAAAGCTCGCGCAGCCGCCGGCTGAGCCGCGCGCTGCAGGCCGAGCCGTAACGGTCGCCCAGCACCACCTCGGCCCCCACCGCCCGCGTCGGCATGGAATGCCAGTCGATCAGCACGGCCCGACCGTGGCGCGCCCGCGTCGTCTCCATCAGGCCGGCCAGAGCCTGGTGATAGGGCCGATGCGCCGTCTCGATCCGCCTATGCGCCTCCGCCAGCGTCAGGCGACGGTCGTACAGCGCCGCGCCGTCCCCCGCCAACCGCGGCACCACGCCGTAACCGGCGGCCGTCTTGGCGCCCACTGGCCCCTCCAGCCCATCGACCAAGGCCGGATCCAGTTCGTCGGGGTCGCGGTTCAGATCGACATAGGCCCGGCCGATCCGCCCTTCAATCAACGGCGCGCCAACACGCGGACCTTCCGCGACCAACTGTCCCACGAGGGCGTCCTCGGCGCTTCTCAGGCTGGCCTCGGTCAGGCCGGGCGCGGCGCCCATGTCCTGGGGATAGCGGTCGCCCGAATGGGGCGAGGCGAAGACCAGCGCCGTCGCGGGCGCATCCGGCGACGGCGCCGTGATCGAAAAGCTGTCGCCGCCGTCGGTCATGCCTTCGCATAGCGGGTTTCGCTGTGGAAGGAAGTCGGCCGTCCGGTGAATTTCATGGGTGGTTTACGGATGTGCGCCTAGGCTGCTCGTCTGTCTCAAGGATGTTTTTCGAATGGCGCGTATCCTCCTGGCCGAAGACGACGGTTCGTTGCGCGGGTTTTTGACCCGGGCGCTGGAGCGGGCGGGTCATCAGGTCATCGACTGTGAGAACGGCGACGACGCCATCGACGCCCTGGAACACGGCCCCTACGACCTGCTGCTGACCGACATCGTCATGCCGGGCGCCGACGGGATCGAAGTGGCCCGCGTCGCCGCCGCCCGCCAGCCGGGCCTGCGCATCATGTTCATCACCGGCTTCGCCGCCGTGGCCCTGACCGCCGCCCAGGCCACGCCGGACGCCAAGGTCCTGTCCAAACCCGTGCACCTGCGCGACCTGGTCAACGAGGTCGAACGGATGGTCGCGGCCTGATCAAGGGCTGAGCGGCGTTTGGCGAGAAATCTTGTTCTCGCCGTGAAATCGGCTTGATGCAGGCCAGCCTCGCCGCTATACGACCGCTCTTCCCGCTCCGAAGACGTTTTTCGGAGCCCTACGGCGGATGCGTAGCTCAGCGGGAGAGCACCTCGTTGACATCGAGGGGGTCACAGGTTCAATCCCTGTCGCGTCCACCATTTCCTTCTCTGAAAACGTCATGACTTTCACGCCCGTCGGATTTGTCCGAGGGGCTTCGCGCATGTTTCAACGGGCTTGCAAGAGCGCCTCGGCGGGGCGGGGCAGCCCAGCCGAGGCTTTTCGTCAGCCGCGACGGTTGTCGCGGTCGCGGCGCTCGTTGCGGATCTGGGCCGACAGGCGGTCGAAGCGACGATCCAGGTCGGTCCGCTCCCAGGCCGTCAAGCCGCCACGACGATAGTTGGCCTCCAGTCGCAGCAGGCTGCTGAATTCGCCGCGGAGGCGGGTGGCTTCACGGCGGCTGATCTGACCGTTGCGGACGCCCTGATCGATGCGGCGGTCCAGATTGGCCTGGCGGGCGTTGATCGACTGCCACGAACCATAGCCGGCGGGCTGGACTGCGGGCGGACGGTGGTAGGATTGGGCGAAGGAGGGAGCGGCGACCGAGGCGGCGGCCAGGACGATGGCGGGAACGATGAACTTGCGCATGACGATCTCCTCGAAATCTCTGCGCCGGTCGGGGTGACCAGCGATGAGGACAGAGGACCATCCGGCGGCTGAGCCGTTTCTGAACAGTCGCGATCAGGTTCGGTTCATCTTAATGAGAAAGACGACAGGATCGCCGTTCGCCGGTTTGGCGCATAGGCCGCTTTAAACTATACGACCTATTCAGCGCCTGTTCAGATGGATGGGACTAGATCGGTCGCCATGTCCCGCAAACCCGCCAGCCTCATCTTCGCCCCCCCGGCCCTGGCATTGGCCCTGGCCTTCGCGCCCGTCGTATCGACGCAGGCGGTCGCCCAGTCGCGCGATCAACGCCAGCAGTCGCAGGACCGACCGGCTCCCCGCGTCAGTCCCGACGAAGCGCGTCGTCGCGGCGGCGAGGCCGGTCGGGGTCGCCCGATCGACACCCAGCCGCGTCGCGACGGCAACTATTCCGTTCTGGTCGAGCGGGACGGTCGCGTGCGCGAGGTCGTGGTCGACGGCCGCACGGGCCAAGCGCGCCCTGACAACAACGACAACCAGCGTCGCAGGCCCAACTGATGCGCGTGCTTCTGGTCGAGGACGACGCGGACCTGTCGCGTCAGCTGAAGGCGGCGCTGGGCGACGCGGGCTATGCCGTGGACCACGCCCCGGATGGTGAGGAAGCTCATTATCTGGGCGAGAACGAACCCTATGACGTCATCGTCCTGGATTTGGGCCTGCCCAAGATCGACGGCGTGTCGGTGCTGGAGCGCTGGCGGCGCGAGGGCAAGACGACGCCTGTCCTCATCCTGACGGCGCGCGGCTCGTGGTCGGACAAGGTGGCGGGCTTCGACGCCGGCGCCGACGACTATCTGACCAAACCCTTCCATACCGAGGAACTGTTGGCGCGGCTGCGCGCCCTGCTGCGCCGCTCGGCCGGCATCGCTTCTGCGACGTTGGCTTGCGGCGGCCTGCGGCTGGATCCGCGCGCGGCGCGGGCCAGCGTCAATGGCGAACCCCTGCGCCTGACCTCGCTGGAATACCGGCTGCTCCATTACATGATGATGCACCAGGGCCGGGTCATCAGCCGCACCGAACTGGTCGAGCACCTATACGATCAGGACTTCGACCGGGATTCCAACACCATCGAGGTCTTCATCGGGCGGGTGCGCAAAAAGGTCGGGCCGGACCGGATCGAGACCGTGCGCGGCCTCGGCTATCGGCTGACGCCTCTGGCGGGCGAATCCGAAGCGGCGTGACCGAGGCGTCGGCTTCCAGGCGCCAGGATTGGGGTCGCTGGTTCGGGCGGCCTGGTCGCTCGCTGACCCGACGGCTGATCTGGCTGGCCTCGGCCTGGATCCTGATCGCCCTGGCCATCGCCGCCCTGGTCCTGACCCAGGCCTTCCAGGAATCGGCGCTGCGCCGACTGGGCAATATGCTGAACGAGACCATCGACGAGATCGTAGTCGCCGCCAGCCGTACGCCCCAGGACGCGATCGTGCCCCAGATCCAGGACGCGCGGACGCTGCGCCTGCTGTCGGGCAAATACTGGCAGATCATGGAGGTTCGGCCGGACGGCCGGCTGGTCAGCATCGCGCGGTCCACCTCGCTGTGGAGCTATGACCTCGCCCTGCCGGCGGACCTGCCGGGGCGGCTGGACGAGGCGTTCGGGGATGTGCTCACCTTCAACACCGTCGGGCCCAAGGACGACGCCGCGACGCGCGAACCCCTGCGGGTCGCCGCCAGCATGAAGTCCATCCCCAGACACGAACATCCGGTCATCTTCATCGCCGCCATCGACCGGTCCGAGGTGGACGCCGACACCCGCCAGTTCGCGCGCGTCACCTGGGTTGCTTTGCTGATCCTGGGCCTGGGCCTGGTGGCGGCGGTCTTCATTCAGGTGCGGATCGGCCTGCGACCCCTGTTCGACCTGCGCAACGAAATCGCCGCCGTCCGGATGGGCAAGGCGGCGCGGATCGGCCGGTCCTATCCGCAGGAAATCCAGCCCCTCGCCGAACAGGTCAACCGCCTGCTGGACCATAACCAGGAGGTGGTGGAGCGCCAGCGCACCCACGTCGGCAATCTGGCCCACGCGCTGAAGACGCCGCTGTCGGTCATGCTGGCCGAGGCGGGAACGACCGCCGGCGACCTGCCCGAACTGGTGCGGCGCCAGACCAAGGTCATGCAGGGCCAGGTCGATCACCACCTGCGTCGCGCCCGCGCCGCCGCCCGCGCCGCCCACGGCTTGGGCGAGACGACGCCGGTGCCCGAGGTGCTGGACGAACTGGCGGTCATGATCGAACAGGTGTTCCGGTCCAAGGACGTGGAGATCGACTGGCGCGCGCCAGACGAACTGGCCTTCCTGGGCGAGCGGCAGGACCTGCAGGAGATCCTGGGCAATCTGATCGAGAACGCCGCCAAGTTCAGCAAGCGCCGGGTCCGCATCTCCGCCGGCGAGAGCGGTCTGGGCCAGATGATCGTTGTGGTCGAGGACGACGGCCCCGGCCTGCCCGCCGATCAGCGCGACACGGTCATGAAGCGCGGCGCCCGGCTGGACGAGAGCGCGCCGGGATCGGGCCTGGGCCTGTCGATCGTCGACGATTTGACGCGGGCCTATGGCGGGCGGCTGACCCTGGGCGACAGCGACATGGGCGGGCTGAAGGCGGTGCTGGAACTGCCCGCCGCCCAGACGGATGCGCGCCGCTAGACGCCGCCCCGCTGGTAGCATTCGCAGGCGACCCGTTCCAAGGCGACCCGGTCAAGCACGGTGATGCGACCGCGCGAATAGGCGATGGCGCCGGCCTTCTGCAGACCCTGGGCGGCCTCGTTCACCGTGCTGCGCTGCGAGCCCAGCATGGAGGCCAGATACTCCTGCGTCAGGTTCAGGGTGTCGCCCTCGACCCGGTCATGACACCGAAGCAGCCATTTGGCGAAGCGCTGGCCGGCGTGGTGCAGGGCGTTGCAGGCGGTTGATTGCTCCAACTCGCCCTGCAACCGGGCCATGTAGTCGCCCACGGCGTCGCGGACGCCCGGGCGCTGGGCTGAGAGCGCCCGAAAGCGCGCGGCCTCCACGCGGCGGGCCGTGCCTGCGACCTGGGCCACGCTGCGGGTGTGGGCGTGGTGCGGCACGACCGAGGCGACGACGCCCAGCACGCCCTCGCGCCCGATCATCACCGTCTCCACGGTGCGGCCGTCCTCGAGCACCGCCACGGAGGAACAGAAGCCGCTGTCGATGAAATAGAGGTGTTCGACGATGTCGTCGGGCTCGTTGAAGACCTGACCCAGCGCGAATTCAACGGGCGTGGCGATCGCCAGAAGGGCGTCGCGGTCGTCGGGTTCCAGGCCGTGGATCAACCGGTTGCCCGGGGGGAGGCTGCGCATGAGTTCGCGCATAAGGCGATCCGCGCCTCTCGTCTGTCGGAACCCGACACAGCGTTGCCGTATCGACGAACGGTTCTTGGGGAAAAAGCTTGATTTTACCGAGATATGTACGGTGGCGCTCACACCGAGGCGTGCGATGGCCTTTCGATGCGGGCGACGAGGCGGTCGCCTTCGTGGACCTCGACGCCGTGGCACGAGGCGTGGTCGGCCAGCCGCAGGCGGGCGGCGGCGACTGCGGCGTCGTCGTCGGCGCCGTCGAAGAAGTCGAGCAGGGGGCGGCGGTCGGCCCCGTCGAAGAAGTGAAACTCGTAGATGCGCACGATCGGCTCCTGAACGCGCAACCGTAACGGTATGGCTGCGGCCGCGTCTGTCGGAAGCCGACACAGCGGAGCCGTTGCGGGAGCCTTTGGGCCGCCAGCGGCGTTGTGGAGCTTCCCGTCGCCGGAGCCGTGATGACCGCCGCCAAGACCCTTCGCCGCGCCGCCGCCGATCTGGGCGAGACGATCCGCCGCCACGCGCCCGTGACGCGGCGCACGCCCCGGCTGGCGACGCTGGTCGAGTGGGCGGCGCGGGTCGGATACGGCGCGCGGGGCTTCGTTTACCTGTCGGCGGGGGCGCTGACCCTGCTGGCGGCGACGGACAGGATCGGCGAGGCGGTGGGGACCAGCGGGGCGGCGGGCTGGCTGGCGGCCCAGCCGTTCGGCAAGGTCTGGCTGGTGCTGCTGGGGCTGGGCCTGTGGGCCTTCGTCGGCTGGCGGGTGCTGCAGGCGGTGTTCGACGCCGACCACGAGGGGACGGACCTGAAGGGCTGGGCGACACGGGCGGGGCAGGCGGCCAGCGGCCTGTTCTACGGCGTGCTGGCCTCGGGGGTGTTCGAATATCTGGACGAGTTCGGGGAGGCGACCAGCGCCTCGGCCGCCCAGGCCGAGAGCGTCGCCGAGAACCAGGAGAAGGCGGCCGTTCTGCTGGGCCTGCCGTTCGGAGAGGCGCTGCTGATCGGGGCGGGGCTGGTGGTGCTGGGCGTCGGCGTCGGCAATATCGTGAGAGCCTTCCGGGATGACTTCGACGACGCCCTGGCCTGTCCCAAGGCTTTCTGCGGGACGGCGACGGCCCTGGCGCGGGCGGGCTATGGGGCGCGGGGGTTCGCCTATCTGCCGCTGGGGGTGTTCGTGGTTCTGGCGGGGCTGCACGCGCGTTCGGGCGAGGTGACGACGACGGCGGCGGCGCTGGACGCGCTGGAGGCCCAGCCGGGCGGGTCGTGGATCCTGGGGCTGACGGCGGCGGGGCTGATGGCCTTCGGCGCCTTCGCCTTTGTGGAGGCGCGGTGGCGCCGGATCCGGCCGCCGAGGGATTTGAAGATCGGCTGAGGCCTTGGCGCCGCGCGGGGCCTTCCCATATCCTTCGCAACACACGCTGTTCCAGAAGGCCGCGCCATGACCCAAGCCGTTCCGACCAAGACCCTGAAGATCGACTTCGTTTCCGACGTCGTCTGCCCCTGGTGCGTCGTGGGCCTGGGTGGGCTGGAGACGGCGCTGGAGCGGCTGGAGGGCGAGGGGATCGCCGCCGACATCGCCTTTCAGCCGTTCGAGCTGAACCCTCAGATCGCGCCCGAGGGCGAAAACATCGTCGAACACATCGGCCGCAAATACGGCGCGTCGCCTGAGCAGTCCGCCGCCAACCGCGCCATGATCCGCGAGCGGGCCGCAGATGCTTGGAAGAGCCTGAAATCTCCGATTTCAGGCGAGGTCGGCTTCGACATGCGGATGACCGACGACAGCCGCATCTGGAACACCTTCGACGCCCACCGCCTGCTGCACTGGGCGCACGAGACCGCGCCCGACAAGCAGAAGGCGTTGAAACAGGCGCTGTTCACCGCCCACTTCACCGAGAACCGCAACCTGACCGACGCCGGGGTCCTGACCGCCGCCGCCGAGGCCGCCGGGCTGGACCGGGCCGAGGCGGGCGAGGTGCTGGCCTCGGGCCGCTACGCCCAAGACGTGCGGGCGTCCGAGGATCTGTGGCGGTCGCGCGGCATCACCTCGGTCCCCGCCGTGGTGGTGGAGGGCAAATATCTGATCAGCGGCGGCCAGCCGGCCCAGACGTTCGAGGACGCCCTGAGGAAGATCGCGTCGGAGGTGTGAGCCCGTTCGTCTCCTCCCTGGCGCGAAGCGACGGGGAGGTGGCGCGGCGCGTCTTCGCGCCGTGACGGAGGGGCTGTGTCCGCAAGACGGACGTCAGTGGGGCGTCAAGAGCCCCTCCACCACGCCCTGCGGGCGCGGTCCCCCTCCCCATCGCAGGCGATGGGGAGGAGACGATCACGGCGGGTCGGTTTCAGACTCTCCCTCTGCAAAAACACCGTCTGAACTGTGCAATTCGTCTGAAATCGGGGGCGGTTTCAGGTCGTCCAGCGCGTCCACTCGGGCCATCAGGGCGTCGCGGCCGGCATAGTCGCCGGGCGTCAGGGCGGCGGCCTCCAGGGCGATGACCTCGATCTCCCGGGCGACGGCCGTGGCGCGCTCGGCCATGTCGGGTTCTTTCGGTTTGGGCTCGGGTTTTGCAGCAGGCGGGGCAGCCGGCGGCTCCGCCTCGCGCGCCAGGCGGGTCAGATGGGCGTGCAGCCGCACCCACCGCGCCGCCTCCATCGCACGCCCGGCCTGGATCGCCCGGCCCATCCGCACCAGGGCGTGGGCCGCCATCTCCGCAAAGTCGGGCAGGCCCCGCGCCGTCTCGAACGGCAGGTCGATGGGGTCGTCCATAGGCAGGGGAGAGGGATCGTCCTGGTCCTCGCGCCGCCAGCCTTCCTCCCTGGCGCGGGCGCGGAAGGTGCTGACCCCCATGCCGTAACGGGCGCTGACCGCCTCGGCCGTGTCGCCCTCCAGATAGGCCTCGCCTGCCGCCTGCCAGGCCTCTTTCGACAGGCGGCGATAGCCGCGATTCTGGACCCGGTCGGCGTCGCGCGCGACGGCGTCGGAGGCGGCGAGCGCCGGCAGCCGCAACAGATGCATCGGCAGGCCGTGCGTGCGCCAGAACCGCACCTCGGCCTCCGCAGAGCAGTCCAGGTGAAGCGCGTCGCGATACGCCTGTTCCAGACCCGCCGCGCGCAGGACGCGGATCTGATCCAGCCCCTGCTGCGTGGCCGCATCGTAAAGCGGGTCTCGCGGCCCATCGAACCCGCCGCCCTCGCCGTCGTCATAGGCCTGATCGTCGTGCATCCCGTCCCCCGGCTGTCGCCCACGCCCGATCCCAGGACGCGCCCCCAGTCTAAGGCCGTCCCGGACCGTGATAGGGTAGAGGCCGTCGATTTCGAGAAAGCTGAGGGATTTCAACGGGCCGGCAGGGGAGGTCGTGTATAGGGAGAGGCGCTAGCTGTGCATCCGTCCCTCTCCCGTTGGGAGAGGGCTTGAGGCTCGCAGAGCGCAGCGATGCGTTAGCCGAAAGGGTGAGGGTCGTGCGTCACCGGCGAGGTCCGACCCTCACCCTTTCGCGTTTCCAATCGCTTCGCTCTCGGACGCTCAAGCCCTCTCCCAATGGGAGAGGGGAGCCTAGCCGCGCTTCTTCGGTGCAGCCGGGGCGTCGGCGGCGG